>CAWFEC010000003.1:0-631377 GCA_963814735.1 uncultured Acidobacteriota bacterium | reverse complement strand
CCGGCCGTCATCCTGAGTGAGGTGAATCTGGCGGATCGAGGGAGAAACCCCGTTCTCCTGAGTTATCTCGGCAGCCTTGGCCACAATGGGAGCCATTGCCGGCGACTTCGCAGGCGCAGTCACGGACGCTGTCCCCGCAGAAGCACGCGACACCAACAGAGTGAGATCTTCGGGGTCCTTGCGTTCGAGGCGCGGGTCGACGCCCTGGGCCATCAGAATTTCCACGCGTACGACCGGCTTGGCACCCGAAGAATAACTCGTGATGCGATAGCTCTTCACCAGGTCGGAAGGCACGACGCGCGCGCCAGCCGCATCTCCGGCGGAGACGCCACTCAGGTCGAGCACGTAAAGGCTCGCGCTCGGACGGTAGGTGGTGTACTCGAACGGCGCGTTGGCTTCGGCGTGCAAGCTCACGGCACCGTCCTTCACCTCCGCTTTCACATGGACCACCGGCGCGTCGCCCGCCACGGCCGGCATTCCATTCGACAGCACTAGACCGGCCGCTATCAGCGCACCGAGCCCCCACCCCCGCCACATGATCCTCATTGCTGCTCTCCTGCACTCGCGTAGATTCGTTTCGTCACGATTCGTTCGACCGGATGGCCAAATGCGTCTTTCGAATTCTCTTTGAAAGTGACGCCATCCAAACTGATCTTCTCCACGTCACCGTCGTACAGTTGATCCCCTTCGCGGATGAAATAGACGCGCTGATCGGGATTCGAAACCACGGCAATCATTCCATTGCCGGACTTCACCGTCCCGTCCACGCGCACCGATGCGATCACAATGCCGGCCTTACCCGGCGGCAAGTGCGCCGCACCCGTGTCTTTTTTGTCCGAAACCAGACGGCACAAACGGATCGCGCTTGCCCTCCATGTTGATTGTGCCGGCATCCACTGATTCCTCAGACGGCGTGGCTGGAATCGCCACAGTCGGGGCGGCAGCCGGTGCTCAGTCGGCGCAGCGGCGGGCTTCGGGACAGTCTGTTTCTGGGCTGACGCGACGGCCTTCCGTGCCGCCTTCGCTCTTTTGACCGCCGTCATCTGCGCCCACGCGCCGGGAATCAAGCACAGTGAGATAGCCAGCGCTGCCATCAGGTTCGCGGTTGCCTTTGCAAGTCTCATCGTTCTCGCCCTATCGCCTTGCCGGCGCGCTCTTCGCGCCCTTCGCACCCTTTGTCGTTGTTGCGCTTGCCTGTTCAGCCGGGTTTGTGAAGAACGTCGTGACCGTGAATGTTCCCGTAACCGACGTTCCAGGCACGACCCGGAACTTGGAGCTCTTATTCGTTCCGATCGCTGAAAGCTTCAGGTCGCCCACGTTGATGATTCGCGAGAGGCGCCCAGCTTGGAAAAGAAGTCGAGCACCGAGTAGTACGGGCCGTCGGCCTGTACCGCAAACGGCATCTCGAAGTAGTACGGCTTCTGCGCGACCGGCTTCGCCGTCAGGATTCGGATCGAGACGCCCGAGCTCAGCGCGGCGCGTTGCACCATCAAGATGAACTCATCGGTCTGTTTTTCTTCCGGCACGATCGTTTGCAGCGTTGCCAGCTGCTTCTGCAGGGCGTCCATCTCGGTCTGCAACTCCGCCCGGCGCTGTTTGTAAACGCGCAAACTCTCGACTTCGGCTTCGAGCGGCTTCAGTTCCGCCTGCTTGCTCTCCAGCTGCGCGCGCACGCTCGCAAGGGGCAGGCCGGGAATGTAGAGTCCGGCCAGAATCAACACAACCGCCAGGCCCACCGACGAAAGGGCCTGTAACGGCCAGGGCCAGTCCCGGAAACTTGTTGCCATCGGCTAGCTCCTTCCCTTCCGCGCGGGCGGAGGCGGCTGAGCCGCTCCCGTCGCTTGGGTTGTGGGTGCACCGTTCTGCTGCGGGGCGATCGTCACAGACATCGAGAAACCGTATGTCTGAACCGCCGGACGAGGTCGTTTTCCTTGGCGTCCTTGATCTCGACGTTTGTGAAGTAGCCGCTGCGCTTCAATTCCGTAATGAAATTCGCGACGGAATTGATCGACCCCGCTTCGCCCTCGATATCGAGCGAATCGCCAGTTCTTGTCATCGACGTCAACCAGAGCGCGTCCACTCGAACGACCGTATTGGCCACCATCTGGAGCAGGTCCTGCGCCCCGCTGCGATTCTTCTGGAGCGTCTCGATCACGTCGATCCGCTGCTGGAGCACGGCTTTCTGGCTTTCAAACGTGTCCACCTGGGACTTGATCTGCTGCAGGCTGGCTTTCTCTGTCTGCAGATCGCGAATGCGCGCTTCTGTCTGATCGAGTTGTCTGCTTTGCGACATGTAGACGACGAAAAGAACGACAGCCGCAACGACAACCGCCGCGCCAAACAGCAATATCTGTACGGTCGCCTCGAGAGGCACGGTCTGCTTCGCGGCTTTCGGACGAGCCTGGCCTAGTAAGTTGATCCGGATCATGGCGTGTCAAAACTCCTCAGCGCCAGACCCATGGCGATTGCCAGGCGCGGCGCCAACTCGCGAAGCTGACTTTCATCGTGACGCGCGGGGTTGATGGCGACTTTTCGAAATGGATAGAGCTCCTCGACCGGCATCGCGAATTCTTCCTTGAGCAGATCGAGCAAACCAGGCACCCGCGCCGTCCCTCCGGCCACAACGATCCGGCGAATGTTCTCGCCGCTCGCCGTCGCGCGGAAGAAGTCGAAAGTCTTCTGAATCTCGAGAATCAAAATGTCGGAAACGGAGCGCAGGATCGAAGTTCGCTGCTCCTCGCTCACGCCCGCGTGCGTTCCGCCCATCTTGAGCTTCTCGGCGTCCTCGAAGCTGAGGTCGAGTTCCTTCTGCAGGGCGTCGGTATATTGATTGCCGCCGACCGAAACGTCGCGCGTGAAGAGGGGCGTCCAGCCGCGAATGATGTTGATGTTCATTACGCTCGCGCCCACGTTCAACAGTGCAACCACCTGCGAAGGATCCGGCTCGTAGTTCACCTCGAAGGCGTTCTGCAGGGCGAAAGCGTCGATGTCGACCACCATCGGCGTCTTCCCCGCCTGGGCCAGCACGTTCGTGTGGTTCAGAATCTTGTCCTTCTTGACGGCCACCAGCAGCACGTCCATCTGGTTCTCAGTGGCTTCCAGCAGTTGGTAGCTGAGGTTGACGTCGGCGATGTCGAAAGGAATGTGCTGGCTCGCTTCGGCTTGGATCCGGTCGAAGAGCTCTTCCTCGGTCATCAGCGGCATGCTGACGCGCTTGACGATCACCGAATGTCCCGAAACGGAAGTGGCGACGTCCTTGGTCTTGATCTTCTGTGCGTCGAAGATGGAAATGATCTTCTCGGCGACCGAAGGGGCGTCCATGATGGCGCCGTCCACGACAGTATCCTGAGCCAAGGGCTCCAGCCCGAAGCTCACCAGCTCGTAGCCGTCTTTGGCCTTCTTCAACTCGACGGCCTTCACCGAACTCGATCCGATATCCAGACCGATTAGTGACTTGGTTTTCCCGAGATTGAACATCGTGCGGCCCCTCACTCCTCAGTTCGTCCCATTTCGCAGGACGAATCCGCATCACCCTTTTGCTGCGCTTTCGCCAAGCTGGCGTCCGCGCCTTTTGTTTCTATTTCGCCCCAACCCTTCAGGCCCCTTTGCCACACCCCGGAATGAGCTACGGTACTAATAGAACTGGTACGCTCCCCGTGGACCGTTTATCACATCCCGCGCCGCAGACTGTCAATCAACATGTTTCAAGTTTGTGCTTCTGGTAAAACCCCGCCCAGAGGACAGGGTGCACATTTGGACATGCCCTGGGAGGGACGCGCGGGCTCGCTTTCCGCCCCGGAAAGCGCTTTTTGCGCGGGAATTTCGCTTTTGCCTTTTGTTCCTGGTTAAAGAGGACTGCCCGAAGGAGCAGTTCGAAAGCCTATCGATCCAGCTTCAATTTTGCCCAGAGTTCGTCGATGCGCTTTTTTGTTGCACTATCCATCTTAATTTCGTCCGGCCAGCGGCCCGTGTAGCCCTCTTCCGGCCACTTGCGCGTTGCGTCGATTCCCATTTTCGAGCCGAAATCCTGCCGGCGAGCCGCATGATCGAGGGTATCGACCGGGCCCATCACGAACTGGATGTCGCGCTCCGGATCGATCGCGCACAGAGCCTTCCACACCACCTCGCGCGAGTCTTGCACGTTGACATCGTGATCGACGATCACCACAACCTTCGTGAACATTGCCTGCCCGAGCGACCAGATCGCGTTCATCGTCTTCCGCGCGTGCCCCGGATAGCTCTTGCGGATGGAAACAATCATCAAGTTCTGAAAGATCCCCTCGGCGGGCATCGCCACGTCCACAATCTCAGGGTGCTGCATCTTCATTACGGGCAGGAACACCCGCTCGATCGCGTGGCCGATGAAATAATCTTCCTGCGGAGGCGGCCCGACAATCGTCGTGAGGTAGAGGGGATCCTTGCGGTGCGTGACGCACTGCACGTGGAAAACGGGATACTCACCTTCGAGCGAATAGAAGCCCGTGTGGTCGCCGAAAGGGCCCTCCGTACGCGTTTCTCCCAATTCGACATACCCTTCCAGCACGATTTCCGCGTTCGCCGGGACTTCGAGATCGACCGTCTTGCACGCCACCAGCTCTACCGGCTCGCGCCGCAAAAAACCTGAAAACATGAATTCGTCCATATCGGGCGGCACAGGCAAAATCCCGGAGAAGCAAGTCGCCGGATCGGCGCCGATCGCGACGGCCACTTCGAGCTTCCCTCCCCTGTTCTTCGAGAGCGCGCTGCGGTAGTGCTCGGCCCCATGCTTCTGTGTCTGCCAATGCATCCCAGTGGTTCGCGAATCGAAGACTTGCATGCGATAGCAGCCCACGTTGCGCTTTCCTGTTTCCGGATTCTTTGTAATGACCATTGGCCACGTGATATAGCGGCCGCCGTCCTGGGGCCAACATTGCAGGATCGGAAAATCGAGCAGCGAAAAGCCATCCGTGCGGACCACATCCTGGCACTCCCCGTTGCGCACCGTCTTGGGAAAAACCGAGCCAAGCTCGGCGAGTTTGGGAAGCATCTTCACCTTGTCCAGAATGCCCTGCGGCGACTGCATGTCCAGAATCGACGAAATGCGACCCGCGATCTCGTCCAGAGAATCCACCTCGAGCGCCAGATTCATGCGCCGCTCGGTACCAACCAGGTTCGTCACCGCGGCAAACCGCGAGCCTTTTGTGCGCTCGAACAGCAGGGCCGGGCCGCCCCGCTTGACCGCACGGTCCGAAATCTCGGTGATTTCCAGCACCGGATCGACCTCGGCCGACACGCGCTTGAGTTCGCCCTCTTTTTCCAGTTTGCGCAGAAAATCTCGCAGATCGCGATACGCCACTTCCCCTCCCTTGAGATACGAGTCGCCCACTCTAACACGGCTTGCCTTCAGCGGCCTTGGGAGACGACTACAGACTACGTTCGAGGGGCGAAGTCGAGAAACCAGTTGGGTGGGCCATGCGTCTTTACTGTTGAGAGGCCACAGCGCGGGTGTAAAGAGTCAGAAGCTAGACAGACGACCGCTAGATCGTGACCGTCAACTCCCGAAGGTAGAGATTAATGTCGCTAAGAGAATCGTATCAACAGCATAAGAAGCTGTATCTGATCGGTGCGGCCGTTCTGATCGTGGTGATAGCCGGCTGGTCATATGCCAGGAGTCGGGCCAACGACCCGAAGTTTACGACGGCCGAAGTTCGCACAGGTAATATCACGGCCAGCGTCCAGGCCACCGGGACAATCAACGCGCTGACTACGGTACCCGTAGGCTCGTACGTGTCCGGCACCGTCGAGTACATCTTCGCGGACTACAACACGCGCGTACACAGCGGGCAGGTGCTCGCTCAACTCGATCCGGCGATCTATGAGGCGCAGGTGACTCAGGCGCGCGGCAACCTCCAAAACGCCGAGGCCAATCTCGTCACCCTGGCGGCAAGCGTCCAGGTCGACGAAGCGAATCTCGCCAAGGTTGAGGCAAACGTCAAGTATGAACAGGCGACGGCGAAGCGCTCGCTGGACCTCTACCAATCCGGAATTGTGTCCGCGGATTCCAACGATTTGACGCAATCGAGCCTAGGGCAGGCCAACGCGGATGTCCAGGCGGCGCAGGCCCAGGTTGATCAAGCCAAGGCTCAGCTCAACCAGGCAAGATCGCAAGTCACCTCGATGCAGGGTGCTCTCAAGGCCTCGGAGACCAGCCTGAAATACACCACCATCATTTCGCCCATCGATGGCACCGTCGTCGCGCGCAACGTCGACGTTGGCCAGTCCGTCGCCGCGACCCTCCAGGCGCCGCAGGTTTTCACCGTCGCGCAGGACTTGACCCGTATGCAGGTCTACGCGGCGATCGACGAGTCGGACACCGGCAATATCAAGGTCGGCGCGCCAGTCACATTTCAAGTCGATGCGTTTCCGAACCAGCAGTTTCACGGTCGGGTAAGCACCGTTCGCCTGAATCCAACGACCGTGCAAAACGTCGTGACTTACAACACAGTAATCGATTTCAGCAATCCTGACGAAAAACTGCTCCCGGGAGAAACTGCCTACGTCACGATCCCGACGGGCCACGCGCAGAATGCCGTTTTGATCCCGAATCCGGCGCTCACCTTCAAGCCGTCCATGACGCCCAAGGACCAACAAGCGCTCTACAAGCAATACAACATCTCGCGCGAGGCTTCGGCGACTCACCTCGGCGGATGGCAAGTAGTGTGGAAACTGGGGCCGGACAAGAAGCAGTTGATTCCTGTCGCAGTCCAGGCCGGGATCACCGACTACAACAACACGCAACTCATTCAGGGAAGTCTGCGTGAAGGAGACGCCCTGGTGATTGCCGAGCAAACGAACGGAGCCGCGGGCGGAAACGCGCGTCCCCCGGGCTTCGGTGGGCCGCCTGGCGGACCGCGGGGGCGTTGATCGTTTTGAGCAGGTTTAGTCGGGGTGGATAAGTGCATTACGAGGTACGACCATGAATCCGAGAGAAGTCATTCGTGTGGCGCTGCGGGCGCTGGCGCGCAACAAAATGCGGACCATCCTGACGATGCTGGGCATCATCATCGGCGTCGGCGCTGTGATCTGCACGGTTGCGATCGGGCAAGGAGCCAGCGCCCAAGTGCAGCAGCAGATTCAGTCGCTCGGCAACAACATGATGATGGTCTTTTCAGGCAGCGTAAACACGGGCGGCGTGCGCATGGGCAGCGGTGCAACGAAAACGCTCACCGCCGATGACGCCGACGCGATCCTGGCGCACGTTCAGGGTGTCGTGGCGGTCTCGCCGATCGTGGGATCGTCGGTGCAAGTCGTCAACGGCAACCAGAACTGGTTCACCCGGGCGAACGGCGCGTCCGCGGACATCACGGAAATTCGCCACTGGCCGGTGGTACAAGGAAGCATGTTCTCCGAACGCGACGTGAACATGGCTGGGAACGTCTGCGTGCTCGGCAATACCGTGGCGCAGCAGTTGTTTGGCGATTCGGATCCCGTGGGACAAATGATCCGCGTCCAGAACCTTCCCTTCCGCGTCTTGGGCGTGTTGCAGACAAAGGGACAGTCGAGCAACGGGCAGGATCAGGACGACATGATGATCGTGCCGTACACGACGGTCCAGAAGAAGATTTCCGGCATCAGCTGGGTGCAGCTCATCATGGTGTCCACGACTTCCCAACAGGCGATGGCGCAAGTTCAGTCCGGGATTTCCGCACTTCTGCGGCAGCGCCACCATTTGCGCGCGACCGAAGACGATGACTTCATCATCCGCAGCCCGAACGAAATGGCGCAAGCTGCCGAGGCTACGTCGATGGTGATGACGCTTCTGCTGGCCGGAATCGCATCGATTTCCCTGCTTGTTGGCGGCATCGGCATCATGAATATCATGCTCGTTTCCGTCACGGAACGAACCCGCGAGATCGGCGTGCGCATGGCCGTCGGAGCAACCGAGGAGGATGTGCAGGCGCAATTCCTCAGCGAGGCGCTGGTGCTGAGTTCGCTCGGTGGACTGGCAGGAATCGCGCTCGGCATGGTGGCGTCGGCCATCATCTCCAACGTCCTGCACTGGTCCACAGTCGTTTCACTGCTTTCCGTCGTCGTCGCCGTGGTTTTCTCCGCCGGCGTTGGCATTGTATTCGGTTACTATCCGGCGCGCCGGGCCGCCCGGCTCGATCCTATTGAGGCTCTTCGATATGAATAAAGTTCACAGGAACACCGCAAGCACGCTGCGATATGTGGGCGCTTGCCTCGCGGCGCTGGTTCTCGCGGCGCTGCTGGGAATGTCGTGCGCGGGAAGCGCGCAGGCGCAGGCGCCCGCTCCCGGACAAACGATGAGGCCTCACGGACAAGCAGGCATGCACCCGCCGACGGCCGCAACCGTGCCCGTGCCGGCGAGCACAAAAGTGGAGACGGCGAAGACGAACGCCAAGGGCGAACAGTTTTTCATTATTGCTTCGCTCGATCAGTCAAAGTCCGAGATTCTCGTGAAGCGACCCGACGAAGTGACTCTGCTGCTGAACGCGACTCCCAAGACGCAGTACTTCGATGAAAACGGCAAGCCTCTGAAGCTTTCCGACCTTCGCGCAGGAGATACCGTGTGGGTCACCTCGACCGGCGGGGCGCAGCCAACAGCCATCCGAATCCGCAAGGGACAGATGACCCTTGCCGACTTGCATCGCTACTACCTGGATTACGCCGAAATTAAGTAGGCACCGTTTTTCAACGGAGGAGCGGGCCACCGTGTGATGCAAGGATGGAAGTCGATTCCATCCCTGCATCAAGAACCTTTGCGGCTATTTCCCTCCTCCTTTCCGCTCCGCAGGGGCAGAATGCTCTGCGCGTTGCGGATGAGCGGGCGCCTGCCGTATCTGTCTCTGCTGCGGCTGTCGCTCCTGCCTCTGCTGTGGCTGTCGTACCTGCCTCTGTTGCGGCTGCTGCCGCGTCTGCTGTGCGTGCTCCTGCTGTACCGCCCGCGTCCTCTGTTCTTGGGCGCGCTGCTGTTGCTGTTGATGCTGCTGCCGCTCCGCGGTCTGCTGTTGCTGGACCTTCTGCCGCTGTTCTTGCTGCCGTTCGACCGGCTTCTGTTGCTGCTGCTGGTAATTTTGATTCAGCTTTGAGTTGCGGGTGTTCGCCGCCGGCGCCCGTTCCCTGTTCGCCTGGGCATTGCCCCCGGCACGATTCACGTTGTTAGGGCGATTTTGCCCTCGCGAAGCTTCGCGAGCGTTGACAGACCTATTATTCTCGGCTGGCGTGTTGGCCTTCCCACGAGTGTTCGCGGCACTGCGAGTTGCCGGCCGGCTGTAGGGCGCACCCGCAGCCTTGGCTTTGACAACCTGACCGCTGAACTCTCCGGGCCGGTCGGTCGCGGCGATCGAAGGCTTGCCGTGGTTCACTGAGGCCCGCAAGTCTCGATTCGCGCGAGCCGCCTGCATCTGCCGAGACTGCGCGGCCACCGGCGCGATGTGGCGTTGGCGGGCAAAGTCCTGCTGTTGCGAAGTTGGACGCGCGGTGATGCCGCCCCTCCCGCCGTTATAACTGACGCGATCGATCCTGACGTTGCGGATTCTCTCGTTGTAGACGTTGTGAACTACGGTTACATTTACGTTGCTGACCGCGCGATTGTAGTAAAAGTGGTCGTGATCCCATCGTCCTCCCGCGTACCCGTCGCCGAAATAGCCGAATCCGTAATCGATGCCGCCGTAGAAGCCGACTTGCGGTCCCCAGTATCCGTCATAAAAGACAAACGCACTGCCGTCCCATCCCCAGTATCCCGGCGTCCACAGTAAACCCACCTCGGGCGGTTCTACCCACGTTCCCGGCACCCAATAGTAGTCATCGAAGTCCGCGTCCCACGCCCAGTAGCCCGGCGTCCAGATGTAACCCTCTCCGGGACAAACAGGTTGGGTGTAGACCGGAATTGCCGGGGGCGCAAACCCAACGGAAATGCCCACGGCAACCTGCGCGTGAGTGGGAACTGAAGCGATCAGCGCAGAAAATGCCAATAACAATAAGGTGCGAATCACGAGCCTGTGCATGTGCCCTCCTCCCCGAAGAATTCCCAGTTTTTGCTGCGGGCCCACACAATGGTGATATGCGAGCGGGACTTAAACCAATACAGACAACGTGTTAAAGTTCTCGTGGGATTCGCTGTAGGGGAATTGCATTAGAGCGCGGGTCGGTCGCGCCTGGGCGAAGCGAGTCGCCGAGGATCAAAAGGGCTGCGTGTTAGTGGGAATCGTCGCTTTCGGTGCAACGGCAGGCCCATAAGGTCTGCCAGCCCTTACTTCAAATGCACGCCGGTCGGGTCGATTTCCTCGCGTAGCAATCGCAAGTCCTCGGCACTGGGAAGCGGTGTCGTGGGAATTTCGTTCGGGATGTGCAATGGGAACCCCGTATTTTCTACCAGCTCTTCCACTCGAATCCCCGGATGCAACGAGAGCAGCGACATGGAATGCGTCTTCGCGTCAAATCCGAGAACAGCCATGTCCGTAATCACACGGCTGGGCCCGCCCCCGCGCAAATGCAATTCTTGGCGGCTGCGCCCACCTGCAAAGCCGGGGCTTGTGAGGTGAGCCACGGCGAGAGGAAGTTTTCTTTTCTCATGGCGCATGATCACAATCACGCGCTTGGCCAGCGAGGCGACGTCATTTCCTCCAGCGCTGCCATTCACGTACTTGACCTTCCCGGACTCATCCTTCACAAGCGTCGTGTTGATGTCGCCGTACCGGTCCAGCTCCAAAGCTCCCAAAAACCCTACGTCGACCACGCCTCGATGTAAGTTCATACCCATCACATCGAGGAAGCCGCTCAAGCACGTCGCTCCCCAAAACGCTCGGGAGTCGGGCAATCCCACCGGTGTGTCTTTCGGGCGCGGGTTCATCACTCCAGTCTCAAGAAGAGTTGCGAGAGTTGGCGCGTGCGTGCGTTTGGCAAGCACACTGGCGACTTCGGGCAATCCAAGGCCAACAACGACCACTTCGCCGTCATGAAGTTCTCTGGCTCCGGCGGCCGCCATGATTTCGCTGGCGCGGATATCGGACCGTGCATTTCTGTCTCTCGTTCCTTCGGTCACCTGCATCGAACGAATCCGTCCTTTCTACACTATGCCGCGCTCTACCTTCCCGATCAGTAGCCTGAGATGGGATCAGCTCTCAATTCTTCCATTCGCGGTAGCCCGCCGAGTTTTCCCAGAAATTCCCAATGGTCGCGGCAACCGAAAACGAAGGTCTTCAAATACTCCTGGAAGCGCCCCGGGTCCGCCGCGTGCTTTACGTACAGGCGCAGATGATCGGCGTCATAGTCGTAGCAACCATAAACACAGGTTGGCAACGCGCCGAACGGCTGATGAATGATCGCCTCTACCCGGTGTCCCGGTATGATTGTCCGCTCAGGCGACCGCTGTATAAACTCGGTGGGAACAATCTGTTCCGCCACGATAATCAAGCGGCGCCCCGCCTTGGCTTGCTCTTCGTTCCCCCAGCGAGCTCCGTTGATCTGGCAATTTCCATCGCGATCCGCAATCTGCACATGAACGATGGACACGTCCGGCTCGAGCGCCCTCAACAAGACGTACTCCTCCCCTGTGAAGGGACACTTCGATCGCTTCACGTCTGAGGCGCCCGGCCCCGCCTCCAATCGCTCCAATATCTCGGAGGCAAACAACGACTTGATGGGAATATAAGAGAGACCCAGCGCTCCTGCCAAATAGCGAAAACAAACTGAAAGGCTGGTGTAATCTTCGCAGCGCAGCGACTTCGTTTCGCGCGCGCGGTTCACAGAGTGGGCGGGGCCAAATCGGTCCAGCGACCCTCCACCCATGATCAGGTGGCTAACGAGACCGGCCCCCACCAGTAAATCGGTGTCGAGCCCCACAACTCCCTGCGAGAGCGTCAGGTCCTTTTTCTGCTGCCGGATCAACTCGTGGACAACTGCGACTGGGTTGCGGGCAATCGCGAAGCCGCCCAACGCAATGTGGCTTCCTGAGGGAATCGTGCTAACGACTTCGGAAACTGACTTGATTTTATCAACCATGCTCGAGGTAGTCCCTCTATCGGTGCAGCCGAAATTGTGTTGGTGCGTCGTCGCGACGGCGCAGAGCTTACCAAGCAGAATAGCCGATCGTCAAATAAGCATGGCCGATACATGTCGCCATCTCAGTGAAAAAACGTCCAAATCTTTTGCGCGGTGATGGAGCTTGTGTCGGAAGGCTCAGGAAAAGGGACCGCTCGAAAATACGCGCAGGGCCGGCACGCTATTTTCGGTTTCCGGATGCGGTAAACCCTGCGGGAGGCCGCCCAGTTCTCGAAGCGTGCAAGCGACGTAATAGCGCGCCATGTGTTTGCGCCAGTACATTGCAAAATCCGTATTGTCGAGAGGCTTTACAGGAGAGTACGCCGCCTCTGCGGCGTCATGGATCGTTTCTTCCGTCAACTTTTTCCCGATAATCGCTTTCTCTGAGAGCGTCACCTCAATCGGATGGGAGCCAACCCCTCCCAAAACGATTTTGGCGTTCTCCACCGTCCCATCGCCCGCCAGACTTAGGCAAGTAGCCACGCCGAGGACTGGGAAATCAAACGAGCCGCGGCGCCGAAGCTTCCAATACGTCGCTCGCCAGCCATTGGTCGGCGGCAGGTGGATCTCTGTCAGGAGTTCGTCGGGCCGTTTGTTGAGGTAGCGGATTCCGTCATCGTTATACAGATCCGCCGCCGGCAGCACTCTTTCTCCCGAACTCGAAATCAACTTCACCTTCGCTCCGATCGCCACCATTACCGGGGCGGAGTCGCTCGACTGCACCGCCCAGCAGCGCGGGCTCGAGGGAGCCACCCAGCAGATCTCGCCATCCTTCTTCATGCAAAAGTTGATTCCCTTGCGCCACTCGTAATTCTGGTCGTAATAATTGCAGCGCGTATCGAGCAGCAGGTTTCCCCCGATGCTGCCCATGTTGCGCAGCAGCGGCGTGGAGATCAACTCGGCGGCCTTCGACACGGCCGGATAGGCGCGTTGAATGCGGCGGTCCTCCGCAACCTCAGTCAGCGTCAGGCCCGCCCCCAGCACCATTCCCTCCGCCGGCTTGCCCTTGGTCGTGCGGAGTTGCTTGAGGTTCGCCAGCCCGATGACCACCTTCGGCACCTGCTGGCGACGCTTCATATTGGGATACAGGTCCGTACCGCCGGCTACGAACGCGGCGTCAGGCCCTTCGTCCGATATCATGCGGACGGCCTCGGCCAAAGACTTGGGTTGCAGATAGCGAAATTTGGGAAGTCTCAACATTTTAAATCCTGCTGTCTCGCAGTCTGCCTATACCAAAACAGGCTGGCGCTCTACCGCCTTGCCATCGCCGCCTTCTTCCGGCGTCGGGACGAAAATCGGGGCGGGCATGTCGCAGTGCGGGAACGCAGTTGGCCCGTATCTGCCTTCCTGCCCCTTGGCTTTCGCGCGAATCGCTTTCAGCACCTTATCGGGTGTGATCGGAACCTCGTCGATGCGAACCCCTACCGCGTCATAAATCGCGTTGGCGATCGCGGGTGGAACCGGCAACTGCGGCCCCTGTCCGGCTTCCTTGGCCCCGAACGGGCCGTTGGAATCCCGATCTTCGATCACATAGGTGATAACGTCGCACATCTCCATTGTGGTGGGGCTCTTATATTCGAGGAAGGAGGGGAACTTGTGAATCACGTTGCGGTTCCCGCGATAAGTCATCTCCTCCATCAAGGCCTCGCCCAGGCCCATGTAGATACTCCCTTCGATCTGCCCGATCGCGACTACGGGATTAATGCACTGGCCGATGTCGTGAGCGATCCAGATTCGGGGGACCACAACAATGCCAGTTTCCGGATTGACCTCTACTTCGGCCACCGCCGCAGAATAGCTATAGGCTGGCGAAGGGCCAACTCCAGATCCCTTGAACTTACCAGGCGCGGGCGCCGGCTTGTAAGAACCAACCGAGCCGAGCGTGCCGAATTTCGCTTCGGCAAGCCACACCGCCTCTATAAACGTCATGCCTTTCTCCGGATTCTGCATGTCGAAAACGCGGCGGTCTGCGAAGACCAGCCGGTCGGCCGGAACCTCCAATTTCGCGGACACCGCCTGGACCAACATCTCCTTGGCCCGCTCGGCAGCCTGGATCGCGGCGTTGCCGGTCATAAGGGTGACGCGGCTGGAGTAACTTCCCAGGTCCACGGGAGTGAGATCGGTGTCGGCCGTGACGACCCGAATATCAAAGGGATCGATCCCTAGCACCTCGGCGACGATATATGCCAAAATCGAATCGGAACCCTGACCGATCTCTGTTGAGCCGCAGAACACGGTCACGCCCCCGCTGCGGTCCAGTTTCAACTGCACGCCCGAGTGCGGCATGTTGTTCCAGTAGATGGGGGTGCCCGCCCCGGTCATGTAGCCGCTGCACGCCAACCCGATGCCTTTTCCGTAAGGGAGTTTGCGGAAGCGTTCCTTCCAGTTCGAGCCTTCCACAACCTTGTCAATGCACTTGCCCAAGCCCATGGTGCCGACGCGAAGCCAATTCACCGTCAGCGAATTGGACGGGACCAGGTGCTTCTTGCGCATTTCGGCCGGGTCGAGCCCCAACTGTTCCGCGGCCTTGTCCATTTGAATTTCCTGGGCGAAGCGTGGCTGAGGAGTCCCGTGTCCCCGTTTCGGGCCGCAAGGCGCTTTGTTGGTGAATACGCGGACGGCTTCAAACTTGTAGCGTTTCATCTGATAGGTCATCGGCTGCAGCACCCCGGTATAGAACGTGCTGGCCACGCCGTGGCCTCCGTAGGCTCCGCCGTCCAGGAACGTGCGATGGTGCATGGCCGTGATGCTCCCGTCCTTCTTGAACCCGGTCTTCGTGGACATCAGAACGGGATGCCGGCCGCGATGGCAATAGAAGACCTCCTCGCGCGTGAGGCAGATCTTGACGGGGCGCCCCGTCATCATCGCCAGTTTCGAGACGATAATTTCATGCGCAAACGGATCGCACTTTCCTCCGAAGCCGCCTCCGTTCGTGGTGGCGATCACGCGGACGTAATTCTGCGGTAGCTCCAGCACTTTGGCGAGCGACCGGTGCAGGTAGTGCGGGTCCTGCGTGCAAGTCCAGAGCGTGAGCTTGCCGTCATGGCCAAACTGGGCCACGCTGGCGTGTTGCTCCAACGCAAGATGGGTGCTGCCCTCATAGAAAGTGATGTCTTCGCGGACGAAGTCGGCCTCGGCAAAGCCTACTTCCACGTCGCCGAATTCGTAGACCTGTCTCCGGTGGATATTGCCGAATTCCCCGTATTCATGAATACGAGCCTCGGGGTTGTCGAGTGCGGCCTGGATCGAGGAGATGGCCGGTAGGAGTTCATACTCGACGTCAATCAAATCCAAGGCTTCGGTCGCCACATCTTCATCCACCGCGGCCACGGCGGCCACCGGGTCTCCCATCATGCGGACCTTGCCCATCGCCAGCGCGTGTTCATCTTCGCTGATGGGCAGAGCTCCGTATGAGATCGGCAGGTCTTTCCCGAGGAGCACCTGCTTCACGCCTGGATAACTTTCCGCCTTCGACGTGTCGATCTTTAGGATGCGGCCGTGCGGAACCCTGCTGCGCAAAATCTTGGTGTGAAGCATGCGCGGGAAGACGAGGTCGTCGGCATACTTCGTCTGGCCGGTGACCTTCGATGCAGAGTCCACCTTGCGATGGGGCTTTCCAATGACGCGCAGCTCTTTTCGTTCGGCTCCGTTAGCGCCGCCCATAGATGCTCTCCTTGCTGGGTTCAGCCGGCTTCCCGGCCATTCGTGCGGCAGCCAGCTCCACTGCTTCGAATATCTTGATGTAGCCGGTGCAGCGGCAAATGTTTCCGGCGAGAGCCTCCTTGATCTGTTCGCGGGAAGGCTCCGGGGTTTCCTCCAGCAGCACTTTCGCTGTCAGGAGAAATCCCGGCGTGCAATATCCGCACTGGGCAGCCCCGAGTTCAGCAAACGCATCCTGCAATGGATGGAGCTTCGCTCCCTCCGCCATGCCTTCGACCGTGGTGACTTCATGCCCTTCCACGGCGATACCCAGAACCAGGCAGGAAAGCACCGGCTGACCATCCACCAGCACGGCGCAGCATCCGCACTCACCCAACTCGCAGCCGTGCTTCGTGCCGGTAAGCGCCAAGTCTTCGCGCAGGACTTCCAGAAGCGTCTTATGCGGGGCAAACGCTACCTCAACCGGCTCGCCATTCACCCGCAGGGCAATCTGCGCCTTCGCCGGCTTGCCCTTGTTTTTTTCCTTGGTCGGTTTCATTCCCTTGCCTTTTGATTCTGTACAGAGATTCCGTGACCGAACAAATTCAACGGAATTTCAGCAGCGTGGCGATCGGTCCAATTCCATTATCGAGTTCGCGTCTGCCCAGTAAGATACTCTGGGCCGCCGCTGACTGCAACCGTCAGCCGACATTGTACTCAACGCTGGCCGCAGGGATGTGATGGTCATCACTTGACCGAGGTTCGGCAGGCCGGCTCCCTTTACAGAACTTATCAGAAGTTAGACCCAATCTCGTTCTTGCAGACTAGCCGGGAGTTGGTCGTATAATCCCCGAAAAGAGGAATCAACTACTCATGACCGAACCGAAGAGCATCCTGTACCGTGGCGTTCCGATGATTGAGGGCTGGCCTGAGAAGATTACGGCTGCTCAACAAATTGTGTCGCTTACTCAGGAGGGCCGGGCCATTCCTCGCATTCGTTTCGGCGACGAGGACGACGATTGGGGAGCGGATAAAAACGCGTGCCCTGATTGCCGAGTTCTCAAGGGCGAATTTCACGTCCCGAGTTGCGATTTCGAGGAGTGCCCTGTGTGCGGCGGCGAACTCCTCTGTTGCGATTGCATCTTCGATGATCGAGCGGAAGATCCCTGATCACCCGCAAGATTCCACTCGAATAGCTCCGGATTGTGACCAACTGTGACCAGAAGCAGTTTGAGGCAGTTGCGTAGGGTGGTAGAATCGGTTTACTTCGAAGATGAGCGGGCGTCGTACAATGGCAGTATAGAAGCTTCCCAAGCTTCGGACGTGGGTTCGATTCCCATCGCCCGCTCCATAACTTCTTCCGATTCAAAAGTTACGCTGCGTTTGACTCCAACTGCCTGGCCTAAAGCATTCGTTCCGCGAGACCGTTGGACGTCCAATTGGTACCGCATCGATCACACCCTTTCCGGTTTCATCAGCCTCTTTCTGCTTGAGTGGCTAGGATAATCGCTTAGCGGAGGCGACGGGTGTCAGCCGGAAAGTTCGTTCCCAGGTTCCTAGGAGGGATTTTCGGTGCGGGAGCCGCGACTATTGCAGTCGGTCTGCCTCTATTCTTCGTGGCGTTCGAAACAAATGAACTCAGCTCATACGACGGTCCAATCTCAATTCCGGCAGCTATTGGCGTATCGGCCCTCATCTTTGGCATCGCCGGAGTCTCAGGGTTCCTTGCTTTCATGATGCTCCGCTTTGCCTTCACTGGCAGGGCAAAACTTTGGGTGTCGCGTCGCAAGCCCGACGCGCCGTGACAGCACCAAGTGGTCGGCTTACCGGACATTTCCTGTCCGCGGACGCACCTGGTTTGACTCCATTTGACTCCGATTGAACCAAAAGCGGGCGGTAACGCCTTTCCTTGGTTCGTTGTTCTTTTTTCGATTCCCATCGCCCGCTCCATAACCGCGCAATTCCTGGCGATTCGAATCGCCAAGTCTCAATCGAGGAAGACATCGGACTTCAGATCCGTCCCAGGCGTCACGGCATAACCCGATAAATCGGTTATCCCCTCCGCGGCGAGGACGTCCTCATCAATGAAGAAATTGCCCGTCGTGACGCGGCTGTCGTGCGTCAGAATGTGCCACGCGGCGTCGGCGACGATCTCCGGCTTGCGGCCTCGCCCCGGATCGGCGCCGGGAATGACTTGCAGCGCCGCCGTCGCGATGATCGTCCGCGGCCAAAGCGCATTGATGGCGATCCCCTTGCCGCGGAACTCTTCGGCCATGCCGAGCACGCACATGCTCATTCCATACTTCGCGATCGTATAAGCCGGGTGCGGCGCAAACCACTTCGCGCGCATATCAAGCGGCGGCGACAATGTAAGAATGTGCGGGTTCGCCGCCTTGGCGAGGTGCGGCAAGCATGCCTGCGAGCACACGAACGTCCCGCGAAGATTCACCGCCATCATCAGGTCGAAAAGCTTCATCCGCGTTTCGAGCGTTCCCGTGAGGCTGATCGCGCTCGCGTTGTTCACCAGGACGTCGATCCCGCCAAAATGCCGCACCGCCTGCTCCACCGCGGCGTAAACCTGATCCTCGAAACGAATATCGAGAATAATCGGCAGCGCCTTGCCCCCGGCGGCCTCGATCGCGGCGGCCGCTTCATACACAGTGCCGGGCAGCTTGGGATGTGGCGCCGCCGTTTTGCCGGTGACGACAATATTGGCGCCATCCCTCGCAGCCCGCAGCGCGATCGCCAGGCCGATCCCGCGGCTAGCGCCGGAAATAAATAGCGTCTTGCCATTAAGGTTGGACATTGTGCCCCCCAGGCGGCCCATTGTAACGACATCCTCTGGCATCCGCACAAACGCAAACTTAAAACGCAAACTTAAACTCTTGACAAGATTCACGAACAATGGAACCGTGCCGCCGTGGCATCCGTCTCTAGCTTCGCCGGACGCCGCACTATATAGGGGGTCATCCATGAAGATAAATAGACGAAAGCTATTGTCGCTGCTGGGCGTATCGCCGGCGCTTCTGGCGGGTTCGCAGCTCGAGGCGGGGCAAAAGAAAAAGGGCCTGCACGGCGCGGGAAGCGAACCGAAGCTGACGGCGGTCAGCCCCAAGGGAACTCCCCCGGCGATCCAGCTCTATTCCATGGCGCCTCGCGCCAGCTCCCTCGACGGCAAAACCATCTACATCGTCGACGCCACCAGTTTCGATGGCAGCGAGACCCTCCTAAGAAAAATGCAGGATTGGTTCGCGCAGAACATGCCGACCGTGAAGACCGTCTTCCGCAAAAAGTCCGGCGTTTACGCCATGGACGATCCGAAGCTCTGGTCGGAGATTAAGGCCAACGCATATGCCTGCGTCATGGCCATTGGCCATTGAGGAGGCTGCGCCCCAGCGACCGTGAGTCACTGCGTAACGATGGAAAAGATGGGCGTCCCCGCAATTCCGATGTGCACCAGGGCATACACGGAATTGGCGAATCTCACCGCGGCCAGAGACGGCATGCCGCACCTGCGTCAAGTCTTCACTCCACATCCTGTCGGCGGCAAATCGCCCGACGCACTCGCGGCGTATCTCGTGAATCCCGACCCGGTATCGGGAATTCAGATCATGAAGGAAATTGTCGACGATCTCACCCGGCCGCTTACCGATGACGAAAAGAAGACCGGCATGGACTCCGTCGCCGCAGGGCCGGCTACCTACGGCCCGGACACCGGGGACAATCTGCAGGAAACTTTCCTCACGAATGGCATGACGGATTACATGCCGATCATCATCCCCACGGAAGGAAAAGTGGAAGCGATGCTCAAAGGCACCAGCCACAGTCCCGACGAAGTCCTCAAGACGCCGCTCCAGGGCGTGGGCTACACCTCCGCGCGCTGGGGATACTCCGTCAGACAGGTCGCGGTCAACGCCGTGATGGCCGGATGCAAGCCGGAATTTTTTCCGGTTGTGCTCGCCATGGCGTCTCTAGGTCCATTAGGCCTTTTCGGTTCGACGACGTCGTCCAGCTCCGCGATCGTCATCAACGGCCCCATTCGCGACAAGCTTAATATGAATTACGGGCTCGGCGCGCTTGGTCCCTTCGCGCATGCGAATGCCACCATCGGGCGGTCGTGGACGCTGATGGGCAAGAACCTCACCAACGGCGGCATACTCGGCGACACCTACGAGGGTGGCCAGGGCAATCAGCTCGACTACAACAATTGCGTGATCGCCGAGGACGAGAAAAACAGCCCGTGGACTCCTCTTCACACGCAGTTCGGATTCAAACCCGAGGAAAACGTGGTCAGCATCTTCGGCGGGCCGGACCTTCGCCAGGGACACGGCGCGAGGGGCGCGGGAGCCGAGCCAGCGATGTTCGACGAGCAGATCAGCTTCATGTTCCAATCCATGGTCGGCGGATCGGGCGCGCTGGTGATCTGCGATCCGCTGGTGGCGAAGCGTCTGGTGGAGCAGGGCTACGATACCAAGGAAAAGCTCACCGAATGGCTGTGGAAGAATACGATGCGCACGGCGAAGGATTTTCGCGAATCCTTCCTGGCGCCGTTTCACTTGTACCCGATCGCACTGCAAGGCAGAGAACCTTACGCCACGTGGTATAAGGTTCCGGAAGATACGCTGATTCCCTTCTTCCCGCGAGCCGCGAATATCAATCTCGTGGTTTGCGGCGGCCAGGCGAACGCGTTCTTCCAGGTGGCGAACATGAACCACGAGCGCAGCGAATCCATCGACAAGTGGGCGTAGGCGAATTCGGCGCGAACGGGGTGGAGTGATTCCGAAAATGTATCCGGGAACAAGAAGGTTTGGGGGTGTTGTGTGAATGGAGTTAAACGCTTCCGTCTTGTCGCTTTGGCTTTCGTCGCGTCGACTCTGGCTTTGAGCGCGTTTCTCGTTTCTCCTGCCGCGGGCCAGGCGCCACCCGACGAGCGCCCTACTCGTCCACCCGACGCAGCCAAGGGCAAAACGCTTTTCGACACGAACTGCTCCACCTGCCACGGAGTCGATGCACGAGGCGAAGATGGCCCCGATCTCCGCGGAGTGCCGGCCAGCCTGGGCGACCCGGCGGTCGAAAACATCATCCGGCGAGGAATACCGGGCACCGCGATGTCCGGGTTCTACATGATTTCGGCAACGGGTGCGGCGGACATCGTGGCCTACCTCAAGACGTTGAACGTTACCGAAAACTCCGGCACATCAACGGGCGATCCCCAAAAAGGCGAAGCTGTCTATAACTCGAGCGGCTGTTC
Organism: uncultured Acidobacteriota bacterium; assembly: GCA_963814735.1. GTDB lineage: Bacteria > Acidobacteriota > Terriglobia > Acidiferrales > UBA7541 > Palsa-295. Next base: position 610,445 of record CAWFEC010000003.1, on the reverse strand, counting down.
CGCGTGCCACATGATCGCCGGAGAAGGCGGCAGCATCGGGCCCGAGTTGACGCGCATCGGCGCGATGCGCGGCCCCGCGAGCCTGAAGGCAAGACTCCTCGATCCCGCCGCGAATCTGCCGCAGGTCGGTGGCGGCGGAATGATGGGCAACAGTTGGACTCAATATCTGATGTTCCGTGCGGTTGAAAAGGACGGGCACGTGGTGGAAGGGATCCGCATGAGTGAAGATTCGTTCACAATTGTGTTGAAAGACGCGACGGGAAAATTCCACGCACTCTGGAAGCCTGATCTCCGCTCGCTCGAAAAAGAGCCCGGGAAAAGCATCATGCCGAGCTTCAAAGGCACGCTCTCGGACGAGCAGCTGGAAGACCTCGTGGCCTATCTCCTGACTCTGAAAGGCGCGCAATGAAAACCTACCTTCTCTGTGCGCTGGCCTTTGCCGCTTCCCTCTTCCTGGCGCCGCCGCGGTCCTGCGCGCAGGACGTAACCTACCAGCAGCTGCTGAACGCCGACAAGACGCCCCAAAACTGGCTGATGTACGGCGGCGACTATAGCTCGCAGCGTTTCTCCCGGCTCACGCAGATCAACAGCCAGAACGTTCATAGCCTCAGGGCGGCTTGGATCTACCAGCCCTCGCCCCCGGTCCAGCCGATCGAATCGTCTCCGGTTGTCGTCGGCGGAATCATGTACCTCACGGAACCGATGGGAACGGTCGTGGCTCTCGATGCGCGCTTCGGCGCCAAGATCTGGAGCTGGACGCCTCAACTCCCCTCACGGCTGTACACCATTGGAGTGCATCGTTCGAATCGCGGAGTAGCCGTTTACGGCAATACGGTTTATGCAACGACGCTCGATGCCTACCTCGTCGCGCTCGACGCCACAACGGGCGCGGTGAAGTGGAAAGTTCACGTCGACGATAACGGTGAAGGATACGCGATGACCGGCGCGCCTCGCGTGCTCGACGGAAAAATCATCGTCGGGATTGCGGGGGGAGACGTCGGAATCCGCGGCTTCATCGACGCCTACGATGCAAAAACGGGCAAGCGGCTCTGGCGCTGCTTTACCATTCCCGCTCCCGGCGAGCCGGGCTCGGAAACGTGGGGCAAAGATATGTCCGGCACGGGCGGCGGCGGTACCTGGGGCGCCGGCTCCTACGATCCGGAATTGAACTTATTGTATTGGGGCACGGGAAATCCCGCGCCCGATTACAACGGCGCCGACCGCCCGGGCGACAACCTCTACACCGATTCCGTGCTGGCCATCGATCCCGACACGGGCACGATGAAATGGTATTTCCAGTTCACGCCGCACGACACGCACGACTGGGATTCGATTCAGATTCCCGTGCTCTTCGATGGCACGATCGACGGCAAACCGAGAAAGCTGCTCGCGTTCGCGAACCGCAATGGATTTTATTACGTGCTCGACCGCGTGACGGGCAAGTTCGTCGCCGGCGTTCCCTTCGTCAAAGAAACCTGGGCTAAAGGGCTCGACGAGAATGGCCGGCCGATCATGATGCCCGATACGGAGCCGACGCCGAAGGGGAACTTGCTCTATCCCGACGGCCACGGCGGCACGAATTGGAATAGCCCGTGCTATAGCCCGCTCACGAAACTGTTCTATGTGTCGGCTCGCGAAACCGCCGCCTACACCGTCTCGGGCGAGCCGAAAGTGGACTTCCCCAGCTTCGGCGGCGGCGGAAGAATCAATCTTTCCGGGGACCAAGTCTACGGCGCGATTCGCGCCCTCGAAGCAACCACCGGCAAGGTGAAGTGGGAGTACAAGCTGCTCGCTCCCTCGGAAACCAGCACGCTCGTGACCGCCGGCGGCCTCGTCTTCGGCGTCAGCAACGAAGGCAATTTCCTCGCCCTCGACGCCTCCACCGGCAAGCTCCTCTGGGAATTCACGGTCGGCGGCTCCGATGCCGAATCCAATCTCATCACCTACGAAGTCGACGGCAAGCAATACCTGATCGGCGCCGCCGGCACCACCTTCGTCGCCTTCGCGCTGCCCTAAGCCACGCGTAGCGCCGGCTTGCCCTGAGCGAGGTCGAAGGGCGTCCCGCCGGCTCTTCGCCGTTGCCTTCGTTTCCACCCGAGCGGGATACTTGGAAACGGCCTTGACAAATATAACAAATACATGTTATAAAGTGGCGATGAATCTCGATCAACTCAGACAAGCTCGTCTACGGCGAGGCCAGACACAACAGCAGGCCGCTTCCCGTCTGGGTGTAACTCAAGCCTATCTGTCGATGCTCGAAAAGGGTGGACGTAAGCCATCTGCGGAGCTCGCCCGAAAACTGATGCGCGAGTATGAGGTATCCCCTACGGTGCTGCCTGTGTCGGAAGTTTCGCTCAACACTGGCCCTGACGACTTTGCGTACGAGCTTGCCGCATTGGCATATCCCGGCTTTGCCCATCTCCGCCGAGGAACCAGGAAGGTCAATCCTGCGGCATTTCTATTGAACGCTCTCGCCAATCAGAACCTCGAAGCTCGCGTGGTCGAGGCCCTGCCCTGGCTCCTTTTCCGTTATCCCGATGTGGACTTCGATTGGCTCGTGCCACAGGCGCGGCTGAAGAATCTCCAAAACCGTCTCGGGTTCTGTGTGACTTTGGCAAAGGCCGTAAGCGGAAACCATGCTTTTCAAAAGCCTGAGTTGCACCTTGCGGATAGCAAGCTGGCGAAAGAAGACTCTTTCTGTCGAGAACTGAGCGAACCGGAGCGCCGCTGGCTTCGATCCCATCGTTCCGAAGAAGCGCGGCAATGGAACATCCTGAGCGATCTGCGGCCAAGTGCGCTTCGCTATGTCTCCTGAGCCAGTCGCTCCATGGAAAGCATTTCTCGAAGACCTTGATTCCCTTCTGGCTGAAGCTGTCCAATTGCACTGTATCGGCGGGTTTGCTGTCGTCGCAGCCTACGGCCTCCGCGAGAAGCACCAACGACCTGGACTATTTCTCCATCCGACCCTACGATTGCGCCGCACAGATCGAGACAACAGCGGGTCGGGGTTCCTCCCTTGCTCAGAGACACAAAATGTATGTGCAGCGGGTAGGCGTCGCATCTGTTCCTGAGAGCTACGACGAACGACTGACGGAGTTATATCCCGGCCATTTTACGAATTTGCGCCTATTCGTTCCCGATCCCTATGATCTGGCCCTTTCGAAGCTAACCAGAAACACTGAACGGGACCGCGAGGACGTAAGACATCTCGCCAAGAAGTGCTCTCTCGATCCGGACGTCTTACGCGATCGTTATCAGAAGGAAATGAGATCGATCGTGATCGGGGATCCGTTGCAACACGATGCCACGCTGGAGTTCTGGATTGAGGCCTACTTCTCTGAACGGTAAGTTGCTCAGTGTTGTACAGCCAGTGGACTGGAGAATGACTGGGCGGGCGTCGTACAATGGCGGTATTCCTCTGGGAATTTACGGTCGGCGGCTCGGATGCCGAATCCAATCTCATCACCTACGAAGTCGACGGCAAGCAATACCTGATCGGCGCCGCCGGCACTACCTTCGTCGCCTTCGCTTTGCCATAGAGCCAGTCGTAAGGTGTAAACGTAGCGCCGGGTCCTTTAGCCCGGAGGTGTGACCCCGCCTCCACTTCCGCAAACCCGTAACGAAAGAGGCTCGCCACTACCAAGCCTTGCCCATCGCGGCCAGAGGCGGTTGCGGGATGGCGCGGTTGCCTCGCGCACCCTTCAACCCCGGAAGGGTGCGGCACCCCGCTCGGGCAGCGACCTCTGTAGTCAACTAATCGTGTGGTGTCCGCGGCCTGCGCTCTCAAGATCGCTGCGCAACTTCATCGGGTTAGAGATGTGCCACCCGCCAGACGGCGAAACTTTTCCGAATGCTTCCCATCAAATGTAGCGTTGCCAGTTTTTCCAGGGGGAAAACATTTTATGCATGACGCTATTCCGTTTTCTGTGGCTGCTCTCATAGGTGTGGGGATCATTGTGATCGGTTCTTTCTACGTTGCATCTCCTGAACGAGTGACAGGATCATTTGGTCTCAAGCCGCCAGCACCCGATGCTGACACTCGCGCCTGGCTGCGCCTGAAAGGAATTCGGGACATCGCATCGGGATTGGCCGTGTTGACCCTGATGCTGACTACGGATAGCCGGACGGTAGGCATAGTTCTTCTAGTTTTCGCCGTGATCCCTTTTGGCGACATGTCCAACATTTTGGCGTCTGGCGGGCGAAAGGCTACAGCGTTCTCCGTTCATGGCGTGACCTGTGCGGTGATGCTTGTCGTCGGCCTCTTGTTGATTCATGCCATTTGAGAAATACCCCTGCGCGATCGAGAGTTCAGAGTTGAGAGTTCGGAATGTAGGGGCGGGTTTGAAACCCACCCCTGCGCACGCAGGCGGTTGCGGGATGGGTCGGTTACCTTGCGCACCCTTCAACCGCGGAAGGGTGTGGCACCCCGCACGGGCAGTGACCTCTGTAGTCAACTAATGGTGTGGTGTCCGCGGCCTGCGCTCTCAAGGTCGCTGCACAAATTCATCGGGTTAGGGATGCGCCACCCGCCCCGATGTGCGGGCTGACGACCATCACAACATGGGCAAATCGAGGTACCACTTCTCCGTGATCGGCGTGGTCCTTTCACAAAATTGGCAGCGCTCAAATCGCCGCACTCGAAGGTGGCCCCCCTTTTCTACGTTCACGCACAGATTCGCGTAGCCAACAACCTTCCAAGGGACCAATCGCCCGCCCAGAGTGAGTCCGTTTCTTATATTGGCCTTCGCAGAGCGTATTCCCGTATGAAGTCTTTGTTTGGCAGGATCAGAAAGCCCCAGCAATCCTCGCACATCTGAGAGTTGTCGCGTTTCTGAGCTTCCAGCGTGAAACGGATGAAGTCAGTCTCATTGGAGGTCACAATGGTTTGGCAGTTGTCGCGGGCGTCTGCGACGATGGCCGGGTCTTCGATTCTTGTCGCACTCGTGCCCGGAAACTCCCGCTTTACGATTTCGGAGTCGCAGTCCTTGTCCAACAGGAATCCGGACCAGAAGTTCTCCGACTCATCGAGAACATAGGCCTTCATTCTTGAAATCTGTCCCAGTATCGAACAACTGTCAAGCCGGCCTTCGGTCGAATCTCCGCGTGCCGAACGGCTGTGCCTCGGCCAACGAGGGCGACCGTTTCGACCTTGTCTTGATACTTTGCTTCGTGTAACTTCTGCCCCGGGGTCATCCCCATGGTACGTACAGCCTTGCCAAACACCAGGAGAAGCGCACAACTGAGGCTCCTTCGCCGGCATACCGTCCGCAATTGTGACACGGAGGGAAAAAATGTCACTCGGAGCTGCATTCATCGTGATAGTTGTCATTTTCTTTCTCATCAAGAGTCAAGGTTTTCGGAAAGCTGCTCTGGTTGTCCTCGGATTAACTTTGCTGGGCGGCGTCATCCTTTATGGGTACTTGGAGAATCAACAGAGTGAGACCGAACGAAGACTAGCCTACGCTAAGACGTTGATTAAGACTGGTCAGATCGAAATCATTGACCCACGGGTGAGTTTCAACAGCTACGATGGAAGCCCCAACTCGATTACAGGCCGTTTGCGAAACAATTCAGCATATGCCGTCCAGTCTGTGGAGCTGCACCTTCGATTTCAGGACTGTGCATCTGAAGGAAGCTGTGAAACCATCGGCGAGGACGACGAAGATCTCTCCGTAGGCGTGCCCCCCGGTCAGAGCCGAGACTTCAATTCGTACCTCGCTGGTGGGCGAATGTCGGCGAGAGGCAAGCTCATCTGGAATTATTCGATCAAAAGCATCACGGCTGACGTCCCCTAGTAGCGGGTGGCCTGCCCTCGAGAATTCGCCCGGGTCGGTCTTGTACGGGGCGGGTGGCGTACCCTTGAGAATTCGTACGCGGGTCAATTTAGTACACGGCTGTCCATACACACCCGAGTCCATTCAAGGCACGGACAACAATTTTGGGGTGCACCTCGCGCACCCTTCAAGATTGGTCCGGGCCTGGATAGACCATGCGCGAACCGTCCTAATGGTGCGATGTCCGCGGCCTGCGCTCTCAAGATCGCTGCGCAATTCATCGGGTTAAGATGCGCCACCCGGCCCGCTAGGCGCTGGCCGCTTTTTGTCCCCGATAGGCCGGCGCGAAAACTTCGGCTACAAAAGTCTCCAGCGTTGTGGGAGTGGTGTTCCTTGGGGAGCGTGGCTCGAGCGCCTTCAAGTAGCCCGAATTCTGCGCATCCGCCAACTCCAACAGCAGATCCGCCATGTTCGAAGACATGCCCATCTGCACGAAACCGGGCTTCAACTGTGCCGCGGACATCTGCTTATATGTCAGGTCGGGCTTGCCGATCGCGGCGCCGATTATTGTGGCGGCTTCCGCGTTCGTGACGTCGCGAGCCCCCTGCAGTTCGCGCGTGCTCTTCCCTTGAAAATCGAGCTGCAACAGGGCGTCGGCGGCTGCGTCGCCGATATCGCGCGTTGCGATCATGGGTACCGGCAGATCGCCTCTGACAGCGCCGGCCATTGTCCCGAAGGCCTTGATCACGCCAACCTGGGACAGAAGGTTTTCCATGAAGCCGGCGGGTCGCAGGTAGAGGGCGTTCAATCCAGGAATCGCGCCAAGCTTCTTTTCGAAATTGTACAGCCCGACCACCGGGCCTGTCTTGTCCGGCCTGTCCGCGCCGACACTGCTCAGCACGACGGCGTATTTTATTCCGCTCTTCTCAATCGCGGCGGCCAAGGCGTCGCCCACGCGCTGATAGTGCGCCAGCACATCCGGGGCGCTCACGTCCGGCGGTATCACCGCGTACACTGCCTTTGCGCCCGAAAAAGCCTTCGTGAGCGCCCCCGCGTCGGTGATGTCCGCAACGAAAGCCTCCGCGCCCTTCCTTACGAATGGTTCTAGCCGGTTCGCGCTGCGGCCTACAACGCGCACCTGTTCCCCTCGTGCGAGCAACTTTTCCGCCACTTTGCTTCCCGTGTTTCCTGTCGCGCCGGTAATGACGTACATAGGCTCCTCCCTATCCTCTATTGAATTGAATTGTAGGGCTGGTATTTAAGTAGATGCCGGCCGCCCTCGGAGGGTTCACCAAATCTTACTACGCGGGATCCAGACACTCGATGGAAGCACCTTGACTTTGATGTTGAACACGGTCGAAAAAAAAGTGGAGTCGGACGCGCTCGATCGCGATTTGCCTCTGATCGCCGACCGAACCTAGAGCAGAGTGTGGGCGGCAGTTACCACATGTGTATAAAGGCGATGTATAGTCCGAGATACGCGGCAACGAGGACCAAGTCAGCTAAGAGGCGGCGGTGGCCGTTCTCGCTAGGGGCCAGTCGGTAGAAGCGATATTCAACCCATAGGAGTATGATTCCAAGGCTTGCAGCCATTAACGGAAAAAAATAGAAAAGCCGAAGCGATAGCTGTACGGGCACACTACCGTTGTTCCATTCGTAAGCTCGGTGGGCGGGCGCGTATGTCTGAGGCGCCAACCAACGGCAAGCTCCCATGAGGGCGAGCCAGAAAAAGCCTATCCCTATTAATGTCCTGAGAGCTAATGTATGCGTGTACTTAATCTGTGGAAGTAGAGGTACGAGCAGAAAAGCACCGATAATGACCAGACCGATTGCTGTAACCATTCGCTTGTGCTCTCGTTGCTATTTTGGACGGCACTGGTCTTCCGGTCGCCTTCGCCTAAACAATCAGTGCCACCTCGCTACGGCATGCGGCTGCGTGCTCCCGCTCCCTGAGTCCAGATCGCAGACCTGATTATAGCTTTATTAATAGTGTCAATTGTTGCCGACGAGCGCGCGTTCGATGACCCTAGCGTGCGCGCTATTGCGTTTTCGCGGCGGCGGCTTGATTCGTGGCGACCGCGGCGTTGTTGGTGCAGGGGTCATGAAAAGTGCCCGCCATCGCCGCGCAGGCGTGAAACGCGTCAGCGGCTTCAGCGAAACGGCTGAGGTGAACGCGGTCCAGACCGAGCACGTAAAGATCGGTCTGGTCCGGCGCGGGATTGTCCTTGGTGGCTTGCGCCAATTCCTTTTCGGAATTGTCGTAATCGTTTCTGCGGAAATAGACAAGCCCCAGCGCGCTGTGCACCTGAAACGTGCGCTTGGCCTTCGCCGCGGTGAACTGCGCGTCGCTCATGGCGGCAGGCTTTGGCAGTGTGGCCAGCACCTCGAGCGCATGCTTCGAGTATTTTTCGGCCTTGTCCAACTGCTCGCTGGCATTCGGAGCCTTCGGATCGAATATGTGGGGGATGGTCCAACTGACCGTCGCCAGCACGTCCACGTCGTTTGGATTCAGCATCAGGGCCATATCCGCGTAGTGGTACTCGTCGTTCCAATCGGCCTGGGTGCGGTAGGTGTCAACCAGCGACGCGTCGACCTGCTCCTCAAACGAACTCTTCGGATATTTCCTGAGAAAGTCGCGGCCCTTCTCGATTCTTTTGGTGGGGTTGGTTTCTTTCGAGAAAGACTGGAAAGCCGCGAACTGCTCGCGCTGTTGCTCGTCTCCCACTGTTCCGTACGACAGCGAATCGCCCAAGCCGCCGCCGACGCCCATGGTCGTTTCATTCGTGACACCGCCGCCGCTCGGCGGCGTAGGCGTGCCGGGCATCTGCGCAGGCGCCGCCGACACAGACGCCAATATCGCCGCAGCCGCGATCAGCGCGCCGCGCAGCCAACGCCCGCCCGTTCCGATGTTCATGCTGCTCTCCTTGTAGCTGGCGAAATAGGTACCACCGGCGGGGGCGCGCGGTCAAGGGCGAGAACTCCATAGCATCGCGCAGAGCGCGCGTGCGTTCAATTGCGGAAAGATCTGCGGTCAGCAGCAAAAAGGTCGGGAACTTCAGGGGCTGAAGCCCGTGCGCTTTTGCTGGCCTTACGTCGTGGCCCTTCACTTCGCTCAGGGTAAACTGGAAGCCACGACCTACAAGGCGCGGCGAACAAGGCCAATGGCTATCTTCTCGGCTCATAGCGCATCGCCACCGCCCCCGAGCCGAACTCCAGCCGGCTCACGAGCCTCAAGTCGACATGCTTCGATAGGCCCGCGAACAACGTTGGCCCGTGGCCCGCTAGCCTGGGGTGCACCACGAACTCATACTCATCGATCAATCCCAGCTCCGCCAACGCCAGCGGGAGCTTCACGCCTCCCGTGAGTAGTCCCTTACCCGGCTCCCGCTTGAGCTGCTGAACGGCCTTCCCCAGATGGCCGCGCACGAGCTCCGCGTTCCAATCGACCCGGTCCAGGGTGCTCGACACAACGTATTTCTTTGCCGCGTCGATCGTCCGGGCGAAGGGTTCCATCCAATCGGGCCGCGCTCCCGCCTGGGCTGGCGGCCGGAACGCCGCCTGCATCATTTCGTAAGTCACCCGGCCAAAGAGGAGGGCATCGGCCCGGTCGAGGTTTTCGACCGCGTGACGATGCAAGTCTTCGTCCGGGGAAATTGCACGATGATCGCAGCAGCCGTCCAGTGTGACGTTGATGGAATAGCGAAGGGGTCGCATGACGCAAGACTACCGCCGATAGGCTTAGACCAGCAAGGTTGGGCGGAATTGGACCTTGCCTTCGTGGCGGCGGTCGATTGGAAATCGGAAATTTGAAATTGGAAATTGGAAAAGCGAAGACCCGCACTTCCGCGACCGTAGAAGTGCGGATTTTATTTCCTCGCGAATTGGGCTATTTTTTCCGCAGTAACAGGTGACTGGAGCAGCCCCCTAGCGGGGGCTTAGGCGGGCCTAAAAAGCCGAGAAAGGGCGATTTTGGACGGCTTACGGAATGGGACATTACCCGACCCATCGCGAGAAGACCCGGCGGGCCATGGAAGCCTGTCTGGATCTGATCGACACGGCGGAATGGCTGAAGAGCGAACTGCGCCCGCCACTCGATTCCTTCGACCTGACGTTCGGAGAGTTTCGGGTGCTGGAGCTGCTGAACCGCAAGGGACCGCTCACGGTGAGAGATGCCGCGCGCGAGCGCAAGTCGAGCAGACAAAATCTGAAGGAGACGAGCAAGCACCTCGAACGGCGCGGCTGGGTGCGGCGGCTCGTCGTGACGCTGCCGCCGGTGCCGTTCGAGGAGAGCCACCAGGCGAAATCGAAGAAGGATGAAAATCGTGAGGGGCGGCGAGTCGGCGTGATGGTCCTGACACCTTCGGGGAAGAGATTCGTGCGCGACGTGATGCCGAACAATTCCAAGATGATGAAGGCGCTGATGCGAGTGCTTGATGCGCGCGAGCAGCTGTCGCTGAGCCGCCTGTGCGGGAAGATTCGCTCGGGCGAGACCGTGCTGAAGTTCCTGCAGGAGATCCGAATGGTCGACGAGGACCAGGAAGCGGCGGAGTTGAGAAAGACGGCGGCGGCTGAATTGGAGCGACTCACGGCGGGAATGGGAATGAGGGATCGAGAGTTGAGAGTTTAGAGTTGAGAGTTCAGAGTTGACAGTTGAGAGTTCATTGGCCTCGTTACTGCCGTCAGGCCGCAGGACCCGGGTCGCTGCTCACAACGAGGGCTTCCTCGCTCCGATTTTCCGAGGGGCGCACCACCACACCTTCCCGCGACGGGAATATCCGGTCTCGCAGCCGCAGAACCGGATACTCGACGATCTTGGACATCGCGATCCCAATTGTGAGGCTCCCGATCATATACACCGCGAATCGCTCGTTCGGGCTGAAGGACACATGCAGGATTCGCTTCACGAAGCCGGGAAACCACGCGTTGCCGGGGCCGTGCCACAGGTAGATCGAATACGAGTACATTCCTACGGCGGCAAAAGCGGTTCCGATGTCTTTCCAGAAGCGCCCTACGGCACCCGACCGAATCGCGGGGTCGCGGACGCTCAAGAGTAGAATTCCGCCGAGACCCAAATAGAGGCAAGTGTAACCAACGGTAGCAAAGAACCGAGTGTTGCGCGAAAACAAAAACACGGGCAAAATCAGCGCCGCTGAACCTATTGCGATAGCCACTCGATTCCACGCCGGCCGCGTCGCGCGATCGAGAACCTCCGGCCGAAAGTGATACAGATAGCCCAGCAGCACTCCACAAAAGAGCGCGTCGATTCGATCGTGCGTCGCGAGGTACGCCATTTGATAGTTCGGTGTGCCGAAACAGACGGAGACGGCGCGAAGCGCCATGCACCCAGCGGCCACGCCCGCAAAAATCAATGGCAGCGAGCGAAACGGGTCGCGTTGCCCGGGAGATCTCCTCACCAGAAAGAGCAGCAAGATCGGCAGCAGAATGTAGAAATGTTCCTCCACTCCGAGCGACCACGTGTGGACCCATACTCCCTTCCAGTAATTCTGGACGAACAGGGCCTCCGCGAGATAGCGCCCCACCCCAGCGCGAGCGTGAAGGACCCAGCCGGAGATCGCCCACGTAAAAAGCAGGAAGAGGTAGAAGGCCGGATAGATTTTCAGGCCACGCCGGATGAAGAAGCGCCGGAAACCGATCGAGTTGTGCTTCTTGTATTCGCTGAAAAGCAGGCCTGAAATCAGGAAGCCGCTTAGTACAAAAAACAGGTCGACGCCAACCCATAAATTGCCGGTAACCCGGGGCCACATTTCACTGTGATTGAGCATTACGAGGAGAACCGCGATGCACCGCAGGACGTCGAGTCGCTTGTTTCTCATTTTCCCATCGCCAGCGTAGAACAACTCGCTGGCCGCCGCAACAGCCGATACCGCCCGTCGTTTCCGTCGGAGGACTCGACACCGTCGACTACATCGTAAGGACCGCGCGGAACTCGGCTTTGCCGCTCATCATGCGCGCGTAGGCGTCGGCGGCTTTCGCGAGCGGATACTTTTCGATCATCGGGCGCACGCCCGTCATTTCCGCGAAGCGCAGCGCATCCTCGGAATCCGCGGGGATACCGGCCACCCAGCCCTGCAGGTTGCGGCGGTTGATGATCAACTGGACGGGAGACACCTCGATGGGATCGAACGTTGCTCCTACCACCATCATCGTGCCGTTGGCACCGAGGCCGTCGATCAGCGACGACATCGCTTTTGAGCTGGGGGCGGTGGCGAGAATCACGCGCGCGCCACCGAGCTTTTGGAGTTCGGCTGCGGCATTGGTTGCGGCGCTATCGATATAGATATGCGCACCGAGTTTTTTCGCGAGAGTGCCATTTTCCGAGCCGCGCCCGATTGCAGCCACGCGGTAGCCGAATTTCTGCGCGAATTGAATTCCCAAATGCCCGAGCCCGCCGATTCCCTGCACCGCGACGAGATCGCTCGGCAGCGCGCCGCTATGGCGCAGAGCGTTGAACGTGGTCACCCCAGCGCACATCAACGGCCCGGCATCAGCCGCGTCAAGCGATTCCGGCATGCTCGCGACCGCTTCCACCGGCGCGATCATGTATTCCGCGTAGCCGCCGTCGTAGCTGATCCCGCAAATCTTCAGGTTGGCGCAGATGCCGAAGTCGCCGCGGCGGCACGCAGGGCAAGTGCCGTCCTGCCCGCCATGCCAGCCCACGCCGACGCGCTGGCCCTTTTTCCACGCTGTGACGCCCGCTCCGACTTCGTCGATCACGCCGGCAATCTCGTGTCCGGGAACGCGCGGGTAGATGATCCCAGGCCAGCCGCCTTCCTTAGTGAGCACGTCGCTATGGCACACACCGCATGCTTGGACGCGAATTCGCACCTGGCCCGGCCCCGGCTGCGGAATGTCGCGTTCTACAATCTCGAGGTCGCCTCCAGCCTTCGGCACCTGCACAGCTTTCATTTTCGGCATCGATCTTGCTCCTCTCGCTTGGGGCTCTTCGCTTTCATCGGCTTGGATGCACCGGCCGCGCCTGAAGCTTCAACTCTTTCTTTGGGCGTTCGCATTGCGCGTACGGGAGGATATGATGTGTTCTTCTGACATTTACGCGAGATGACTTACTCATGAAATTTGGCGACGCGAAGGATTTTGCCACTCGCATCCGGCAGGCGATGGGCCGCGAACCGGCCGACCTGGTGATCACGGGCGTCACGATTCTGGATGCGGTCACCGGCGAACTGACGCAATCCGATATCGCCATTACAGATCAGACGATCACGGGCACGCTCGCCGAATATAAGGGCCGCACGCTGATTGATGGCACGGGCCTCACCGCGGTTCCCGGCTTCATCGATACGCACGTCCACGTGGAAAGCTCGATGATCACGCCGATGGAATTCGACCGCTGCGTACTGCCGCGCGGGACGACCACCGCCATCTGCGACCCGCACGAAATCGCCAACGTGCTCGGCGAGCCCGCGCTTTCCTATTTTCAGAAGTGCGCCGAAAGCACGCTGATGGACCTGATGGTCCAGCTCTCGGCTTGCGTGCCTGCCTCGCCGCTAGAAACTTCGGGCGCAATGCTGGACGCCGCGAGCCTGAGGAAATTCGCGGACCATCCGAAAACGATCGGCCTCGCGGAGTTCATGGACGTCGGCGGCGTGCTCGCGCTGAACCCGCAGACGATCGAGAAGCTCGTCGCATTCCATGGCGAACAGATCGACGGCCACCTGCCCGGCATCCGCGGCTACGCGCTCAACGCCATGGCCGCTTGCGGCATTCGCAACTGCCACGAGTCGACCGACCTTGCGCAGGCCGAGGAAAAGCTGCGCAAGGGCGTGCAGGTTTTCATCCGCGAAGGAACGATCTGCAAGGACCTGAAGGCGCTCGCCAGCCTTTTGACCACGAGGCTTTCGCCCTTTCTGGGATTCTGCACGGACGACCGCAACCCGCTCGAAATCGCGCGCGAGGGCCACATCGATCATCTCGTCCGCACCGCGATTCGACTGGGCGCCGACCCGCGAGATGTCTACCGTGTGGCAAGCTGGTCCGCGGCGCAGGGCTTCGGCCTGCACATGAACACGCCGAAGTGGCAGGCGCGCGGATTGATCGCTCCCGGATACAAAGCGGATATCGTCCTGCTAAGCGATCTTGCGACCTGCAAAATTCACAGCGTCCTCAAGAATGGCCGCGCGGTGACGCCGGAGCTTTTCGACGAGCGCGCGCGCATCGAGCCGGTCGGGTACAACAGCGTAAAGAATCGGCCGGTAACCGGGGCTGATTTCGTGATCGGAGCGGCAGCGGATACTCGCGACGGTGAGCAGGACGTGATCGGCATCATCCCAGGCCAGATCGTAACGAAACATCTGCGCTTTCGCCTGCCACAAAACCGCGACGGCGAATTGCAGCGCGATTTCGAAAACGACGTTTTGAAGCTCGCCGTCGTCGAGCGCCACGGGAAGAACGGCCACATCGCCGTGGGTTTCGTGAAGGGATTTGGATTTCGCGAGGGCGCGATCGCCAGCTCGGTCGGGCACGACAGCCATAACATCACCGTGGTTGGCGCGACTGACGAAGACATGGCCGCCGCCGTCAACCGAATCCGCGAGAATCAGGGCGGCTACGTGATTGCGCGGGATGGGAAAATTCTCGGCGAAATCGCGCTGCCGATTGCGGGAGTCATGTCCGACCGGTCATTCGAAAATGTTTCCAAGGACTTGCAAGGCTTGCGCGAGGCCGCGCGCCAAATCGGCTCACCGATCGAAGATCCAACGATGGTGCTTGCGTTTCTTTCCCTCTGCGTGATCCCTGCTTTGAAGCTCACCGATTTCGGCCTGGTTCGCTTCGCCCCGCCGCAGGACGAAGGCCCCGTTCTGATACACGATCAGCGCGCGCTTCACCGCCGTCTTGCATAGACTCATCTGGTTGGCCATCCGCATCGCAGGCCCATACGTCACCGAAAGGCGTGATTTCCGTCACAGCCAGCGATCTCGCGCCCTGCCAGTCTATCGCTTAAGGAAATCGAGAATATGCCTCGGGCCTACGACATTTTGCGAAGGATGGAAAACGGCGAAATGCTGCCGATCGCGTCGCGCAGGAATCTGGAAGAGGCAAAGGAACTCGCGGAGTCGCTGAATGCTTATTGGCCGGCGGAATACATCGTGCGCGAGTGCGCGTCAGGCGCGGAATTCCAGCTAAAGCAAGAATGCCTTGCGGATCGGCCGCAAGGCGTTCACAAACCGCAATACCTGATGTAGCGGGATCTATCACGCCCGCTTCGCGGGCTAAATCTGCATATTCCGCCTAGCGTCCCACGGCTTACGCCGTGGGCTATCGTCTCGCGCCCCCTCCGGGGGCTCCATCTGCCAGGGCTCGGCCCCTGGGCAATTTCTCTGCACAGTCTCGCCCTTGCCCAACCATTGGGGTCCCGCGGCTCGCCGCGTGGGCTCTGATCTTGCGTTTCCCTTCCGGGGGGCGTGCCTCATAGGCTTGGGCCCATGTGCGGCTCGCCCTGCCACGACTCGCCGGCCGATCGGAATTCACGAAAAGAGACATTGCCGGCATCTGATGCGAACGCACGAAGCGCGTGATATACGGTAGCCCACGGCGCAAGCCGAGGGGCAATTTCGCCCAAGAACAGCAGCCCGGAGAGCGGGCGCAAGAGCATTCCCGATAGCTAGAAGCGGACACAACGCCGAGACGTGGGCGCCGTGGGCTATCGCCTCGCGCCCCTCCGGGGGCTGCCGCTTGTGCGGCTCGCCCTACGACGATTTGGCGAGCGATCGGAATTCGCGAAAAAACATTGCCGGCATCTGACGCAAACGCGCGAAGCGCGTGATATACGGTAGCGTGCGGCGTTCGCCGCGGGAAAGCAGCGACCAAAATAATCTTTGGCCCGGGGAGCCGGCCCAAGAGCATGCCTCATAGCTTCCACAACCTGCTGATTCACGCCGTCTTCATCACGAAAGACCGCGCCGCCTGCATGGATGCCGAACTCCGATCAAATTTGTTTCCATACATGGGCGGCATCCTCCGCGAAACGGGCTGCACTGCGCGTTTGATAAACGGGACGGCAGATCACGTTCACCTGCTCATAAATCTGGCGGCGGACCTGTCGGTGTCCGAATGCATGCGCGTGGTTAAGGCAAACTCATCGCGCTGGATTCACGAAACATGGCCGCAGCGCCGCAGCTTCGCGTGGCAAAGCGGATGCGGAGCCTTTACGGTCAGCCCCTCCAATGAGGACGCCGTGTTTAGCTACATCCGCAAACAGGAAGAGCACCACCGGCGCATCTCATTCCAGGAGGAGTTCGTAGCGTTGTTACGAAAGCACCGCGTGCCCTTCGATGAAAAGTTTCGCTGGAAATGATTCTGGCGCCCGCTTCGCGGGCTAGAGATCGTTTCTCGTCGTTTTCCCACGGCTTACGCCGTGGGCTATCGTCTTGCGCCCCCTTCGGGGGCTCCATCTCTCAAGGCTTGGCCGGTTCGGGGCTCGCCCGCCACGGTTCGCCCACCGAAGTCCAGAACCACAACATGCTTACGCCCGCTTCGCGGGCTAAATCTCCATATTCTAGCTGGCGTCCCACGGCTGGCGCCGTGGGCTATCGTCTTGCGCCCCCTCCGGGGGCTCCATCTCCCAGGGCTCGGCCCCTGGACAATTTCTCTGCACACTCTCGCCCTTGCCCTGCCATTGAGGTCCAGAAGGGGCCGTCGTTTGGTCTTCGGGCCCCGGATTCAAGCCGTTCCGTGGGGTATTGCTACAGACTCTAGGGTTCTTGCGCGAATTCCTGCGTGATGTAAAGCGTGCCGTCCGGGCCGCGCGCGATCCCAACCCCAATGTGGGTGTACGCCGGGTTTAAGATGTTTCCCCGGTGGTTCTGCTGGTTCTTCGGCTCGTCCATGAAGATCGCTTCCGCTTCGGCGACATCGCGGCATTTGGCAATGTTCTCGCCGGTCGACCGCCACTGGATTCCCGCCTGCGAAACGCGATTGGATGGCCGGCTGCCGTCCATGCCTTCGTGACCGAAAAATCCCTCGCGCGCCATTTCTTCGGAGTGCAGCCGCGCGACCTCGGCGAGCCTGCCGTCCCATTGCAACGGCCGGGCGCGTCCCTTGGTTTCCTGCACCGTGGACGGATCGGTCCGATCGTGGTTCACGAGGTCCAGCATCTGCACTTCGAGCTGGTCGGTGCGCGGGCGGTAGTTCGCCACTGGCATGATTTGCTGCGCGCAGAGCGAAGTTCCCAGCGCCCCGGCGCCGAGCAAAACAGCCAGCAAAATCGCCGGTCGCGGCCCCAGGAGGCGTGAAACAAACGGAATAACGCGTTGCGTCGGAGTAGACATGGCAATTCTCCTACTCCATAAGACTACCCGTGGGCATAGGCGGGTGACACTGGACCAAAGGACAGATTTGGTAGGGGTACTAACGGACAGCTGAAATGTAACTTTTAGGCTATTGCCAGCGGAATGGCCTTCTTCCACTTGCCTTGGGCCTTCAAGATCAGCTCCACGACCTCGCGGATGGCGCCTTGGCCGCCCGCTACCGTGGTGATGTAATGCGCGGCACGCTTCACTTCCACGACGGCATCGCCGACGGCGACCGCCAGCCCAACGCGCTCGAGCAGCGGCAGATCCGGCAAATCATCGCCGACGTACGCCACTTCTTCATCGGTGACGCCGGCGCGAACGAGAATCCCCTTGTAAGCTTCGAGCTTCTTCGGCTGGCCTTGCACCACGAATTCCATCGACGACTCGCGGGCGCGGCGAGCGTTCGCCGGCGAATCGCGCCCGGTGATGAAGCCCGTGCGCAGCCCCATGATGCTTGCGAGCTTAATGCCGGCGCCATCGTGGGCGTTGAACATCTTCATCTCGGCCACGCTGCCATCGGGAAACGCCTGCAGGCACACGTAGCCGGGCGTCATCGTGCCGTCCACGTCCATCAACAGGACGCGAATCTTGCGCGCGCGGCGCATTGCTTTTGCCGGGAATTTGATTTCGCGGATGGGCATGTCGGCGTCAGAAGAGCTGCAGGGTCCAGAGGTCGTGGATGTGGACCACGCCCTCGACGCGTCCGTCGGAGTCGACCACCAGCACGGACGTGATTTTCTTTTCTTCCATCACGCGCAGTGCCGCGGCGGCAAGCTCGGAGCGCGGGAGTGTGACGGGATTTTTCGTCATGCAATCGGCCGCTTTCAGGCCGAGCACATTTTCCTTGCGCTTTTGCATCACGCGGCGCAGGTCGCCATCGGTGATGATGCCGAGCAAGCGCCCATTCGCGTCGGTGACGGCGGCCATGCCGAGGCCCTTGCGGCTCATTTCGTAGATTACGTCGGGCATTTTCGCGGATGCGTCGACGCGGGGTAAATCTTCGCCCGCGTGCATCAGCGCCTCGATGCGGCGCAGCTTCTTGCCGAGGCGCCCGCGCGGATGAAGCGCCGCGAAATCATCCTGCTGGAAGCCGCGGCGCTCGAGGAGCGCGATCGCGAGCGCGTCGCCCATGGCGAGAGCGGCCGCCGTGGACGCGGTGGGGGCCAGGTTGAGCGAGCACGCTTCTTCCTTTACGGCGATATCGAGCACGATGTCGCTGGCCGTTGCGAGCGTCGAGCGCGGATGCGCGGTCAGCGTGATCAGCGGCACGCTCAGGCGTTTCGCCGCCTCGCTTAGCTCGATCAGCTCTTCCGTTTCGCCGCTCGATGAAATCGCGACGAGCACGTCGCCCGGCGTCACCATGCCGAGATCGCCGTGCAGCGCTTCGGCTGCGTGCAAGAACATCGAAGGCGTGCCGGTGCTCGAAAATGTTGCCGCCACTTTGCGGCCGATCAGGCCCGATTTGCCGAGCCCGGTAACGATCGCGCGTCCCTTGCACGCATGTAGCAGCTCAACGGCCTTTTCGAAGCGCGCGTCCAGCCGGTCGATCAGGCCTTTGATCGCCTCTGCCTCGATCTGCAGGACGCGCTTGGCCGTCTCGATGGCGGACTTCGCTTTCGGAATGCTGGCGACGCGAGCTTTCACCGCCGTCGGCTTCGGCGTCATCGGGACACATCCCATTCGCGGGCGAGGGCCGCGAGCTGCGTGATTTTTTCGAGCAGGGGCCGAAGCTGGCCGAACGGCAGCGCGTTCGTGCCGTCCGAAAGCGCCTTCGCGGGATTTTCGTGCACCTCGATAAAAATTCCGTCGACGCCGATCGCCGCGCCCGCGCGCGCCAGCGGCTCGATGAATTCCGGCTGGCCGCCGCTCGACTTCCCTTCTCCGCCAGGCAGCTGCACCGCATGCGTCACGTCGAAGACTACTGGATAGCCCAGCTTGCGCATAATCGGGAACGAACGCATGTCCACCACAAGGTTCTGGTAGCCGAAAGACGCGCCCCGCTCGGTGAGAATAATCTTCTCGTTTCCCGTGCCGGCCACTTTTTCGGCGGCGTTGCCGATATCCCACGGCGATAGGAACTGGCCCTTCTTGATGTTGACCACGCGCCCCGAGCGCCCTGCCGCGACCAGCAAGTCGGTCTGGCGCGAGAGGAACGCGGGAATCTGCAGCACGTCGCAGACTTCGGCCGCCGGCGCGACATGCGAAACCTCGTGAACGTCCGTCAGGATCGGCAGGCCCGTGCGCTTCTTGATCTGCGCGAGGATGCGCAGGCCTTCCTGCAGTCCCGGGCCGCGATATGACGCGACCGACGAGCGGTTCGCCTTGTCGTAGGACGCCTTGAAAATCAGCGGGATGCCGAGCTCCGACGCGACGCCGCACAGACGCTCGGCCATCACCATGGCGTGCGCCTCGCTCTCGATCACACACGGCCCCGCGATCAGGAAGAGCGGCGATCCCCCGCCAATCGTGAATTTGCCAACCTCAAAGCTGCGCGATAGGTGCATTCGATGCTCAAGCCTATGCGGCTTCGGGCCGCTTTTCAATGCGGAATTGGACGCGATGTGGCGATGCAATCCCCCTCGAAACTGTGATAGATATTCAGCCGACGCTGCAGGTGGCCGCACAACGAGAGGCCACTTACTGTCGGCGCTTAGGGGTAGAATACGCCATGAGCCAAGAGGCAAATAAACTGCTGAAAAAGGCACTCTCGCTACCCGTCACCGAGCGCGCCGAACTAGCGGGCTCTCTAATCGAGAGCCTCGACAGCTCGAAAGACAAATCTGTTCGAGCTGCCTGGGACGCCGAAATTGCCCGTCGCATGGAAGAGATCGACTCCGGGAAGGTTAAGCCTATTCCGATCGAGCAAGCTCGCCGACGACTCGCTTCAGCGATCGGATGAAGGCAAAGCGTATCTCCATACATCCGGCGGCACTCGAGGAGGCTGAGGCCGCCGCGCGCTGGTATCGAGAGCGCAGTCCGCGGGCGGCAGCCAGATTCGTCGAAGAAATCGAGCAAGTGATCGATAGAATTCTCGCAGCTCCGCAACGCTGGCAGCGCGGCCCTAATGGCACTCGCAAGGTAAAGCTTCCTTGCTTTCCGTTCCTGATAATTTATCGCGAGGCAAACGGCGCGGTACAAATCCTAGCTGTCGTGCACGGCCGACGGCGTCCGGGCTATTGGAAAACGAGGGTGTAGGCTGGGAGGAAGCACAAGATGAGCACCGATCTGACAAGCAATATGATTGAGGCCGCGGATATTGCGACCATCACGCAGCTGATCTTGCGCGAACGCGAGAGCCGCGACCTTGCGCGCTGGGAGACGATGCGAGAATGCTTTTGGCCGGATTCGCTGGTGCGCGTGAGCTGGTTTCGCGGCAACGGGCCGGATTTCGTCACAGGCTCGATCGACATGGCGCGCCGCGGCATTCCGGCGAAACATCGGCTGGCGCCCGTTCTCGTGCGGCTCGCCGGCAACCGCGCGGTCGCGAGCATGCACGGCATCATCGATCTTCCTGTCGCGATGAAAGGCGTTAGCGCGACGCTCTCGACCCATTCCCGCTTTCTCTATCGCGCCGAGCAACGCGACGGCCGCTGGGGGCTCATGGGCTTCGACGCAATCTACATGCGCGACGAGATGGTGCCCGACCTGCCCGGCCAAACCATCTCGATCGATCCCGCCGAAGTGAAGGACTTCCGAAAATCATACCGGCTGCTGTCCTATTACCTGCACAGCCAGGGATATCAGGTTGATTCGAATTTGCCTGGAGAGGATCGCCCCGAAACGGCGCAGATGCTGTATCAGGAACTATTTACCTGGGCCGGCCTGGATGTTCCCAAGTAACTGTTTTTAATAGACCTATTGTGACTTGAGGCGGCCGGTCGCAGACAAAGGCGAAACAATGGCGAAAATGGGTGTGGCCAAAGCGTGCGCTATGTGGTACTATGAAATACAGGAAACACCTTAGACCGAACGAAGAAACTTTTCGGTATGATCCGGCATCGGATAACTATCATGGCTAAAGATAAAGCAATGGGTACAGGCAATCGTAAGGGATCGGGACGGTTAGTTCCTACGCGTCCGACCGGGGTTGAATACCGGGTGCAGTACGGCATCCATATCGTCGATGCGGGCAACCAGCACGGTCGTGGTCAGCGCCCGACGAAGTGGGAGAAGTGTTCCGTGCGCCCGGCAAACGCCAGCCGCATTCCGCAGGGAGATTATTTCCTTCACGCGGACGAAGGCGGCGTGTTCCAGGTGAAGTTCACCGGGAACGAGTGGCAGTACCTCGCGGCAGCGTAAGACGGATCGTTTCGTCTCAACGAACATAATTCCAAAGGGCGTGGGGCCTCCGGATGAACATCTCAGAGGCCTCGCGCCTTTTTTTTTGCTCGCTCTGGATCCCTAGCGTAAAGCGCGGCCTTCCCGGCATTGGACCCGCCTCTTGCTTTCAGGAGTGCTCTTGCGCCCGCTACGCGGGCTGCTGTTCTTGGGCGAATTGCGACCCCACGGCTCGCGCCGTGGGCTTCCGTATGTCACGCGCTTGGCGCGTTTGCGCCAGATGCCCGCGATGTTTTTTCGCGAATTTCGATCGGTCGGCGAATCGTTCGCAGGGGCAAACCGCACAGGCGCCTAAGCCATGAGACATGAAGCCCCCGAACGGGGCGCAAGACGATAGCCCACGGCGTGAGCCGTGGGGGCCTACAGCATATGCAGATTTAGCCCGCGGAGCGGGCGTAAGAAGTCGGCAGCGAAAGGCTCTGTTGTTGGGTGTGGACCGGGTTCGAGAAACAAAGTCCGCCTCGGCTCTAGTCGGCGGAAGCTGCGTCGGCGTGGGGCTCGGAGGCGTGTGTTTCAGCGGGGATATGCGATTTCGACTGTGCGTCGGCGGCGTGCGCGAGGCGCTGGCGGCGGTTTTCGAGGCTCGCATGCACGAACGCCGCGAAAAGCGGATGCGGCGCGAGCGGCTTCGACTTGAACTCGGGATGAAACTGGCAGCCGAGGAACCACGGGTGGTCGGGAATCTCGATGATTTCGACGTACGTGCCATCCGGCGTGCGCCCGGTGATGCGGAAGCCGGCGCCGGTGAGCGTTTTTTCGTATTCGCAATTGAATTCGTAGCGATGGCGATGGCGCTCGGAAATTTCCGTGGTGCCATAGGCCTTGGCGGCAAATGAATCGGGATCGAGCTTGCAGGGCCACGCGCCGAGGCGCATCGTGCCGCCCATCTCGTCCACGCCGAGCAGCTCGCGCAGCTTATAGATGACGCGGTTGGGCGTCGAGGGGTCGAATTCGGTGCTATCCGCGCGTTCGAGCCGCGAAACCTGCCGCGCGTATTCGATCGTGGCGCACTGCATGCCGAGGCAAATGCCGAAAAATGGCACCTTGTGTTCGCGCGCATAGGTGATCGCGTGGACCATGCCCTGAATCCCGCGCTTGCCGAAGCCTCCGGGAACCAGAATGCCGTCGACGTGCCGCAGAAGGCGCTCGGCGGTGGTGGCTGAGTCGATATCCTCGGCCTCAATCCATTCGATCGAGACATGCTGGCGGCTCGCCAGCCCGCCGTGAACCAGCGCTTCGCGCAGGCTCTTGTATGCATCCTCTAGTTGCACGTACTTCCCTACCACGCCGATCCGCACATCGCCCTGCGGGTGCTCGAGCGATTCGAGCATCGCGAGCCAGCGGCTCAGGTCGCGCGGCGGCGCTTCGAGGCGCAGCAGGCGCAGAATCTGCTCGTCGAGGCCTTCGGAGGCGAGCGTCATCGGAACTTCGTAGATGTTGCCGACGTCCGGTGCGGAAATCACGCAGGATTGGGCGATGTTGCAGAAGAGCGCGATTTTGGCCTTGAGGTCGGCGCCCAACTGGCGGTCGCTGCGGCAAATCAGAATATCCGGCTGGATTCCGATACTGAGCATTTCCTTCACGCTGTGCTGCGTGGGCTTGGTCTTCAGCTCGCCCGCCGTAGCGATGAAGGGCACCAGCGTGAGGTGCGCGAAAACGACGTTTTCGGCGCCGAGTTCGAGGCGCATTTGCCGGATGGCTTCCATGAACGGCAGCGATTCGATGTCGCCGACCGTGCCGCCAATTTCCACGATCACCACATCCACATCGTCGGCGACCTTGCGGAAGGCGGCTTTGATTTCGTCGGTGACGTGCGGGATCACCTGGACGGTTTTGCCGAGGTAATCGCCGCGACGTTCCTTGGCGATGATCGATTCGTAGATGCGGCCCGTGGTCCAGTTATGGTCGCGTGTGAGGTGCGCGGAGGTAAAGCGCTCGTAGTGGCCGAGGTCGAGATCGGTTTCCGCGCCGTCGTCGGTTACGAACACTTCGCCGTGCTGATAGGGCGACATTGTCCCAGGATCGACGTTCAGGTAGGGATCACACTTCTGGAGTGTGACTTTCAGGCCGCGGCTTTCAAGCAGGCATCCAATCGACGCCGCCGCTACGCCCTTTCCAAGAGAGGAAACTACGCCGCCCGTCACAAAGATGTACTTCGGGCCGGTCCGCAAGTGCTCGATTTCCTCCGGAGGAGTCGGCGTACGACATATTATCTGCGGAAAGCCGACGCGTGTCAATTCAGGATTTCGCGCATCAATTCACGAGCCGCATGATTCCAAAATCGCAAACTCCTTCATTTAGATGTGGGGGCGGGTTTGAAACCCGCCCCTACAGAAGACCCCGCGCTACTGTTTCTTTTTCTCCGGCGCGGCTGCCTTCGGGGGCATCATCATTTTCGGCTTCCAAAAACCCGGATCGGACTTGACCCATTCGTCGAGCGGGTAACTCATCGAGGGATTGATCGCCAGCAACTCGGCCGAGTCCGACGCAATCGTTGCCTGCGCGAGATCCGCCCACTTCTTCTGCCCGTCCGGGCCGAGGGCGTTGTCGAACGCTTCGCCCGCGCCCATGGCGGTATCGAGATCGGCGAGCGATTTCCGCGGAGTGAAGATGAGCAGCGTCCCGTTTTCGCCTCCGTAGTGAACCTCGTAGAAAATGTCGTGCTCGTCGATATTGGCCTTCGCAGCCGTGGCCTGGTAGAGCGCCATGAGTTCTTCCCATTCCTTGTCGTGACCTGGGAGGCGGTGAATCGTTTCCACCTCGAAGTAGCGCATCTCCGCGACGTTCATGTTCGGGTGATAGCTCCACTTCTCGTTGAACGTGGCTATCATCTGGCCTCCGTCCGACACGTAGTCGGCGTCTTTGTCAAACAACGGCCCGGTGAGCGCCTGTACTTTCGGCTGGTTGTCGTACTCTCTAGCCTTTGCCCAATCGGCGTAGGAATCGAATCCGACCAAGAACCACGCCTCGCTCGGGCCGCTCATGGTGGTCACGGCCAGATAATGATCGGGCGACTTGGCAGCCGCCTCAGCCCTGGCAAAAGCGGCTTCGTTCTTTGCGTGCCCAGCCTCTTTTCCGAATTTCACGATCTCGCGATCGATCAGCAACACCTTGGGTGGCGGCGCGCCTTGATCTTGCGCGCGCAAAGTTGCCGCGCCGCCCGCGAGCCAAACGACAGCCACTGCAGCAATCAGAATCTTGCTCATGCACGTCTCCTTTGCCCCTGTTCGGCTCTGGAGTCGTGGTTCATCGACGCCAGAACGATCGGGGCTTTTCTGCCTGGGTTGTTCTTTATGGGTTCCGAAGGGGTCTAGGCCGAGAAATAAGGTGTGGTCCGGCCGGACGCTACTATACACCTCGACAGGCGGGAATGCAGTCGGTTACCCGTTCATTGGGACGGGGCGGCGCGATCGTCACCAGTGCTGCACGAGCGCTCTGGAATCGCTGATGGCGCGATGCTATGATCGACTCTCGTCGTAGGCATTTCCCGATTGATCGGCGCGGTCGCCAAGTGGTAAGGCAAAGGTCTGCAAAACCTTTATCGGCGGTTCGATTCCGCCCCGCGCCTCCAAAACCCCAAACCACTATTGATTGCATCCAAACTTCAGAACGCAAACGGTCATTCAGCAGGAGTGCCCGTAGCAGGGGAGCTTGGGGCCACTGCTTTCTGCTTTCGAGCCGATTTCGGAACCATTTCTCGAATCAGGTGCTTGTTCACATCATAGTTTCCATGCGCCTTTGAGGGGCTTTCCAGCAGCCACAACCACCGCGATGCATTCGTTACGGGACGGTTGTCCACCGTTACGTCTTTGAATTCAGGAACCTGCCACGTAAGCACATCGCCCGGATCGCTCCAGGCAACAATTTCCGGAGGCCGTTGCTGGGCCCGGGCCCGACTTTCGCTCCAGTTCTGGAGATGGGCGACCATTGTTCCGTTGCTGCTGTCATCGAGGTCGGCAAGTTCCAGGACTCTGATCTGGTTGGACATGAAATAAGCGCGCGAGGTTCGGCTGAGGACCTTTTCAAATTTGTCCTGCGTATCCGAAGTGTTGGCGAGTTGTGAATCGCTTTTCAGATCAAGAGCAGACAACATTAGATAGCTGCCCAAACTGTGAGAGACAATGACGAATTCTTGATTCTCCGACTCCTTAAGTGAATCCAGGACGAGTTCTCGAATGCCCTCGAGCAAATAACGCCGCATCGGACCTACCGAGAGCATAGCGTCGGCAAAGCCCCAGTCGAGAAAGCTTCGTTTCATCTGGCGATTGATGACCGCTGCTTTCGGCCAAGCCAGCCCGCGCTGCGGAACGTCCCCCTCCGTTATCCAGGCATACGACTTAAACCTGCCTGGATGGTCCGGGTCCTCGGTCGTCTTCGCAGTGCACGTCTGATATATGCCGCTTGTCGGGACCCATCAGAGCCGCCTCTTTGGCAACGATCTGCCGGCATTTGGTCCCAAGGACCGCCGGCCACCAATTGATTTCGTCAACGTAGATGACGATGCCATTTTTCCGCACCAGCTTGTAGTGATCGACAAATGGGCGTTCGTGCGGCTCTCCCTCCAAAGATCCTCGCCGAGATACGACAGTGGCGGACCCACTACTTCGGGAGCGAAATCAGCTGCCTCGGCATACTGCCTTCCCACGAATTCATCGGCGGTGCAGCGGATTTGCCTGCAAAAACTTGCTCTGAAATTCTGCGACACTTCGAAATCCTGCGTGCCGGCTTTGGGTTCATTGACTCCCATGCCGTGGATGTAAAGAATGCGGAGCTCGATCTTTCCTGTGTCCGCGAGCTGCAACGATTCGGCAAGCGATGCGGTGGCTTCTGGCTGGGGAGCTGGAGCAGCTTGACCCATCGACAGCTTCGTGGTGCAAACGAACATGGCCGCTAGAATCACCGCATAGCTGAAGCGACAATTAAAGGATCCTTTGAATGTATCCATGTCTATCACGACATCCTTCTGAGGCCTGTGACCTCGTGCATGCAGATATATACCTTTCTGCACCATGAAGGTCTGTGATGATGGTCACCTGCGATGAGTGCCCTTGGCGCACACGGCGCATTCTGCGCAGGTCGTTCTGCGATCTTGGCGCTCGTCGGCTGGCTTCGCTTCCGACGGCTGGTCCGACGGCGGGTTGAGTTCTGTTCAGGAAGGAAACACAAGTCGAGCCAACGCGGAACTTGCTGTTGGCCATCCCATCGAAATTCACCGCCCGTGTAGCCACGGGAGCTGTCCCTTGTGCGCCAACGCGAGCAAATCCATCGTCGACGCGACCGCGCAGTGCACGCACACGCCGCCCCAAATCGATTTCGTCTTCCACGCGAGCCAGCCGAGGACGAATCCCGCCACGACCGCCCCCGCCGCCTCCGGCCACGGCTTCGTGAAATGGATCATCAGGTATGGCATCACGCTCACCGGCACGGCCAGCGCTCCGATGAACCGCGAAAGCCCTCCCACCAGAAAACCGCGAAAGAAAAATTCCAGCGCGATGAACTGCCCCGCGTACAGCGCCTCCCAACTCAGCAGATCGAACCACGACCGTCCCGGCTGCGGGTACATCGGATAAAACGTATAAAATTCCGGCGTGAGCGACACCAGCCAGATCACCGGCAGCACCGCGCCGTATAGCCCAACGTAAATCCAGAAATGCCGGCGGAATCCTTCGAACCCAAGATTGCAGTCGCGCAGCCGCTTGCCCGGCATCGCGGCCATCACGATCGCAGGCAGCGCCAGATAGCTCGCGACGATCACCGCGACCCACCACGCCTTGTAGCGCAGCACCCAGTAGGAATCGAATCCTCGCGGGCCCGGCGGAAAGACATACAGGAACGTTTGCTGGCTGCCGACAAACTGCACCAGCCCCAGCGCCAGGCACGCCGTCACGCAGATCACCGCCACCTGCCACAGATTCGGCGCAGTCGCCGCGTCGATTCCTCCGAGCAGCTTCGCAATCGGATGAGTCGAGTCGGTCGCATCGCCGCTCGCGCCGAAGCCGGTCTCCGTTGTCCGAGCGCCTGCCGCAGCGGCGTCACGCGGCGGAGCAGTTCCCTGCCGCCGGTCTCGCCGCTTCCGCGTTGCGCGGGGCGCGTCGGTCTCCAGTTCCGTGCGCGTCATTCGCCGCATGGCCCCTGCCTTTCGCAGATCACGTTGAGGGCGCACCGATCGGTCCCACCGGAATCTTCTCGCCATCGTTCATCATGAGTTGCAGATCGAGGGCTTCCTTTCGAACGCGTAAATCGAAATAGAACACCGTCGCGGCGATCGCCAGGAAGGGCTCGATCAGAGCAGAGAGTGAGACGTCTATGACTGCAATCAGTCCCTGCAATGCGAGCGCGATTCCGGGATCGACTCGCGATAGCTTGATTCGATATCTAGTCAGGAAGAGCATCAAGAAGATGTCGATACACCTCAGAACGAGATAGAACGCCCAGATTCCGAACGCGCGTGTTACGTTACGATCAGTCAGCGAAACGCTCCGAGCGAAGGCCTGCCGTACCCCTAGACTCTCCAGAACAGCAGCCGGCAAGGCTACCATTAGCCGGCACGCCGCCAGAATTCCAGGTACGAGGAAAAAGACGCTGCCGACGACAATTGCCAGTTCCCGTAGGATGCTGCAGGCCAATAAGCTCCACGTACCAGTGCCGAGTCTCCGAAATGCGGATCTGATTGAGACCTTGCGTTCCAAGTACAGCTCCGCAATCGCATATGCGGTGGCGCATTGCACGCAAAAGCTGATGAACCAACCTTCGACAAACGAATTCAATAGAATGAGTAGCTCGCGGTTAAAGAGGTTCGTCGACCGAGCCGGGGAGCCAAATAGCTTTAGTCGAGCGAGAGCCCACGCCAGCACGAAAACATTAGGCACCGCCGAAATCCCGAAAAACAGAACGAAATTCTCGCGATATAGCGAAGCAGTGCGATCGAGAATCTCGCCTGTTGACATCGGACGCAGGTCGGGCCGAGCCATGTTCCGTGCCTCGCTGGGATGGATACGTGTGCGCCGAGGCACTTTAGCAAGGAATAATACGAGAGGCGAGCGCCATTATTTTCCCTGCGCCAAGCTTGACCGAGAATCACCTGCAACGTATCGTCCTTGCGCTGCTAAAATCGAAAGCTGCACCCGACCGAAAGCCTTGCGGAGACGCCAGAAATGAACTGCCTGAATTGCGGCACGGAGATGACCAACAACGAAGTGATCACCAGGAAAGATCGCATCTCCTACGACATGTGCGAAAAGTGCGGCAGCCTCTGGCTCGACAAGGGCGAGTTGGACAAAATGGCGTTCACGGTCGACGGCAGCATCGAGTATTGCGAGAGCGAAAAGGACAGCCTGCCCGAGCAGCAGCCGAAGAAGTGCCCTCGCTGCGATGACTCGACACTCGCCAAAGTAAAATTCCTCGAATCGGACGACATCTTTCTGCACTATTGCCGCAACTGCGGTGGCTTCTGGCTCGATGGCGGCGAGCTCAATCTGATCGATCAAACGCTTAAGAGAATCATGCCCGTCGCCGGCAAGGGATTCTCCGACTTCGTCAACAACACGCATGTGCCCTACTGGTCGAAGCGCATCCAGAAACCGAGCGATGAGACCGATTTCCGCGTGGAAGTCCTGCCGATCAAGGGAGCGAAATTAAAGGAAACGACGGGCGACAGCTGCCCCGCCTGCGGAAACGCGCTCGCTCTTTACACGGTCTTTTCTCTCGATTTCGAGGGCTGCCCGAAATGCAAAGGCATCTGGCTGTTCAGTGATGAACTGCGCAAACTCAAGAATCGCGTCGCCGATGGCTCGTTGCGCTGGCTGAACGACGAAATCGAAAACATCGACAAGGCCAGCGCGATTCCCACCAAGCGGCCTTGCGTGAAATGCGCCGGCGTGAATATGGTTTCCGTGATCTTCGGAAACTCCGGGATCGTCATCGACTGGTGCCCGAAATGCCACGGAATCTGGCTCGACCGCGGCGCATTCGACGCCATCACCGCCTATCTCAGGGACGAGCTAGGGCATGCGCATCCGAAGGAAATCGAAAAGCAGGTCGCCGCGGACGTCCATCATGTTTGGAGCGGCGGCATCGAGAGCAGGCTCGACGAACTCCGCGACGCCAAGGCCGCCGTCTCGGCCCTCATCAGCGCCACCATCCTCGAGCATCCGAAGCTCTTCGGCATTCTCGCGGGCATATCGAGCTCGTTTCCCATCTGAGGTGCGTGGGCATCGCCCGCGGGGGCCGCAGCGGCAGTCAGTTTCCGCGAGATGGCTCGCGCTTGCAGCACGCCGGGGCAAGCCCCGGCGGCAAGCGGCGGTGGCGAGCCACCGCACTCCACATCGTGCGCGTCACCCTGCCGCTTTGCCTCCGCGCGCCCTCCTGCTAGAATTTCCGTTTCGCCGTTCATCGAGGAAGCTCGCCATGCTCGTCGTGATGCAAGCGAACGCCACCGAAGAACAAGTCCGCGCCGTCTGCCAGCGGATCGAGTCGCTCGGACTTCGCCCGCACCCGATTCCCGGCGCGGCCCGCACCGCGATCGGCATCACGGGCAATAGCGGCGAGGTGGATACCGGCGCGCTCGAGTCGATGCCGGGCGTGGTCGAGTGCATCCCGGTCAGCAAGCCGTATAAGCTCGTGAGCCGCGACGTGAAGGCGGAGAATTCCGTCGTCCATGTCCCCACGCCCTCGGGCGACGTCACTTTCGGTGGGCAGGCAGTCGCCATCGTCGGAGGACCTTGCGCCGTCGAAACGCGCGAGCAAGTCTTCACCATCGCCGAACGGATCCGCGCAGCCGGCGTGCGGCTCTTTCGCGGCGGCGCTTACAAGCCGCGCACTTCGCCCTATAGCTTTCAGGGGCTCGGCGAAGAAGGCCTGAAAATTCTCGCCGACGTGCGCGAGAAATTCGGCATGGGTGTCGTGACGGAAGCGATCGACAACGAATCCCTCGACCTTGTCGAAAAATACGCAGATGTGATCCAGATCGGCGCGCGCAACATGCAGAATTTCTCGCTCTTGAAGCGCGCGGGCAAAGCGCGCAAGCCGGTGTTGCTGAAGCGCGGCATGTCCGCCACGCTCGACGAATTTTTGATGGCGGCGGAATACGTGATGTCCGAAGGCAATTACAACGTGATCCTGTGCGAGCGCGGCGTGCGCACTTTTTCCGACCACACGCGCAACACGCTCGACCTCAGCGTAATCCCCGCCGTCCAGCGGCTCAGCCATTTGCCGATCGTCGTCGATCCATCGCACGGCACCGGACGCCGGAACAAGGTGTTGCCGCTTTCGCGCGCAGCGGTGGCGGTAGGCGCGGATGGAATCCTCGTCGAGGTTCACCACGACCCGGCGCACGCGCTTTCCGACGGCCCGCAATCCATTCTCCCGGACGAATTCGACCGCCTCGTCGGCGAGGTGCGCGCCATCGCCGCCGTCCTCGGCCGCACACTCAATTGAAGCTGCGCCTCAACTACCGCCTGGTAATTCTGCTAGTTTTTCTCGCGGTGCTCGCTTTCCGCGAAGTCGCTCTCGAACTTCGGCCGTCGTTCTTGCGCCCGGGCCTGCATCTCTGCGCCTACGTGGACAACACCGCCGACGGCACCGTCACAGCCATCGATCTCGTCAAGCTCGCGCCGGTGGCGACCATCGCCGTCGGCGCGGACCCGACCGGCATCCGCGCGAATCCGGCGCGCAAGGAAATCTGGGGGCTCAGCTCCGCGGGCGGCTATGCCTGGGTTCTCGACGTCACGACGAATCGCATCGTCGCGCGTATTCCGGTGGGCGCCGCGCCCTACGCGCTCGATTTTTCGCCCGACGGCTCGCGCGCGTATATCGCCGCATCCGGCGCCAACACGGTTGTGGCGATCGACTGCGCGTCGCGGCGCGTCGTCGCACGTGGCCGCGCCGGACGCCGTCCGTGGATCGCGCGCGTCACGCCCGATGGGAAATTACTGCTCGTCTCGAATCGCGACGACGCCACCGTTTCCCTGCTCGATCCCATCACGCTTGCCCCGCGCGGCGTGATTCCCGTGGCTCCCGATCCCGAGCAGATCGCGATTCTACCGGACAGCTCGAGAGCTTTTCTCACTTCCGGCACCACCGATCAAATTTCGGTCGTCGACCTGAATCGCCGGGTGCTGCTCGCGAATCTCGCCCTCGGCGGCACGCCCGACGATCTGATCCTCAAGCCCGATGGCGGCGAACTGTACATTCCATCGGCTGGCACGCACGGCCTCGTCGTCGTCGATACGCAAACGAACGAAGTCGGCGACTTCCTACTCCTCGGATCATCTCCCTCGGACGCGGCTCTCACGGCCGACGCTCAAGTTCTCTTCGTTTCCGATTTCGCCGCCGGCCACATCGTTCCCGTCGCGATTGGGGTGCGCCAGGTCGCGAAACCAATCTCGGTCGGGCAAGGCCCGCAGACCTGCGAGCTCACGCCCGGCGGCGACATGCTTCTCGTGGTCGATACGCAATCCGACGATCTCGGCGTGATCCGCGCGAACGAACCGACGCCCAGCCTCGTCACACTCGTGCCGACGGGCTCGCACCCGCGCGACCTCGCCATCAAATTGTTCTAGGGCTACGGGATGTTCGCAGACACCTGCGTGGAATAGCCGCTTTCTTGATTCTGCGAATTCACCGCGGTCACCACGTAATAGTATGTATTGCCCTGCTGCACGCTGCTGTCCGTGTAGTCCGTCGCGCCGACTGGCGCCGGCGTCAGCTTGGCATACGGCCCACCCGATACGGTGCTCGAGTACACGTTGTAGCCCGTCACAGAGGACGTGCTTGCGGCCCAGTTGAGCGACACCGAATAGGAAGTCGGCGCGACACCGGTGCCCGACAGCGCGATCACCAGCGGCGAGTTCGCGGCATTGCTCGTCACCGTAATGCTGCCTGTCGCGATCCCGCCCGACGCCGGATCAAACGTCGCACTCAGCGCCGCGCCGTGCCCGCTCGATAGAATCAACCCGGACGACACGCCGCTCGCTCCAAATCCAGCTCCTGCCACCATGACGTTCGAAATCGTCACACTGGAGCTTCCTGCGTTGGTCAGCGTCACGCTCTGCGTGTTGCTGCTCGATACGTTAACGCTGCCAAACGTCAGGCTCGTCGAGCTGCTATTCAAAACGGAGGCCGCAGCATTCACCGTCAGGGTCGCCGCACTGCTTGTCGCGTTCCCCGCGCTGTTGCTGACCACGACTGTGAACTGAGAGGCGTTCTCTGAAATCGTCGTCGCCGGAGTCGTGTAACTGGACGATGTAGCACCACTGATCGCTGTTCCGTTCATTCGCCACTGATAGGCCAGGGGCGCGGTTCCGCTGGCCGTGACTGAGAAGTTCGCTGTTTGTCCGGCGGTGACGGTGCGGCTCGCCGGCTCCGCTGCGATCGAGGGCGCTATACCCAATCTGTGATGGCGATACTGAGAGAACGTTCGTTGGCTTGCGGCGTGCGCGGCCGTTCCTGACATGCACAGCAGAACAGCCACAATCGCCGCGCCCGTGGCTCGGGCTTGAATGAATCCGGTGATACGCATTTTGCCCCCAGTTCACAGCGTTGTGCCGGCTGCCCGGGATGCGCCGGCGCGCAAATCGTCATTCCGAGAACTGCAAGGCTGGGGGCCCGAAGCATTCGCAGGTTAGTCCGTCGGCGCAGAGAGGCACTACTGATCGTTAGGACAGAAGAAGGACAGGCAAGAGAAGTGGCCAGACCACTGCCCAAAGGTCCGTCGATAAAAAGACGAAACGGAGCTTCGGGATTAACGCGCGGAAGCTGCTGCGAGGATCTTCTTATACAAGCCGTTGAGTTGCGATTCGGAACGGAGGCTTAACTCGGAAGTGTCGATGTTCAGCACCTGCAATCCGCCCGTGGATTTGTGATGGCGGGCGTATGCATCGCGCAGCGCGTCCAAATATTTCGCGTCAATCGACGCTTCGTATGGCCGATTGCGTCCGCGAATCCGATCCAGCAGGACGTCGTTCCTCGCGTCCACGTAAACCGTGAGGTCGGGTCGCGAAAGGCTCGAGTCAAGTCCCACGCTGAGCCTCTCATACAATTCCACCTCGCGATCGTGCAGCAGCGTCCGCGCGAAAATCGGATCTTTCGCCTGCGTGTAGTCCGAAACCACCGGTCTGCCGCGCAACGCCGGAATCGTTCGCAACTGCTCGTACCGCGAAATCAGGAATGCTAATTGCGCGCCGAGCGCCCACCGCTCCCGGTCCGCGTAGAAATCGGGCAGGAACGCGTTGCCATCCACATCTTCCAGGATCAGCTTCGCGCCGAGATGCAAAGCCAATAGCTGCGCGAGCGTGGTCTTCCCCGCCCCGATCGGTCCTTCGAATCCGATGTAAAGCTGATTGATGACTGGCACGTTGTTTCCGCCCCCGCGTTACAGCGGCTGAGCCATCCTTCGCTCAGATGCCGGGTCCACCTCGACGTCCAAGCGGCCCGATCATACCACTCCGCCGATTCAAGTCGCAGCTTCGTTCAGCAGTCGCTCAGATGGGTGCCGGACTTATCGGGGCTGTCGATTTCGCCGGGGGCGGTAGGTGCTGGTGGTCTAACTACCTGCGCAGCGACCAAAAAAATGAGGGCGACTCGGTTTTGGCCGGATCGCCCTCTTTCGATTGATTCGCGAAGGTTCGCTTCTCGATTCAACTTAATCGAAGGCGGTTCAGTTTTACCCGGACCGCCCTCGGTAAATTGAGTCGCGAAGCTCTACTTGCCAGTTCAACTCACGATCGCGACTTGGTGTTACCCTTGCCGCACCCTTGAGCGCACTTGCGAAGCTTTTCGCCTCCGCTTGCGTCCAGCGGCAACCCGGTTTTACCCGCGCCGCCCCTGCACTCAGCTGCGAAGCTCACTCCTCGGTTCGACTCAGCCGAACTCGGCTCGGTTTTACCCTCACCGTTCCTGCCGGATCGAATCGCGAAGTTCTCTTCTCAAATCTAATTCTGCCGAGACTCGCTCGGTTTTACCCTCGCTTGCCCCTTCGAATTGACTCGTGAAGTTTTTCTTCCCGATCAATCTGGGCGCATAGTAAGAGCGTGAAGAAAAGTTGGCAAGAGTTATTTGGAAAAAACTCTGTGGAAATTTGTGCATGCCTGTGCAAAACGTCGCACGCGAAAGCGGGCAGCGGCGAGTGAAATAGCGGCTAGAAGGCGTGAATTTTCCGCGGCTTCTTCGTCTCCGCGCGGATTCGCATGCAATCAGGGGAGAAAGCTAAACACAGAGAACACTAAGAACTGCCACAGAGTTCGCGGAGAAAACCACAAATTTTTGCGCATCGGGAACTCGATCGCGTCCACGCGGTGATCCAGCGTATCGAGAGTTTGACGGACTATGATAGAAGTTGCATAGGAGATCAGATATGAAGCGGCGCCGCATGCGGACTTCCTCTGTTCGACGAACCGCCGGGCGTGCGAAGCGGGTCGCGAAGGTGATCGACTCGCTTGCCGTCCTGCCCTTCGAAAACGCCGGCGGCGATCCCGAGCACGAATACCTCAGCGACGGCATCGCAGGCAGCCTCATCAACACGCTGGCGACCATACCGAAACTGCGCGTGATGGCGCAGAGCACGGTCTTTCGATATCGCAGCCGCGAAATTGCCCCTCAAGCCATCGGCCGCGAGCTGCACGTCCGCGCCGTCCTCACCGGAAGGATCATGCAAGGCAGCGGTTCTTTGCGTATTTCGACCGAACTCGTCGACGTAGCCACAGGCTCGCAACTCTGGTGCGCGCAATACGACCGCAAGTCCGGCGACATCTTCGCCCTCCAGGACGAAATCTCCACCGAGATATCTGGAAAATTGCAGCTGCAAATCACCCGCGCGCAAAAGAAGCGCCTCACAGCACACCCCACGGAAAACGCCGAGGCGTATCAGCTCTACCTGAAAGGCCTTCATCACTGGAATCGCTGGACGGAGGAAAGCTTTTACAAAGCGATCGAATATTTCCAGGAGGCAGCCGAGAAAGATCCCAACTATGCCCTCGCCTATGCGGGCGTAGCGAATTCCTACGTGCTTCTCGGATGGAACAGCTATCTGTCGCCCAAGGAAGCGTTCCCGCACGCGAAAGCCGAGGCGATGACCGCCCTGCAGCTTGACCCACGACTCGCCGAAGCTCACACAGCTTTGGCGGCCGTGCTGTGGCTTCACGATTGGCAATGGAAAAAGGCGCAGACGGAATTCAAGCGCAGCCTCGAGCTAGGCCCCACCTACCCGACCGCCAACCATTGGTACGCCGAATATGTAATGACCATGGGACGCCACAAAGAGGCTTTGGCCCGGATGAGGAACAGCCAGCAGCTCGATCCCTTGTCGCTCATCATCAACGTCGCCGTCGGATGGGCCTTCTACTATTCGCGCCGATACGAAAACTCGATCGAACAGCTGCGCCGCACCGTCGAACTCGAGCCAAACTACGCCGTCACGTATTGGATCCTCGGCCTGCTGCTCAGGAAGACGGCTCATTACGAGGAGGCGATCGCCGAGGGCGAGAAGGCGGTGAGGTTTTCCGGTGGCAGTCCTCTGATGCGCGCTGCACTCGCGCAAACTCTCGGCAGGGCCGGCAGAACAAACGAAGCGCTGCAAATGCTCGATGAGCTGACGAAGCTATCGAAAGAAAAGTACGTCGCGCCGTACTTCCTGGCCGGAATCCACATCGGCCTCGGACAAGACGATCGCGCGATCGAATGCCTCGAGAAAGCCTACGCCGAGCGCTCCCACTGGCTCATCTATCTGCACATCGACCCGGGCATGGATGCCCTGCGCTACCACCCGCGCTTCAAAGATCTGCTGCGCCGCGTCGGCCTTCCTGATGATCGGTGACGCGCATTGCCGATTTTCCTTAGCGGACTTCGAGATCAGATTTCGCCGCGTACAAATTCGTGAGCCGGTCGTGAAGATTCTGCGCCCCGGGAACAGCGCCACGGATCGCAGTTTTCAGATTGCCATATAGAGTGCGATACACCGCTTTGAATTCCTCCGGGACGTCCGCAGTCCCTCCCCAATTCACCCGATCGCCAATCGCCAGCACGATTTGATTCGCTTGGAGCGGAGTGATAATCGCCTGCAGCCCGTGTTTCACCCATTCCTGGATAACGCCGAGCTGTTGCACCGCCGCGTCTTTCTCAGAATCGCTCATCGCGCCATTCCCGATGATATCCAGCACTGCCTGCTCGAGCGGCTTGTCGATACACTCCCCCACGCTGATCGTCGCTTTCGATTCCGCAAGAAGATTTTCCATCTTGAGCGTGTAATCGCCGATCTTCCGATGGACCATGGCCACCTGCCCGCCCGCAGCTTCCGCAGCCTCCGCCACGGACTTCCCTTGCTCCAACGCAGCTTTGTACGTCTGGTAATTTCCGGTGGCCAGATTCCAAATCGCTTCGTCCACCATCGCCTTCGCCGGATTTCCGTACGTGAGGTCGCGCGCAGGAGGTCTGCCTGATGACTCCGTCGCCCGTGCGACCTTCACCTCGGGAAGAGCACGCGCAGGTGACTCCGGCGAAGCAGGCGCCTTAGAACGTACGTCAGCGACCTCCTGAATTTCCGTTCGATCGACTGCAGGTTCGGGCGTCGCCTCCGGAATGCCGCGCGGCGCTTCCGGCAAAGGAAAGAGCTGCGCCGCTGGCGCCGAAACTTCCCGAATTTCGGTTTGACCGGCTATAGGCCCAGCCATTGCGACCGGAACATCGCTTGGCGCTTCCGGCAAAGGAGAGCTTCTCGGCGGTGGCGCGGCAACCTCTTGAATCTCGTCTCGATCGACGGCAAGCGCCGCCTGCGCCTCAGCCGAATGAGTACGTGCTACTTCCATTGAGGCAGCGGCCCTCGGACTTGTGGCGGCAACCTCCTGAATTTCGCTTCGATCCTCGACTTTTGCGGAATCACCGTTTTGCTTCGCCGGAGGCGTGATGACGCGAATATCCGTCACTTGCTTTCGCGGCCGCCCTAGCTGTTTTGCGTGGCTCTCGCAGACGTAAATCGGCTCGCTCCCGCCGTCCTCCCAGCAGGTAATGACCCCGGTTCCAAAGTCGCAGTCGAGGCGGTAATGCGGAGAAAGGGGCTCCGCTGGTTTTCCCGGCTGGAGACGCCACTCCGCCCGGCTCGTGCAGTAACGTTTCGGCACACGCCGATTGTAGCGGACCAAACACCGCCCGGCGCCCCGAGCCGTAGGGTGCCGTGACGGAACATATAACCCCGCCTCACGCCGCTCAGCTACGCGAACATCAATGTCCCAGTCAGGGATGAGCTACACTTGCACAAGGAAGGGGTCTGCGCGCACGCAATCCCATGGAACTTGCGGAAGAACAGATACTTCGTATCATCGCGCGAGTCGACGCCTACCTGCAGCGCGAACGCGAGCGCCATTTTGGCTCGGGCGTTCCGTTGAACGGCGAACAACGCGGCCTGCTCGAATCGTACTTTTCCGCCAAACTTCTCGACGCCGTCAGAGTGCTGGTCCTCGAGGGTATCCGCATTGACCCCGCGCCATTTTCCGATAACGCGAAAGCTCTGGGGTTTACGGGCCTTCCCGACTTTGAGCACCTCGCGTCGTTTACCTACATAGATGTCATCGTATTCCCCGAAAAGATTGCTCCGAGGACGCTCTTCCACGGGCTCGTGCACGCAGCCCAGTTCTCCGTGCTGGGACTTGATCGCTACGTCGAGCGCTACGTTCGGGCGTTCGTGAAAACCGGCCTATGGATCGCGATTCCGCTCGAGGAACAAGCCTTCAAATCCGAAGCTCGCTTCGCGCATTCTCCTCCCCAGGTGTTCTCGGTGGAGGACGAAATAAGGCTCTTCGAACAGCAGGGACGCTACCAGTAAGCGTCCTCCGTGATCGCCCAGCGACCGCTACCAGGCAGGATTCCCGCCTTTGTAAGCCCAGGCGGCTACCTGCTCGTTATAAATTTTCCGTTTGCTGAAATACCACTTGCCGTCCACCTTGACCATTTCGTCCTCATAGTGGCCAAAAGAGTCCAGAGTGCCAGCCCCTTTCGGACCGCTGTTGCTGTAGTGAAACCAATAGGCTCGTCCCTCAGCCTTGTCGCCGTCGATCTTTATGACGATGTTCGAAATGTTGTGGCGCCCGACGACCGGCGGCTGGCCCGCGGCCGGCGCCGTCTGTCCCGCTCTGCGCTTGCCCATATCGGCGATCACTTTCTTAATCGCGTCGCGGCCCTTTACCACCGGACCGTAATCGAGCACGCCATCCTCCGTGAAAGTGGATGCGTACGTATCGGGGTCCTTAAAATCCAGCGCGAACATATAGCGAGCCTGAAGATCCTCGATCTCTGCACGATCCTCGGCGTAGGAGTCTGCTCTGCGTCGTAGCACGTGACGAAACTGTGGCCACCAGGAACACAACCGCAATACCGCACAACAAAATAACTGTCGCTTTCCGCATTTCGGTCCCCCCTTTTCCTTTTGGATTTTTCTCCCGGATCCTTCCGGCGGCGCACATCATACAAAATGCGCCACCCGCAGCGCATCCGAAAACGTGCGGAGAGTCCGCTCGACGGCTGACGCCGACCGGCGCTTGAATTTCTCCCGTTGTTCGGCGCACCTCGGCTATCCTTATGGTCGAAGCTGTTTCGCAGGAGGGCGACGATGGCGGAGGCGATTCCCGAAAAGTTTCTCGACCTGTTTCAGAAGCGGGCGTTTGCGAATCTGGGGACGATCATGAGCGACGGCAGCCCGCAGGTCACGCCCGTTTGGGTGGACTACGATGGCAAATACGTGCGGTTCAATTCTGCGCTGGGCCGCGTGAAAGATCGGAACGTGCGCCGCGATCCGCGGGTATCACTTTCGATCCTCGATCCGGATAATCCCTACCGTTACCTCGCGATTCGAGGGCGTGTTGTGGAAATCACGCAAAAAGGCGCCGATGAGCACATTAACAGCCTGTCGCAGAAATATATCGACAAGGCTGTCTATCCCTACCGCGAGCCGGGAGAAATTCGCGTGCTGTACAAGGTCGAGCCGGAGAAAGTGACGTCGCTGGGCTGAAGGCTCCTGGCTTGAACGCGAACGATGTCGGTTGTACGCTACGGGCGACGGACACCTGGACCGGAGTTACGGCAGGTCAAATCATGATTTCCTGAATGCGCTGGGGAATCGTAATGGGGTGGGGGAATCCATGCATCAAATCAGAATGCTTCCGGTCGTCATATTTTTCTTCGCGCTATTTGTGCTTCCGTGCGTCGCGCAGAAAAGCAGCCCGATGGCTGCGTCCGAAGACATCGTCGGGACGGTGCAATCGTTCAGCGGGAATACTTTGGCCATCAAGCCGCCGGCCACACCCTCGGTGTGGGTGACCATCCCCGAGGCATGAAGGTCGACCGAGACGAACTGAAGCCCGGCACCGAGGTTAGCGTCGAGGCCCGCTGGGCGGATGTTTGCTACGTCGCCACCAAACCGCCCGAAGTCTCCCCGAAAAAATCTTCCGGGGGCTAGCCCCGCCGATCGTTTCGCGTATACTACGCCGGCTCTACGATTCGAGTTGAAGTGTCCGGGCAGTCGCCATTCCGGGATTCTACGGCGCCGCACTACCCTGCTCGGGGCGACCCGCAACGCAGTGCGCCAAAGGAGAGGCACACATGAGCGCCATTGATGTTCCATTGCGTCAAACGAGAGGCAAGCGTTGGCTCGTGTGGGCCGGTTGGGTTGTTTCGCTCTGGCCCGTTTTTGTGGTGGGGATGAGCGCTCACTGGAAGCTGACCCGAAACCCGGGTTATGTGAAGATGTTCGATCAGATCGGCTGGCCGGTGAACCTTCTGACGCTCCTCGCATGCCTGCAACTGGGCTGCATCATTCTGTACCTGATTCCGCCCACTGCGGTTCTGGGCGCGGTGCTTCTCACCGGTTATCTCGGCGGAGCTGTCGCCGCGTATACCCGCATCCACTACCCCTTTCCGATCACGGTCCCGCTATCGACAAGCATGATTGCCTGGTTTGGAATCTGGCTGCGGGAGCCGCGCCTTCGACAACTGCTCCCGATCCGGTTCGGACTACTGAAGAAATAGCGCCGCCCGCATCAATTTCCACCGGATCACCTGCTTCCTCGAATTCGATTGCCTATCGGCGAGGGGAGGCGGGAAAATTTTTCACGAGCCAATCGACGGTCAGTCTGGCGTAGGACTCCGCGAGCGGGCCCGGCGTCAAATAGTGGCTCGCGCCCTTCACCCATACCAAGTCGCGCTGCGGCGAAGCCGTCAGGCTGTCGTAAATCGCCTGAGCGTTCGGCGGGAGAGCTAGCTCGTCCTTTTCGCCGTGAATCACAAGAGCGGGAACCTTGATCTTCGGTCCGTACTTGACGGAACTCGGCGCGCTCGGATCGCTCGGCGCTCCGAAGAAGCTGATCAGCGACTTTGCCGTTCCCATGACTGACAGGCCGCCGGGAAACCAATCCTCATATTCGACCGGTTTCTGCCCCTTGCCTTGGGCGACCAATTCGCGCGCGTGCTTGAGCGTGTCCTCCAGGCGCTGCTTCTCCGCTTCGCTGCTGCGAACTTGAAACTCCAGATACGGTGATGGGATCGACGCCACAAAGCCGATCGCTTTCACTGCGGGGTCGTTGCGCTCAGCCGCATACTGCGCTACGCGACAGCCGCCAAGGCTGATCCCCAGAACCGCGATCCGCGCGTAGCCCTTCGATTTTGCGCACGCGACGAAGGCGGCGATGTCCTTCACGGAGTCGCTATATTCCGAGTAGGCGTTGTTGTACGAGGCTCGCATGTTGGAAAGCAGGAAGGCGTAGCCCTTGTCTGTCAGCCCAGCGGCAAGTGGAGAGTAATCGTGCGCCGGAAAGAACGCCGCGCCCGTCGTGCCACCGGGCACCATGACGACCAGCGAATCGCCGGCCTTCTGCGGCTCCCACAGCAGCCCGTTTAGCGGAACTTTGTCTTCCGCCTCGACCAGAATCAGTTCGAGCCGGCTTTGCGACTGCGGAATCGGTGTGCTTGCCATGGCGGAGACTATATTCCAGTCATCCTCCTTCGATCAAGCACCTGAGGAGTTGGCTTCGACCCATCTCAAAACGAAGAGCGGAAAATTGGGAGAGGGCAGGCAAGGCAAAATTCCCCACCCTCCGCGATGTTTCGCGAAGGGTGGGGAAGGTCAACTAACGTGGCGAAGACGATCTGGTTACCACCTGTTGACTGGACCGTGGCAGACGCCGACGCCCTTGTCGCTGTAAGAAGCCGGACCGGTTGTCTGTGCAGGATCCTTCAGTGCCGACTCGAAATCCCACGCGTAGCCGTCCTGATTGAGCGTCAGGCCCATCACACCCCAGAATTCTCCGCTTGACGCCTCGAGATTCTCTGCGTTGAAGTTCGGGTTGCCGCTAGGATCGGCGGCTGTTGTGTCGGTTGTGACGACTGTATCGAGTGTCTCGCCGCCGGTGCCCACGATGAATTCGCGTATGCCCTTCTTCGGATCGTAATTCCCGGAGGCGTCAAGGGGGCGGTAGCGGGCATAGAGGTGGTCGTGTCCGTTCAGCACCAAGTCGGCTCCGTACTCGTAGAGCAGTTGCCAAAACGCCTGAGCGGTGATGCCCTCTTCGCCGAGGCCGTCGGCAGCGCTGAACGTGGGCTGGTGCCAGTAGGCCAGTGTGCACGCGGAATGATTCGCCTCGAGATCCTTTTTCAGCCATTCGAGTTCGGAGGCAAACCAGGGGCCCATGGCCGAACATCCGCCCGGCTGAGTCTCGCACTCTATATTGAGCGAGATGAGGTGCCACGCGCCCAGATTATAGGAATACCAGCCATCTCCGACGCCGACTGGGCCGCCCGCTGTATTGTTTCCGAGTCCGCCCGTTTCCTCGAAGTGCCCCGCCTGTCCATCCGAAAACGGCACGGGTTGAGTGAAGGTACCGCCGGTGTCAGGGTTGCCGGCAATCGTAGCCATCATCATGGTTCCATCGGCATTGTGCTGGACGCCGTTGAAGTAGGAGAAGTAGCCGTAGCCGGCAACGCCGACCGCGCCGTGCTCGACATAAAACTCGTGGTTGCCAGGCGCGGGCCGCGTGATCAATTTGAAGGCGCCATAGGTCAAATCGTACGAGTTCTCAAAGTCCGAATATTGGCCTACCTGGTATTGCTCATCTCCGAGGAGCGCGACGAGGTTAGGCTTCATATTCTCAATTTGCTTCGCAGTGGCCGCCTGGGACGCGTACAGATTCTGCTTGGTGTCTCCGGTGCAGTTTTCACCGGCCTTCTCACCAGCCGGCTCCGTCTCGCCTGGCTGGCAGGCAACGTCGCCAACCACCGCAAGCACTGGCGACCGCTCCAGCTTGTTGTACGGCCAGGGATTGTCGTTCGGCGACGGATTGCCGGACTGCCACTGATTGCCGTCGGAGTCTTGATCCTGTGAGTTTTGATTCTGTGCCGGTGCCCCGGCTGCGAATGCCAGCGCCAAGACGGCTGCGCCGATGAAGGCTGCCGCTCGGAACCTTCCCCCAATCGTCTTCATGCGATTCCTCCCTTTTGGACTTGTGTTTGGATCGTTGCCGAACTAGGACTTCTATCCCTTTAATATTTCGTGTGTATGTCGAACGTGTGAAGAAGCCGTAACACGGATTATTTGGGAGGTTGTCTAAGCCGTCAGCAAAACGGAATGTCCTTGATGACCGAGGGCTGAGAAGGCTTGCCGCAAGCAAGTCCGTGGGCGATTCGTAACGCGAGGTTTCAAGCTATACCGCTGCGCGGATGCACACGTTGGCCCCGCGACATCGCTGTCCGACCGGTTTGCTCCGCGGTGCGGTGCTCAGGTGCAGCGAAATAGCGCCATCAAACCAAAGTCCATGTGCTGTTGGATTGGCAGTGAAACGGCGTGAGGCCCGGTTTGGTCAGCAACCAGATCCACGGCGGAGCGTCCAAATGCGGAGACGATCACCTATCCTTCTTGATGCCGGCAGTCGGCTTGCCAACCACGTCCGACGGCGTTCACCTCGTCGCGTACGCCGTGAAAACGTAATCCCTTGCTTTCACGATGGTGTGGCACGTGAACCCGCATTTGGCGTCGTGCCCCTGCGGCGGCTTGCCGGCCAAGGTGCCGGGCGTGAACGTCTTGGTTGCGGCGTCATAGTCGAACGTGCCCCATCCCCAGCCGCCGCTGTCCGCGAATCTCTTGCTATCTTTCACCATGAAGTCGACATCATGCTGGGTGCCTGGCACCGTCGCCGCGGGAAACGCCTCCATCTTTGTTGGGGTCCAGTGGATCTTCGCCATCTTGGAGCCGTCGGGGAAAGGCTTGCCGTTGCCCGGAATGCCTTCCTGGTAGGCTTTGATCATCACAGGATTGGCGACGATCGCGGCGATGCGGCCTCCATCTTCGCTGATGGAGACAACCTGCCAGCTTTCATATCCTCTGAATTCGGAAAACGCGAGCCCACCCGGCACTTTCACGGTGTACTTGTCCTGCGCGGCGACTGCGGCCCTGCCTCCCACTACAGCAAGCGCCAACGCTACGATCATCATCACCCCGGATAGAATTGTCTTCATGGCTTATTCCTCCGCAGCTCTTTGGATGCTCAGCATCTCGAGTCGGGGGCCGGTGAATCCAGGTCACGAACGATAGGCCACGAAAACGCTGCGGTCAAGGCCCCGTACACAGCACCCTATTCCCTCCTGCTGGGGATGAGCCGTTCGGCGCGATGACTCACGATTCTTCGATTGGAACTTCTCAGGCAGCGCGCACGTCCAATCGCCTTGTGTTGGCTTGTCCGCGGGCGCCGCTCAGATGGTGCGCGGGATTCGTCCGGCGCCACAAGCAGATTGTCCAGTTTTGGAATGGAGCGCTACAATCTGAAACCTGACGTTTTCCAAAATCTCAGGCTGTAACCGAGGTCCAAGGGAATGCACATTTTATATTCACTCTCTGCCTGGCTTGAAAACACTTTGATGGGGAGATCGATACACGACTCCGAGTGGCTGTTTCCGGTAATCGAAACGGTCCATCTTTTCGGCGTTGTCGTACTGGTTGGTTTTGCTTCCGTCCTGGACCTGCGCTTGATGGGCGTGGCATTCAAAGATTACTCGGTTTCGATGCTGGCGGAGCGCTTCCTGCCCTGGATGTGGACGGGTTTCGTGGTTCAAGTGGTGACGGGAATACTCCTGTTTTCGTCT
Organism: uncultured Acidobacteriota bacterium; assembly: GCA_963814735.1. Taxonomy (GTDB): domain Bacteria; phylum Acidobacteriota; class Terriglobia; order Acidiferrales; family UBA7541; genus Palsa-295. The sequence goes on along the minus strand of CAWFEC010000003.1, from coordinate 565,894 downwards.
GAAGCGACGAAGATGTATGGCAGCGGCGTGTTTCGCGTTAAGATGCTGATGATCGCAGCCGCAGGACTCAATGCACTTGTATTTCACGTGCTCGCATACCGGAGCGTGGGCACGTGGGAGCGAGACCCAGTCGCTCCGCTGTCGGCCCGCTTTGCCGGGGCGTTCTCGATCTTGCTATGGTTCGGCATCGTCGGCGCAGGGCGCTGGATCGCTTACAGCTAGATGCCCATGACTCCAGCCTATTCTTTTTTCCACTGGCTCACGCAAACGTACCTTGGCAAGCTCATGCAAGGGAACGATTATTTGTTCCCGTCGGTGGAAGCGCTTCACATCATGGGCAGCGTGGCCCTGGTTGCATCCACTTCGATCCTGAGCCTGCGCCTTGCGGGGCTTTTCCTAACCGACATACCCGTCTCGAAAATCGCGCGTCAATTTCTGCCGTGGGCTTGGCTGGGCTTTGGATGCCAAATCGCTACTGGGACACTCTTGTTTATGTCCGAGGCCACGCTTGCGTATGACAATGTGATCTTTCAAGTCAAAATGGCGCTGATCGTCGTGGCCGGCATCATCGCGCTTATTTTTCACCAGACCGTCTATCGCCGGGTGAAGACTTGGGATCTCTCCGATCCGCCCTTCTCGGCCAAGTTTGCGGGGTATGCTTCGATCGTGATCTGGTTTGCGGTGATCGCTGCGGGACGGTGGCTGAATAGTTCAGTCGCTAATACGCCGGTGCCGCCACCCCCACTCTAGCACCTCTCACGATCAGTGCTCCCAACAAGGGCCTCCGCGTACCGGGAGTCCATTCGATCCTACTTCACATTCGGGTCGGGGCCGCTGGGAGGCGGGGGGATGGTATCCACCTCAGCTTTGCCATCGCTGGTCACGGAGTTACGGTTGTTCTGCTGGCATATGTACTCATCGATCGTCCAATTCGGATAACGCGTCATGATTCGCGTGGTCGTGTAGGGGCCGGTCAAAGCCACGGGATCAATAATCGTAGTCTTGATCTGCATGGTGTTGGGATCGAGAAGCCGAAAACGCTCGATGATTTTCATCTTGTCGCTGTGCGGAACGGCCACGACATCACGGCCCGTCACGGGCGGCGTCGATAGCATTAGCGTTTGCGGAGAGAAGCCCACGGACTCGACCACCAGCGTGTTGCCTTCCCAATGACCGGCCGACGTGCCCCAATAGGTCGGATCGGGGTCTTTGGGAAGCGGGCGCCCATCGGTGTAGATATGACGAATCATCCGTTCTTCCTCACCGATGATGGTCACCTGGCCGGGAGTCAGCAAGAACTCATACGGATAGGGCATGGTCATGATTGTCGGCATGCCGTACGGCACACAGTTCGCCTGAGCATTGTCCTCCGCAGCGTGTGCCTCCAACTGTTTCACTTTGGCGGCCCACGCAGGCGTCAGAGGCAAGGTTGGCTGCACTGAGGAAGCGGGAAATTTAGAGTGGGCCGCCGTTTTCGCGTTACCCTGTTTAGCCTCTGCAGGTGGCACAACGAGGTGAGTGGATCCCAGCGGCTCTTCCCAGACGCCAGTGAAATTGGGCAATTTGGCAATGGCATCCCAGTCCGCAGCCGTGGACGCCGGCCGCTTAAAGTTTTGCCAAGTTTGAGCTGGAGTGACAGAAGCAAACAACGCCGAAGCGAGCGCTACGACAATGAATCGTCCGAGATGCTTCCTTAGTTGCTGATCCATTCGCGATCTGCCGCTCGCCGTCACCCGTGAGGGTTACTGCGCACCACGTGGCACAAAGTTGTCCAGCACTTCACCGTTCTCCTTCGTTGCGCTGGCGAGGGTTCCGCCGTGCTTCGAAGGATCTTTGAACGGGAAGAAGCTCACGGTGATCTTGTCGCCTGATTCCAGCGAGTGTCTCGACCACCCGCGGCGGCCCAGGTAGTTTGGGCTCATTCCTTCAAAGGCATAGAGGGTGATGCCTCCCTTGCCGTCGGGCACATCGAGCCACAGCCACGTATGAGGATTCGTCCATTGGAAAGCTCTCACCTTACCGACTATGGTGTCGTGCCGCGTCATGTCGTAATCGGCAAATCCGTGGTGCGCGATCGCCGTACCCGCTGTCACGATCGATGCTCCCAGCAGGATTACAAACAACGCTGCTTGCCTTAAGCTCGGCTTCATTTGCTTCATCAACGGCCTCCGCGTACTGGGCATCTAGCATTCCTAATTGGAATTGGGCTCCGGGGGCGGAGGAGGGGTGGTATCCACCTCAGCTTTGCCATCGCTGGTCACAGAGTTACGGTTGTTCTGCTCGCAGATGTATTCGTCGATCGTCCAATTTCGATGACGCTTCAAGATTCGGGTCGTCGTGTACGGCTTCGTCAAAGCCACGGGATCGATCACCGTCGTCTCGATACTCATGGTGTCCGGATCGGTGAGGCTAAAACGCTCGATGATTTTCATCTTGTCACTGTGCGGAACGTCCGGCGCAATCGTCGTCTGCGGAGAGAAGCCCACGGATTCGGCCACCAGCGTATTCCCTTCCCAATGGCCGACCGACGTGCCGAAAAAATTAGGATCGGGGTCTTCTGGCAGAGTGCGCCCATCCGTATAGATATGACGAACGATCATGTAGGCCTCGCCCACGATCGTCACCTGGCCGGGCGTGAGCAGAAACTCATACGGATAGGGTTGCCCCATGATTTCCGGCATGCCGGGCGGCAGGCAGTTCGCGGCGGTGGTGTCCTGTCCGGCGTGCGCCCTCAAGGCCTGCACTTTGGCGGCCCAGTCAGGCGTGAGAGGCAGCGGTTTCGGCATCGGGAAACTCGGGAATTTCGATGTGCTCGCTGTTTTCTGCGGAGCCGCCTTAGCCGCCCCGGGCGGAATGACTAGCGACCCTCCTCCGAGCGGCCCTTCCCAGACGCCGGTGAAGTCCGGCAATTTCGCGAGCGCAGCCCAGTCCGCGGCGGTGGGCGCCGGGTGCTTGAAGTCCAGCCAAGTTTGAGCTGTAGTGACGGAAGCGAACAACGCCGAAGCGAGCGCGACGACAATGAATCGCCCGAAATGCTTCCATGGTTGCTGAGCCAATCGCGATCCCTCCCTTGAATTTGAATTATAGCAAGAACCAATCGCCGAAAATAACAAGGTGCGGGACAGAAAGCAATCGCCAAAAAAGAGACGCCGTGAACGAGTTTGCGGTTTCACGCCATTTCGGAAACAGATAAATGACGACCGACCTGGGTGGAGTGCCAGTAAGAGCGGGACATGCACCCGCTTGCGAAAACCAAGTGGCGTCGACGTACGACAGTCGAAGATGCGGTTCTGCGGGGCAAAGGAGGGTCCCACGGCGGAAGTGCCCGTGGGGCGCTCCAAACACCGAAGACGTTCTGATCGGCAAAACGCAATTCGTGCGGACGGCAATCACTTCTTGGGTATCTGATACGACAATAATTGCGGAAGACTTGGTTTCACAGGACGACAGCGCTACGGGACACTAACTGAGCCATGACCACGATCCCGGTGTTCGCGCTTCTTGCCTTCGACTTCGTTCTTTTCCTTCTTGCGATTTTTGCCTTCGACAAGGCAAGCAGGACACCGGATGCGCTGCTTCTCAGCCTTCTTTTCTTCTGCTCGGGAATGCCGGCGCTGGTTTACCAGATCGTTTGGGAGCGGGCGCTATTTGCGATATATGGCGTAAACGCGGAATCGGTCGCCGTCATTGTGAGCGCGTTCATGCTGGGCCTCGGAGCCGGAGCGATTATCGGAGGCACATTGTCCGCCCGATTTCCACGCCAGGGGATCGCGCTGTTCGCCATCGCGGAATTGGGTACCGCGGTATTCGGACTTTCGTCACTCAAGATTTTTCATTGGGCCGCAACCTTCTCCGCCGGGGCTAGCCTGCCCTATACGGTGGTCTTTAGCCTATTGCTGCTCATCATCCCCACGGCATTAATGGGTGCAACATTACCGCTGCTCGTGGAACATCTGGTGCGGTCTTCCGGCCGAGTCGGGTATTCCGTGGCGACGCTATATTTCGTCAACACGTTCGGTTCCGCAACTGCCTGTGCGCTCTCCGCGACGTTTTTGCTTCGCGATTTTGGAGAGAGCGGTTCGGTGTCATGGGCCGCGATTGTGAACACGCTCGTTGGAGCTGCAGCTCTTCTCTATGCGAGGAGCAAAGGTCCAATGGCTGCGGAAGAAATCTCTGCGACTCCCCATGATCCGACTGCTTGGCAGCCGGTCCCTCTTTGGATCGCCATCTCCATTACTGGACTTTCGGGCTTCATAGCGCTGGGATTTGAGATCGCGTGGTTTCGGGTGTTCTCGCTCGCATCTTCCGATCGAGCGCCGGCATTCGCGCTTTTGCTTTCGACTTATCTGGGGGGCATTGCTGCCGGATCTTTCGTCACGGAAAAGCTTACTGAAAATAAAGGAACGGGCACCATCCTGCGCGTCATCGGGCTGTTAATGCTTGCGGCCGGAACCGTCTCCGTCTACCTGCCGTCGCTGGTCGCCACGTTGATGGCGAAAGGCATTCCGTTCCTATGGAGCGCCCCGGCGTTCTTTATCACGGCGGCTTTGATGGGGGCTGTCCTGCCGCTCGCTTGTCAGACTGCCGTTTCCGCGGATCAGACGGCGGGCCGGAACGTGAGCTTGGTTTATGTATCGAACATCGTTGGTTCGGCGCTCGGGAGCTTTGGAATCGGGTTCGTCGTGATGAACCATTTCGGGTTGCGAGAGGTCTCCCTTCAATTAGGTCTCGCAGCCGTGGCGAGCGGTGCTGCGCTTCTGTTCTTTGCGATCGGCAGGTTTCACGTTCTGCGAGTCTGGGCTGCCACCGCCGCCGTCGCGGCGATCGTTTTAGTCGTCTGGGGCGTTCAACCTCATTCGTTGCTCTTTGAACGGCTCATTTTTGGCACGCGGGCGGAGGCCAAAGTGCCGTTTGGCCGGGTGGTCGAGAATCGAAATGGGATTATTGCCGTAACCAAGGATGGCGCTGTCTTCGGGGGCGGCGCTTACGACGGAAATTTCAACACCGATCCAACAGATGAGGTCAATCACATCATTCGCGCATACGCTGTTTCTTCCTTCGTTCCCTCGCCAAAGAAAATCTTCGTGCTGGGACTGGGGTCGGGGTCGTGGGCTCAGGTGATTGCGAACATTCCGCAATTGGAATCGATGGACATCGTCGAGATCAATCCGGGCTATTTGAAGCTGATCCCTCAGTATCCTTCCGTGCGGTCGTTGCTGCAAAATCCGAAAGTGCACATTTATATCGACGACGCGCGACGATGGTTAACCGCACATCCCCAGGCGCGGTACGATGCCATCGTTGCGAACGGATCGTTTTTCTGGCGGGATCACAGCTCGCATCTGCTTTCCGTCGAGTTCCTGCAGCTTGTTCGAGCGCACCTGAACCGGGGAGGCATCTATTTCTACAACACGACCGAATCCGACGATGCGATCGCGACCGGATTGCACGTGTATCCGTACGGCTTGCGAGTGATCAATTTCCTTGCCGTAAGCGACTCGCCGATCGTGGTGGACAAGGACCGCTGGCTCAACATCCTGGGCCAATACAGGATTGACGGTGTCCGCGTCTTCGACCCGCAAGATCCGAAAGCCATGCAGATGCTCGAAGTGTGTTCGCTATTCGCCGACACGGTGAAGGCGCCCCCCACGTTCCTGGGCATGGAGTACGGCGACTCGCTAAACGCCCGATTGGGCCGTCGAATGATTTTCACGGAAGATAACATGGGATGGGAATGGCGCAGCAGTAATGTCCAAATTCCCTGGCACTAGACCGCAACCTGCGCCTGAAATCCTCCGATAGAATCTCCTGGGGCTGGATCTTCTGTGGAACGGCGGCGAGCCGCCGCATGCTGGAGCGCTACGCCGCAACCGCTTGACGGCTCTGCCCAACCCGCCGGGAAATCCGGAAAAACGTACGGGTCCTGATCCTTGTACCAATCCTGTCTTTCGGTACACCATTTTCGTACGCGGCACTGTGCCAGCTTCGAAGCAAGGCAAATGAACGCGAATCAATAACTCGGCCAAAGCCCCTCGCAGCGCTCAGCCGGCTGCCTCGCGCTCCTGCATGAAGGCAGCGAATACCTGGTTGAGTTCGTCCGACACGATCTGCGGGAAATGGTGCCCCGCCTGAATCACCGCGCGCCGGCCACCAGCCGCGGCGGCAACAGCGTCGGAACTGGCCTCGACCGCGGGGTTCCAGCCGCCGGTAATGACAAGCAGCGGAATGCCCGCCTTCTTGATTACCTCGAGTTCGCGGGCGAGCACCTCCTTCTTCGGGACCCGGACGCGACGAAGCGACCTTCCCAATCGCGCCAGCTGCGCCTTATCGCTGGTACCGCGCACTTCCGCGGGGATTCCGAGCAGCTTGAGCATCCGCCTGGCCAGGCGCGCGTCCGAGAAGGAGAAGATCATCGCCCACATCATCGCGAACAGCTGGCGTCGCACGGCTGGATTGCCCGCTGCGAAATGAAACATCGCGGGCTCGATCAGCGTAAGCGACTTCACCGCTTCGGGCCGCCTTGCCGCCGCCGACAGCGCGACGCAGCCGCCGAACGAATGCCCGAGCAAGTGCGCGCCGTCGCCGAGCAGATCGGCGACCCACATGCCGTCCGCTTCGGCATCGTCGGGACGACCCGGGTCGAGACTTTTCCCGTGCCCGGGCCGGTCCGGCACGATCAGCTGCCAGCCGCGCTCGGCAAGGACCCTCTGATTCGAGAAGTTGGTTTCGCCTCCGACGGCCGTGCCCTGCGTGCCGCCATGGACGAGCACAACCCGCGGACCCGAATCGCCCCAGCGCGTGATGTGAATCGAAGTCGGGCCACTCATGCTGCTTTCACCTTGTTCTGAAACGCGCCGATCCTGTGAACTTCGCGGCGGACGATGTCGTAGAGCCGGAGTGTTTTTCCGGGAACCGGAGGCATAAGCGCCGCGATTATACACGCGAAGCGAACTCTCGATTCCCGATTAACGCGGTCATCGATTTGTAAAGCGAACTTTTCACTAATCGTGCCACAAGAAATAATCCACTTACGATTGTTAAGACGCCAACAGGGTATATCGACCCAACCCAAAGCGGCCTTCGCTAGTAGTTGACAGAGGAGCTATAATCGCGCCTCATGAGCCCCGAGGAGAGCGGAATCGCGCGAATGTCCGGGCGCCGCGAAGATGCGGGGTCACCTTTGCATACGAGGGAGGGATGACATGAGAAGACAATATCGCTCGTTCCTTTTTGCGTTACTCGTTCCAGCAGTCTTCCTCGTCAGCGCATTCGGCGTCGTTGTGGCGGCTCGGGAACAAGGATCGCAGGCGGTCAAGCAGGAGCTCTGGTCCAATCCCGCCACCTGGCCAGACGGGAAGGTGCCCCGCGCCGGGGACACGGTCACCATTGAAAAAGGCAAGGATGTGCTGCTCGACGTCAGTCCGCCGTCGCTGGGCGGCTTGCAAATCGACGGCAAACTCAGCTTCTCGGACAAAGCCGACATCGAGTTGACCACCGAGTCGATCTTGGTGCACGGGGAACTGGAAATCGGCACCGAAGCCAAGCCCCACACGCGCAAGGCGACCATCACCCTCACCAACAATACCCCGGGTAACGACCGCGGGATCGTGATCGCGGGCGGAATCCTGAACCTGCATGGTGACCGGACGAATTCCTGGACCAAACTCGCTGGAACAGCCAATGCCGGTACCGACAGGATCGAAGTATTGAATGCCAGTGGCTGGCGCAAAGGGGACGTGATCGTCCTGGCGTCGACCGACTACGATTCCACGCAGGCGGAGAAGCGAACCATCGCGGGCATTTCCGGGAACACGATCACGGCTCGATCAGCCGCTCAAGTACATGCATTTCGGCAAAATCACGTTCGGCGTCGATGAGCGCGGTGAAGTCGGCATGCTGACGCGAAATATTCTTATCCAGGCTTCGGAGGACGCAGAACGCTCCTACTTCGGGGGGCATATCATGGCGATGGCCGGGTCTAAAATGTATGTCTCCGGCGTCGAATTGAATCGGATGGGTCAGAACATGCATCTGGCCCGGTATCCGATCCACTGGCATCTGGTCGGCGAAGGCAAAGGGCAGTACATCGAAAATTCATCGATTCACGATACCTACAGCCGCTGCGTGACGGTGCATGGCACCAACGACGTGCGAGTGGAAAACAACGTGGCCTACAACACCGTGGGTCACTGCTACTTCCTGGAAGACGCCGTCGAAACGGGCAACCAGTTCATCCACAACCTGGGAATGATGACCAAGTGTCATCCTGACGGCAAACCCTGCGTCCCGACAAACCTCGGCCCAATCGGATCGGAGGGCAAAGTTGTGTTCGATCCGGCCGGCCAGAACGCCAAGGATGTCCTGATCCCTTCCGACAACACGGCGTCGACTTTCTGGATCACGAATCCAGACAATATTTTCCGGGACAACGTGGCCGCGGGGTCCGAGGCGACGGGTTTCTGGTTGGCCTTGCCGCAGCATCCGACGGGCGCGTTCGCCGGCACGGAGATCAGCAAGACAACCTGGCCACGTCGAATGCGGCTGCGGGAGTTCAAGGGCAACACCGCTCATTCGAACTTCGACGGGTTCATGTTCGACCGCGGCCCTCAGCCCAATGGCCATATCAGTCCCGGCGGCCATATGGCCCTGGCCAATCCGTCTGACGCGAACAGCCCGATCGTGGAGACGGTGATCGAGGATTTCACCAGCTACAAGAACCGGAATAGCGGAATGTGGGCCCGCGGTGAGATGGACACCTTCAAGAATTTGAAGCTGGCCGACAACGCCATCGGCTACACGCATGCGTCGGGCAACTTCGGACGTTCGGCGTTTACGTCACGGGTGGTCGACTCGCTGTTCGTGGGCGAAACCGAGAACATCGGCAATCCCAGCACGCCGGCGGAAATCGCTTACGGCCGCAGCTTGCCGGAGCCCGGAATTCCGGATTTCCCGATCCGCGGCTACGAGTTTTACGATTACCGCCATGAACTGGACAACGACACGTTCGTGAATTACCAGGACAACGCCACCCGCAAGACGGGAGCGATCTCGTATCTGCTGTTTACCAGCTTCGGAATGAGCACCAACAACACCGTACAGCGCGCCAAATTCATCAACGCCAAGCCGGTGTATTTCCCGCCGATGGAGAAGAAGTGGACCAACGATGATTACGGCAACGGGAGCTACAAGACATCGGTGTTCCACGACCTGGACGGCTCGGTCACCGGTGTCCCGGACTCCTACATTCTGATCAACGACGCAGATGACGGAATGGCCATCGACGACGCCTGTGAGATCAGGCCGACCTGGAATGCCGCCGTGTGCAAAGGCGACGTGGGACGTTTTGCGGTTGGCACCCCCGGCGGGGGCGGCGGCGGGGGCGTGGTGTTCCCCCCTCGTAGTTTTAACGGCGCCGGTGGCCCAGGTGCTGCCAGAACCGCACCCGCGGCTCCCGTCGCAGCTGCCGGTCCCGGCGCTGGCGCAGGTCCTGCCATGGCCGCAGCCACCGGTGCTGGCCCAACTGCCGGGGCTTACCCAGCCACCGGTCCTGGCCCAAGCGGCTCCCTAGCCCAGCGGCAGGTCGTCGCGATCCCGGCGCACTCTTTGGTCGGCCCAGCGGACCTCCTCAGCCGCCGGTCATTCTGAGCCGCAATGGCAAGGAGTTCACCCTAACCGGCGCGACCAACATACGCGCCGGCACCGAGATCAAGGTGACCACCCAAAGGCCGTCCGTGGCATTGCAGCTCAGCGAACTGGATAGCGGCTCATGGGTGATCTTCGAACTACCCGGATTCGCCACGGCCGCCTCGGGTACGCCGCAGGAGAGCCTCGATGCTCTGCGCAAGGCCAGCGTCACCTCGTACTACAAGGGCAAGGACGCGCTTTGGGTCAAGATTGTCTCCAACGGTGAAGGCGCCCGCATTAGCGGCCCTGGCGCCGGAGGAACCAGCGTCGAGGTCAGCCGGTAAGCGGGAATTTGTAGTATGAGCAAGAGCCCCCGGCACAGGCCGGGGGCTTCCCCAACGCCGAGAACCGGCGCCTCCACACGCGCGCACGATAGTCGTTTGGCCATGAACGATAGCTAACAGCAAAAAATGCAGATTTTAGAACTTGTGATACCAAAATCTTGTCGTTGCTTCGCGCCAGTCCGAGTCGTTCAACCAAATGAAATCGGAATTATCAAACGACTCGAAAATAGCCGGATCAAATCCGCTGTCATGGTAGTCGCCGAACGCCGTTACCGGAGAAGTTCGCCCGCTCCCAAACTTCCTGTCTCGACGCCGCAGCCGCTTGGCGGCTCGGCCCAAGTCACCAGGAAATCCAGAAAAAACGTTCGGGTCCTGCTCCTTGTACCAATCCTGTCCTTCAGTACACTACTCTCGCGCGCGGCGCCGGCCATCGCCGAGTATTTGGCGAGAACGCAGTTCGAGGGCCGCGTGATCTGTCACGGCGAGAATCCGTTCGGTTGGGTCTCGCTTCTATGAATCCCAGGGGACGAGTTCGTCGAGATTTGGAGCGAGTGGACGTCGGGAGGCCGTTGGCTCCCAGCTATTGCAATTTCGCGTACTCGGCCTTGGCCTGCTTCAGGACGGGGATATCGGGGTCAGCGTCCTTCCACAGCGTGAGAAAATCCTGATAGGCGGATTTGGCCTTGGCCGTGACGCCTTGCAACGCATAGGCGCGGCCAAGTCCGAGATGCGCCAGCGCCCCGATGGGCGCGTTCCCGACGAAGCCACTCATGGGGACCTTCCCGACAAGGCCAGGATGGTCGAGGATTTTCTGGAACTCGACCGCAGCTTTGACGCCCTCGTGTGCGGCAAGGTATGCCTCGCCACGCAGATAGACTGGCATCATCGGCGGACCACAATTGGGGTCAGCCAGTTCATACGGGGCGGCGATTTCGAGACTCTCAATCGCTCTGCGCGCGTCACCCTGCTCGAGTGCCAAAGCAGCGTTAATTGCCGGCAAATGAAAGAAGTGAACGAGAGTAGCTTCCGGGAACCGTTCGTTCAGGTTATGGGCGAGTTTCTGCGCCTCCGCCGGATCACCAGAAAGCGTCAGTGTCAGGGCCGCCCCGCCTTGGACGTCTGGGTCTGTAGATAGTCTGCTCGCTGCTTTCGCCTCGTTTCGAGCTTCCCTTAAATTCCCGAAGAGGGCTTCGCGCAGAGCGGACTCCACCTCGTAGCTGAATGCCGCGTCTCTTGACTGTACGGACATCGCCGACTCGATGGCACGGCGGGTCCAATCGCGGGCACTGGATAGGTGACCATAGTATGCGGCCGTCGCGCCTTGAATGTCTTCCCTGACGCCTGGTGGTGGCACATCGGTCCATGGGTGCGTTACCTGTTCCGCCATTCCCGCCTGATCATCGCGGAGAAAAGCCAAAGTGTACAAACCCCAAGATACTGCAAACGGCTCGATCTTCCGGGAGCGAGCCTCGTCAATCATCGCGCGCGCTTCTTTGATGTGATCCTGATGGAGGTAAAAGTAGCTGGCTTGTCCATAAGTCCATGATGAAGGGTTCAGCTTCAGGGCCTTCGACTCTGCGGCTGCCGCTTGGTCAAACCGGCCTAATCCATCGTCGGCATTAGCAAGTCCGTTCCAGGCCGCCGGGTCGCGCGGATAGGTTTTCGTCAATTGCTCGAAGGTCTGGGCTGCCTTCTCGAAATCTCGCGCAACGAACATATCGTACCCCGCCGTAATGCCGAGTCTTTCATATTCGCTAGTCCGCTCCCGCAAGTTGTATGCTCTCTCGATGTTCTTGGTCTCGGGACCGTTGTTTGTCGCCGAGTACACGCCTCCCAGCAACCCGTACGCTATGGCGAAATTCGGGTCCAGATCAACGGCACGCTGAAACGAAGAGATCGCCGAAGGAAAATCCGATTTCCACATTGCCTGGCGGCCCTGACTGTACGCTTGCAAGGCCTCCAGCGAAGACGTCGTGGCTTGGTCGAGCGGAGCATCGTACCTTTTGAGCGAAGCTCGCGATTCCCCGAGCTTCGAGCGCAGTTCCGAGGCGGCGTTGTTGAGGGCGCTCAGTACCTTTTCCTTGCCGTCCGCCGTGACTTGTTCCCCGGCGAAAGTTTCGCCAGTAGCGCAGTTGACGGCATCGAGGCCGAGTATGTATTGATTTCCCAGGGTGGCGATTGAGCCTTCGATTTCCACCGTCGCGTTTATGCGCTGGCAGACTTCACGCGCCAGCGCCGGCGTCAACCGCACATCGACCGGCTGTTCCATCATCTTCAGCGTCTGCGTGATCTGATCGCCCGAAATCACGCGAAGGAACGGCGTCTGTTCGAGCTGGACAGACAGCCCCTGCCGCAGCGCGCCGTCGAACACCGGATCGCCCGTCGAATTCGTGAAATCCGCAAGAATAATCGCGTCCTTTTCGGTCAATTTCCGCGCGCGATGAAAATAGAAGTATCCACCGACGCCCGCTAGCACTAGCACAACTGCGGCCGCGCCCAGCCAACCGACTCTCTCGCGGACAGATCGCACACGCACTGGCGGCACGTGAGTTTGTTCAGCGAGCAGGGCCTGGACAGGTGCTACGAAGCGGTAGCCTCGCCGCGGAACCGTTTCGATAAACCTTGGACTTTCCGCCGAATCCCCGAGCGCTTCTCGAATCTTGTTGATGGCGGTGTTCAACCCGTTGTCAAAATCCACAAACGTGTCTGCTGGCCACAGCCCTTGCCGCAACTGCTCCCGTGTTACCAGTCGGTCTGGATTTTCCAGCAGAAGACTCAGCACCTGGAATGGTTGTTCCTGCAGACGAAGCTTCACGCCGTTCTTGCGAAGTTCGTGCCCGGCGAGGTCCGCCTCGAAAGTTCCGAACCGGATGATGCGCTGGGAAACGCTTGACTGGTTCATCGCGGCCTTCTGGTGTGCCGAAGTTTACCACTGAGGATACGCCTGGCCAAGTCACTCCCCATCCTGTCTAGGGGCAAGCACAATCCCTTCTGTTTTCAGATCGTTGGCCGTCAAGAAGAAGCTAAGCGTCAATCAAGCCGCAGTCCATTGATCGATCCTCGCACCCGAATATTCTCGCGGCCAGAGCGCGCCGGGAAGGATGACGCAACAGCCTTCCGCTGGTCCAGATCTTGCGGGTGAGGAGACCGAACATGAAACGACTCTGGATGATTGCCGTTCCTGTCTCAATGTGCCTCTTTTCCGCAGCGCCGGCGGCGCGCGCCCAGGTCAAAACGGTCCAAATCTCCTTCTCGAACTCCGGTGGATTGATGGTCGTTGAGGCCAAGATCAACGGGAAGAGCGCTTCTCTGTTGTTCGATTCAGGGGCGATGAGGACGTTCGTCAAATCGTCCATCCTAGATGGTCTGAAAGAAACCTCTGGCAAGGCCGTCTCCCTAGCCGACGGAAACGTTGTCGAGGTCCGAGTCGTCAAGACAGCGGTTTCCTTCGGCGACGCTTCAGTAGAGGTGCCTGTAAGTTCCTATGACATGACGAGGTTCTCGGATGAAATTGGGATTCGCATTGATGGCGTCGTCGGACAAGACGTGATAGGGAAATTCAGCGGCGTCCTGATCGACTATGTTCGCCACCGGATCACGCTGATCGAGTGAGGCACATGCCTGATTAACGCTGCCCGGAGAAGCTCCCCGCTCCCCAACTTCCCGCTCTCGACGCCGCAGCCGCTTGACGCCTCTGCCCAACCCACCGGGAAATCCGAAAAACGTACGGGTTCTGGTCCTTGTACCGATCCTGTCCTTCGGTACACGACTTTCGCCCATGGCACTTGTGCTAGCCTCGAAGCGAGGCAAATGAACACACATCGACAACTCGGCCAATGCCCCTCGCGAACGCCGGCCGCCGGCCCGCCTTTCCCTGCTTCCTCGTCTCCTTGCCTCCCTCCTCCCCTGCCTCCATGCGTCCGTGCGTCGGTTCCAACGCAGCCGCGCACCCAGCTTCATGCGCCACGAATCACGAGCCACAAGCCCGCCTGCCGGACGGGCAGGTCACGAGTCCCGCCTTTCAAATCCTCACGAATCACCCAATTTCTAATCGACATTTGGCGATTAGAAATCGACGTAACCACTTGCAGATACAACAAAACTCACTACTCTAATCGACACGGTCGCGGCACCTTTCCCTTTTGCACAATCGCCACGAAACTTGCCAAAGTTTTCTATTCACTCCCCAATCTTGTTTGCTATAGTCGTCGGCGCACTCGCGTTCCTCCTCTTGGGCTCCGCGCGCTAGCGCCCGCGCGACCCACATGGTGCGAGAGCCTTCCCCTGCCCGGCCATCGAGAGCTTTCTGTTTCCAGCGCTTCGCAATTCGGGCTGGAAGCATCAAAGCTAAACGGAGACTTTCGTGCGCGTTCTTACGCCAACTGAAAATAAGCGCCTCAACGAGCTCATCGGCTTCATCGGCCTCAGCCTGGCCGTTTTTCTCGCCCTGAGCCTGCTTTCGTATTCGCCGCTCGACCCGTCGTTCAACGTCTCTGCCGGACCGATCGGTTCCACGCCCGTGCACAACTGGATCGGGCCCGTCGGCGCGCATCTCGCCGATCTCGTCTTCCAGTTCAGCGGCTACGCGGCATTCCTGTTCCCCGTCGCGATCTGCATGGTCGCGTTGCGCTGGTTCCGCAGCCACACGATCGACGCGCCTGTCGCGAAGCTCATCGGCGCGTGCCTCCTGCTCACGTCGCTCGCGGCTGAAATGACGCTGATCCATCTTCCGCTCGTTCGCGGCGCGCTCCCGCCCGGTGGATTGCTCGGCACCGTCCTCGCCGAAGGCTTGCGCGCCGGATTCAATCCCATCGGTGCGAACCTCGTCGCCGTCGCCACGCTGCTCACGGCGCTGCTGCTCACCACGAGCTTCTCGTTTCACGCCGCTGCGGATTGGATGAAGAAGCCGCTCGCGCCCGAAGGCATGGTCGGCAAATGGTTCGCGCAGTTCAAAGGCTGGCGCGAAGAGCGCGAAGCCGCGCGCCTGCGAAAGCGCGTCGAAGAAATCAAGATCGCCGGGCGTCCGCCCGTGAATCAAGCGAGCCAGCGCCGCGTGGCCATCAAAGATCTCGACTTGGACGAAGAGAAGGACGAAGCAGACCCGGAGCCAATGCTCGCCGAGCGCGGTCCGGCCGTGATCAAATTCCACGAGACCGATCTCGCACCTGCGCCCAGGAAATCCACCGAACCGAAAGTGTCTCGCGGCCGCACCAACTACAAGCTGCCTCCGAGCCACCTGCTGCATAGCGCCGAGCGCGGCGAGAAAATGGACGAGGCCGAACTCAAGGAATGCGCGCGCGCCATCGAGCAGAAGTGCGCCGAATTCGACGTCTCGGGCCACATCACGCAGATCAATCCCGGTCCCGTCGTCACCACGTTCGAATTCAAGCCCGAGGCGGGCATCAAGTACAGCCGCATCACAAATCTCGGTGACGATCTCTGTCTCGCTCTGCGCGCCGAGTCGATCCTGATCGAACGCATCCCCGGCAAATCAACGGTCGGCATCGAAGTTCCCAACGCCCGCCGCGAAGTGATCGCCCTTCGCGACGTGATCGAGGCGCCCGAATTTTCGCACTCGCCGTCGAAGCTTACTCTGCCGATGGGCAAGGACCTGATCGGCCGCATCCGCGCCGCCGATCTCAACCAGATGCCGCACCTCCTGATCGCCGGCGCGACGGGAACCGGCAAGAGCGTCTTCCTCAATTCCCTGCTCATGGGATTGCTCTACAAAGCGACGCCCGATGATCTAAAACTCGTGCTCGTCGATCCGAAGCAGCTCGAGCTCGGCCTGTATTCCGATATTCCGCACCTGTTCACGCCGGTCGTCACCGACCCCAAGGTCGCAGCCAACGTTCTGCGCAACGCCACGCGCGAAATGGAGCGCCGCCTCAAGCTCCTTGCGGGACGCTCGGTCCGCAACATCGATCAGTACAATCGCACCTTCGAGAAGAACCAGTCGCTATCGCTTTTCGATAGCGCCGAGGAAGAGCACCGCCCGCTTCCCTACATCGTGATCGTCATCGACGAACTCGCTGATCTCATGATGGTCGATACCAACGGTGTCGAGGAATCGATCACGCGCCTCGCGCAGATGGCCCGCGCGGTTGGCATTCACTTGATTCTCGCGACGCAGAGGCCATCCGTCGACGTCATCACCGGCCTCATCAAAGCCAATTTCCCCGCGCGCATTTCGTTCCGCGTGGCCGGCAAAGTCGACTCGCGTACGATTCTCGACGCGAATGGCTCCGAATCGCTGCTCGGCAAGGGCGACATGCTCTATCTCCCGGCCGGATCGTCGCGCCTGCACCGCATCCACGGCCCGTTCGTCAACGAATCCGAGGTCACCGCCGTTTGCGATTTCTGGCGCGATCAGGCCAAGGCGATTTACAACGAAGAGCTTCTGCGTCCGCCGCGCGATGAAAACGCCATGGGCGGCGGCGCGGATGGTGTTGAGGGCGAGGAAGTCGACGACGATCTTTACCACGATGCTGTCCGGGTCTGCTGCGAGATGGGACGCGCCTCCACATCCACCTTGCAGCGCCGCCTCCGCATCGGCTACGGCCGCGCCGCCCGACTCATCGACCTGATGGAAAAAGACGGCATCGTCGGCCCCGCCGACGGCTCCAAGCCCCGCGAAGTCCTCAAAAAGAAAGACTGGATGCGCGAATTCGACGAATCCATGCAGTAGCCGGCGGGAACGCTGGCCGCGAGGCGCTTTTCGCTTTCCAGCGCCTCCGCTTTTCCGTAAAATCATGAGCTGTTCCGGTGCCGAGGTAGCTCACCGGTAGAGCGCGGCCCTGAAAAGGCCGGCGTAGGCAGTTCAACTCTGCCCCTCGGCACCATCTAAACCGCCCCGGTTTCAAATCAACAAAATTGCGCTCGCGTTTTGCAGCACCCTAATCGGAACCGCCTCTGGATCGCGCGACTGGCTCGCCGCTGACGTCCGCGCCGCATGGCCGCTTATCCGTATCCCGCGTGTGAAGTATCGCTATGACCACCAACGCGCAGGCGACCGCCAGTCCGATCTGTACGCCCTTGAACAAATGCATGAAGAAAACCAGGAATGCCAGCAACGCGACGTAAAACACATCGAGGACGAATTCATAATGACGGACCACAAACTCTCTCATAGCGCACCCCTCCATTTCATTGGATGCAATCGCGACGGTTCAAGGACCGCTTGCACGGGTCACGGCGTTGACGTTTACGCGGTGAAGCTGCGATGATCCGCTTACGGCGCGATTGGGATTCCGCGCAATCAATGGCAGCAGCATCGTACAACATATTCAGCACGAAGGTTCTGGCGTGTTCGCCAGATGGGAGCGTTACTTCATCGAGAGCGAATGCACGGCGCCGATCTGCGACAGGAATCCGAACGTATCCGGCGATTGCCACGTTTCGATGCACTTCCCCGCGCGGAAGAGGTTTATGACGATTCCCGGTGACACCACGAACTTGCCTGTTGGCGGGACGCCCGCGAACTCGCCCTTGTGCGTCCCATAAAATGCGTAGCGGTTGGCGATCTTCTCGCCCGACGCAACCATGTCCTCGCTGACGATCCTCATGTCCGGGAAGCCCTGCCTGAGTTGGGTGTAATACTCGCGCAATCCTGCAACGCCCGGCTTCAGTTTGCGCGACAGCCCGTGAAACACCACGGACCGGTCGAACATATCGAGGTAGCCTTCCAGCTCCTTCGCATTGAAGCGCGCGATCGCCTGCTGTAGGGTCTCGATATTCTGCTGTTCCGACATGGCCCACCTTAAGGCAAATTACGGCCGCTCGTCACCTGGAGCAGTGCCGCTTCAGTTCTTCGGTGTAGATGCGCTCTCCGTCGACTTTTCCCAGAGGATGATCGCCGGGACGACCACCGCCCCTGCTCCGACCACGTAAAACCCGATTGGGCGGCGCAGGCTGTGACGCGGCTGCTGCTGATCCTGTGAGTCCTCTTCGCGGCACACCGGCGAGCCGCCTTCAGCGAAGGTGACTTTCGCAGTCTGGCCTTGCGGGATCGTGCGGAACTGACCGCCGTCGTCGAGCACCAGATCGCCGCGCATCGCGGTAACCGTCATTTCTGTCCGCCCCGTGATCGTCACTTCCCCGGACGCCGCTTCGCCGTTCGCTGGGCGGACGAACCCTGCGGGCGTCACCATCTCGATTGCCGCACCCGCCATCGCCGAAAATCCCATGGTTCCGCGGTCGATGTACACGTCGGTGCCGTTGAAGCCCTCCTGCAGCTGCCCCTCGCTTGCGGCTGCGAGGTAAACCTGGCCCGACGGGACCTGGACGCGCATCTGGCCGCCCTGCTCGGTCTCCAGGGTGTCGCAGTCGTAGACGTTCGCTCCGGACGCGGCGTCCGCCGAATCGATATGGCCGCGGTCGGTCTGGGACACGACGCCGACCGCCTTGCGCTGGATCGCCTGAGCGGACGGCAAAGTGAGCGCGGCGGCGAACAGCACTCCGCAATAGCGCGCCAAGGGACGCATGAATCTCCTCCGAGAGGTGCCATCTCACTCTGTTCCCGAAGTCCTTCAGCGTCAATCAGACACGGCCGATCGGTTGTCACAATCGCACTGGTACGCGAGTACAGGTCACACGCCTTGGATGAGAAGGGCCTTACTTCGATCATCTCTCACAACGTACGGGAGGGCGCACAAAGGACGCGGGCGGCTTTCAGCCGTGGCGGTTGCAACGCCACGGAGATATGCCGCGCGCGTCCATGCGCGTTTCAACGCAGGTCAGAATTGATAGGTAATCGTGCCGTAGACGGTTCTCGGGGCCCCCGGATACGCATTTATGTACCCAGCCGTAGTCGTTCCGAAGTAGCCGCCGCTGGAGATGTACTCCCATTCGTTGTACTGCGAGTTGAAGAGGTTCATCATATCCACCCCCAGATTTAACGAATGTTGTTCGTGGATTGTCAGCGGCACGATAAAGGAAAGGTTCGCCGTCGCGTAGGACGGCATGGTCTGCGTGCTGGGCGCCCCGGTAAGGTTCGAGAAAAGGTGTTGCGAGCCGATATCCTCGAACCAGAAGCGCGGCTCGACCAGCACGCGCCCATTGCGTTTGATTCCGTAATAGAGCCCGGCATTGAGCGTGAAATTGGGGACGTAGGAAACGGGGAGATTGTTGTACGACGTGCACGTGAGTCCCTGCGCGGTGCACTCCGCAAGGCTCGGACCTCCCACGATGTAATTTGAAAAATTCGCCGCTTCGCCGGCGAAGTTAAGGAAAATGTGGACATTGCGATACGGGTCGTCGTCGAAGAAGGCATCCACGCCGTGGTAGGTGGAGTTGCCGCCGCCGGAAACCTCCAGGCCCGCCGCCGTTTCGAAATCGATCTCCTGGTTGGTGTAATCCAAGTAAAAGTAATTGACGCCCAGGATGAAATTCCTGAGCGCCGGGGCGTTCCGGAAATGCACCTTGACGCCGCCTTGACTGTACGCGCCCTTCGCGAGCGTGTAGAACGTCGGGTCCACACTCTGGAACATTCCGCCGCCGCCGCCGAGGGCGGGGGAACGATACGTCACATCATAGCCGCCGTAGAAGGTCAGCCACGGATACGGCATCACGGCTACATTGATGGATGGTTCGACCCGCGATCGGCTCTGGTGCGACCCGCATATCGAGCCCTGATCCTTAGTGTTAGGGACACCGAAAAGGTCGAAGTACGGATCAATTAGCTGACCCTGAGCGGGCGTATCTCCACTCGGCGGTACCGGGTACAGCGAGCAATGCGTGCTCAACACTACGCCGGGGGTGAACGTAAAGTCGCGTTGAACCTGGTCGCTATAGCTCGTCGAGAAGCCGACCTCGCGCAGGCCAGGGGTGATGTGAATTTGCGGTATCGGATGAAAATCGTCCTGGGCGAAAAAAGAAAAGTCATCCTGTTGGAAGTAACCGGATCGAATCTTCCCGCCGATGTTCGCCAGGCCGATCGAGCCGTTCCCTCCCTGCGAGTAATCAAAGAAATTGTTGTGGGGATTGTAGACTTCGTGAAAGACATAACCGCCGATTGTGACCGTGTTCAGAGGCAGCACTTTGGCCAGACTCACATCGTCTCCGAAGATGTTGCTGTGCGGATTGTTATACTCATCGACTTGGCCGGTGCCGCCGCTGCTGGGGAGAAAGTCGTTGTTGCGCCGGTGTAGCCGGCGGATATGGACAAACCAAGTCATGTTCTGGAGGGTGGTGGTCTCGCTCAACAGAAGACGCTCGCGCGCGTAGACCATGGCCAATTCATTTGTGTCGTACTTGTTATAAGCGTCGAATGGCAAGGCGCTATAGAAGCCGGAGGTCGCCTGACTGAAATGCGTGCCGTTCGGCTCGAGGACGCCTTGGTCGGCAATCGGAATCACCGTTGGACGGTAGCCGCCCCCCTTGGCATAGTAGGCGCCAAAGGCGAAGCTGCCAGCGGCAAACGATTTGACAGTCTTGCCGTACGCTGACCCGTTCTTGGTGTGGTTCGCAAATCCGTCCGGGGCCACCCGGTAATCGTCGCCATCACCGACCCCACCGCCAATCACCGTCGACCAGCCATGGTAGCTGCCCGTGCTCATGACGAAGGCTATGTTTCTCTGATTGAACTGGCCATAGGTGGCGGCAACGCTGGCGTGAATCGTCTCAGTGGGCTGAACTGGCGTGAATTCCACCCTGCCGCCGACGTCGGTGTACCACCGACTATCCGGTGTGCCGGGCCCGTAGGTTACGTCCAGATTTTGCATCAGCAGGTTCTGCGGCACCGTCGCTGACTGCCACAAGCCGGTGGCCGGATCGGCAACCGGAACGCCGTCATAGGTGATGCCCAAAGAGCCGGGAGCCGTAAAGCTGGTCGCCTCGCCCGCCCAACCTTGCTGGATTCCGTTTAATAGGATCGAATATTTCGTGGCGCCAGTCTCTCCGTAGCCGATCACGTTGGCTCCCGGCGTGGACTGAATCATCTGCGCCCCGCCTGCGACCGGTCCGGCGGCATCCAATTGCTTCCGATCGAGTACCCGAAGCGTCTGGTCAGACACCATTACGTCTTCCCTGGTAGGCACCGGCTCGGCCTCGGGTACAACCGTCCCGCGCACCACTACGCTTTCCTCGAGGGTCGCTACGCTCAGGGTGGCGTCGACGGTCACTGAGGCCTTCGTGGCCAGCGAAACCCTTTGGGTGAACGACTGGAAGCCCGACTTCTCAATTAGTAGGAGTTGCGGATTGGAAGGGAGACCACTGAAGGTGTATTGGCCGTCTTGGCCGGTCGTCGTTCGGACTACTTGTTGCGTTGCCAGGTCCGTCAAGGTGACCGCTGCGCCGGGAACCGCGACACCCGCAACGTCCAGCACCTTTCCTTTGATCTCGCCCACACCTTGGGCCAAGCTGATTAACGAGCAACTTAGGAGCAACAGGCACACTAACAGAGCATGTCGAAGCAAATGAACCTCCCATGAATTAGGATTGACTGCAAATTGACCACAAAAAGACCTTGAATAATGCGATGGGTAAATTACTGAAAGCAGACAGGCCCGTTAAAGTTCTGTGAAAGGCCGCATTTCGGAGGGCAATTCAAAACCGATGGCGAGATCATGTTGGTTCTCACTCCGCTCCCGCGAAATTCTTTCGTGGATTCCGTGGAAAGTCAGACCGGATGCCTCTGTCGATGGCTGAGTCGGGCTGGTCCGCTTACGAATGGGTTGCCTTTCTCGTAGAAGCGCAGCTTTCGATGTGCCGCGCGCGTGATGCCGATGCGCGTGGTCACGCCGATGACGCCGAGAGGTCGCACCGCGGCGCCGAGCCATAGCACGCTCTTCCGCGAGCACAGATCGAAGCCGTCGAACCGCTCGTCGATCCCCATCGCCGCGGCGACCCGGCCCGGCCCGCGTGCGAGATCGCGGAGCACGTGCGTGCCCCGATTCTTTTCCATCCACGCGAAGCCCTCGAGAGGTTCGAGCGCCCGGATCAATGCTCCCGCGCCGGTTCCCCGAATTTCGCTCGAGACGTTCATCAGCCAATGCACCCCGTACGTAAACCTTACATAGGCATGCCCGCGCTGGAGAAAAAGCGAATCGTTGGCGCGCGACTGGCCCGTGAAGGCGTGCCCGGCAGGGTCGCCGACGGGATATGCCTCGGTCTCGACGATCCGCCCCGCCAATCTTCCGCGAGGCAAATCATGGACGAGCGTTTTTCCGACCAGATAGCGAGCAAGCTCAACCGTATCGACTGGCAATTCCGCGCGGCGCAAGCGCCGGAGGCGTGGTACAGGATTTGGTCGCTCGGCTCGGATCATGGCCTCGAATCCGACGAATGCATGCGCAATTCGGACCAACTGTTCTACCATAGCCCTGCGCACAGCCCGTTGGCGATTCTCGAAGCCCATCTGCTCGAATGGAGGCACCCATGTCAGAAGGCCAAGCACCGGCGCCATCGGCATTAACCAAGGACGAAGCCTGGCCCGCGCTGCCTCTCGCCGAATGGGAGGAGACGCGCGCCACTCTCCACATGTGGACGCAAATGGTGGGCAAGGTGGCCCTCGCGCTCAGCCCGCGCGTGAACCACTGCTGGGCCGTGGCACTTCACGTCAGTCCATGCGGCTTGACAACTTTGCCCATTCCGTACGCGCTCGGAATCTTCACGATGGAATTCGACTTCATCGATCACGTGCTCCGAATCGCGACGAGCCGCAACCAGATCGAGACGATTCTTCTGGTGCCGCGCACAGTCGCGGATTTTTACCGCGAGTTCACAACCGTTCTCGCCTCGCTCAAGATCGACGCCAAGATCTGGCCCATGCCTGTCGAAATCCCAAATCCGATCCGTTTCGACAAGGACACCCAGCACGCCTCCTACGATCCCGAATACGCGAATCGCTGCTGGCGCATCCTCACGAGCGTCGCCACGGTCTGCCAGGAATTTCGCGCGCGCTTCATCGGGAAGGCCAGCCCCGTGCATTTCTTCTGGGGCAGCTTCGATCTCGCCGTATCGCGCTTTTCCGGGCGGCGCGCCCCGGAACGCGCCGGCGCGGACGCATGGACACGCGAATCCTATTCGCATGAAGTGAGCAGCGGAGGATGGTGGCCGGGCCAGGGCGGCTTCGATGCGCCGATGTTTTACGCCTACTGCGCGCCGGAACCCGCCGGATTTCGCACCGCGACCGTGCTTCCCGCCGAAGCCTACTACGACGCGAAAATCAGCGAATTCCTGCTTCCCTACAACGCCGTGCGCAATTCGCCCGATCCGAAATCGATGCTGCTGAATTTTCTGCAGAGCACCTATGAGGCGGCCGCCAATCTCGCGAAGTGGGATCGCGCAGCGCTGGAACGCCAAGCGTAAGCCAAACTAGCCGTTGGGTTCGGATGCCGGAGATAGCACTGGGGAGGATGAGGCCCGCAAACGGCTTCGTTCTACTGCTTGCGCGAGCACCGCGTGATGCCGCTCAAGGAAATGTTTCTGCGCGCGGCGGCCCCATGAACGCACGAAGTAGTAGTTGATCGTGCCGGCCACGCCTGCGCTCACCACGGGAACGATGCGCCCGGCCCATTTCTCGGCGACTTCGGCTCCGACCTTCACCGCAACCTGATCGACGATCCGCGGCACCACGCGCTCCACCGCCTGCTTCTCGAGGAAGTCGCGCCCGAGATCGACGCCCGCGGCGCTCGCAGCAGCCACCCACAGCGCGACGGTTTCGTCGTCGGTGGCATATTCGAAGCCGTAAAGCAAGCTCAGCTTTTGCAGCATGCGCAGGGTGATCGCCGCGAGGATTCCCATATCCGGGACGGCCGTGAGAAAGCCGCCGAGGCCGAGGCCCATGCCTTCGAGCGCGGCCATCTTCGACGCGCCTGATATCGTGCGCGTCGCGATCGGGTCGATCACTTGCGGCCCGAGATAGAACATTTCGCGCCAGTTCTGAATCGGCAGCCGGTGCGCCCGCTGGATGTGCCGCAGATATTTCGCCTCGTCGATGCGCACCTGCTGGTACGCGCGCCGGAATCCCGCCTGCGCGGAACTGGTCAGCACCTGCGCCACCCACGCCTTTTCTTTGCGTTTCGCCATGTCTATTTGATGCGCGGCCCCGGACCCAAGCCGCCGTGAACCGCTCCCGGATGGGTCAAGTGTAACCCAATTCAGGGCGCGCCGAGGACATGGAGAAACTGCTCGGGGCCTCTGTGTACTCAGTCTCTTCTCGGTGCACCCTGTGTTTAGATGGGCGTTCAAATCCACGCACCGTGAAATGGCGCTACTGCCCTTCCGGACCGCCATTTGCCGCGACTTGCCGAGCGGCGTATAATTTTGAGTTTAGGCGCATGGCAACGGAACCCACTGTGAACCCCCGGCCGCGAACGCCCCTGCCGGCGCGAAAGAACATCCCCGATCCGACGGCGGACAGCGCGGAGGAAATTAGCGTTCGCGGCGCGCGCGTCCACAATCTCAAGAATATCAATTTCACGATCCCGCATAACGCGATCACCGTCGTCACCGGCGTTTCGGGCTCGGGCAAATCGAGCCTCGCCTTCGACACGCTCTACGCCGAGGGCCAGCGCCGCTACATCGAGTCGCTTTCGGCCTACGCGCGGCAGTTCCTCGAGCGCATCGAGAAGCCGGATGTGGACGAAATTACCGGCATCGCGCCGGCGATCTCGATCCGGCAGAAGAATTCCACGCGCAACCCGCGCTCCACGGTCGCCACGGCCACCGAAATCTACGATTACCTCCGCCTGCTCTTCGCGCGCATCGGCCACACCTTCTGCCTGAATTGCGGCGAGGAAGTCCGCCGCGACACGCTCGACGAAATCGCGGCACGCGTGCTGGCGCTGCCGGAGGGACGGCGCTTTTACGTCCTCTACGATCTGCGCTTCGGCACCGAGCCAGCGCCCGGCGGCGCGCAGCCGGGGCCGGCGGCCTCCGCCGCGCGCGCGCGCAAGCCTTCGCGGCCGACGCCAGACGCAATTCGCCAAACGCTGATCAGCCTGCGCAAGCGCGGCTTTAATCGCCTGTATCAGTCGGGGCGCGTCTTCGAATTCTCGACGCCCGAAGAGTTGCTCGACGTCGATTTCAGCAAGCCCGTGTACGTCCTCGTCGACCGGCTCGCCCTGTCTCCCGAAATTCGCTCGCGCCTGATGGACTCGATCGAGATCTGCTACCGCGAAGGGCGCGGCGAAGCCATCCTCGAATTTGTGCCGGACGCCCGCGCCACACCATCATCCGCAAACGCCGCGCCCGAGCGGCTCGTCTTCAACGAGCGCTTCGAATGCAAAAAATGCGGCGCGATATACCAGGAGCCTGAGCCGCGGCTTTTCTCGTTCAACAACCCCTACGGCGCGTGCCCGCGCTGCCAGGGCTTCGGCAATACGATCGACTTCGATCTCGACCGCGTGATCCCGGATCAGGGCAAATCGCTCGCCGAGGGCGCCATCGAGCCGTGGACCAAGCCGCGCTACCGCCAATTGGCGATGGAGATGCGCCGCTTCGCGCGCGCGAAAGGTATTCCGGTCGATGTGCCCTTCCGCGAGCTGAGCGCCGCGCAGCGTGACGCGATTCTCGAAGGCGACAAGAAGGAAGATTTCCCGGGCGTGAAGGGGTTTTTCGCCTGGCTCGAGCGCAAGAAATACAAGCTGCACGTCCGCGTATTTCTCAGCCGCTATCGCGGCTACGCCACCTGCCCCGATTGCCGCGGCACGCGCCTGCGCGCCGAAGCGCGCGCAGTGAAGATCGCGGGGCGCTCGATCACCGAAGTCTGCCAGATGACGGTAAAAGAGGCGCGGCCATTTTTCGAAGGCCTGCGACTGAGCGATGCGGAGACGGCGATCGCCGACAAAGTTCTCGAGGAAATTCAGCAGCGCCTGCGCTTTCTCGACGAAGTTGGCCTCGACTATCTCACGCTCGACCGGCTTACCTCGACGCTCTCGGGCGGCGAAGCGCAGCGCATCCAGCTCGCCACGTCGCTCGGCTCGCATCTGGTCGGCGCGCTCTACGTGCTCGACGAGCCTTCGATCGGACTGCACCCGCGCGATACGAGCCGCCTGATCGACATCCTGAAGGGCTGCGCGATCTGGGCAATACGCTGCTCGTCGTCGAGCACGATCCCGATACGATCCTCGCCGCCGATCGCATTCTCGATCTCGGACCCGGCGCGGGCGAGCATGGCGGCAACCTGATCTTTGCCGGCACGCGCAAAGAGCTTCTCGCGGACCCGCAGTCGCTAACCGGCCGCTACCTGCGCGGCGATCTGCGCATCGCCGTGCCCGCGCGCCGGCGCAAGCCGCAGGGCAAATTCCTGAAGATTCTCGGCGCGCGCAGCCACAATTTGGCCGGCGTTGATGTCATGATTCCGCTCGGCATGCTTGTCGCGGTCACCGGCGTGTCCGGCTCGGGTAAATCCACGCTCGTCTACGACGTGCTGTACAAAGCGCTCACCACCAAGCGCGCCGGCGGTGCCTGGCGCGAGTTTTGCGACCGCATCGAGGGCGACAGTGCAATCGCGGCCATCGAAATGGTCGACCAATCGCCGATCGGGCGCACGCCGCGGTCGAATCCCGCGACATACTTGAAAGCATTCGATGCGATCCGCGAGATTTTTGCGTCGACTCCGGAAGCCAAGAAACGCGGATTCACAGCGGGACATTTTTCGTTCAACATTCCGGGCGGGCGCTGCGAGGCGTGCCAGGGAGACGGCACGGTGACGGTTGAGATGCGCTTCCTCGCGGATGTCGAGCTGGTGTGCGAAGAGTGCCGCGGCACGCGTTACAAGAGCAGCGTGCTCGAAGTCCGCTACAAGGACAAAAACATCCACGACGTGCTGCAGATGACCGTGCGCGAAGCGCTCACATTTTTCGCCGCGCATCCGAAGGTTACTTCACGCCTGCGCGTCCTTGAGGAAGTCGGGCTCGGCTATCTCCGCCTCGGCCAATCCGGCACCACGCTTTCGGGCGGCGAAGCGCAACGCCTGAAACTCGCGGCGCATCTTACCCGGCAGGAGAATGCCGGCATCCTGTATATTTTCGATGAGCCGACGACCGGCCTGCACTTCGACGACATCCAGAAGCTGCTGACCGCGTTTCGCAAGCTGATCGATGGCGGCGCTTCCGTGCTGATCATCGAGCACAATCTCGACGTGATCAAATCGGCGGACTGGGTGATCGATCTCGGCCCGGAGGGCGGAGACGAAGGCGGGCACGTGATCGCGGCGGGAACTCCCGAGCAGGTGGCGCGGAATTCGCAGTCGCACACGGGAAAATATCTCGCGCGCGTGCTCAACGCCCGCGCCAACGGCCACGAGAATCACGCTCTCCCCGGTGGAAGCGTGGGCCTTCAGGCCCGCGAAAAGGCGCAGTAGATTGCCCGGCTTTAGCCCCGGGAAGTTTCACGCGCGGCTCCGGCACTCAAGGGCCAAAGCACTCGAGGCGCAATGAGCAGTCTGCGACGCACGACATCCTTTTCAAAGCCGCTGGCGCGCTGCGCGCTCGGCGTGGCGCTCAGTTCTCTTTGCTGCGCATCCTTCGCGCTTGCGGCACTCGCGCAAGCCAGCAGTTCCACCCGTAAACACGCTGCCGCCGATCCCGGGGCCCAGGCGCTGAATCACCTTATGAGCGATGCCCAAAGCGCCGTCGATCGCCAGGACTACGTAACCGCCGCGCAAGACTATCAGGATTACCTCGCAAAGAAGCCCGGCGACGCGGAGGTCCACTTCAACCTCGGATACGTCTACACGGCCATGCAGCGCCCCGACGACGCGAAAGTTGAATACGAAAAGGCCATCGAGCTTGCTCCAGACGATCCGAAGATGGCACCCGCATATCAAAATTTGGGACTCACGCTGCTCCCGAAAGATCCGGCAGCGGCCGTCGATCCGCTGCAACACGCCGCCGAACTCGCGCCGCAGGATTCGCGCACGAAATGGCTGCTCGGCATGGCGCTCGAAAACAGCGGCAAGCTGGATCCGGCGATCGAGCAATATCAGGCGGCGGAAAAGCTGAACGAAAAGGATTTCGACACACGGCTGTCGCTCGGGCATGCCCTGATCGCAGCGGGCCGACCGGCGGACGCGGAGCCAGAACTGCGCGACGCGCTTGCGCTGCGCCCCGATAGCCCGGAAGCGCCCCGCGTGCATCTCGAACTCGCGGAGTGCTTCATCCTGCAAAAAAGGAACGAGCCTGCGGCGGCTGAGCTTGCGACGTATCTTCAGTCGCATCCCGACGACATCGCGCGGCGTCTCGACCGCGCCTCGCTGCTCATCGACCTCTCGAAATACGACGATGCGCTTGCCGAGCTAGACCGCGCCGCCGGCGGCAAGCCCGAGACTCTGCACGCCCTTCAGTTGCGTTCGCACATCTACTATCAGGAGAAGCGCTGGGACGACTTGATACCCGTGCTGCAAAAAGCCGAAGCTCTCGCGCCGCAGGACGCCAGCATTCCAGCGCAGCTCGGCGAAGTCTATCTCACGAAGAAGGACTACCCGGACGCGGCTCGGACGCTGATCGTTGCCTACAATCTGAAACCCGGGGCGCTCGACGTCCTCGTGAATCTCGTCGAAGCCGAATATCAGGCCGGAAATTATGCGAGCGCCTTGCAGGCGCTCGACCTGCTGGCCAAGCAAAAGGACTTGCCGGCTCCCAGCTGGTACATTCGCGCGAGCTGTTACGATAAACTGGGGCAACCAGCCCAGGCCCTCGATGCGTATCAGCGCTTTCTGCAGTTGAACACGGACCAGAACAGCGACATGTATTTTGCGGCCGCCTCGCGTGCACGAGAGCTGGCCCGCGAAGTGCACGAGAAGAAAAAGAGGTAACGCCTTGCCTGGACCGCCCGGCGCATGGGGTTTCATACTTGCGGCGCTGCTTATCTGCCTGCCGGCGCCTTTCGCGGCCGCGGACACGGCGCGAAATGACGCCGCCGCCTTTCAGGCTCGCTTCGACAGGGAAAAGAATCCAGTCCACAAGGCGAAGATGATGCAGCGGCTGGGCAGGGACGAGTTCGAGGAAATACGAATGGACGTAAGCGAAGGGAATTTTTCGGAGGCTGTTAGGGTTCTCGATCGGTATCGCGATCAAGCTCGTTCGTGCGTCGATGGGCTGGATGCAACGCACACCAACGCCGCGAAGCATTCCTCCGGCTTCAAGCAGCTGCAGATTTCGCTGCAAGAGGCGCTGCGGCGGCTGGATGAAATCATTGCCGGATTGACGTCCGATGAACAGCCTCCATTCGCGGCGGCCCGCCGCGATCTTCAGAAGATGAACGATCATCTGGTCCAGGAGCTTTTCCCGGATACACCGGCGGGCAACCTCCCGGCGGAGAAGGACACTCCTTAGTCTAGAGAGTAGGTTATGGTTTTCCTACAGCGGCATGCGACTGTGCTCACCGTCAGCCTGGTGCTGGCGTCGCTCGCAGTAGCGCGCTTAGCGCCAGCGCGTCCGCGCCCGCAGGACTACACGCCGAAGGATTACCTCAGCGACGAAGAGGCCGACAAAATCCGCGACGCGCTGACCCCCGCCGAACGCATCAAGCTGTACATCGCGTTCGCCGAAGATCGGCTGAAGAAATTCGATTACGAGCTCAAGCGCGCCGTCCCCGAAGCTCGCGAAAGCGATATTCTCAACGGCCTGCTCAATGGGTATGCCGGATGTGTCGACGACGGCGCCGATCAAATCCAGGTGGCCAAAAACAATCAGATGGACATCCACGATGCCCTGAAATTAATGGACACGAAAGAGAAGGAATTTCTCGAAATCCTGCAGAAATACGACAAGGGAGCGCCGCATCTCGACGACTATCGCGACACGCTGGAAGACGCCATCGACGGCACAAAAGACGCGATCTCTGACGCTGAAGACGCGGAAAAGACCGCGCTGCCCGCGCCCGTGCGGAGAAAGCAGTGAGGCGATCCGGCTCCCGCCACGGAAGCGGCGGGCGGCTCGTACCCGGCGGCGCGCAGATTTTTCATCGCATCTATACGCGGCTCGGCTGCGAAGGCCGCCCGCCGCAATTCGTCGTTGAATATCATCCATATACGGACCTCACGCACACGATCCGGCTGCGCGAAGACGTTGCGCGCGTCCGGATTTCGGACGTTTTGCGCACAGCGCCGCTCGCGGTCGTGGAGGCGGTCGCCGCCATCCTGCTCAGCCGGCTGTATCGGCGGCCAACGCCGCGAGATTTGGCTGAGATTTACCGGGAGTTCTCGTACGCGCGCTCCACGCGGCAGCGCATTTTGCGCCAGCGCCGGCGCCGGGCGCGTCGCGTCGCGCACAAGCCGTCCGGAGAGCATCACGATCTCGCGCCTCTGTTCGACCGGTTGAACCAGGCCTATTTTCAGGGCTCGCTTCCCCGCCCGCATCTCGGCTGGAGCGGCCGCGCGTGGCGTTCGCAATTAGGCTGCTTCGATCCGGCGCTGAACCAGATCGTTATCAACCGGCAGCTCGACCGGCCGGGCGTTCCGGAGTATGTCGTCTCTTACGTGCTCTATCACGAGATGCTCCACCAGAAGCATCCGGTCAGCTTCGCGCGATGCCGCCGCGAATCGCATTCCGCCGAATTCCGCCGCGAGGAAAAGCGCTTCGCCGATTACCAGCGCGCCATGAAATTTCTGGAACGCTTTCCGGTTCCCTAGCGCTCCGACGACAATTTCTCGATCTTTTTCTGGATTTTCTTTGCGTCGGAAGCGTTGGGGAATGCTTTCAGATAATCCTGGTAGGTTTTCACGGCGTCGTCCAGATTGTGGCTCCTTTCGTACGCTTCGGCGAGCATCAGGCGGGCCTTCGCGTACTTCGGCTTCAGCTGAACCGCCTCTTGAAGGCGCGGAATCGCTGCGTTCATATCGCCCTTGCGCATGTAGTAGCTCGCCACGTCCACATCTCTGTCGGCGTTGGGCGGATCGAACGTGGCGATCTCGCGCGGCTGCTTTGGTGGCTTGGCCTGGCTTGGTTTGGCGGAGGAAGAGGAGGACCCCGGCGGCGAGGCGGGCGGATTCTGCCCCGATTGCCCCGCGCACCACGCCGGCAGCGCGAATATCATCAGCAACAGAAATGGAGAGGCTCGCCGCATCGCTTTCCTATTGAGTTTAGAGCGATTTGCTATCATGGAAGTTGTACGCGACGGGCGAGGTTCGCGCCGGAAACGTACGCCCCGCTCATTGTAACGCGCTGAAAATGGAACTCCGAGAAAAAGTCGCGAATCTGCCCGCGCAGCCCGGCGTGTACCTGTTTCAGGACGCGTCCGGAAAGATCGTCTACGTCGGGAAGGCGCTCTCGCTGCGCAGCCGCGTCCGCTCGTATTTTCTGGAATCGAGCTCGCTGAACAACGCCAAGACCGGGTCGCTGGTCCGCGAAATCGCCGAGCTCGATTACATCGTCGTCGACAACGAACGCGAGGCGCTGGCGCTCGAAAACAACCTCATCAAGCAGTACAAGCCGAAATTCAATATCCTGCTGCGCGACGACAAAACCTATCCGTACATCCGCTACACGGCGTTCGAGAAATTCCCGCGCGTCTACGTCACGCGGCGCTTGACGAAAGACGGCTCGATCTATTTTGGGCCGTACTTTCCGGCGAGCCTCGCCTACCGGCTCGTCCATCTGATCCACAAGCATTTTCTGGTCCCATCCTGCACGGTCGATCTCGGGCGACTGCATCCGCGCCCGTGCCTGCAGTATTACATTCACCGCTGCCTCGGCCCCTGCGCCGCGCTGGTCACTGACGAGCGCTATGCGGAAGCGGCCCGCGATGTGAAACTCTTTCTCGAAGGGCGCCGCAACGATCTTGCGCGCAGCCTGAAACAGCGCATGGAAAAGGCCTCGGAAGAGCAGCGCTACGAAGAGGCCGGCGGCTACCGCGACCTGCTGCGCACTCTCGAGGAAATGGAAGAGCGCCAGAAAATCGCCGCAGCGGAAGGCGACGACACCGACGTCCTCGCCTGGTACGCCGAGCCGCCGCAAGTCGCCGTGAATCTTTTCCACCTGCGCGGCGGGCGCGTGGTCGACCGCCGCGATTTCTATTGGGAGGATATCGAGGAGCTTCGACCCGAGGAATTCCTGCCTTCGCTCCTGAAGCAGCTTTATCTCGATGCGGCCTATCTTCCGCGCTACATCCACGTGCCGATGGACTTCGAGGAGCGCCCGCTGCTCGAAGAAGTGCTCAGCGAAACCGCGAAGCACAAAGTGGAAATCCTGAATCCGCAGCGCGGGCAGAAGCACGCGTTCCTCGAACTCGTCGAGAAGAACGCGCAGCATTCCTTCACGCAGCGCTTCCGCGTGCTGAAGCCCACCTCGAAAGCGATCGCCGAGGCTCTTCAGGCCGCGCTCAGCCTCGAAGAGCCGCCGAAGCGCATCGAGTGCTTCGACATTTCGCACATTCAGGGATCGGATACGGTTGCGTCGATGGTGGTGTGGGAAGACGGCCGGATGAAGAAATCCGATTACCGCAAATTCATCATTCGCGGCGACGCAATGCCCGAAAGCCCCGACAAAGCAGCGGGCATCCTTCGCGACGACTTCGCGAGCATGCGCGAAGCCGTCGAGCGGCGCTACCGCCGCCTGCGCGATGAAAACAAGCCGATGCCGAGCCTGATGCTGATCGACGGCGGGATCGGCCAACTGCACGCGGCGGCCGAAGCGCTCGAAAAGCTCGAGATCATCAACCAGCCCGTGGCGAGCATCGCAAAGAAAGAAGAAATTCTCTACGTCCTCGGCCGCGAGAACGACCCAATCGTGCTCGATCGCCATTCGCCCGTCCTGCACCTGATCCAGCAGATTCGCGATGAGACGCATCGCTTCGCGGTCACCTTTCACCGGCAGCGGCGGTCGAGCCGGCGGCTGCGGACTTCGCTCGTCGAAATTCCGGGCGTCGGCGAGCGGACGGCGCAGAAGCTGCTGCGGCGCTTCGGCAGCGTGGCGCGGCTGCGCGAACTGGCCGTCGACGAGCTCGCCGCCGAGATTCCGCGCCATCAGGCGCAACGCGTCTACGACGCTCTGAGAGCGCCGGCCGAGAAAACTCCCGTAACGTAATTCCCATCACATCACTACAGCTTCGCCACTCTTGCCGTACTAGAAGTGCTATGCTAGTGTCCAACAATGGAGGTGGACGATGGCTGACAACGTTGGCTCGAGAGTGAGCTTCTTTCTTGTCGGGCTTGGCATTGGAGCGCTCGTTGGAATTCTTTTCGCGCCGAAGTCCGGCGAAGAGACACGCGAATACCTGACGTCGAAGGCTGATGAAGGCCGCGACTACGCCCAGAAGAAAGCCCGCGAGCTGCGGGAACGCGCTGAAGACCTGATCGAACGCAGCAAGGAGATCATGTCGCGCCAGAAGGACGCTATCTCCACGGCCGTGGACGCGGGCAAGGAAACGTACAAGCGCGAAGCGAAAGCATCCTGACGCACCACCGGGAGCCCAATGTCCGGCTGGCTCGAAGTGTTCATCGCGGTCGCCACGATCGCCATCGTAATTCAGATGGCGATTCTGTTGGCCATGTTTCTGCAGCTGCAAGCGGCGATCAAGAATTTCACGCGGATCGCCACGCAACTGCAGGCTCGCATCGATCCGATCCTCGTCCGCACGAATCATATTCTTGAAGATTCCGAAGACCGCATCCGCAGCATCATGGGCGACGCGGCCGAGGTGACGCGCGTGGCGCGAAGCCAGGCGCAAAAAGTGGACCGCGTCTTCACCGACGCCGTCGAGCGGCTGCGCATTCAGATCATTCGCGCGGACCAGATCCTTACCGGCACGCTCGAGGTGATCGAAGACGCCGGCTCGACGATCCGCGACAAAGTCTGGGATCCGATCAACAAGGTGTCCGCGGTTTTGAAGGGCGTCAAGGCGGGGCTCGATTTCTTCCGCGACCGGCGCCGCCCGCCGCAACCCGACGCGGCCACGCAAGACGAAGAACTCTTCATCTGAGGCGAGCGTCTCGCTTCGCCTGCCCAAAACAATCTGCATTTGTTTTTCTCTGACTACTTCGAAATCCAGCCGCCGCCGAGGACTTGCTCGCCGTCGTAGAAGACGGCGGCCTGGCCGGGTGTGATCGCGCGCTGCGGCTCGAAGAAAGAGACGCGAGCGGTGGTTGCATCGAGAGGAACAATTTCCGCGTCGGCGGGGATGTGTCGATTGCGGATGCGCACCACCGCGCGGACGGGATTTTCGGGGACTTCATGCGGAATCCAATTGATGTTGCGCACTTCGCAGGTGGTGCGGCGGAGTTCGCCGTCTTCGCCGACGACGAGGCGATTGTTCTCGCGGTCGAGCGCGACGACGTAGACGGGATGTCCGGCGGCGAGGCCCAGGCCGCGGCGCTGTCCGACCGTGTAATGGTGCAGACCGTTGTGGCGTCCGATTACTTCGCCGGACGTGGAGACGATTTCGCCGGGCTCGCCCAATTCTCCGAGCGCAGCTACGTTGCTGACGCCTTCGCGCGCGGCAGTTCCCTGCTCCTGCAAGTAGCTCTCGATGAAGCGGACGTAATTGCCCGTCGGGACGAAGCAGATTTCCTGACTCTCGGGCTTTTCGGCGACCGGCACGGCGAGGCGGCGCGCGATTTCGCGCACTTCCTGCTTTGTCAACTCGCCGAGCGGAAATTCGGTGCGCGCGAGCTGTTCCTGCGTGAGGCCGAAGAGAAAATACGACTGGTCCTTGTTTTGGTCGACGGCGCGGAGCAATTCGTAGCGTCCCGTTTCGCGATTGTGGCGCACCCGCGCGTAGTGGCCGGTGGCGATGCGATCGGCGCCGATCTGTCGTGCGGTGACGAGAAGCTGATCGAACTTGACGTGATTGTTGCAGTGCGTGCACGGGATCGGCGTGCGCCCGGAAAGATAGTCGGCGACGAACGGGCGGACGACGGTTTCTTCAAACTCGCGCTCGAAATTGATCACGTAGTATGGGATGGCGAGATGCTCGGCGACGCGGCGCGCGTCGTAGACATCATCGAGCGAGCAGCAGCGGTGCGGCGCGGGGCCATTTCCCTGAAGCTGCGGCAGGCGCCGCTGGTTCCAGAGCTGCATCGTGAGGCCGACGATGGGTTCGCCGCGATCGCGGAGGATCGCCGCGACGGTGGAACTGTCGACGCCGCCGGACATCGCCACTGCAACCGCATGCGTGGTCCGTGCAGAGGAGTCGCGGAAGGCGTCGAGTTGAGCTGTGGTGGCCATTTTCGTGTTACCGCGCGGGGGCGGCCTCCGCTTGCGGCGCGCGCGGCGAGAGCGCGCGGATGCGCTCGACGACGCCGGGAATGATTTCGATGGCGCGGTCGATTTCAGCGGCGGTGGTTGGCCGGCCGAGGCTGAAGCGCAGGCTGGCGCGCGCGTCGTCGCGCGAAAGGCCGGCGGCGGTGAGCACGTGCGATGGCTCGGTGGAACCGGAAGAACAGGCCGCGCCCGTGGAGCATTCGACGCCCTGCAAATCGAGCGCGATGAGCAGCGCTTCGCCGGCCGCGCCGGGAAACGAGATGTTCGTCGTATTCGGGACGCGATGCGCGCGGTCGCCGCTCACGCGCGCGGACGGGATTCGCTCGAGCAGCGCTGATTCGAGGCGGTCGCGCAGCGGCGCGATGCGGGCGGCATCTTCCGCGAGCAGCATGCGCGCGAGTTCGGCAGCCTCACCGATACCGATGATGCCGGGAACATTTTCCGTACCCGCGCGACGGTCGCGTTCGGCGTGGCCGCCGAAAAATCGCGGCGCGAGATTCGTCCCGGTGCGGACGTAGAGGGCCCCCACGCCCTTCGGCCCATAAAATTTGTGCGCGGAAATCGAGAGCAGATCGACGCCGAGGCGGTTCACGTCGAGCGGGACCTTGCCCGCGGACTGCACGCCATCGCAATGAAAGCGCACGCCTGCTTCGGCGGCGATGCGCGAAATTTCTTCAATCGGCTGGACGGTGCCGAGCTCGTTATTCGCGTGCATCACGGTGATGAGAATGGTTTCGGGACGCAGCGCGCGGCGAATGCCTTCAGGATCGACCACGCCCTGCGAATTCGCGCCGCGGCTGACTGGCACGACGGTGACGTCGATGCCCTGCCGCTCAAGTTCCTCGCAACTGTGCAGGATCGCGTGATGCTCGATGGCGGTGGTGATGATGTGCTTGCGCGGCTTCGGCGACGCGGCAATGGTGCCGAATATCGCCAGGTTGTCGGCTTCGGTGCCGCCGCTGGTAAAAACAATTTCGCTCGGCTTCGCGCCGATCAGCGCCGCGACGGATTCGCGCGCGGCGTCGACTGCAGCGCGCGCGCGCTGCCCTGCCGAATGGACCGAGCCAGCGTTGCCGAAATTCTCGCCGAGGAACGGCAACATCGCTTCGAGGACCGCGGGGGCCACGGGAGTCGTCGCGTTGTAATCGAGATAGACAGCCATTTTCAATGCCTCTAAATCTTCAAATTCGACCGCCGAATCGGCGGGAATCCGTGTTTCGCGGACCAGCCCATGCCATGTCGATTAGAATGTACACCGCTCCTTTATTTTCAGCGCGTTACATCGATTTCTAATCGCCAAATGTCGATTAGAATTGCGGCAATTTTCGATGGTTGCCGGCACCGCGTTTGAGCCGCACGGTGCTGTCGCCGCAATTAGGCTAGCAAGATTGGGGCGAATTGCAAGCGGGAGCTGGCGCGACCGCGACGCGGGGAAAGCGCCGCTTGATTTTGGCGGATTGCTTTGGCCGAGTTGTCGACACGCGTGCATGCTGCTCTTCACGCTAGCACAACGATTCGCACGGAAGTGGTGTACCGAAGGACAGGATTGGTACAAGAACCAGTACCCCTGTACGTTTTGGCGAGGGATTCATCCGGCGATACCGCGCGTACGCAATGTGTCGCACCTACGGCGCTTGGAGGCGGAACTGATATCCCCTCAAGATCAGGAGAGCATGGATGGAAGGCTGCCGGAGCTCGACGTCGGTGCAGGCGGCACCTGGGTTCATCATGAGTTGAAGGTCGAAGGCTTCCTTGCGGACGCGCAGGTCGAAGTAGAAGATGGCGGTGGCGATCAACAAAATCGGCGCGACCAGCGTATCCACGATCGAAGTCCCCACTTGAGATAAAGCGAGCCACATGCGCACCGAATCCGGATGGGTCCTTACGGACAACACCATCATAAATTCGAACGGATACGAAAATATCGACGCGGCGATGATCGCCACGACGAAGTAGACCAGATAGATCACGAAGGCCCAACCTGCGCGGCCTTCCGTCAGACGATAGCTGCGTTCGAGCGAATCCCGCGCGCCGAGGTCTTCAAGCAGCGCGGCCGGAACGCACACGATCAGGCGACAGGCAAGCCAGATGCCGGGAACGATCAGAAGAATGAGCCCGACCACAATGGCGATACCATTCAGCAAGGTGACGCCGAAAAGGTTCATGGCCTGGCCACGCATCCGGCCGAAGGATTGCCCAATCGTCGTGGTGCGTCCGAGATATAGCTCGGAGACGGCATAAACCGTGCCGCCCTGCGCGTACAAGTACGCGGCGAGATAAACGACCGTGGCAAGCAATCCGCTCAGGAGCGCGCCGGCCGCCATCCCGCCCGAGAGCGCGGTCCGCGTCGGATCGACCCTCGTTGTGCCGATATACCCGAAGAGCAGAAGTTGAGCCAAGTGCACCGCGAGAATCAAAAGTTGAGGAATCGCCGTGATCCCGATGAATAGCAGGAAATGGCTGCGATAGAGCGAGAACGTGCGGTCGAGGATTTCGCCGAGCGACAATGGGCGCAGATCGATGGCTGCCATGCGAGCCTCCGCCTCAGAGGATTGGGGCTTAGTTGGCGCGGCACTTTAGCAAAGAGTAAGAGAAAAGGCGAGGTAAATTCGGGGGACACGAGAAGGCGAGCGACCAAATCCGGTTCACCGCTGAGACGCAGAGGGCGCAGAGAAGACAACCCAGAGAAGGCTTAACACAGCGATCACGGAGAAAGGCCACGGAGGGCACGGAGAAAGCCACGATCCGGCGGCCCTTCCTCCACGGACGGATTCGGGACGAGGAAGCGCAGACGCGATCGGGATAGCGTGGCAGAATGGGACGCGCACTCGCACCGTTTCCGCGAAGCTGTGCGAGGTGGAACTTTTGGAGACGGGCGCGCGTATCAGTGACAGGGAGCCAACCATGAGCACAACCGGGGGAACGGAAACGGGCGGTACGGGAACCGGGGCCGGGCCGGGGCCGGAGTTTCGTCATCCGCGGAGGCGGTCCATGGCCGGGCCGATTTGGTTGATCGCGCTCGGAGTTTTATTCCTGCTGGGAACGCTGCGGCCGGATTTCGATCCGTGGTGGGTCCTCTGGCGGTATTGGCCGCTGCTTCTGATCTTCATTGGTTTGGGCCAGATCTTTGACCACTATTGGAACCGCAACCCCGACGGCACGCGGAGCCACGCCATCTCCGGAACGGGGATCGCGATGATCGCCCTGCTGATCATTTTGATTGCGGCAGGCTTGCACGGCGGTGGGC
Organism: uncultured Acidobacteriota bacterium; assembly: GCA_963814735.1. Lineage (GTDB taxonomy): Bacteria > Acidobacteriota > Terriglobia > Acidiferrales > UBA7541 > Palsa-295. Next base: position 527,534 of record CAWFEC010000003.1, on the reverse strand, counting down.
ATGGCTCGGACGGATGGGGCCACGGCAATAGCTGGTGGACGCACAACTGGAACGACAATCGCAATTGGCGCAGCGGACACGATTTGCATGACGCGCAATCCGTCGAACTGCAGGGCGCGAAGAGCGTGAGCGCCAATATCGACATACCGGCAGGGACCGTGACGGTGAGCGGCGGGTCGAGCAAGCTGCTCGATGCGTCGTTCGATTATGACGACACCGAGGGCAAGCCGAGCATTGATTACGGCGTTTCGGGAGGCCGCGGCGATCTCAATATCACGCAGGACACCAGCGACCATACACACTGGGGTGAACGCCGAGACAATTGGAATTTGCGATTGGCCAGCGGCGTTCCCATCGACTTCAAGCTGAACATGGGCGCGGGGCAGACCAACTTGCAGATGAATCAAGTCGACTTGAGCCGCCTGGAGGTCCACATGGGGGCGGGCGACCTGCACCTCGACCTTACCGGGCCGCGGACGAGCGATCTCGATGCGACGATCCAGGGTGGAGTGGGGTCGGCGACGATCCGGCTGCCGAAGGATGTGGGCGTGCTGGTGAATGCGTCGGGCGGGCTGGGGTCGATCAACGCGAATGGGCTGCAGCGCGATGGCGACGCCTACATCAACGCGGCCTACGGGAAGTCGACGGCAACCATCAACCTGACGGTTGAGGGTGGCGTCGGGCAGATCAATCTCTACGAAGAGTGATGGGCGCGCGCGTTACTCAATCGCGGCACAGCGAGTGGTTGGCTTTGACACGGGCGCGACGGTTCGCTAGCGTCGAGGGTGCGCCTCCGGAGGTTCCGCTACGGGCGGCGCGCGACTGGAGCGAACCTTGGCGCGGCCCATCATCACACTGACGACGGATTACGGCACGAACGACCATCTGGTCGGGGTGATGAAGGGCGTGATCCTCGCCATCAATCCCGAAGTCAACGTGGTCGACATCACGCACGGCGTGATCGCGCATGATGTGCTGGATGGCGCGCTGACCATCGCGCAGGCTTACAAATATTTTCCGCCGAAGACGATTCACGTGGTCGTGGTGGACCCGGGCGTCGGGACGGCGCGGCGGCCGATTTTGGTGGCGGCCGATCAGCACTACATCGTTGCGCCGGACAACGGCGTTCTTTCCGCGGTCTACGATCAGACCGAAGCGCTCTACGTCTGGAACATCATCTCCGAACACTATTTCCGCAGCCCGGTAAGCAACACGTTTCACGGGCGCGACATTTTCGCGCCGGTGGCGGCGTGGCTCTCGAAATCGTGGCAAACCTCGGCATTCGGCGAACAGATCACGGATTTCGTGCGCTTTGCGATTCCCAAGCCGAAGGCTGCAGGCAACACGGTGAAAGGCATCGTGCTGCGCGTCGATCATTTCGGCAATGCGGTGACGAACATCACGCCGCAGGACGTCCCGGCGCTGGCGGGCGGCAACGGGAAATTCACGATTCGCGCGGGGAATGCGGTGGTGAGCAAGGTCGTCCCGACATTCGCGTCGGGCGCAGCGGGCGAAGCGGTGGGCGTGATCGGATCGAGCGGCTACCTCGAAATTTGCGTGAATAAGGCCAGCGCCACCCGGGCGCTAGGCATCGCGCGGGGCGCCGAAGTCACCGTCGAAATATCGTAGTAGCCATGCCCATTCCCCATGTAGGGGCGCCGCTTGCTGCGCCCGCTTTGCGCGCATTCAATCGCGCCACCCACCGGCCATACGCAAAGCGCAACGCTAACGGGCCAGCGACGTCACAATCAAATACGAGCGCATGCGCGGGTCCATCCAGTCGCGGAGGGCGTCGCCGAGGAGATTGAAGGCGAGGACGGCGGCCATGACGGCGAGCGCGGGGAAGATCACCATGTGCGGCGCGTCGAAGAGGTGGCTGCGCGCGTCGTTGAGCATGGCGCCCCAGCTGGGCATGGGCGCGAGGACGCCGAGGCCGAGGAAGCTGAGTGTCGATTCGGCGAGGATCGCGCCGGCCATGGCGATGGTCGCTTGCACCAGAAGCGGCTGAAGAATATTCGGCAGCAAATGCCGCAGCAAAATGCGCGCGGGCGAAGCCCCGAGCGAACGCGCGGCGAGCGCATACTCCATTTCCTTGGCCTGCAAAATCTGCGCGCGCGCGAGCCTCGCGTAACCCGCCCAGCCCGTGATGATCAGCGCGAGAATCACCTTGCCGATACCCGGGCCGAGAAACGCGGCGAACGCGATCGCGAGCAGGATTCCCGGGAACGAGAGAAACGCGTTGATCAGGACGACGTTCACAATGTGATCGAACCATCCGCCGATAAAGCCCGCGAGCGCGCCGATCGAAAGGCCGAGCGCTCCCGCGCCGGCCACGACGCTCACCGCGACCAGCATCGAAACGCGCGCGCCGAAGAAGATGCGCGAGAGAATGTCGCGGCCGAGATCGTCGGTGCCCATCCAGTGCGCGGCGCTGGGACCGAGCAGGCGCGCCGGCAGATTCTGCGCGGTGGGGTCGTATGGCGCGAGCCACGGCGCGGCGAGCGCGATGAAGACCAGCAGCAACGCCAGGCCGAGGCCCCAGCGCCCCGGGCCGCTTCGCAGAAGAAACTCGCGCAGGCCTTTCATTGCAGGCGCACCCGTGGATCGACCAGCGCGTAGACCATGTCGGTCAGGAGATTCACGACGACGTAGGAGACGGCGATAAGCAGAATGCAGCCCTGCAGCAGCGGATAATCGCGCGCGGAAATCGCCTGAACGGCGAGGCGGCCGATGCCCGGCCACGAGAAAATCGTTTCGGTGACAATCGCGCCTGCGAGAAGCGTCCCGAACTGCAGGCCGAGGATCGTGAGAATCGGAATCAGCGCGTTGCGAAACGCGTGGCGAAAGAGAACCTGCGATTCGGAGAGGCCTTTGGCGCGGGCCGTGCGGACGTAATCGCTCGAAAGTTCTTCGATCACGGAACTGCGCACCATGCGCACCAAAATCGCCGCCAACGCCGCGCCGAGAGTGATCGCCGGAAGAATCAAATGCGCCGCGCCGCCGCGTCCTGAAACCGGAAGCCAGCCGAAAATCACCGAAAAAATCAAAATCAGCACAGGGCCGAGCGCGAAATTCGGCACGGAGAGGCCGAGCAGCGTGAAGACTCCGACGGCATGGTCGGCAGCGGTGCCGCGGCGCTCGGCAGCATAGATGCCGGCGGGAATGCTGATCGCCATGCAGACCAGCAGCGCGACGAGAGCCAGTTCGAGCGTCGCGGGATAATGCTCGAGGACGACGCGCGTGACCGGCTCCTGGAAGCGAAACGATTCGCCGAGATTGCCGTGCAACACGCCAACAAGATAGTGGCCGTACTGCACGGAAATCGGCTTGTCGAGGCCGAGCGAGTGGCGAAGCTGCTGCAAATCCTCCGCGCGCGCGCCTTCGCCGAGCATCTGCTGCACGGGATCGCCGGGGATGATGTGCGCGAGCAGGAAAACCATCGTGACAATCAGCCAGAGCGCGGGAAGCGCGAGCAGGATTCGCACCGAAAGGTAGCGGATCATTTCGCGCGACGCTCTCTTATGGGTGCGGCTTGCTTCGGCTTCACCGCAGGCGCAGGCGGAGGCGGAGCGGCAGCGGATGACGGAGGTGATGGAACGAGCGATGGCCCAGCCGACCGGATCGGCTTGATCTTCACGCGCGAGACGCGGCGGCGATCCATCTCGGTGACGGTGAAAAGATACCCGTCCGATTCGAAGCTTTCGCCGCCGCGCGGGATGAAGCCGAGGCGGCTAAGGACGAAGCCGCCAACCGTCTCGTACGACGGATCGTCCGGAATGGCGATGTTGTACTGCCCTTCGAGATCGCGCACTTTGATGGCAGCGTCGAAAATCATTCCGCCGTCGGGCAGGCTCAGCGGCTGCTCGACGACGTCGAATTCATCGTGAATCGCGCCAACCATCTGCTCGAGGATGTCCTCGAGCGTGACGAGGCCGAGGATGCTGCCGAATTCGTCGACCACCATGGCGAGGCCGATGCGGCGCGTGCGAAATTCAAGCAGCAGGCTGCTCGCAGGCTTCGTCTCGGGAACGATCAGCACCTCGCGCAAAAGCTTTCTCAGCGCGAACGGAGGCGCGGGCTGATCCTCCTCGGCCCGGCGCGAGCGATCCAGCAGCAGCCAGATGATGTCTTTGATGTGGACGAAGCCGAGAATGTGATCGAGCGATCCTTCGTAGACCGGCAAGCGCGAGCGCTGCGTGGTGGCAAACATGCGCATGGCTTCGTCGAGGCCGGCCTCGGCGGGCAGGGCGTGCACGTCGGGGCGCGGCACCATGATTTCGCGCACCTGCACCTGGCCAAGCTCGATTGCGTTTTGCACGAACTGCGCGTCGCGTTCGGCAAGCACGCCGCGATCGCGCGCCTGCTGCACCATCACCTGCAATTCCTCGACGGAGCGCACCAGCGTGTGGCTATGCGGCGCGACAATTCCCAGCGCGCGGACGATTTTCTCGGACGTGCCATCGAAGAGATCGATCGCCCAGCTGAACGTCCGCAGAAACCAATTAAACGGCCGCGCGATCAGCAGCGCGACGCGCTCGGCGCGGGCGAGGCTGAGCCCCTTTGGTACAAGCTCGCCGAAGACAACCTGCAAAAAAGTGAGCAGCCCAAACACGACGACGAGCGCGATGGCGTGAGCGAGGATTGGCGCCCACGGGCGGGTAAAATCCTGGACCAGCGGATGCACGATCGCCGCCAGCGTGATCTCGCCGAGATAGCCAAGAGAAAGGCTCGCGATCGTGAGCCCGACTTGCACGCCGGAAACAACGCGGCCGAGGTCGCTGAGCAGGAGCTCGACGATTTTCGCGCGCGGATCGCCCTTTTCGACAAGCTCACGCACGCGGGACAAGCGGACGGCGACGAGCGAGAATTCGGCGGCGGCGAAAAATGCGTTCACGCCGATCAGAAACAGCATGCCGAAAACGTGGAGCGGCGTCATGCTGCGGCGGGACCTTCCCGGTGCAAGATCGTGCGCCGCGGCAGCGGCTCAGGCTCGGAGATCGCCAAAGCGAGCATTTGCGGCAATTCTATCAGGGCGTAGAGGGCAACGGGAGGACGGCGTCGCCGCGTGTTGCTTCGGGCCAAAAGGCGGAATGCTAGCGCTGTGACAGCTCGCCGGAGCTGACGCGCGCGTTGTAGTCAGCGGATTTCCCGCGAGGAATGGTGAGCGATGCCCAGCGGCCGGACGCGCAATGTTTGGCGATGAAGACGATCTGGCCGATGTGATACGCGTAGTGGGCGACCTGGCGGTGGATCGCCTGCATCACGGAATGACGCTCGCCGCGGATGAGGACCGTGCGACCGAGATCAGCGTCGGTGAGCGGGGCGAGCGCATCGAATACGATTTTCCACGAGGCTTCCCAAAGCGCCAGAATCTCGGCGCGCGTCTGCGGAGGAGCTTCAAATTCCGTATCGCGATTGCGGTTCGGCTTCTCGCCGTCCGAGGTAAGGAAATCGGTCCAGCGCGATTGCATGTTGCCGGTGAGGTGCTTCGCGATGATGGCGATCGAATTGGACTCGGCGTCGAGCGCCGCCGTCAGCGCCTCGTCGGGCGCCTGCGCGATGGCGCGCTCGCCGAGCTTTTTGTAGTAGCGCAGCAGGTCGGTCGAATCTTTGAGGTAGGAGGTGGTAAATTCGAGTGGCATGCCGCGATTCTGCACCAGGCGCGGCCGGTGCGCAAGAGACGGAGATGTTGATGGAAGAGTTTCTGAGATCAACGGAGATCGTGGATTGGAAAGAGCCGGGCGTGCTGGCCAAGGCGCGTGAGCTTTCGGCGGGTGCCGCGGGACCGCGAGAGATTGCGCGGCGTTGCTTTGAATGGGTGCGCGACCACATCCAGCACAGTTCCGATTTTCGGCGTAATCCGGTAACGTGCGTAGCCTCCGAGGTTCTTGCCGAGGGTACCGGCTATTGCTACGCGAAGAGCCATCTGCTCGCGGCGCTCCTTCGAGCAAATCGAATTCCCGCCGGATTCTGCTATCAGCGGCTGAGCATCGATGAAAAGGGCGCGCCGTATTCCCTGCACGGCTTGAATGCCGTGCACTTGCCGGAATTCGGCTGGTATCGAATCGATCCGCGCGGCAACAAGCCAGGCATGGACGCACAATTTTCGCCGCCGGTTGAAAAGCTGGCCTTTCCTGTTGTGTTCCCGGAGGAGCGGCTTTTCCCCGAGATTTTGGCCGACCCGCTACCCGTGGTTGTCGCTGCGCTCCGCGCGCATAAGACGTGGGACGAGATGTATCGCCACCTGCCCGATTGGGAACCGGCTTCCCTTCCCGATGCCTGAGCTGCCGCCGGTCGGAGCGGGGGCGACGCGTCCGCACAAGGGCATTGTTGACGTTCTGCGCCGTGCGCTAGAATGCAGGACTCACCGCACCCTTCTCGACGGACTCAGGGCAGGGAGACGCAGAAGACGCAGAGAAAGACAGGGCCGAACACTTGGTCATTCATGAAGGAATGAAATGAATTCAGCGACGAACAAGGCAGCTGAGCCGCAGAAGAAAGGCGATTTCGAGAAATCGCTCGCGCGGCTCGAGGAAGTGGTGAAGCGGCTGGAGAGCACGGACCTGTCGCTCGACGAAGCCATGAAGCTTTTCGAAGAGGGCGTGAAATTGTCGCACGAATGCCAGAAACAGCTCGAAGAGGCGGAAGGGCGCGTCGAAATCCTGCTGAAGAAGGCGGACGGAAAGATCACGGCGGAGCCATTCGAGCCAAAAGATGAATCTTCGTAGCATTCGCGCGTCATTTCGCAATTTGGCCTGCGCCGGACTTTTGCCCCACCTCGACGCATGAAACTTCCCGATTTTTTCGAAGCGGATCATGCCGCGATTGAAGCGGCGCTCGAACGCATCCTGCCGAAGGAAAACACGCAGCCGCCCTCGATTCATCGCGCGATGCGCTATAGCGTCTTCGCTGGCGGCAAGCGCATTCGCCCCGTCCTGTGCCTCGAATCGGCGCGCATGTTCACACGCAGCCTCGACGCGGCGATCCAGGCCGGGTGCGCGCTCGAATTCATCCACACATATTCCCTAATTCACGATGATCTGCCCGCGCTCGATAACGACGATCTGCGCCGCGGCAAGCCGACCAACCACAAAGTTTTCGGCGAGGCCATCGCCATCCTCGCAGGCGATGCGCTGCTGACGCTCGCGTTCGAGACGCTCTCGAAGGCACCGCTCGAAGCGGAGCGACGCGTGCGCGTGATCGCGGAAATTGCCGCCGCCGCGGGTACGGTGAACGGGATGGTCGGCGGACAAGTGGCGGACGTGGAGGCCGAGGGGAAGCCGGTGAGCGCGGCCGGACTCGAATACATTCACCGGTCGAAGACGGCGGCGCTGATCCGTGCGTCGATTGTGGCGGGCGCAATCGCGGGAGGCGCGGCAAATGCAGATGTCGAACGACTGCGGCGTTTCGGCGACAACATCGGCTGGGCGTTTCAGGTGGTCGATGACCTGCTCGACGTGGAGGAGTCGTCCGGCGGCGCTGGGGAAAACCGCCGGAAAAGATCAGGCGCAGCAGAAGGCCACCTATCCCGCGCTCTACGGAATCGAAAAGTCGCGCGCGATTGCGGCGGAGCTTGAAGCGAAGGCGCTGGCCGAGCTGGATTGCTACGGCGCAAAAGCCTCGCGCTTGCGGCAGCTGGCGGAATTTCTCGTCGCGCGGCGATCGTAGCAGCATCCGGCGGCTGCGACCGAGTACACGCGTAGAGTGCGGGAGCTGGCTCCCGCTTTGCGGCCGTCTCAGGGCTTGCCCGGACGTGCATGCCCCGCCACGCGCCACATGCGTCTACGCGGGTGCAAGCGACCTCGGATTGGGCGACGTACTCGCCTGAAAATGCCAAAGCCGGGAAAAGCGCGATTGGATGTGCTGCTCGTCGAACGCGGGCTGGCGCCGTTTCGCGCGAGCGGGCGCAGGCGATTTTGCTTGCCGGGCAAGTGCGCGTGAACGGCGCGAAGATGGAGAAGGCCGGGAGCCAAGTGGCAACGGATGCTCGAATCGAGATTGTCGGCGAAACGCTGCGCTACGCGAGCCGCGGCGGGCTGAAACTCGAAGGAGCGCTCGAGGATTTTGGCGTCGATCCGCGCGACCGGATTTGCCTCGATGTTGGCAGCTCGACGGGCGGATTTACCGATTGCCTGCTGCAACGCGGCGCGCGCAAGGTGTACGCGGTCGACGTGAGCATCGATCAGCTCGATTGGAAGCTGCGGCAGGATTCGCGCGTGGTGAAGATCGAGCGCAACGCGCGTTACTTGCGCGCCGAAGACATTGGCGAATCGCCCAGCTTGATCGTGATGGATGTGTCGTTCATTTCCGTGACGAAGATTCTGCCGGCAGTCGTTGCGATACCGCCGGCAGGCACCGATTTTGTGATCTTGATCAAGCCGCAATTCGAGCTGGAGAAGCGGGACGTCGGCAAAGGCGGGATCGTCCGCGACGCGGCCCTGCGCGAAAAAGCAATCGAGCGCGTGCAAGCCGCGGCGGCGGGGGCTGGGCTGGAAATTGCGGGGGTGCAGCCGAGCCATCTGACCGGCGCGGAAGGAAATCAGGAGTATTTTCTCCACGCGCGGCGGCACGGGTAGAATAAGATGGCGTCCAAACGATGATCCGCTCAGCCGGCATTATCTGCAAACCAGTCCGAGACCTGGTGGCCTCCGTCGTGCCGCCGCTCATCACGTGGCTGCACGAACGGAAAATCAGCGTCTTCATCGACGAGGAAACGCACGGGTGTTGCCTCGACCTGGGCGAGCCGGTGCTGGCGCGCGACGCGCTGGGCGCCAGGATCGATCTGCTGATCGTTTTCGGGGGCGATGGCACGCTGCTTTCGGCGGCGCGCGCGCTCGGCGGGCACAATGTCCCGATTCTCGCGGTAAATCTCGGAGGGCTCGGCTTTCTCACAAGCGTGACGCTCGATGAGCTTTATCCGGCGCTGGAGCAAGTGCTCACCGGCGAGCATCACACGAGCGACCGGATGATGCTCGATGCGGAGATTCGCCGCAATGGGAATCCCTCCGAGGTGCAGTGCGCGCTCAACGACGCGGTGGCAAACAAAGGCGAGAAAGCCCGCATGCTCGATTTCGATGTGCATGTGGACGGGCAGCACGTCGCGCGGTATCGCGCGGATGGAATTATCGTGGCGACGCCGACCGGATCGACCGCCTATTCGCTGGCGGCGGGCGGGCCGATCGTCGATCCGAGCCTCGATGCTTTCATCATTACGCCGATCTGCCCGCACATGCTGACGAATCGGCCGCTCGTAATTCCCGCCAACTCGCGGATCGATCTCGATTTCAGGGCGGCATCGGAGCCGGTGTACGTCACGCTGGATGGGCAGATCAGCCTGGAACTCGCGCCCACCGACCGCGTGCAGATTACGAAGTCGGCGAAGCGCGTGGCGCTCGTCCGGCCGCCGACCAAGAGCTATTTTCAGATCCTGCGCAGCAAGCTGCGTTGGGGCGAAAGATAGGAGAAGATTTCGACCGGGCTTTTTACTCAAGGCGGCAAAAGCCGCCAAAACCGGCCCTCTAATGCCTTTTAAGCCCCCGACGAAGGGGTGCTTCATACTCTCGTCGGAGCCGTTCTAGCGAACTTTCAGAACGAGGAGGGTGCGGTCGTCGGCGGGATGCTGGCCGCCGGAGAATTTGTCGACCTCTTCGAGCAAGTGGTCGGCGATCGCATCCGGCGTCAACGCCGCATGTTCGGTGAGGATCGACACGACGCGCTTGTGTCCGAAGAATTCGCCCGCCGAATTCTGCGTATCGGCGATTCCGTCGGAGTATAAGAGGATCACGTCGCCCTGATCGAGAAGGTAGCTGCGCTCGTCGTAGGTCGCCTCTTCGAAAATCCCCAGCGGAAATCCCGCAATCGGAATCTTCTCGCACTTGCCGGCGTGCCATAGCAGCGGCTGTTCCTGGCCGGCATTGGCGACGCGCAGGCGGCGATTGCGGCGATTCCACGATGCGAAGCAAAGCGTCATGAAGCGCCCCTCGATAATTCGCTCGCCGAGGAACCCGTTGACGGCGCGCAGCATGTTGGCCGGCCGCGGCTTCAGCGAGCCGAGGCTGCGCAGCGTTCCGATCGCGACCGCGCCGTAAAGCGCCGCCGCGCTTCCCTTCCCGCTGACGTCGCCAAGCGCGATGCCCAAATCCTGCGGGCCGTAGCGAAGAAAGTCGTAGAGGTCGCCGCTGAGTTCGCGGGAAGAAACGACGCGCGCGGCGATATCGAGGCCGAATTCCTCTCCGGGCAAATGCGGCAGCAGCGCGCCTTGAATGCGGCGGGCGGCGTTCAGATCGCGCTCCATGCGGCTCTCGTCGCGCGCCACCTGCTCGTAAAGGCGGGCGTTTTCGATGGAAATGGCGAGGTGCGAAGCCAGAATCGAAAGCACCTGCACGTGGTCCGGCGTGAAATAGTTGAGCTGCGGGCTTTCGAGATCCATGACGCCGATCACGCGCGTTTTGTAAATCATGGGCACGGCGAGCTCGGAGCGCGTCTCGGGATTCAGCATGCGATAGCGCGGATCGAGCGTCACGTCTGGAACCACGATCGGGCGGCGCAGGTTTGCCGCCGCGCCCACGATTCCTTCATGTTCGGGAACCACGGATTTTTCCTGCACGCGCTGGCCGAATTTCACCGTGACGTGGTGGCGAAAGACGCCAGCCGCCGTGTCGTGGAGCAGGATGCTGAAAATCTGATAGTCGATGAGGCGCTTGGTCATCTCCGCAGCGCGGCGGAGGACCTCTTCGACTTCGAGCGTGTCGCTCGTTTCGCGTCCGATTTCGTTGAGCAGCATCAGCGTCTCGGCCTGTTTCCGCGCGCTCTGGAATAGGCGCGCGTTCTCGACGGCCGTTCCGATTCGGCTGGCGACCAGCGTGAGAATCGTCTGTTGCGCCGGCGTGAAATAATCGAGTTGGCTGCTCTCGATGTCCATCACACCAATCACGCGCCCGCGCACAATCAGCGGAACGGCCATTTCCGAACGAACCTCATCCGCCGCAGCCAAATAGCGCGGATCTTTGCGCACGTCGCCGACGCGAATCGCCTGGCCGAGCTGCGCGGCCGCACCGATGATGCCGTCGCCGATGGGGATGCGCCAGTGCTCGACGACTTCGCGGCGATGGCCGATGGCGAATCGAATGTAGAGGTTGTCGGATCCCTCCTCGGGGAGCAGAACCGCGAAGATTTCGTAGTCGATCAGCCGCTTCACCTGAGCGGCCGCGTTCGCGAGGACTTCGTCAAGGTTGAGCGACGCGTTGATCTCGTGGCTGATCTCCGCGAGGACGGCCAGCGTCTCCGCAGGGATATCGCGCGTCGAATTGAGTTCGGTCAAATCCATGGATGATGGCGATCCGGGCAGGTTCTTTGCTCCTGTATGGCGCACGGCCGACCGCGGATCGCGTGCGAGATTCCCAGTCCCGCAGGCCCAAGTCGAACCATTATAGCAGGCGGGAAATTCGCTCCGCGGAGATAGATGGCGTGCCAGCCAACATTCTTGCGCCAATTTGGAGGTTGATCTTCAAGGCGGCAGAGTGAGCAGCCGGTCAGTGAGTCCCATCACCGGGGAGATTCAGAACGTAGACGTCCTTCAAATTGCGGTAGCGTTCGGCGTAGTCGAGGCCGTATCCGACCACAAATTCGTTGGGGATCTTGAATCCGACGTAGTTGGCTTCCACCGGCTTCAGCCGCCGCGACGGCTTGTCGAGAAGCGCCGCCACGCGAAGGGTTTTGGGGCGCCGCTGACGCAAAACACGCAAAAGATAGCTCAGCGTGAGGCCGGTATCGAGGATGTCTTCGACCAGGATGACGTTGAGGCCCGCGATGCTGCTATCGAGATCCTTCAGCATGCGCACCTGGCCGGAGGATTCTTTGCCCCGGCCGTAGCTCGAGACGGCGATGAAGTCGATCGAGCTTTCGAGGTCGATTTCGCGAACGAGGTCGGAAAGGAAAATACACGCGCCCTTGAGGACGCCGACTAAATGAACGCGCTCGCCCTTAAAGTCCCGGGTAATGTGGCGTGCGACGGCGCGAACGCGCTTCTGAATTTCGGCGCGCCGAATCAGGACCTTGCGCTCTTCTGCTCCCGTGCCCGCCATCTATTTCACGCTTTCTCTCGCGCCCGTGGATCGCTTCTATTCCTATCGCGCCTCAGGAAAGCCCGACGATCTTGCCCGTGGCGAGGTCGAGATCGATTTCATAGTATCCCGGCCGCGTCGAGAGACCCGGCATCGTGCTCATCGTTCCGACGAGTGGATAAAGGAAGCCCGCGCCGACGCTCGCGCGCACATCGCGTATCGGGATCGTGAAACCGGTCGGGGCGCCTTTGAGATTCGGGTCGGAACTCAGGCTCAGATGCGTCTTGGCCATGCAAATCGGGATTTTGTCGAAGCCGAGGCGCGTGTAGAGCTCGATTTTCTTTTCGGCTTCGGGCGAATATTCGACGCCTGAGCCCCCGTAAATCTTCTTGACGATCGTCTCGATTTTTTCCTTGATGCTGATATCGAGCGGATAGAGGAACTGGAAGTTGCTCGGCTTCTCGCAGGCGGCGATAACGGCTTTGCCGAGTTCGACCGCGCCGGCACCGCCCTGGGCCCAGTGATTCGACATGACCGCGTCGCTCGCACCCGCCTCGATCGCTTTCTTGCGAACCAGTTCGATCTCCGCCGGCGTGTCATATTGGAAGCGATTGATGGCCACCACAACGGGGATTCCGAAGAGGCGCGCGTTCTGAATCATCTTGACGAGATTCGTACAGCCCTTTTCCAGCAACTCGAGATTTTCTTCGGTGTACATGTGGCTTAACGGCTGCCCCGCGACCACCTTTGGCCCCCCGCCGTGCATTTTGAGCGCGCGGATCGTGGCAACCATCACGACGCAATTGGGCACGAGACCGCTGTAACGGCACTTGATGTTAAAGAATTTTTCCATTCCGATATCGGCGCCGAAGCCCGATTCGGTGAGGACGTAACCGTCCTTCCCGACCAGCTTGAGCGCGATCTGGTCGGCCACGATCGACGAATTGCCGTGCGCGATATTCGCGAAAGGCCCGGCGTGAACGAACGCGGGCGTGCCTTCAAGCGTCTGCATGAGATTCGGCTGAATCGCGTCCTTCATCAGGACGGTGAGCGCACCACTGACACCGATGTCGTCCGCCGTGATCGGTTCGCCCGCCTTGCTGGTGCCGATGACCATCGCACCGAGACGCTCGCGCATGTCGGCGAGGCTTGTAGTGAGCGCGAGGATCGCCATGATCTCGCTCGCAACCGAGATGTCGTAGCCGGTCACGCGCGTCATGCCCTTTTCCTCGGGGCCCTGGCCGATGGTGATCTGGCGGAGCATGCGATCGTTGGTATCGGTCACGCGGCGCCACGTGATGCTGTTCACATCGATATCGAGGTGCGCGAAACGGAGGCGCTCCTCGGGCGTGAGTTCGTTCGGGTTGGTTTTCGTGATGCCGAGCTTTTTCAGACGGCGGAGCATGACCGGCGAGAAGCGGCGGCTGCCGTCTTTCGCCGGCGGGCAGAGGCGGTCGAACAGCCCTTCCGGCTTCTGCGAGCTTTCGTGGAACCACCGCGTGTCAATGGCGGCGGCGGCGAGGTTGTTCGCGGCGGTGATGGCGTGAATGTCGCCGGTGAGATGAAGGTTGAATTCTTCCATCGGGATGATCTGGCTGTACCCGCCGCCGGCGGCGCCGCCCTTGATGCCGAACGTCGGTCCCTGGCTGGGCTGGCGAATGCAGGTGAAAACCTTTTTGCCGAGATGGGCGCCGAGCGCCTGGCTCAGGCCGACGGTCGTGGTGGTCTTCCCTTCTCCGAGCGGCGTGGGGGTGATCGCCGTGACTACGATGTATTTCCCGTTGGGACTGTTCTTCAGGCGGTCGCGAATTTCGAGGTGCACTTTCGCCTTGTTCTTGCCGTAAAGCTCAAGCTCGTCCGGGAGGATGCCCACTTCGGCGGCAATCTTGTCGATCGGGATCGGCGTGGCGGCTTGCGCGATTTCGATATCGCTCGGCACACGCGAGAGCATGTTCGTCAGCTTATGCGGCATTCCTGTATCCTCCCGGAAAAGCGAATAATTGCTTGAATCTTAGACTTGCGATGCCCCGAATTCCCAAGACCCGCACGATGCGCTGGTTTTTCTGAGGCCCATCACCCAAACGGATACCGTAATGGGCACTCATTCGATTGTCAAGCGCGACGCTTCGCTTGCGCAAAGCGAACTGGCGGTGCGATCAGGCAATTTTTCGGTCGACCGCCGGTGCGATGGCGCGAATTTCCTTCATGAGCTGCGCGAATTGATCCGGATAGAGCGACTGCACGCCATCGGACAGGGCGCGCTCGGGGTCGGGATGTACTTCAATGAGCAAGCCATCCGCGCCCGCAGCTACGGCGGCGCGCGCCATGGGCGCCACTTTGTCGCGCTTGCCGGTGCCGTGCGAGGGATCGGCGACGACTGGGAGGTGCGAAAGGCTCTTGAGCACCGGGATCGCGGCGATATCCATCGTGTTGCGCAGGGCGGTTTCGAACGTGCGGATGCCGCGCTCGCAGAGGATCACTTTGTAATTGCCGCCGGCCATGATGTATTCGGCGCTGAGCAGCAGCTCTTCGATCGTGCCCGACATGCCGCGCTTCAGCAGCACGGGTTTGTCGACTTCGCCGAGCCCGCGCAGCAGATGATAGTTCTGCATGTTGCGCGCGCCGACCTGCAGCACGTCGACATAGGGCAGCATGAGTTCGATCTGCGATGGGTCCATCACTTCGCTGACGACGAGCAAGCCGTTCTTATCGGCAGCGTCGCGCAGCAGCTTCAAGCCTTGCACGCCGAGACCCTGGAAACTGTACGGCGAAGAGCGCGGCTTGAACGCGCCGCCGCGGAGCAGCTTCGCGCCCACCTTCGCGACTTTCGCCGCGATATCGTTGATCTGCTCGACGGATTCGACCGCGCAGGGTCCGGCCGCAACCACCACTTCCGGGCCGCCGATCATGACGCCCTTGCCGAGATCGATTAGCGAGCCTTCCGGGCGCACGCTACGCGCCGCGAGTTTGTACGGATGCGAGATGCGAACGATTTCCTCCACGCCGGGCGCCGAAGCGAGCGCGAGAAGCTCTTCGCGGCTTGTCCGGCTGTTGCCAACAACTCCGATCACGGTGCGCTCCTTGCCGCGAATCAGGTGCGCTTCGTAGCCGCACTCCTTGATGCGGTCGACAATGTGGTTGATATCTGCGTCGGTTGCTTCGCCCAGCATGTTGAAAATCATTTTCGCTTCCTCGCCCTTTGGAAAATCGATCGCTAAGATTTCGTGCTGTCTGAGAGCGGCGCGGAAACATACGACCCGAGAATCCGCAGCTCGACGACCAGTGATTCGAGTTCGCGCAGGGCCGCGGCCACTTCGGGATCGCGCCGCGAAGCCTGCAAATCCAGGTAAAAGCGGTACTGCCACGGCCGCCCGTGCACGGGGCGGCTTTCGATCTTCATCAAATTGAGATTGCGCCGCGCGAAGGGCTCGAGCGCGTTGTAGAGAGCGCGCGGGCGATGATCGAGCTGGAACACGAGCGAAAGCTTGTCGGCATCCGCGGCGGAAGCGGTGGATTCCGAGAGGAGGAGGAAACGCGTGTAGTTCTCGCAATTGTCCTCGAGATGCTCGCGCAGGATCGCGCCGCCGTAGATTTCCGCGGCGCGGCGGCCGGCGATGGCGCCTCGCGAGCGGTCGCCCGAGGCGACTACGTCGCGAACGCTTCCTGCGGTGTCTTCGGTGGCAATGCGTTTGAGGCGCGGGTGCGCGCTGAAAAATTGTTCGCACTGGGCGAGCGCCACGGGATGCGATTCCACGACCGTGATTTCCTCGAATTTCGCGCCCGGCACAGCGATTAGGTTGTGCGC
This sequence comes from uncultured Acidobacteriota bacterium, assembly GCA_963814735.1. Lineage (GTDB taxonomy): Bacteria > Acidobacteriota > Terriglobia > Acidiferrales > UBA7541 > Palsa-295. Next base: position 511,667 of record CAWFEC010000003.1, on the reverse strand, counting down.
GATGGGAATGATCACCTCGGCGAGGATGTTGAGCGGGCTATCGACGAGCAGGTCGAAGGAGCGATGGACCGAACCGGCGAGGCTGTTCTCGATCGGCGCGAGAATGTAATCGGCCGCGCGATCGGCAATCGCGTTGAAGGCAGCTTCGAACGTGGGACGCGGGACGAGCGTGATCTCTTCGCCGAGGAGTTTCACAGCCGCCTCTTCGCTGAAGGCGCCGCGCTCGCCCTGGAATGCCACTCGCGCGTTTTTCTCAATCTGCATCGTTCATTCCCTGGACCATTCCGTAAACCGAATCTCTTACCGGCGCGCGGGCTTGCGGCTCCCACTGCGCGACCCATCGGGCTTCGACGGCGCCGCCGCTGCGGGCAAGCTGTAGCCAAAGCGCGTTTGCGTGCGAATCGATTCATCCAGGATCAACTGATAGACCTTGCCGATGGTTTCGGCGTCGAGCGGGCCGGGATTCAACTGCTTCATGCGCGTGAGAATTTCCTGCTCGCGCTCTTTGGAGCGAAGGGGCACGCCCGCCTCGCACTTCATGCGGCCCACCTCGATCGAAAGCTGCGCGCGCAGATTCAGGAGGTGCAGCATGGCCGAATCAATCGCGTCGATTTTGCGTCGCCACTCGTCGATTTTCATTCTGCCTCCGTTTCCCGCTCGAATGGGCCGCCCTGCGAGTTGCCGCACAACAAAAAAGGCCGCGTCCCCATTCGGAGGTCGCGGCCCGGTTTCTCGAAACTTTGTGCGGCTGCCTAGTTGCCTTGATTGCCCGCGCGCGTCTCGCCGGCCCGCTCCCCCTTAAAGGAGAAGCGGTAGGTAAAGGCGAAATAGCTGAAACATTGCATTGCGCGCTCTCGAATTCCTTTCGATTCGGTGCTGCTGCCAAATCGAAGCTCGAATATACAAAACGCCCTGGAGCGCGTCAAGGCGATTTCCTCCGTCGTCTGAGCCTCGTTGATGATGGAGTTGTTCGACTCCTCCGGTGCGCCGGCGAGTATAAACCTGCCTTATACCCGGTCGTCACAAATACCAATTTGACTTATCCGCACGGATCGGCGGTAATGCTCTTTTGAGGCTCGCGGCTGCAAATGGAAGACGGTGCCGGCGAGCAGGAAAGCGATTGTCGATTCCGGGATGAGACGCTACTCTATGACACGCCCTACAAGACCACCGGTACTCTCCTGCGTATATGTAACGATCGGGTGGGGGCCACCCTCCTAAGCCAAGCTTAGGCGTATGCGCCCCGCACCTGATGGCAGGCAGCGGGGCTTTTTTATTGGCTGAAGGTTGATTGGCCCGGGCATCAGCGGGCACACGGGAAAGAAGGTTTCGAGCGAAATGCAGAGCGACGCAATCAAAAAAGGAATCGCGCGAGCGCCCGCGCGGGCGATGTTGAAGGCGACGGGCCTCACCGACGCAGATTTGGCGAAACCGCTGGTGGCGGTGGCGAATACATGGTCGGACGTGACGCCTTGCAACATGCACCTTCGCGGATTGGCCGAAAAAATCAAGGAAGGAATTCGCGCGGCGGGCGGGACTCCGATCGAGTGCAACACGATCGTAATTTCCGATGGAATCACGATGGGCACCGAGGGTATGAAGGGCTCGCTCGTGTCGCGCGAAGTGATTGCCGATTCGATCGAGCTGTTCGTGCGCTCGCACGCTTTCGATGCCGTGGTCGCGATCTGCGGTTGTGACAAAACGATTCCCGGCACGGTGATGGCGCTCGCACGGCTTAATCTGCCTTCGCTCTCGCTCTACGGCGGCTCGATCCTGGCGGGACATTTTCACGGGCACGACGTCACGATTCAGGATGTTTTCGAAGCGCCTGGCGCGTACGCCGCGGGAAAAATGAGCGAGCAGGAAGTGTGCGAGCTCGAAAGCCGCGCGTGTCCCGGGGCCGGAGCGTGCGGCGGACAATTCACGGCGAACACGATGGCTACGGCGATCACATTTCTTGGCATGTCGCCGATGGGGGCGAACGAAGTTCCCGCCGTCGACCCGCGCAAGGCCCAAGTTGGGGTCGATTGCGGCAAGCTTGTGATGCAGCTTCTCGCCAAGGACATTCGGCCAAAGCAGATCATCACCGCTGCGGCGCTGCGCAACGCGATCACGTCCGTGTTGGCCAGCGGCGGCTCGACGAACGGCGTCCTGCATCTGCTCGCCATCGCGCGCGACGCGGGTGTGCCGCTCACCATCGATGAATTCGACAGGCTCTCGAAGAAAACCCCTGTGCTGGCCGATCTGAAGCCCGGCGGGCGCTTCACGGCTCCCGATATGGCCGCGGCGGGCGGCATGGGTCTGCTCGGCAAGCGACTGCAGGAAGCGGGATTGCTGGAAGATGGCCTCACGGTTTCCGGCAAGAACATCTTCGAGGAAGTTCGCAACGCACACGAAACCCCGGGCCAGGAAGTGATTCGCCCGATCGCGAATCCGCTGAAGAAAGAGGGCGGCATCGCGATCCTGCGCGGCTCGCTTGCGCCGGAGGGCTGCGTGGTGAAGCTTGTCGGGCACGAGCGCCTATTGCATAGCGGGCCCGCGCGCGTGTTTGATTCCGAGGAATCGTGCTTCGAGGCGGTGCAGCGGCGTGAAATCAAAGCGGGCGATGTTGTGGTGATCCGCTACGAAGGACCCAAGGGCGGGCCGGGTATGCGCGAGATGCTTGCCGTGACGGCTGCGCTTGTCGGCCAAGGCCTCGGCGATTCGATTGCGCTGATCACCGATGGCCGCTTCAGCGGCGCCACGCACGGGCTGATGGTGGGACACATTGCGCCGGAAGCGGCGAACGGCGGACCGATCGCGTTCCTTCGCGATGGCGACAAAATCACGCTCGACGTGCGCGCCCGCAGGCTCGATGTCGAGGCGAATCTCGACGAGCGCCGCGCGCAATGGAAAGCGCCTGCGCCGCGCTACCCGAGCGGCGTGATGGCGAAATACGCGAAACTCGTTTCATCGGCGTCTGAAGGAGCGGTGACGAACGCCTGATAGATTTTGGCAATTTCCTAAGGAGAAAAACACATGGCAAAGATGTTCTGGGAGAAGGACGCAAATCCGCGGGCGCTCGAAGGCAAGCGCATCGCTGTGATCGGATACGGAAGCCAGGGCCGCGCGCACGCGCTGAACCTGCGCGACAGCAAACTCGACGTGGTCGTAGGCCTGCGCCGCGGCGGGCCCTCATGGGCGCAAGCCGAACAGGATGGCTGGAAGCTCGTCGGCCCGTCCGAGGCGTCGGAAGGCGCGGACGTGATCGTGATGCTCGCGCCGGATATGGCGCAGCCCGCGATCTACACGCACGAAGTCGCCGCGAATCTGAAGCCCGGCTCGATGCTGCTCTTCTCGCACGGCTTCAATATTCACTATGGCCAGATCGCGCCGCCGAAGGACATCGACGTCACGATGGTCGCGCCAAAGGGCCCCGGCAATCTCGTCCGGCGGCAATTTGAAGCGGGCCGCGGAGTTCCCTGCTTGCTCGCCGTGCATCAGGATTCGTCCGGGCACGCTTTCGACCGCACGCTGGCATACGCGCACGCGATCGGCGGCACGCGGCCCGGCGTGATTCAGACGACTTTTAGCGAAGAAACGGAAACCGATCTATTCGGCGAGCAGGCCGTGCTTTGCGGCGGAGCGCGCGCGCTGATTCAGGCTGGATGGGAGACGCTTGTGAACGCCGGCTATCAGCCCGAATCCGCCTACTTCGAGTGCTTGCATGAGCTCAAGCTGATCGTCGACCTGATCTACGAAGGCGGCATCGCCGAGATGCACAAATTCGTCAGCGAGACCGCGAAGTATGGCGACCTCACTCGCGGCAATCGCGTGATCGACGAGCACGTCCGCGCCGAGATGAAAAAAATCCTCGACGAAATCCAGACCGGCCAGTTTGCAAAGGAATGGGTGCTCGAAAATCAGGCGGGACGCCCGCAATATGCGAAGCTGCTCGAACGCGACAAGAATCATCCGATCGAAGCGGTCGGCAAAGAGCTGCGCGCCCAGATGTCGTGGATCAAGCCGGAATCGACAGCGGCGGGCCGTGGCAAGAAGTAAGACTCATCTGCCGAGCCTTGCGAACTTCGCAGCACGGCTCTTAGGGGGTCGGAGCTTCACCTCCGACATCAAGCCTTGCAACTTCTGCGGGGCTTTAGCCCCTGAGGAAGCCGTGATCCACGGCGGCGCGGCGTAAGCGATGGCATCCACCATTCCCTTTCGCCGCGTCGCCGTCATCGGCACGGGCCTGATTGGCGGCTCGTTCGCCCTGGCCTTGCGCAAGCATTTCCCCGAAGTCACCGTTGTGGGCTACAGCCACGCTGGCTCGCTGGAACGGGCGCTGACGCGTGGCGTGATTCAGGAAGCGGCCGCTGATCTCGCGAGCTCCCTGCGCGGCGCCGATCTTGTCTACATCTCGCTGCCAATCGGCGCGACCATCGATGCGCTCAGTGCGGTTGCCTCCGCTGCGCAGCCGCACGCGCTCGTTACCGACGCGGGCAGCACGAAAGCCGCGATCTGCCGCGCGGCGGCACCCCACTTTCGCAGCGGCGCCCGATTCCTCGGCGCGCATCCCATGGCCGGCAAGGAAAAAACCGGGGTCGATCACGCCGATGCGGAGCTTTTTCAGGGCGCGCCCTATGCGCTCGTCGCAAACGAAGACGACTCCGACGCGCGCGTGAAAGCTTTCGCCGAAATCGTGCGCGCGATTGGCGCGCAGCCCGTCTGGACCGACGCGGAGACGCACGATTGGGCGGTCGGCATCGTCTCGCATCTTCCGCAGCTTGTGTCGATTGCGCTGGCGCGCGTCGTCCAAGACGAAACGGACGAAACCGGCATGCCGCTCACGCTTGCGGGACCGGGATTGCAAGACATGCTGCGGCTCTCAGGCAGCTCCTACACGATCTGGCGCGACATCCTGCTCACCAACACCGAAAACGCCTCCCGCGCGCTCGATCGCCTCGCCCAAGCCGTCGATCACCTGCGACGCAACCTCGCGAGCAAAGAACTTGCACAGGAATTCGGCGCCGCGAACGAAGTGTACAAACTCCTGCGCAAGTGAAAAAAGCAGATCCCTCGCTCCGCTCGGGATGACAGTTCGGTGCTTTTTCAGGAAAGCCTAGAAAAGAAAGTATCGCTGCGCGAGGGGAAGGATGTTTGCCGGCTCGCACGTGATCGGCGTGCCATCGACGCTCACTTCGTAGGTTTCGGGATCGACGTGAATATCGGGCGTGGCGCTATTGTGCAGCATGTCCTTTTTGCCGATTTTGCGGCAATTCTTCACGGGCGCGACGATCTTCTTCAGGCCCAACTTCTGCGGCACGCCCGCCCTCAGACTCGCCTGCGAGACAAACGTGATGCCCGTGGCCGCTGTTGCGCCGCCGAATGCCCCGAACATCGGGCGGTAGAGGACGGGCTGCGGCGTGGGGATCGACGCGTTCGGATCACCCATGGCGCTCCAGGCGATGAAACCGCCCTTCACGATCATTTCGGGCTTCACGCCGAAAAACCCGGGCTTCCACAACACCAAATCGGCAAGCTTGCCCGGCTCGATCGAGCCGATTTCGGCGGCCATGCCGTGCGTAACCGCCGGATTGATCGTGTATTTCGCGACGTAGCGCTTGGCGCGGAAATTGTCGTTGCGCGCGGAATCTTCGGCGAGCGGGCCGCGCTGCGTTTTCATTTTGTGCGCCGTCTGCCAGGTGCGCGTCACCACTTCGCCGATTCGTCCCATCGCCTGCGAATCGCTCGAAAGCATGCTGAGGACGCCGAGGTCGTGCAGGATATCTTCGGCGGCAATCGTCTCGGGGCGAATGCGGCTTTCGGCGAATGCGACATCCTCCGGCACCTGCGGATTCAAGTGGTGGCAGACCATGAGCATATCGAGATGCTCGGCGATCGTGTTGACCGTGTAGGGGCGCGTGGGGTTCGTCGACGACGGCAGAATATTCGCGAATGACGCGATCCGGATGATATCCGGAGCGTGGCCGCCGCCGGCGCCCTCCGTGTGATAGGTGTGAATCGTGCGGCCGGCGATCGCGTCGACCGTGGCTTCGAGAAATCCTGCTTCGTTAATCGTGTCTGTGTGGATCGCGACCTGCACGTCGAATTCATCGGCGGATTTCAGGCACGCGTCGATTGCCGCGGGAGTGGTGCCCCAATCCTCGTGCAACTTCAGGCCGCATGCGCCCGCTTCGATCTGTTCGTTGAGCGGCGGCAGCGCGGCGGCGTTGCCTTTGCCGAGGAAGCCGAAATTCATCGGCCAGGCATCGGCCGATTGCAGCATCCGCGCGAGATTCCACGCGCCGGGCGTGCAGGTTGTGGCCGCCGTGCCGGTCGCCGGGCCAGTGCCGCCGCCAATCATCGTGGTAATGCCGTTCGAAATCGCTTCGTAGATTTGCTGCGGCGAGATGAAATGGATGTGGCTGTCGATGCCGCCCGCCGTGACGATCAGGTTTTCGCCCGCGATCACTTCGGTGGCCGCCCCCACGATGAGATCGGGATCGACGCCATCCATCGTGTCCGGATTTCCGGCTTTGCCGACCTTCACAATGCGGCCGTCTTTCACGCCGATATCGCCCTTGACGATGCCCCAGTGATCCAGAATCACCGCGTTGGTGATCACAAGATCGAGCGCGCCGTGCGGGCCCTCGCGCTTCGCGCCGCTGCTCTGCCCCATGCCGTCGCGAATCACCTTGCCGCCGCCGAACGTGATTTCGTCGCCGTAGTGCGTGAAATCTTTTTCGATTTCGATGATGAGGTCGGTATCGGCGAGGCGAATGCGGTCGCCTTTCGTGGGGCCAAAGAGATCGGCGTAGGTGCGGCGCGGGATTTTCAGGCTCACGATTTCTTCTCCCCGCCTGTAAATCCGAAGCCCGCTTTTCGCGCCTTCTCGACTGCGCGTTCCTTTGCGCCGGGGGCTTCGAGCGGCCCTTCGACCAGCCCGTTGAGACCGTGAATTTTGCGGCTGCCGCCAAAGACGGTCAGCTCGATCTCTTTCTCTTCGCCGGGCTCAAAGCGGACGGCGGTTCCCGCTGCGATGTTCAGTCGCATGCCGTACGCCGCAGCGCGATCGAAGGCAAGCGCACAATTGGTCTCGAAAAAGTGATAGTGGCTGCCGACCTGGATCGGCCGGTCGCCGGTATTCTTCACGACGACGCGTGCGGTGCGCCGGCCCACGTTTGCTTCGATCGCGCCCGCTGCCTCATCGAGGAGGTATTCGCCTGGGTTCATCACGCGGCTCCCGTGATCGGATCGTGGATCGTGACGAGCTTGGTGCCGTCGGGAAAAGTCGCCTCGACTTGCACTTCGTGGATCATTTCGGGGACGCCTTCCATCACCTGATCGCGCGTGAGAATCTTTGCGCCGAACGACATGATCTCGGCGACGGTTTTGCCATCGCGCGCCGCCTCCATCACTTCGGCTGTGATGACCGCAACCGCTTCCACATAGTTGAGCTTGAGGCCGCGCGCCTGCCGCCGTCGCGCGAGATCGGCGGCCACCACGATCATCAGCTTTTCTTGTTCGCGCGGCGTGAGGTGCAAAGCGTCCTCCGAGTGGATAACAAATATAAACGAACCCTACTCGATCCGCGTCCATCAAAATTACTCGAGGGAACAGATCGAAGACTTTAATGCACCTTGCGTGGCGGCACGGCGGCCCGGCCGTACAGGCGAAGCTTCGCGGCGTTCCAGAGCGCGTGCAGCCCTGCGAGCGCGTCGCGGCCACGAACCGCGAGCCCTCGCACGATCAGCCCGTCGGCCAGCAGCGTGCTGACGCCCCAGAGCGCTTCGCCCGGCGGGGTGAGTTCGCGCGCCGCTTCTCGCAGGTGCTCCTCGGCAGCCAGCCACGCGGTGGCTTCAAGCCCCACGCGGCAGATGTAGAAGGTCGCCCAATAGCGATATTCGCCAAGCCGCGCAATCGACCGCAGCGCCGAGCCGCGCGGATCGAGCCGAATGTTTTCGGCCGCGATCAGCCGCCCGTTTGCCGTGACGTCGGTCCGCATTTCGATGCTTTCGTAGGCAAAAACCTCGCCGCTCGCTTCCCTGCCCGGCGCGATCACCTCCCACCAGAAAAGGCCCGCGCCTGCCGCCAAGTCGATCCGCGTCCGCTGCGCGAACCGCGCTCCGGCAAAGGGGATAATTGCGTCGGGGACGTATTCGAGCAGCGCATTTTCGCCGACGCGAATCTCGTTCGTCTGCATGGTGGGCGGAGCGCTCTTGCGCGGGCGATAGATGCGAGTGCCGCCAGTGGTGGTCAGCTGAACATTCGCTCCCGCGCCAACGTTCACGGCAAGGGACAGTCGGTCACCGCCGAGCAGCCCTCCAGAGACATTATGGAGATGCGCGAGCGCCGAGCCATCGTCGAGCGCAAATGCTCGAACTACCCGGAAGGGCGGCTCCTGGATGCTCGCCGAGAGGACGGTGCGGCCCGTCGTCGCGTCGCGCGCAAAATCGAGCGCGAGGGATGCCTCGACGCGCGGCGGCGCGGAGAAGATTTGAGTTTGGGCGTTCTTCGCGGCGGCGGGCGAACTCATCGGACGATCAGCTCACGAAAAGGCGCGTCGAAAGCGCGGGATGCTCCATCGCGCCCCAATCGAGCAGCGGCATGAAGCACGAAACGGCTTCCGGATCGCTCGTGGCGCTGCGTGCGGCGGTCTCGATCATCACCGGCTTCAGGTTCCATAGGATGCGCGCCGCGTCGGTCTGGCCCAGCGGCAGCAACCGCTGGCAGGCCGAAACGAGATTTGCCGCCGATTGATGCAGGTACGCGACCACGGCGCGGTTTTCGTCGAATCCGAGTGCACCGCCCGCCAGGCCAAACGCCGGCGAATGATGGATCGGTGTTGCCGGCGGCTTTCGCGCGGCATCGAGCGCCTCGCGCAGGATCGGCCGCTCGCCGAGCGCCAAAACCGTCGTCAGGAAATTTCGCCCCAGCGCGGCGCTGCCGCCGCGGCTCTCGCGCGCTGGCTTGAGCGCACTCAAGCGAGTGTTCAACTCGAGCCACCGCTCGGCGGCGAACCCGCGCGACGGATCGACGGCGAGCCGAAACGCCGCGCGGCAGAAGACGGCTTCCATCACACCCGCTTCTTCGAGATATCCGCGAAGAAAACCGAACAGTCCGTTCACGTCGAGAATCTCGGCCGCCACAAGCGATTCGAGGCCAAACGAATGCGCGAGCGAGCCGATCGGCAGCGCAGTGTCAGAAAGATGCAGGAGGCGAAGATGGGCGAGTTCTTCCGGCGAAGCGCACGAGGCAAATTCCAGAGCGCGAGGCGGGTCCGAGTCGGCGGGCATCGTCAGTCCGCTTCGGAGTGATGCTCGTGCGAGCGGCCATGTTCATGGCCGTGCTCGTGGCTGTGGGTATGGCCATGCGAATGGCCGTGGTCATGGTCCTGCTCGTCGCCGTGCGAATGCGGATGCCCGACGTACGGCGCGTGCGCGTCGATCAAAGCGCGGCGCGGCTGTGCGATTTTCTCTTCAACCCACGCGAGCACGCGGTCGAGCCCAACCTCATCCCGCAGATTCGTGAAGAGGAACGGCTGCTCGCCGCGCATTTTCTTCGAATCGCGGTCCATCACTTCGAGCGAGGCACCCACATACGGCGCCAGATCGATCTTGTTGATCACCAGCAGGTCCGAGCGCATGATGCCGGGCCCGCCCTTGCGCGGAATCTTGTCGCCCTCGGCCACGTCGATCACGTAAATCCACACGTCGACCAGTTCCGGGCTGAACGCAGCGCCCAGATTGTCGCCACCGCTCTCGACGAACAGCAGTTCGAGCCCCGGCAGCGTGTCTTCCAGATCGGCGATGGCCTGCAGATTCATCGACGCATCCTCGCGAATCGCCGAATGCGGGCACGCGCCCGTTTCGACGCCGCGAATCCGGTCCGCAGGCAGAGTGCCCTGGCGCATCAGAAATTCCGCGTCTTCCTTCGTATAGATGTCGTTTGTGACTACGGCGAGGTTGTAACGCGGAAAAAGATGCTGCGTGAAGCGATGCACGAGCGCCGTCTTGCCGGAGCCGACCGGGCCGGCGATGCCGATGCGAAACGCGCGCTTTGCCTCGTGGTTTTCCATCTGCAATCCCCCGGGGGTGCTAGCCCGCGACGTCTACGCGCTAGCGGCGCGCAACTTTGGCGGCTTCGTTGTGATCGCCCGATGCAGCGCCGCCAGCTCCGCCCACGCCCTGGCGCGCCAGCGTGACGAATGCGGACGCCGAGCGAGGCAGCGTGCGGTCGCGCCGGTAGACGATTCCCAGCTCGCGCCACACTTCCATGTCCGAGATCGGTATCAGCTTCACATGTCCGGAGCGGGCCTCGTCAACGGCGAAGCTTTCGCTGATCAGCGAGACGCCCAGCCCGGCGGCGACGAACTGCTTGATCATCCCGACGCTGGGCAGCTCCATCGTTACGCGCAGTCGCGAGCGGAACGGGCGAAACTGCTTGTCGAGCACCTGGCGCATGAATCCCATCTTCGGAAAAATCAGCGGCTGGTCGGCGATGTCGGCCGTGCGGACGCTCTTGTACGACGCGAGCGGATTCTCCGGGCTCACCATCAGCATCAGCCGGTCGCGGAAAATCGGATGCACCTTGAGGCTCGGCGATTTCACCGGCAGCGTCACGATTCCGACGTCGACCGTGCCATCCTCGATTTTCTCGAGCACCTTGTGGCTGAAGTTACGGTAGATGCTGATCTGCACGGCGGGGAACTTGCGGCTGTATTCGGCGAAAATGTGCGGCAGGACGTAGAGGCATGTTGCTTCATTCGCGCCAATCGCGAGCGTGCCGCGCGGCGCGCTCGACTGGTCCGCCACCGCGCGCAGCGATTCGTTGCGCAGCGTCAGCAGGCGCCCGGCGTATTCGAGCAGCGTCTCGCCGGCAACCGTCAGCCGCACCGATTTGCCAACGCGGTCGAACAGCTTCTGCCCGTACTCCTGTTCGAGCTGGCGTATCTGCGCGCTCACGGCAGGCTGTGACCGGTACAGCTTCTGCCCCGCTCGCGAAAAGCTGCCCTGCTTTGCGATCTCCAGAAAGGTTATAAGGTGGTCAAAGTCCATAGTTTTGGGTGGTTCTCACCGCCAACGGCTCCGCCTAGTACTAGTTCAACTTGAGTGGCTGGGATTATAGCAAAAAGAAGGCGTCACACCCGATACAAAGGCATAAGCCCTCATCGACGCTATCTTGGAAGGGGTTCAAAATTTCCGCGTCCACGGGTGTGGCTATGTTTTGAGGTGAGATATGCCCGAAGGACCTCGATATCCGTTTGCCGCTTCCCGGAAGAATGGATCGCGAGCGCGTTGCGCCACTGTTCAAGCTGCGCATTCAACTGCGAAAGCGCTTTCGCATGAGCTTCGGACATCCCCAATCCCAATCCGTCACGAGCTAAGCACATAACGGCACTTCAGATTACCGGTCTTCCGGGTCTTCGAGCGGCAATTCATCTTCGGGGCGTTCATGAACGCGAACCTCGCCCTGGTCGGCGTCAGGTGCGTTTTCGACGCCGCTGATCGCATCGGCCTCAAAAGCCTGGCCCTCTTCGATCAGCTCCTCGACGCTTTCCGAATCCACGTCAATGGTGCGCGACAGCCCCTGCAAATCGCCCGACTGCCCAGCCGCGCCCGTGCCAAGCCCCCTCTTTGTCAGCCGCTCATTCGTTTCAAAAAGGCCAGCGCCGAGGGACGATCGTTCGCTGCCCGACGAAATCTCATGCTTGGCGATCGGACGCCGGGCGGTTTTCTTCCTGCGTATTAGCGTCCTTAGGCGGGCCGCCTTTTTCGCGCGCGCGGCCTTTCTGCGTAGCGTGACTTTCTTCTTGCCAGCTTTTCTTACGCGCGTTCTCTTCTTTTTCGTTTTTTTCGCCACAGTCTTAACCAGCGCTTTCCTCGCCGACTTCAGCCACACGCGGCATTGTACACCGCCTTACTTTTTCCGATGGCTAGTTTCGCTTGGCGGCCACGCAGACACGGTTCCGACTATTCGAGGGAGCGAGGCTCGATGGAGAGCGTCACTCTGGTGATGACTAACGGTAATGAGGGATCGAACAGAAGATCAGCAGGGCTCGACGGGCTGCTGCGCGTCTTCGGCATGGAGCGGATCGGCAATTTCGAGCGGGTTGACTTCCTGGCGCTCGAGGCGAGCGATGATCGGTTCCCAGGTCTGCGAGATCGGACATGGCAGGTGCACGGGCTCGATCCGCACCAGCGGCAACTGGTCGGACTTCAGCAGGCGCTTGGCGCGCGGGCTGCTCGTAAGCCGGAAATGCTCGGCGAGAACACGGCGCAGCCACGCCTCCTCCTGCTCGTCGATCTGATCTTTCACGTGATCTTCGATCGCGGTGCAGCGGACGAATTCGCGGTTGTAGTTCCCTTCCACCACCGATTTGCGCAGCATGTAGATCAGGCCGCCCGTCATGCCGGAACCCATGTTCACGCCGGCGGGCCCGAGAATCACTGCGATGCCCGACGTCATGTATTCGCAACCGTGGTGGCCGACGCCTTCGATAACCGCCAGCGCGCCGCTATTGCGTACTGCAAACCGCTCGCCGGCGCGCCCGGCGATGTACAGTTGACCGCTCGTCGCGCCATACAGGCAAGTGTTGCCCGCGAGAACGTCTCCGCGGCGCGATGCTTCCACGCCGGCGGTGATGGCGATGGTCCCGCCGCTCAGGCCCTTGCCCACGTAATCGTTGGCTTCGCCCAGGAGCCGCAGACGCAGTCCCGAAATGGCAAACGCGCCGAAGCTTTGCCCTGCTGACCCGCGAAACTCGCAGTCGATCGTCGCGTCGCGGAGACCCGCGTATCCGGAGCGGCGCAGGATCTGGCCGCTCAGATACGCGCCGATGGTTCGGTCGGAATTCGCGATGGGGAAACGGATCGGCTTCGACGGCGATTTCGCCTGTTCTACCGCTCGGAGCAGTTTCGCCTGAAGGCCGTTGAGTTCGCGCGACGCTTCGGGGAATTTTCCCGTCGGCGCAGGCACCGTTTCGAGCAGCGCGCCGAGCGAACGCTCCGCCGCAGCGCTGCGCGGCTTCAGTCGGTTTACCGCTCCGGAAATTTCATCGAGAGAACGCGCGCCGAGCGCCGCCAGCCGTTCGCGAACCTCGCCGGCCACGCCGCGGAAGTAGGCGACCACCATTTCGGGATTCCCAGCAAAACGCGCGCGCATCGTTTCATCCTGCGTGGCGATTCCCGCGGGGCAGGTGTTCAGATGGCATTGCCGCGCCATCACGCAGCCGATCGCGAGCAACGAGGCCGTACCGAAACCGAATTCATCCGCGCCGAGCATCGCGGCGATGATCACGTCGCGCCCGAACTTGAATCCGCCATCCGAGCGCAGGCGGACGCGATTGCGGAAACCCGTCAGCACCAAAGCGTTGTGCGCGTCGCGCAGCCCGACTTCTCCCGGCAGGCCCGTGTTCTTGATCGAAGTAAGCGGCGAAGCGCCCGTGCCGCCGTCGAATCCGGCGATCGTGATGACGTCCGCGCCGGCCTTGGCCACGCCGGCCGCGATGATGCCCACGCCATCGCCCGAAACGAGCTTCACGCCGATACGCGCGGTCGGATTGATCGATCGCAAATCCCAGATCAGTTGCGCGAGGTCTTCGATGCTGTAGATGTCGTGGTGCGGCGGGGGAGAAATCAGCGACATTCCCGGCACGGCATGCCGCAGCCGCGCGATGTAGGAATTCACCTTCGCCGCTGGCAGCTGGCCGCCTTCGCCGGGCTTCGATCCCTGCGACATCTTGATTTCGAGCTCGTCGGCGCGAGAGAGATACTCGGCCGTGACGCCGAACCTTGCGGATGCAACCTGCTTGATTTTGTTGTTCGCTTCCGGCTCGAAGCGGTAGATATCGGGATCTTCGCCGCCCTCGCCTGTGTTGCTGCGGGCGCCGAGGCGGTTCATGCCGATCGCCAGGGTGCGATGCGCCTCAGGCCCCAGAGCGCCGAGCGACATCGCCTGTGTACTGAAGCGCGCGAGAATCGAAGCCTCGGATTCGACTTCTTCGAGCGGGATCGGCTTGCCGGGCACGAATTCGAGCAGATCGCGAACGGCAACGGGTTCGCGCGTCTCCGCGAGTTCGGCGTACGCGCGATAGCCTTCCGGCGTCGGCGCCTTCACGTATTTGTGCATGCGGCGCACGAGCTCGGGAGAACTCGCATGGCGCTCGCCCGTCTGGCGGAAGCGGTACAGTCCTTCGTCGTGCAGCGTCGGCGTTTCGCTGCCGTAAGCGCGTGCGTGGCGCCAGAGAGCGTCCTCGAGAAGGCTTTCGAGTGTCTTGCCGCCCAACGCGGTGGCGGCGTCCTCGAAGAAAGCGTCCACGACCGCGTCGTCCAGACCGACAGCCTCGAAGAGATGGCTGTTGCGATAGCTCGCGATCGTCGAGATGCCCATGCGCGCGAGCACTTTGCGCAGCCCGGCTTCCACGGCGACGCGATATTTCGCTGCGCCGCCCGGCTTCAAAGCCTCGGAGAGTTCGAGCGCGACGTACGGACAAACCACGCTTGCGCCGACCGCGACCAGCATGGCGATATGGTGCGTCTCGATCACCTGGCCGGTTTCGACGAGCAGCGGAGTATCGTAGGCGCCTCCGCGCACCATTTCCTTCCAAACCGCAGCCGTCGCCAGCATCGCTGGTAAAGACGCGCGCTTCGAATCCGTTGTTCGATCGCTGAGGACGATGACCGCAGGTTTCGACTTCGCCGCCGCGGCCGCTTCTTTTCTGATGCGATCGAGCGCGGCGACCGCGCCGCTCACTCCGCCCGCGGCCTCGAATGTGATATCGATCCGGCAGGCGGGCTGGAGCAACGATTCGACCTGCGCCGCCTGTCCTGCATCGAGAATCGGCGAGCCCGCCACAAGGTTGTGACCGAGATAGACGTCGAGCGACATCACGTGGGACTCGCGCAGCGGATCGATCGCGGGATTCGTCACCTGCGCGAAGCGCTGCTTGCAGTAGTCCCAGATCGGGCGGTGCATCGATGAAGCAAACGCGGGAGGCGCGTCGTCGCCCATGCTCCACGTCGCTTCCTTGCCGTCCGTACCCAGGGACTGGAAGAGCAGCTTGAATTGATCGTCGGTCCAACCGAGCGCGGATGCCAATTTCTTGGCCTCCGCCGCTGGAGTCTGAACCACTCCCTCAAGCGCGGTAATCCGCCGCGGCGGCACGTAGGGACCACCGTTGCGCGCGTACGTCAGCAATCCAGAAAGATCGTTTCCGCGAAACACTCCGCCGATCGCGGGATCGACCAGCAAAATCTCGCCGGGACCGAGACGCTGGCGCTCGGAAACATGCTTGCCTTGCAGATCCGTGAGGCCCGTTTCCGATCCGCAGACGATCAATCCCTCGGAGGTCACGGTGTAGCGCAGCGGGCGCAGTCCGTTGCGGTCGAGCTTCGCTCCCACAACCTGCCCATCGCTGAAGACAAGCGCCGCGGGGCCGTCCCAAGGCTCCTGCTGCTGCACCTGCGCCTCGAAATAACGGCGCAGATCGGGAGTCATGGTGCGGTCGGATTCCCAAGCCGGAGGAACCATCCGCAAAACCGCTGCCGCGGGGCCGTATCCGCGATGCAGCAAGACTTCGTAGCCGTTGTCGAAGCTGGCCGAGTCGCTCACACGCTCTTCGAGCACGCGGAATGATTCCGGCGCGCTCAATTCCTGGCGCAGGGCTTTCTCACGCGCGCGCACCCAGCGGCGATTCGCGCCGATGGTGTTGATCTCGCCGTTGTGCGCGATGAAGCGGAATGGCTGCGCCATCCGCCACGTCGGCTGTGTGTTCGTCGAATAGCGCTGATGGAACAGCGCGAACGGCGCCGTGAAATCGGGGCTCGCGAGGTCCGCGAAAAATTCGCGGAACTGCACCGGCGCCATCAGCCCTTTGTAGACCACGGCGCGCGACGACAGCGAACAGAAGTAAATTCCGGCCGGGCCTTCCGCCTCCACCCGCTTCCGGAAAAAATAGAGCACCCGCTCGAAATCAGCCCTGGCATCCTGGAGGGCGAAGAAGCATTGGCGGATTGTCGGTACCGTGGCTTTGGCGCGGGGTCCTAGGAGGGATGGATCCGTGGGAACTTCCCGCCAACCGAGACAGCGCAGCCCGCTGGTTTGGGCGATCGATTCGATTGCGGCGACCGCTGCAGGCTCTTCGCCGGGTGGCAGAAAGGTCATGCCCAAAGCGAAAGATTCAGGCAGATCGATGCCGGATTCGCTCGCGCATTTCCGGAAGAAATCTCGGGGGATGGGTGTCAGAAGTCCAGCGCCATCACCACTTAGGCCGTCCGCGTCCAATCCGCCACGGTGCGAAAGGCGGGCGAGAGCCGTGAGCGCGCGGTCCACAACTTCGCGCGAGGACGCGCCACCGAGTTGGGCAATAAAGCCAACTCCACACGCATCGTGGTCGACCCTGTTCCGCCAACTACCTGACATGGTAAAGACTAAGTTACTGCTATATGTGCGGCAAGGTACAATCCACAATTTTGATGCAACCGATCAATTTTGACTGGGGAGTACCTGCGGGTTTAGTGGCACGTCACTGGCGCTTCCCGGGCTGTCCGCACCCTTCCGGAGCGCGCCAGATGCGACCATTTACGACGTTGCAAGGCTCACTTCGTGGCTTTTTTCGACCGTTTAAGCCGGGGTCTGGCGGGCCTTTCCGTCTTTTGCGTGTCGCTTACTTCGAGGCTGCAGCCTGCTCCGGATGCTCGGTCGGGCCGGCGAAGTGGCGGCCGTTCGTGTGAGTCGGGTCGCGCCATTCGCGTCCATCGCGGTGGAGAAGCTCTTCCGCTTGCGGCGGTCCCCAAGTTCCGGCGGGGTAGTTCGGAAAATCGCGCGGCGGAAGCGCCTTCCACACATCCAGGATCGGCTGAACCACGCCCCATCCGGCTTCGACCATGTCGGCGCGCTGGAAAAGCGTGGGGTCGCCCATCATGCAGTCGTAAAGAAGCGTCTCGTATCCGGTCGATGGGCGCGTGCCGAAATAATCCGAATACTGAAAATCCATGTTCACAGCGCCGAGACGAACCACGGGCCCGGGCACTTTCGCCTCGAAGCTCAGCGAAATGCCTTCGTTCGGCTGGATATTGATCACGAGCTCGTTGGGCGTGATCCGGTCGACCGACGTCTTGCGGAAGAGAACGAATGGCGGACGGCGGAACCGAATCACGATCTGCGTCGAGCGCCCCCCGAGGCGTTTGCCGGTGCGAAGATAGAACGGCACGCCAGCCCAGCGCCAGTTGTCGATGTGCAGGGCCATGGCGACGAACGTCGGCGTCTGCGAATCGGGCGCGACCTGGGGCTCGTGGCGATAGGCTGGAACGCGCTTGCCATCGATGATTCCCTCGCCATATTGGCCGCGCACGGCCTGATCGAGGACCCTTTCGGGGCTCAGCGGCTGAATCGCGCGCAACACTTTCGTCTGCTCGTCGTGCACCGCATCGGCATCGAAATCGGTGGGGGGCTCCATAGCGCTCAGCGTGATCAATTGGAAAATATGGTTTGGAACCATGTCCCGCAAGGCGCCGGCTGTCTCGTAATAGCCGCCACGCAGTTCGACTCCGAGTTCCTCGGCGACGGTAACCTGCACGTGATCGACGTAGCGGCGATTCCAGATCGGCTCGAAGATTCCGTTGGCAAAGCGAAACGCGAGAATATTCTGAACCGTTTCCTTGCCCAGATAATGATCGATTCGGTAGACCTGCTTTTCGTCGACCACCTGACCGACCGCGCGATTCAGAGCGACCGCCGAAGGCAAATCGTGACCAAAGGGCTTCTCGATTACGACGCGCCGCCACTTGTTGCTTTCCTGCTTGGTGAGGCTGGCCGCGCCAAGCTGCTCGACAACCACAGGGAAGAAAACCGGGCTGGTGGCGAGATAGAAGAGGACGTTGCCCTGGGTTCCCTGTTCCTTGTCCGCCAACTTGAGCGCGTCGCACAATTTGGCATAGAGCTGCGGATCCTGGAAATCGCCGGAAATGTAGTAGAGGCGCTTGACGAACCAGTCCCACGAGGCCGGATCGACGCCTTCTTCCGCGAACTGCTTGATGTCTTCCGTCATGCGCTTGCGGAATTCTTCGGTCGAAAACGGCTCGATCGAGACGCCAACGATCGCGAACTGATCGGGAAGCAGTTTGCCGCGCGCAAGGTTGTAGATCGAAGGGATCAGTTTGCGTTTGGTGAGATCGCCGCCCGCGCCAAAAAGAGCGATCGCGCATGGACCAGCCGGACTACCGGGCGCCCCGATTGCAACTCCAGAGTCAGTCACGTCCATTAGAGGCACCTCCCCAGGGCGAATTCCTAAGCGAATTCGGCTGAGCCGAATCGCCAATCACCGGAAATTGCATCGACATGTTCATCACATCCATCTTAGCGGACAGGGCCGCGACTGCAACCGGACAATCCTGTGGATTCTGCGAGCGTTTCAAAGAACTAAACAGACAACCGACCGAGCGCAACACCCAAAGTGTTGAGGCGGCCGTCGCGGTCACTCGCGTAAACCAGAAACGACGCGATGCTCTTAGGACAGCGCCTGCTGGATCGCCTGCTGAAGCTTCGCAAGGCCGGCGGCGACGTCGGCGCCGAGGTGGACGCGAAGGGCGCGGCGGTTGCGATCCGCGAGAACCTGGAAATCGCCGCGAGCTTGCGCGGCTTTCACGATGCCGAACGTGTACTTCTGCCCCGGCACGGGCAGATCGGCCGCGTCGTCGCAGGTGATCTGCAGGAAGACGCCGGAATTCGGGCCGCCCTTGTATGCCTGGCCGGTGGAATGGAGGAAGCGCGGGCCGAAGCCGAGGCAGGTGGCCACGCGTTTCTTGGCGCGGACCGCGTGGCGAATCGACTGGAGCTGGGATTCGTGCGCGTCGTTCATCTGCATGTAGCCGAGAACGGCGAAGTAATCGCCGGCGTGGAGACGATTGAGATGCGCCCGCAGGTAACCGACGAGCGTCGCATCGCCGCCTACGGCTTGTTTCAACGCGGCCGCGTTCTTCGCATCGGTGAAGAGCTTGACGCCCGCTTCCTGCAGGACCGGGGATTCGGGCGGCAGCGAGCCCTTTTCCTCGTATTGTGAGGTGAGCTTCTTGGTTTCGATCTTGCTGGCCTCGACGTCGGGCTGGTTGAACGCGTTGATGCCGATGATCGAGCCCGCGACGGCCGTGGCGATTTCCCAGCGGAAAAATTCCTGGGCCACGTCGTAGATATCGGGCACGCTGATGCGAACGACCGGCTGACCGGCCTTTTCGAGAGCGTCGATGGCAGCGTCCTGTTTCGCATCGGGTGCGCCGGCGAGGCGCAGATAGGCGAACACGCGATCGTTGCCATAGACATCCGGCGAGGCGAGCTGCTCGCGATCGACGGGGATGATGCCCTTCCCTTCTTTCCCCGTAGACTCGGCGATCAACTGCTCGAGCCATGCACCCAGATCGCCGATGCCGGGCGAAGTGACGATGGTGAGCTTGTCGCGGCCGTTCTTTTGCGCCGTGCCAAGGATCGCACCGAGGATGACGCCAGGATTTTCGTCGGCCGGGACGACCGAGGCACAGGCATGAGCCATCTCGTCGGCGAGCTCGAGGAATTTATGGATGTCGATTCCCTGAATGGCGCCGGGAATCATCCCGAAATCCGATAGAGCCGAATAGCGGCCGCCGATGCTCGGAAGACCGAAGAAAATGTGACGGAAGCTATCACCCTCGGCGACTTTCTGCATGTGCGAACCGGGATCGGTGATCGCGATGAAATGCTTGCCGGCCTTGTCAGCGCCAACGGCTCTGGTCACGCGATCATAGAAATACTGCTTGAAGATGTTGGGCTCGAGCGTGCCGCCGGACTTGCTCGACACGATGAAAATCGTCTTCGCGATATCGATTGAGGATTCGACGGCCTTAACCTGCGCGGGGTCCGTGGAATCGAGCACGTGAAATTCGGGAAATCCGGGGATATTGCCGAATGTGAGCTTGAGGACTTCGACGCAGAGGCTCGAACCGCCCATGCCGAGCAGCACTGCGTGCTTGAAACCGGCGTCGCGGACTTCGCCTGCAATTTCCTGAAACTCCGCGCGAGAGGCGAGCTGCTCTTCCGTAATCCCGAGCCAGCCGAGCCATTTGCCTTCGTCGGTATTCGACCAAAGGGACGCATCGCGCGCCCACAGGCGCTTCACTTTGTTATTGGCTTTCCAATCGGCGAGAGTCGCGTTGACGGCTTGCGCGAGGCTATCCGGCAGGCGATAGGTGAGATTCGCCGACGAACTGGGCGCGGCTTTCGCGGCGCGATTATCGATCACGGCGAGCAACTTGTCGAACGCATCGGCGAAAAGTTTGACGGCCTCGGCGGTGAGCTGGTCGGTGACAGCCTTGATCGAAATTCCCGTGCGCGCGAGATCGTCCATGGTCTTCTGCGCAACGTCGACGGCCTCTTCGAGGCTGGCGCGCGGATGGCCGTGGTCGCGAAACGCGTCGAACGTGGCGGGCGGGATCGTATCGACCGTATCGGGCCCGATCAGTTCCTCGACATACATGACGTCGCGGTAGGCCGGATTTTTCGTGCTGGTGCTGGCCCACAGCAGGCGCTGCGTTTGCGCGCCGCGTGCCGCGAGCCCTTGCCAGCGCGTACCGCTGAAAATGTTTTTGTACGATCGATAGGCGAGCTTCGCGTTGGCGATCGCGATTTTGCCCTGCAGGCTGCGGTACAGAGGCTGATCGGAAGGATTCTTCCCTTCCTTGATTTTCGCGTCGAGCATGCTATCGACGAGCGAGTCGATGCGGCTGACGAAGAAGCTGGCCACGCTGGCCACGCCGCTGGGATTGCCACCTTTCTCCACGAGAGTCTCTAGCCCGGCGATAAAAGCCTCGGCGACCTGCTCGTAGACATCCTGCGCGAAAAGCAGCGTGACGTTGATGTTGATACCGCGGCTGATCAGTTCGCGAATCGCGGGGATGCCTTCGCGCGTGCCGGGCACTTTGACCATGAGGTTGGGGCGATCGACCGTCTTCCACAGGCGGACGGCCTCGTCGATCGTTTCCTGCGTTTTGAAGGCGAGGTAGGGAGAAACCTCGAGGCTGACGTAGCCATCGCGGCGCTTCGTATTATCGTAGACGCCCCGCAACGCGTCGGCGGCGTCCTGAATATCGCGAATGGCGAGATGCTCGTAGATTCCCTTGGCGTCGAGGTCTTTGCGCTTCGCGAGTTCTTCGAGCGTCTTCGAATAGTCGGTGCTCCCGGCGATCGCTTTCTCGAAGATCGCGGGATTCGAGGTCATGCCGCGAAGGCCATCTTCGTGGATCAGGCGAGCGAGTTCGCCCGTCGTCAGCAGGTTGCGGCGAATGTAGTCCAGCCATACGGACTGGCCAAAATCGGCTAACGCCTTCAGAGGGTTGATCGTTTGCGTGGATTCCCGGGTACCGGCAGTCGGATTGGCGGACATTTTCTCCCCCTTCTTGGCGTCCCTGGCGCAGAGTGCCGGGACGTTTCATGCGGTTCTCATCGACCAGTTGGGATTCTACTCCACGCGTCGGTTCGGGGCGAATTTTTCGACGTCCGCCCCAGGCCGACGAATATGACACTCTCGTTACATTAGAAAACACCCACCAGAATCAGATACTCGCCACCGATCCGCCGTCCACGCGAAAATTCGAGCCGGTGATAAACGTTGCCTGGTCGGAAGCAAGAAAGACCACGATCCCAGCTGTCTCGTCGGACTTTCCCGCGCGGCCGAGAAGGATGTTGGGGCGAAACTCGCGCAGCAGGGCCTTCTCCGCTCCGTCCACGGTAATGCCGCGGGCGCGAGCCTGTTCCTCGAGCATTCCTTCCACAAGAGGTGTGCGAATGAACGCCGGCGAAACGGTGTTCACGAGGATGTTGTCCTTGCCGTACGCCTTCGAGAGGCTTTTCGTCAGGCTGTTCATGGCGGACTTCGAGGCGTTGTAGTGCGGCATCACCGGATCGGGCTGCACTCCCGATTCGGACGAAATGTTGATGACGCGCCCCCACTTCTGCTTTTGCATGTATGGCAACGCGGCGCGCGTGGCGCGAACCGCCGAGAGAACGTTGAAGTTGAAGGCGCCGAGCCATTCCTCGTCGCTGAGTTCCTCGAATGTAGCGAAGCGGCCGACGCCGCCGGCGTTGTTGACGAGAACATGGAGCGTACCGAACCGCGCCACCGCCTCGTCGACGACGCGCTTCGCGCCATGGGCTTCGGCGACGTCGGAAACGACCGGGTGGACCGCCCCGCCGGCGGCCGCGCTCGCGCGAAGCTCCGCAGCGGTCGCGTCCAGTTCCTTCGCGTGGCGGCCATTGATGACGACGTTGCAACCCTCGCGCACGAAGGCCGCGGCAATCGAGCGGCCGATTCCCTTACTCGATCCCGTCACGACAACCACTTTACCCTTGAGGCCGAGTTCCATCTTCGTTCCTCCCGCCGGATTGGATGAAACCGGCTGACAAATGGCTTCGCGTGTCTTTACAAACGAGGCCCAAAATGACAAGCTCCAGACGCACGACACTCCCGATTCCGGCAGGACAGCGATGAAATTGTACACGCCCCGCGAGGCGGCTCAGGTGCTTGGGATCAGCTACCCGACGCTCAAGCAGTGGATCTACAAAGGGAAGCTGGGCACAGTGAAGACAGCCGGCGGCCATCACCGCGTGCCGGAAAAGGAAGTCGACAAATTCCTGTACCGCGCGTCTGAGCAAGGCGAAGTCAGCGAGCGCCGGCCGAACTATCGCAGGATCAGCGGCCGGAATCAGCTCGTGGGACGCGTGACCGATATTAAGGTGAGTGGCTTGATCGCGCAGGTGAGCTTGTCGATCGGCGGGCAGCACATCACGTCGATCATCACAGCCGATGCGGTGCGGGAAATGCGGCTGAAGGTGGGTGACAAGGCCGCGGCGCTGATCAAGTCCACCGAAGTGATGATCGTCCGGCCCTGAATTCTTTCTCGGTGGAAACGAATCTGGCGCACCATCCGGAATCTCGCGTCACGCCGAACCGTTCGAACCACGTCCGCCCCACCCATACTTGCGCAACAGGCGAAGCGGGCGCAGCGCCACGTAGAGGGGGGCGAGGAGCCTGGGCAGTCGAACCATCTGCCAATCATCCTCCGCCGGCGCCACGGCAAGGCGAATCGAATAACGCCAGCCGGCGAGCGCGCCATCGACCATGCGCCGGCGAAACGAAAAGCGTCCGGCGGAGCCGAACGCGCTTCGATCGCGCCCGAGGAGGCTCTGCGCCACTTCCGATGCGAGGGCTCTGGCGGCGCGGTCCTGCTTCACGCGCGCTCCGATTTCATCGGGCAGCCGTGCGTCCAACATTTCAGATGCCAGAGCGAGGCCGAGATGAAGGATGCGCCGCGCCTTCCAGCAGTCCGCTCGGTGCGAGACCGCGTTCCAATCCAGCTTCGGGCAGGCTCGAATCAGCTCCGCGACGTCCGCAATCCACGAAATCCTTTCCCAGAAATCTTTCGATCCGTGAATGCACAGCAGTACGAGCGCGTCTTCGGACGAAAATGTGCGAATTTCGTGGCCGCAGAGAAACACGGGAACCAGCTGGCGGGAAAGATCGTCGAGGTTCGGCGGGATCGGGAAATGGCGCAGAGTGCGCTCGGTATGAACCTCAACCACCATCCGGCGTGAATGGTCGAGGTACCGATATTCGCCGGGCACGAGCGAGGAACCGGCGTTGGGAGAAAGAATCCAGGGAAACGTTGGGCGATAGCCGAGGCTGGTGACGACCTCGTTTACGCGCGGCATGTCTTGCTGCCGCACGATGATATCGAGGTCTTCAAATTCTCGAAGGGTGATGTCCTCGTGCGCCTGCACGGCGGCGACGGGGCCCTTATATGGCACTGCGGAGATTCCCGCCTCCCGGAAGCGGTCCATCACCTGGATGAGTTCGGCGGTGAGAATCAGGCAGCGCGCCGTGTTTGCGCGAACGGCATCGCTCAGGCGTTTCAGCTGTTGCGGTGGAACGATTTCGGCGGCGCACGCAGACAGATGACGCGCGATAAACGGCCGAAGCGAGTTTCGGGTCGCCTCGGCAAACAGAAAGTCCCAATCAAGCGGGAGGGACGCGAGTTTTCGAATCTGTTCAGCGAAACCGGGAGGCAGCTTGGTCCGAGCACAGCACAGGAGCAGGCGTTTTTCCGGGCCGACGCTTTCGCTGACGGAACTAACCATTCGAGTGAGTCGGGAGCGGACGCGAGGATTCTACGACACACCAGCTCAATGATTCGAGGATTCTTGCTTTGAGAGGGGCCTCCCGCCACAACATGTCCCCGGGGATATGCGCGGCGAGAGGAAGTCCAAAGTGAATGACTAAGCGGCCATGCTGCTCGACCACGGCCCTTCCATGTTGATCCTGCGTCCGATTTTGGAGAGTTGGGAGCGCAAACTCGCCGGATCAAGGCCGGCGCTGGCGCAGACGCGGTCGAAATCGTTGGCTTCGTCGAAAAGAAACTTCTGGGCAGCGCGCCGCTCGCGCAGCGTTCCCGTGCGCCAGTCTTCCAGCGCGCGCGTGACGACTGCCGTCCAGAGATGCCGCTCGGCGATGCATTCCTCGGTAACATCGGACTGTGATATTCGGATCTGGTTCTCAGCTTCCATGTCTGTTTCCCCCTGGGCCCCTGCGTTTGCAGTCGGCTTCATGGTTGGGAAAGCACACGCATGGCCAAGGCACCAGCCACACGCCGCGAACGAGACGCGGCGCGCAAATGGTGTCGCGCAAATAGGTTAGGAGATGTCATTAGAACCTACTGATCTTGAGGCGTGAGTGCACGGGTGTTTCGCGCGCACGCACCTGTTCCAGACGGGCGCACGACGCTCGGAACAAACTCGGTGGAAACCGTGCCGAGGGCCGGTCAGTTGGCGGGCACGGAAAAGATGTCGCGCAGTTTTGAGGCGAGTGTAGCCAGAGTGAACGGCTTCTGCAGAAGAACAGCGCCCGCAGCGAGCGTGCCGCGGTGGACGATGGCTTGATCCGTGTAGCCGGTCATGTAAAGAACCTTGATCCCCGGGCGAATCGTGCTCACGCGATCTGCCAGCTCTTTCCCGTTGATCCCGGGCATCACGACATCGGTGATGAGCAAGTCGATGAAACCGGCGTGCAGGGCTGATAGCTCGAGCGCGGTGTGGCCGTTCTCAGCTACGAGGACCTTATACCCGCTCATTTCGAGATACTCGCGGGTCAGATCCCGAACGCCCTTTTCGTCTTCCACGAGGAGGACGACTCCCGAACCGCGTGGCATGGACTGGGAATCGGCGAGTCCGCCGTGATTCGACGCGGCGGTCTCGTCCTCGATCCTCGGCAAATAGATCTTAAACGTCGTTCCATGACCCGGCTCGCTGTAGACCCACACGTAACCGCCGCTTTGTTTGACGACGCCATAAACCGTCGCCAAGCCAAGGCCCGTGCCCTTCCCTTTTTCCTTGGTGGTGAAGAAAGGCTCAAAGATGTGGGCCTTCGTCTTTTCATCCATACCACATCCGTTGTCGGTAACCGACAGCACGACGTACCTGCCGGGCGCCAGCGCAATGGTCGGATGGGAGGTCGCGGCGTCGAGCTCGACGTTGCAGGTTTCGATCGTGAGGCGCCCGCCGTTCGGCATGGCGTCGCGCGCATTCACCGCAAGATTCATGACCGCCTGTTCGATCTGGCCACGGTCGGCTTTTACGAGCCACAGATCGGGCGTCGTTGACGTCACGAGATCGATATCCTCGCCGATCAAGCGACGCAACATTTTCTCCATTTCGCCGACAACCGCATGGACGCTGAGAACCTTCGGCTCCATGATCTGCTTGCGGCTGAACGCGAGGAGCTGGCGCGTAAGGGCGGATGCGCGCTGCGCGGCAGTCTGAATCTGTTCGGCATTCCGGTGCAATGAATCGCCGGCCGGGAGTCGCTCGGCGAGGAGATCGGCGTAACCCTGAATCACCATGAGCAGGTTGTTGAAATCGTGCGCGATTCCGCCGGCCAGCCGGCCCACGGCCTCCATTTTCTGCGCCTGGCGGAACTGCTCCTCCAATTGCTTACGATCGGTGATATCGAGCGCCATGCAGATGGCGCCCTGTACCTCGCCTGTAGCGGAGCGAAGAGGTTCAACGTGGCAAGCGTAGGAACCGTCCTTCCATTCCAGGGGAAACGTTCTCGGCTCGCCGGAGATGGCGCGATAGGTTGCCGCAATCGGCGGAAAAGTGCGGTCGGGACTCTCGAAATAGTCAGAGAGAGACGTCCCGACCAGTTGATTTTGCCGCAGGCCAAGACGCGCCAGGCCGGCTCCCAGAATCGAAGTGAAGCGCAAGTTTTTGTCGACGGTCCAAAGCACGGCGGGCAACTGATCGATGAGGACGCGCAAGCGCGCCTCGTTCTCCCGTTTGGCCTCCTCCGCTCGCTTTCGCTCAATCGCGAGAGCGATCTGGCCGCCGACCGAGTCGAGAAATTCGAGGTCGCGCTGTGTGTAGGCGTTCTCCCGCTCGTAATCCTGCACAACCAGTACCCCGATCTTCGTCCCCGGTGTTCGCAGCGGGACGCCGAGCCAGGAGCGCGAAGGCGTTCCTTCTAGTTCGACCTCCCTTGCATCGATCAGCTGGCGGCATCGATCAGGAGAAATCAGCATGGGCTGGCCCGTGCGGAAAACGTAAGCTGTGCAACCGCGGCCCATTTTTTCCGGCCCGGGTTGCGGGTCGTATTTATCGACAAAGAACGGAAATCGGACCATCGCAGCCTCATCGACAAGGGCGACATAGCAATTGTCAGCGGAGACGACTCTGTTAAGCGCTTTGTGAATGAGGCGGAGGAGGTCATCAAGATTATCCGTCACGCTCATCGCGTGGGTGATTTCCGTCGTGGCTTGGCGCTCGAGCTCCGACCGCTTGCGCTCTGTGATGTCCACCGCCGTGCCGTCGTGGCTGACGATCGCGCCGCTAGGATCGCGCAGAGCCCGCGCGTTCAACGAGATCCACATGCGACTGCCGTCTTTTCGCAACATGTGGCATTCGTAGCCTTCTAGGATGCCGTTTTCCTCAAGCCTTTGTTTCACCTCTTTGCGCGCGTCAGAGTCCACGTAGAGTTGTCGGGCTAGGTCCTGAACCTCGTCGATCATTTCGGCGGGAGAAGAGTAGCCGGCAATGCGCGCCATTGCCGGATTTACGGTGACGAATCGTCCGGCCGGCGTCGATTCGAAGAAACCCTCCACGGCGTTTTCGAAGATTCGACGGTACTTCTCTTCTGCCGCACGTTGGGCCTCTTCCGCTCGGCGACGTTCGGTAACGTCTTCGTACATCCCGAAACTGCCCACGGGCCTGCCATTGACTACGAGAGGCACGCCGAGAATCTGGACGTCAACGATGGAGCCGTCGCGATGGCGGCGTTTGGCCGCCGCGCGAACCACTTCCCCCGCCCCGGCGCGATCGATCAACGCGGCCATCTCTTCGCGCTGCCCGGCCGGTGCTGTGACGGAATCAAGCACCCTGCCGCGAATCTCAGGCAGCGGGTAGCCAAACAGGTTTTCGAATGCGGGGTTGCACATCTGAACCTTGCGTTCAGCGTCCACCGTGACGACGGCGAGGGGATTGTTTTGCATGAGCGCGTGGAGATAGGCAGTGTGTTCGGCGGCACGGCGTTCGGCCGCACATCGCTCGGTGACATCCTGGGCAACTACGAGGCCGCAGGCCCTTCCGGCGAAAGACATCGATTGACTGGTGATTTCCACATCGAAGATCTCGCCGTTCTTCCGCCGATGACGCCACTGGCCGCGAGATGCTAACGGCCCTCCGTTTTGCCGGACTGATGCGAGAAATTTAGGCACGTCCTCCGACGGGCGGATATCCGTGACGCGCATACGGAGGAATTCTTCGCGGGAATACCCATATTGCTGAATGGCCGCGGCGTTCACTTCGAGAAAACGCAGGGTCTCGCTGTCCGCCACGTACATCGCGTGAGGATTTTGCGAGAACAGGAGGCCCAAATGCTTGTCGCGGGAGAGAGAAGCATTCCGCGAAGTCGAGCCATTCGCGGCGGACTTCCAGCTTGCCGCGGATTGGGCGGCCCGGCGCGTCGAGGCGCGCGTGGCTTTTGGCCGCTTCGAGTGCAGCTTGGAGGGTCCTCTCGACATTAGTCTCTTGTAGCGAGTGTTTGTGCCGGGAGCAGGGGGGAGCACTCCGCGGTACGAAACTCCACCCATCATTTATAGCGGCCATCGGTGCCTGCGCCAACAGTACGTTGGTACTAAGGAGGGCGCGTTGTCCATTTGATGACTATGCGGTGACGGCGAGCGGCTTACGGGCCGACCCTTGGTGGGATTTTCGAAGGTCACGATCGGGCGAAGATGAAATCGGGCGAGCGGGCTTTTGCAGAGATCCCTGCCAGCGGTTAAGATGATTGTTGAGGCGTGCATCACATGAAGCGCACCGAAAAATCGCCGGGTGCAGCCAAGACTCCCGACGAACAGCTGCGCGATGAGATCGAGAGCATCGTACAGGCGGAACATTCGAATCCGTTTGAAATTCTGGGTCCGCATTGGGTTGGGCAGGGCGCCGGACGCTCGCTAGCCATCCGGGCCTTTCGTCCGGGCGCCCAAAAGGCGGCCGTTCTTTGGGGCTCCAGTCGAAAGCTCTATCCTGCAACGCAGATTCATCCCGAGGGCATGTTTGAGGTGATTCTGCCAGCGGATACGCCGAATCTCCATGAGGGAGAGCCGATCCCGCCCACCGCTTATCGCCTGCAATTCCGGTTCGCGAATACCGCCAAGTTCGAAACCTACGATCCGTATGCGTTTCCCCCGGTACTCACCGAATACGACCTCTATCTTTCCGGCGAAGGCACGCACTACGAAAAATACGAGAAATTAGGCGCGCACCTGCGCGAAGTGGCCGGCGCGCAGGGTGTTCACTTCGCCGTCTGGGCGCCGAACGCGCAACGCGTGAGCGTCGTCGGCGACTTCAACCTATGGGACGGGCGCGCCAACCCGATGCGCAGCATGGGACCCACCGGAATTTGGGAAATCTTCGTGCCCGGTCTCGAAGAGGGGGCCCTCTACAAGTTCGAAATTCTTTCCCGCGCGGGGCATCATCTCGGCCTGAAATCGGACCCATATGGTTTTTCGAGTGAAGTGCGGCCAAATACGGCGTCGGTGGTCTTCGACATCAACCGCTACGAATGGAACGACTCGTCGTGGCTGGCGGATCGAAAAGCGCGCGACTGGCAACACTCGCCGATGTCGATTTACGAAATCCACGCGGGAGCCTGGAAGCGCAGGGAAAAAGAAGATTATCGCTGGCTCACCTACCGCGAACTGGCCGCCGAGCTTGTGCCCTACGTCAAGCAGATGGGCTACACGCACATCGAACTGATGCCCATCATGGAGCATCCCTTCGATGCCTCGTGGGGTTATCAGACGGTCGGATATTACGCGGTGACGAGCCGCTTCGGCTCGCCCTCCGATTTCATGTACTTCGTCGACCGGTGCCATCAGGAAGGCCTCGGCGTGATTCTCGATTGGACGCCGGCGCATTTCCCTCGCGACGCACACGGCCTCGCGTTCTTCGACGGCACGCACCTTTACGAGCATGCCGACCCAAAGCAGGGCGAGCATCCGGACTGGGGCACGCTCGTTTTCAATTACGGGCGCAACGAGGTGCAGAACTTTCTGCTGTCGAACGCGCTCTTCTGGATCGACAAATATCACATCGACGCGCTGCGCGTGGACGCGGTCGCGTCGATGCTTTACCTCGATTATTCGCGCAAGGCCGGTGAGTGGATTCCCAACATTCATGGCGGGCGCGAGAACCTGGAAGCAATCGCGTTCATCCGGCGGCTGAATGAAGTGCTGCACCAGCGGCATCCCGGGGCGCTGACGATTGCGGAAGAATCGACTTCCTGGCCGGCGGTGTCGCGCCCGACGTACGTCGGGGGGCTCGGCTTCGATCTGAAATGGAACATGGGCTGGATGAACGACACGCTGCGATATATGGCGCTCGATCCGCTCTACCGGCAACATCACCACGGCGAGCTTACCTTCTCGATGCTCTACGCGTTCCACGAAAATTTCGTTCTTCCGCTGTCGCACGACGAAGTGGTGCATGGCAAGCGTGCGCTGCTCGAGAAAATGCCCGGTGACGATTGGCAGAAGTTCGCGAACCTGCGGCTCCTCTTCGGGTATCAATTCGCGCATCCCGGCAAGAAGCTGCTCTTCATGGGCAGCGAGCTTGGGCCGCGGAACGAATTCTGGGAGGGCGGGATGGTCGAATGGCCACTGGAGGCTTCCCCGCCACACCAGGGCATCCAGCGGCTGATGGGTGACTTGAACCGGCTGCACACGCACGAGCGAGCGCTGCATCAGGTCGATTTCGAATCATCCGGATTCGAGTGGATCGAGGCGAACGACGCGGCTGCGAGCGTGCTTTCGTTTTTGCGGCACGGCCGCGATCCGGAAGATTTCGTTCTCGTCGTGTGCAATTTCACGCCGGTGGTGCGGGAAGAGTATCGCGTGGGAGTGCCGCGGCCCGGCTACTACCGCGAAATTCTGAATACGGATTCGAAATACTATGGCGGGACCGATCTGGGCAACGCGGGCGGAGTCAATGCGGAGCCAGTCCCGTGGAACGACCGGCCGTACTCCCTCAAGCTGAAACTTCCACCACTCGCTGTTTCGTATTTCAAACCGCATCGCGGTTAAATCGATCCGGTCAGGAAAATCGAAGGGGCAATCCGCGCTCGAATCGAATTGCCCACATAAGCCAAAGCCGCCGAACTACGCGGCGGTGAGTGCGAGTTCCTTCGGTTCCTCGAGTGTCGCCGCGGGCCAGCTCTTGAGTTCCGGCATGCAGTGCTTCACGAAAGTTTTCACATTACGCACTGACTCTTCGTGAGGCATGCCGCCGAAATTGAAATTCGGCATGATGCCCTGCATGTCGATCGTCTCTTTCGTCTTGGCGAGCTTTTCCAGCACCTGCTGCGGCGTGCCCCAGGGCATGAGCTGAATGTAATCCTCGACGGCCTTGTCTGCGCCAATTTCTCTCAGGTACTTGCTGAGATCGGCGTAGCGCTCGTAGCTCTTCGTGTGGTCGAAATGCTTGCCGAGCATTTCGTAGTGATCGAGAGCTTCGCGGTAATTCGCGGAGAGATACTTGCGCGCGAGCTCTTCGGCGCGGTCGGCGCTTTCGTCGACGAAGCAGAAGCCCGAACAGAATGGCTTTGGCGGCTCGACATTCGGGTGAAATTCGTTCCAGCATTTGTGGTAGAGCTCGAAATCGGCTTTCACGAGGTTCCACGCCTTCTGCACGATCACCAGCAGGCCGAGACCGAGCTTCGCGCAAACCGGGACGGAATCCGTGGAAGCCGCAGCGGCAAACGAGCGGCCCTTGAACGACTTGAACGGCCGCGGGCGTATCTCGCGGCGCGGCTGCTTCACGGTGGCGCCGCCTTCCATGAACCCAGTCTCGAGCGCTTCGAGCACCAGCGAAGTGTATTCGTCGAAGAGGAGCCGGCCTTCGTTCTGGTCGATGCGGAGTCCTTCGAATTCGCGGCGCGCGAGGCCACGGCCGACGCCGAGAATGAAGCGCCCATCGGAATAGTGATCGACGAGCGTGATCTGCTCGGCGAGGCGCATCGGATCATTCCACGGCACAACGATCACCATCGAGCCGAGCTTCACGCGCTTCGTCTTCCCGGCCAAATAGGACATCAACTGCGGAACGTCCGGGCTGATCGAGTAGCTATCGAAGTGGTGCTCCGTCGCCCAGATCGAGTCCATCCCAAGCTCTTCGGCCATCAGGCAATTGCCGAGCTCCTCGCGCATGAATCGCCTGTCCGAATACCCACCCAAATGCTGAAAGCCGGACCCGTAGCCTACGTGCATGCTGTTTCCTCCCTATGATTGCGCCGAAAGTAGCGGCGTATCTTCGCGCATCCCCCAGTTCGCGCGACTATATCAAATTACGCCCATTCGGACCAAGGCATCAAGTCATGACGAGCCTGATCGCGTTCGTCTGTCCATTCGTTCGAGAATCCACCACGCTGCGATCATGAGGAGTAAACAGGAATCAGCAACGTCCGACCACGACCAATGCAAATGCCATCGCCGAACGGCTGCGACATAGTACACGGCCATCGGCATGTCTCCGATCACGCCGGCCGCTAGGTAGAGCACGCAAACGCGCAAAGAATCCCGGAGCCAAAATTCCAGGACCCTCGGAGGATCTTCTAGCGCTTCAGGTTGTGGGTTTTCGGTCGTCCGTCTCGCCTTGCGGTAAAGCGACTCGGCGATGAAGCAGCCGGACTGCCACACTACGGCGCATAAGAAAAACACGACTGGCGCAATCAAGAACAGTTGTGGCCAGTTGTAGGCGTCCCACCAGCCATCCCAGGCCGGATTGCGGACCAACGCCGACACGGCGCTGGCGCATATGAGAAGCCCCCCCGCAACAGATGCTTTGCGAATTCGCTGGCCGAGCCGACCGACCGGAACGAGTTCTCTCCAAGTCATCGCGCAACTCCGCACATTCCCCATTAGACACCGCCAACAATCGTAGCGCCTCCTGCGATTGCCACTGACTGTTCTTTCTTGCGAATCCGGGCCGAAAGAAATGGCCTCCGATGTACAATGATTGAGTCTCAAAACCAAAATCGAAAGTTTCAACCGAATCCATGCCGAAGAACCAGCAGCATTTTGTAGCGATCATTGGCGGAGCCATATCCGGTTCCGTGGCGGCGGAAATACTGGCGGACCGTGGGATCCGCGTCGCCGTGATCGATCAAAACAAGCGGCCGTACGGAAAGATTGAAGATGGATTGCCGCGATGGCACGTCGAGCAGCGAAAACAGGAATACGGGCGAATCGACGCGCGCCTGCGAAAGCCGAATGTTTTCTTCGTTCCTTCGACCAAACTCGGGCGCGACGTCGAGTTCGAGGACCTCTGCAAGAATTGGGGTTTCTCGGCAATCATTCTGGCGAACGGCGCGTGGCGCGACCGCGATATCGGCATCCCGGGAGCCGAAAAATTCCTCGGCAAAGGGCTCGCGTACCAGAATCCGTTCATCTACTGGTACAACCACAAGAACGAGAAGGATTACGCCGGGCCGACATATGAGACTCCCGACGAAGCCGTTGTGGTCGGCGGCGGCCTGGCCTCGATCGACGTGGTGAAGGTGCTGCAGCTCGAGAACTACGAGCGGGCGATGAAGGCGCGCGGCATCGAAACGAACATGCACGAGCTGGAAAAAGGCATTCCGGCGGCGTGCAAGGCGCATGGGATCAAGCCGGAGGACCTCGGCGTCAAGGGATGCCTCTTGATCTACCGGAGGCGCGAGCAGGATATGCCGCTAGCCCAGCCGCCGGAAAATGCCACTCCGGAACAGATCGCGAAAACCGAGCAGGTGCGGCAGAAGATGCTCAAGCTGGCGCGCGACCGGTATCTATTCCGATTTCAGGAGCGCAGGCTGCCGCTGGGATTCGTCGGAAGAGAATGGGCATGTGGTGGGCCTGCGAGTGGGCGAGACGAAAGTCGAGGGACGCAAGGCCGAACTGATTCCCGGATCGGAAACGGTGATTTCCACTTCGCTCGTGGTCTCGTCGATCGGATCGGTGCCCGAAAAGATCGCAGGCGTCAGCATGAAGGGCGAGTACTTGACCTTTACGGGCGAGGAGTTGCCACGGTACGAGGGGACGCCAGCACGTATTCGGCGTGGGAAACGTCGTCACGGGCCAGGGCAACATCCGCGTGTCGCTGGTGCACAGCCAAAAGGTGACAAATCACCTGATCGAAAATTATCTGGGAATCGGCGGCGACGGAGATCTTTCGGAAATGTACGAGGCGGGGGAAAAGAAAGTCGCCTGGCAAACGCGCGCGATCGAGAAACGCGTCGAAGGCTTGCCGGGCCTTTCGGATGCGCAGATTGCGGCCATCGAGAAACGCATTCGCGAATTGCAAGAGCGGGCGGGCTACACGTCCGATTACGACTCGTGGATCGCGAAAGTCACGCCGCCCGATTTGGAATAGCGCCCTCTCGCCCGGATGCAGCGCCAGGTCCACGTGAGGCGCTACCTTCGGGCGAGTTCAGCGGCGCGATCCAGATTATTGCTCCGGCGGCTGCTGCATCATTCCCATCGGATTGAAGGGCTGCGGGGTGCCGACGATTTTGTCCTTTGCGTCGGTGATGACCTTCGTCAGCACCATCGATGAATCTTTCCCCTGATGCTTGACCAAGCCGAAAGGCGGCACTTTCGAGCTTACCCACGAGTCGCCCGAACCGTCCTTCATCTTGTAGTGCTCGCACGAAAAAGTCCCGGCGGGCGTCGTGATGGACTCCGTCCCGACGTCTTCGGCTAGATTGCGGATGTCGGAGGGCGCCGCTGCGCCGGGTCCTGCGTGGCCCATCTGCATCGGCATTTCCATCGGCGGGCGCCCCGCCATCTGCATGATGACCTTCTGCGCGGAGGTGCTGCCCGGGACGATGAGGACCTTCATCACCATCTCGCCCATGGCTCCGGCGGTGGTGGTCCATTCCATCCAGAAGCCGTCTTTGCCGTCGACCGAGTCCTTGCCGACGATCGTGTATTCGATGTTCATCTTCTGGCCGTTCGCAGGCTGCATCTCGTACACCGCGCCCGAACCGACCACCGGATTGAAGACTCCGCTCGGCAGAGACCTCTGCCGCATGCCCATCTGCGCGTTCGCCGGAGTCGCCAGGATCGCCAGAGACACACAGCAAACACAAAATGCCAACGCTTTCATAGTCTTCACGGCACTCCCCCACTTTCTCGAAAGGATTCCACTGCACATCTCGAATGCCGCCATTGTAACCCGATGCGCCAAAACGCAACGGAGAAAGGGAGAAAGCGATACCTTAGTTCAACTCCCGATAAGTGATCAGACGAATGCGGTGAAGATCGATCGCCCGGCGAACCTGCGGAGCGAGCAAACCGTCAAGTTCGACCTGGCGCTGCGCTTGCAAACGGGAGCGCGTTCGCGCCAAGTCCTCGTCGCAGACGCCCGGGTGCAGCATGATTTCGGTTCTCCCTTCGCCGATGGCGTCGATCAGATGACACAGGGGTTCGGGTCCGAGCTGTCCCGTAGCAGCCACGCCGAGGAAAGTATCCGGCGATCGCAAGCCGTGTTTCTTCGAAATCGAAGAGAAGTTCGCGGAGAGCAAGCGCACGGCCACAACCGCCGCAAATTGTGTTGGCGACGCACCAAGCTCACTCCACATCACTCGCCAAGAGTCGCGGAGATGCTCCGCCGGCCTGCGCACGCGCGTAATCCCGAGGTCCTGCGCCACTTGCGCGAGTACCTTCATCACGCGCGGATGCGCATGCGTATGTTTGTGGGTGTCAAGGTGAGTGGGCTCAATTGCCGCTTCGCGAATTTTCCCGATCTGGGCGCGGAATTCCCGTTCGATGTCCTCCGCACGAATGGCGCCGACACTGACTCTGGCGACAAACGCGGGCAGAGAACGAGGCATGCGGCCACTCGCGTCGACGAGTGAGGGAATTTCTTCCGGCGGAGCCACCGGAACTCCGCCTGCCAGAACAAGGTGACACCCGACGCCCAAGTTCGGATTCGCACGAGCACATTCCACGGCGTGGTCGAACGCCAGCCCATTAGCCATCAGCGTCGTGCTCGTGAGGACTCCCTCGCGATGGGCGCGAATGATGCCATCGTTCACGCCCTTGGTCAAACCAAAATCGTCCGCGTTGAGAATCAACTCTTTCATTTCCCTGTCATTGTCAGGAGATCGGATTCAGGAGAGCACGAACTATACCACGCGTCCCGAGCGCTTCCTGCGCCACATCGGCGCACAAGCGGCGAAAGAATTATGAATGCTCTGTAAAAGTTTTCAACAGCTCTGTTGAAATCCGTGTGGAAAAGCAACCTGCGATGATGGAAATCGCACGGCGCCATCGTGGTTTATTGCTCTTTGCACAAGTTCTTGTGCACACCGCAGCAACGCGGTCGCGTTGTGAAATAAAGTTCCCGAACGGAAAACTTTTCCGCGGAAAAGAAAAAATGGAAAGATTTAGTACCAGTGCGGCGGCGGCTCGAGCTTGATCGGGACGGATTGTTCGCTTTGCTGGATTTCGTACCACTTGCCGTACGTATGCCACCCCTTTGCAATCACTTGAATCAAAATTTTGCCCTGAGGAATCTCCGGAACTTTCACCGATCCGTCCTGATTCGTCTTCAAATCGAGTTCCTCGAGCTTTTCGTGATGCAGGAGTCCGCCCGACGTGTAATAACGGACATAGACGCTGGCGTTGCCGACCGCTTTGCCGTTCGGATCGGTGACCTGAATTTTCAATCGTGTCATTCCGGGATCGGTCTGTTCGCTGCGGGTGGGCTTATCGCTCAAACTCGAGTGATCGGGCGCGGCTGATTGGCTAGAGTCGCTCGACTGCGCGCACACAATCGTTGTCGTACTGAGGAACGCGGCCGCTAAGATCACTGCGCCGAAGGATATATGAAAGAACTTGCGATGAGCGCTGGCCTTCATGGCGCCTCCGTTTTACTCCAAATGGCCGAACGGCTCAAGTCCCACATACGTAGGAATGCGGGATCTACGAGGATCGTAACAGATGGGTGCTCCTACGATCGCACCGAATCGGCGATCCATGCGAGGTAGCCGCGCGTCCCGGCGACAATCGGTAGGGCGATGATTTCGGGCACGTCGTAATTGTGAAGTTGCTCGATCTTTTTCTGCAGCAACGCGAACCGGCGTCGCGAAGTTTTCATCACGAGCAGAAATTCCCTGGCTGATTCGACCCTACCCTTCCAGCGATAGATCGAGTGAACGCGCGCGTCGAGAATGTTGACGCACGCCGCGAGCTTCTGCTCGACCACGGCTTTGGCGATGCGCCGCGCCTCTTTGGCCGAGCCGCACGTCACCAGCACCACGAGTTTGTCCGTCATCGCCACCTTTACTCTTGCGCCGCGCACTGCTGCGATTACCCGATACTTGCCCCGCGTGCGACAAGATACAATAGCGACCCATGGCTGGCCAAGCGATCCACTTCGGAACATCGGGCTGGCGCGGAATTATCGCCGACGATTTTACGTTTTCCGGCGTGCGCCGCGCGGCAGCGGCGATTGCCGGCCACCTGCGAGCGAGCGCGAAGTCTCCCGTGGTGATCGTCGGTTATGATACGCGATTTTTTTCCGAGGAGTTTGCGCGAACGGCGGCCGAGGTTTTGCGATCGCATGGCTGCCGCGTGTTGATTTGCGGCGCGGCGACACCGACACCCACCATCGCGCACGCCATCATTCACGGCAAGCTCGACGGCGGAGTCAATATCACGGCGAGTCACAATCCGGCACAGTACAACGGCTTGAAGTTTTCGGGCGCGGATGGCGGGCCGGCGCTGCCGGAGATGACCAAAGACATCGAGAAGCGCGCCGCGGCTCTCAAGGAAGGCCCGAACGGCCATCACGAAATTCCCGATGACTTCGAGCAAATCGACCCTCGTGAACCATACTTCGAGCAGCTCGAGCGCATGGTTCGCTTCGACGTGATCGCCAAAGCCAAGGGGAGTTTCGTGTGCGACGCGGTTCACGGATGCGGCGCGGGCTGGCTCGACCGGATCCTTGGCGAGCACGGCGCAACGGTGACGGCGATTCGCGGCGGTCGCGATGTCCTTTTCGAAGGCACAGGTCCCGATCCGTCGGAAGAAAACCTCGCGCCGCTGAGGAAGGCGGTCGCCGATAAGAAGGCGCTCGCAGGGCTGGCCACCGATGGCGACGCGGACCGTTTCGGGATTGTCGACCGCGACGGATCATTCGTTTCGCCAAATCATATTCTCGCGCTGGTCTTCGACTACCTGCTCGAAACGCGCGGATACAAGTTGGGCGCTTCGCGCAGCGTCGCGACGACGCACCTCCTCGACGCGGCAGCCAAATTGCATGGCGTGAAGCTTTATGAGACGCCCGTCGGCTTCAAGTATGTCGGGCCGCTGCTGCGCGAGGACAAAATCGCGCTGGGCGGCGAGGAAAGCGCGGGCATGACCGTCCGCGGGCACCTCCCCGAGAAAGACGGCATCCTCGCGTGCCTGCTGGTCGCTGAAATGATCGCCGCACGGCAATCGTCGCTCGCGGATCAGCTGCGCGATCTTTTCCGGCGCGTCGGGCGGGAATTCTGGCCCGTTCGCCTGAATCTGCACCTTTCGGAGGATGCACAGGACAAGCTGCCGCAGCGTTTGAAGTCCGATTTCAAGGAATTTGCGGGGCGCCGCGTGGTGAAAGAAAATCGGCTGGACGGCTTGAAGCTGATCCTCGAAGACGGCGACTGGATCCTGATGCGGCCGTCGGGGACCGAGCCGGTGGTGCGCATCTATACCGAGGCGGCTTCGACCGAGGCTTCGCAGAAGCTGGCCAACCAGGCGCGCGCGTGGATCACGCAATGAGAAATCCGATGCAGAAGCAGCCGCCGACCTTTGCGGAACACTTCCGCGATTTCCTGCGGCGAAATCTGAGCTGGTTTATCGCGGCGGGGCTCGCGCTGCTGCTGCTGCAGGACGTCTTCGGGAATCACGGCGTGCTGGCCATGCGCCGCTCGCAGCAGGAGGCGCGCGAGGTCCAGCGGCAGATCAATCAGATGAACGAAGAAAACCGGCAGCTTGAGGAGCGCGTCAAGGCCCTGAAGACCGATCCGCAGGCGATCGAGCGAATTGCGCGCGAAGAGATGGGTCTCGCGCGGCCGGGCGAATATATTTTCAAGCTGCCACCCAAGCCCGGCGATGGTTCGACGGCTGCATCGCCCTCTCAGCCCAGCGCGCCAGCCACAAAGCCTTAATCCAAAAGAGGCTTAGTCCCCCGGAGACGTTTCCGGCGCACTCCCAAGACGTTCCGAACGCATGCGGCGAAGCCACGCCCAAATCTCAGGGCCTCGGCCCTTGAGGCGCGTTCGGACAATCGAGAGCAGCACCATCGCCACGGTGATTTCGAACAAGCCCAAGGTGGCGACGCGTATGCCCTGCGACTGCTGGTCGAAAAGCGAGAAGCAGCCGTAGACGAAATCCATGTGAACCCAGTAGACGAGCAGAGAGGTTTGGCCAAGCTGCATCCACGGGCTAAATCCGATGGCGCCGAGCCCCCAGCGGCACCATGCGTACCCGGCGAGCACAATCAGCATCACAACCCCAACGCGCGCGAGAAAGAAATTGGGGCTCGTGTGCCAGTAATCGTATGCCGCGTAGAGCTGAACTGGTCGCGCATTGAGCCACCGCGAAAGGACGATTAGCGCCGCGCCGCCTGCACCGAAAAGAAACATCGCTCGCCCCGGATTCTTCGATGGCCATTCGCTAAAAAGCAGGATGCCGATTGCCAGGCCCGCGAAAGCAAATCCGGCCCACGGAAAAATCGGGAAGAGCCACGGCTGCGGCGAGTTGTAGATGTGCACGCCGTTGAAATAGGACTCGAGATACCAGGGCAGCCAGCGCGGGCGCCAAGTGGTCCAGATCATTGGCGTGACCAGCGCAATTCCAAGCGCCACGCCCGCCGATGCCAGCGCGCTTGCTGCGCGTCCTCGCACGAGCCAGCAAAGAACGCCGAGAAACACGACCGATAGGCCGATCACGTTCAGGATGTCCACGCGAAGCAGGTCCGTCCAAGGGGCCACGGTCCACCCGAGCACGAATTCCTGTACGCGAAAGAGCAGCCCGAGCACGAAAACTTCCGTGCCGCGGCGGATCATGCGCAGCGCGATCGCGTCCTGCGTAGCGCCCTTGCGCCGCATCGAGTCGGCCACCAGCGCGCACGTGATGCCGGAAAGAAATATGAAGAGGGGCGCGGGAATCGTGCCGCTGAACTGCGACCAGCCAAAAAACCAGGAGCTGCGCGCCGAGCCGCCGAGCCACGCGTCGTAGCAATGCACCTCGAACATCCCGAAGCAGGCGAAGCCGCGCAGCCAGTCGAGGTAAGCAAGTCTTTGTGGTTGAGCCTTGGGCATCGAGTTGTCCTTACAGCATCGCCGAGGCTGAAAGCCAAATCAAGCTCTCACAGATGTGGATGCAGGGCGAGGTCCGGTAGAATCGCCTTCGATGGCGTCTTCCTCCAAATCGAGCCAATTCAGTGTCGCGGCGGTTACAGCGGTATGGGCGATTGTCATGTCCTGCGCCGCATTTCTAGGCGTGCGCGCGGGATTTGGCGGGCGGCATTTTGCGGTCGCGCTCGGTGTCGCCGCGGCGCTCTTCGCATTCGAGCTGTTCCTTGCACTGCCGAGCGCTCAGAACGCAGTGCTGGCGTCTTTCGGGAATCGCGGAGCGACTCTGGCGCCGATCGTGCCACTCTTCGCGGTGCTGACGTATTCGTGGGGTGTGGCGGGCGGCTGGCAGATGATGCTCATCGGCGCGGCCTACGCCGTGATCCCGGCGCTGCTGCTCGCGAGCAGCCGAGGCAAAGCGCCCGGCACGTGGGAGGACTACGCGGCGCTCCTGATCCTTTGGCTGCCGGTCGAGTTTCGCTGGATGTATCGGCTCTTCCCTTACCCGCCGCCGCTGACGCACACGCTCACGATTCTTATGGCGTTGAGCACAGGCGTGGCGGCGTTTGTGCTGCTTCGACGAATGCCAGGCGTGGGCTATGGCCTGGAATGGCGGCGCGGCTTCGCATTTCACTTTGGATTCAACTTCCTCGTCTTCTCGGCGATCGCCATCCCGCTCGGACTCAAGATCGGCTTCCTTCACTGGAAGCCTGCGCTCCCGGCGATCCGCGCGATTTCGCTGTCGGGACCAGTGGGCACGGTCCTGTCCGCAGTCGGGATCTTGCTCTTTACGGCGTGGCCGGAGGAGTTTTTGTTTCGAGGCCTGCTTCAGAATCTGCTCTCGAAGAGCTTCCGGAGCGAATGGGCCGGGCTGATCGTGGCGTCGGTGATTTTCGGTTTCTCGCACATCCTGCACGCACCGTTCCCGAACTGGAAGTACGTCTTCCTCGCGACGATCGCGGGATTCTTCTATGGCCGCGCGTGGATGAAAACGGGCTCGCTCGTTCCAGGCGTGCTCATTCACGCGACGGTCGACACGCTATGGCACATCCTGTTTCGCTAGGCGGAAATCGCGAGAAGGAATTGCGGGGCGATTACCTGCGCCGTTTGCGAAGGCCCAGCTTGCGTCCCACGGCAAACGCCAAATTCACTCCAATCATGGAAACGACAAACCACACCGCGGCGTGCGAGGCGGGCATGCCCTGCTGGTACGAGCGATAACAGTAGAAGGCGACGAAACCATCCACTAGCACCAGCAGCAAAATTGAGGGAGCGTTCACTTCACCACGCCGGCGAGCGGGCTCGACGCGGTGGCATACAGTTTCTTCTCGATGCGCCCGGCGAGAAACGCTTTGCGCCCCGCCTCGACGGCCCCGCGCATCGCTTCCGCCATCAGCACAGCATCCTGCGCCCCTGCGATTGCGGTATTCATCAGCACGCCATCCGCGCCCAACTCCATGGCGATCGCAGCGTCCGAGGCCGTGCCCACGCCCGCATCGACGATCAGCGGAACTTCGGTGATCCGCTCGCGCAAAATCCGCAGGTTGGCGAGATTCTGGATTCCCATGCCCGAGCCGATCGGCGCGCCGAGGGGCATCACGGCCGCAGCGCCCGCGTCAATCAGCTTGCGCGCGGCGATCAAGTCGTCGTTGGTGTACGGCAGCACGACGAAGCCTTCCTTCACCAGTATCTTCGTGGCGCGAATCAGTTCTTCGGTGTCGGGGAAAAGCGTCTGCTCGTCGCCGATCACTTCGAGCTTCACCCACTCCGAAAGCCCGACTTCGCGCCCGAGGCGCGCCGTGCGGATTGCATCATCGGCCGTGTAGCATCCGGCGGTATTCGGCAAGAATGAAAAGCTTTTCGCGGTCGATATAGTCGAGCAGCGATTCCTTCGTCCGGTCGGTAAGATTCACGCGCCGCACCGCTACCGTGACCATCTCCGCGCCGGAAGCCGCGTGCGCCCGCGCCATCTCCTGAAAGCTGCGGTATTTTCCCGTGCCGACGATCAGGCGCGAGCCAAACGCGCGCCCCGCAATCACCAATTGGTCTGCCATATGCAGTTTCTCCATCCGGTCATTGTAACGCCCGCGCGGGCCAGCGGCGCAGAGGAACTACAGTGCGCGCTGCGGCTTCGGCTCTTCGACGTCCGCGTACATCCGCGCGATGATGTCCTGATAACGCTCCTCGATCACGCGGCGCTTCAGCTTCAGCGTGTACGTGAGCGCGCCGTCTCCATACGTGAAATCCTTTTCGAGCAGCGCGAAGCGCTTCGGCTTTTCGTACTGCGCGAGCGACGGCGTGAGCCGTTCGATTTCGTGCGCGATCAGATCGCGGACCCATGGGTCGGACAGCATTTGCCCGGGCGTTAGCGCGTCGCGGCCCGCATCTCGCGCGGCGGAGGCGAGCGTGGCGAAATTCGGCACGATCAGCACGGACACAAACTTGCGCCCGTCGCCGACGACCATCGCATGCCCTATGTAGGGCGACGTCTTCAACATATTCTCGATGGGCGCAGGCGCGACGAATTTTCCGCCCGCCGTCTTCAGCAGCTCTTTCTTGCGGTCGGTGATGGTGAGGTAGCCCTCTTCATCGAGCCGCCCGATGTCGCCTGTCGAAAACCAACGGTCGGCCGTGAGCACTTCGCGCGTCGCATCCGGCTTGCGGTAGTAGCCCTGCATCACGCACGGCCCCTTCACGAGAATCTCGCCGTCCTCCGCGATGCGCACCTCGACGTTGGGGATCGGCTGCCCTACCGTCCCGATTTTGTTTGCCGTCGGAACATTCGCGGTGACAACCGGCGACGTCTCCGTCAAGCCGTAGCCCTGAAAAACCGGCACGCCCACGCTCCAGAAAAATTCGCCGAGCTCGGGCGCCAGCGGCGCGCCGCCGGCGGTCAATAACCGAATCCGCCCGCCCAGGCCCGCGCGAATCTTCGAGTAGACGATCTTGTCGGCGAGGTCCCACTGGAGTTTCAGGCCAAAGGAAGCGCTCTTGCCGTATGCTCGCCACGGCACCGCCTTCGCAGCCACCCGGATCGCCCAATCGAAAATCTTCCTTTTGACTCCCGTTGCGTGATGCCCTTGCTCGATCACGTTTGCGTAGATTTTTTCGTAGAAGCGCGGCACCGCCCCGAGCATGGTGGGATGGACTTCCACGAGCGCCTGCTGCACCGTCTCCATCTGTTCGACGTAGGCAACCGGCACGCCATGAAAGAAAAACGAGTAGTCCATGGTTCGCTCGTAGACGTGCGCGAGCGGCAGGAACGAGAGTCCCACATCGGTCGGCATCATCTCGTACCCTTTGGCGCTGTCGAGCGCGTTCGAGCTGAGGTTGGCGTGGCTCAGCATCACGCCCTTCGGTTCGCCCGTCGTGCCGGACGTGTAGATGATCGTCGCCAGATGCTCCGCCTTCACATCAGCCGCCCGGCGGCGATACTCCTGGATCTCCGCGTCGCCCGTGGCCGCGATCAGCGCGTCATAGCGAAGACTCTCGCCATGCAGTTCGGCGGGAGGTGCAACCGAAATCACGTGTTCGAGCTCGGGCAAACTCGGCCGGCACTCGGCGATTTTT
Source organism: uncultured Acidobacteriota bacterium (assembly GCA_963814735.1). Taxonomy (GTDB): domain Bacteria; phylum Acidobacteriota; class Terriglobia; order Acidiferrales; family UBA7541; genus Palsa-295. The sequence continues at coordinate 468,172 of CAWFEC010000003.1, read as the reverse complement.
CGCGCTTGCTCTTCGCCCGACGTAAACACAACACGCGCGCCCGAATCCTTCAGGATGTAGGTGATGCGGTCGACCGATTCGTGAAAATAAACCGGAACCGTGACGCCTCCGATGCCCTGAATCGCGAAGTCCGCGACGTGCCATTCGGGGCAATTTGGAGCGAAGACTGCAACGCGGTCTCCGGAATTGACGCCGAGTTCCGCGAGCGCCTTGGCCACGCCCGCAATCCGGCGCAAAAGCTCTTCGGACGAAATCGTCTTCCAGCCGGCAGGCGTTCGGTACATCTGCGTGCGTGAGTTGGGGAAACGGTCCAGCGCGTCAAGCAAACATCGCGGGAGCGGTGGGTACTCCGTCGCCATGGAAGCACTCTAGCCTATCGTCGCCGCGCCATGCAATGCAGCGCTGTGAAAGCACGGTCGCAATGCGTTAAGATGCGCACGAAGGCCGTTCATGCCCCCTCTCATACCAAAGACCGCCGCAGAAGAAGCGACCGGCTACCAACCCATCCGCGCGCCCCGCGGCACATCCATTTCCTGCAAAGGCTGGCAGCAGGAAGCGGCGCTGCGCATGTTGATGAATAACCTCGATCCCGAGGTTGCCGAGAAACCGGAAGAGCTGATCGTCTACGGCGGGCGCGGCAAAGCGGCGCGCAACTGGAAGTGCTATCACGCCATCGTCGCCTCGCTGCGCGCGCTCGAAGATGACGAAACGCTGCTCGTGCAATCCGGCAAGCCGGTCGGCATATTTCGCACGCACACCTACGCGCCGCGCGTCCTGATCGCGAATTCCAATCTCGTGGGCCAATGGAACGATTGGAAGCATTTCGACGAGCTCGATCGCGCCGGCCTGATGATGTACGGGCAGATGACCGCGGGCAGCTGGATTTACATCGGCACGCAGGGAATCCTGCAAGGCACGTACGAAACATTCGCCGCCGCCGGACGAAAACATTTTCAGGGCGATCTCGCCGGAAAACTGATCGCGACTGGCGGAATGGGCGGAATGGGCGGCGCGCAGCCGCTGGCCGCAACATTGGCTGGCGCGGCGTTTCTCGGCATCGACGTCGATCCGGAGCGGATCAAGCGCCGCGTGAAGACGGGCTATTGCGACGTGATGGTCAACAATCTCGATGAGGCTCTGCGCATCCTGAAAAACGCGGTGCGCAAGCGCGAGCCTACGTCGGTCGGGCTCGTCGGCAACTGCGCGGACGTGATTCCCGAGCTTGCGCGGCGCGGCGTGGTTCCCGATCTGCTTACCGACCAGACCAGCGCGCACGATCCCGTCGGCGGCTACATTCCGCAGGGTCTCGATGTGGCGCAGGCCGCCGAGCTTCGCAAGGCCGATCCTGCCGCGTATCGCAAGCGCGCGCTCGAATCGATCGGCAAGCACGTTGAAGGCATGCTCGCGCTGCAAAAGCTCGGATCGATCACATTCGATTACGGCAACAACATTCGCACGTTCGCTTTCGAGCAGGGCGTGAAGAACGCGTACGATTTCCCCGGCTTCGTCCCGGCCTATATTCGCCCGCTCTTTTGCGAAGGCCGGGGGCCGTTTCGCTGGGTGGCGCTTTCGGGCGAGGCCTCCGACATTCATCGCACCGATCAGCTCGTGCTCGAAATGTTTCCGCACAACGAAATCCTCTGCCGCTGGATCAAGCTCGCGCAGAAGCGCGTGCGCTTTCAGGGGCTGCCCGCGCGCATCTGCTGGCTCGGCTATGGCGAGCGCGATAAATTCGGCCTCGCGCTCAACGATCTGGTCGCGCGCGGCGAACTGAAAGCGCCGATCGTGATCGGCCGCGATCATCTCGATTGCGGCTCGGTCGCTTCGCCCTATCGCGAGACGGAAAGCATGCGCGACGGCTCGGATGCGATCGCCGACTGGCCGTTCCTCAATGCGCTGCTCAACACCGCGAGCGGCGCAAGCTGGGTCTCGATCCACAATGGCGGCGGCGTGGGCATCGGCTACGCGCAGCATGCGGGACAAGTGCTCGTCGCCGACGGCACCAAGGAAATGGCCGCGCGCATCGAGCGCGTGCTCACCAACGATCCCGGCATCGGCGTCGCGCGCCACGTTGACGCCGGCTATCCCGAAGCCATCGATTTCGCACGAAAATCCAGTCTCAAGATTCCGATGGATTGAGCCCGATCGCGATTGAAAGCGATGGCTAACTGGCTGATCACCGGGTGCTCGGAACTGCTCACGCTTCGCGGCCCCGTGCCGCGTCGCGGGCGGGCGCTTGGCAATCTCGGGATCATCAAAGATGGCGCACTGCTCGTGCGCGGCGATCGGATCGCGGCGATAGGGCCGCGCCGCAATATCGAGCGTCTGCGCGAGGGGCGAAGCGCCGAAAAACTCGACCTGGGCGGGCGCGTGGTGCTGCCCGGATTTGTCGATTCGCACACGCACCTGATTTTCCCCGAGTCTCGCGCCGCCGAGCACGAACAACACATCGCCGGAAAAACATACGAGCAAATCGCGCGCGCGGGCGGCGGAATTCGCTCCACGGTCGCGGCGCTCCGGCGCGCTCGACCGGCGGCGCTGATCGCCCGCGCCGCGGCAAATTTGCGCGAGTTCGCGGCGCATGGCACCACCACCCTCGAAGCCAAGAGCGGCTACGGCCTCAGCTGGGAGAGCGAGCAGAAGACGCTCGAAATCCTCCACGATTTGCACCAGGCGCAGCCGCTCGATATCGCCTGCACGTTTCTCGGCGCGCACGTGGTGCCGCCGGAATTTCGCCGCCGCCCGAATGCGTTTGTCGACCTGCTCGTAAAGCGCTGGATTCCGGCCGTCGCCACCACAGGCCTCGCCGAATTTTGCGATGTGTACTGCGATCGCGGCGCGTTCACGGTCGCGCAGGCGCGGCGGATCCTTGCCGCCGGGCGAGCATGCGGCCTGGTGCCGCGAATTCACGCCGAGCAGCTCGCGCACACGGGCGCCGCGCGTCTCGCGATCGAAATGCAGGCGGCCAGCGCCGACCATCTCGAAAAGATCGATCGCGCCGACATTCGCGCCCTCTCGCTTTCGGGCGTTGTGTGCACGCTGTTGCCGGGCTGCTGCTTCCACCTCGGCCTCGCGCACTACGCTCCGGCGCGCGCCTTGATCGACGCGGGCGCGATCGTCGGGCTGGCGACGGATTTCAATCCCGGCACCTCTCCAACGCTCAGCATGACGATGATTCTCTCGCTCGCATGCAGCCAGATGCGCATGACGCCCGCCGAAGCGATTGCCGCCGCCACGATCAATCCCGCCTATTCGCTCCGCCAGCACGATCGCGCCGGCTCGCTCGAAGTTGGCAAATATGCGGACCTTGCGGCGTTCGACGTGGCCAGCTACCGCGAAATTCCGTATTATTTTGGTGTGAACCTCTGCAGCTTGACCATGAAGCGCGGCGTCGTGATCCACTCCAAATGAAACCTCTGGTTGAATGCGTTCCAAATTTTTCCGAAGGGCGCGACCCGGCCAAAGTGCAAGCCATCCTCGCGGCCATCCGCGAAGTGCCGGACGTGTTCGTCCTCGCGCATGAGAGCGACATCGACCACAACCGCAGCGTGATCACGCTGGCCGGCGCGCCGGAGGCAGTCGCCGAAGCAGCGGTTCGCGCCGTGGGCAAAGCCGCCGAGCTGATCGACCTCACACGGCAAACGGGAGCGCATCCTCGCATCGGCGCAACCGACGTAGTTCCGTTCATCCCGGTTCACGGCGCCACGATCGACGATTGCGTCGCTCTCGCCAAGAAAGCTGCGCGCGAAATTTGGCACCGCTACCGAATTCCGGTCTATCTCTATGAAGCCGCCGCGCAGCGGCCCGAGCGCGCGAATCTCGAAAAAATCCGCAAAGGGCAATTCGAGGGGCTGCGCGAAGAAGTGCTGCATAATCCCGACCGCGCACCCGATATCGGCGACCCGCGGCTGCATCCTACGGCGGGCGCAACCGTGGTCGGCGCGCGCAAGTTTTTGATCGCCTACAACATCAACCTGGACACGCCCGACGTCGAGATCGCGAAAAAAATCGCGAAGACGATCCGCTTCTCGAGTGGTGGCCTGCCGTTCGTGAAAGCCATGGGCGTCGACCTGCGCGCGCGCAATCTGGCGCAAGTATCGATGAACCTCACGGACTTCGAGCAGACGCCGGTCCACGTGGTCTTCGAAGCTGTGAGGCGCGAAGCGGCAAAACACGGCGCCGCCATCGTCGGTAGCGAAATCGTCGGCTTGATCCCCCGCCGCGCCATCGAAATGACCGCCGAGGCGTATCTGAAGGTCGAAAACTTTTCGCCCGCTCAAGTGTTTGAGAATCGACTGGAAGAATCGCTGTTGGCCGCTCAAGCTAAGTCGTCCGGCAGCTTTGCGGCGCTGGCCCAGCCCTTTCTGGATGCAGTTGCGCGGCCGAGCCCCACGCCGGGCGGCGGCTCGGTGGCGGCGCTGGCCGCTGCGCTCGGCGCAAGCCTGGGACAAATGGTCGCAGGCCTTTCGGGCAAAAAGAAATCTTTGGCCGCGTATGCCGAGAGGCTCGGGGCAGCCCTCGTGGACTTCCGGGCGGCTGCGCAGGAATTGACGGTGGCTATTGACCGCGACGCGTCCTCCTACGAATCGGTACTGGTCGCGCACCGCCTCCCGCGCGAAACTACAGAGGAGCAAAAGCAGCGCGACCGCGCCATCCAGCGGGCGTTCGAAGGCGCCGTCGAAGCGCCGCTCGTGATCGCGCGCAAAGCTGCGGAAGTATTCGAGAAGCTGGGGCAACTGGAAGCGATGTCCGCCCCGTCTATGGTTTCAGACGTGCGCGTCGGCCGCATGATGGCCGCCACAGCGGTGCGGGGCGCGCTCGAAAACGTGCGCATCAATCTCGAATCGGTGACGGACCCGTTATTCGTCGCCAAAGCGCGCTCCGAAGCAGCTTCACTGGCGGCGCGAATTGCAGAAACTCCGGTCACAGCCGATAAGATCTAAGGTTCAGTCTGAGGGACAAGACGTGAGACAGCTAACTCGCCGTATCGTTACAACGGGTCTTCTATTATTTGCCGCATTCCTTATCCTGCCGCGCCCGGGCTTCGCATCCACGCTCGGCACGGACGTGATCGGCATGTTTCCGAAGAGCGTAGGGGAATTCGCCTACGCAGACATGAAGGCGGCCAGAAAATTTTCCTGGTTCCCGCAACTCCGCGAGCAGCTCCTGCCGAGCAAGTTCCGGCAGTTCGAGCAGTTCCTAAGGACAGCCGGGATCGATCCGGACACCCAGGTCGACGAGATCGCCTGGGGCGCAATCAATGCCGGAAAAGCGGGCGGCGAACAGATCCTCGGCGTAGCTCAGGGATCGTTTGACCCATCTTCAAATGAAGAGCGCTTCAAGCAGCAGAAGCTCCCGATGACGGATTACCACGGCTACCATCTCTACGCGTTCGGCAGCGGTTCCGGCCCGAGCGACATTTTGTTCACTTTCATCGACGCCAATACGGCGGCCTTCGGAGTCCGCCCGGCGATGGAGAAGATGATCGACGTGCGAACCGGCGTTTCGGAGAGCCTCCTCAACAACGATCTGATGTTTCCGCTGATCAACGAGGCCAACGGCTCGGGAATCATTTGGGCGGTGCTCGACAAGGGCTACACGCACATTGCGATCCAGGAGCTGCTGCCCCAGGCAGGTCAGTTTCCCCAAGCCGCCGCGATCATCAACCGCATGCATGCCATGACCATCAACGTCGCCGCGGATAGCGGCATTGATGCGCAGTTCCAGGCCGTGTGCGACTCGACCAACGACGCCAATCTCCTCGCCGCGGCTCTGCAAGCCGGAGTCATGTACCGGCGCTATCAGTCCGCACAGGACCAGCCGGCTCTTGCGAGCGCCCTCGACCAAGTGAGCGTCACTCCGAGCGGCGATCGCCTCAAGATCGATGCGCCCGTAAGCCAGGATCAGCTGTTGTCTTTGATTCGCACGCGCGCTTTCGCCGTGCCGATGTAGGCCGATGCAAGACGGTGTGGGAAGATTCCCGGGGAACAGTTCTCAAGCGCCTGTGTGAACAACGAAGAATCTTTGTGGGTCGTGGCTTTGAGCCACGACATAAGCCCGCAAAGTAGCGCGGGCTTTAGCCCCTGAAGTTCTCAACCGCGGTTGCTACGCAGACTCTCATGCCTTGTGCTTTACCGGCCGATAGTATTTCACCAGCACGATGGAAGGCCTGCCGTCGCGCGTTTCCCGCTGCACGTGATCGACCAGCCTTTCGTCCAGCAGTTTGCCACCCTGCTTCCCGTCCCCGGCGCCTGTCTTCTTCGAAGCGAAACTCACCTCGGTGCCCGTCATACCAACCGACAATTCCACGGTGATCTGCAGGCGGTCCGGAAAGCGCGACGCAGTGACAGTTACCTCCGAAGGCAGTTTCGGATCGGTAGGGGCGAGGGCGAAAACCTCGCCGCAAGCCTCTTGCGTGGCAATCGCAAGATGTTCTTGCACTTGTTCGGTCAGACCGGCCTCATGGGCGGTATGGCCCGCGATCGCTCCGGCGCCGATCAACAGCCTGGGATCGTCATGCAAAGTGCTAATTACCTGCACGGACGGCACCGTGTAGCCCGCGCGGGCGGGCTGGTCTCGGGGGAAGGCGTGGTCGGAATCAGTGGGCATCAGAATCGGCCAGGCGGACGTCGCACGCTTCCCGGCAGTCTGGGCAATAGTATAAGCCATCGACGCACAGGCGTACGTGAGTTTGCGACTGGCAGAAACAACAATATTTCTCGCAGGTACACTGTCTTTCCGGTTTGTCGCACTGCGAGCAGAGGGTCTCCACGATGGCTCCCCAATCCAAATTCCGCCTTCACACTATGGTAGGCCCACTGGGTCGTACCGACAAGCGCCGCGCGCGGTCCTTGTTTGCAACCAGACAGCACGTACAATGGAGTCCGGAGATTTTACCGAAGGAGCTGCCATGTACCCTGCCGATTATCGCTACACACCCGAACACCAGTGGATCCAAGCGGCTGGTTCAACCGCAACCATCGGCATCACGGACTACGCCCAGGGGGAACTCGGCGACATCATTTCCGTGGAATTGCCCAAGACAGGCTCCCAAATCAAAGTCGGCCAGCTTCTCGGCTCGATCGAATCCGTAAAAGCTGTCAGCGACCTGCTGAGCCCGGTTTCGTGCGAAGTGACCGAGACCAACGCAACCCTTAAAAACGCACCGGAAACCATCAACAAGGACCCGCACGGCGCCGGATGGATCGCCAAGGTGCGCCTCGCGGATGCCAAAGAACTTGCCGCTCTCATGGACGCGGCTGCCTACCAGAAGTTTGTCGAGGAAAAAGCCAAGGAAGCGGCGGGCTAAGAGAGCCTGCGTGAACTAAGCAGCCATGTGGAGTGCGGGAGCTTGCTCCCGCTGTTTGCCGCACGGGCTTGCCCGGGCGTGCTCCCCGCACACGCCACATGCGCTGTGCCTCTACGCGAAGTCGAACGGAGGCTCGCGAAAAAAATCGGCGTGCATTGCTAGAATCAGCCGTGCACGCCGCAAAGACAGCAGTTGGTTGTTAGCGCTTCTCGTTCTTCGCCTTCTCCGAGGGAATGCCCCGGTGCGCTTGCATCGAAGATGGCCGGATATCCGACTGAATCTTCGCGCTCGCCGTGGTTGCTGCTGGCAGCGTAATCTCGCGTCCATCCGGGATCGCCGCGGCAGCGGCCTCTGCCAAACCTTCCGGCATCGGTGCATCGACCGGCAATAACGCCCCTTCAGCTTCCTTCAAGAACGTGAGACCCTCCGAAGTCCGATCCCAGTCGATCGAGAGAACGTCTCCCAGCATCACCTGTTCAGTGGCCAGCAGGCTCGCCAGCGGATACACGACGTACCGTTCGATAGCGCGCTTCAGATGGCGTGCACCGTACTTGAGGTCGGTTCCCTCGCGAAGCAGGAAATCCCGAGCCGACTGAGTGACGCGGAACAGGAACCTTCCCTTGGCCGTCTCGAGCACGCGCTGCTGCACCATCCCCAGCTCGATTTCGAGAATCTGCTCGAGCTGCTGCGAGCGCAGCGGATGGAACACAACGACCTTATCAATGCGGTTCATGAATTCCGGCGCAAATTTCCGCTTGGCCGCTTCCGAAGCCGTGCGTTCGACCTTTTCGTCGAGCTTCGGCTTCGATTCCGGCCGGATGATCGGCGCAAAGCCCAGTCCGCCGGTCATCAGCTCGGTGATTTCGCCGCCGCCGAGGTTCGAGGTCATGAAGATCATGGTCTGAGAGAGATCGACGCGGCGGTTGTCGCCGAGCGTCAGTGTCGCCTTGTCGAGAATTCCCAACAGCAACTGCCAGAGGGCGTCGCTCGCCTTTTCGATCTCGTCGAAGAGCAGGAAGCTGATCTTGAGCTTGTCCGTGTGATATTGGGCGAGCGCCTCCTGCGTAATCAGCGGATGCGTCTCACGGTGACCCAGGTATCCCGGCGGCGAACCGATCAGCTTGGCAATCTCGTGTGAGTGCTGGAACTCGGCGCAGTCCACCTTGATCACCGCGCGAGGATCGCCGAAGAGAACTTCCGCGGTCGCTTCCACCACGCGCGTCTTGCCCGCACCGGTCGGCCCCAGGAACAGCAGGTTCCCCACCGGCCGTCCCGGCGAGTTCAGGCCGGCACGAAACACCTGATACAGGTCGACCACCGCCTGCACGGCTTCGTCCTGCCCTACGATCTTCCGACGCAACCCCGCTTCGAAGTCTCGCGACTCCACGCTGCGGAGTGTTGGGTCGAGTTGTGTTGCTTGCGCGCCCATGGTGTTGCTCCCTACCGGAACCTTCTTCCGCCCTCCGGACTGCGCGGCACCGACCGCTCGAATTGATCGAGTTTGATGTCGAGCGTCGACCGCAGCAATCTTAATTGCGTGACCAGTTCCCGGCTTGAATTGGCTCGGTCTGCCAGCGTCAAAAGCGGCGGCGACAGGTCGGCCAGGTCCAGGTTAAGGTTTCGTAACGTACTCATCAGGCTCTGTACGTACATCGACCGAATATCAAACAGCTCTACCCGGCTGTTCACCTGCTCGCGCAGGCCGGACCAGTCCAGGTCGAGGAAGGGGTGGTTCCGCGATACTTTGCGGACAATTTCGTCGGTGATACGCGGCCGCTCGCCCAGCCGGGCCAGGTGAAGCTGCTGCACCTTGCCCTGCCGGCGCACGTTGTGAACCAGGTAGTAGGTGTTCCCTTTGCGCCGAACGAAAGCCACAACCGTTCTCCTTCCGGGCCAAGGACCACGTCCAACTTTTGTAGTGTATGGCCCTTCCACTACACCGTCAATGGTACGATGCTTCAGATACCAGAAGGTTGCTTCGAAGTAGTTATTACTCTTGCGGAACGATGCCGGAGCGGCTACGACGGGACTTGCGGGAGCTTTCTCGCGGCTTTCGAAATGAGTTCGATAAACAAACCTGTATCCCTGCTCTATTAGACGCGCAATTTGCCGCCGCGATTTATGAAGGGAGCGCACAAAACATGCCTTGGGAGCCGATTTACCGCCTCGTGAAACGAATCCCGCGCGGCCGCGTCACCACCTATGGCGCTCTCGCGAAAGCGCTGAAAGTGCCCGGCGGCGCTCGCGTCGTGGGCTATGCGATGGCCGGATGCCCGAGCGGCCGCGGGATTCCATGGCATCGCGTCGTCGGCGCCGGCGGGCGCCTGATCATCCGCGAACCCTACGCGAGCAAACAGCGGCGATTGCTCGAATCGGAAGGCATCGAGGTCGGAGTGCGTTCTCTCGACATGGAGCGCTTCGGTTGGCAGCCGAAAAAGCCCGCCAAGAAGCGCTCGGAAGCTCGCGGAGGCAAACGCAGAAAAATGCAGTGATTCGCGCTCAACTCCCGATTCTGCGATAGAATTCCTCTTCATAGAAATTGGGGACTTATTCGTGGCCGAAACCGTTATCCAAGTCGAAAATCTGCGCAAGAGCTATGGCAGTGTCGAAGCCGTCCGGGGCGTGAGCTTTGCCGTCGAGCGCGGCGAGGTCTTTGGCCTCCTCGGACCCAATGGAGCTGGCAAAACCTCTACCGTCGAAATCCTGGAGGGCCTGCGTACGCCCGATAGTGGCGTCGTGCGCGTCTGCGGCCTCGATCCCGAGAAGAGCGGCGAGCAGTTCAAGCAGACGATCGGCGCCGTCCTGCAGTCGACTGCCCTGCCCGACAAGCTGCGCGTCAAAGAAGCCGTCGAACTCTTCGCGCAGTTCTACCATCGCCGCGCCGACACCGAAAAGCTGCTCGCGCGATTCCAGCTCGAAGAGAAGCGCAACGCCTTCTACAGCCATCTCTCAGGCGGGCAGAAGCAGCGCCTGGCGCTCGCGATGGCGCTGGTCAACGAACCCGAGGTCGTATTCCTCGACGAGCCGACGGCCGGCCTAGATCCGCAGGTGCGCCGCGAAATTTACGACATCATCGAGGAGCTAAAGCGGGAGAGGAAGACGGTCCTTCTGACCACGCACTACATCGAAGAAGCCGAGCGCCTCTGCGACCGCGTGGCCATCGTCGACCACGGCCTCGTGATCGCGCTCGGCACGCCCCGTGAACTCAAACACAATTCTGCCGGCACGACTCGAATCGAAGTCCGCCTGGCGCGCCCGCTGACCAACGGCCTGCTTTCCGGGCTCGACGGCGTCGCGGACTGCCGCGAATTCGAAGGCACCTACGTGCTGCATTCGGCGCGTCCCCCGCAGACGATTGTGGCGCTCGTGAAGCAGCTCGAAGCCGAAAACAATGAATTGCAAAGCCTCGAAATGTTCTCGCCGTCCCTCGAAGACGTCTTCATCGAATTGACCGGGCGGCGCCTACGTGAATAGGAGCGAAAAGCCGTGAGCAGCACCTGGACGTTGACCAAAATGCGCCTGCGCCTCGCCCTCCGCAATCGCACCTTTTTCTTTTTCAGCCTGGCCATGCCGCTGATCTTCCTGTTCGGCGCGGTCGCGCTGATCGGCCACGGCCACGCTGAATGGGTCGGCTACATTCTAGGCGCAATCCTCACCACCACCGTGATGGGCAGCTTCTGGGGCCTCAGCGTCCAGCTTGTCACCTTTCGCGAACAAGGCATTCTGCGCAGGTTCCGCTTGGCGCCCCTCGGAGCGGGTCCAATGCTCGCGTCGAGCATCCTCTCCAACTACTTCCTCATGCTCCCGATCATGGCCTTCGAGATTCTCATTTGTCGCTGGGCGTTTCACATGCAGTCTTGGGGAAACCTCGGCGCGATTCTCCTGCTGGTGACCGTCGGCTCCGCCACATTTTCAGCGCTGGGATTAGTGGTCGCCAGCGTGACCAACACCATGCAGGAAACCCAGATGATCAACAACCTCATCTGGATGGCGTTCTTGTTTCTTTCCGGCGCCACAGTCCCGCTCGCCATGTTCCCCGGCTGGCTGCAGCGCGTCGCTCTGTTCATTCCGGCGCAATATCTGGCAACGGGCCTCGAATCGGCCACCACCAGCTTGATCACGCGCGCCGAAATGATCACGGACACAACCGCCCTGGTTCTGGGACTCCTCGTGGCCTTTGAGGTGTCGCGCCAGCTTTTCCGTTGGGAACCGGAAGCGAAGGCACCGCGGAGCGCGAAGCTCTGGGTGCTGGCGGCCCTGGTGCCGTTCCTGGCCTTCGGCGTGTGGGAAAGCGCGACGGGCACGCGGCTGAATCACATCAAGCAGAACTTCGATATACTCAGCAGCCGCGCGATAACCGAGCACATGCCCGGCACCCACTAGAGCGAGTTGGCTTAAGAGCTGCATCCACCCTCACCTCGCCAACATCGAAGTTGCATTGCGACGAAGTCGGACTCAAGTCGGTGCTCGGGCCTTTGTTCAGGGAAACATGGAGGAGCAATGAAGGCGATTCGTGTCCATCAGTTCGGCGGGCCGGAGGTTTTGCGTCTCGAGGACGTTCCGGACCCCAAACCCTCGGCCGGGCAAGTCGTCGTACGTATTGGGGCGGCAGGCGTCAACCCGGTCGAAACGTACGTCCGCGCCGGCGCCTACGCACGCCTCCCCAATCTGCCTTACACGCCGGGCTCGGACGCTGGCGGCACGATCGAATCTGTGGGGCCAAATGGCTCGCGGTTCAAGCCCGGCGATCGAGTCTACGTCGGCGGCAGCTTGACGGGCACCTACGCCGAACTCGCCCTTTGCGACGAGCGGACAGTCTATCCGCTCCCTTCTACCGCGTCCTTCGCGCAAGGTGCGGCCATGCACGTTCCCTACGCGACGGCATATCGCGCTCTCTTCAATCGGGCTCATGCCCTTGGTGGCGAAACCGTCCTGATCCACGGCGCCAGCGGAGGCGTGGGCATTGCCGCAGTGCAGCTCGCGCGCGCCGCTGGACTGTACGTCGTCGGTACGGCAGGCTCGGGCCGAGGGAAAAAGTTAGTTGCGGACGAAGGCGCGCACAAAGTCCTCGATCACACCGCGCCGAGCCATTTCGACGAAGCTCTCGCGGCGACCGGCGGCCGCGGCTACGACGTCATCATCGAGATGCTGTCCAACGTCAACCTCGGCCGCGATCTCCCGCTGCTCGCCCCGAAAGGCCGCGTAGTCGTGATAGGCAGCCGCGGCCCGGTCGAGATCAGCCCGCGCGACACCATGAGCCGCGACGCCTCGATTTTAGGCATGAGCTTGATGAACGCGTCGGTCGAAGAACTTGCCGGCATTCACGCGGCGCTGGTCGCGGGCCTCGAAAACGAAACGCTCCGCCCCGTGATCGGCCAGCAGATTCCGCTCGCCGAAGCCGCGCGTGCCCACACAACCGTCATGGAAGCAGGCGCCCACGGCAAAATCGTCCTCGTGCCCTAGAGATTCAAATGTAGCGCTGCGGCTTTTAGCGCGGCATTCTTCGCCAGGCCGAGGGCTTTGAAGACCTAAACGTAGGGCCGGGTTCTTTAGCCCGGCAGTGTTCGCGCGAGACAGCAGCAATCGGCAGAAGCGGCGTTTCACATCCCGTCGATGAACCCTCGCAAACGACAGGTTCGGCTCCCGGGCCACGTGATTTCAAAACATGCAACAAGGAGGAACACCATGCAACGAACCGCGACCGCAGTCTGGAATGGCAGTTTGAGAGAAGGATCGGGCAACATCTCCACGCAGAGCGGAGTTCTTTCGAGCGCACCCTATTCCTTCGCCACGCGCTTTGAAAACGCCAAAGGGACCAACCCCGAGGAACTGATCGCCGCCGCCCACGCCGGCTGCTTCACCATGGCGCTCGACGCACAACTCGCCACCATGCACTTCACGCCCGACAAGCTCCAAACCACAGCTACCGTCACGCTCGACAAAGTCGACGCCGGTTGGGCGATCACGAAAGTCCACCTCGACGTGACCGCCCAACTTCGCGGCATCACCGCGTCGGCCTTCGAAGCGGCGACCGTCAGTGCCAAGGAAAATTGCCCCGTCTCGCGTCTGCTCAAGGCGGAAATCACGATGACCGCTCACTTGGAACAGGCCGCATGATTCTATCCGTCGTCTTTGGCCTCCTCATCATCCTCAATGTTCTCTGGGAGGCGTTCGAGACGATCATTTTGCCCCGGCGGGTCAACCGCCGGTGGCGCGTCACTGTTTTGTTTTACCGAGCCACCTGGCTGCCGTGGAGAACGATCGCTCGCTGGTTCCGCAAGGTCCGCGCGCGCGAAACCTTCCTTAGCTTTTACGGGCCGCTTTCTCTTCTCACGCTGCTCGTGTTCTGGGCCGCGTCGCTGATTGTTGGCTTCGCTTTGCTGTTCTACGGTGCCGCGCATCAAGTTGATACCGCACGCGGCTTCGAAACGTGCCTCTACCTCAGCGGAACCACCTTCTTCACACTGGGCCTGGGAGATGTCCTTCCTCACACATCCGTCGGAAGATTCATGGCGGTTGTCGAAAGCGGCCTCGGTTTCGGCTTTCTGGCGCTCGTGCTGAGCTACTTGCCGGTGATCTATCAGGCATTCTCGCGCCGCGAGGTCAATATCGTTCTGCTCGACGCGCGCGCTGGCTCGCCACCGACGGCCGGCGAGCTGCTCCGCCGCCACGCCGAGCCGGACGGAATGGATTCTCTTCAGCGGCTCCTCCATAATTGGGAGCGCGCCGCGGCCGAAATCCTGGAAAGCCACGTCTCCTATCCGGCGGTTACCTATTTCCGCTCGCAGCACAACAACGAATCCTGGCTGGCCGCTCTCGCCGCCATTCTCGACACATCCGCCCTTCTGATTGCCGGCATTGAAAACGCCTGCGCGCGCCAGGCGCGTTTGACGTTCGCCATCTGCCGCCACACCGTCGTCGATTTGGCGCAGCTTTTCAACGCCGCCCCGCGCACCGCTTCCGCCGACCGGCTGCCGCCGTCCGAACTTCAGCGGCTGCGAGCGAGCCTGTGCCAGGCCGGCCTCAAGCTCGCCGATACGGAAGCCGCGGACAAGAAACTCGCGCAGCTCCGCGGCATGTACGAGCCCTACCTCGAAGCCCTTTCGCAATTCTTCGCTATGCAGCTCCCCCCATGGATCCTCGCCAAGGAAATCGCGGACAACTGGAAAACCAGCGCCTGGGGCCGCATCACCGGATTCACCACCGTGTCCGCCGTGTCGCGTCCAGAGACCGACGACCACTCCGACTAAGGTAGCTCCGGCCTGCCATGAGTCCGTCCGAAGGGCGTCTCGCCGGCTCTTTTCGTTTTGCCGACGGCACCGTTTCCGTTGTAGGGGCGCCGCTCGCTGCGCCCGCTTTGCGCGCATGCCGATCCTTTGCGGTCGGACCACATCCTCGGATCAGCATCGCCAATTTGGCCTCACGACGCATCGCATCCCGCCGCGTCTCGGCCCGAAGAGCCGTGGAAGCCGTGTGCTATAATTTCGGCTTTACAACGCCATAAAAGAGTTTTGTGGCCCGGAGAACCTGATGAGCATCCCGAAGACCGAGAAGATCTGGCACAACGGCAAATTCATCCACTGGGACGACGCCAAAATTCACGTGCTCTCCCACGTCGTCAACTACGGTTCGGCCGTCTTCGAGGGCATTCGCTGCTACGAAACGGTGCAGGGCTCCGCGATCTTCCGCCTTCGCGAACACATGCAGCGCTTGATCAACTCCGCGCACATCTATCGCATGGACGTTGCCTTCAATCTCGAAACGCTGTGCCAGGCCTGCCTCGATCTGGTCAGCGTGAATAAAGTCAGCGCCTGCTACATCCGCCCAATCGTCCTGCGCGGCTATGGCGACGCCGGCGTCGACCCGCACGGGTGCCCCATCGAGGTCTATCTGGCCTGCTGGGCGTGGGGAAAATATCTCGGCGAAGAGGCGCTGCGTAGCGGCGTCGACGTCTGCGTCAGCTCGTGGAATCGCCCCGCGCCGAATACTCTGCCGCAGATGGCCAAGGCCGCCGCGAACTACATGAACTCGCAGCTGATTCGCATGGAAGCGAAAATCAACGGATACGAAGAAGGCATCGCGCTCGATGTGAACGGCTATGTCAGCGAAGGGTCAGGCGAAAACATCTTCGTCGTGATGAATGGCACGATTCACACGCCGCCGCTCGCCAATTCGGCGCTTCCCGGGATCACGCGCGACTCGGTCCTCACGCTCTGCCGCGAACTCGGTTTTCCAATCACCGAGCAGATGATCCCCCGCGAGATGCTCTACATCGCCGACGAAGTCTTCTTCAGCGGCACCGCCGCCGAAGTCACCCCGGTCCGTTCGGTCGACCGCGTGAAGGTCGGCTCCGGCTCGCGCGGCCCAGTCACCAAAAGTGTCCAGGAAGAATTTTTCGCCATCGTGAATGGCAAGACCCCCGACCGCCACGGCTGGCTCTCGCCAGTCGGCGTGCCCGCAAAGGTTTAAACGCCGGCTTGCCCTGACGAAGGAAGGAGTGCTTTAGCCCGGCAGTCTCTGCGCCTTTACGCTCCCACATGCTGGCGCCCCGAACACGCCATGGCACCCGGGCAGCGTGCTGGGTCCACCAAGGTAGCCTGCAATAAAAAGTGATTATCTTGATCTGAAATTATCTGAAACCAAAAAACTACTCATATCCGCGTCTTTGACTCTCTTCCCTCCCATCCAGTAGAATCCCGCCTCTGCCCAAGCACGCCGGAGGAATGTTGTATCGTCTGCCACAGAAGCTCGCCGCCGAGTTCATCGGAACATTCGTGGTGGTATTCATCGCAGCAGGCGCCATCTGCACGGACCAATATCTTCGCGCCGCGACACAACCCGGAGTGGGCCCGCTCGGTTGCGCGCTCGCCTACGGCCTGGCCGTAGCCGCGATGGTCAGCGCGCTGGGACACATCTCCGGCGCGCATCTGAATCCCGCGGTCACGATCGGCTATTGGGTCACGAGGCGGCTGGGCGCTCTCGAGAGCATCGCTTACGGGATCGCCCAGCTGCTGGGCGCCGCGGCCGGCGCCTACTTGCTGAGCCTGATCCTCCCCGAATCCATTTGGCGGCCCGTCTCTCTCGGCGCGCCTGACCTTTCCTCGGACTTCACGCGCCTGCACGGCATGGCGCTCGAGGCCGTTCTGACTTTCGCCGTCGTCGTCGTTCAATTCGCCACGGTGGTCGATGCGAAAGGGGCCTCCCGTCACGTCGCGGGACTCGCCGTCGGCCTTGCCGTCACAATCGGCCACCTCGTCGGCGCTCCTTTCACGGGAGCCGCGATGAACCCAGCGCGCGCCTTTGGGCCGGACCTCGCCCTGCTCCCACATCACTGGCAGAATCACGGCGTTTACTGGGTCGGCCCGCTTTTCGGCGGCGTCCTCGCAGCCGTAATCTACGACCGCCTCTTTCTTCGGCACCAGCCCCTCTCCTAACCGGGAGTTATACCTTCGGCACCGAATTTAATTCCACGCAAATGGCAGGGCGTAGGTAGCCGTAGCATTGCTCAAATGCTTCGCAGCCACTGGAGGCGCAGGAAACGCATCCATGCAGAACGAAATTCAAGCCCTTTCATACATGGTGACACACGATCCAGCGGTGGTCGCCGGCTTGCTTCTGATTGGCGGCTCATCCGTGCTGTACATTCACGTTCAACTCAAAATGGTCAGAGCTGGCTATAAAGCGTCTTTCGATGTCCTCAGGGGACCGCTGAGCGCGAAGGCATTGGACACGCCCAAGCATGGGGGCCAATTGCCCAGAAGCAAGATCGCGCCATGCCAAGCGCACCGCTAAGCTAGGGTTCGTCGGTGGGCTGCAAACCCAAAAGCTCAAAGCTCACTCGCCCGAGCTTTCCGTCTTAGCAGGTGTGCCAACGCCGAGGCCACGCGTTGCCAAGCGCACCGCAAAGCTAGGGTTCGTCAGTTGGCTGCAGACCCGAATTTCCCAATACCTTTACTGCATGAACTACACTAAGCTCACAAACCCCGACACAAAAACCCCGGTTGCCACCATGGAAACCGCCTCCCTTGCGTCCTTGCCTCACCCCGGAGCCGATGCTAGCGTGGTTTGAAAGCTTGTCACTCGGGGAACCGCGCTATGGCCATTAGCATTGACGATCTGCTGCGCCGCGCCGTCGAAAGCCGGGCGTCCGACTTGCACCTCAAGGTCGGCAACCACCCCTATCTTCGCGTCGACGGTTTGCTGAACGCGATCACCGAGGTCCCCCGCATCACGCCGGAAGAGATGCTGTCCATGGCCTTTAGCATGATGACCAACCGGCAGAAGCAAAAATTCAAAGAGACCGCCGAGCTCGATATGGCCTATGGCGTCGCCGGCCTCGGGCGCTTCCGCGTCAACGTTTTCCAGCAGCGGGGCAACGTCGGCATGGTTCTCCGCGTCATCCCGACCAAGATTCGCACCCTCGAAGAGCTCGAACTCCCGCGCGTGCTCGCCACCGTCTGCGAAGAGCAGCGCGGCCTGGTCCTCTGCACCGGCACCACTGGTTCCGGCAAATCGACCACGCTCGCGGCCATGATCGACCGCATCAATTCTCTGCGTCCCGAGCACATCATCACCATCGAGGACCCGATCGAATATCTGCACCGCGACAAAAAGGGCTTCATCAATCAGCGCGAGGTCGAAGTCGACACGTCGTCGTTCTCTACCGCGCTGCGCGCCGCCCTCCGTCAGGACCCGGACGTCGTCCTGGTCGGCGAAATGCGCGACCTCGAAACCATTTCCACGGCCTTGCTCGCCGCCGAAACCGGCCACCTGGTGCTTTCAACCTTGCACACGTTGGACGCGACCGAAACGATCCAGCGCATCATCGCCGTCTTTCCGCCGCCTGAGCAGAAACAGATTCGCTTGCAGCTCGCCTCGACGCTCAAGGCGGTCGTCAGCCAGCGCCTCGTCCGCAAGGGCGACGGCTCAGGCCGCGTGCCCGCCTGCGAAGTGATGATCGCGACCGGCTACATCCGCGATTGCATCATGAATCCGGACAAAACTCGGATGATCCGCGACGCGATCGCCGCCGGCACCAGCCAATACGGCATGCAGACATTCGACCAGTCGCTCTTCGATCTCTATTCGCGCAACCTCATCACCCTCGAGGAAGCCCTCACGCGCGCCTCGAATCCGGATGATTTCCGCCTCCGCGTCCAGGGCGTCCGGTCGTCCGCCGACTCCGCCCGCGAAGAGATGGAGCGCGCCATGACCGAATTCGAGCGCACCGGCTCCCGCAAGTAACGGTTTCCCGAGGTTGCATCTCGAACGAACGGAGTAGCGCTTGAGCAACCCGACTGCCGGGCGTGGCCCCACCGCAGGACTGCTGGTATTTTCGCTCCTCTGTTTCTTGCTCTTCTTGCTTCCAGTCGTCTCCTTCGGCCTTTCCGGTTGGATCGTGTTTTTCCTCTCCAGCTCCTCATTTCTGCTCGGCTTCCTGTTCTCCTTTAGTGATTCAGCCCCCTGGGGCGCATGGCTCGCCATGGGCTACCTTGCATGCGTGGCGTTCGTGCCGCTTTGGACAGCCGCGCTGGTGTTCAAAGACCCTTTCGCGGCAATTCTGTTCGCGTTCGAACCCGTAGGACTGATGCTGGACCTCTTCGCGACCCTGGCCCGCAGGCTGTCGTGGAGTCCTAACGATGTCTTGCGGTTAGTGGCGGGAATCGTAATCGTCGGCTGCTTGTCGGCCCTACTGGCGGTCGTAGCCATGGCGCGGAAAAACAAATCTGGCTATTGGGTCTGGCTCATTTTTATTGCGGTTTCCACGATCGCGTCCTTGCGCATCCTGCTGGCCAACGCATTGTCTCCCGGCAATGCGCCCTCGCTCTACGGTGGTCCGTGGTCCCCTCCGATCTGGCTGACGATCATCTGGCCTGCATCCTGCGCCCTCGCGTGGTGGGTTTCGTGGAGGAGCGCTAACTCATAGTCAACTTGCGTGACGTGGCAGCGTTTTGTCCTGCCTCCTTGCTTCCCTGCCTCCGTGCTTCTATGCTTCCTCAGCGATGCGCTCATCACCGCGCAAATTCGAAACCGAAGAAGACCTCTACGCCGCGGCTCTCCGCGCGCTGATGCGTCGCGCGCACTCGATCCACGAAATGCGCGAGTACCTTACGCGCCGCGCGGACGATGCCGACTTCGTCTCGCGCGTCGTCGCTAAGCTCCGCGAGCGCGCCTATCTCGACGACGCCCGCTACGCCCTCGATTACGCGCGCTCCCACGCCCAGTCACGCCGCCAGGGACGCTTCCGCATCGCACGTGAGCTCCGGTCTCGAGGAGTTCCCGACCGGCATATCGAAGCTGCCATCGACGCCGTCTTCGCCGAAACCGACGAATCCAGCCTGATCCGCGCTCGCCTGAAACGCCGCCTCGCGCACATCCGCGGCCCACTCGACCAGCGCAAAATCGCCTCGCTCTACGCCAGCCTCCTGCGCGCCGGCTTCTCGGCGGACATCATCCGCACCGAAATCCGCGCCGTCACCCGCGCGAGCGTCCCCGATTCCACCGAGGCTCCCTTCTCCGAGGACTGACTCATCCGCACCGCGCTTTTTGGCTCTGTTCGCGTTTCTAGAATCGCTTTTCGCCGTCGAAACGGGTAAAGTACCGTCACTTTCGCTGGAGGGGAAAACGAAATGACGAAGAAGTTCTGCCTATCTGCCTCTGTGCTCGCCCTGCTTTTCGCCGCAGCGGTCGCTCCGACATTTGCCCAAGCTGCGCCATCCGCCGACAAAGCGTTCGATTTCCGCTCGGAGGCAATCGTCGAACTGAAGGCCGCGCAGGACGAACTCGTCAGCCTCGCGCAGGCGATACCGCAGGAAAAATACACGTGGCGCCCCGAGGAAGGCGTCCGCTCCGTCAGCGAAGTCTACCTGCACGTCGCCGCGGGAAATTTCGGACTGATGGCGGTCGCCGGCGCGCCGCCCTATCCCGGCTTCAAATTTCAGGGCTTCGAAAAATCCACCACGGACAAAGCCAAAATCATCGAGCTGCTTGACCAGTCCTTCGACTATGCGGAAAAAAGCATCGCCAATATGTCCGAAGCGGACATGTCAAAGCCCCGCAACTTCCAGGGCTTCACTAGCGTCGGCGGCGTCATCTTCCATCTTGTCGCTCACTGTCACGAGCATCTCGGCCA
The DNA here is from genome assembly GCA_963814735.1 of uncultured Acidobacteriota bacterium. Classification (GTDB taxonomy): domain Bacteria; phylum Acidobacteriota; class Terriglobia; order Acidiferrales; family UBA7541; genus Palsa-295. Next base: position 447,731 of record CAWFEC010000003.1, on the reverse strand, counting down.
GTCGATCGCCTACGCGCGAATGAACGGCATCGTCCCGCCGTGGACCGCCGCCGCGCAGGCGAAAATGCAGCAGCGCAAGCCGCAATAGCGGCTTCGGCCTTTCATTCAAGAATGTGAATGCGGGTTGCACGTTTTTCAAATCGGGCGGCGCGCGCCGGGAAGCTATACTCATTCGCTCGCGGGCATTCGCCCGCGAATCGCAGCCGGAGCATTCGAGTGGCCTCACCCAACTACGCCGAGCTTCCCTCGCCCGTGCCCCCGCAGGGGATCTGGTTCGGGAATCATTGCTTTACCGAGCCGGAGGTTCTTCCCTGCTCGGCGCCCGTTTGCCACTCCGGCGTCTACGCGATCATGGTCCGCGATCCAACGTGCTATCCGCGGATGATGCGCGCGATCTATTTCGACGAATCGGGAAACATTTCGGCACACCTCACTCCGTGGCACGAGAAATATGCGTCGTGGTGCAACGTGGCTGGGGGCGCAATCAGCCTCTATGTGGCCTTCCTGCCGATGGAATCTTCGACGCCCGAGGAGCGCGCCGCCGTTCTTTCCAGTCTCATCGCGCAGTATCAGCCCGAATGCAATGCGCCCGCGGAACAGCCATAAGTGCGTCATCAATGATGCCCTCGTCGGGAGCTTAAGCACCCTCTAAATGGTCGAGAAAAACCGATTTCGGCTGGCTTTTGGCGCGGGAGCTTTCCCGCTCGCGCCGGAAGCTAAAGTGACCTGATCTTTTCACGGTTTTCGTGGCGGAAGCACCCGATCTCGGCGCAGGTCGGACACGTCGATGCCAGCTCGCGCGGCTGCGCCGCGTCCGAATCGCCCGCACGGACCCCGGCGTCCGCCCGCTTCGCCTTTGGCATCGCGGTGCCCGGAAATGCGCAGAGGGAAACCGCCAGCTCGTCGTCCGTCACGCGCGCGCGAATCAGCAGCGGCACCCGCGAGCGGAATCGCAGGTCGACGTAATTCCACGCGACGGTCGCGTCGCGCCCGGCAGCCGCCTCCGAGCCCGGAACGACGCGCGAGTGCGCGTGCCGCTCCACGATCTCGCAGCCCGATTGCAGCGCCGCATCGTAGAGCGCGTTCGAGAGCTGGCACAGGCCGCCGCCAATCGCCGGGATCATGCATCCCTGCTGCAGCATGCGACCGATCACGTACCCGCGCTCCTCGGTCGCCCTTCCGATCTGCGTCCAGAAACTGAAGGTCTGGCCCGGCATCAGGAGCGCGCAATCCAGCTCCCGAACCGCAACTCGCAGATTGTGCACTTTGCCCTTCTGGAAGTCCGCCTCGCCCGCACGACCGTCCGGCCAGAGCTTGCTGCGCGATTCGCCCACAACCATCGAGTACGGGCCGTCGTGCATCTTCTCGCAACGGCGCAGCCCCGAAGACAAATCGGCAATCGCTCGCCGGATCCGTTGCCGCGTCGCCCGAACCTGAAAGAACAGCTCGGCCCACCGGCTGTGGCGGCGCACGCCTCCAGCCGCATGATTTTCCGCATTGGGTTCAGGATTTGCCATGTCGGATATGCGGATTCTTCCGTTGCTTCCATTTCAATGGCGTCCCCCGAACCGGTCAATGGTACGGAAGGAGAACCGGTACTCTGGTTTTTGTATTCACGTGCATGCAAGAGCAAATCCGACGCCGCTATGACGAAGTTCCGCCTTCGCTGCAACCGCCGGAAATGCTTGAATTTGCAAAACGAGCCTGAAAAGCGAGGAGTGTTCCAGCGCACACGCTCGCGGAATCCGTGGCACTCTCGGTGGGTCTCGGCAGCGCGGCGCAATCGTTGGCTTTTTCGACGCGCCGGTACTAACGGGGGATAGCCCCTTTCGTTTTTCCTTCCTATTGTTTCTTTAACGGCTCTAATCCAAGAAACGGGGTAGAACACATGTCCGATCCGATGCAGCCGGGCGTTCCGGCTAACGCGAACTCGCCGTCCCCTGCTGCCATTGCGCCACCGTCCTGGCTCTATGGCAACGGGCCCGTCGTTCTGTACGTCTTGCTTGTTCTCGCGATGATAGGCGGAATCAGTTACCTGGTGGCGCGAGGATTTCAGAGCGCGGGCAAGGAAATCTCGAAGATAAACTTCACCAACGGTTCCGGCGGAAGTAACTGGGGCACGAGCGGGTCCAGCGGACAGGCCAACGGCGCAATCGATCCGGGGGCGCAGGGCGAGGCCGAGAAACTTCTCGCGCGTGTCGCTGCGGGAGACGCCTCCGCGGCCGATCAAGCGCTCGCCGAATCGGATGGCTGGACTGACAAGACGCATCGCAGCCCGCGCACCGATCAACTCATCACCGCTATTCTCAACGGAACCAGCCAACCTGCCCGCGAAGCTGCTCTGCAGGCGCAACTCGCGCTGGACGGCGTCCCACGCACCTCAGGCGGCGCGGCGACGATCGAGCAAGCCGTGGACGATCCGGGTCAACGCACATGGGCGCTCTGGACGCTCGGCGCTTTGGCAAATCGCGGCGTAGATGCGTTACACGGCGCGAGCATCATCGAATCCTATCTCGCTGACCCGAATGTGCAGGTCCGTGCAACCTCCGTGGACGCGCTTTCCCTTGTCGGCACGGACGAAACGATTCCGGTGCTTCTCGATCGTTTCCGCAACGACCCTTCTCCCGTCGTCCAGGAACGCGCCGCTTGCGATATCGCGCAATCCGGAATGTACACGCAGGCGCAGCGCATCACGGCCGCGACGAGCCTCGTGAGATGGCTCGACGATCCCCAGCTTTCAGCGCGGCAGCGCGCGTGGACGCTCCAGGCTTTGCGCGATATTTCCGGAAAGAATTTCGGAGGCGATTCGGAGGCCTGGAAGAACTGGCTTGACGGCGCTCGCTAGCAAACCCAATCAATCCGGAAGTTACCGCCGCCGCTGAGGGAACCGAAGGACTCGAACGTTCAGCTAATAAAGCTGAAAGCTAACCTGAATTGGAACGCGCACAGCCACGGGCTTTCCATCGGGTCCTGTGGCAGGGTGCAATCGCCACTGCCGCACCGCTTTGATCGCCTCCAGCGTCAGACCCGCGGGCAAACCCTTGACCACGCGCACATTCTTGATGCGGCCGTCTTCGCCGATAACGGCAATCAGTTCTACGATCCCCTGCAGCCGCTTTTGCATCGCTTCTGGCGAATAATCAGCTCTCGGGCAGGAAAGGCAGCGCGGCGGTGAATACCCGGCAGTCTTTGCATCCGGATACTTCGAGGAATCCGGCTCGTCATTATCCGAGATGTCTACGGAGAGCAACTTGGCCATCTCTTCGTTAGGCGGAAAAGAAACCATGACTCCATGAATGCCTTTCCCGTTGTTGACGCGATATGCTTTGAGTTCGACGCTTAGCCACTTGTCTTGGCGCAGGGAGATTGTGCCGAGCACAACCGCTTGGGCGCCGAGATCGTGCGCGAACACGAGCAGCGATTCGGGATCGGCGACAATTTCAGGCGCGTCGAAAACCTGCTTGGCCTGTTCCTCGATTCGTGAGCGGTCCTCAACTTTGAGGTTTGCTGATTTGGCCAGCGCGACACTCAAGTCGTCGGCGAGCTGCTGGCCCAATTCCGTCATCCGCTTGTCAGGCCCCGAAAAGTCGTAGACGGCGATTTTGCGCTGCTTCGAGTGAACGATCGGCCCCGAGAGTTGAGCTGCCGCTGCTTCCATGGGGTTTTGCTGCGCGCGCGCTCCCGGTGCGGTCACGCACAAGCAAAGGCAAACGCCCATCCATCCCACCAGAAGCATCCACGCCCATCGCATAAACAAGCCCCAAGTACTCCAAGAAAACGTAACGTCATGGTACCACGCACCAACTCAAACGCCAGGCCCGTCGAGTTTTACTCTGAGATCCCGGCGTCTCCTTGCCTTGAACGCTGCGACGGCCCAAGCGAAGAGTGCGGCGCGCCGTTTTCTCCGTGGTCTCCGTGCCCCCTCTGTGTGCTCTGTGTAATGTTTAGGTTTTCCCCGGGCTGAAGATCGGCTGAACGGGATTCCCCGTCGAAGCGGGCCCCCTCCAATTAACGTGCCGCACGTCGTTTCGAGCCGCCAAATCGACTCCTTACTGCGGATTGCTTGCGCTTGTCTCCCCCTATCCATACAATGTTATCGTGAGATATTGTGTTCAGTGCGAGTTGGGATCGACAGGGCGATGGGCGGTGGTTTGGGCGTCGCGGCCTTCGATTTCTAATCGACATTTGGCGATTAGAAATCGGCGTATCTTGCTGAAAACACACGATGGAGGTCTGGTCTAATCGACACGGTTGCGGCACTCTTACGGGCGACAAAAACATGACCGGGAACGAGATTCGAAAGACGTTTCTGAGATTTTTCGAGGAGCGCGGGCATCGCGTGGTGCGCAGCTCCTCGCTCGTTCCGACGAATGATCCTACGCTGCTTTTCACCAACGCGGGGATGAACCAGTTCAAGGACGTTTTCCTCGGGCTCGAGCAGCGCGACTACAACCGCGCGACCACCTGCCAGAAATGCGTGCGCGCCGGCGGAAAGCACAACGACCTCGAAAACGTCGGCTTCACGAACCGCCACCACACGTTTTTCGAGATGCTCGGCAATTTTTCCTTCGGCGATTATTTCAAGAAGGACGCGATCGCTTTTGCCTGGGAACTCGTCACCGGAAAAGATTGGTACGCGATTCCGGTCGAGAAACTCTATTTCACGGTTTTTGGCGGCGCAGAAGTTTCTCCCGGCAAGAAAGCTCGATGCGGATGAGCGAAGCCGCAAAGCTGTGGGGCAAAGTCGGCGCCGCGAAAGATCGCGTGATTGCGGTTCCCGGGCTGAAAGAAAATTTCTGGGCCATGGGCGATACCGGGCCGTGCGGTCCTTGCAGCGAGATTTTCTACGACATGGGACCGGCTGCGTCCGATCAGGGCCACGCCGATTGCAAATTCGGCTGTGAGTGCGGGCGCTACGTCGAAATCTGGAATCTCGTTTTCATGCAGTTCAACCGCGACGCCGACGGCAAGCTCAATCCCCTGCCGAAGCCTTCGGTTGATACGGGCATGGGCCTCGAGCGCGTGACGGCTGTACTCGAAGGCAAAATCTCGAATTTCGATACCGACCTCTTCATGCCGCTGATTCACAAGGCGGAGGAATTTACCGACGCGCGTTACGGGAGGGATGCGAAGCTCGATCCTTCGTTCCGAATCGTCGCGGATCATGCGCGCGCGACGACATTCCTGATTTGCGATGGAGTGATGCCGTCGAATGAAGGCCGCGGCTATGTTCTGCGCAAGATCATGCGGCGCGGGATGCGGCATGCGCGGCTGCTCGAACCGACTCGCGCATTCTTCACGGATATGGTTGTCGCGGTCCGGGATTTGATGGCCGAGGCTTATCCCGAGCTGATGGGTCCTGCGGGTGAGCATGCGTTGAAAGTCGTCTCCGAGGAAGAGCACCGCTTCCAGCGCACGGTCGACGTGGCTTTGGGGAGACTGGATCTCTTCATTTCGCACGCGAAGCAGGAGGCAGCAATCGAGAAGGCGCCGACTGTGGCAAAGCTCGCGGGTCGTTCTGTTTTTGAACTGTACGACACGTACGGATTGCCCCGCGATTTCATCGAGGATGTGACACACGATGCGGGCGTGAAAGTGGATTGGGACGGCTTCGATCACGCGATGGAAGAACAGCGGACGCGAGCGAAGGCTTCGTGGAAGGGCGTGCACAAGGATGTTGCGAATCCTGCGTACACGAAGCTGGCGGAAACATTAAGACCGAGCCGGATTTTTACTTTGGGACCGAGACGCGGGATTGCCGGATCGAAGCGATCATCACGAAGAACGGCCCGGTGAACGAAATCAAGGCGGGGACGGAGGCGGAAGTCGTCCTCGACCGGACGTCGATCTATTCGGAATCGGGCGGGCAGGTGGCGGATACGGGCGGTTTCTACGACAACTCCGAGTCGCTCGAAGTGGCCGAGGTGCGCGGCGCGTATTATCCGGTTTCGAGGCTGGTGGCGCACCGCATCGTGGCGAAGGAAGATTTGCATGTGGGCGACCGCGTGGCGACCGTCGCCGATCCCGAGCGGCGCGCGCGCAACATGCGCAACCATACGGCGACGCACCTGATGCACGCGGCGCTGCGCAATATTCTGGGGACGCACGTGAAGCAGGCGGGGTCGCTCGTCGCGCCGGATCACCTGCGCTTTGATTTTTCCCACTTTGCCGCGGTCGATCCGGTGGAGCTCGCGGAGATCGAACAGCAGGTAAACGAGGAAATCCTCAAAGACCTCGAGATGCGCACGGACATCATGAACATCGACGATGCGCTTGCCTCGGGAGCGCTGGCGTTCTTTGGCGACAAGTATCCCGAGGCGAATGTGCGCGTGGTGACGATTCCCGACGCCACCTCGCCGCGCGGCTTCTACAGCAAGGAACTGTGCGGCGGCACGCACGTTCGCCGCACCGGCGAAATCGGCGTCTTCAAGATCCTAGCCGAGCAGTCGGCTGCGGCCGGGGTCCGCCGCATCGAGGCCATTTCCGGCGACCGCGCCCTTGCCGACTACCAGCGCGCGCTGACCACCCTGCGCTCCGCCGCCGCGCTGCTGAATGCGTCCGAAGACGGCCTAATTGACGCCATTTCGCGCCAAATTGACTCCATAAAGGCCCTGGAAAGGCAGCTTGATGGCCTGAAACGGAAGGCTGCGGGGACACAGGCTGGCGACCTCCTGAGCGAAGCCAAGGAGGTCAAGGGCGTCAAAGTGCTGGCTGCCCAAGTGAACGGTTTCGACCGCGAAGCCCTTCGCCAAATGGTCGATTCCCTGCGGCAGAAGCTCGGCTCTGGGGTGGTCGTTTTGGTGTCTGCTGAAGACGGCAAAGTTGCTCTAATCACGGCAGTTACGAAGGACCTCATTCCCAAGCTCCATGCCGGCAAAATCGTCCAGGAACTGGCAAAGCTGGTAGGCGGTTCCGGGGGCGGAAGGCCCGATTTGGCCGAGGCTGGCGGAAAAGACACATCGGGCATAGAAAACGCCTTGCGGTCCATTTACCCCCTTCTCGACCGATTGTTATAATTCCCGCGACGCCAGAAACTTACGCCGGGGAAGCTCGTCTTTCCGGGCGCATTGTCGCTGCGCGTTTTTGCGTCTTTAGCCTAGTTCGGAGCAAAGCGTTTTTGCCTTCCCCAGAGGCGGTATGAGCGGATAGATGACCAGGGCAACCATCGTCGTGATTACGGCGGTAATCCTCTTGTCGGCGTCCGCGCCGTCTCAAGCCCAAATCGCATCGTACGTAGATGAGCACGGGAACGTCATCTACGTGAACGGGGATTCCCCGAAGCGCAAGGATGGGGGTACTATCAGTTCTACCCCGTCCGCGCAGACGGCGAATGCGCCCGGCGACCACCTGGATAGCATTGTCCAGCAGGCCGCCGAGCGGCACAACCTGGATCCAGCGCTGGTGAAAGCCGTCATCAGCACGGAATCGGGTTGGAATCCGACGGCGATATCGCGCAAGGGTGCGGTGGGGCTGATGCAGCTAATTCCGGCAACGGCAGAGCGCTTTGGCGTTGGAAACGCTTTCGATCCCGCCCAGAACGTGGAGGGTGGGACGTCGTACCTGAAATCGCTGCTCGATCATTACAACGGCGATTTGACCAAGTCGCTCGCGGCATACAACGCCGGCGAGCGAGCCGTCGATCAGAGCGGCGGGATTCCGGCTTACCCGGAAACCGAACGGTACGTGCAGAAAGTGACCGACGCATATTTCCGGCCTAATTCGGGCCGCGACCCGTCGTTGTGGAGCAAGCCCAAGGCTCCCATACGGCAGGAAGTGGATTCGAAGGGACGGATCATCTTCACGAACGAATGAGACGCGAATGGCTTCGGCTGGACTGAAATCTAGCGCAACGCGAGTTTTGTGCGCCTTCGCTGCGGCGGCTTGCCTGCTCGCCTTCGCCTGCCTTGCTGTTCCCACCCGCGCTGACAAGAAATCCGACGCCCGAGACCAGTTCGCGGAAGCGGTGAGGATGCGCACCATGCTCGAGGGCTATCTCGAGAAAGACCGCTCGCGCTCCGACTACGTGCAGACGGTTGCGGCGTTCCACAAGGTCTACCTGATCACGCCCGACGCGGAGAACGCGACATCGGCGCTGATTGCCGAGGCGGAGTTGTATACGGAGATGGGTCGGCTCTACGATCCTGCTTACTACAAGTCCGCGGCGGCGATGTATTCGTTTCTGATGAAGCAATATCCGCGAAGCATGTATCAGGGCGAGGCATTGATCTCGATCGCCAAAATCCAGAAAAACGATCTCATCGAGCCGCATGAGGCCGAAGCCACCTACAAGCAATATTTGAAGCTCTTTCCGCACTCCGACCGGGCGGATGAGGCGCGAGCCGCACTGAAGGAGATCAGCGACTTCGAGCAAAATGGCCGGGCGGCGCCGCATTCGGATGATATTGCCGCGACTCGCGCGGATCACACCGATCATATTGAGGGCACCGATCAAACAGAACGCGCCAGCCAGCCCGGCCAAGTTGATCCCGTCGATAAGGCGGCGCAGATGTTACCGGTGGATGCGCCGCACGTGACTCCGCAAGCTGTGGAACATGGCCTGCCGGTGGTGAAGGATTTCAAGACGTGGGATTCGCCGGATTCGGCGCGGATCGTCGTGAACTTGGGGAATACGGTCGAATTCAGAGCCGTGCACATCGCGTCTCCCGAGCGCATCTATTTCGATTTATATAAGGCGCAAGTTGGCCCGAAGCTGCCGCGCAAGCCGGTCGACGTGCAGGGCGGAATCCTCAAGACGATCCGGATCGCGCAGAACAAGCCGGATACGGTGCGGCTGGTGCTGGATGTGGACGGCGCGAAGGATTATTCGGCGTTTCTCGTGGAGAAGCCGTATCGCCTCGTGATCGACCTGCGCTCACGGCCGAGTACCTCTGGCGCCGATGTCGCTTCCTCTGCCAAACCGCCTGACACGCGCGGGACAACCGGCAAAGTGGTGGCCGCCGAAACGGTTTCCGTGAAAGCCAGTGACCCAACACCCGATAGCGCAACGGCCAAGTCGATCTCGAAGGCCGCCCTCGGGGCGGCGAAGGTGCACCCGAAGGCAACGTTGCCGGAATCAGCTGCTCTCGAGCCGCCGCCCGTGCCAGAGCCCAACCGCGACGGCGAGCGTTCCCTGACGCGCGCGCTGGGGCTGAAGATCAACCGCATCGTGATCGACGCGGGACACGGCGGGCACGACACCGGAACGATCGGGCCGCACGGCCTGCTGGAAAAGGATGTGTGCCTCGACGTAGCTCTGCGCCTGGGTAATCTGATCGAACAGAAACTGCCGGGCGCGGACGTGATCTATACGCGCAAGGACGACACGTTCGTGCCGCTCGAAGAACGGACGCAGATCGCCAACGACGCAAAGGCCGACCTGTTTATATCGATCCATGCGAATTCGAGCGAAGACCCGTCGGCGCGCGGCGTGGAGACGTATTACCTTAATTTCGCGACGTCGGCCGATGCCATGGAAGTGGCGGCGCGCGAAAACGCGGAGTCGCAGGAGTCGATGCACGACCTGCAGGACATCATCAAGAAAATCGCGCGAAACGACAAGATCGAAGAATCGAAGGATCTGGCGGAGGATGTCCAGGACAGCCTGTCCAATCGCCTGCAGCTGGTGAGCCGCAACGAGAGGAACCGAGGGGTGAAGAAGGCCCCGTTTGTGGTGCTGATCGGCGCCAACATGCCTTCGGTGCTGGCGGAGATTTCGTTCCTGAGCAATCCCTACGACGAGGGCCTTCTGCGCAAAGGCGCGCAGCGGGAGAGGATCGCCGAAGGCCTCTATCGCGGCATTGCGACCTACCTTGCGGGCCTCAACAGCCTTTCCCCGAACAAGGCAAAGCTGATCTCGGACAATCACGTCTCCGAAACCCGGCTCGCCGACGGAACACTGGCGCCATCCGGGAACCCCAAGTAGAATCTCGGCATCTAACAAGAGAACGGGGATCCATGCATAGATTCGTTTCTCTTCTCTTTGCAACTCTATTGGTGACGTCGGCGAGCGCCTCGGCGCAGCAGATACTGCCGCATTCGTTCGCCGGATGGACGCAGACGAACGAACGGACCTACGGCGCCTCGGGTCTGCCCGCCCCCCAGAGCGACCGGGCCGTTATGGCGAACGTGGTGGCAACCGAGTATGGATTTGTCGGCGGCGAGCTCGCGGAGTATGAACAGGGCTCCCAAGGACTCGTCGTGACGCTCTACAAAATGAAGGATCCGAGCGGGGCGTACGGAGAGTATTCCTATCAACGCGTGCCCGGAATGGAGCGCGCGAATCTGACAGACCATTCGGCAATCACGCCCGACCGCGCGCTGGTTCTGGCGGGCAATCTGGTCGTCGACATCCAGGGGAAAAATCTGACTGCGCACGCGGCGGACCTAAAGGCTCTCGTCTCCGCCCTCCGGAAGCATGCGCGGGAGGGACCGCTGCCGACGCTGTGGCAAGATGTGCCGCAGAAGAATCTCGTCGAGGGTACCGATCGCTACATCCTGGGGCCGCAAACGCTGGATCAGCTTTTCCCGGGCGGGCTGGGCGGTTCGGTTGATTTTTCGAATGGTGCGGAGGCGGAAGTGGCGCAGTACCGCGTGGGCGGACGCGAAGCGTCACTGCTGATCGTCGATTTCCCGACGCCACAGATGGCGGAAAGCATGCTCGCGAACATCCAGAAGAATTTCAACGTGAACGGTTCGAAGCCGGGATCGAATTCACCCGCCTTTTTCGCGGCGCGGTCGTTGACACTGCTGGCAGTGGTCGGAGGGGCGCCCTCGCAGAAAGAGGCGGATGCGCTGCTGGGGCAGGTTCAACCCGGCACAGTGCTCACGTGGAATGAGCCGACGTTTCAGTTCAAAGAACCCTCGATCGGAGTGATGGTTGTGGGGACGATCGAGGGCACAGGCGTGATCTGCCTGTTCGCGTTAATCGCGGGGCTGGCGTTTGGCGGCCTGCGGCTGGTGGTGAAGCGCAGTTTGCCGGGAAAGATCTTCGATCGTGCCGAATACGTGCAGGTGCTGCAGATGGGATTGGTCAGTAAGCCTATCAATGCAGAGGACTTCTACGCCACCCCGGGTGGGCCGACCCCATCGGTGAAGGTGGATAAGAATCTCCCCGACCGGATCGCCCTACGTATATTCCGCTGAAACAAATGGGCTTACAAAGCGACAGATTTTGGCTTTCGCGCTTGACTTCCCTTGAAAGCGACACTAGACTGCGGTCGAGGAAAGGGTTCTGCGGCCATCCGCGCATTGGCTGGGAACTTTCTCCCCTCGAAAGCCCGCCGCAAGGCGGGCTTTCTGCTTTTGGGGGCTCGATTTTGACGTCGCAGCGTGTGTGAATTGCTCTGGATTGAAGCAAACACTGCCGGGCTGCCCTTCGACTTCGCTCAGGGTAAAAAGAACCCGGCGCTGCGTCTAAATCTGAAGGCCGAAAAACCGACGTTGCCAGACAGCGCTTAGGCGCGGGACGCGCTTAGGACTTTCTCGTAGTACTGCTCGTAGAGAGGGATGATGTCGTTGGAGCAGTATTTGCGGCGGGCGTTGGCGCGGGCCATTTCGCCCATCATGCGGCCACGGTCGGGGCGCGTGAGGATATCGAGCGCGTACTTGGCGCCGGTGGCGACGTCACGCGGCTCGAAGAGGTAGCCGTCGATGCCGTGCGTGACGACTTCGGGCAATCCGCCGACATCAGTCGCAACGACCGGCACCTGGCACGCCATCGCCTCGAGCGCGGCGAGCCCGAAAGACTCCGAATCGCTCGGCAGCAGGAATAGATCCGCCAAGCCGAGTTTTTCCTGAACGTGGTCCTGCTTGCCCAGAAAAAAGACATCCTTCGAAAGCCGCTTTTTGCGCACGATGTATTCGGCCGCGCCGCGATCCGGACCATCGCCCATCAGCACGAGCTTCGCGGCAATCTTTTCGCGGACGAGTGCGAATATTTCAACGACGTCCGTGACGCGCTTGACCGGCCGGAAATTCGAAAGATGCATCAGGATCGGTTCGCCCTCGGGCGCCCAGCGCGCGCGGGCGGCGGCATCGTCCGAGCGCTTGTAGAGATCGCAGTTGACGAAATTCGGGATCACCTCGATCGGGCGCTTGATTTCGAATTCCTTGACGGTGCGGTCGCGGAGGTAATTCGAGATGGCGGTAACGCCGTCGCTCTGCTCGATCGAGAAACGGACGATCGGCAGGTAGCTGCGATCGTTGCCGACGAGCGTGATGTCGGTGCCGTGGAGCGTGGTGATGAAGGGAAGGCGCCGGGGCGCGGTCATCATGCGCGCCAGCAGCGCGCTCACAGAGTGTGGGATAGCGTAGTGCACGTGCAGCAGGTCGAGCGACGCCTCTTCGGCCACCTCGGCCATTTTCGTAGCGAGCGACAGCGTGTAGGGCGGATGATCGAAAAGCGGGTAGGCGATGACTTCGACTTCGTGGAAGAAGATGCGCTCGTTCGTGCCGCTCAGGCGGATCGGCATCGCATAGCTGATGAAATGAATTTCGTGCCCGCGCATCGCGAGCTCGAGGCCGAGCTCCGTGGCGACCACGCCCGATCCGCCGTAGGTTGGGTAGCAGGTGATCCCGATCTTCATGCTGTTTGAGCCGGCGGCTGAGATCGTTTGCAACCGTCGCCCGGCAAGGTGGCAACCCGCAACGAATCGTTCCTATTGCCCGTTCTGTCCGTTGGAGCCACCGTTGGCTGCTTCGTCGCCTTCCTTGTAGACGTAGCGAATGCAGTGCTTATAAATTAGAAGATTGGGACTGCCGTAGCGAGTAAGTTTGATGCAATCGCGGTCGTACCACTCAACCGTGCCGCGAATCACTTCGCCGTCGGTAAGGACCACCGCGACCGGCGTGCGGGATTGCATCTGTTTTACGTAGTAGAAATTCTCCGCGTACGTCTGGTCGGGTGGAGCAGGCTTCTTCCGCGGCCCTGCTGCAGGCTGCGGCATAACTTGCGTGGGACGCGGAGTATATGCCTCTTTGGGCTCCCCAAGTGAGGGGCGAAACAACTTGCGGTTTACCATGGCGGCTCCTAAGTAAGATACAGATTATGACTACGCAAGAGGGGCTTCGGTTGCAACATTTCGAAAAAAACTTTGGTTGGGCCTAGCGGACACTCAATGAGGCAATCAGCGCGTCCAGGCCCAGTTGACGTCCCGTATTGCGGCGAATCCGGCTTTCGAGCGCGTCGAGGCCCCGCGTAGCCCGCAGTACCCACGCCCAATCAATCTTCCTGCCAAGACTTTCGACTTCCCGGTGCAGATCGGGATTGCGAGGTAGCCTGCTCGTCTGGCCGAAGGAAATCTCGAGCAGGTCTGTGAGAACACTATAGAACAGGCCCAATATGTTTTCAAACGATTCCTGCTCCTGCTTGGAAAGCTGAGCAGTGGAGGCGAAAATGTCGGAGAAACCCTCGCCGGAGACCGATTGATCGAGAAGATGCAAGACGCTTCTGCGGAGGCGCGCCGATTCCTCGAGGTTGAGCGAAAGCGCGGCGCCAGGGCTGCCCTCGGAGAGCTGAGCGACCAGCTTGCGCTCGGCCGGCTTGCGGTCCGACCGATCTTTCAGGAATGCCTCGATTTGATCCGCAGGTACCGGTGCAAAATGAAACTGCAGGCAGCGCGAGCGAATCGTCTGCAGGAGCGAATCCGGCGTGGGCGCAAGCAGAATCAGAGTCGCCGATTCGGGCGGCTCCTCGAGAATCTTGAGGAAAAGGTCGGCGTCCGTCCAACGCATCGTATCGGCGCCGTCGAGAATGAAGACGCGGCGGCGGCCTTGCGGCTTGAAATAGGCAGCGCGCTGGACGGCGCGCAACTGCCCGACGCGGATCATGGGCCGGGCCACCGGAGTGCGGAGGCGCACCGGATCGGGAACGATCACCCAAACGTCGGGATGCGTTTCGAGAATCAACGGCGTGCGTTCGACCGCGGAGGCATCCGCGCTTTCGCCTCGCTCGCCGAGGCCCGCCCGAATCAGCGGAGCTGGGTCGGCAAGCGGCGCCATTCGCAGGCAGGAATCACATTCACCGCAAAAATCATCGCGACGGCGCTGGCAATTGGCGGCTTGCGCGAACATCCGGGCGAGCGTGTATTTTCCGATGCCGCGGGGACCTGTGAAAAGGAGGGCGCTGGGAACGCGTTCTCGCTGCAGCATCGAGCGGAGGGCGCGGACGATGCGTTCGTTGCCGAGGAATTCGTCGAAGCCCATGCGTCAGTTCCCCGTCCCTAACGTGGTCGAGCGCGCGAACATCGCCTCAACAATGTCGGCGTGAATTGCTTCGGGAGCCCGCAGCGCCCCGGCCGCCGAATCGAAACACTCGATTTTCGTCCAGTGCAGCTGTCGCGCAAGGCCGTCATAGACTTCGGAGGCCGCTTCGAGGTGCGCGATGTCAGATTCCTGCAGGTCGCGGCGCAATTTCGTGTAGTCGCGGACGCCTAGCTTGCCGCGTTCGCCGGCCAAGCGATGCGCCTCGGCTGCGGGTACGCGAAGGTAAAGTACCATATCTTCGGCGGGCAAGCCGTAGACGCCATATTCTAGCTGCTTGAGCCATGCGATGAATTCTTCGCGCCGTGCGGGGGGGACGCGCGCGCCCTGATGCGCGAGATTCGAGGCGATGTAGCGATCGGCGAGCATGATCTTTCCAGACGCGAGAGCGGCTTCGAGGGCCGGCTTCGATTCCAGGCGGTCTCCCGCGTAAAGCAAAGCTGAAAAATGCGGGTCGACAGAGGCTAGCGAGCCAAACTCTCCATTGAGGAAGCGCGCCACGAGTTTCCCGAAGAAGCCTTCATAGTGAGGAAAACTGATCTGCGCGATTGGGGCGCCGTGCTTGCTGAGCGCGCGCGCAAGAAGATCGACCTGCGTGCGCTTCCCGGAACCGTCGATTCCCTCGATCACGATGAGCTTTCCGCGGGCAGGCATCGAAGTGACGTTCAGTGTAGCAGCGACGCACGGCGAGTGACCAGCGGTTCGTACCCCGTGTTAGAATCGCGCCAGTGCCTGCGGAAACCACAACGATCAGCGCGAATCTGGAACGCGTCCGGGAACGGGTTGCGCAAGCGGCGGCGCGCGCCTGGCGGCAACCCGAGGAAATCACTATCGTCGCCGTCTCGAAAACTTTTTCGGCGGAAGCGATTCGAGCGGCGTACGACGCGGGTCTGCGTCACTTCGCCGAGAATCGCGTGCAGGAATTCGAAGCGAAGTGGCCGAAGATACTCAAGCTCGAGGCCGCGTGGCACTTCATCGGCCACCTGCAGCGCAACAAGGCGCGACGGGCGGTTTACCTTTTCAACCGCATCGATGGCGTGGATAGCCTGACGCTGGCGCAGACGCTCGAATCAGAGGCGGAGGCACAGGGAAAGCGCGTGCCGATTCTGATTGAGGTAAAACTTAGCGACGAGCCCAGCAAAACCGGGATCGCCGAGGCAAATTTGGCGGCGCTCGCGGAAAGCATCACGCCTGCATCAAATTTGAGGCTTCGCGGGCTCATGGGCGTCCCGCCGTATTTCGAGGATCCCGAACGCTCGCGTCCTTATTTCCAGAAGCTGCGACGAATGAAAGACGATTTGAGCGGCCGCCTCGGCGCTCCCCTGCCTGTCCTATCGATGGGAATGAGCCACGATTTCGAAATCGCGATCGAAGAGGGAGCGACGGAGATTCGCATCGGGACGGCGCTTTTTGGCGAACGGCCTCGCGCCCACGCGTAGGATTCCGATTCGCACCTAGTCGGGCAGAGGCTGGCCCTTCGTCTCCAGTCCAAACGGGAGCAGGAACAGGCCGAGCACGAACGGAAGCGCCGTGAGCGCCACGGGGATGCCGATCGTGTGGAAATACGAGACGCCCGCGCCCACCAGGAACGTGAAGCCGGCGCCGACGAAGCGGCCAACCGAAGTGGCGAAGGCGAAGGCGCTGCCGCGGCACTCCGTTGGATACTGCTCGGGCAGCCACAACGTGTACATCGCGAAATTGGCGCCGCCGATTCCGAGGAAGAAAAGGCCGATGAAGAACCACTTCATCGCGTCCTGCGGCAGATAGAAGGCGTAACCGAAGGAGAAGACGAGCGACGCTGCCATGCAAATGAAGAAGAGCCCCAGCGTCAAGCGGCGGCCGATGCGTTCCGCGATCCACGGCAGAGGCAGGCAGCCGATGATCGTACCCAACGACAACACCATTGTGGCGTAGGAACCGAGCCGCGGGGCCAGGATCGCCGACATGTGCTGGCGGCCGACGATCTCGGCGACAGCGGTGGGCACGTAGACGGTGCCGCCCCACAATCCGATGATCGAAATGAGGACGTATGCGGAATTCAAGAGCGTGCGGCGGCGGTACTTTGAATTGAAAATCATGGAGAATGGGTGCGAGATCTTCTTGGCGGTTGCCTGCCAGCGGGCCGGTTCTTTCACGGCATACATGACGAATCCGATCAGGAGCGCGGGGACTCCACCGATGGCGAACATCGGGCGCCAGCCGTGCGTTTCGCCTACGAAGTGATTGGCGAGCGCCGCGAGAAAAAATCCGAAGTAGTAGCCGGTGTGCATCAGGCCTGCGCCCATTTTGCGGCGGCTTTCGGGCCACTCCTCGGCAACGAATGTGCCGCCCATCGCCCACTCGCCGCCAATTCCGACGCCAGCGAGCAAGCGAAAGACCGCTAATTGCCAGACGTTGTGAGCGAAGGCGGCCAGAAGCGTGAAGAGCGAGTAGCACAGGATCGTCAGCGCGAGGGTGCGCACGCGGCCGAATCGGTCTGCGACCGGTCCCCAGATGAGCGCCATGCCCCATCCGACGAGGAACAGTGCGAAGAGCAGGCCGCCATAGAAGCCTACATTCGCGCCAGTCGCACGAATGCCGCTTTTCGGCAGAAGCTCGCGGAGCGCCGGCACCAGCACGAGAGCGTAGATGAACGAGTCCATCCCATCGAGCGCCCATCCCGCCCAGGAAGCCCAGAAACCGCGTACCTGATTCGAGGTGAGGCGAACCGGCCCAGCAATTTTCGCGGATGGTGGGGTTGTGCTCACGACGGGCGTGGATTGTATGGCAAAACGCGGCGGAGTGGGGAGGATTTCTCGCAGAAATTCATCCGGTCCGGCGCGGCGCGCGAATGATAGAGTCTCAGCCGTGAAATCTGATACCACGATCGATGTGCGAGAACGCGGCGGCGCGATCGCGTTTGCCGTGCGCGTGATTCCGCGCGCGAGCCGCGACGCGATCGAAGGCGAATATCAGGGCGCGCTGAAAGTCCGGCTGACGGCTCCGCCGGTCGACGATCGCGCGAATGACGCGCTGATCCGGCTGCTCGCGGAGCGTTTGAACGTGCCGAGGTCGGCTGTTAGAATCGTCGCCGGGGAAAAAAGCCGCACGAAGCGCGTGGAAATCACGGGCGCCCGCCGCGAGCAAATCATCGAGATGCTGAATTCATGCCGGACATAAAAGCGATTCAGGGTCAGTTGCGCGCCAGCAAAATCGACGGCTGGCTCTTCTACGATCATCATCACCGCGATCCGATCGCCACGCGCATTCTGGGCCTCGGCGGAAACGGGATGGCGACGCGCCGCTGGTTCTATTTCATCCCCTCGCGCGGCGAGCCCCGCAAGCTGGTGCACCGGATCGAGGCGGGGGCTCTCGATTCGCTGGCCGGCCGCAGGAGCGTGTATTCTAGTTGGGAAGAACTTCAGGGCGGGCTGCGCAAGCTGCTTTCCGGCAGCCGCACAATCGCGATGCAGTATTCGCCGGAGAACAATATTCCGTACATCGGGCTCGTCGATGCGGGCACGGTGGAGTTCGTGCGAAAGCTCAAGAAGAGTGTAGTGACATCCGCCGATCTCGTGCAGACATTCGAGGCGACGTGGACGCCCGAACAGCTCGAATCGCACCTCGAAGCAGGCAAGATCATCGACCGCGTGATGAGCAAGGCGTTCGAGACTGCGGCCGCGAGCGTGCGCGACGGCGATCCTCTCACGGAATTCGAGCTGCAACAGTGGATCCTCGACAGGTTTCGCGCGAACGGGCTAACCACGGACGAACCGCCGGTCGCGGCCGTGCAGCCGAACAACGGCAACCCGCACTACGAACCGCAGCAGGGAGCGTCGCGGCCGATTCGCGCGGGTGATCTGCTGCTGCTCGACGTGTGGGGAAAATTCGCGCGGCCCGGCAGCGTCTACTACGACATCACCTGGGTGGGCTACCTCGGCCAGCGCGTCCCGGATGCGTATTCCAAAATATTTCGAATCGTGCGCGAGGCGCGCGACGGTGCCATCGAATTCGTCAAGGAATCCGTGAGGCGCGGGCGGGCCATCCACGGATGGGAAGTGGACCGCGTGGCGCGCGAGACGATTCGCAAGGCGGGCTACGCGAAGAATTTCGTTCATCGCACCGGACACAGCATCGGCCAGGACGTGCATGGCAACGGCGCGAATATGGACGGCCTCGAGACGCGCGACGACCGCAAGATCGTCCCGCATACTTGCTTTTCGATCGAGCCTGGAATCTACCTGCCGGAATTCGGCATTCGCAGTGAAGTGAATGTGTACGTCGGCGAGCGCGGCGCGCGCGTGACGGGCGCGATCCAGGAAGAGATTCTTGCTTTGCTCGCGTGAGGCGCGCCGGATGAACCGTGGCTGAAGAACCCGTGAACGAAACCGCGCCCGACGCTGTGGCCGTCCGCAGGAAATCTCTCAATGCACTTCCCTTCCTCGTCGCTCTTGCTTCGCTCGCCGTGCCCGGGCTTGGTCACGCGTGGCTGCATCGCTGGGGGCGCGGGCTGGCGTTCTTTGTCGCGGTCGGCGGGCTGGCGCTCACCGGCTACATTATGCGCGGGCAGACTTTCACCGCGGTGTCCAACGACCCCTTCGGCAGGCTCGGCTTTTTCGCGGACGCCTGCTCGGGCATCTTCTACCTGCTATCGCGATTTCTCGAAGCGGCCGGCCCGAACCTCTCGCGAGCCGCCGGCGACTACGGCACGCGTTTTCTCGCATCGGCCGGAATCGTGAACCTGATCGGAGTGATCGACGCGTATGCGGTTGCGAGCGGGCGGAGAGGCTAGTCGATGCACGCGAGCGGATTGCATCTCAGCCACTTCCCCGCAATGGTCCTCTTCGCGCTGCTCGTGTCGATTGCGCTGGCCGGCATCGGAGGGCACACCACGGCGCAGCGAATCAAATACGCAGTGTGGTCCTTCGTGCTTTTTCTTGCGATCGGGATCGGACTTGCGTGGCTGATGTATCCCTTCTCGCGGTAAACTGCCAGATGAGCGGAACAACCGGCTGTACGTTGGCGGTAAGATTTTTGCATACGCGCTGCATACAAAGTCTCCGTGGATGCGTCTTATAGCTGAAGTCCACAGAGGGGAATGTGAATCATGAATAGGCGGCAACTGCTCTCATTGTTGGGCGTATCTCCGGCAATCCTGGCTGCTTCACCGGCGGAGGCGCGCGGGAAAAAGCACAAGAACGATTTCGATAATGGCGGCGACGCCGCGAAGTTCCTGGCGCTTTCGCCGAAAGGCACTCCCCCGCCCGTACAGCGCTTCTCCATGGCGCCGCGGCTGAACACGATTCAGGGGAAAACAATCTATCTCGTCGACACGGGATTTTTGGGCGCGGATCAGCTGCTGCAGCAGATCCAGCTTTGGTTTCAGAAGAATCAGCCGGACGTGAAGACCGTGCTGCGGAAAAAGGCTGGGACCTATCCCGAGGAACGATCCCAAGCTCTGGGCGGAGATCAAGGCCAACGGCAACGCGACCATCATGGCCATCGGCCATTGAAGCGGCTGCACTCCAGCGACCGTCGGTCACTGCGTAACGATGGAAAAGATGGGAATCCCGAGCGTGCCGCTCATCACGCGCGCCTACGAGGATCTCGCGAAGTCGACTGCCGTGCAGCGCGGCATGCCCACGCTGCGAATCGTCTTCACCGTTCATCCGATCTGGGGCAAAACACCCGCTGAATTGTGGACCGCCGTAAACGGTCCCGACCCGATCACGGGAAAGCCGATGATGAAGGAAATCATCGACGATCTGACCACGCCGCTTTCCGCGGAAGATGAAAAATCCGGGCTGCTGCCGGCTCCAGCGGGACCCGAGACTTTCGGCCCCGACAGCCTCGACAATCTGCAAAGCCATTTTATGAACAACGCGATGACGGATTACATGCCGATCATCGTCCCGACGGAAGCCCGAGTGGCCGCGATGCTCAAGGGGACGAGCCACCAGCCCGACGAGCCGGTCGGAAAAGCCGCGAGGCTACAAGTACAACGTGAAGCAAGTGGCGGTGAACGCCGTGATGGCGGGATGCGATCCCTCGTACTTGCCCGTTCTTCTCGCGATTGGCTCGACCGGCGACCTCGCGCTGGGCACCTCGACCACTTCGTTCGGCTATTCGATGATCATCAACGGCCCGATCCGCGACAAGCTCAGCATGAATTACGGCATCGGCGCGCTCAGCCCGTTCGCGCAATCCAACGCCACCATCGGCCGCGCGTGGACGCTGATGGGCAAGAATCTGGGCGTCGGCGCGATACCCGGCCAAACCTATTGGGGCGGCCAGGGCAACACCCTCAATTACAACAACGCGGTGGTCGCGGAAGACGAGAAGAACAGCCCGTGGACTCCCTTTCACGTGCAGAAAGGATTCAAGCCCGAGGAGAACGTGGTCAGCATATTCAACGGCTGGGACATCCGCCAGGGCCACGGCGCAAAAGGCGCGGGAGCCGTCCTGCCGAAATTCGACGAGCAGATCAGCAGCATGTTTCCGACGCTGACTCGCATGTTCAACGCGCTGGTGATCTGCGATCCGCTCACCGTGAAGGCGCTCGTCGAACAGGGATACGACACGAAGGAAAAGCTGCAAGACTGGCTCTGGAAGAACACCACGGTCTCCGCGAAGGAGTATCGAGACTCGTTCCTCGCGCACGTGTGGCTCTATCCGCGCGCGCTTCGCGGCGAAGAACCCTACGCCACCTGGTACAAGGTCCCCGAGGATACGCAGATTCCCTGCTGGCCGAAAGCTTCGGACATCGAATTCGTGGTCGCTGGCGGCCAGACCAACACCTTCTTCCAGGTCGGCAACATGAATTACGTCCGGAGCGTCTCGATCGACAAGTGGATGTAGCCGCCGTTTCGGCAGATGTCTTGCCGGGTGCGTGGTCTGGAAGACGCCGGTGAGATAAGTGTCGATCCCTGCACCGCCGAGGCTCCAGTTGATCGTTCACTTGTTAATGTGGTGCGGGGCGGCACCTTGGGTCTCGGTCACCACCGCGGCATGGATATCCTTTTGACGGCTGCGGCTGTGCCGCTGTGTGTGCTGCCGTCGCGGCCGCCGAGCCTGCTCCCGCTAGCTTTGCGTCGATGGCCGCGTCCTCGGCGGGCGTGTCGCCCCAGTTGGTGTGAATGACCTCCACTGGCGGGGCATTCGAAGCCCACTGTTTCTGGATCATGTCCATGGAGTTCGCCCGAGCTGCAGCGTCGTCAGAGTATCTCTGGCAATACCCGTTCCCGGCATTATTGTGGTCCGTGATTTTATAGTTCTGCTGGATATACGCGTTGAAGTGATGGTTCAGCCCGCCCGGAAGAGAGGCACTCGAGGGAAGAAGAGCGTAGTACATGCGGCTTCCCAAGGCGGGTTTAGAGGGATCTTTCACGTCGCGGTACCTGCACATCCACCAGTGCTGTCCCGCGGCGGCCGCTTGCGCCGGCGCTGGTGCGGGACTGGCGGCGGGCGCCGCAAAAGCCGCCAAGCGTGGCGCAGGCGCGGGAGTGCGCGCCGCGGCGGGTGCCGCGTGGTGGGCGGCAAGCGATGCACTCCGATTGGGCGCTGCGGCCGCTGCGGCGACTGCCATCGCGCCGCGATATCTCCAGCCCGTCTCCACCACGGAATGAGCAGCGCGCTTTACGGAATCTTCGTCACCGCCTCTGTCACTCTGCGCCGAAGTGAGGTTCTCCGAGATGGAACAAACGATGCTGGACGCGCCACCCGCATAGGAATATTTTTGTGTGAGAAACTGAGAATAGGCTTCCTGAATGTTGGTTCGGCGGAGTTCGTCCGTCTGGAAAGGGGCGGAGAAATAGACAACGTGCTGGTCCCAGCCTGAGGCGCAGTAATAGACGGTCCCGTCTGAAGACTGCGCGCGAGCCGCATCGTGAGGGTTGGCCGGTTGAGAAGGTGCTTGTCGCGCGAGGCATAAGCAGACAACTCCGAGAGTCGTGAGCAGGATTGTTCGGCGCATGGCGTCCTTTTCCCGGATTGACGATCTCGCGTCCGGAATTTGCCACGAGAATCGATTGCATCATACACCCAGGGCTGCTTTTTCGCTTGCCGCGAACGGGTATCCGGAGGAGACACCACCGGTCATATCGGCCGGGAGCCTAACTACCGCTGCGATCAGACAAGCGCGGATCCCGGTCACTCGCCAAAAGTCCGCTTGGGAAGTTCCAAACTTCTTCCGGCAAGCGTTCCGGTGACGGCGCACTCCGAAGCATGCCCAAGAAAAAGAGGGGCGCGAGCGCGCCCCTCTTTGTGAAACGAAACCAGCGAGATTCGACTCAGGTCAGGTCTTCGGGGGCAATCGGCAGGTGGCGAATCCGCTTGCCGGTTGCGGCGAAGACTGCGTTGCAGATGGCCGGCGCGAGCGGCGGAACCGCAGGCTCGCCCATGCCCGTCGGGGTTTCATCGCTCTCGACGATGTGCACATCGACGACCCTCGGCATCTCGTTCATGCGCAGCATGTCGTAGGTGTCGAAGTTCGCCTGCTGGACGCGGCCCTTGTCGATCGTGATGGAGCCCTTGAGCGTTTGCGTGAGGCCGAAGACGACGGCGCTCACCGCCTGTTGCCGGACGATGTTGGGATTGATCACGCGGCCGCAATCGAGCGCGACCGTGACCTTGTGGACCTTCACGCCCTCTTTTTCGAGCGAGATCTCGACGACCTCGGCCACGTAGGTCGAGAACGCCTCGAGAACCGCAATCCCGCGATAGCGGCCCTTCGGCAAGCGGCTTTCCCCATTCGCCTTTTTCGGCGGCGAGGTTGAGCACGGCGAGATGGCGCGGCTTCTTCGAGAGTAGAGCCTTGCGATACTCGTAGGGGTCTTTCTTCGCGGCGTGCGCGAGTTCATCGATAAAGCTCTCTTCGAAGAACCCGTTCTGCGACGCGCCCACCGACCGCCAGAAGCCCAGCGGAATGGGTCCGGTGACCATGTGGTAGTCGACCAGAACGTTGGGAATGTCGTACGGCGTGTCGGAAATGCCCTCCACGCTGCTCGAATCCATGCCGTTCTTCACCGCATCCGGACCGAAGAACCAGCGCGAGATCGAATCGCACGCTACGCGCGCCGTAAACGCGGTGGGCATGCCATCCGGGCCGAGCGCGGCGGCGATTTTCACGTACGACGCGGGACGATAGTAGTCGTGCTGCATATCGTCTTCGCGCGACCACGTGACCTGCGCCGGCGCCTTCATGTGCTTTGAGATTTCGCACGCCTGGGTGACGAAATCCGACCAGCCGCGCCGGCCGAATCCGCCGCCAAGGTACGTGGTGTGCACGAAGGACTGATCCGGCTTCACGCCGGCAATCTTCGCGGCAACACCCTGCGAAGGAGTCTGGAACTGCGTGCCACACCAAACGTCCGCTCGGTCGTCCTGCATGTACGCGGTGCAGTTCATCGGCTCCATCGTGGCGTGCGCCTGATAGGGGGCTTGATAGACGGCTTCGATCTTCTGGGTTGCTGCGTTGAGCGCCGATTCGGCGTCCCCTTCCTTGCGTGATACCACGCCGGGAGTTTCGCACGCGTCGGCGAAGCCCTTGAAGATCGTTTCGTTCGAGACGTCCGCGCTCGGGCCTTCGTCCCACTTCACGTCGATGGCCTTGCGGGCTTGCATCGCAGTCCACGTGTTGTCGGCGACGACAGCGATGCCGTCCGAAATCTCGAATACGTCTTTGACGCCCGGCATAGCTTTCGCCTTGGTGGCGTCGAAGCTCGCTACCTTGCCGCCGAACACGGGGCAGCGCAGCACGGTTGAATGGACCATGCCGGGCTGCCGCTGGTCGATGCCGAAACCCGCTTTGCCGTTCGTCTTGATCGGCGTATCGAGCCGCTTGAAAGGCTTGCCGATCACCTTGAACTGGCTTGGGTCTTTCAGCGTCACGTTTTGCGGTGGCGTGACTTTCGAGGCTGCTTCCGCGAGGCTGCCGTAGGTGGCTCGCCGCTTGCTCGCCGCATGAATCACGGCGCCGTCTTCGGCGTGGCACTCGGACGCATCGACGCCCCATTTCTGCGCCGCCGCCGAAATCAACATCATGCGCGCCGTGGCGCCCGCTTCGCGCATCGGCTTCCAGCCGGAATTGATGCTCTGGCTGCCGCCCGTTCCCTGCATGTGGAACGCGGGATCGAAATACACCACCGCAGCGGGAGCAAACTCCGTGCGGATCTTCCGCCAATCGCACTCGAGCTCTTCGGCGGCGAGCATCGAAAGCGACGTCACAACTCCCTGCCCCATTTCCGACTTGCTGATGAGGATGGTGATGTTGTCGTCCGGCGCCACTTGAATGTATGCGTTCAGCACATCGGGCGTGGCGGCGCTGCCGTCCATGCGCGATGCCGCGAGCACTTCCTTGCGTCCGGGGAGATAGAAGCCGATCACCAGCCCTGCTGCTCCTGCGAGGCCGGTCTTGAGAAATCCGCGCCGGTCCAGTCCGTTGGTTTGCGTGCTCATTCGGCACCTCCGTTTGAAACCGTCGCGGCGCTGGCAACGAGTTCGGAACCCTCGTCGGTGCTCGCGGTCTTGGTGCCGCCCGCTTGGAGCTTCGCGGCCTGATGAATCGCCGCACGAATCCGGTCATACGTGCCGCAGCGGCAGATATTGCCGCTCATGGCGTCGTCAATTTCGGCGTCGGTCGGGTGCGGCGTCTTGCCGAGAAGCGCGGAGGCCGTCATGATCTGGCCCGACTGGCAATAGCCGCACTGGGGCACGTCGATCTCGATCCAGGCGCGCTGCACGGGATGGCTGTCGGTTGCGGAAAGCCCTTCGATGGTCGTTACCTTTTTGCCGGATACGCTGGAGATCGGCGTGATGCAGGAACGCGTCGCTTCGCCGTCGATGTGGACCGTACAGGCCCCACACAGCGCCATGCCGCAACCAAACTTGGTACCAGTCATGTTGAGCGTGTCTCGAAGCACCCAGAGCAGTGGCATATTCGGGTTCACATCCACCATCTTGGGCTTGCCATTCAGAATGAAGTGAGTCGCCATTCAGAACCCTCCGTTAAATGTTCCAACTCCAACAATTGCCGAGCCTTGCGCCCGCGAAAATCCACTTTCGTTGAAACTACGCCATCGGCTACACAGTGTCAAGTTTGGATCGATTGCAAGTATAGACAACTCGATCCGTCATCGCGCAATAGAATACGGCTGTTCTTTCGCTGTTTGAAGATTTTCCGTGCGAATGTTACATTCGAAGAACGCCGCCGAGGTAGCTCAGTTGGTAGAGCAGCCGATTCGTAATCGGCTGCAGGGTGTTGACGCACAGCCACTTAGCAACAAAACACAGGATTTAACTGACCATCGTTGCCCATCGCTACCCGTCGTTTCCAGTCGTTTAGCGCAAGTTTGGCGCAAAGCATTCTTGGGGTTGGCTCTGCTCGGAATCGGCTTGGCTGCGATGCTGGTCTGCTCGCCAGTTCAAGCACAGGACAACGCCACGGCGACGGTAACCAGCGGGGAGTACTCAGCAACTTGCACGGCGTCTGTAACCGACACGCAAGCGAGCCTCCACTGTTCGTCATCTGACGACACGACCGCTCCTGTACCCCCTGTTATACCTGATCGTTCTGTGTCCCCTGCGGGCGGTTTGCTCTCTATTCCCGCCGTGTCGCGGAGTCAGCCCGCGCAGTCCGTGTCCATCCCGTTCCAGTGGGTACACGGTCACATGATCGTCCGCTGCGTTACCGACATCGGCCCTCAGAACTGCCTTGTCGACACCGGGGCGGAAACGTCTCAGGTATCCAAGCAAATCGGTCGCGGGCTCACGGTCATCAGCGATATCAGCGTCCGAGGCGTCAACGGAGACTCGATGCATGCTACTTTGAGCCGAGGCACAATCGCGCTCGGCGTCACGCTGGAAATCCCTGTCGTGGTCAGCGATTTAGGAACCAGGGACTACAGCGTCATCATCGGTTCCGATTTTCTTCGCAATTGCGGCTCGGTGCGAATTGACTACGACCACAAGCTGCTTATCATCGGAGAAAACTAACGAAGGCGCATTTGAGGGTGAATCTTTGATGCTAACCGGGCCACGTCAAACGTCCGATGGTCTTTTGTGACGCCCAGATGAGCGAGCTTCGCCGCCACGGAATCCCCCACAGTCTCAGATGAACTTGGATGCGGCAGAGCAACCACCTGCGGGTGACTTTCGACTTCGGTCTGTGCCCCATCGTTGTGGAAACGCAGCTTTGCGAGCACCGTTCCGTCAGGCAGGTCAATGTAATGCGCACCCGCGATATGTCTATCGGCAAATCCCGTAAAAGTCTGCTTTGGTAAAATATAGAACATAGGTATTCTCCGATTAGAGTTGAAAGCCGTAGGGTAGACCCGGAATCGTGAATCCGCCGACAAGTCCGCCGCCCGTACCGCTCGCTGTCGTCGCCGCCGTGAAGCCAGTTGCTCCAGCGCTCATCGGATAATTCGCCTGCTCGTACTGAGCGAGAGCTACGGCGCTCGGCGGATTGAGCCATGCGATTGCGGGACTGCCGACAGCTGCTCCGATGGCGGAGCCTTGGTTCAGCGTGCAAGAAACGTAAGTTCCTGTATTTGTCCCGGTCGAGCTTGAATCCGCTGCTGATGTCCCGGTCGCCTCGTTCAGTTTCCAATAGCTTGTTGGAGAATCCCCCTCAACGACGGTCGCGTATGCGGTCGGCCCGGCATCAACCATCGTGGAATAGTGATTGGCGACTTGCGCTTGTGAGAGAGCAATTCCATTGTAGACGGCAAGATGTGCCAAGATGCCCGCGAACCACGGAAGACCGGAAAGGAAACCTGACCTCCCGATGCGCCAATAGCGGGTTCCCGACGCCGCGCTCGCGGAGAACGTCGCCAAGTGGGTCTGGACACCGTCAACATAGACGTAAGCCAACCCGGCACCCGCGTAGCTGACTGCGATGTGGTGCCACTGCGAAGTTAAGGGCTGAGGTCCGTATTCGTAGGATGTCGTGGTGTTGTACGGAGTGATGGGGTAGCCGCCGCTACCATTGCTCGGGTACGAGACACCGGGGCCAAGCGTTGTCGCGCTTGGTGTCCCCGTCTTGTTGGCGTTCGATTCCACAGGTGATGGATTGACTGTGGTGTCCGTCGTGTAAATCCAGTACTCGATGCTCCAAGCGCCCGTCGGGTTCGAGAACGAATTCGTGGTTGTGACCTCGCTGCTCGTCCCGTTGAACTGGCAGCCGTTCAGGTTTTGCAGGCTCGCCACATCAGCCGCGTCGATAAAGACGATTGCCGATGTCGCTGTGTCCCAAAGCGGAAAGAACGCATAGCTCGTGTTCGCCGTAAGTCCTGTGATTGTCTGAGAACCGGAGCCAACGCTGATTGTCGTGCCATTGACCAAGCTGATTGTTTGCCCTGTCCAACTGATGGTGATGCTGCTTGGCGTGGATGTATAGCTGAATGGATTGCAGACAATCGGCGAGATACTGCCTGTCGGGGGAATGCTCGCCAACGACTGCGAGCCGATGATTGTCCAGTAGGTCGGGTTTGTGTCCGGCTCCTCGTTGGTATTCGCCACGATGCAGGAATAGATGTTGCCGTTGAAAATGACTTGGTTTCCAGAGACATACGCAACTGAGGATGACCACGCTCCGAGCAGGATCGCCGCCGTGCCGATAAGCGTCCAGTATGCAGATGTCGTGCTCGGGGTTTGACCCGTCCCGGCACTAATACAAATCCAAGTCGAGCCGTTGTAGCTGACCTCGTTGCCGGGGACGTAAGCGGTTCCGCTGTTATATGTCGAGAGGAACTGGTAGCTTGTCCCGATCTGCTGCCAATAGGTTCCGTTCGTCGGAGCGTTGCCTGTCGAAGCCAAGAGGCAGATGTAGTAGTTCTGATTGTAGGTGACTTGATTTCCGACCGCGTAAGCTGTGCCAGAATTATACGCCCCAGCGAACACGCTGGAGTTTGCTGCGCTGATGAGCGCCCAGTAAGTCGCATTCGGCGGCGTATGGTTCGTGTTCGGAAGAATGCACTGGTAGATGCTTCCGCTCAAATCAACGATATTTCCTTCGACGTAGGAAAAACTGCTGCTCCATGCGCCCTCGTAGATGGCGGTGTTGTACTGCGGGAACAGGATGCCAGTCGAAGCATCAATGCTGCCCGGATTGTCGCCCGGAATCGTGAACGTCACCGCTGACAGCGTGCTCAGGTCTTGGGCCATGAAACCGAACTGATTCACAGACTGAAATTTGAAGTAGAGCGTCTGACCCGCCCACGTCGGGTCATAGGTATACTTGAAGATGCTGGAATCCAGAAGCATGAACAAGCTGCTGGATGCGTGAGAACTAATACTGCTGCCCATCTGTCCGCGCCGGATATAAGTGTCCATCGTGACTTGCTGCTGATTCGTGTAGGTCAGCGCCGAGTAGGAAATCAGTTCGCCGTCTACGAAGCACAACGTCATATCATTGTCAGCATCAGTCGTAGTTCCCGCAGTCATGGTTCCGCAGTTCGTCGCCAAGTCCACAACCAATGAGTCGGTCGTATCGGGATCGGTCACAGGGGATGTGATATTGAACGTGGACGCAAGCGAGCCGAGCTTCGCAGGGAATTTGATGGTGCCGACTTGGATATAGTCGGTGCCGTCCTGACTGACAAAGATGTTGCACGAACCCCAGTTCGTCGAGGTTCCCAGGGCTCCAATCCAGATTTCGTTTCCTTTGAACTGCGTCAGGCGGTTCGTCGCCTCGAACATCACGACTTCAGAGTTTCCGGGGTCGGCGTAGGCGTTCGCTGGAACTTCCGCCGAGGCCTGCTGTTTGTTGTAGAGCGTCGGCTGATGTGCTCCCCAAAGATAGTCTTCGCAGGTGACTTGAAGTCCAGACTTCGGGTCGTCCACGATCTTTGTGATTCGTACGGGAAGGTCAGTCACTCCAAGACTCAGATTGTTCAGCCCGCCCGCCCAGACAGACCCTGTGCTAATCGAAACGATGTCCATCGGTTCGAGATAGGAGTAGGAATAAGGCAGACTGAATTCGTAGGCGTTGCGAGTATAGGCGTTGTGCTTTACTCGCATGTTAGCTGCGAACGTTGCCGCCGTAATCGTATGGATGAAACTCCAGTCTTGGGGGTCTTCACGGCGTTCACCCCATCGGTTAATCAAACCTTGGTCGGATTCCTGTGTGATTTCAGGCGCGTACTGATTTTGGCGATTATCCCACTGGACTTGAATCACGTTCCATGCGTCATGGGTGCTGACTCGACTAATTTTGACGGGGTCTTTGCCCTCGACGGTGAGAAAGTCCGTATCATCCAACGCCACAACAAACGCAGTCGGAGCCGTCCAAGTACAGCCGTTTCCAGCGGCGGTTGTATCGCCGTATGGAACCAGCTTCAGTAGCCCTTCGGACATGAAAGCTGCACACATTCCAGCTTCAAGCCATTTCGAGCAGGCGGACGCGGCGGTGTCTTGTCCGTCAATCACAGGACTGATAAAGAAGTTCTGTGCTGCAAACCAGTTCCAAGCAGTCCCGGCAACGTCGAGTTGACCCGGAATAGAAGCAGGACCGCCCCATGTTCCAGAACTTCCGTTGTCGATAACAGACGACGGAAAAGGAACTGGACCTGCCCCAAGACCCCATACCGAGTCAGTGAGAACTCTTCCGAGACATTGGACTGGATTGCAGTCCTGAATTCCGCCCCCGTAGATATCACCTGTCGCGACTTCAAACTTGTTCTGCTGAATTTCCGAAGACATGCCGAGGTCCATCGGTTGATACAGCAGCGTGGCAATGCTGGTATATCCGAATGCGGCGTCAGGATAACTAGAAGTCAAAAACGAGAACGGACTCTGTCCCTTTGTGCCGTTGTTCAGCGTGTAGTTGAGGTTTACCGCTTCACCCGGAGAAACAGCGTTCGGCTCGTATTCCTGCCACGTCAGCGTCACGAGCGCGCCGACATCACCCGATGCGAAGTGATAGACCATTGGATTTGTTCCACTGGTGTAATACTGTCCAGTGGACGGCGACCCTGAAACTTTTTTGAACGCCGTTCCTTCGTCCACGCCGCTGGCGTATGTGACACCTTCGTCCGCCAAAACGTAAGTTCCGCTGCCTTCAGCCCCAACGGAAATAGTCTGACCCGCCGGGACAATCGCCCGCTGCTGCTGGTTAATATGTTTGAGCAGATAGCTATAGCTGATGGAAACGGTTTTCCCGGCATCCGCAGAACTGAAGGTGTAGACGCCCGTTGCAGGGTCGTAGCTATATTGACCAGTCGTGGGTGACGACGGGACAGCAACCATGCTCGCGTACAGCGTCGCGCTTATCACTGTGGCGTAAGGCGCGCCGAGGTCTGAATAGGAGCCGCTCGCTGTACCCTGCATCCCGACGCCGAGGTCATTGTAGAATGCGGAACCGTTCGCAACGGTGTAGGTGTAGGGACTTCCAATCGTGTACGACTCCGCCGCTGTCGGACTGCCAAGCCACGATTGACCGGCCCAAACATCGCCGACGCCTAGAATGGGTCCAGCACATAGCGCGGCTACAACATCAGCACTGTAGATGTACCCGCCAGACTTCCCGCCGAACCCCTTGCCGCCCTTCGCAGGAGCTTTCTTGGAACTGAAACCATCTACCCACAAGATAGATTGCTGGATTTGACCTGTTCCGAGCACAACGGGCACGGGAAAGCCATATACGCTCTGATTGACGCGCGCCTGAAATTCCCGAGCTGGCGACTGGACTGACCCGAAGATTCCCACTAGATGTACTCCTCGCGGACAGTAAAGAAGCGTTTTTCAAGCCGCCCGAACTTGAAATTCTTTCCATGCCCCGCATGAACACCTTCGCGCGCCAGAGCGTGGATGATGTGCTCAGGCCACTTGACGACGATTCCTGCATGCGCAAACGCTAGACCTATTTTATAGACGACGACATCCCCCGGCAGAACTTCGGACTCGGGAATCTCCCGCATATATTTCTCGACGGTCTGGACGTATTCCATCGACTTCCGATGCTGTGCGATATTCAACCTATAGTCTTTCGGAGTCGGTATCCCATCATCAGGACGATGGCCTGCTTCCATAAAGACACCTTTGAGAAGTTGCCCACAGTCCGCCCCGATACCTTTTGCACACGTATGCCCTCGGTAGGGAGTTCCGTACCACTCCATTGCGACTCGCACTATATTTTCTCGTTGCTGGTTTGTTAATGACATAGTTAGACCGCGCTGAGAGGTTGCGGAACAAGCGGCGCACCGCCGAAGTGAACCAAGTTTGAAATTGAGGAGCCATCAGGCTTAACCGTCTTGGAACACATCGAACTGGATTTGTCGCAGCCTTTGATGACCGTAAACGTGTCCCCTGCCGTCACGGGTAGAAGAAACGGGATGACGGTTTCCAGATTTCCAGTTGAATCGTGCACCTTCACTGTGACGCTGAGACCCGCATTGTCACCTGTCACGCACGTCAGGACGCCTTGCGAGAAATACCCAGCAGCTTGCGTGAATGCTGTTGCGGGGGTCAGGATGGATTGAGTGCTTCCCGTCTTCGCCGTGAATGAAATCGTATAGTCGGAAGCGGTCAGCGTACAGTTCGCGTCACAGAAGCCCCACGGACAGCCGCTTTGAATGACTCGCGCTGGAATCTTTTGGTTGAGCAGGTACAGGGGGTCTTCACAGGTGAACTCAACATGCGTCCTGTCGATCTCCTTGATTTTTTCGATGAAGCCGACGAATTTTGTTTCGACGCCGTTGCTGACATCTCCGTAACTTCCTACAGGCATGTAGACCGTATAGACACCGACTGTGCAGGCGTCAAACAAGCCATTGAAGGCTGCCCCAAGAATCCCGAGGCTTAGACCGGGAAATGCGGTGCTCTGCTGAGGCACACAGGTCAGGCTCATTTCGCTCGCGCTGAGGTCGAATCCCGCCGCGCTGGTGATTGCGCCTCGACTCCACTTTCCATACTTGCTGGCATAGAACGTCGTCGTACTTCCCGTCCAACCGGGTGTGCCTGATTCAGGACTCGCGACGTACGCTGTAAGCGTGATGTCAAATTGACCTTCGGTAGCGTACAGAACTTGGCCGTTCGGCAGACCGATAACAAACAGGTCCGCTTTGAGACAGGTCGGGTTGGCCTGAAGAAAATCTATGAGCGACGATGGCATTAAGCGTTTCATGTTTGGGAGTTTCCTAGGAGAGCAACTACGATCCGCATCCCATCATCATCAAAGAATTCGGGACGCCAGTCGTTGGCATCTGGCTGAATCCCCCAACATACATCAGTCGGTATGTTCCAGTGGAGGTGCCGGAAAAAGTTGCGGTAATTGCACCTGCGCTTGACTGCAACTGCTCACCGAATGCACTTGCGTCTGTGCGAGGCGTAAGTGTTTCTATAGCCCACGGCGAGGTTGTCGTGAAGGGGTGCCCGTCACCCGCACTCGCTACCAGCGCCTCGATGCAGAAGTCCGCGTTGGATGTAGTAATAGGTCCGAGCGTCCAAGGACCTGTTCCCGATGCCAGACCAATCGACGATACGTCGAGCAACCATTTGCCGGGGAGTTCCCATATCCCGATTCCCATCAATGTGATCCCGGCAGAACACGTCACTGTTACAGTCTGTGTCCCTGCATTGATGTTTTGCGCAATCCAGACATATATCTGGTTGTAAATACCAGGTGATGTGTAACTGGCGATTAAGGTATATGCGTTGAGCTTATTATCAGCGATAGCCAACGATGAGACGTTAAAATACGCTGAAGTAGCGACAACGACAATCGTATCGCCTGCGGTGCAAACCGACCCGAAGGAAAGGCTGTTGGAAGCATTTCCGTAGACATCCAGAAACGCCTTTTGGACGGGGATGCTCATCGGCTTATCTCTTCACTCGGCGGATTTGAATATTAAGCGTTTGCGACATAGGTCACCACGGCGTCCACTGTGCTTGATGCGCTGTTGCTGATTGTCCAGTTTGTGTCCAACGAGGTAGCGGGCAGAAAGTATGGGAACTGAAACACGCCGCCGCCGTTCGCAGCCAAAGCAAATTTATAGGTGGCTGTTCCGTCTGAGATTGAAACCACGGTTGCGGTAGCCGTCTCGTTGGTTAAGACGATTCCAAGAATATCGTTGTAGACCGACGACACCGCGCCGATAAGAGTCCCCGAAGAACCTGTGTTTTTAACTGATACGGCTTTCACCGTCGACCGCGTGGTTGCGATGGCCGACAGAGTAGGCAACTGGACGGCAAAAGTTCCCGCATTCGTTACTTCTACGCCCGACAATGCAGACGCGATGGCCGAAGCCGATGGCGCAGCTACAGCCGAACCGATTGCTGATGCTGACGGCGGTGTAAGCGCCGTAATGGTTGCGGACGGCAGAGCCACAGGAACCGAGGAGCCCGCTGCTTGAGTTCCAATCAACAGGTCATCCGCAACTGCCGTTCCGATGGCACTAGCGGATGGAGCCGCAACAGCAGCACCGATAGCCGATGCAGTAGGCGGAGTCAGAGCGGTTATGGTCGTGGATTTGATATCCACAGTTGGGGGATTCGAAACTATCGCCGCTGCGATGGACGACGCAGATGCCCCACTTGCGCCAGAATCGACGACAACATGCAAATTAGTTCCTGTCGGCTGAACCACAGTTAAGGGACCGAATGCGGATGGGGCCGGGGTAGGTTGGATGACGTTTGATAGTGGCGGGGTCGTGTTCAGATTGACGGGTGCCGTCCCGACGATTTGCGCGGATACGGGTCCGAAAATCACAACACCATTCACGTCAACTATCTGCCATGTATAGTAGGTGCCGTTTGGGAGCAAGTCATCGTTGTAGTAGATATCCGTGGCAGATGGGATAGTTCCGTCGCTTCCAAGCGTCACAATATATTCAGGTGTCGCAACAGAGCCCGACCCATCATTCAGGACGGCGGATTGCGAAAGGACTAGTGTGAGTTGTGCGCCTGCCAGCGGGCTTCCGCCGACGTAGAAGAACGCACCTGTAATCTGTTTTGGGAGAATACTCATCGGAAAACTCCTGTTTTAACTGCCGAAGATGGTGCCGTAAGTCGTTGTAGCGACGAACTCTGAACTGAACTTAACTCCCTGAATCATCCACTGGTCGGTGCCCGAATTGATGGTGAAAGACCGTGTAGCGTCTAGCGTCTCTTCCGCAAATCGGCACAGAAAATAGAACGAGCCTGTCCAAGTAATCGCTTTTGTGTTTGCGGGCGCAGATGCGAATGTGACTACGCCCGTACTGCCGATGGAATAGTCAGTTCCCGAAGTTTTGAGCGTCCCGTCCACGTAAATTGACGGAATTCCGTTCACATTCTGGATGATATCGACGGCAGTTCCGATGTTGCGGCTGAGTTGAAACTTCGTAGTCGAGCCGTCGCCCGTTCCGAATTGAACATCTGTGATGGCATTGTCCTGCGGGTCGGTAAAAAGAAACAGCCCGGCTCCGCCCATCGTCGCCATATACGTTGAAAAGAATTCAGCAAGGACGGAAGTAGACTCAGCTTCGTTGCCTTCGATGTAATCCATCCCAAATTCGAAGTCCCACGTCGGATACGGTTTCAGGCTGATAGCCGAGCCGATACCGGCAGCGGTCTTCTGCAAGACTGTCCCATCAAAGTTCGGAGATTTCTTCAGTCCCTTCGCAAGGCTGATAGGAGTAGATGACGACAGAATCGGATACGACATGTTATCTCCTATTCATCTGGCGGATTTGCGCTTCGACGTGACGGCGGAAGGTAGTTCCATGCTTCGTCAGAACTCTATCGACGCCTTCAGAGTCCAGAGCGTGAACTTGCGGCGAGTAGTGCATATGCATCGCACCTGCTCCGCCTCGACCTTCGGAACGCTCGACACGATCCGTCAGAGCCTTCGTCACGACAGTTTCACCGGCATGGCCGATAATCGGAACGGCACCGCTACCGCCCGGAATCTTTCCGCCAGTCTCAAAACTCAGAGCCGCCGCGAACACCAGCGGAGCCACAACCAAATCAAACGGGAACGGAACAGTAGTCATCGCTTTAGCAGCGGCGGTCTTCGCTGCGCTTAGCTTATTCACGCTGTCTGATGCCCGACTGGACGCCGATGCAGCCGCGTTGGTGCTGACTGTGGATGCGAGGCGGACTCTGTCCGTAATCAGCGATTGGATTTCATATTTGATGAGCGCCGAGAGCATAGATTCTAGGAACTGTGCTCCGACTTGCTGCATCGTTTGACCGAAGCCCCTACCCATGACGATGGAGTGCGCCATCCCCTGACTAAACGAATTCGTGAACTGCGTCATGCTGCCTTGCAAGCTGATGCGAATTTCTGTCCCAATCGTCGGCAGCGATTGTTTCATCTGCTGGAAATAATTCGCCCATGATGTGTTCAGGTCTTGAACTAGTTTCTTCTGTTGTGAAATCTGCTCGTTGACCTGCGCAAGCGCCGCCGCATATTCCCCAGCGTTAGCGGGGTTGCCTACCATATCCTTAATCAGCTTTCGTTTTGCCTCTTCTAGTGTGTCGAGTTGACCCTGTACTTCAGCGAGCTTATCTTGCATGTCGCGCACGCTCCTGAGCGCCGCTAGGCTACTAGCAGCGATTCCCTCGAACGGAGCAATATCCGCTTTAGCTTTCGCTGCCATCGCATCTTGCATACTCATCTGAGTCGAGAGAATCCCAGAGACTTCTGGCAGACCGCCTTGGATGTCTGGCGCTTGAGGAACAACGAACGGCTGCGCATCCGTTCCACCTAGCAGCTTGCGGCGCTTCTCCCCGATGGCCGTCATCGCGTGCTCGCCCTCTTTTTGATACTCCGCCCACATTGCTTTATTGGCGTCGGCTTCGTCGATTGCGTCCTTGAGCTTCTGGGCTTTCTGACGGTCTTGTGCATCAGACAAAGCCCTAGCGATTGCTGTGTCTTGCTGCAAATTATTCGCAGTGGGATTATCTTTTGAAACTTCGTCGTAATACTTTTTCTTCTCGGTCAGCGATACGATAGCGCCCGCGAGACCCTTAGCTGCTAGTTCCTGCTGCTCGATTTGCTCAAGGTAGGTATCTGTGGCTGACTTACTGAGTTCTGTTTTGGGACCTGCTTTCTGAGCGATATCGGGATTCTGCGTATCGAGAGCTTCCCCGACTTCCGTCATATAGCTAGACGCAGCCCCGGTCAGTTGCGTCCACCACGTATCTTGATTTTCCAAACTCTTCGTGATGGTATCAATCTTGGACGCGAGAACAGGTGACTTCTCGCCCATGTCGGCAAGGGCTTGGCGGTACTTCGCCATCGACCCGCCCGTGATGCCTGCGTACTCCTCATCCAACTCCAGCATCTTGTCTTTTTGGGTCTGAGTAGCCGTTGCCATAGCTAGGGCATCATCGGCTACGGCTTTCTCATGCGCCTCGCGAGCTTCCACGACCTTATAGACAATCATCCCGAGCGCGGCGAACGCTGCCCCGGTAGCGGCAATCGGAAGCAAGGTCATAACCGCCGAAGTGTTTGAAAACTGATGAATCAAATCGGCAAGCGCCATCGGCAAGCGCCCACGGATGGTGTTATCCAGCAGTCCTAGTTGGACGCGGACGCCGCCAGACGAGCCGCCGAAAGTATCCATTCCGCTGCTGGCAGACGAGGTTTCGCCTTTGAGACCGGCAAGGTCCGATTTCACCTTCCCCATGTCCTGACGGAACTGTGCCGTCTCAGCTTGCAAACGAATCACTAAAGCCCCAATTTCCGAGATATGGCTACCCTCCCGCTCGGCAAAACTCACACGACGGATTAAGAATTCCGCGATCATTCTGCCTTTGAGCCGTAAACTTACTCCTGATGGTTTTCGCTAGGCTCTGAGACCTGTCGTACTGATGGACGATGCAGAACGGAACACCGTTCAACGTGCTGACTGTTCCATCAGCCCCAAACTGGGGCAAGGCATCTGTCAACCGATGACCGTGCAGCTTGTTCCCCGGACCTGTCAGCCACGAGCAAGTAGCAGTGAATCCTTCGCTCATCTTCGGTATGCGGGCTAGGTCTCTGAAATCCGCGCGAAGCAAATAACAAAGCGCCGTCTGGTCGTTCGTTCCTTCCGACGCCAACCTATAAATACTAGACAACAAGCCCAACATTTCTGTGGACTCCCCGGCTATGGTTCCGCCACAGATGATGTCATTCTCCCTGACTAGGTCTCGCGCAGCCGGGGACAGCGATGAGTTTTCTAACCAGCGCATGTTGATAACAGAATCATCCTTGACGAGCAGACATTCCGAGCAGCCGATAAGTTTAGCCGTTCCGATATTCTTCTCAAGCCAAGCGGACGGGTCTGACTGAAACACAACATCGCGCACATCTGTCCAAATGACGTAGCGGAACTTCCCGACGTTCGCCTTCAAGTACGCTATGACAGGGGCAAAACGCTCAAGAACGACGAATTTGCTGCTATTACCGCTGCGAAACGGGATGACTTCGATACCATACCGCCGTAAATTCGCTTGCGTGTTTGCATCAACCCGGTCAACGAACATCACCTTTTTGCCCTTAAACCCACAGCGCGACAGACTGACGGCATAAGGTTGCAGGTCTTCCCATCGGTGCCCCCTCACCACGCTGATGGCGAGGTCTATAGGTTCGGCTATCGGAGCGCGCGGCTTCTTTTCCCACTCGATTCGAATCTTCTCTTCGCGTATCGCTTCCTGCGTCACAAACTCAAGGTCACGACCTACACGAGACCAAAACTCCCTACGCATCCGCTCTAATGCCTTCGAATCGTACTTCGGAAGCGGCTGCAGTCTCAACGCGGCCCGCGCGGCGTCGAATGCTGCCCGCATAACTACGAACTCCTCTTTCTTCCAGAAGTCGTTCGGATGGATGACATCCCAGTCGAGCGGCATTCCATGATCGGCGGAGTTTGCTCGCTCATGGACATCATCATTCACTTCCGCAAGGGAATGGACGTTGGATGTGTCTATTGCCGGGTATCCATCGAGATTTGACCACGGATAGCGCGTGATAAGGAATCCCGGCGTGTTCGGAAATTCGGAACGCTTGACCAGACGGGCAATGGACTTCCCCGTCCCGCCAACATCTACGATTATTGCGCCCTCAGCCAGACGCTTATTCAACTCGTGCATGTAGCGAGGAGACGGATTGTTGCGGACGACTCGGGAACCGGGAAAATACTCTATCTCGTAGGTTCCCCCGAGGCGTTCTCGGATATCACGCATCAGGTCTTGCCACAGGAAGCAGTCGCGCGCGCTCATCAGCAAGTGCTTGACGCCCAGCTTAACCGCCAGTTCGTGAAGAGCTAAGGATGCATGGACAAGAATCGGGAAATTGTATTCAATCTGAATCAGTTGCAGATTGCGACACCTTGGATGCCACGTTCTCAGTCGAGCCTCGCGCATCGCTAAACCAAGAGACCCAACCGCTTGCTCATCTGAAGTCAGATTAGACACGGTTATAAGTTCCGCCCCGATGCCGTGCTTCGTAGGCTGGTCAACGTCGCAGTGGGAATTATCCCCACGATGGACGGAGACGCCGCGAGCCTTTACAGAAGGCCAGACGGAACCATCAGCCTTACCGCCGTCAGTCACGACCAATTCATTGGCGAGTCCCGTCAAAGAATAGGCTCGGGCTGCATCTGGTACGTTGTAGTAGTCGGAGACGATTATGTCGCCCGTCTTCACTTGCGCTACCGTTTCGGCTATCGGAAACAGTTCGTCGAGGTGCTCCCCGGCTCTATCAGCGTTGCGACAAGCAACAAGCGTGTCAAAAAGGTCAAATGAGTTCACGCCAGGTCCCCGTCTGTTGGTTTCAAATGCGGCCACACTTGGTCAAACAACTGCTCGGGCGAACTGCACCCGCTTACTCGCAAATCCTCGATTACCTTGCGCCGTTTTTCCAAGAAGGTTGCGCGAGACGTATTAAACGGCAGACTGCCAATCGTTTTCTGCACATGCTTCCTGAATCGAATTGCTCGTTCTCGCTCCGCCGCTTGGTCGTCATCCATAATGAAGTCGAACGGGCGGACGACAGGGTCATCTTGCTTTCCACGGTTTGTGTTATAGACCGCTGATGCCGTCAGAGCGTTGGCGTAGCGTTCGTACTTGATTCGGATGTTGCGGCGTCTACAGAGAGCTTGGAACATCCCCGGGTACATTCTTCAAACTCCCGCCAAGACATCCCAAAATCAAATCTCGCCATACTCCACAGTTCAATCCATGAGTTGGGCGGCAACTCTATATAGTCGGAGTCGCCGTCTCCACGTTTGGGGGCTGTGATGCACCCTGCTCCTTCTGGAGTTTTTCGTAGGCTTCGATAGCGCCCGGAAACATCAGCTTGAATATTTCGTCACTCAAGAGCCGCTGTGCTTCAGGATTGAGCACATCGAGAACATCATCGA
Organism: uncultured Acidobacteriota bacterium; assembly: GCA_963814735.1. Taxonomy (GTDB): domain Bacteria; phylum Acidobacteriota; class Terriglobia; order Acidiferrales; family UBA7541; genus Palsa-295. Next base: position 408,165 of record CAWFEC010000003.1, on the reverse strand, counting down.
GGGAGACTTCTGGATTGAACCGCTGGAGCCCGCCCCAAACAATCACAGGGAAGTCTTTGCCGGATGATAGTGCCTTCCAATCCTCGATTCGCTTCAAGTCCTTGCCGATTTTCTCTTCGATTCTGGCAATCGCCCGATAGTCATAGGCGAGTTTCCATTCTTTTGCGGGCGTTCCGTCTTCGGCGTCGATGACCAGCGCAAAATGGTCAATCACCTTGGACTTGATGACGTTCTCTTTCTTCGACATTTGCTTTCCTCCAAAAACACTACGGGCATACGGAAATACAGAGGGACGTTTCCGTCCCTCCAAACTACGCAAGCGTGACAGGGCCGGTTATTTTCACCTTAATATCTAAGGTGGCGGGCTTGTCCAACGGAAACGCCTTCGTCATGGATTCGACGATTCCACTGAATGCGCTAGTGTTGGATGACCCATAGAGGGCTTTCATCGAGACAGCTACCGCTGCCAGACGAATCGCCTCTAGTGCGGTCTGTGATGTGTTGCCGGGAAAGAACAGGCATTTCACGTCAACAGAGCCGGGGTCTTGGGTCGAGCCGATAAACGTATCGACGCCGTCCACGGTTGCCATCGTGGTCGTCTTCTCAGTCGCCACTTTGTCGCCGCTGAAGCTGATGGACTGAACGCCATCAAGCGCCGTAAAAACTGACGGGCTTGATACCGTTGCAAACTCAAAGCTGTCTCCGATACCAACATACGGGGTCGTAGGCATTTCGATTCTCCTCTTTCCGCCATTGGCGGGGTCTTGCTTGGTTTTACTGCTCCCTCACGCCAACGGCTGAGAGAAACTCTTTTGGAAGGTCCGACAGCTTCACTTCTGGAAATTGCTTGTGTCGTCCCACTAAACTCTTCTTGTTGCAGACGTTCCTGTCATGGATGAGCGCAACGTGCAGTTGTTCGGCATCACAGGAGTCTAACTGGTGAGCGTATGCGGCTTCGTCACTGAACGGTCTGTCTTCGATGCCGACAGAAACAAACGGATGCTTTTCCCACCAAGACTTCCAATAGCACTGACTCATCCCTATTGCATAGGGACCGTGCGGCCTATCAGGCGAGTAGAAATATTTGTAGGCTTTGCCTGTGCTCGTATCGAAATAAAGAACGTTGTGCCAGCCTGTGACTTGCTTGCCCGAGTCAATCAGTCTTGTTACTTGTGCGCGGACTCGATTTGGGGAGTACCAATCATCTTCGTCCGCATTCAAAATCACTTCGCCCGTCGCGTGGCTATTGCCAAAGTTGCGCAACGCCCCGACTCCCATCCGCTTGCTGTGGACGTACTGAATATGTGGATACCAATCAGCTAGCCCTTCCAAACTCGGCATCGGCTCATCGTTGTTATCCACGATGACAAGCTCCAACTCACCCTGATAATCTTGCCGGTTGAAGCAGTCGATAGCGCGGTCAACAAAAGATTCGCCGTATCCGGCAAGCAAAACCCACGATGCTTTTGGCAACATCAGGCTGCCTTCTCTTGGCATATCGCTCATGACTTTTTGTTTTCAAGGTCCGATAGGATGCCGAGCGCCTCGGTTGCGAAAACAGAAAGACATTTGTCTTTGCAACTTTCCCAAGCGCGTCCCATCCAGTGCTGGCCCTGCTGAAACCGAGTACCGAATTCTTGAAAGCTGCCCCAGAAGGCAGGCTTCAGCGGCCCGATCCTGATTTCCATCGTGGTCTGGTCGCCGCCGTCCAGCCATTTCGTCTGTGACCCCAGCGCCTCTTCTAGAAAGCCGACATCCACCGGGACGGTTTGTTCCATCGCTTCTAGGACAACATCAGCGGCTTTCGTTCCACAGCGGACGAGATATCGCTTGGCCGCTTGCGGAGTTTGCTCCGTCAAGATTTCTGACAGTTCGTTGAGACCGTCGATTTGAATGTCCACTAGATATCCTTCTGGATGTCTCTGCGATTCGGCGTTCGACTTGCAAGCCAACACGTCACGTTGTCGTGGATGACTCCGAGGCTGCCGATTGCGGTCAGTGCTCCAGCAAACGAATCCGTCAGCCGACTCATAAATGCCAGCGTAACCATCGCAGCAAGAGACACCACCACGACGAATTCTGCAAAGCCGTCGCTTTGTGGCGCAAATATTGCGTAGAATTTGGACAGAGAAAACATCTCTTACGCCTTACGGTCTTACGAACTTACGAACTTACGCGGTAGAACACTCGGAATTCAAGCAGTGTTCGATAGATGAATCCGACTGGGGCCGAGCCTTCCTCATACGGCATATCCCAGTCTTTCGTCACGAGAACAGCATTCACAATAGTTGCGTCGGAGTCGGGCATCGTTCCCGAATATGACCAGAGTGCTTCCCGAACGGCGTCCGCAACGGCTCGGGATTTGTAATAGGTATCACCGTAGCAATCGACTTGGAACAGAGCATTTCGGAAACCTACCGGCCCGTCCACAGTGTATTCGTCCGACGTGGCGACCCGGCTAAGACGATGAAAGGCAAGATGCTGCCCTTCGGAGAAAGTATCCGATAAATTCCCTTCCCGTTTGCCAGATTCACAAGCGATGCAGCCGTCCGGTCGGCGCGAAGTAGTTGGAGCAGTCCTTGTTCGACAGCCATTATTTCTTCCCGCAGTTGCATCATTCGTCCATGTCCAGACGTGCAGTTCACGTTGCTGACCATCAGGGTCGTAGAAACTTTCGATTTCATGAATCTGCCCGCGCAACTGAAGCTGCATCCCCGTATGCATTCGGTTGGTTTTCGGGTACCGGAGCACGGACTTGAAGCTAGACTGTCCGATTCGCTGTTGCGGGTTATCAACTTCCTTCGTCCGCCATGGACTGCAATTTGCATGAACGTTCGTAGCTATCACCGCCGGTGCGTTGGGTGTTCCGTCTGCCGCCTGACCCGAATTCGGGTCGATGACCGTGAGATAGCAGTTGTATGCCGACGCCCCGAGATATTTTGTCCCGCTCGCTAGTCGTTTCGGAAGACTCATGGGCTGGCTACCTTGGAATTCTCAGCGTTCGGTATGAACCGAGCAGCGAGCACAGCGTCCCGTAGATTTCTGATGTCGGCTCCACGGCGACGATGTCTCGGATATTCCAATAGTGCGAGGCAAGGTAGAGCACCGCCAATTGCAGCCGTGATGGAACATCTGCTGGGGTAGTTGCTTGACCCGCCCAGTAGGAAATTTGGATGCAATCTTGCCGCCTATCCGTCAGCGGCCACCAGTTCCCGACGCTCAGGCACACCTTGTCATACTGAACGGTGTAGTTCGTCGTGTTCCACGTCTGCAAAATTCCATTCTGGTCGTAGTACGTCACTATCAGCGGATTGGTGACCTTGGTTGCCGTCCCCGTATCCGAACCGTTCGAATATGTCAGCGGAACCATCTGGTTCCCGTTTTCGAGACTGTAGAGTTTGAACGCCGCTGTAAATTCAGTACCCGACGCCGTCAAGACCACAACCTGTGCGCCGTTCAAAAACGGAGTCGTAGCTGGTGTAGCTGCTGGACTGTAGATATTTCCTTCTGCAGTCCCAGCAAGCAGGATGACATCACCTGCGCTAAAAGAGTTCGCAACCGTCACCGTCAGAACGTTATTCGCTACACTGACAGCGGTAATCGTTGCCGGGGTGTTCCCTGCTGTGCTCGGAACCAAAACAGGACGCCGAACCAGATGGATGCTGTCCTTCGTCGGAAATCCCCACCACCACCAAGGCGTCACAGCGAAGGCGTATGTCAGTTCATACTGGAGGAAATTCCTTGGGTCTTGTGTGTTCGGAAAGAAGTCTAACGTCAGCAAAACTTGTTCATTCAGGCACGCTTGAGCGGCCATCGTCTCGACTTGGTCGGTCGCCGCATCAATAAAAAGCTCCATCAGGGAGTAATCCGCCGTCAGAACGGCGGGCGAGATGGTTGTCGTATACTTCTGAGGGCAATCAATGCGCGCAAACGCTGCCAACTGCTCGGGCGTCACAACGGCATCTTCCCTCGGGGTTAGAATTTGCTGAAACATTCGCTGCCTTTCGCTTAATACCTTGCGGCCTAGGCTTTCTTATCAATGTGCTGGAAAAACGCATCGGCCAGCCTGTGCATCGACTCGGCGTTCGCCTCTTGTTTCGTGGCGACAACGGTAACTTTAGTGTCCAAGTCAGCCACGCTCACGCTAATCTCTTTTATATCGTCGCGCAGAGTGCCAAAATTCTGCCGTGCCTCTGCCACTTCCATATGGATATGGGGCAGATGATTGTCGAGAATCTTCTGAACGTTCGTCTCGATTCCCTGAATCGCCGCAAGAGAGTCAGCAGCGTTCATAGCTTTCTTGAAAAGCGCCGTCATCCATACGAGACCGCCCCAAATAGCACCGATACCAAGTGACACGGTTCCGAGGGTTTCGAGGGTGTGTTCAACCGTCCACCAAGACGCGATAAGAAGACCCGGAGCCATCAGACTTACTTCCGCCGCTCGACTTCGACTGCCTTCAGGCGAAGCGAGTAGTCCACAGAGGCGACCGCGTTCTTGGGATTGCCGCGCTGACTGACTTCGATGCCGTGTTCCTTACAAAGCCGCAAGAGTTTGGCGTACGCCTCTGGTTTGTGGGCTTCGGGAATCACTTCATCTTGGTCAAACCTCGCCAAAGCATCACGAAGATGACTCTTGGTCTTTTCGTCGCTCGAAAAATGCCACGGGAGAGACCATGTATCTGTTTTGTCAGGGTCGCCGACGTAGATGAAATCCCCAGCAGTCAGGTGCTCCCCGGCAACTGCCTTCGTCTTGACGACGTTTGTCAGTTCAACAGGTGTGTTCTTGAACTTGAAAGCCGACAGGTCGAAACTGTTCTGGACTTTTTCATCGGGGCTAACAGCGGTCGCAAAACCGTTCTGTTTGGCTTCGTCGGCGGACATCCAAGTCTCTTTGTTCATCATGTCGAGAACTTGGTCCTTCGGAAGCCCTGTGCTCTTGACGTAGATATCGGCAATGCTGGCCGTCACCGCGTCTAAGGTCTCAGCCATCTTACGCATGTCATCGGCGTTGCCCATGCCAAGCCCTTGCGCCGGATGAATCATCATCATCGAACCTGAATTCATCGTGATGGTTTTACCTGCCATGCAGATAATTGACGCCGCCGATGCCGCAAGACCGTCCACGATGACATTCACAGGCTTGCCGTGCGAAGCGAGCAGGTTATAAATTGCGGCGCCCTCGAATGCATCGCCGCCCGGACTATTTATACGGAGTGTCACATTCTTGTGATTGCCTTGCAGCGCATCTTGAACCTGTGACGCAGTGACCCCTGAACCGAACATGTCGGCTCCGATAACGTCATAGATAGACAGCGTTAGCGTGTCGTTGGTCTTGGCTGCGTTGAAAAAATGAGTCTTCATTTTATTTTCCTTCAGCTAAAGCAAACAAAGCTTGCCGGGCTTCGTCTTCGGTCATTCCGTCGTTTCGCCGAGTTGCATATGATTCGGCACGCTCGGTCGTGACGCAGAGAACATCAGCAACGAACCTAGCATCCGGTCCCGTCTTGGCTTCCTTCCGCATGATTCGTTCGACAGCGGCGGTCGTCATTGCCTGAAGTCTGGTCTTCGTCTGCGCGTCAGGACTTGAACTTGCTCCGCTACCTTCAGAATCGGGCTCGGGCTGCACAGGTGCCGGAGCGGGGATGACCGGAGCATTCGCTTTCTTCTGTTCCTGTTCGTCGTCTGTCATCATCGGCTGAAGCTGACCGGGAATAAAATATCGCTGATTCTCGATATCGAAAATCACGGGTGTTCCCGTTCCGCCTGACAAAAAGTCGCCGCCTTCGATTGCATCCATGTCTTCAACGGCTCGGGCTTCGTTCGGCGTCATCTGGAACGATTGAATCCGAATCTGATTTGTTTTGGCTCGGTCTTCGGGAGAACCACGAAGGATGACATCCGCGTTATGCTTTACGTAGAGCGTTCCCCATTGCGCCTTGGGAATCAAATCTCGCGTTATGGTCTGTTCTAGGACGGTCGTATACGGCAGAATCGTTGTGTTGAAATACTCATCCAAAAACGCCGAACTGGATGCATAGGTGCTGTTCTGGTCGCTCAGCCCAAGTTTCACAATCAGCGGTGCCCCGCCGAACAGCCTCGCAACTTCCTCTTCATTCCATTTACGGGATTCGAGTAGCTGACTTTCCTGAGCATTGAAAGTCATCTTTTCAAATGTCGCCCCGAGCGGCAGAGCTGTAAACTTCCCGGCGTTCTGTGAGCCGCTGAAATCTTTCTTCAAGCGGTCTACTGTGTTCTGTGCCTGTTCCTCGGTCACTTCCACATCTTTAGGAAAGGTGATAAAACCGCCCATCCCGAGACCGTTAGCAAAGTTTCGTCCGGCAGTTTCCTCGGCAGCAATCAAGACGCCGATGGCTTCTTTCCCAAGAGCAATCAGCGCCGCACCTTCAAATCCATTTCCTTCGATGTTGTGCGCCGTCGCATGCCAAAGGTCTTGCTGATAGAACTTCCGAAGGATGGAGTTGCCGTCCATGTAGTGCCAGCACAGGACAGGGATTTTTCTGCCCGTCGCTGCATCAATCTGGGTGTATTTCGGAACAGGGGCATCAGAGTCCCACTTGACCGACATTGCCCACGCATTGAGCGGAACCAGTTCGATGATGTCCCCAGCTTGGTCTGTGATTTTCTGACAGAAACAGTTCCCGGTCATAATCAACTGCGCGGCGAGATACCATCGGAGTTGAAACGAAGTCTGGAATCTGTTCGGAACATCTTTCAAAATCGAGTACAGGGGATTTGTAACCGCCGCCGTAGTTCGCTGAAGTCCATTGACGGTCTTCGTCTCACGAAGAATCAACGGCATCTTTGCGATGTCGTTTGCCATCGTCTTGACGGATGCCAAAACCGCTGCAACTCGGATTGCGGTCGCTCGGGTGACCGGCTTACCCGCACTGCTTGGAAATGCGAGCAACGCCTGTATCAGGTCTGCCGAAGGTGCCGCTAACGTGCTCACTCCGCTGTTGCGGAATACGGTTGGTAGCTTGAGCGTCGTCAGGTCGTTGTCGAAAAACGGAAATTTTAGTTTCATAGGCTCTACTTGCTCTGTACGACGAAAAAGTTCCTCTTAGGTTTGGTCACATTCTCGGGACTTATGGCGCGAGCCAAAGCCATCACCAAGGACGAGCAGAAGTCAATCTTTTCTCGCCGCTTATCCTTCGCGGGTTTAATAAAGCCCGTCCCGCGCTGCGTATTCCAACGAAGATTCGCCATCTGCCAGCGTGAAATCGGATTGCGGTCGTGCTGAATTTCACCCCGCAGAATCTTCCGTACGAGTTCCTGACAGGGTGCATTCATCTTTATCGGTGTCTGCGGAAATGAGACGAATTTCCGCATGTCGAAGCCCGACTCACCAAGCATTCGAATCAGTTCCTGCGACCACGCATCGTCGTAAGCGACCTCTTTCAGGTCGAACTGCTTGCTGATTTCTACGATCTGCTCGGCAATGAATCGGACATCCGTCAAGTTCCCTGGCGTTGTCACGATGAAACCCGCATCCCGCCACATGTCGTACGGGACCTTGTCCCGCTTGACTCTTTCGTGGATGCTTTCTTCCGGGCACCAAAAGTATTCGATGACTCGGAATTTCTCGGTGGTCGTAATCGGCGGAAACAGCAGAACCAAGGCGCTCGTATCGAGCTTCGGAGCCAAGTCAACTCCCGCAAAGCACGGCCTACCCTTCAATGCCTCCAACGATTCTTTCCGCAGTCTTTTCGGGTCTGGATGGTTTGCTTGGTCTTCTCGACCACAGGCATCCCACTTCTCAATATCCACAGCGGGGTCAGCGGACTCGTTCGACCAGACATTTAGACTGAATCGTTTGAAGTCCCCGAGAGCGGACGGCTTGCCCTGCGCTTCCGCAAATTCCTTCTGCAAATCAGATTCTTGGATGAGATAGCCCAGACTCGGATTGGATTTAATCCAGTTCGCTGAGTCTTTCCAGTCGGAGCCCTCCAGCGAGAATATCCACGGCATGAACTCGTCATCTTCTACGATGCCGTCCAGAATCTTAGTTCCGTACTCACGCTCGCCCCAACACAGTGACGTTCCATCAGCCGATGCCCCGGCTGTCGTCGTCTCAATCATCATCGGCTGTTTGCGCGTTCTGCCGCCGTACCGCAAGACCGGGTAGATTGTGCTGCCGTGCTTCCATCGGTGCAACTCATCCAGAATCGCGCAACTCACAACCGCGCCATCTTCTGATGAACCTTCCTTCGACATCATCGACATCCGGCTTAGATTGTCGGTATAGAGAGCGATAATTGTTTCCTGACCGCTCTGCTTGATAGCAGCTTTCAGGTCGGATGACGGCTTCGCATCGCAGCCGCCTCTTTGAAGCAGATTCCCGCTTGCTTTTGGGTCGTAGCGGAAATGAAGACCCGTGCGGACTGCTCACCATCCGCAATCAAATGAAACAGAGAGAGAGCCGCCGCCAACGCCGTCTTCCCCTGTTTTTTTGCAACCTCAAGATAGGTACGGCGGAATCTCCGAGTGCCATCACCGCTGCGTTTCCAACCATAGGTGATTCCTAGAATCACTCGCTGCCACGGCATCAACTCCATCGGGGAGTCTTGGTTCGGCGGAATGCAGAACTCTTCGATGAAATCTTGGACGTACTGACCCGCTTCGGCGTCGAAGTAGAGACCGCGTTTGTTGGCGGACTCCAAATCACGGATATGCCGCTCGACTGCTTTGCGAATCCAGACGCCGACAACAACTTGGCCCGAAAGGATGTCGGCTATATCCTGCTGAAATTTGTATTGCACTGTTTAGCTGCGCCTTCGCCATCGGGAAAACACATAGACAAGGGTAAGCACCAGTTGAATGCTGATGATGAAACACCCTAGCCAAAAACCGAGAATTCTTGCGCGCATAGGACACACGAAGAAGGTGAGTCGGGGCAAGTGGGTTGAGCACCTGCCCCTTCTCGTTCCGTGCAGCGTCGTTTAGGACGATGCTTGGAATTCCATAACAGCTTCAGCCAGCACGATGCGCTGGTCCGTACGGCGGTAGCCCAACACAACCGTCTGCCCGTTCAGAGCAGCGACTTGGTCGAGCACCTTGACGCGGATGTTGGAATCGCCACGGTCGCCGATAACAGCGAACGAAGCGAAGTCACCAAACATCCAGATTCCGTTTGCCTCGGGGCTTGCGACGTATGCAGGCATCTCGTAGGAAAATTCCATCGGGAAGCCGAGCAAACGCCAGTTGCCGCTGGGGTCAAACGTGAAGTACGTCTGGAACTGCGAGGCAGCAACCTGAGCCTTGTACAGGCGGATTGCTTCCTGACGGTTGACCAGCCACTTCGCATTACCGTAGTACGCGCGATTCAGTGAACCGAGCGTGTCGAGAATCGGGTTGATTCCCAACGCAGCCGCACCCGACGTGATAGACGCGCCCGTTGCGGTCGTACCGTTTCCGACGTAGCCTTGCGGCTCTGACGTACCCGAACCGTTGACGAAGAGATACTCTTCCTCAACGCGGATTGCACGCTGAAGTTCGGCGGGGATGAACTGGTTGGCCGCTTTCGCGTCCTCCAGCAATTCCCACGAAGCGTAGATGCTGTTGCCGACGACCCAAGCTTGAAGCTCAGTCGTAGCGAACTGCGGAACGCTCGTACCAAACGCATTCGTACCCGAGTTGTTGGACTCGGCTTTCACAGCCGCAACAGACCGTGCCGATTGGTACGGAATGTTGATGTTCATGTCGGTCGTGATGACCCTCGACAACTGACGGGCCGAGCACTCGACCATCGCGAGATTCGGGATGGACGGGTCAGTCTCGACGGGAACCAAGTACGAACCGTCTGCTGCCGTGCCGCCTTCACCCAAAGCGGCGTTCTTAATCGTGAAGTTCTGGAAATCGGCGCTAGACTTCAGAGCCTTATAGAACCGCGCGACGTACGACTCGTCCACATTGCTGAGAACGGTCGGGGTTCGATAGCCGCCGAACGCATAGAACTTCTTGACGTTCGTGGTATCGGTGATAACTGCCTGCTCGCGGGGAGTCCCGATTTCTTGGCGACCCTTCGCGATTGAATCAAGCCGATTGAGCGTGACGTTGATGCCGTCAATCTCTTTCGCCCAGTTCGAGAACGAGGCTTCCTCGGTCTCCGTCAACAGGACTTTGGCTTCGGAAGCCCGCTTCAACATGCTTTCCTGCATGTCGAGCAGTTCCTTTTTGCGTGCGTTTACTGCTTGCTTGTCCATTGCTTTTTCCTTTTGGTGTGCTTACTTCTGCCATCGGGCAGGCAATCAATCACACGGCTTCGGAGCCGAGGTTCATTGGAACCTGAGACCGAATGCATCGTTTCAAACGAAACTAATTTGGAAACGGACCAACTGCGGAACCATCCACAGGGTGTGTTTCGGGCTTGGACGGTTTCTTAGTTAGAAACCTCTCCAATCCAGACTTCGGAGCTTTGTCTACGACAACCTTGCTACGATCAGCAGGTGTCATCCCGAAATGAGTCCATAGTGCCATCAGCGTCCGTTTGTCGGCCGAACGCATCGCTTTGTACCGACCGCGCATCTCACAGGTCAGACGAGTCATCAGTTCAAAAGCACTGCGGTCCGCATAACCAGCGACCCCGGGCAGAACTTGAAGGGACAACTCACGCCAGATGCGTTTTTCATCTGCTGAAAGATACTTAGGCGGACCGCCGAGCGTATGTCTCGACTCAGGCTCGTTCGCGCGATTGCGACCCGGATGAATCAAATATGTGCCCTTAGCATCCAATATCGCTGTCGGCGTTCTCGGACGGCCCATCATGTTTCCTTACTGTGTCAGAATCACCATATTGGAGATACGAAAAAAACACGTCGCCATCGGGCATTGTAAGTGCTTTGTTTAGAGAACGTTACGGCATACGGGTCTGCGCTAGTCGCAACCAACCCCATACGGCTCTATGACTTACAGACGAAGCGAAAATGCAGCGAAGTGTCGCTAGGCCAGCCTACTGACCCTTACCCGACAGCCTGCATTCGTCCTGAGCCATCCTGCGCGGTTCTAGCCTATATCTGACAGGTAACTAGGACTATCGTACTACTTGCACGATTGGTATAGGAGCGAACTGCCTTGAGTCAGGTCGCCCCTACCATGCTTCGACGTTGGAGGAACGTCTAGCAAACTCTCGGCATTACTCCGCCTTACGATTATTCCCTGCAAATCCAACTTCCAGCGCCGTCTTCTGTGAATGGCAGCCGTGACACAGCCCTTGGATTCGCGCCGGGTCAAAGAACGCATCCTTGCCGTCGCGTTGAACGATTACACGAGCGCGTTCGATGTGGTCTGCTTCCGTTGCCGCTATATGTCCACAGGATTTGCAGAGTACATCGCGCCGTAGAACCGTTCGTCTCGTTGCTGCCAGCGATTCGTTCTGTACAACTGTCGAATCGGGTCATCTGCTTTGTGTTCATCTACAGCTTCTTATATTCCGCCGCTCGATTCTCAATCTGATGGTCGGCGCAATAACCGTTCGCTACCGCTCGGTTACTGCAATCTCTACACAACCTTGCGGGACTTGTCGGCATTTACTCGATGTCTCGATGTCCGTTCTGCTCGGAAACGGCTAACGTGTTCCGCATCTGTGAGGCTGCGGGTCAGCGCATTGTCACAGTCTGCTGCAGTACACACAACAGATGCCCTCTGTCATCCCTTGTCAGGCCGAGGTACATTTCCGAAACTGATAGCGGGGTTTAGCCCGCTTTGATCGCTTTGATCGCTTTGCGTCCGCCAACTTTTCTTTGCCAAGCGTATATCGCTTCTCGGTGGGCCGTACGGCACGAGTCGCAACGACCCTTCTTATCGTAACCTGTCAGTTTGGGCTTCGTGCGTCGCTAGCGGCATAATTTTCTCCTGCCCCTAGTTTACCACGAATGAGAATCCCGCGTCAAATCTATTCGACGATGTAGACTGCGATTTCTAGATTCGGGTCGTCGTAAGAGTACATTTCATAGATGTCTGGAGCCACCATCACCACATAGACATCGCCGTCAAATACCCATTCTGGAAATCCATAATATCCGCACGAAAACCAGTATCCGCCAAAGAAAATTGCTTCGCGTCCCTCGACGACTCGACGATCTCGATCCCGATCAACTCTATGATGCTCGCCGCGATTGTAGGTGCGACCGTCACGCCGTCCATCTCGATCTCCGCGATTATCTCCTCGCCCTCGATCACCGCCACGATTGTCCCCGCGATCACCGCCGCGCGCTTCACCATTACCGCGATGGTCACCCCGAGCTTCACCGCCGCGATTGCCGCCGCGCTGCCCGCCACGATGCATTCCGCTATTTGCCCGCTGATAGAGGTAATCTTCACCGTCATTCGGGTCCTGCGGAGGCGTCGGAGGCAGTACTGTCACAGGAATCGGCTTCGATGCCGCAATCAGCGCCAAAGCCTGTGCATCCTGAATATGCGGCAGGATGCTGGTAATAGGCTCGACGACACTTGGCATTGTTTCGCCGTCCCAACCCGCGATAACCAACCCGATGATTTTGTGCGTCTTCTCACTGACAACACTCGACCCGCTTGCACCATGAGAATCAAACTGGTCAATTAGGAAGAAGCCTCGAACTTCAGTCTGAGTCGTGATAACCTGCGAGACGATAGTGCCAGGACTAAACATCTTGGCAGCCGCAAGACTGAAATTCACATCAATCGTCTTGTCGCCAATTCGATCTTTGGTTTCATCGCCGAGCGCGAGTACCGGATACTTCTGCTTGGTCGGCATGTAGTAGACGGCATAGTCGAGCGGCTCATCCATTTCCGATTTCAGAAGCGCCACAGGTGTGAGCTTTCCGCCTAATTCCTCAGAGACGCTGTACGTCATATCGGATGGTAGACTCGCGGCATTGGCCGAGGTGCAGTGCCCTGCCCCGATCAGCAAATAGCCGCCGTTTACCTGTTGATATGCCGTAACGGTGCAGACGAAGCGATTCTGAATATCAGATGCAGCGCTGCTGCCGTACAACGCAAAGACGCTATTATAGACTCTGCCGTTGAAGCCATGCGCGGTACTGATATTCTTGTTGCCCGCATACGACGGACTCACGATCATTGCGACCGCGAGCACAGCAGTAGACAGCAGTCTTAGGAATCTCATAGGGTCTCACAGGTTGGGAAACGACTATAACCACTTCGCGAGGTCAGCCTTCAGCGTCGCAACAACCGTCAGGGCTTTCGTCTCTGCGACTTTCGCATCCGCTTCGACTTTGGCAACCACGGCTTGAACGTCCGCCTTGATTTGCGAGACGGTGATGTGCTTGTGAACCGAATAGACAACTGCGGCGACTGCTACGATTGCTAGCTCGATAATCATTTCGTTTGCTCCTATCCCCGAACTTTGATTTCTTCCAGAAACTTTTTGTCTTCAGGCGTCAAATCCAAAACGCTTGGGTCGTAGAATTCGCCTTTATGCCAAACATCTCCGCATTGCTCGCCAATGTAACTTCCGGGCGGGTAAACCATTCCCCGGATGGTGCGATACGCCGATCTGCAATTTGGGCAGAGTTCCGCCACGATGGACTTTTGGACTGGATTACTGAACGACGCCTGAGAAATTAAACGGGGCTGCGATGCCGTGTCATCGCTCTATCGGAGAATGGCTTCTGTGGCCGATTCAGCCCTTTTGCGCGCAATCAGACGATGGGATAATCAAAGTTTTCGTCGTCAAAAGCAAACCGGCGATACTTGCCGCATTCTGAAGTGCGAGCCGTGTCACCTTGGTCGGGTCTATGACGCCATCCAAGATTAGGTCGCCGTACTCGCCAGTCGCAGCATTCCAGCCGAAATTTCCGTCGCTAGCTGCAACCTGTTCCACAACCACATCCGGCTTACCATTGGCATTCTGGACAATCTGACGGAGCGGAGATTCAAGCGCCTGTCTGATGACATCTAGACCAACAGCTTCGTCGCCCGAAAGTTTCAGCGCATCCAGAACAGGAATGCAGCGCATCAGTGCAACGCCGCCGCCCGGAACAATTCCCTCTTCGATAGCAGCTTTCACAGCGAATAGGGCATCTTCAAGCCGGTCGGTCTTTTCCTTCAGTTCAGGTTCGGTGCTAGCACCGACTCGGATAATCGCGACACCTGATATCAGTCTCGCCAGTCGCTCACGAACGAAAGTCTGTTCGGCTGGGTCCGAGGCAGTTTTGATTTGCGACCGCAAAGCATCAACACGAGCTTGAAGGTCGGCCTGATTCCCGCCGCCGTGAACCAAGGTCGTTGTGGACTTACCGACAACAACTTTGCCCGCAGTTCCTAGAGCAGCAACGGTGATTTTGCTGAATTCGTCGCCTTCCAAGACAACTTTCGCGCCCGTCAGGCATGCGATGTCTTGAAGGATTTCTCTGCGTTTATCACCGAAACTTGGAGCTTGAATCGCACAGACTTGCAGGACACCGCGCATCTTGTTCACGATGAGACCCGGCAAAGCGTCGCCTGAGATTTCATCCGCGATAATCAGCAAGGGTTTTGCGAGCTTCGCAACCTGTTCCAGAATTCCGAGAACAGTTTTGATGGATGTGATTTTTCGTTCGACAATCAAGACACGGGCGTCGGCCAACTCCGCCTGCATCTTTTCGGGATTCGTGACGAAGTATGGTGAAATCCAGCCACGGTCGAGCTGCATCCCATCTGTCAGTTCAAGGCTCGTTTCAGTACTGCCGCTTGCTTCGACCTGAACGATACCGTCTGAGCCGACTTTCTGCATCGCGTCGGCGATAATTTCGCCAATTTCAGTATCACCGTGCGCGCTGATTGTGCCGACTGTGCTGATTTCTCCAGTCTTGACAGGCGTCGAGATTTCGCCGAGCTTCTGGACCACGGCTTGGACAGCGGCATTGATTCCGCGCTGAATTTGATTCGGACTGGAGCCGACCGCAACAGCTTTTGCAGCGGCGACGTAGATTGCTCTCGCCAAAACTATTGCGGTTGTCGTTCCGTCGCCAACGCTATTCACAGATTGGACAGCGGCTTCGCGCAGCAAAGTTGCAGCAGCATTTTCAGCCGGGTCTAGCAATTCGATCTGACGCGCTACACTGACTCCATCTTTTGTTGCGACAGGCAGTCCTTGCGCCTGACCGAGAATCACGTTCTGTCCTTCGGGACCGAGCGTTGAAGCTACGGCATCGGCCAGTTGACGGACGCCGTTTAGAATTGCAGTGCGGGCAGCTTCGCCCGAGACGATGATTTTTGACATGTTCCTCAAGATTGCCTTTTAGGCTCGACTAGGAAGCCGAGCCCATCAGGCGTCCGACTGTGAGTCGGATTTACGAGAAGACTGAAAACTTTCTGGATATGCAAAAACGATGTACATCGCTCGCTGACGACCGACGCTTTCACATTCGCTGCAAGAGATGGATGGGAATGCTTCGTACGGTGTCCCGAGCGGTCTCACGAACTTTCTCAATTCGCCGACACTCGCTGCATTTGTATTCGAACCAAACGCCACCAGCCATGAAACGCCTTACTCTCAAAGCTCAAGGAAGTGGAGCGCCTACTGTGTTTGCTTTATGCTCTTTGTTTGCGAAAGAGTTCCGCCGACGCTGACGATTACGAGATACAAGTCTACAAATCCCCACCCTGGTCTCGACGGACAGTTTCTTCGCGTGGTCTAGCGCGAAGAATAGAGTCCATGAGAGTTATCGCGGATGGATTCAGCGGACGAGACGGCTCCACGTCCACTGGAGATTGCGAGCTGACGGTTGTCATCGCGCAATCAAAGTATTCGCTCCGCTCGATCGCCTCAATCTGCTCGGCCATCCGCACAATCGCTTCTTCATTTTGATCAACCGTCACTTCGAGCCCACTAAAAACCAGCTTTTTAATCGTCATGGTCATTGGGCACGCCTCCACTGCGGGCTCTAGTCCCAGAGCACATGAATGCCTTGCTCTCAAGGATGAACGCCCTATTGGACTTTTGTTTTTAGGACGGCTTTCTGGAGTCGTCTTGCGCCGGGCGTTCTTGGCCCAAATTGTCAGAAGGTTCTATATTTGCAGGCAGTCCGTGTGCGGCAAGGATTGCTTCCCAGTAGACACAATTCCTATCGTGTCGACTCTCAGCCCCGCAAACACACCGATCCGCTGTACAAGTATCTTTCATCGCAAGTTGTCGACCGGGATGCTCAGACCCAGAGCGGGAATGATAGAAAACTGCCTTCTACTTATAGGGTGTTTTGTCTCTCACAAATATTGGACGATATATCTCGTTACTGTTCTTGAACTTACACCCAATGTAGCGGCAACTCGACGCCGCCACCCTGTTTTATGTCGTCCCCCGGCACGATAAATGATTCCTCGCAGCCTTCGCCGAGTCATCCGGGCGCGCCGGACAGGGGCGGCTATCGAGGCGTCAGGTTGAGTTTCAGCAGCAAACTGTGCTTGTATTTCTTCGTCGGAAAACATAGCAAACCGCCTTTCGTGGGCGGCTGCTCAAGACCGTCCGATGGACTTCTTATCTACTTCAGGTGCTTACAGCTAGTCCAGTGAGACAGCTACAGGTTCGGCTTTTACGTCTGAGGTGCGATTGTTTTTGGATACGGCATGACAGGCTTAGGCAGAAGTACTCGGTCGGCGGGTCGTCCAAACCAAACGTACTGATGCTTTCCCGTTCTCTTTTTAAGCCTCATCGTAAACACTCTGCCGTCTAGCAAAGTATGGGTCCATTCTTTTTTGTCGCCCCGCTTACGAAGTTCGCCGTCCGCTTCTCGGATAAACGCCCACGCCCGTGCCTTGAGTTTTTTTGCAGGTTCACCACACTTCGGGCAGGGAAAGGTCTTCGGGACATCTGGTAAATTCCGACTCCCGGGTTTATCCTTGTGGGGCAAAGGACCTTCGAAAAACCCATCAACCTTGCATTGAAAAACCACTCCTCCCCGCACATTCTCTGGAGTAGACCTGTAGTCATTGACCCCGTCAGGCGTGATATCATCGAATGCCGCCGAAGTCCCTAGATATAGCCAATTTGTAGCCTGATACACATACCCGACGTGTCCTCGGTCTCCGTCGGCATAACTTATGAGGATGATTTGAGGGTGTTTTTTACACACTTCTCGCAGGCACCAAGCGATAAATCGGCTTTCCGTATTATGAGGCAGAGCGTCACTAACCCACAAGCGATTCAACTCGTAGACATCCTGTGAGCGAGCAAATGGTTTTTTCCCATCGACGTATGTTTCACCCACTACTCCGCTCTTGGCCGACCAAGTGGCGGGTCGCCCGACAGTCAAGACCCCGACAATCTGATTACCCTGCTGAATCCCCCAACACCAACTAATCGAACAGCGAGTCCGCTTATAGTGATGCTCGATAATCAGTTCTGTCGCTTTACGTTCAGGGATTTCAAGGAAATGGAGCGAAGGGGTCGGACTCGCACCGCCATCTGCAGGGGGTACCTGTAGGTTTTGCATTAAACTACCTCCGCAACTCGCATGTGAATCAAATTGGTCAATCATATCTACCATCAGGTGCCAGGTGACTGACCCAGTTCAGTTTTTGACTGGGGCCAGCGCGATACGAAAAAAACAATCCGGGCACCTGATTTCACGATTGCCGTTCCGAAACGTTCGCTGAAAAAGGTGCAGAGCGCCACAGAACGGGCAATAGTTGACGGCATCGGTCGGCTCATCAGAAAACGCGGGAACATTTGTGCTTGCCATTAGACTTTCACCTCAGGTACTTGAACCACCCAAACGTTCTTCTTGACCTGATTTGCGACCGCCGCTTCAGGCTCGGCAAACATCGCTTTCTCCAGAACGGCACGGGCGTCTCGTTTAGCGCGGTCCTCGTTCGGGTAAAATAATCGCAGATACGCTGCCTCACAATCAGGACACCTTGCGGGGTTGAGACTAAGCAGGTTAAATAGGTCGCCGCGCGTTCGCACAGTTGTCTGTAATAGAAGATTACAATGAATGCTGTGCCCCATCCCGCATTGAGTTTCAACGGTTAGTGAAGAATTCGCCCGAGCAATCGCACGGACAGCTTCCTCGCTTACCTGATACTTCCTAGCAATGGTCTTAGTGCCTAGAATATAGGTCTTCAGACTCATACTCTTGAAAGCCCAGTAATCCCGGCACAATTGTTGGTTACCGTTGGACAGGAGATTCAACCAGATAATTCGCACGCTGTTTGAGGTTGCGCTCATACTCTCACCTTTCTGTTTTCAATAGCCGTCATGATAGATAAACCACCGCCTTCCACAAAGAACCGCCGTTCGGCGAACTGTGAGTCTGCCGTGTTTTCTCCCAAAGTCCCGTTGTACTCTTTCATCGCGTCAAGGATGTTGTCGAGTGCAGCTACCGCCAGCACAGCTTCGATATCTCGCACAGCGGGGAGTTTCCAACCGAGTTCAAAACTGGCGGCTTGAATCTTCTGGACATCGGGGTTGGGTTGTTTTGCCTGTGAAGCCTTAAAAGCGTGGGGGAGAGGAATCCCAGACGTAGGGGCGGCAAGACGCCCCGAAGTTGGGGCGGCGTCTGGGGCGGATTCCCCAGCGAGTCCAACAGAGGGCAATGGTGCTGGTGATGATGCATCCGTATGCAGGTGCACTGCATCTGCAATGCACTCTTCTTTACTTCTCTTCTCTTCATCTTCTCTTTGCTTCGCTTCGCTTTTATCCTGGACGGCGGCGCTTTCTTTTTCCCACCGCTTGTTGGCGGCGTCGGATTTTTTCGTTCGAGCGGTTTCTATGAGGCTCCAGTCGGCAAAAAGTCGCTTTTGGCGCAAAACGGAGTTTCCGTTGACGGTTTCTACGGTAAAAAGTGGACGAATAGTGTCACTGTAGCGGCACCAAACCTCGATGGGGCAGCCGAGGAGCCGAGCGAGGCTGTCATCGTCCGCCGGTAGATCAGGCCGAGTTGAGACGTACCATGCTTTTTGCAACAAAGTGCGATACATCATTTGCGATTGCCAATCCAGAAACAGGGTGTCCATCGTGAAACCTGCTTCGTCCCATAACTGGTAAATAGGGCGTTTCCCTGTGTAATTCATTTTGCGTCTCCTTGTGTGTACTGCATCTGTATTGCATCTGTATTGCAGGTGCATTGCATAAACTTGATGTCATTCGCCGCCTGCAATTTCACCAACAACTCGCTCGGCTTGAGCTTCAAGCCAGTGGCCAACTTCTCGAAGTTCGCCAGCGCCCTCGGGTCGCTGAACGAGACTGAACCGTTCGTGTAGAGTTTCATGCTACCTCCGCGTCCTGAGTTCAAAAAATCCATCGAGTTCGGGATTTTCCGCCATCAACTTGCGGGCGAACGCGGCGGTCATGTGGTCGTTAAAACGGTATAGACCGCGCCGCTCCAAAGCGAAATTCCAACGCATCGCTTCCCAGATGGTTCTAATGCCGAATTTTTTGAAACCTGCCGCTTTTGCTTGCCGAGCCAGCCTGAGAAGTTCGGCGTAGACTTGCGGGCATCGGTTGTCAAATTCCGTGAACGTTTCCATTGAGTCTTGCCTCCACTTATGGTTTGTTTAGTCTCCAAACTTCGGGGAAAATTGCACCACAATGGTGCACAGTTACTAGTTGTGCATGTTGTATCCTTTAGACAAGACAGGAGATAAGATATTTAACGCATCTAAAGGACTTAGCAAATCGTTAAAAACAGGCGCATTTTGATTGATTTTGGAATTCACAGCGACACCGTACTGGCTTTTCCAGTCAAATTTAGCGACGGATTCAGTAGCCGAATGAATTTCGATTCCAACTCATCTAAACAGTATTGCGGGACGTGTAAGAAAAATACGCGGTCAAACTTTTTATCGCCATGTTGCCGCAACCGTTGCGGGATGTGGTGACTCTGCCCCACATAAACCACTTGCCCGTCGCAACATAAAAAGTACACTCCGCAGAAAAAGTCAGGAACGTACTCTCTCAACCCTTCGACACCCTGCAAACTAAACGGAACCGCATCGTAGCGAGCCGACGGTATATGGTCTGGCGCAACAATAATCGGGGTTTTGGGTAGAGGGTTGCCGTTCACTCGCGTTACGAGATTGGCGCGAATCCAATATCGGGTTTCTTTCCACATAAACCACGGTCCTTCGATTCCTCGTAGTTTGTAGTGCGGAATAAAACCTTCATTCGCTAGATTTAGGAGAATCGTTTCGGGGATACCTAGTCGGTCCGCGATTTCTCCAGCGGACTTCAAGGATCGGAGTCGCTCTTCCGATAGTTGAATCGGTTCGGTAGTCATAGCGTAGCCTTCCGCGCGTCAAACCACCGTTGCAAATCGACGATTGCGATGGAATAACTTTTGCCGAGACGGACCACGGGGAGTTCGCGTGCGTAAATAGCGCGCCGAATTTGCTTGGCGTTAGTCCCCACCATTGCGGCGGCGACATCCACGGTGACTGCGATAGGCCGCGCGCTCACGGGCGCACCGTTCGCGCCAACAAGAAATCGTCAACGGCGGTCTGCGAAAATAGGAATTTTCCACGGAGGCGGATGTAGGTGATTGCGCCGGACCGACGGTATCGTAGTAAGGTTCGGGGGCAGATTCCGAGAAGTTGACAGACTTGCTTGGTGCTGAGGTATGCGGTCGCCATCGTGAATGCTCCTATATTCAGGGCATCCACATGAGCGCACCGCACTGCGGCGGGGTCTTGCTCGTGGTAGACAGCCGATCTTGCGCTGCCTGAAAACCAGTGTTGCTGGTTACCCTCGGCTCAGCCGAGTGCCTTGGGTTATCCGCAGGCTTGCGGGACTATATTACCGGGGAGTCACCCTCTAGGGTCATGGTACTAAGGTTTTACCGAGTTGTCAACTGTTTTCTGGAGAGTCAGATAAAATTCTCATAGCAGACTGCACTAAGGTGGTCACAATCCAATCAGGCATTAGCGGAACGCTGACGACTTTTGCAGCTTTTTGAAGCCGCTTAAAATCTTCTTCCGGTATCTCAATCGTGATCGTCATTTTATCCTCCAAAATCCGCCGTCACCCGTGATTGTGTCACAGTTAAGCAATTCGCGCCGTAGTACGAAAAGCCTATTGCGCCATAAAGTCGGCTGCTCTATAATTCATTTGATAGTGGGAGGCAGCATGCGACGTAACCGAGGTGAAGGCGGAATCGAGCAAATCGGAAAGATTTGGTATTTCACGTACTACGATTTGCGCGGCAGGCACGTTCGGAAAAGCTCCAAGTCGCCGTTGAAGTCCGTCGCCGTTGAGGAACTGCGCAAGGCGAAGGAAAAACTCGCGAAGGGCATCGAGCCGCCGGACGGCAAACTGAAATACGAGGACATCCGCGAACTGCTGGTGGGTGACTACCGGGCAGATGGGAAGGTTGAGGAAATTGACGGCGAACTATACATCAGCGGCAAAGCGGGCCGTCTGAAGCCACTGGACGACTACTTCAAAGGCATGCCAGTGCATTTCATTACGACCGACGTGCTTCGTGAATATCGTGAGAAGCGCAAAACCGAAGGCATTGGCGGTCCTGCAATCAACCGCAATCTGGCCGCGCTACGTCGGATGTTCGTGTTGGCACGGCGAGAGAACAAGGTTTGGACGGTTCCCCACTTCCCAATGGACGCGGAGTCGGTGCCGCGACAGGGATTCCTGACGCCTGAGCGATTCGCCAAGCTGCGTAAAGCGATGCCCAAAATCTTACAACCCGCGCTGGTGTTTTTGTACACTACGGGGTGCCGGTTTGGTGTGGTCAGCGAGATTCAGTGGGACTGGATAAGCATCAAGGACCGAATCGTGGCGATTCCGTCCGGCGTGACCAAGACGGATAAGCCAATCACCCTGCCGCTGGTCGCAAGAGCTTGTCCGGGCACTTAGGCGCGCCCCGAAAGATGCGCCGCCCTTCCCGGTCACGAACTGGAAAAAGGCTTGGATTGCTGCGTGCGTAGCGACGGGAGAGGGTCGTATGACCGGCGAAAGCTGGTGGCAGTACGCGGGTCTGACCGTCCACGACTTTCGCCGTTCTGCGATTCGGAACATGACGCAAGCGGGGGTCAGTCAAACGGAAGCGATGTCAATTTCGGGGCACAAAACGGTCAGTGTTTTTCAAAGATACGACATCGTAGACCTGAAGCGGAAGCAAGCGGCGATAGCGAAGGTGGAGAAATGGGCCGCGCACTCATAGCACGGAACCGTAGAAAAGACTTGACTTTAGCGCAAGTTTAGCGCAAAATGGTTCCAGTGAGGTTAACGCAAATGGCTCAAGTTACTGAAAACACAAAGTTTGCCGAGGTAGCTCAGTTGGTAGAGCAGCCGATTCGTAATCGGCAGGTCCCCGGTTCAAGTCCGGGCCTCGGCTCCAGCTCTTTTTCCGCGATTTCGCGTCCAGCGATTCGGACACCTAGTCGTCCCATGATCGGCGGGGAGACCTCTCGATTCGAGCTCTTAGTCCACGATTCCATGCGATGACAGCAGGCCGGATATCCATTTTTCCGTCTCTCGATATTCGCGGGATTGCCAAGTCATCCCGGAAAACCTTGCTTCCGACGCGGATTTGATTTCCCGGTTTTCAAGGATCAACCTCTCGACCCGGACAGCGAGGCCCGGCCGGTGAGGACGGAACTTTCCGTGCGAGAGCAGTGTGTTGATTATATGTTCGAGGACCTCCAGATCGTGCCACTCCCCGATGGCTCGCTGCAGCGTCCTGAGCCATGTGAGGACATCCGTGCTGCCGTTGACGCCGAGTTTGTCCATCACTTCCACAAGATATCGCAGCCTCTTCGTGGCGATGCGCACGCCGT
Organism: uncultured Acidobacteriota bacterium; assembly: GCA_963814735.1. Classification (GTDB taxonomy): domain Bacteria; phylum Acidobacteriota; class Terriglobia; order Acidiferrales; family UBA7541; genus Palsa-295. The sequence continues at coordinate 385,438 of CAWFEC010000003.1, read as the reverse complement.
GAATCACTGGTTCGTACTGATGACGACGCGAGTCTTCCACGGCGGCTTCAAACGCGCGCCAGCGATTCTCCAAGGCAAGCACCAGACGCCGACGCACCAGCTTCAAGCCCCAGTTCTCTCCCAACTCGGCAATTTCGTATTTGGGAGCCATTTCGAAACATGTCCCATTCGAATTCAGGTCCTGTTTCAGCCGGACATAGGACGGCGCAAACTTGATGCGGCTGATCTTCTCGAAAGCCACCCGAGCCCTTCGCAATCTCCGGCCCTTCAGATACTCACCCACGACTTTCCAAGCGGCAGCGTCCGCGGTTTCGCTGGTGGAGATCGTGATTTCTACAACGCCCAACAGGACATCGCAGTTTCGAATTTCCCCAAGCAGGTGACGGCAACGCTTGACGTTGCGCCGCAAGTTACGGACATACTTGGGGCGGGGTTTCGGATACAGCAGATCGAGGAATTGTTCGACGCGGCGGCTTGCGACGCGGATTTTGTGAATCACCATGTGATCATCGTCGCTCAGGACTTCCGGAACCAGCATCAGGAACTTATCAACCTGAGTCCCGACAAGCTTGCGCAATTGGGCCCATTCCCAGGATTGCTGCCTCGGAACCTTCCCGCTGATCGGTAGCTCGCTCTGCGGCTGCACGAGCGCGAGCGCGAGAGCGCTTCTGCCGCGTGCTTCGGTTCTTGGTTTAGTTGCCATGTTCGGGGGCCCTGGGCCTCAAATTCTTTGGAGTTCTCTCCTCTCTAGCATAGCCGGAATACCCTGCTTCCCGCTCATATTCCGAACTTCACTTTCCAAAGAGAAGATGGCCTTCAAGACTCGGATGATCCTCCCTCCTCAGTGAAATAAGCTGCGTACACGCCGGCCGAAGCCAGGGATCCCATAGACGACAGCGAAATGAATCAATGTGCGCTGGCTATCTGACGTTAACCCAAAGTTCGCGGAGGCTTTGAATGCGACGCCGTTCGATAATTCCCAGGCGATCGCCGGCCCGGCGTAGTGGGAAGTATCATGCAGTCCGAACTGATGCGCGTCTCCAAGGCCGCCATAGAACTCGATCCCCGGGCTCACCCTGCGGAGACAAAAATTGCATGGTTCGTCCGCGTCCTTGGTTGATAACGGCCGGCTTATTCCCAAGGCATACCCAAACTGCCACGGAACTGCACCCAACTCCTTGGCAGCGAGGACATTTCCCGTGAAGTTGCATCCCCTGTGGTCGCGCGAAAGAATCAGCTTGGTCTCAATCTCACGTTCGCGGATTTTCCGGGCTTGATCGTTGGGCATTGAATAATTTGCTTCTTCTCCATGCCCCTCGATTTCCGCGATCGTCTTGTCGGCCCCGTTCGTATCTTCCCATCCGACCGAAAGGACCGGGTTCACCCAATGATTTCCGGGGAAGGGGCGAAAGCGGTTGACCCAGCTGTAGCCGGTGAAAATCGTGCTTTCGTGGAGTGTTGACTGGCCATCTAAACCGATCTCCGTCTCCCACCACTTCCTGAGCCGGTATTCCAGTTGGAACTCCCCACCTGTGAATTCTTGCCCTCGTTTCATGATTCCCGTGACATACGAATTGGAAAATTCAAGGTCTCCCGGTTCCAACAAGTGATGGCTATCGGCAACAAAATAAGGTTCCTCTTGCGCTCGCGAAGGGGGCGTTCCCAGAAGGAGTGAAACGGTCACCAGAATTAAGAGCGGGAGGCGGAGGCTCTTTAGACTCCGAAGTTTGCTGATTGCCCACATGTGCCAACCCCCTCCTCCCGTCTTCCGTCTTGCGATCGCGCCCAAAGCATTTGACTGGTCCTCCTGACAGTTTCAGGATTTGTTGGATCAGTGATTCCTATTTGAACGCATTGCTGAAGACTGGGACGTTTTCGACAATCCTCAGCCGCTGCAACCCCAGCGCCTCTTCAAGTGTCGCGAAGAGCGATTCGTGCTGGTAGAACGTGTCGTCCGTAAAGTGCTCCTTGACTCGAGGTCCAACAACGACCGTCGTCACGTGGCCGCCGCCATGCGCTTTGTCGTCCTTGAAGGATTCATCGAATGTGATGATCAGGAGGCCGTCTTTCTGGAATTCCGGATTTTCCAGCAAGGGAGCGATATTCTTCTTCAGCCAATCATCCGCTTCCTGCAGCGTGCCATCATGCGCGTCGTGGTCGAGATCGGGGATCACCATGCTGAAATCGGGAAGCCCCTCGGGACTTTGCAAGTCCGCGGCAAATTGTGCCGCGGGGACGAGGTTCATGCGCTGATTGTCGTCGTTCCGAACCACGTCAAAATAGGCCACGGGGACATGTTTCTTGACGTAGGGTCTCCGGTTTCCCCCAACGTATCCCGGCCGTGGCAGGCTGTCGCCGTAGAGTTTCCACGTCTTGTGCGCCGCAATCAGCTGGGAAATGATGTTTTCACCGGAGAAACTCCCGCCATAGCCGTCGTCCGTGCTGATGTACTGGCCGGTTGTCATCGTGAAGTAATTCCCGATGGACGGGTGAACGTCGCTGTAGTAGTTCGTCAGCAGAGTGTGCTGCTCGGCAAGCGACTTCAGGTAAGGCATCCCCGCCTGAGTGATGACCGATTCGAAGGAGTGATTTTCCTCGACGACCAGCACCACATGCTCCGTGCGGGGAACAATGTCGGCAGCCAGCAAGGCGCCGCCTAGAACCAATGCGAATAGCCACATCATGTTTTTCATATATCCTCTTTTGCTCGTCGCGCGTCGGCCGGCAAGTTTACAGGTTGTTCAACTCATTGATCTTCTGGCGCACTTCGTTGGTAAATCCGCTCACTTCCGCGGGGGAAAATCCCGCCGCGCGAAACGCATCGCTGATCTGCGAATCCGACAATTGCGCGAGCCAACCCCCGATCCACTTGGCATCCCCTCGCGGAATGTGCTTGAAGTGCCAGAAATCAACGTAGTCCGGCCCGGCATTGCGGATTAAGGGCAAGGCCTGATAGTCCGATAGCTTCCCCTTGGTCCTGCCGAATGTCTTTCCCGCTTTGCCGAAGCTCGCTCCGAGATCGGCGGCCACGTAGCGCTGTTCGAGACCATGGATGTCGTAAACGTGTTGATTTGGTGCCTTTAGGTCCGTGTTGCAGATGATCTCCATCATGATCTCCAGCCCGTTCAACTCCTTGGTGCCCACGAATGGATTCTTTTCCCAACTCCAATCCGCAATCTCTTCCTCGCCCTTGTTATGGCGCTTGAGCCGTGCATTCTCAATCTTGCCGTGACTGATCAAATCGTCTCCGCGCGAAAGCGGAGGCAGTCCCTTCGCCGGCAAGTCAGCCACGTAGTAATCTTCATTCGTGAAGTAGCCCACAGCCCAAACCAGCCGCGTCGCGGCAGTTTCGGGCCTTGCTTCGACGCCGAGCTTGACGCCCCATCTCACTCCATCGTGGTCACGCACGTCGAACTTCGGGTTGACCCCGTTGAACTTCTCCTGGATGAACGTGAGGCTGCCTTTCGGGGCGTGTTCCTGGCCGCCGGGGCCCCAATAGAGGTCGCGCGTTTTGATGTCAGTCGGCTCGCGCCACAGAACCGCGGGCGCGCTCCCGAGCGCTGGTTTGTCCTTAGGGGATTTGTGCTTGGCTTGCGTGTAGGCGCCAGACGCCAAGGCCAAAATCAGGGTCGCTAGAACTACTGCCATCCTTGGTCTTTGGTGCATATTCAACCTCCGGCCGCTTGCGTTCATCAGTTCTGCTCACGCTACTTCGCTCGGTACTCCTCCCAGCAGAGGATTGGCGGAGGCATGCGCCTCCTCTTCCTCCGAGCGCGATTGAAGTTCATAGAATTCGGCGTACAGCCCTCCTGCTGCCCGTAGACCTTCATGCGTGCCATGCTCGCTGATGGTCCCGCCTTGCAACACGAATATCACGTCGGCGCTCTGGATGGTGGAGATGCGGTGGGCGACCATGATGGTCGTCCTGTCCTTCATCAGGTGAGAGAGAGCCTCAAGCACCAGCTTTTCCGACGCGGCGTCGAGCCCCGTGGAAGGCTCATCGAGGATGAGGAGAGGGGTGTGGCGGATAAGCGCCCGGGCGATGGCAATCCGTTGCCGCTGTCCGCCCGACAGAGTGACTCCGCGTTCCCCTATCATCGTGTCGTAACCCTGCGGCAGGCGTTCGATGAACTCGTCGGCGTTCGCTAGTCTTGCAGCATGCAGTATTTCCGCCCGAGCCGCTTCCGGCTTGCCGTAAGCGATGTTCTGCCAGATCGGCGCGCGGAAAAGCAGCGTGTCTTGCAACACGAAACTGATCTGTTCCCGGACGGTCCTTCGCCGATATTTTCGGACGTCCACCCCGTCGATCTTAATTATCCCGGACTGAGGATCGTAAAACCGCGGTATCAGGCTGATGAGGGTCGTCTTGCCGGAACCGGTCGGCCCGACGAGCGCCGCCACCTGGCCGGGCTCGATCTTCAAGTTCACGTTCTTCAAAACTGCCCGGTCTGCCAGGTAGCTGAAGTTGACGTTTTCGAATTCGACGGCGCCCTTGAATGCCGGCGCCGGCCGGGCGTCTGGCCGATCCCGGACTTGCAGATCAATCGCCAGGATGTCTTTGATTCGGTCGTACCCCACGAACGCTTTGGAATACGTGTCCGCCATCTTCGAGAGTTCGCGCATGGGCTTGTACATCTTGCCCAGGTAGAGGAAGAACACGATCAATACCCCTGGCGTCAGCGCCCCCGCCAGCGCCTGCTTTGCGCCGAACCACAGGACGAGCGCGGTTCCGCCTGCCACGATAATTTCGACCGCCGGGGAAAGCTTCGCCTTGATGCTTCGCGCCTGGAGGGCCAGATCCACGCTTTCCTGGCTCTCCGCTTCGAAGCGCCTCTGTTCGTACTCTTCGCGGGCAAATGCTTTCACGATACGAATGGAAGAGAGCACTTCCTGCAGCGTCGAGACAATTTCACCCTCTTTCTTCCGCACTGCTCGTGATGCTTTCTTGATGCGCCGCGTGAACGTGTAAACGACGGCAAAGAGAGCGGGTACAACGGAGAGGGCGATCAAGGTGAAGCGCCAGTCCAGGTAAAACATGATCCCGATCATGCCGACCAGCGTGAGTGCGTAGTAGAGAGTATCCAGCACCCCGGACGTGATCGCGTTCTGGATCGCGTCGATATCCGTCGTCACGGTGCTGATGACGTCGCCCGTCCGTTTGTAATCGTGAAAGGCCATCGACAAGCGTTGGATATGCCAATAAAGGACGCGCCGGAGTTCGTGCATCACCCGTTGGCCCACCTTGGTGATGGTGTTGTTCTCGATGTAACTCCCGATGGCGCCGAAAACGGCAATCAGAATCACGGCCAGAGCGGCAAATCGCAAGATGGCCAGTTTGTCCTGCCCAACCGTCGTCCAAATGACTTTCGAAAGCCAGTCCGGCACTTTCTTGGTTCGTAAAACGTTGTCGAAAACAACCTTGAGAGGCCATGGCTCCAGCAGCCCCGCGGCGGTCTCCGCGCCGACCGCTATCAAGCCCACAAGCAAGGCCTTGTAATGAGGTCGCAACAGATGAACGAGACCGACTTCTCTTTCTCGTTCAAGTCGAGAATTGTCAGCAGCTTGCATAGCCACCTTCAACACCAAATAGGCTACAGCTATATGAGAATCGTCACCGTGATCCTTGTCACATGCAGTTGTGACCCCAACCGTCGCTCTTTCAGGCGATCCATCTCTTCGGACAGAAACAAACTGCACCGCCGTGGGCCGGCACGATTGATAAGGCTGGCACCATGAAGCTGTAAGTCGTTTAGCTGTCGCAAGTGCTTAACTTGATGGACCCAATTTTAACGGATTGAAGAATTCGGCTTATTGGGCTCGGCTTGGGGAACAACCGCCTCTCCTTTAGAAGCTGTAAATCACATCGAACTGCAGCCGCTTGAGCCAGTCCTGCGCCGGGGCCGTGCTGCCGAAATTGAGCGGCCGGCCGATCAGCGCCGTGAACGACGTCTGCACGTTGCGATGGACCTGATAGATCACCATCGCGCGATGCTCGGTCACGTTGCTGCCCTGACGAATGTCGCTGTAATCGAAATTCGAGAGGACCGCCTCGCGCTCGATGAACATGTGCGTGTAATCGAATTGCCAGTCGCCTCGCTTCTGCCCGCGCCCGAACTGGACTTCACCCCAGTAGCCGCGTCGCTGGCGTGGATCGCAGGCGAAATTGGTCGATTGGGTGTGGTGAACGGAGGCGGTGTTCGCCGGCGCGGCCAGAACGTTGTTCACGTTGGCGCACGCCTCTGTGTTTTGCACGTAGTCGCCGATGAACGCGATCGGCCACTTGTCCGACGGCGTGGTGATATCGAAGCGGGCGAGCGAATCGAACAAGCCAAATTTCGATGCGAACTGCGCGTTCGTCACGGTCGTTACGCCCGTCGGATAGGACGTTCCCCCGACGGTCACTTCGTTCGTCGAGGTCGTCGTGACGATCGAGTTTTGCACGGTGTTGCCGGTCCCGAGAGGCAGCAGGCCCGTCAGCGGCGTCTGGGGATTCTTGGCGCTCGCCTTCGCGAGAGCCAGCGCGATCGGATCGGCGTTGTGGTAGTTGTAGAAGCCCGTGTAGGCGCCGAATTGCAGCCACTTGGCCACTTGCCACGTGGTTTGCACCTGGCCGCCGTACACTACGCTCGCAACGCTGCTTTGATTTGTGGTGGAAACCCCCGCAACTTGCGAGAACGGCAGCTCGAAACCCACGAACGCGATCTTCTTCAGCACTGGCGTGCTCGTATTGAAGACGAGTGTTTCGGCGGCGCCTTCGGGATTCAGGTCCTTGTCCCAGGTGAGCTCGGTGTTGTACCAGGGATAGCAAAACTTCCCGCCGATCAGCGTGAGATAGTGAAACTGATGGGGCGAGTAGTCGACATACGCCTTATCGATGGCGATCGCCTTCCGCGCGTAGAATCCCGTCACCGTTTGATTTGTGCTCGTGGGATCGTTGATGTCGCCCGAGGCCAGCGAAAAGCCTCCGCCGAAATCGTCGTTGAGCTTGGCGGTGACGTTGAATCGCAATCGAAAGCGCTCGCGATTCTGATCGAGAGATTGATTGGACGGCCCGCCGAAAAACGGCTCGTCGCGCAAGCGAAAATCCCCGCTGAACGTGAACGGGCCGAAGTTCTTCAGCCGGTCTTCGATATTGCTGATCCTGTCGGAGAGGTCTTGAGGCGTCTGAGTCTGCGACGTTTGGTCGGTCGCGGCCGGGCCAGAGATGAGCGCCGCAACGCTCGAAGATCCCGCGGTGGGCGTGACAGGTGTTACGCCCAGCGCTGCCTCCAAATTTGCGATCCGCGCCAGTTCGCCCTGCAAGGCCGCGCGCTCGGCGTCCAGGTCCTTGCTGTGCTCGTCAAACCGCTTCGCCTGAGCCGCGATTGTCTTTTCGAGCTCCCTTAGTTCGAGGAGAATGGGCGAGTTCGGGTCAGCGGCGTTTCCCTTGGCGGCGTCCGTTTTTGCGGGCGAAGAGGCCGAGGTTCCGCCGCCCGCGCTGGCGGGATTGTCCCCGTTTCGCGCAGCGGCATTTCTCGCTGCGCCCACAAACCCCAGGCTCAGCGCCAGTCCCACTGCGATTCCCTTCCATTTCCCGGCTGACGATATCGGCATTCCAATCTCTCCTGAAATCGGTGGCTGCGCGCCCGTTTAAGGCGCGGCCAAGCTCGACAATAGGCTCAATGGGATTACTGCGAACGAATCGACTGCGATGGGAATTTAGTTGCGGCTACTACAACACAGATCGGAGAGCGAGGTATGGTCGAGGATTTTTGCGGTGGCGTTGCGAACGTCCAGCAAAATACGGAATAGAGGGCGGTGTTTCGGATCGCCGTTCACGCGTCGGCGAAGGGATTCGGCGTCCTCGAACGGCGCCAGGGGGCCATCGATTCTGCGGATTACTTCGCCCAGCAAGATTGTCTTGGCCGGGCGCTTCAGTTGATATCCACCGTTCGCGCCGCGGAGGCTGTCGACGATCCGCGCCCGCTTCAGGTCCAGAAGAATCGCTTCGAGAAACTTCTCCGGCAAGTCCTCTTCGGCCGCGATGTCCTTGATCTTGACGACACCGGTGGGATGGCGCGCGAGCACAGTCAGCGCCTGCAGTGCGTACAGTCCCCTTTGCGAAATTCTCATACGCGATATCTCTCTTCTAATCCTGTAAAGTCTATCTATGTAATAGACATTTAGCAAGCGGAGATTTTGGAAATCCTCGCGTGGTAGGATGGGTGCTTTCATGCCGACACCGAAAAAAGCGAAATCCGGTTCCGAGCGCGAATTGCTGCGCCACATGCTGGCGACGCTGGCCTATCGCGGCGGCAAGGCACTTCGCGGCGCTCCGGGAGGATTCGCCGAATTCCCTGCCGGCGACAAGACGCGCACGCCCGGCCAAATTCTCGCCCACATTGGCGACCTGCTCGATTGGGCGCTTTCGCTCGCGAAGGGCGCCCAGAAGTGGCGCAGGTCCCCTACCCTGCCATGGAAGGACGGCACGGATCGCTTCTTCGCGGCTGCGGGCGCCCTCGACAAATTCCTCGCTTCCAGTGTGCCGCTTGGAACACCAGCCGGAAAGCTCTTCCAGGGTCCCATCGCGGATGCTTTCACCCATGTCGGGCAGATCTCCATGCTGCGCCGCCTGGCGGGCGCACCCGTGCGAGGCGAGAACTATCTTCGCGCGGATATTGCGATCGGGCGTGTGGGGCGCAAACAAAGCGCGCCAAAGCAGGAATTCGACTGATCGAGGAAACACGGGGTTGTAAGGAAGGTCAAAGCTCCATCGGGAAAGGGCCGATGGAGCGCTTGCAATAAAATAGCCGGGCGACACCGGCTGAGGGACCCGAATCGCCCGGCCTCTTCTCACCCATCTCCGCAGGGTCTGGGTAAGAACTTGTTATGCGGCGTGTTCGCCGTTCCGCATGAACTCGTAGCGTTCGATAGCCGCCGCCACTCCCACTTCGCCTGAGTGCTCCGGGTTGCTGCGCAGCACCCGGCCCAGGCAGCGGACGCGAACCGGACCCGCCTGGGTCAGCTCGTGCGGGAGGGTCATCACGATCTCGACGGGCGAGCCGCTCTTCAGTCCCTTGGGCAGGTGGAAATACACGCCACGCGAGCTCACCTCGCGCGACTCCGTTGCGGCCTCGCCGACAACCGATTCGTCCGTCCAGCGGACGGTCAGCGGCAGGCGCATGAGGAACCGCCGCGATATGCGTCTTTCTTTTGAAGCCACAGGTTTAGGTCCTCTCGATTGCCCGTGTAGATTAGAGCCGCGAACAATTTGCGCCAATAGAGCAATGGAGCCAATTCTGCCAGGTCGAATTGGTACGAAGGTACTAGGGCCTTTTCGTGCGAGGCGAGCAGCGCTCGAATCTTCTGATAATTGAAGTTACGGTGTCCTTACTGGATTGCGACAGGACGACTCTAGCTAGGCCTGGTCGATCAGGCGGTGGTGAATCGCGTAGAGCGCGAGCTCGAGTCGGTCGGAAACCCCGAGTTTATCGAAGATATTGTGGAGGTGGTTCTTCACCGTCTGTTCGCTGATGAACAGCTTTTCGCCAATCTCGCGGTTGCGAAAGCCCTGCGCCACCAGCTGGACGATTTCCTTCTCCCGCTCGCTCAGCAACGGCTTTTCGCGCCGCGAGCCCGATTCCGCTGACTTCTTGAACGCGTCGATCACCTCGGCGGTCATGCGGTTATCGAGCCAGATTTCGCCGTCGAATACCTTATGGATCGCCTTCACCAGCAGGTCGCTGGCGGATTGCTTCAGCACGACGCCGCGCGCGCCCAGGCGCATCGCGCGAACCACGTCCCGGTCGTCTTCTGCCGCCGTCAGCACGATCACGCGCGTAGGCGTCGAATCGAAGTTCACTTCCTCGAGGACACCCAGGCCGTCTTTTTCGGGCATGCGAAGATCAAGCAAAAGGATATCGGGCTTCAGCTTGGTGATCATTTTGGTGCATTCGACGCCATTCGAGGCTTCGCCTATGATCTGAATCTCCTCGGCGCCCTCGAGGAGTTTCCGAAGGCCGTCCCGAAAGATCGCATGGTCGTCCGCAACCAGGATCCGAATCGCCTGTTTCGCTTTGCTCATGTTAATTGAATGGAATCTCGACGGTCAGACGCGCCCCGTGTCCCGGATTCGACTCGACTGTCAGCGTGCCCCCCACGCTTCTTGTACGTTCCTTGATCGAGATCGGGCCGAGACGCAACCGGTCAAGTTCCTCGCTCGTATATCGCCCAGAAAAGCTAAAACCCCGCCCGTTGTCATCCACGACGAGCGACACTTTCGTCTCGTCTTGTACTAGTTTTACCACGACGTGGCTGGCCTCAGCATGCTTTTTTACGTTATGTAGTGACTCTCTGTATATCTGGAAGATTTCCCTGCAAATGCGGTCCGGAACCCGCAAATCGCGCGCTTCGACGAAGAGATCGATCGCCAGGCCATGCTCCAGGCGAAAACGCTCCGCAAAACCTTGCATCAATTCCCGCATATCCGCGCTCTCCACGCGGACCGGGCGAAGGTCCGTCACGAATCGCCGCAATTCGTCGCTTTCCTGCTGGACCGTCTTTTGCAGGCTGGAGAGCTCCGCGCAGGTCTGCTCGAGCGGCCTCTCGGGCAACCGTTGCTGCAGCACGTTGAGCTGAATCTTGAGGCTCAGCAGCGTCTGCAGGATTCCGTCATGCAGGTCGCGCGAGATGCGGCTGCGCTCCGATTCCACAGCATGTGTTCGCAGGCTGCGCAGCAAGAAGACATTTTCGAGCGGCGGTCCGATCTGGCGCACGATGTGTTCGAGCCAGCGCAGGTCGCCCGTCGAAAATCGTTTGCGCGAGGGGAGCGAATTCGCCAGCAGAACGCGCCCCGTGGGGCGCCCTCCCGATTCGATCGTGGCGGCCAACAATTTCGCCCCGACTTCTTGTCGCGTCGACTCGGGCGGTCCGGGCACCGCCCGGAATCTCTGTCCCGTGCGGCGATCCCATGCAAATCCCCGGCCCTTACTGCCGTTGAATTCCCAGCCCATCGAAATCTCAAGGCTGTCGAGGAGATATGTTTCAGAGCGGGTCAGCGGCAACGTCTCGGGCGGCTCAGGCTCCATCTCGTTGGGCTTTACCTTCCAGACGAAGATTCGCTCAAGGTCGTCATCGCGAATCGCCAGACACGCCTGCTCGCAACGAAACGCGACGGCGAGTTCGCCGAGCGCCTGACGAATCGATTCCGTGAGCCCGCGATCGTATCGTAAGGTGCTCGTGATCTTTTCCAGGAAGGGCTGCCGGGCCAGGTGCTCGCGTTCCCGCGCGCCGAGGAATCCCATGCCCAGCCCGGAAACCAGCGTTCCCAGGCCAATCGCGATCCAGTGCCACCAGCCTTGCCACCGGAATGACTCTTCGGCCGCCACGCGGATGATGATTCCCACGGTGGCCAGCGCGACCAGCGCCAGCATCGCGCGTTCGTTGCCGCGCGTCGCCAAGGCAAAAACCGCGAACAGGAAGAGAAACCAGAACGCCGAGACGGAAGGCGTAAGATAAACGAAGACGGCGAGCACCGCAAAATCGAACAGCAGCGGAATCCGGATCGGAACTTCGCTAAGGAGGCGCTCCGCCACCGCCGCTCCCACGGCGATCGCCAGATAGACCGCCAAGAAGACCACGGAAGCGCGCCGCACGGGCCCCTGCGAGGTTTCGAGCAGCGCCACCAGCGAAAGCGCAGCGATCACAGCTCGCGCCAAAGTGACTTGGCGCTCCAAATAGAGACGCTCGGTGTTGTCGAGAAGCATCGCGCGGGCAACTTTCCTTCAAAGTCTAGCAAGTACCGGGGCACCTGCCAGCGCGCCTGCCATCAGATGTCGTCTTTTGGTAATCGCGCCGCTCGCCGCCCGCTTTTCCGGCGTTTTCTGTGCGGGGCCTGTGCAAAACTCGCGCGCGATGGCATTGACACGGGGTGCATAATCGATTGAGAAGCGTGCGGAACTGAGGGACCTCCAAGCTTGGCGCAACGGTATACGCGGAAAGAGGTGGGCCGCATCCTGGGTGTGGATGCGAACCGCTTGCGTTATTGGGAACGCCTTCGGCTGGTTCGTCCCCAGGCGCGATGGGGAGAGCGTTTCTACAGCTTTGGCGATCTCGTCGCGCTGCGCACGGTGAAGCGGCTCACCGAGAATAAGATTCCCGCGCAGCGCGTTCGCCGCGCGGTTGCGCTGGTCGAGCAGCAATTCGGCGAAGCGCCGCTGCCGCTGCAGGCGCTGCAATTCCTCGAACAGGGACGCGACGTCCTCGTGATTCCTCCGGGCGCTGCTCGTCCGTTCAGCCCGATCAAGCAGCAGTGGGCTTTTTCGTTCGATACGCCGCTGCAGCGCGCCAAGCTGCACGCGATGGCGAGTCCCACGCCGGAAGACCTATTTCAATCGGCGCTCGATTGCGAGGCTTCGCCCGACTCGCTGCCGGACGCCGTTGAGAACTACCGCCGCGTGCTCGATCTTGCGCCGCGTTGGGTCGACGCGCACATCAATCTGGGCGTCGCGCTGTATCAGATGGGCGATACGGCGGCCGCGCGCACCGAATTTTTCGCTGCCGTGCAACTCGATCCGCTGAACGGGATCGGGCGCTACAACCTGGGCTGCGTTCTCGAAGAGCAGGGCGAGATCGACGCGGCCATCGACCATCTGCGCCGCGCGGCGCGCGCCATGCCGGCGCACGCCGACGTTCATTTCAATCTCGCGCTCGCGTATGAGAAGCGCGGCGAACGCAAACCCGCCCGCGAGCAATGGATGCTCTATCTGCGCTACGCACCAAACGGCCCGTGGGCCGAACAGGCGCGCGCCCATCTGAAAAAGTGCTCGCCGCGACGCAAGCGTTCAGCGCCGATTCCCTTCCCGCGCAAAGCGTAGCATTTTGCATCGAGATTTAAACGTAGCGCCGGGTCATTTAGCCCGGAAGTCCTTGCCTTCGTTTTCATAATGGCAGGCATGAGCCTGTGGCTAGCGTCCGCGTGACAACGGCCTTCGGCAGCTTAGGGGTTGAAGCCCGGATCGATTTTGCGCGCTTGCGTTGTGGCTGGAAGCCACGACCTACATCCCAAGCAAACACTGCCGGGCTAAAGCACCCGGCGCTACGTTCAAATCTTGGTGAAAGAGCGGCGCGGCGACCCTCTCTTACCGTGTCGATTAGACTGTACCCCCATCGTTTGTTTTCTGTGCGTTACGGACGTTTCTAATCGCCAAATGTCGATTAGAAAACGGTGATTTGTTGACCCGCCTTCGCCAAGAACACGCTACGGCGCGGCAAGCTAGAGAACGGCGAAGACGGGCCTGCGCGCTAAACACAGAGATCACTGAGGAAGGCATGAGGCCACCGAGGCAGCAACTGCTCACCGCACTCTTCCCTACGGTTCGCGCATCCGAATCAACACAGAAGCACCGGGGCTCGAATCGAGGTGAACTGCTCGTCGCGAATTTTCAAAGAGCATTCGGCCCTCGCCGGGAGGGCGGACGCCTTTGGGCGTCTCTACCACGCTGGCAGATCCGAGCGCGTGTTACAAGCTGGCCACGAGTACAGTTTTAGGACGGGTCGCTTTGAACGCGCCGACGGGGGTTTGCGCGCGGCCCTTCCTTTGTCAGGGCAGGCCCTTCCCGCGTCAGGGCAGGCCGGCGTTGAAGTCGCCGCATTCGTGTCGTACACTGATTTGTATCCACCCTGTGGTGAGCGTAGCTCAGCCGGTAGAGCATCGGTCTGTGGAACCGAGGGTCGTGGGTTCAAATCCCATCGCTCACCCCAAATATCCTAGTTAAGAAACCGAGTTAGTTTCCGACTTGGCCTCATCTGGCCGCAAATTGGACCGTAATCGGCTAAATCACCGCGGCAACTCTCTCCACTGCCTCGTTCAGCGAGGCTCCTCAGCGATTGATTGTCTCCGCCGGGGTGACCGGCCCGAGGAACCGGAGGTTGCCTTCTATCGTAAACCTCGGCATCCACACCTCGTCCCCGGACTGAAATTGGGTCTTTAGATCGGCCACCGAGAAGACCATTTGGACACGCCCTGGATGCTTGGCAGCGAGCAATAGGAGCCTGTCGGTATATGCGTCGAAATCGGTCTGGCTCAATTCATGTTGTTTGGGCGCGTCAAACAGTAGCCAACCGGGATGATTGCCGCCACGTGCTAGCGACACTTCCAAAAGAGCCGCGTGAAACGCGAGAACAATGCGGGTGCGTGTGCTGCCGCTTTGGTGTGTCGTCGTTGCGAACTTGGAACCATCGACATACAGAACGAAATCATCATCGAACTTGGCCACCTTCATGTTCTGCGTGCCAAGAGTCACCAGCCATTGTTGCATGGCATCACTGAGCATCTGACGAGTGTCTTCGACCGCACTCGCACCTCTGATGCCAGTTGGCCGATTTTCGGCGACGACAGCCACCGCTTGCTCGCGTTGATCTAGGAGCCGTTCAAATTTCTGCTGTTCCGCCGCATATTGCTGAAGCCTAGCGATCCTCAGCTCAACGTCAACCACTTCTTTCGTCAATGCGCCGAGCTTGCCGATTATCTCGGCTTGCGGAGATGAATTGACAGTTCGCTCGCGCTCGCTCCGCTTTGCTGCTAGCGTCGCTTCCAACGTAACGATCTGTTTGCGGATGGACGCAACGTCGCGACCGAGATCCCGATTCGATGTTGTTAGGTCTTTGATTTGATCCTTTAGAAACAGCAGCGATCGACCGAACGAGCGCTCTGAAGTTGAAAACATCTCACATCCGTCGCGTCCGCAAAACTGTCGCAGGAGATCCGTCGCTTGGACGTTGGCCGTCAGGATGTCCTCTTCGCCATCCAGTTCGGAGAGGACGAGGCTGAGCTGTCCCTTGCGCTTTGCCAATTCATCTTCGCGCGCGATCAAGTCGTCTCGCTGCGTTTCAAGATCTGCAATCTCGCGGTCGAAAAATGCGGCCGCCGAGCGGACGGCTTCAATGACTCCACTATTCGCTTCGAGTTCCCGTCGGAGTTGCGCCCTGCGCTCCAGCAACCGGGGTTCCTCGTTATCCAATAACTGCTCGTTCGTTCGCAACCTTTCAATGATGAAGCGCTGCATTTCGATTGCGCGCTCTGTCCGCTCCAGAGATTCTTTCGCTGCGTCGAATTGAGTCCGTGACCGGAACGGGTGACGAGGCGGCAGGCCCACCAGAAACCGAACGACCTCCTGCCGCTGGTCTTGGATAAAATTGCGATTGGCAGGGGTCCAGTAGTCGGTCGTCCAGCCGTGATCCTGGTCTACCCATACCGCTGGCAACAGCACGTTCGCGTAAAGTTCCGACGATTGGTTCTGCTTGTTCGTGAGTGCCTGAGACTCCTTGCTGAAGAGGGCAACGAACCACCTCGCATACTCCGTTTGCGTATCGAAAGTTTGTCGGTTGGATCCGTTGTCGACGGTTAGCTCGAAATCAGCGCCGAGCCGACGCGTCAGAACTACAGATTGTCCGTCGACCTGAAGGGTAGTTTGAGCGAACTCACATCGCTGCTGGACATCAGGCGGCAGCTCCAATTCATGACCGAGAGCTTGTACAACACCTTTGATGATGGGGGTCTTCCCCGTGCCGTTTGCGCCCTGTATAGCGGTAAAGACGTCGCCAAAATGCAGTAGTCCCGACCCCCAACCGCCCGCACCACGCGGCAAGTACTGAAACGATTGTAGCCTAACGCTCATCGTTCCCTACCCTCGCCCTGACTCGCTCCTGCGCAATTCGAAGCTGCCTGATAAGCAATCCTAAGTCGCTCGAGTCGCGGCTGCCGTGGTCGATGTGGGTTTTGCCGGCCTGCGTCAGAGTAATGGTTCGCTGCCGGTCCTCCGACACCGCTGCTAGACCAGCAGCCTCTAGAAATGCCAAGGCGTCCGCGCATCGACGTCGCAGCGTAAGAGACATTTCGATTCCGTGCCTCGAACGTCGAAGAGCCGCGAAATGCTCGACGAGTAACATAGCCACACTCCGGCCAAGGTCAACCGTGCGGAAGGGCTCATTTCGTGCGATCACCATTGCGGCCAGCGCGAGTAGTGGCAGGTGAAAGAGCGCGTCGATTGTCTCGGGCGGATATCCCGATACCACTCTACCGCTCGCAACAGGCAACCGCTGACCCGTCTCTGAAAGGCTTTCAAGAAAGGCGTCGATGTCCATTCTTTTGCCTGCCCGATCTAGCTATGAGGAAGCGCTTCCGATTGGGCTGCTAACGAAAATACCAGTCCTAAGATACACTCCGGCGTCAAAGCCATGCCGGTAAGACCATCGAGTTGCTTCGCGATGTCTTTCGCCTCGGAGACAATCTTCTCAATGGTAAGACCGGCGTTTAGAACGTCACGTGCCTTGCGTTCCAGCAGCACATAGTCTGCACTCTTCAAAAAGTGCCTTTCTATCGTTCGCCACACGTCCCACTCCGCTTTGAACCCGCATATGGCCTCAAGGGAATCATTCATTTTGTACTTTTGGCAAAATCGCTGCAGGCGAGATAGGGTCTTTACGGTATCTGTACCTTCGCCGGCCTTTAATTGTTCGTACGCTTGTGCCGACAAGCTCAGCACGCCAAGCAGATCGGCGATTGCGATCCCTTTATCGCGCCGGAGTTGGTCGTCGGATGTCGGCACGACCGTAGAGGAATGTGCCACTTTGCTTCTGACACGGCTCACGATCTCACGAGCGATTTGTTTCGCTTGGCGCTGGACGAGCTCGATCTCACTAAAGTTGACCACGACGTCGGCCAGTTCAAGGAGGGCGGCATTCGCGTCCTCCAGCTGCCCCTGATCGGTGTGGACTTTGAGCCCGTGCAGCCATGCGAAGAGGTCGGTCGCTGAGGGCGCGAGCTGCGGATCAGTTGCGATGTACGCGCGAGCGACATGCTGAAAGGCGATCTGCGCGTCTTCCGGCAGGGCGGTTTCATTCTCCGCCGCTGCGATCTCCTCAAGAAATCCGGACAGAACCGGATCAAGGCCTGTATTCGTCACGAACGCCAGCCCCGCGCAGTTGCCTCTGAAATTTAGATGATGTAACAACATCAGGGGCACTATCGCATTAGGTGTCACCGTCGCCGGCTTTACTGAGGGAGCTTTTGCTTTCTTCTTCGCGACGCCGAAGAACTCACTGAACGTCCACGGACCCCGCGAGGATTTGCGACCCTTGACTTGATGAAAAATATAACGAGTGGGAGGATCGCCGGTCTCGATTACGTAATCGTCATGCCAATCGCAGTACACACAGACATACTTCCGTTCGTCAATGAGAAGGTCCAACGCGGCGCGAGCCGTACGTTCATACTGATACTCATATCTCCGCCCGGTCTGAGCGCCCGCCCGTTCCCGTGGCTCGACTTGGCCGAGCCGTATTCCCCCGATAGACATTCAAGAATGATGAAGTGTATATCATAGTTACTACCGATCAAACATCAGTTTTGCGGGCAAGTCCTTTCTTTTCTGGCATGAGTCCCGCTCACGAAGCATACCACACTTCGCTTTATATTCGCCACCATGACTTCGGGAGGCATGCCCCCTATTCCGGCGGGGGGTCGTCGGCCCCCATCGCCCCCCAAACTTTCAAACAGTTAGCGCCTCTGGGTTTCTTGCCTCTGCACACTCTTTGCATGATTCGTCCGACCCGATTCTCAGTTTACGGCAGGACTAAAGTTCGTGCCCTAACGCAAGAGCGAGGTTGTCACACGGACTCTGAAGCCCGCGCGCTTTTGCTGGACTTATGTCGTGGCTGAGGGCCACGACCTACAAGGCTGGGAACCTGATTTCGCGGCGCGCGTCAGAGAGAAGTAGGCGGGAGGCAGGGCCCGTGATTTGTAGGGGCGGGATGCGAGCGATCGAGGACAATTTGGTTCACTCGGAAGGGATATGGGTGTATATAAGGTGCGCATGCGAATTACGACTGGTCGCGAAAAAAAGGAATCAAGGGGGGAAATCGTTGAAGACTGCACGCCGAGCAACTCTGCTTTTGCTGGTTTCGAGCGCCGTATTGTTCGCCGCTCCGAAGGCCAAGACGCTACCGTCGCCCTGCGACGATGCTTGTCTGACGGATACGGTCAATAACTACCTGGCCGCGCTGGTGGCCCACGATCCTTCGCAGGTTCCGCTTTCGTCGCACCTCGAGTTCGTCGAAAACACCGTCGACATGCATCCGGGCGAAGGGCTTTGGAAAACCGCCTCGGCCCTGCCCACCACGTTCAAGATTTACGTTCCCGATCCTGTTTCCGAAGAGGTCGGGTTCTTCGGCGTGATGCAGGCGAGCGACAAGCCCATCATCCTGGCTCTGCGCCTGAAAGTCCGCCACGGCGAGATCGTCGCCGCCGAACACTTGATCGCCGGCAATCTGCGCGCGACGTCGATGAAGAATTTGGATACGCCGCGCGAGGCCTTCCTCACCGACGTCCCGGCTGCGGAACGCAACACGCGCCAGGACATGATTCGCATCGCCTCGATGTATTACCCGGCGGTCACCAGCGCGGACGCGAATAACGCGCCCTTCGCCGATGATTGCGTGCGGCGCGAAAACGGCATGCAGACAACCGGCAATCCGCCTCCGGCCAAGCCGGGCTTCGGATCCCTCGGCGCGCTGGGCTGCGCTGCGGGGCTAAGGACCGGCGGGCTGAACTACATCACGCGAATCGAGCCTGTCCGCGTGATGATCGCGGATCCCGAGACGGGCCTCGTCTTCGGCCTCTCGCAATTCCGCCAGCCGATGAAGTCCACCACCGAAAAGATCGTCGGCGTTCCCGGAGTCACTTCGATTCCGATGAACTTCAAGCCCTTCGATCTTCCCGCCGCGCACGTGTTCAAGGTTTACGACGGGAAGATTCACGAGATCGAAGCGATGGGCTTCTTGACGCCGTACAACGCGAAGACGGGCTGGGAGAACTTCGCCGACCACGGCCGCTAATTCAGCGAGCGAAGCGGGGATCCGGTCTTACAGAATTCCAGGAAAAAAGCAGATTCCTCGGGCAAACACCGCCCTCGGAATGACAGGTCGGCATTTTTTTCGCGGCCTTTTAGTCTTTGCTGGCCAGGGCGGGTTCGCCTGCCGCCTTCCCTCCGCCTTGGGCGCCTGATAGCGCGTCAAGTAAAGCAGGAAGGGCGTGACCTCGAAGGGCATTTTCTCGCGAGCCGAGCTCAGCGCGACGGGCTTAGCTTTCAGCAGCTCGACGTGATCGTCCCAGGGATCGACCTTCACGCGGGCGCCCAGAGGCAATGCCGCTACCTGGTCGAGCTTGCTCGCATCAAGCTGCGGCCCCATCGTCGCGAGCGCGGAGCTGAATTCGACGCCGTTGCCGAGGCGCGGATCGATGAGCGCCGGGAGGGCTGTCGAATCGGCCGAGAGCTGCTTGAGGAATAGCGCCGCGTTTCCGAGCTTGTCCTTGTAGGGCGAATTACTCAGCCATTGGAGGGCCTTCTTGTTGGCCATATCGACGTCGGCGGGCGTGGCCTTGAACGAAAAGCGAGAGAGCGCCTCGCCAGCCGTGACGTTGGTCGTGTCGTTGAATCCCCACTGATCGGTCGAAGGCTTGGTGATCGCGATCGAGGCCAGTTCCTGCGCGAGGACGGCCGCGAGGCTGGCTTCGTCCGGCAGCGTGTCGATCAAGCCGCGGCTCATCACGATCGTGTGGCCCACTGAGAACGATTCGAGCGTGGTGGTCAGCATCACGCGGCAGTGGACGTCGATGTCGAGATTATTCGTCACTTCGATGTTGTTGACGACGGTCTCGAGCACTTTGTCCACTTCTCCCGGAGGCGCGAGCAATCCGATGCGTTCGAGGCGATCGACCACGTTCTTTTCAGCTTTCTCCTGCCATTGGCGCTCGGCTTCGATCGGCGAATAATCCTGCGGAGTGCCGCCGCTATCGAGCGACGCCGATGGATTGCCCGCGGTCTGATTGAAGTCGACCGGGCGATTCAGGCTCGCGAGGTTGTAGCCCCACAGGCGGGTCTGCGCCTTGAAGCGAATTGCGGAGCCGGAGGCCGTCTTGAGTTCCGATTCCTGGCTATAGATGGCCGCGGGCAGCCAGAGGTCCGGCTGGAGATTCATGCGCCAGCTATCGAAGTGCAGATTGAAGCCGATGCCTTCGTTGTCCCCCGATTCAAACATGCCGTTGAACCGGACGATCGTGAATCCCTGATCCTCCGCCCAGATGCGGCCGTTGAAGCGGTTCTTGCCGGTCTTGGGCAGCGGCGTGACGTCGAAAACGACGCAGCGCACCGCGCCGAGGAATTCCCGGCCGACGTAGCGGAAATCATAGTGCTGAGCGATCGAAATCGGTCGGGTCGACGTAAACCATCTTCAGGAAATCATCGGAAACGCCCGAGGAAGAAGCCTCGAGATGAGAAAAGGGATTGAAAGCCGCGGCCAGGCCCTTCTTTTTCTTTTCCTTGTGCTTGTTGTCGAGCATGGAATCGTTGGCGATTCCGCCCGAGAGCTGCGCCTGGCCGAGAAAATACTGGTCTTTCATGGGCACGATGCCCATTTCCGGGTCGGGCTTCATATCCTGCACATACGTTTCGATGATCGGGCTGTAGCCCCGGATAGCGGCCACCTCTTCATGTTCGCGCGCAATGATGCGATCGATGGCCTGGTTCACCGTGGTGACCGGCCCCGCCGTCGAAGTACCCGCTTGCGGCTGCGTGCGATCGGCGGTCTGCGTCTGCGCCGCAGCGGAGCCCGCAAAAGCGCCCGCCAGGACGATCGCAATGGAAAATCGGTTCAATGCACGCATGGATTTCCCCCTTCGACAGAACATCTACGTGTTGTCCGGACTTCGCCTAGTTAATAAGCAAGGGTAGCAAGAAGCCGGGTCTTGCGGGGCCGAGACGCAGCTCCCTGTGCTCAATAAATCAGTCGGCCGCTTCATCTCGGCCCACACCATTTGACGACCGAGATAAGGCACTCGGTGCGGTTTAATGGCCACTGTCAGAATTTACAGACACCTGAGCCGAACATTCCCCAGCCGCTAGATCGAGGCTGGAGCCGTTCGGCACGCGCCCGGGGCTATTTGGGGCGGTTGGAGGGGCCGCGCGCGATCATCTGGATCGAATAGACCTGCGCGGCGTTGGCGATCTGCTGGCCGGTGGAATCCTCGGCGCCGCGAGCGAGAATGAAAAGCGTATGCCTGCCGGGGCCGCCGAAAGACATGCTGATGATGTCGCGCGGCGTGGGAATCAGGCCGAGCCACGTGCCGTCCGCGCCGATCACCTGTACACCAGGGCCGGTGCTCACGTAAATGCGGCCGTCGGCGTCGACGGCGCTGCCGTCGCCCGCGGTTTTCTCCTGCAGCTTGGCGAAATCGCGCTGATTGGTGAGCGAGCCGTCGGGCTGCACGTCGAACTCGACCACCGTGCCGACGTTGGTGACGTAGAGATGCTTCTCGTCCGGGCTGAGGATGATGCCGTTCGTGCGAAGATTTTCGCCGTACTTGGTGATGACGCCCGTGGGGCTCGCGTAAAACAGGCCGCCCATGCTGAAGTAGGCGCCGCCCTTGCTGTCAGCCGTGAGATCGTTGAGGATGCCGCCGATGCAATCCATCGGGTCGCCCTGATATTTGTCCGCAAGGAGCTGGCGGTGCGGCGCAAGCTCCCAGATCGCCGGATTCAATCCGCGTTCGTCGATGAATAGCGCGCCCTTGGAGTTGATGGAAAGCGCCCCGCCGGTGTGCGTGTTGGTGTAGACCACCGAGGCTTTGCCGTCCTTATCGAGCTTCACGACGTCGGCTTTATCGTTCCGCGCAATCAGCAGGCCGCCGTCGCGTGTGGCGACAATTCCGTCGCCATTGTTGCCCGCATCCTGCCAGAGGAATTTCCATTGCTGGCCGGCGGCGATCACGCCCGGGATTGCCGTCACGTGATAATCGCTCGGCGCCGGACCCGTCGCCGGCCAATGGATCGGGGGAAACTTTCGCGGCGGATTCTTGCAGGCGGCCAGCACGGCGTCGTAGCCCGGATCGGCATTCGCCTGCAGCGAAGGAGGCGGAGCATTCGGGTCAGCCGGCGGAAGTTTCGGGACCTCGTTCTGCGCCATGGCACCGGCGGCGAAAAATAGCGCTACGGCTATCGCAAGCGCTCGCAGTGATTTCATGAACGTCCCCCCAGTCGGCACGGCCGTGCCGGTCATGCGCGCCCCTTCCTTCTGCGCGTGGAGTATACCCAAACTGACCGCAACCGGGCGATATGAAGATTTCCTTTGACCAACTCTTCGGAGTCGTACGCTCCCCGCCTCTCATCTAATTTGATAGGGTCGTAATAATGCGAACACGCTTCTTGATTTTTCTGGCGACGTTTCAGTCGTTGCTTTTCGGCTTGCACTGGTTCGTCTACGAGACGTGGGTCTCTTTTCGGCAGGCGCCTGATCCGCCGGGGATTTCGTGGCTGGCAATCGCCGTGGCGATTCTCTCCATCACGTTTCTGACGGCTACGCTGCTCGCGCGCAAGTATTCGCAGTTCCCTGTGCGCCTCTATTACACGGCGGCGGCGGTCTGGCTCGGATTTTTCAGCTTTTTCGTGCTTGCAGCGGGCGCGTCGTGGATCGTCTATGGCGCCGCGCGGCTATCGGATCTCGGGTGGCAGCAGCCTTACATCGCATTCGTACTTTTCGGCACCGCGATTTTCGCGGGCCTCTACGGCATCCTGAATTCCGCGCGCACCCGGGTGACGCGGATTTCGGTGAAGCTGCCGAATCTGCCGGCGTCGTGGCATGGGCGCATCGCGGCGCTCGTCACCGACACGCATCTCGGGCACGTGCGCGGACACCGGTTCGCGCAGCGGATTGTCGGCATGCTCGCGCGCCTTGCGCCCGATATCGTTTTGATCGCGGGCGATCTGTACGATGGCACCGCCGTGAACGCGCCGAAGCTCGCCGCGCCCTGGCATGAGATCACGGCGCCGCTCGGTGCATACTTCATTGCCGGAAATCACGAGGAGTTTGGCGACTACTCGAAATACATGAGCGCCGTCCAGCACTCGGGCGTGCGCGTGCTCAACAACGAAAAAGTCGTGGTCGATGGACTGCAGCTCGTCGGCATACATCACCACGATTCCGTGCAGCCCGAGCACTATCGCGGCATCCTGCGCCACGCCGATCTCGACCCCGATGTCGCGAGCATTCTTCTGACGCACGCGCCGCACCACCTGCCCGTCGCGGCCGAAGAAAAGATCAGCTTGCAGCTTTCCGGGCACACGCACGGCGGACAGTATTTCCCTTTCACGTGGATCACCTCGCGCATCTACGGGCCGTTCGTCTACGGCCTGCAGCGGCTCGGCGATCTGCTGGTTTACACGTCGTGCGGGGCCGGCACGTGGGGCCCGCCCATGCGCCTCGGCACGAATCCCGAAATCGTCCTCATCGCCTTCGAATAACTCGCCCACTTCCCTGCCCTCGCCTCGCTTGACAGAGTCTCCGCGATGTTGTTACTTACTCCGCATGAAAACGCGACTGATTTCTCTCGCTTCACTCGTGCTCTTGTTTGCGTGCGTGACGGCCGTGGCCCAGGCGCCCGTCGTGCCCGCCGCAAATCCCGAATCTCTCTTCACCGACCCCAATCCGCAGCTCAACGCCAACAAACAGGTGGCGCTGCACATCGAGCGCGACCTGCTCGAAGCGAATCACTGGGATGAGGCAGGCAAGTGGATCACCGATCGTTACATCCAGCATAATCCGATGGTCAAATCGGGCCTCGCGCCGGTGGTGGCGTTCTTCGAGGCCACGCGCAAGCCTTCACCGATCCCGGAGCACATGAAGACGCCGGTGGTTGCCGTCGTTGCAGATGGCGATCTCGTGATCGTCGTGACAGCGCGGACGCTGAAGAATCCGCGCGACCCATCGCAAACTTACACGACGTCGTGGTTCGACATGTGGCGGATCAAGGACGGCAAGGCCGACGAGCACTGGGACGCCGCGACGCTTCCCGCGCTGGGTGCCACCGCTGGACCGAAGACCGACAACTAGCCGAGCTGCTCGCACATTCAGGCCGCACCGGAGTCGCAATTCAAACGGAGGCCGTAGTGTCAGAACACGCGCGTGGGACCTTTGAGGTGAAGATGGCGCCGCTGCCGCCCGACGATCCAGCAGCGGATGCGTCGGTCGGGCGGATGTCGATCGACAAGCAATTTCATGGCGATCTCGAAGGCACGAGCAAGGGACAGATGCTGAGCGCGATGGGCGGCGTTAAGGGCTCGGCCGGCTACGTGGCGATGGAAAAAGTGAGCGGGACGCTGAAGGGGCGCAGCGGGAGCTTCGTCCTGCAGCATAGCGGAACGATGACTCGCGGCGTGCCGCAGTTGATTGTCAGCGTGGTGCCGGATTCGGGCACGGATCAGCTCACCGGGATCACGGGTGTGCTCGAAATTATCATCGAGGCTGGGAAGCATTCGTACGATTTCGAGTACGCACTGCCATCGTAAAATGATCGCTTTTTGCCGTTGCATTTCTGCTCCGCGCGCGGCAACAACATTGCTGCCCTCGGGGGCTTAAGTGGGCGCTAAATGGAAGGAAATGGCGTTTTGGGGGCGCATGTTGCGCCTTTGAGAAATCGCGCACGATAAGATACCCAATTTCGGAATTCAGGACACCTGACGAATGGCCAACGCAACCAGTCAACCAAGCAATCCGATTTTCAACGACAACAAGCTGAAGCTCGGCACGTTTTGCACGAACACGATTGCGAACATGACGTTCATTCCCGAGCTGCTGCAGCCGACCTGGGCGAACACGCTCGCCGCGGCGCAGATTGCCGACGCGGCCGGGCTCGAGGCCGTGGTCCCGATCGCGCGCTGGAAGGGCTACCTCGACGAGAAACCGGACCATCCGTCGAACAACGTGCTCGATGTTTTCGCGTGGGCCGCGGCGATGGCGCAGGCGACGAAGCACGCGGCGGTGTTTGCTACTTCACACGCGCCGACGATGCACCCCGTTCTCGTGGCGAGACTTTCGTCGACGATCGATGCAATCTCGGGCGGGCGTTTCGCGCTGAACGTGGTGGGAGGGTGGAACCGGCGCGAATTCGATATGTTCGGCATCGATTTGGTTGAGCACGACCAGCGCTACGTTTACCTCGATGAATGGCTGGAGATTTTGCGCAAGCTCTGGACCTGCCCGACGGAGTTCGACTACGAGTCGAAGAATTTCCACATGAAGAAGGCGATCTCGCGCCCGCAGCCCCTGCAAAAGGGCGGCATCCCGATCATGAACGCTGCGCTCTCGCCGGTCGGCATGCGCTTTTCGGCGAAAAACTCGCAGATCGGCCTGATCAGCCTGCAAGGAGATTCGCCGGAGGGCTGGCGGCCGCAGGTGGAAGCGTACAAAAAGATGGCGCGCGAGGAATTCGGACGCGAGATTCAGCTATGGACCAACGTCGCCGTTGTGCAGCGCGGCACGCAGAAAGAGGCGGAAGATTATCTGCAGCACTACTCGGTCGAGTATCTGGATAAGGAAGTGCTCGACAGCATCATGTCCACGATCAGCAAGGAAAATAACATTCCCATGGATTCTCCCGTGCTTGCCGGGATGCGCCGGCGCATGGCGGTCGGCGCCGGGTCGCCGATGATCGGCAGCGCGGAAAGCATTGCCGAACAGCTTGCGGCGATATCGCGCGTCGGAATCGACGGCGTCCTCATGACGTGGCCCGATTACATCGACGGCGTCCGGCGCTTCGTGAAAGATGTGCTGCCACTACTCGAGCAGATGGGCCTGCGCAAGCCGTTTCGCGCCGCCTGATGGCGCGGCGCTTGAGCAAAAGCGCTAAGTTCTCCCAGCATTGACTCCGCTTGCGTCGGGGTCATCGTATCTTCCATGTGCGCAATCAAGTGATCAGCCATTTTCGCTGCAGCAATGGCTCGTTTTGTCTTCCTTCGTGTCATGCACAAAGTCTACTCTCATAATCGGATCCTACGCGACATTGCAGCGCAAGCTGATTTTTCATTGAGTCTCGGCGCGCGCCCGTCTCAACACAGAGAACACAAAGCAAATCAAGAGAACACGGAGAAGTTTCCTGGCGCCTCTGTATCCTCAGCCCCTTCTCTGTGCACTCTGTGTTTAGCTCGGCGTTCAAATCCACGTACCGGTCGAGTGAGACCACTACCCAATTTCAAAATCGGTTGCGCCGGGCGGGCGCGTCTGCGCTAGACTGAGCGGTTATGAAAATCGCTACTGTGTTCGTCCGTTCCCGCTGTAAGTGGTCATCCCTGTTTCCTGTGATCGTGCTGGGCCTCGTCGCGGCGTGCACGTGCATGCCCGCGCCGACAAATGCGCAGTCGCTCGGCTCCGACCAAACCGTAACCCCGGCATACACATCGAAATCCACCGCGCTGCCGCCGATTCTGAAGGGCATCAATTTTGTGCAGCGGCTCGGATCGCAGATTCCGCTCGATGCGACCTTTCAGGATGAAAATGGCAAGACCGTTCAGCTCGGATCCTATTTCGGCAAGAAACCCGTGGTCTTAATTCTGGCCTACTACCGCTGCCCGATGCTCTGCACGCTCGTGATGGACGGCGCCGCCAAGGCGTTCAAGCAGCTCAGCTTTGATTTGGGCGACCAGTTCGACGCGCTCACCGTGAGTTTCGATCCGCGCGACACGCCCGCTGACTCGAAACGGGAGCAGGCAAAATACATTCAGGTGTATGGCCATCCGGACGCCGTCGGCTCGTGGCATTTTCTGACTGGACAGCAGACGCAAATCGAGCGACTGACAGACGCGGTCGGCTTCCATTACGCTTACGATCCTCGCACCGGGCAGTACGTGCATACGGCGGGGATCGTCGTGATCACGCCCGACGGAAAAGTGGCGCAATACTTTTACGGCGTCACATTCGACCCGCAATTTCTGCGGCTGGCGTTGGTGCAATCCTCGAAGGACAAGATCGGCTCGATCGTCGATCAGATTCTCCTCTATTGCTGTACCTACAATCCGGACACGGGAAGATATCAGGCGACGATCGCGCGCGTGTTGCAGATCGCGGGCGCGCTTACGATTCTTTTGATCGCTTCCCTGCTGTTCGTCCTGCATCGCGTGACCAGGAACAAGGGCGGCCCCGCTCAGCCGGTGTAAGCGCGACCGAAGGACCTGCGTGGCGACGGGGGTTGGGAACTTCAGGGGCTGAAGCCCTCATGATGGCAACGCTAATGTCGTGGCTGAAGCCACGACCCACAAAAAAGATTCTCGTGTTTTCACGCAGACTCTGAAGGCTCACGCTTCCACCTTTTCGCGCTTCGCGCGCGATCTTTCTGAAACGGCAAAGAGCCGGCGAGATGCCCTTCGAGCTCGCTCAGGATACACCGACGCTACGAACTTCGCGGTTCGCCCTACCGACGGTGGGGGATTTTGCGCGCCAACTGCGCCGCGCTGCGTATACAATGATGGATTGCGTCGTGTGGGTGGGGCGCACAGGACATGGTCACTCTGGAGACAATCCGGGCCGCGCGCGATCGCATCCGCGATTCCGTTTTTCTTTCGCCGTTTATGCGTTCCGAGACATTTTCGAAGCTGACCGGCAATTCCATCTATCTCAAGCTCGAAAACCTGCAGATGACCGGCTCCTATAAAGAGCGCGGCGCTCTCAACAAGATCCTGCTCCTCACCGACGACGAAAAGCGGCGCGGCGTGATCGCGGCTTCCGCCGGAAACCACGCGCAAGCGGTGGCCTACCACGCGACGAAGCGCGGCATCGCGGCGCAGATCTGCATGCCGCTCACCACGCCGATCGTGAAAGTGACGGCGACGCGCGAATTCGGCGGCGAAGTGATCCTTGCAGGCACGAACTATGACGAGACTTGCCACGAAGCGCTGCGGCGCTGCGCGGAACTCGGGCTGACGTTCATTCATCCCTTCGACGACGACGCCGTGATTGCCGGCCAGGGCACGGTGGGCATCGAAATGCTCGAACAGCAGCCGGATATCGAGGTTCTCGTGATTCCGGTGGGTGGGGGCGGGCTGATCGGCGGGATCGCCTGCGCTGCAAAAGAAATGAAGCCGACCATTCGGGTGATCGGCGTACAGACGTCGAAGCTGCCTTCTATGAAGGCGGCGCTCGAACATGGCGGGCCGGTCACTCTTCCCCCGCGAGTGACGATCGCGGAAGGCATCGCGGTGCGCTGCGCGGGCTCAGTCACCTATCCGCTGGTGAAAAGGTATGTCGACGAGATCGTCACGGTCGATGATGAAGAGATCGCGAACGCAATTCTGCTGCTGCTCGAAAAGGAAAAGACGCTGGCGGAAGGCGCCGGCGCGGTGGCGACCGCGGCTGTGATCCAGCACAAGATTCCGGCGCGCGGGAAGAAGGTCGGCGTGCTGGTCGGCGGCGGCAATATCGATGTTTCGCTGCTTTCGCGCATCATCGAGCGCGGGCTGGTGAAGGACGGGCGCCTCATTCGCCTGCGCATTCACCTGCCGGACCATCCGGGCGCGCTCCACCGCCTTTCGGGCGTGATCGCCGAGCACAAGGCCAACATCGTCGAGACGCAATACAATCGCGCGTACTACGGCGTGCTGCTCGGCGACACCGTGATCGACATCACGATGGAAACACGCGGCCCTGAGCATGTCGCCGAGCTTTCGGCGGCGCTCGATGCGGCAGGGTACGCGCACGAGCGAATTCTGTGATTGTAAAGATGCGATGATACCCCGCGCCGTCTCTCCGTAATCCACGCCATGTTTTCAAAGCGCACGAATTGGGATCTCGAAGAGAACGCCTACACGCGCGCGTTGCGGCGCCATCGCGAGGCGGGCAAGCGGATTCTCGACCTCACTGCCTCGAATCCGACGACATGCGGATTTCAGTACGACGAAGCCGCGATCCTCGACGCGCTGCGCGATCCGGCTTCCCTGCGCTACGAGCCCGAACCAAAGGGCATGCCAGCGGCGCGGGCGGCCGTGGCCGACTACTACGCCGGCAAAGGAGCGGGAGTCGATCTCGAGCAGGTGATTCTCACGACGGGGACGAGCGAGGCATATTCGTTTCTCTTTCGGCTGCTGTGCGAGCCAGGCGACGAAGTGCTGATTGCGCATCCGAGCTATCCGCTATTCGATTTTCTCGCCACGATTCAGGATGTGAAGCTCCGACCGTTCCAGATCATCTACGACCACGGATGGCAGATCGATTTTCACAGCCTGCAAAACGAAGTCGGTGCGCGAACGAAGGCGATCGTTGTGGTGCATCCGAACAATCCGACGGGACATTTCGTGGCGGCCAAGGAAGCTGCGGAACTGAGCGCGATTTGCGCGAAGCACGATCTGGCGCTGATTGTGGACGAAGTTTTCCTCGATTACGAGCTGAAGATGAGCGCGGCACACAAGCAGCGGCACGGAACTTTTGCCTCCAATACGGGCGCGTCGAATGCGGCAGCGCTGACGTTTGTGCTGAGCGGGCTGAGCAAGATCGCGGCGCTGCCGCAGATGAAGCTCGGGTGGATCGCCGCGAGCGGTCCGGCGGCGCAGACCGGCGAGGCCATGGCGCGACTCGAGGTGATCGCCGACACGTATTTGTCGCTGAACGCGCCGATGCAGCACGCGCTGCCCGCGCTGCTGGCGCAGCGGCATGCGATGCAGAAGCAGATCATGGCGCGCGTCGAAGCGAATCTGGCGGAGCTCGACGGGCAGCTCGCGCGGCAGAAATTGGTTTCGCGGCTGGAAACCGAAGGCGGATGGTATACGGTGCTGCGAGTTCCGGCGGTGCAATCGGATGAAGAGCTGGCGATTCGGCTGCTGGAGGAGCGCGGCGTCCTCGTGCATCCGGGACACTTTTACGATTTCGCGGACAACGGATATCTGGTGATCAGCCTGCTGACGCCCGCGGACGAATTCGCGGAAGGAACGCGCGAGTTGCTGGCTTGCATGAGTGGCCTCTAAAGAAAAAGCGCGAGCGGATCACCTCCGCTCGCGCTGAAATTGTGGTCCTGCGAGACCGCTACTTTTTCTTCAAGGTATGCACGTACGCGACGAGCGCTTTGATCTGCGCGGCATTCAGGGTGCCCTTGAACGGAGGCATATTGTTTTTCCCGTCCTCGATCTGGGCTTGGATCTGCGCGTCGGTCAGCTTCTGAACGGCGTCCGAACGGAGATCGGGGGCTTTGAGGCTTTTTCCGGTGGGAGTTCCGGAGCCGTCCGCACCATGGCAGACGGCGCAGTTGGCCTTGAACAACGATGCGCCATCCTCCGCCTTGGCCGGCGAGCTGGCGGCGAGCGCAACCAGGGCGAGGGCGATCGTCACGGCGAAAGTCACAACGACAGAACGCGCGAGAGAGAACGAAGCCTTTCTGGTAAAACTAGAATCAGAACAGATCGATATCGAGATATTTCGCTTATCCTGCATCCGTCCTCCTGTGACGTGTCAACACGGCGATTGGGCCGCACTGCTAAGAATATTTTGCACTAGCGCGGAGCCGTCTGCCAACAAAAATAAGATTAAAAAGGCATGGGGCAAGTTGCCGTTCGGAGGAATCCAACGTAAACTGTTGTACGATCACGTAGACAGTCGGGGCGTGGCTCAGCCTGGCTAGAGCGCCTGGTTCGGGACCAGGAGGCCGGTGGTTCAAATCCACTCGCCCCGACCATTTAATTCCCTCTCACGGAAACGCTGCGCGGCTGCGTTGCATTCGTCATCCCTCCGCTTCATCTTGCAGAGGCCGATTCCTGGCGCGGCTCGACCGGCAAGTTCTTAACCAGCCACGCGGCGATCCTCGTGGCGTAGGCTTCGGCGATCGGCCCTGGCGAGAGGTAGTGGCTCGCACCCGGCACCCAGATCAGGTCGCGCTGCGGCGAGGCCGTGAGGCTGTCGTAAATCGCCTGAGCATTCGGCGGAAATGAAATCTCGTCCTTTTCACCGTGGATCACCAAAGCCGGAACCTTGATCCGCGGACCGAATCCCACCGAGCTTGGCGCGCTCCGATCGCTCGGCGCTCCGAAAAATCCGATCATGGATTTTGCGGTTGCCATGAAAGACCGCCCGTCCGGGAACCAATTCTCGAACGCGAGTGGTTCCAGCCCTTTGCCTTGCGCGACCAACGAGCGCGCGCGCGCGAGCACATCCTCAAGGCGTTTCTTGTCCGCTTCGGTCGAGCGGATTTGAAACTCCAGATAAGGAGAAGGGATCGAGGCGATGAAGGCGACAGCCTTAACCGCGGGATCGTTGCGTTCAGCCATGTACTGCGCCATGCGGGGACCGCCGAGACTGATCCCGAGGATCGCGATGCGCGCGTAACCCGCCGACTTGGCGTAGGCGACGAAAGCAGCGATATCCTTTATTGCGTCCGCATACTCGGCGTAAGGGTAGTTGTAGGAGGCGCGCATATTGGCGATCGCGAATGTGTAGCCCTTTTCGGTGAGCGCATTGGCCATCGGGTAGTAATCGTGCGAGGGCACGAGTGCCGCGCCCGTCGTGGCGCCAGGCACCAAGATCACGAGCGAATTGCCGCGCTTCTGGGGCGTCCATAGGAGCCCGTTCAACGCTACTTTGTCTTCTGCTTCAACCCGAATAAGATCCATGCTATCCCCCCGTGAGACTTCGCTTCGATTGCCGAACGGCGCTGACTATATGCCATTCGAGCGTATTCGATCAACGGCGGTATTAAGGGGCAGACAGGACGCACGCATCTGTTGACATTCCTTAAAAATACGTTCAAAAAGGACGCGCAAAGAAGCAGGGCAATCGTGACGAGCCAAGATAACGACCGTGTGTTCGACTATGTGATCGTGGGAGCCGGGACGGCGGGCTGCGTGCTTGCCAACCGGCTGTCGGAAGATCCAGCGAACCGCGTCTGTCTGATCGAAGCCGGGCCCAAGGATCGTAATCCTTTGATCCACGTGCCCGCGTTGGTGGCCGCGGCGATGGTAAGGCCGAGTATTGTCTGGGGCTACTGGTCAGCGCCGCAGCAAAACCTCAACGGAAGAAAGGTTCCAATTCCGCGAGGTCGCGTCCTCGGCGGCACGAGCTCGATCAACGGCATGGTGTATATCCGCGGCAATCCGAGAGACTACGACGATTGGGCCGCGGCGGGGAACCGAGGCTGGAGCTATCAAGAGGTGCTCCCGTATTTCGTGCGTTCCGAAAACAACGAAGCTTTCAATGGCTCTCCTTATCACGGGAAAGGCGGGCCGATGAATGTGATCAGCATCAAGCGGCCTAACGCGCTGAATTTCGTTTTTCTCGATGCGATGAAATCGCTGCAATTTCGCCACAATCTTGATTTCAACAGTCCCGATCCGGAGGGTTATGGCCTGCGCCAAGGCACGATCAAAGGCGGGCGTCGCGAATCGGGAGTGACGGCCTTCCTCAAGCCCGCGATGAACAGGCCGAATCTTTCCGTATTGACCGAAGCGTTGGTTGCCCGCGTGGTCCTCGAGAATCGCCGCGCGACGGGCGTCGAAATTCAACAGGGCGGCGAAACGCGCCGCATAGGCGCGCGGCGCGAGGTCGTTTTGTCGGGCGGCAGCATCGGATCACCTCAGATGCTGTTGCTCTCGGGCATCGGTGATGGCGCTGCGCTGCAGGCTCTGGGAATTCCGGTCCAACACGATCTGCCCAGCGTCGGCGGGAATTATCACGATCATGTCGCGGCCGCAGTGCTGATGCGCACCTCGAACCCCACGTCGTATGGCATTTCGCTGAAAGCATTCCCGCGCGGCGCCGTGAACGTTTTCGAATATTTGTTGATGCGCAAAGGCCCATTCGCCAGCAATGTGTTCGAGTCGCATGCGTTCGTGAAGACGACAAGCGGCCTGGACCGCCCCGACACGCAAATCGTCTTCCAGCCGGCGCGCCGCAATCAGTCGACGTTCCCGTTGCCGCTTGGGCACGGCTTTAACATCAGCGTCGTTCTTTTGTACCCCAAGAGCCGTGGCCGCATCGCCCTGTCAAGTCCGGATCCGCATGCAGCGCCGATCATCGATCCAAATATTTTGAGCGCGCCCGACGACTTTGAGCCGCTGGTGCGCGGCCTGAAGCTGGCACGCAGAATACTCGCAGCGCCTGCCTTCGTTCCCTACAAGGGGACCGAGTTTCTGCCTGGTCCAAAAGTGGAAAGCGACGAAGCGTTAAAAGACTATCTCCGCGCTAACACTGCAACCGTTTTTCATCCGGCCGGAAGCTGCCGTATGGGTGTTGACGAAGCCGCAGTCGTTACCCCCGAGCTCAAAGTGCGGGGCGTCGACGGTTTGCGCGTCGCGGATGCGTCGATCTTTCCGAGGCTCATGGGCGGAAATACGAATGCGCCCGTGGTGATGGTTGCGGAGAAGGCTGCGGATATGATTTTGGGGCGGACGCCGCCTCCGCCAGTTCAAGTAACGCGAGACAGCTGATAATCCGGGGGGACGCGATGGCCGTCGAACACATCAGAAAGTGGAAAATTGGAGATGTCGAAGTCGTCCGCATCGTGGAAGTCAACGCGCACGAAGATCCTTTTGAAATACTAATGCCCGGCGCGACGCCAGAGCTCGCCAAGCAGTACGACTGGCTTTTCCCTCATTTCGCGACACCGGATGGCCGGATGAAGATTTCGTTCCAGGCTTTCGTTCTGCGCTCCGGCACACAAAAGATCATGATCGACACGTGTATCGGCAACGATCGCCAGCGTGAGTACCCGATATTTACGAACATGCAGACCTCGTTCATCGAAGACCTGACCTCCGCCGGATACGCGCCGGATACGGTCGCAAAAGTCCTGTGCACGCACATGCATTTCGATCACGTCGGCTGGAACACGCGCAAGGTGAATGGCCGCTGGGTGCCTACCTTCCCAAACGCGCGTTATTTATTTGGCCGCCAGGAATACGAGCATTGGCAAATGCTCAAGCGCACGGGCGGGTATCACGACTTCGCGCACCTGGCGGATTCCATCGATCCGATCACCAGCGCCGGCCTGGCCGACTTCGTCGAGCCGAATTTCAAGGTCACGGACGAAATCTCGCTCGTCCCGACCCCCGGACATACCGCCGGCCACGTGAGCGTGCATATTTCGTCAAAAGGAGAAGAAGGTTTCATTACCGGCGATATGCTGCATCACCCGCTCCAGCTTGCTGAAGCTGACCGCCCCGGCAATTTCGACATGGACAAGGAGCAAGGCGTGAAGACGCGCAAAGCGATGTTCGAGCGTCTTGGCGATAAGAAGATATTGGTCATCGGCAGTCATTTCTCCGATCCGACCGCCGGTTACATTGTTCGCGATAAAAAGTATTGGCGTTTCAACGTTCAGTGATTCCAGCGAGCCGCGGGGAGTGGGAACCAAGGCCTCGGCTTCACTGATTTCCGCACGGTCTTAATTTAAATGGGGGGCGAAAAAATGCCGCGTCTCAAAGGTCAAGTTGCGTTCGTCACGGGAGCCGGTCGCGGAATTGGGCAGGCCATGGCCCTCGCGTTCGCTGCGGAGGGGGCGATCGTTGGAGTGGCGGACATCGATCCGGTCACCGCGAAATCAACGGCCAGCCAGATCCAAGCAAACGCAGGGACGGCTCGCGCGTTCCCAATTGACGTCAGCAAGCGAGACGACGTACTCCGCTCCGTGGCTGAACTCGTTTCCGAATTCGGCCGCCTCGATATTGTGGCCAATAACGCGATCGTCTTCCGCAACGAGCCGGTGGAGGAGGTGCGACCGGAAACGATCGAGAGAATGATTTCAGTAGGACTGACATCCCTCTTCTGGACCGCGCAGGCCGCTTTGCTGCACATGGACCCGGAACGCGGCGGTGCGATTATCAACAACACCTCGCCCGTGGCCGATCTCGGCATCCCGCGCGCCAGCGTCTATTCGGCGATCAAGGGCGGCGTGTCGTCCTTGACTCGCGCACTGGCCGTCGAATTCGGCCCCCGCCGAATTCGCGTCAACGCGGTCTGTCCGAGTTCGGTGCCGACGCCGGGTGCGCGCGAACTGAATAAGAATGATGACGCCGTATACGAGGTGCGGCGCCGGCGAACGCCATTGGGTCGCCTCGCGACGGCCGAGGATATTGCCTCCGCCGCGGTATTTCTTGCCTCAGCGGAGGCTTCCTTCATTACCTCGGTGGTGTTAAGGGTCGATGGTGGGGCCGTCGTGTACGGCGGGGCTTGAGCATTCATCGTCAGAGAAATCGAGACGGCGAAGCGCCGGTCACGTGAATGAACGAATCAGCTCTTTGCCGTCCCAGTTGATTGTGGCGCTGTATATCCGGCCGAAGATCGGATCGAATGCCGCGCCCAGCTCAATGAGTTCGGTCATCCCCGGTAGGTGCGCGGTCGTGTCCATATAGCCGACGCGGCCGCCGCTCGGGACGCGCGCATAGAAGGCCAATTCGCATCCCCATGCACGATAGCGTTCGACATCGCTATCAAAGTTGGTGGTCGCCACTCCCCAGTGATGGAAGCCGTATCCGCGCTTGTCAACAATATCTCGATAGACGGAGGGTGCGTCGTTGAGCTGCTGGATGAGCTCGATCATCATGTGCCCGGCGAAGCTCATGGCAATGTTGACGTCAACGCCCGACGGCCCGCCCCGGTATCGCGCGTCTTCACCCGTAAAATGCTCCAAGAGGAACCACGGCCCGACCCGCAGCTTCGAGGCCCACTCTCGAATTGTCTTTTGAATGTCCTGGACTACGTAGGCGGTTTGAATGATCCCGTTGTCGGGTTGGCCGAAAATCACAAGACTCATGGCTATCTCCACGTGACCGCGGGCGGCGCGGCGCTTCCCAGAGGCCAGCCATGTATACGCGCGCCGTCAGATCGTTGTCAAGACAGCATTGTGCCGAGGAAGAGCAGGCTACGGCCGAAATCGTAAGTTCCGATCCGAAATTTACAACCCGATGTGGCGGGCATCCGCAAGATCGGCAGCAGGCACCCGGACTGCCGCAGGTGCACCTTGAATTTGCACCAATCCTGATCCTGAGGGTTCGCGGGATAACAGATTCTTTGACGGGATCCCTGTTCGCACAAACGACTTCTCACAATCCTGCGAAGATGGTCCGCGCATATTCCCTTCCATGTATGCCAATCCTGGGCAACGAGTACAAGTCGCACCATGAACGCACTTCGAACAACTTGGCAGGTCCCGCAGGGTAATGGAACGGACCTCATTCAGCTGTTCGGAGCCGCGCCATATCTCGAGGAAGGGAGTGCGCCTCACGTTGCCGCTGGGGAGGGGGAACTGCACGCAGGGATAGACGTCGCCGTAAGGCGAAATGTAGCACGCGGTGTGGCCGGCGCTGCAGGGCTGGCCGTCCAGGTCATCGTCGTCCGCCTCCTTTGGTGGACGGCAGAATTCTTCCACGCTGCCAACGAGTGCTTCGTCACGGAACACGCGTCCGAGCGCTGTTCGATCGACATTCAAGTCCAAGATGCGAGCGATCTCCATCCATTTTCGGCGTGATCGTGGGGTCGATCGTAAATTGGACACCCAGTTCGGCGGCCAGCGCCCTGACGCCCGGATAATCCTGAATGTTCTGAAGCATCAAAACGTCCGCAATCGTGACGTTCAAACCGTGGGCCTTGAGCAACCGGATCGCCTGCAGCGATCGCTTGAGCGAGCCCGGAACCTTGGTAATGGCGTCGTGAACTTCCGGGCGATGCGAGTAGATGCTGATCTGGACCGACTGCACTCCCAGCGAGCGAATGCGTTCGGCTTGGCGCTCGCGAATCATCACGGCGTTGGTCTTGAGCTTCACGCTGAACAACAGGGCGCGGGCGTACTCCAAAATCTCGAAAAAATCCTTCCGCAGCAGAATTTCACCGCCGCTCATCGTGAGGAAAAAGACGCCAGCCGCCGCCAGCTCGTCGAGAAGCTTCTTGATCTCCGTAGTCGTCATCTCGCCGTGATCGTCATGGTCGACGTAACAATGAACGCAGCGTTCGTTGCAGCGATAGGTCAAATCGAGTTGCACGCTGAGCGGAACCTGCAGTTGGAGAGCTTTCGCGCTCAGCTCCTGTGCCAGTGTGCTCATGCTTGCTCCCCGGATTTCGTGGCGGTCGCCGCGAGGGGCTGATCGGAAAGGAGAAAGATTCCGTGCCCGGCGAGCTCCCGGACAAAGTTTTCCGCGTCCTGGAGCGCCTCGGCCGGCTCGACTTCATATTCAGCGCAAATTCTTCGCGCGACAATCTCCTCAAGCGAGGTCACGCCGTCCGCCGCCTGCCAGATGATCGTGCCCGACTCGTTCAGGTTGAATAAAGTCGAATCGCGGACAGACATAATCATCATTTCGCCGTCGAGAGCGCGCGCGGCAATTTCATGGCTTCGGGCAATGTAGAGTCGGCTCATGCGATCAATTCCCACGCACGCGCATCCGGAGTGAACACGAGCCGGCGGACCGGGACGCGCCTCACAAAATCGCAAACGGTCTCGAAGATCATCCCCACCAATTCCTCGTCATGCGCGAAGAAAAGGATGTTCCGCAGCAAGGCCTGTGCCGCCTCGGCTTCGCTTACCTCCTCCAGACGGTTTTCAGGTCCCTGCTCCAGCAAGTGGAGGGCGGCCAGCGGCGCGCGCAGGTTCTCGCCCAGCCGCGCCAACTCCCCCGCGAACGGAGTGCCGAAAGCCTCGTATCCGGAATCTCCCGGCCGCACGTAGGAGATTTCATCCGTCAGCAGGCGCACGTCGGGGGGCGCCAGGCGCGCGAGGGTGGTCTTTCCCGCACCCGAAACGCCTGCGAAGACATACGCCCGGCCGTTGCGCACGGCGCTAGCGGCGTGCACCAGGAAGCCCCCTTGCTCCGCCAGGATCAGCGAATGCAAAATCCGCAGCACAGCGTCAATCGAATAGGGATTCTCCGTCTGGCGCACCCAGCCCCGGCAGGTTTTCGGATTCAACTCGGCGCGAAAGTCGCCGCGCTGTATCAGCCAGCATCCCGACTCACGCCGCACGTCAACGTCCTCGTCTTCCGAAAGACTGCCGAGCGGAACCAGCTCGATATCCAGCTCAAAAGCGGGCCGCGGAACCGGAGCGCTTACGAAGCTGCCGTACCGATCCTCGAGAAGGCGCGCAAAATCCAGGCTATCCGTCCGCACCAGAATCGACATCTCACCGATCTCGATGAAGCGTTCATGGGCGAGAGTAGCTAACCCACCCATTGCGCCTCCCGAGCCCACAAGCGCCATGGCGGACGGTTCCTCAGATGCACCAACACTCGCGTCAAAAACTCTGAGCGGCGGAGTATCCACGCTCCCACCCAGCAGGCAAAATTGAGCCGCGGGACCCTGCGTCGATTGCCGCGAAAGATCTCAGTGACGCGGCCCAGAAGCTCTTCTTTGGAGATAGGCGAGTCCGTTGCCCTTTGCCGATCGCCGCGCGTGACCAGCAAATCGCCACCCTCTTTGTCGAACGTCTCCACCACCCGGTGGGCTACTAGCAGGCCATCGCGCCGAAAAAGCACCACATCTCCTCGTCGAACCTCGTCCACGCCCTGGCGGCGCACTTCCAGCACGTCGCCCGGCCAGATCGCGGGTAACATGCTCGTGCCAGTCACCGCTAGCCGGGCCGCGCCAAACGAGCGCAGAACTTCCAGGAAGAGACGCCGCTTCAGTTCATTGCGGGGGTCTGTCACGTCGTCCATAGCAGCTATGAACGCTTTCTGTTGTGCTTGCACGATGCCTGAGTGGCGGAGATCTTACCGCAAACGAGGGCCATGGTCTCGAATACGCGTTCGTGCTGGAAGGCCGGCTTCTGGTAGGTTCTCTTCTTGTGAGTCGGTTTTTCCGCGGGCGATTCTTGACTTCCTCGATTCGCCTGCTCGTGCGTATTCATGGTCATTGCAGCCCCGCTTGGGTTAGTTTGACCGCGCAGTACGCGGCAGTTGTTCCGCAAATGGTGGTGGAAGTCGCGAGCGTACCGAAATAGAGGCTCGACGCCTGCCCGGAGGTTGACTCGTTGTCCACGATGATGTCGCTGGTACCGCCAGCTGCATCGGCAGTGTTTGTCGCAATAGGCGTACCGCTCACAGCCCCTGCAGGCAAAAGGAAGGTATAGATTTCGGATGGGTTTTGAACCACTCCCAGGAACATGTAGTCCGGCCCGCCGGTGGCGGTTGCGCCGGTGACAGTGCAACCGGCAGTGGGGCTGGGTATCGTAGCGTTGAAGGTGAACTGTGCTCCGGTAGCCGAAGCAACGGTGTATAGTCCGCCATTGATCGCGGCGACGTCAGCAGCGGTGCACGTGCCGCCGTTGGCAGCTACGCCCGACATGGTGATCAAGTCGTTGGCGCGGAGTGTATTGGTCGCCGTGACGGTGACCACGGTTGCAGTCGCGCTAACCCCAGTCACGGTGAACACTTCGCTGTTGAAGAACTCGGTTAGCGGCGAGATGACCGAAAAGCTGGTCCCAATTTGAGGCTTCGCCTCCGGCGTAGTGCTCATGACGGAACTAGTGAACTGGAATGCTTTGATCTGTTGGCCACCGGTGCCGGAGGCGGCAGCGACGATTTCGCCATTATTCGCGGCCGTGGCATTGCTGATCCCCAAGGTGTAGTAGCGGTCGTCGGGAGCGGGGTCGTACACAGGAAAGCCAGAGGCGGCGCAGTTTTGATTAAGATTCGTGTCAAGTCCGGCGACTGCAACCGAGGTTAGGGTAGTGCTTGTGAAGCTAAATTGAACAAGAGCGGCGTTTAGCGGGTTAGCCTCGCCGAGGGTGGCGGCGTTGCACGCCGTTGTCACAAAACCCACGGCGTTCGTCGAGTCAATGATGGGGGAGTCGCGAATGCCACCGTTCCGGTTCTCACCGACCGATAGCGATGCTGCCGTTACTCCGGCCGGGGTCACCTCGTACAAGTTAGAGCTGCTATCGCCGACAAAAATGTTGCCGGTGCCACCCACATCGGCCACCGGGGCGGAGAGGTAGTTGGATCCGGGGGTGACCGTTGCGCCGGTGATTGTGCATCCGGCACCGGTAGTCGCGGTGGGTATCGTGGCAGTGAATTGAAAGTGCGCCCCGCTCAACCCTGTAGCACTAACCATTTGTGTTCCATTGATGAGAGCGACGTCAGCGGCGGTGCAGTTGAAGAGGGGGTTCGCAGTTACGCCTGCGATGGTGACCAACTCTCCGATACCGAGCGAGTTGGGCACGGTGACAGTCACTGCAGCCGCGGTCGCCGTAACCGCAGTCGGGGTGGCTGACGCAGGGGTGGCGCTTACGTGCACTGGGAAGTTACCTCCCGCATAGCCTGGCGTCCCGGTGAACGTTGGCGTGATCGCATACAAGTACCCGTTGTTGTCGCCGACATAGGTGACATCAGCATAATAAGAAACGAAGGGGGAGGAGAAGCTGTCCGCCGCTCCAGCGATTGCGCTCGCTGCGTTGGCGGCGACCAAACCAAGAGGCAACATGAAATCCGTGGCGGTGCTTCCCGAGGTGCTTCCCGGGATCACAGGGCTGGTCGCGCAGGTCGGCAGGGTGGCTCCCCCGTTGTTGTTATTGACGCAGCCCGCGGCGGTTCCGTACTCGGTGCTGCCGCTGCCGAAGGTCAGCACGTGGAAGATTGCGCCGATATTCGGGCTGTTCTCCACGTAGGCGATCTCTGTGCCATCGAGCGAGAGGGTGGGCGAGGTGGCCACCGGTCCGACGCCGGAGGCATAGGAAAAGATGAATTCCGGATTATTGAAATCGCACAGCGATGACCCGGGCGTGGGTCCGCTATAGAGCTGGTTGAAGGCGACGATGTTCGCTTGGGCGCCGTTCGTCCCGGCAGTAGACCCGATCCAGGTAAAGCCGGTCACTGTGTTCGCGTCAGTCAGCGTCACGCCAGTCCCCGGGGTGAGCGCATACACAGTCACCGCAGCTCCCGACGCAACCGCCACAATACGGTCAAGGGCGGCACTGCTCAAATTCCGATTAATTGCGGCCGCCAGATTGGTCGCAGTGGCAGCCGCGGTCGACACCAAGAAGTTCAGTCCCGTGTTCGACGTGGACGATGCGTTTAGAGTCAGCGTGACCGCGGTTTTACCGGTCGGGGTTATGGTGATGGCCGTGGTGCCGCCGGCCGTCGGCGCGAGGAAGAGGCCCACAACGTTGGCGCGGGTGTTCCCAGTCGACGCATTGACGGGAAATACTGCGTAATCGGAGGTGCAGCTCGGCGCGGCGGTCACATCAAAGGTGTACTTGGCGGGCGCCATACCTTGAGCCACGCCGCCCGCGCCCAGCGATACAGCCCAGTCCCGGCCGATCTCGTCCCGGGACCACCCCCACCTTGGCGGTGTTCGCGGCCTGCGCTTCAGGTGTAGGCTTTCTGGGGCACGACCATGCCGGAGCCACTGCGCGTAGGCCCGCGGCTCGTTCAGTATCTTCGCCGCTTGCTTCTTCGGGGAGCCCGCCGTGAAGAGAACATGCTTTGAGCTCCAATCCATCGGCACGGAAACCGAACCATCTTGCCTCGCGAGGCCCTGCCCGAACGCCCATGGCGTGAAGCACGCCGCCAGCCCGAATGCCGCTAGCAACAGCGCGGCCCGCCGAACAAGAAAGACCGCATTGTGCTTCAGCGGAATTCTAAAAACATTCACCCTCAATCCGCCTCCGTGTCTAACCGGGCTGGAAATCAAAGCGTAAGCGAATTCTATCGAAAGTCAACTGCAAATTTGCAAGCTCTTGCTGGCTATGGTCAGTTATAGCCGCGGATTCGCGATGTAGCTCACTGGCCCGACACTTTGAATGCTAGCTGGCGCTAAACCCCGCTAATTTGCTACATCCACTTGTCGATGGAGACGCTCTTTCCGTAACTGAAATTTGCGACCTGAGACACCGGATCTGTCTGGCCTCCGATCACGACGACGGCGATGCGCTCGGGGTGCGGGAACTTCGGGATCACCGTATCGTCCGGCAGCTTGTACCAGGTGGCAAACGGCTCGACGCCCCTTAGCGCCTGTCCGTATTCGAACAGGTAGGACCAGTTGCGCTCCCGGTATTCCTTCGCCGTTTGCGTAGCGTGCTTGTAGAAATAGTCGATCAGCTTGTCTTTCGTGTCATACCCCTGCTCTTTCAGACTCGCTGCGCAGAGCGGGTCGCAGAGCAGCAGCGCCCCGAAGAAGCCCGTGAACGTGGAGAAAAGGTCGGTGTATTGTTCGTCGAAATGCGGCGTGCCGCCGATGCCGCTTCCCTTCCCGACCTGCCCTGCCGAGACGCTCAGGCCGGCGAACATGCTCACCACATTTTCTTCTTTCTTGAAGCCCTTCTGGACGTGGAAGGGCTCCCACGGGCTGGCCTCCTCGTTTTCGACCATGATGAGGTTGATGTAGTTGAGCATGTTGCCCATCGTACCCATGTAGGTGTCGCCAGGAATTCCGCCGTTCGCGAGATTCTTGGTAACGAGCGACCATGCGCGGCCGATGGCGGCGTTCGCGTGGGCGAACGGCCCCAGCGCTCCGATGCCGCTATTCATCTCGAGCTTGTCGCGGATCGGGCCGTTGATCAGCGCGCCATACGCGAGATCGTTTGTCGAGCTGATGAGCGACACGTAGCCCGACGACGCGATCGCCAGAATCACCGGCAAGTGCTTCGGTTTTGCTCCCGCCATCACGGCATTGATCGCTACGTGCCTCACGGTGAAGCTCCACGGAGCGAAGGCGCCCGCCGCCAGCTTCCCGACTACTTCATCGGGATGATGACTCGTGCCCGTCAGCATCTCCTCGACGGACTCTTCGGTGGGAATGATGATCGGGAGAAAATCCGTGTAGCCGTTGTTCCGGTAGAAATCCTGCAGATTCTTAGCCGTGTCGGGGGCAAATGTTGGCGGCCCCACCGACGGCCTCTCCGTTCCCGTCTTTTTGTCCTCTGCGGTGAGCGGATTTGTCAGCGCGCCTTGGACTTCCTGCAGCATGGGTTTTTCAGTGGCGGGGTCGGGACCGTTCATGTACGCCCAGAGCTGATCAGGAGATTTCCCCCACACGGGGTGAGGGCTGTACACGAGGCGGAGAGTGGGCATGCCGCGCTTGGCGGCATTGAGAACGCAAATTTGTTTAAATGCCACCGTCACTACGGGGCACGTCGGGACTCCCATTTTCTCAAGCGTTACGCAGTGACCGACGGTCGCTGGGGCGCAAGTGCTTCAATGCCCCACACCCATGATGACAGCCGCGCCCGCGGCTTTGATTTCCTTCCACAAATCGGGATCATCCTGCGGATATGCGCCAATCTTGCGGCGATAGATCGTTTTGACGGTGGGCATATTTTCCTTGAACCAGCGCTGCATCTCCTGGAAAAACACGTCGCCGTTATTGAAACCGATGTCGACCATGTAGATGGTTTTGCCGTCGAGGGAGCTGAAGCGCGGCGCCAGCGGGAAAAGCGTGATTTCGGGCGGCATGCCTTTGGGATTCAGCCCGACGAGCTTCGATGCCGAATGAGCGGCGGTTCCGCGAGCCGCTTTCTTTTGGTCGGCCTCGGCCGATCCAGCCAAAAGCGCAGGGGATATTCCGAGAGCTTGCAACAGACTTCGTCGGTTAATTTTCACGAATCCCTCCCGTGGTCATAATTGCGCGACAGCAGCCGCATACTACTCCCGCGGCCGGCAGTCGTCACGAGGCAATTCAACCGGGATGCCTCACTATTGCGATGCGGGCGGCATGCCGAAAGGCGTAGCCCACGAGAGCCCCTCGATCTCTCGAATCTTGCCGCCCTCGATCTTGAAGAGTTGTGGCGCGAGGAATGTCATGGGGCGCTGGTATTGTTGAGGCACCTTCACCGTTCCGACTCCGGCGACATCCACCGACTTGACGTTGCCTTCATCGTCGTAAAACGCGAGGTTCAGGACGAGGCCCTGCTTTTCGTCGACGACAAGCGGGTGCGAGTCGCGGACTTTGGCAAGAGTCCTGAAAAAACCGCGATCGAGCTCGCCCGCGCAACCTTCGCTGAACAAATGAAAGGAGGGCTGCGCCGTGTCGGGCACCGGACCATCGGGATTGTTCGTCGCCGCGATGCCATTCTCCCGGCGCGAGCATTGCGTTGCAAAAGGC
The DNA here is from genome assembly GCA_963814735.1 of uncultured Acidobacteriota bacterium. Taxonomy (GTDB): domain Bacteria; phylum Acidobacteriota; class Terriglobia; order Acidiferrales; family UBA7541; genus Palsa-295. The sequence goes on along the minus strand of CAWFEC010000003.1, from coordinate 341,578 downwards.
GCCAGCGACGTGTTGCCTTGCGCGTAGGCGTCGATGTATCCCTTTGTCGCAGCGAGAAGCTGATCGCGCGTTTCCGCCGCAGCGAGCGGCTCGAGCAATGCAGCATCGGGCGAAATCAAGCCCGCCGGGTCAAGCTCGTCCATCATGCGCGGGGTCATTATGCCCGCCGTATTGAGTCCGAGACCGCCTTTCGGCCGCTTCTGCTCGCGCACGGTGATGGTTTCGAGTTCGGTGATGCGGTGATCCTTCACTTTCAGGCGCAGTGCGATCATTCCGACCAGCAGGCCGTTGTCTTCGGTGATGTCGCCATAGTAGCCGGCTTCGCCATTCGCGGGATCGGCGAGATAGACGCGATACGTGCCGCGACCGGAGAATGTCTTCCACATTCCCTCGCCCGGATCCACGGCAAGTTCGTTTTCCGTGTATTTCGCATCGGGCCCGAAAGCGAGGTTGCAGGGGCAGCGCGAGAGCATGGCGTCGAAATATTTGTCGACGAATTGGTAGAGACACTCGCGATTGCATTCACCCGGCACCGCGGGCGCCAACGGATACTTGGCCCGCGTGAGATTCTTGCCTTGATCGGGCGCGGCGTTTCTGGGCGAACCGTATACGACGGAAGCCGCAGCGCAAATGGCCGCGAGCGCGAGAGCCAGCATCGAAGTGCGAATCATCATGTGGATCCTTAGAATTTTCATGGTTGTTTTCATCGCGCTAGAACGCAGGCTGCATATTGAACGGGATTTCGTACATGGTCATTTCTATGAGGCTTATGCTGCCTTTTTCGATGCGATAGGCCTCGTTGGACTGGTTGGTGCGCGGCGTCATGAAATAGGGCGGCACTTTCCATACGCGGCCGTCGGTGAGATGCACCTCGGTGATCGTCCCATCGAAATCGAGATACGCTGAGGCGAGCACGGCGCCGCGTTCGACGTCCGTCACCAGGAAGCGGCGATGCCGGCAGCCCGTGGTGAAGCCGAGAAAGCCGAGCTTGTACTGATCGGTGCAATTCATGGTGGGGAAGTCGCCGATGTCTTCGTCGGCGTGGCCGTAGTTCTGCGGGCGTGGCTGATTCGTGGTGCGCGTGGCATCTTCGATACGATTGCAGCCGGGTGTGAAAGCGTAGATGCCCTGACCGTCATTGAGTTGCAGGCCCTCGTAATACATGTACGCCGCCTGATCGAGCGCCGCGCGCGTCTCGCGCTGGTCCGGGGGAATCGGCACGAGCCATCCCGGGATCGGGCTTGCCAAGTTTTTCGTAGTTGGCCGCGCCATAGGGGTCGTGCGCCACGAACTGCTCGGCCTGGGTAATCATTCCCCCTTCGACCTTGAGCCGGACGATCAGGATCGCGCCTATGCCGTTCTCGTAGACGACCGTGATGACGCCGACGTCGCCCTGCTCGGGATCGGCGAAGTAATGGATGTATTTTCCGCGCGCCGTGGCAGTGGCCCACAGCGCCTGCCCGATTTTGAGCCGGACATTGTCCTGCGCGTATTGGACGTCGGGAGCGAGGGGCGCCTGCGAGGGATTGTGGGCAACCATCGCATCAAGGTAGCGATTCATCACTCCTTCCAAACAGGCGCGATCGCATTGGACTTTGGAGTCGACGGCATTTTTCGCAGCGGCCGGTTGGGCAGCGATCGACGGTGCCGTCGTCGCGAAGACTGCCGCTGCTATCAACACGAGAAGAATTGCGGCCGGGCACAACGAATGCTTTCTCAATTTCGTTCTCCTCATTCAGGGAGTTGAACGGAGCTGTCCATTCGGCAAAGCCCACCGAGCTTACAGCGGAAAACGCAAGCTGCCAATGTAATTAGAGGGCCTTCGCCCACTCTGGCCGCACGGCACAGCACGCCCACGCGATCCCAGGATTGCAAATCGTGCGCTCTGTTATAATCTTCTCCGCCACGGAGCTTCATCGCGCATGCTGCTTGCCCCTACTGTGGCCCACAGACGCAGAGCCTGATTGTGAAAGGCGCAGCCTTCAATGAAAGGGCTGGTAAGTACACCTGAAGTGATGGCCACGCTCGAGCACGCGACCGGAGGTGGTGGCATCTCCTGTGACGAAGCGCGATTGCTCATCGAGCATGCCGAACTCAGTTCCCTGCTCCGGGCGGCCGCCGCAGTGCGGGACAGATCCAAGGGCCGCACGGTTAGTTACTCCAAAAAGGTTTTCATTCCGCTGACACACCTTTGCCGGGATTACTGCGGCTATTGCACGTTCCGGGCGGACCCTACGGCCGATGGCCAGCTATACATGACATCGCAAGAAGTTCTCTCGGTGGCCGAAGCTGGACGCCGCGCCGGATGCAAAGAAGCGCTCTTTAGCCTGGGCGATCAACCGGAGGCGGTATTCCCCGAGGCCAAAGGGTTTCTGCGAAAGCAAGGATTCGAGCGCACCCTCGAATATCTGGCGGCGATGACGCAACTTGTTCTCGATGAAACGGGACTGTTGCCTCACGCAAATCCCGGAGTCATGGACACGCAAGATCTTGAGAGCTTGAGGGAATCGAACGTCAGCCTTGGGCTGATGCTGGAAAGCACCAGCGCCAAAATTCGCCGGCCGCAAGGCGCGCACTGGAAGGCACCGGACAAAGTGCCGTCGGTGCGATTGAAGACGATCGAGGAGGCCGGCAGGCTATCGATCGCCTTTACGACGGGCATTTTGATCGGCATCGGCGAGACCGCAGAAGATCGTATCGATTCGCTCTTCGCGATTCGCGATCTGCACGAGAGATACGGCCACATTCAAGAAGTGATCGTGCAGCCATTCCGGGCCAAGGCCGGGACCAGGATGGCGTTTGCACCAGAGCTCATCGACCGAGGATTTGCTGCTGACGCTGGCAATCGCGCGGTTGATTTTTGGCGGAAATATGAACATACAATCGCCGCCCAACCTGCTTTCGGACGACTATCCGATACTGCTCACCGCGGGAATTAATGATTGGGGCGGTATCTCGCCCGTCACGAAGGATTTCATCAATCCGGAGGCGGAATGGCCGGAGATCACTTTGCTCGCCGAGCGGACGGCTGCCGCGGGATTCCAGTTGCGAGAACGGCTGGCAATTTATCCTGAATTCTCGGCACGGCCGGAATTTGTAAGCGCGGGCGTACAACCGTATCTGGAAAAATTCTGTGCGGGAGACGGCTACGCCCGGCACTGAGAGCGATCCATGCTGAAGATCAACGATTCCAAGTGGCGAGAAATTTCCTGGGAGCAGGCCCTGCGAGCTGCGAGTCCGAGAATTGCCGGCATTCTCGAGAAAGCCCTCGGGGGAACCAATCTCGATTTCCATGACGGGCTCGCGTTGTGCGACGTTGTCGAAGAGGATTTTGTGGCGGTCGTGAAGGTCGCGAATGAGCTGAGGCGGCGCGCGGTCGGCGATCAAGTGACGTATGTCGTAAACCGGAACCTGAATTTCACGAATGTGTGCATCGTCGGATGCGCATTCTGCGGATTCGGCCGGGGCCCTCACGCGGCGGACGCCTACTTTCATTCCACGGAGTCATTGGTCGCGAAGTCGGTGGAGGCTGTCGAGCGCGGCGCGACGGAGGTGTGCATTCAGGGCGGATTGCCGCGCGACCTGCAGGGCGCGTACTACGCCGATCTACTGCGAGCGATCAAATCACGCTTGCCGAATCTGCACGTGCACGCATTCTCGCCGATGGAAATCGTCTACGGCGTCGAAAAGACCGGAATGAGCCTTCCGGAGCATCTGCGGACGTTGAAGGAAGCGGGGCTGGGAAGCATCCCTGGAACCGCGGCGGAAATTTTGGATGACGATGTGCGCCAGCTTTTGAGCCCGAACAAGCTCAAGGTTCGGCAGTGGATCGCAGTGATTCGCACGGCGCACGAGCTGGGGATTCCGACTACGAGCACAATGATGTACGGCCACGCCGAATTGCCCGAGCATTGGGTGCGGCACATACTGTTGCTGCGCGAGATTCAGATGGATACGGGCGGGTTCACGGAGTTCGTGCCGCTCGGTTTCATCCATTCGCAGACAAGATTATTCCGCACGGGACGCGCGCGTGCGGGGAGTTCATTTGAGGGGCACTTGCTCGTGCACGCGCTCGCCCGGCTGCTGCTGAATGGCCATATCAAGAATATCCAGGTATCGTGGGTAAAACTTGGCTTCGAAGCGTCACTCGCCTGCCTCGAAGCAGGCGCCAATGATTTCGGCGGCACGTTGATGGAAGAGAGCATTTCGAAATCCGCGGGAGCGACTTTCGGGGAATATGCTTCGCCGGGCGAACTGCGAGCGTTGATCCGGACGATTGGCCGCACGCCTGCCGAACGCACCACAACCTACAAAATCCGCAGAGTCTTTGAACATCCGGATGCCGGCGAATTCCTGCCGACCGAACGCATGGCGGCGCAGCGAGAAAATGCCGCGCTGCTCGACCAGGCAAGCCACTGATGGACATCGTGGCGTTGGCGGGCGGGATAGGCGCCTCGAAGCTCCTGCTGGGATTCAATCGCGTGATGGATCCGCGCGAGCTGACGGTCGTCGTGAATACGGGCGATGATCTTGTGATGCACGGCCTCTCGATATCGCCCGATCTGGATATCGTCACCTACACGTTGGCGGGGCTGGTGAATCCCGACAGCGGCTGGGGATTCCGCGACGAAACGTTTCGAGCGCTCGAGCAGCTCGCCGTTTACGGCCGACCCCAGTGGTTCCATCTCGGAGATCGCGATTTGGCGACGCATATCCACCGCACCGCCATGCTCCGCGCCGGAGCGAGCCTTTCGGAGGCGGCGAATTCCATCCGGGAAGCGCTGGGCGTCCAGGCCAGAATTCTCCCCATGAGCGACCAGCCTGTGCCGACCATGATTGAAACCGCCGAGGGGCGCCTTCACTTTCAAGAATATCTGGTGCAGCGGCGCGCGGAGCCGACGGTTCAGACAATTTCGTTCGATGGAATCGAACGAGCGCGGCCAGCACCGGAAGTACTCGAAGCGATGGAAGGCGCTTCGAGCATCGTAATCTGTCCCAGCAATCCACTGATCAGCATTGGGCCGATCCTCGCGGTTCCCGGGGTTCGAGAGGCACTGCGAAAGCGCCGGGCACATGTGGTCGCCGTCTGTCCGATCGTCGGCGGCAAGTCACTCAAGGGGCCGTCCGATCGAATGCTCGAGCAATTGGGGCACGACGTGTCGGCGCTCGGAGTGGCGCGGATGTATCAGGACATCTGCGGAACGTTTGTGATCGATTCCATCGACAGCGCCCAAAGCGCGGCAATCGAAGCGCTCGGCATGGGGGTCGTGGTCTGCCCGACGGTCATGCGCAATGTAGAGGACAAGGAGCAGCTGGCACGGAGAATTTTGCAACTCGCCGAAAAGCAAAGAGCCGGGGCCGCTGCATGAAGGCGATCCTGATTCCGGTAAAAGAATTTCGCGAGGCGAAGAAACGGCTGGCTCCTCACTTCCCTTCTGGCGATCGCGCGGCACTCGCGGAAGCGATGTGCGAGGACTTTTTCAATGTGGTCGCGGCGACGCGGTGTGCAGACCGAGTGTTTGTGATCAGCAAAGAACCGGGAGCCCTTTCGCGGGCTCGCAAATTTGGATGGGAAACAATCGTCGAATCCTCGCAGACATCGGAGAGCGACTCGGTCGATGAAGCATCGCGCTATTGCGCAGAGCACAGCGTCGACGCCCTGCTCCGGCTGCCGATTGATTTGCCCCTGGCCGAACCGAGCGACATCGAGGCGGTTTTCCACGAGTTGGAAGCCGCGCCATCAGCCGTGATCGTTCCATCGAGTGACGGTACGGGAACCAACGCGCTGCTCCGATCGCCTGCGGTTCTCTTTCCCTCGCGTTTCGGGCCCAATAGTTTTCCGCGTCACTTGGCCGAGGCGAAGGCATGCGGCGCGCGCGCCCGAGTGTATCGAAATCCCCGCCTGGAACTCGATATCGACGAGTTGGATGACCTGCGGAGACTTTCGAGCCGATTGCGACCCGATTCCGCCACCGCACGATGGCTCCTTGAGCGCGATCTCAGTGGCATTGCCGCGACGTAAACCGCCGGTGTGGTCCCCGGTCAGATGACGCGATCGCGCCGAAAGGCGTCGATTTCAGCGGAAGTGTAGCCGAGTTCTTGCAGAATCGCTTCGGTGTCCTCTCCCAGCGCCGGAATCGGATCGAAGCGCGCGGGGCTATCGGAGAGCCGCAAAGGACTCCCGACGACGGGCACGGGGCCTACCGGTGACTCCATCTCGCGGATCATTTTTCGCGCGATCACCTGAGGATGAGCGAGGACTTCGCCGATGCCGTTTAATTTGCCGTGCGGCAATTCGGCATCGCGTAGCCGGCGGAGCCATTCTTCATGCGGATGCTCCAAAAATGCCTTCTCGACCAGTTCTTCCAAAATCGCACGATTCTCGCGGCGGTCCGGAGCGGTGCGGAAGCGTGGATCCTCGAGCAACTCGGGCCGCCCAATCACTTTGCGGCAAAAAACCTCCCAATCCTGAGGCGTAGCCACCGCGAGGGTCACGTAGACATTGTCTCCCGCCAAATACGGACCGTAGGGAACGATGTAATGGTGACGCATGCCGACGCGAGCGGGTTCTTCCCCCCGATGCCAGAAGTGATGCGGGAAATATCCCAGCCAAGCTACCGCGGAATCGAACATGGAGATGTCGATCATCTGTCCGCGGCCCGTACGTTCTCGCTGATATAGCGCCAGCAGGATTCCCACGGTCGCATACATCGATGAAGCAAGATCGGTGATCGGGACGCCGACTTTCGCGGGCTTATCCGGGTATCCGGTGGTGGCAATAATGCCGGCTTCGGCTTGGATGAGCAGGTCGTACGCTTTCACGTTGCGGTAGGGGCCGTCCTGCCCGTAGCCGGAGAGGGAACAGTAAATGAGCCGCGGATTGCGGGCGCACAGCTCAGCGGCTCCCACGCCCAGGCGCTCGGCAACTCCTGGGGCGAAATTTTCGAGGACGACGTCAACGCGGTCGGCGAGTTTCTGAATAGCCTGTCGGCCGGCGGGCGTTTTGATGTCTATGGCAAAGCTTCGCTTGTTGCCGTTGAGCCAGACGAATCCGGAGGACAGGCCCTTCACCACGGAGTCCCATCCGCGAATCACGTCGCCGGTGCCCGGTTTTTCTATCTTTATGACTTCCGCGCCCATGTCCGCCAGGATTCGCGTGCAATGGGGGCCTGACACAGAGACTTCCAAAGCGAGGACACGCACGCCCTCGAGAGCCAGTTTCGGACGGCTCTCCGGCATCAGGGACGAACCTCGGGGAAGAGATTCTGCATCGGCGCGTGGGCTCGCTTATAAACCATGACGCTGCGGCTGTAGTCGATTACGACTTTGCCCTCCTGCTGAATTCCGCGCGTGCGGACCTTGATGATTCCCCACTGAGGCTTGGATTTCGACTCACGCTTCTCCAACACTTCGGATTGGGAATACAGCGTGTCTCCCGCAAACAGCGGGTTGGGAAGCTTGATTTCGTCCCAACCGAGCGCGAAACCGTTTTCGCTCACGTCCGCGACGCCCATGCCGGCCACGATCGCCAGCGTGAGGGCGCTGTTGATCAGGCAGCGGCCGAATTCGGTGCGCTTGCCGTATTCGTTGTTGAAGTGGATCTGATTTGTGTTGTTGGTGAGGAGCGTAAACCAGATGTTGTCGTTTTCCGTGACGGTTCTTCCGAGCCGGCAACGATAAACGTCTCCGACCTCGAAATCTTCAAAGAAGCGCCCTACCCAACCTGGCTTGACTGCCATTTTGATTTCTCCTTCTTCGATGTCCTGGATCAATTCATCAAGATCGAATGACAGCGCTACGCCAACCTCGGAAGCGCAGCCGGTCAAGACAAAGTTTGTCGAGATCCGATTCCGCTACGAGGCGCGAAGACGAAGCGATTCCGCCAACGCGAGTGTTTGCCGTGCCCTATCTATAATCGGAAGATCCAAGAGCTGCCCGCCAAACGCGACGGCGCCTTCGCCGCGGGTCCGTGCTTCATCAAAGGCTTGAAGCACGCGGTGCGCGTAGTCGATCTCGTCCGCCGCCGGCGTGAACGCGCCGTTGACGATTTCGACCTGCCCGGGATGAATCAGCGACATCCCGGAAAAACCCAATCGGCGGGCCTGCACCGCAAATTTCTTCAGCCCTTCGATATCCTTCAGGTCGGGCCAGACTCCATCCACCGATTGCACGTGCGCGCATGCGGCCGCCGTCACGATAGCAGAACGCGCGTAGATAAGATCGCGAGCTTCGCCTTCGCGCATCAAGGGCAGACTCAGCTCTCTCGAAAAATCCTCGGCGCCAAAAATCAATCCGATCACGCGTGGCGAAGCGCAAGCGATAGCGTAGGCATTGTAAAGACCTCTCGGACTCTCGATGGCCACGAGCAGGCGCACGCTTCCACGACCGAGGCCCACTTCCAGTTCCTGACGATCGAGAATCTGCTCGACGGTTTTCACTTGATCGGGAGTGTCGACTTTGGGCACAACCAGCCCCTCGAGGCCCGGCCGCAAGACGTGAGCGAGATCGTCGCGCATTCGTTCGTGGCCGACAGCGTTGATGCGTACAAACCGCGCGGGGGTACGAAGATTGGGATCGGCCTTCAGGCGGGCAGCCACCTGATCAAGGCAAGCCGCAATTTGCTGGCGAGCGGCGTCCTTCTCATCGGGTGCAACGCCGTCCTCGATATCCATCATGACGGCGTCTACCGCAACCCCGAGCGATTTCTCGATCATACGCTGGCGATTTCCGGGAACGAACATCCAGGAGCGCAGCAGAGCGTTTTTCTGATCCATTTGTCTTTCTCCGTTTACGACTTGACGATCACCGCAAGTTGCTTTGACTCCCCACTCGCGCCGATCCCTAATACGATTTCGGCATTTTGAGCACATTCTGGCCGAGGAATGCCAGAATCAAGTTATTGCTTACCGGCGCTACGGTGAGCAGCCGAGTTTCGCGAAACTTTCTTTCGACATCATAATCCCGTGCAAAGCCGTAACCGCCGTAAGTCGTCAGGCAAACGTCCGCGGCTTCCCAGGCGGCCTCGGAAGCCAGCAGCTTGGCCAAATTGGCCTCAGCGCCGCATTTCTCTTTAGCGTCGAATTTCGCCGCAGCATTAAAGCGCATCAGGTCTGCCGCCTCCACGTGCGCATAGGCTTTCGCGATGGGAAACTGAACGCCCTGATTCGTGCCGATCGGCCGCCCGAAAACCACACGTTCACGCGCGTACGAGGAAGCCCGCTCCACGAACCAATGGCCGTCCCCGATGGCTTCCGAGGCGACCAAAATTCGCTCGGCATTCCATCCGTCAATGATGTAACGAAACCCTTTTCCCTCTTCGCCGATCAAAGCCGTGGCGGGGATTTCCACGTCCTCGAGGAAGATGGTGTTCGTATGGTGATTGACCATCATATCGAGCGGTCGAATCTGAAGACCTCCTTTGACCTCTCGCATGTCCATGATGAACACGGATATTCCTTGGGTTTTGTCCTGCACATCGGAGTACGGCGTGGTTCGCGCCAGCAAAAGCATCAGGTCGGATTGCTTCGCGCGAGAGATGAAAATCTTCTGGCCGTTGACGATGTAGCGGTCACCTTTGCGGACGGCTTTCGTCTCAATTCGCGTTGTTTCGGAGCCGGCATTCGGTTCGGTGACGGCGAACGCCTGAAGGCGAAGATCGCCACGGGCAATCGCCGGCAAGTAACGCTGCTTTTGCTCGGCGCTGCCGTGGCGGAGGAGCGTGCCCATCGTATACATCTGTGCGTGGCACGCTCCTGAATTTCCCCCGGAGTGGTTGATCTCTTCGAGGATCACGCCGGCCTCGGTGATGCCCAATCCCGAGCCACCATACTCCTCGGGAATCAACGCTGCCAGGTATCCGCTTTCCGTGAGCGCCTTCACGAAATCCTGCGGGTACGCTTCTTTCTTGTCCGTTTCGCGCCAGTACGTATCCGGGAAATCCTGGCACAGCGCCCGGACATTGTCTCGGATTGATTGAATATCCTCTGCTGTCGACGGCATGTTCTGACCTCCGTACCTGTGCCTGCGAAGCCGCGAGCTTCGTTAGTCCAGCCACATCGTTAGTCGAGCCACATCAGTTTCGCCGGATTGTCGTGGAGCTGAAGTTTATGATTTTCCCCAAGCTTCCACGAACTTGCGGGCGTCGTCGATCACGGGCTCCGTCACTGGAACGTAGGGAACGATGAGTCGCGTGACACCCGCCTCAACAAAAGGCTGCAGTCGATCTTTGATCTCCTGGATGGAAGTCGCAGGGATCACCGGCAATTTGTCCATGTAAGCGTCCGTGATCTTGGTGCTCGCCGCTTTGAACCCGCCGGCCTTGAACGCCTCCTGCACAGCGTTGACCTCATCTTCGAATCCGGAGGCGCGGAGCATATCCTTGTAGTGATCGGCGATGTTGTAGAAGGTAAGGACCTGCCGGATGCGCGATCGAGCCATAGCGCGATCGGGGTTCATCGAGACGCGAACCTTGGCAATGATGTCGATTTTGCTCGGATCGCGGCCCGCCTCCACAGCCCCGGCGCGCACCCGACCGGCGATCTCGCGAATCGTGGCGGGCGTGGCCATATTGATGAAAACGCCGTCGGAGATTTGTCCTACCAGCTTAGTCATTTGGGGACCCAAACCGGCAAGGTAGATGGGAAACGTGGGATGGGACGGTTTCCACGAAAGCTGAAACCGCTGGCCCGTGGAGTACATTTCACCCTGGTATTCGACGCGCTCGCCCGCCGCAGTCTTGCGAACGATTTCGATATATTCCTTGGCGCGGCGCAGGGGCCGATCGAAGGTGCCTCCATGCCACGCAGCGATGGTTTTGTTCGCGACGCCCAGCCCAAGCAGGAGCCTCCCGCCCGAAAGGTCCTGCAAGGTGGCCGATTGAATCCCCATGGTTACCGGGCTTCGGCCGTAAATGTGATAAATCGCCGTCCCGACCTTAAGCGTCTTCGTGCGTGCGGCAATGCCCGAGATTAATACCAGAGGATCGGTGCTGTTTGACTCCCCTTTCCAAAAAGCGCCGAAGCCGGCAGCTTCAATCGATGGCGACAATTCCACGATATCTCGCACCGGATAGTGCGCGGCGGAGTTCAGCTCGATGTCGTAAATCACGATTGCTCCTCGCTTTCGATACAACGTCAGGCCGATAAGGCTGGGTCGTTCACTTCACATACACCTTTCGGGTCAATTCCTTCCTGCAAAGAGGCACAGTTCCCCGGCAGTCGGAAACGGCGTTGTAGGACTTTCCTTCGGAATCTGCAAGGGAAATTCGAAAAGCCGCCCAACATGATATGGCTTCCCGAAAGGTATCGATCTGACCAGCTCGGAGACCGAACTCAACTTGTCGGGCATGAGTGAATCGCCACCGACTTCCTGCGCATTGAACGCCGTAACGAAGGCAGATCGTATCAACCTGCGCCAACAAAAGTCAACACGACATTGTACGTAATTACTATATGCTGCGAATAGTGAGTGGTCAAACTATCTGCAATACTAAAATACGGCATTTTGGGTTATTATTCGGATCGGGCAGGACACCCGGCTCCAAGGAGGGCAATTCGTGAATACGGCAAGTCGACTCCTGGCCGTCTTGAATCTCTTCACGGTTGAGAAGTACGAATGGACCGTCGAGGATGCCGCCCGGGAAATCGGCGTTTCCGTCAGTACGGCCTACAGATACTTCAGAGAATTGTGCAAGGCGGGCTTTCTAGACCCGTTCTCCGGAAACAAGTACATTTTGGGTCCTGCCGTGATCGAAAACGACCGTAAGATTCAGCTCACCGATCCCCTGATCAAAGTCGGCCGCCCTGCCATGCAGCGGCTGGAGGATAGGTCGGGCGGTATGGGCATCGCGATCCTGTGTCGGATTTACCGGAACTGCGTGATGTGTGTCCATCAGGAACCCCGAACTGTTTCCGACAATGCAATCAGCTACGAGCGCGGCCGGCCGATGCCCATGTTTCAGGGCGCCTCATCAAAGGTCATTTTTGCAAACCTTCATCCGCGCTCGGCTCGGTGGTTTTTCGAAAGATACCCGACGGAGATTCGTGATGCTGGTTTGGGCACCGACTGGGAAACGGTGCGGGCGAATCTTCGCCGCATCCGGAAGGCGGGCGTTCACGTAACTCACGGGGACGTTGATAGCGGGCGCGTCGGTATTGCTGCGCCGGTGTTTGGTCCCGATGGGAACGTGATCGGCAGCGTCACCGTGGCCATCACCGACGCGGACGCCACACCGCAGGCCGTCGCCAACATCTCCGCTTTGGTGCAGGCCGCCAGCCGTGAAATCGACGCGGGCCTGCGTCACTTATCGCATACCGACGGCGGCTCCGTCCAATCTCTTGGGCGAGCGTCCGTCGACAACGCGATCTCCGGGGTCGAAGATGCTCCCAAAACCGATGTTCCGGCGAGCCGATAACATGCAAGAAACGCTACCGAAAAAGATCTTTATCAGGCGGGCGAATAAGCTCGCGTCCTGTTCCTGTTTCATCCGAGAGTGGCACGCCGCGGATAACCGCTACGGGGACGCGATTCAACTTGCCCATCACAAGTCCTGCGGACGCGGCCAGCTCATCGGCGATGGCAATCACGGTCGCTTGGAGCGTCTTTCCATGCGCGTCGCGCTGCCCCCGATAATCGATCAGAGGTGCGATTCCGGCAACGCCCAGCGCGACGTTCACCAAACCTTCCCGCCAGGGACGCCCGAAGGTATCGGAAATAATGACGCCGAGCTGAACGCCGAACGCGCGCACGAGTTCCTCCTGAAGCTTGCGCGCGGAACGGTCCGGATCCTCGGGCAACAACAGCGCCGTGCCCTCGGGAGCGTTCGAGAGGTCCACGCCGGCGTTGGCGCAAACGAAGCCGTGCCGCGTCTTGGCGATGATCACGCCGCGCTCCATCCGCACGATGCTGCTTGCCTCGCTCAGCACGATCTCAATCACTCGCGGATCTTTGTGGTATTCAGCCGCCCAGCGTTCCGCTCGCTCGGAAGGTTTGATCGTGTCTAGATGCACGATTCTTCCCTCTGCCTTCGACACGATCTTCTGCGCCACGACGAATACGTCTCGTCGCCTGGGAACCAGCCCTTGCTCTCTGGCCGCTTCGGCGAGCAGCCGGGCGACATCAGCGCCAGATACAACTTCCGGCAGTCCTATCAAGGGAATAATTTCTATCGGGGAAGAAGCAGGTTTGCGGTGTTCTTCGGTGTTGGACACGTGCGCTGAATTCGACGCCGCCAGCATAGCACTGGGAGCAGAGTGGGCCAAGGGATGCTGCTCCGGATCCAAGATTCGGAGGAATCATGGGTGAACAAAAGGTTGCCATCATCGGCGGTACCGGCGATTTAGGATTCGGATTGGCCTTGCGATGGGCGCTGGCGGGGGTGCAGGTCATCATTGGGTCGCGCGACGAAGGCAGGGCCAAGGAAGGCGCGGGGCGAATCGAGGAATCGCTGAAAGCGCACGCGCCCGAAGAATCAGGACGCATTTCAATCAGCGGAATGGAGAATGCGCATGCTGCCGCACAGGCCGCCGTCTCGGTGCTGGCCGTTCCGATCTCCGCTCAGGCAGAAATTCTAAAAAGCATTCGAGGCTCTCTGGCGGATGCTATTTTGGTCGACGCAACGGTTCCCTTGGCTGCAGCCGTGGGCGGCAAACCGACACGCACGCTGCAACTCTGGCAAGGATCGGCCGCCGAGCAGGCTCGCGAACTTGTTCCAGCCGCAACACGTGTACTCTCGGCCTTCCACAACGTATCGGCGGGCGCTTTACAAGACCTTTCGTCAACTCCCGAGTGCGACGTCTTCGTGTGCGGTGACGACCAGGAGGCCAAGCAGATTCTTTTCCCGCTGGTGAAGTTGATCCCCGGCTTGCGCCCGGTTGATGCCGGCCCGCTGGAAATGTCCCGGATTGTCGAGGGAATTACAGCCCTTTTGATTTCGGTGAACCGCCGCCATCGCGTGCATCACAGCGGCATTCGCATCACAGGATTGAATCTCGAACCGTAAGCCGAGCGGGGTCCAATGGCCTCGAGATAAATCTCTGGCGTTGGCAAGGCCTTCCCGTTTACATTCGGCAGGAAAGTGTTTACCGTGACTTCCGCGGAACTGCTCATTCATCCGATCGGGGAGGCCGCCGCGCGTGCTCCCCTCCACGAATTCCGAAGCCGGGGCCCGGCAAACTGAGCGATCGCAAGGAGACGGAATATGAATGTCACACAGGCAGCCACACCGGTCGCCGCGCCGGAGATGGACCAACTCTGCATCAATACGATTCGCACGCTTTCCATCGACGCAGTGCAGCAGGCCAAGTCCGGTCATCCGGGCACCCCGATGGCGCTTGCGCCGGTCGTTTACACGATTTGGAACCGCGTGATGCGCTTCGATCCGCAGGATCCGATCTGGCCGAATCGCGACCGCTTCGTGCTCTCCAACGGCCACGCGTCCATGCTGCTCTGGTCCGTGCTGCATCTCACGAAAACGCAAGCCGTCGACGCCGAATACGAAAAGCTCGGCCACCAGTCGGTGAGTCTCGAGGACATTCGCCGGTTTCGCCAGCTCGATAGCAGGGCGCCCGGACATCCGGAATATCACTGGGTCTCAGGCGTCGAAACCACCACGGGCCCTCTTGGCCAGGGCGTGGCTACCAGCGTGGGCATGGCCATCGCTCAGAAGTGGCTCGCCAGCCGCTACAATCGCCCCGGCTTCAATATCTTTGACTACAACATCTATGCCATTGCCGGCGATGGCTGCCTGATGGAAGGCGTTTCGTCCGAAGCGGCATCGCTGGCAGGTCATCTGGGCCTCGATAACCTCTGCTGGATTTACGACAACAACCAGATCACGATCGAAGGCAATACCCGCCTTGCCTTTACCGAAGATGTCGCGACTCGATTCATCGCCTACGGATGGAACGTGCTGCGGATCGGCGATGCCAACGATATCGAGCGCATCGAACACGCTCTCGGCGTTTTCCGCAAGACGCAGGGCAGGCCTACCCTGATCATTCTCGATAGCCACATCGGCTACGGTTCGCCCAACAAACAGGACACGAGCGCCGCGCACGGCGAGCCGCTCGGTGACGACGAGATCCGTCTCTGCAAGCGCAATTACGGCTGGCCGGAAGAAGCCAAGTTCCTGGTGCCGGAAGGCGTCTACGAGCACTTTGCGGCCGGCATCGGCGCACGCGGCGAAAGAGCGTGCGCGGAATGGAAAGAGTTGCTCGGCGCATACCGCGCCAAATATCCCGCATTCGCGGCCGAAATCGACTTGATGCAGCGCCGCGAACTCCCCGCTAATTGGGACCGCGATCTCCCCGTATTCCCCGCGGACTCAAAAGGTGTCGCTGGCAGGGACGCCTCGGGAAAAACTTTGAACGTGCTCGCGCGCAATATCCCGTGGTTTCTCGGCGGCTCCGCCGATCTCGGGCCCTCGACTAAAACTCTCTTGACGTTCGAGGGTGCCGGCGACCTCGAAGCCAATAATCCGGGCGGCAGAAATATACACTTTGGAATTCGCGAGCACGCGATGGCGGCGATCCTCAACGGACTTTCACTCTCAAAGCTCCGGGCGTTCGGCTCGACGTTTATGGTTTTCAGCGATTACGCGCGGCCCGCCATGCGGCTTTCTGCGCTGATGGAACTGCCCACGATTTTCGCCTTCACTCACGAAGCCATGGGCGATGGAGAAGATGGGCCAACGCATCAGCCGGTCGAGCACCTGGCGTCGCTGCGAGCTATCCCCGGGCTCATCGTGCTGCGCCCCGCGGATGCAAACGAAGTCGTGGAAGCCTATCGCTACGTGATGCAACTGCGTCATACGCCCGCTGTGCTGGCGTTGTCGCGCCAGCCGCTGCCTACGCTCGATCGTAAAAAGTACGCCCCGGCGTCCGGCTTGGCGCAGGGCGCCTACATTTTGGCCGACGCTCCGGGCGCAAATCCGGAAGTGATCCTGATCGCCTCGGGCAGCGAAGTGAGCCTCGCCGTCGAGGCTCACGAGAAACTGCTTGCGGGCGGAATTCGTTCGCGCGTCGTTTCGCTGCCGTCCTGGGAGATCTTCGATCATCAGCCGCAGGAATATCGAGACAAGGTCCTGCCGCCGGGCATCACGGCGCGGATCATGATCGAGCAGGCTTCGATGTTCGGCTGGGAGCGCTACGTCGGCAGTTCCGGCCGGATGATCGGCATGAAAACCTTTGGCGCGTCGGCGCCGCTCAAGGAACTCCTGACGAAATTCGGCTTCGAGCCGGGCCGCATCGTCGAAATCGCGAAAGAACTCCTGCGCAAATCCTGATTACGCGCTTTCGTCTTTGACCTTTTTCTGTACGCAGTGACAGTGGGACTATGTTTTGCCGGTCATGTAGAAATAGATGGTAGGTGTAACGAAGAGCGAAAGAATCATGGCGATCAGCAGGCCACCGATTACGGCAACGGCGAGTGGCTGAAGCATCTGCGATCCCGCGCCGATGGCCAGCGCGAGCGGCAACATTCCCGAAACCGCCGCGATCGCCGTCATGACGATGGGGCGCAACCTGCGCCGGCCCGCCTGGAAAATCGATTCCTCCGGCGAGAAACCCGCCGCGCGGAATTTCTCGTCGGCATCCAAAAGCAAGATGCCGTTCTTGGCCACGATGCCAATCACCATGATCAGCCCCATGAACGACGACAGATTGAAGGTGATGCCCGTGAGCAGCAGCGCGACAAAAACGCCGGCCGTCGACAAAACCGCCGAAGCAAGAATGGAAATCGGCGCGGAGAAATTGCGGAACTCGAAAAGCAGCACGAGGAACACGAAAACAATCGCGAGCGCGAGAACCAGCGTGAGATCGCGAAACGATTGCTGTTGCGTCTGATAGAGGCCGCCATACTCGATGCGGATGGAGGGCGGAAGATGCAATTGGGCCAAAGCCGCCTGCACAGCGGCGATCCCGTGGCCCATGTCGAGTCCCTCGAGACGCGCCGTCACGGCCACGTAGCGCTGCTCGCTATCCTGCAGAATTTCGGTCTGCCCGGGAAGCTCGGTCATCGACGCTAACGAGCCTAGATTGGCCAGTTGGCCGCCGGGGCTCACCAGCATCGTGTTGTTCATCCGCGCGAGCGACGAGCGAATGTCGGCGGGATAGCGGATGCGGACGGTGTAGGGGCGATCGTTAACGACAACGGGCTGCGCGGCCGTCACGCCGTCTAGCATCGCCGTGGCCTCGTCGGCGATGTCCTGCGGCGAGAATCCCGCGTGCGAGGCTTTGGCCATGTCCACCTGAAAGGAAACCGCCGGGCCGCTGGTGGTGGAGTCGATCCCGTTGTCGATGTCGACCACCGGGTGCGCTCCACCCACCTGAATTTTACCGATCGCGTCAGCCACCTGCGGCGCCCAATCGCCCAGCAGCTTCGCATCGGGAGAAAACATCATGATGTCGATTGGCTGAGGAGCGCTGGTAAGGTCGCCAATCATGTCCTGGAGCTTCTGGGTAAAATCGATGTCGACAGCGGGCTCGGCCCGCGAGATCTTGGTCCGAATCTCGTTCATGACCGTCCAGATATCGTGGCTGCGATCGGTCTTCAGGTCCGCCGAGATATCGCCGATGTTGGCCTCGGTGACGGCGGCGAGACCCAGCTGAAGGCCCGTGCGCCGGGAGGTGCTCGCCACCTCCGGGGTCGAGCGAACGATTTGAACCATATGCGAGACCATCCGATTCGTCTCTTCGAGCGAGCTTCCCGGCGGCGTGACGTAATCGAGAATGAAGCTGCCTTCGTCCATCTTGGGCAGTAGATCCGAGCCGATCTTCTGGTAACAGAAATACGAAACAACGATAAGAGCCACGGCCAGGATCGGCACCCAGACGGGATATTTCAGGCTGCGACGGAACCATCGCTCGTAAAAGCGAATTACTTTGCCGAAGTAGCCCTTCATCAAATGCCGCTCTTCGGCGCTCAACAGCACGCTCAATTCCCTCTTCCGAATTTCTTCCACAGATTCCGGGGAAACTGGGCTCTCGGCCTGAGAAGTGGGATTAGCGGTAGCCGGGGCGACTTCTCGATCACGAAGGGCCGCTTCATCGTCGCTCTTCGATTGCTTGCGCAATAGGTAGAGGCAAAGAGTCGGTGTCCAGGTAAGCGCGAGGGCGAGCGAAGTCAGCAGGGCGGCGCCAATGGTGATCGCCATGGCGCGGAAAAATACGCCTGTCACGCCGGTGATGGCGATCAGCGGCAGGAAGACGACGATCGGCGTGAGCGTCGATCCCACCAAGGCGACGGAAAGTTCGCGAAGCGTCAACTGGACGGCCTCGAACCTGCCTTCGCCGGCTTCGCGGTGCAACACCACATTCTCGAGCACGACGATCGCGTCATCGATAATCAGCCCGACCGCCGCGGCCATGCCGCCGAGAGTCATCAGGTTGAAGCTCTCTCCCAGCGCCCGCATCACGATGAACGTCACCAGCAGGCTGATCGGTATCACCATGCCGGCGATGAAAGACGTTCCCCAGTCGCGCAGAAACAGCACGAGCACGGCGGAGGCCAGCAGAAGACCTATCAAAATCGCGTCGCGCACGCTTTTGATGGATTCGCCAACGATCCACGATTGGTCGTAGAACGTGCTCACGTGCACGCTCGGGGGCAGGCTCTTTTCAATCTGCGCCATTTCTCCCTTTACTTCGGTGGCGACCTGCATGGTGTTGCTGCCGCGCTGCCGGTTGACGTTGATGAGGACCGCAGGCTGTCCGTTGGCGGTGACGATCGTGAAGTGCGGCTCGAACGAGGGCGTGACATTCGCGACGTCGTTGACGTAGATGGGGCTGCCCGATGCCGAATTCTTTACGAAAATGCCGCCGAGTTCCTGAACATCGTGCGCCTGGCCGGTGATCAGTCCCAAATACAATTGATGATTCTGGGGGAAGAGTCCCGGCGATTGGATGATGTTCGATCGATCGACCGCCGAGAGAAGATCGGAGACGTTCGCTCCCGTGGCCCGAAGCTTTGCCGGTTGCGGCTCGATGTGAAATTCAGGGACCTGTCCTCCCTGGACGAGGATGGTCGATACGCCTCCGAGGCTCGCGAGGCGCGGCTTGATGTCGTAGGTCGCCGTTTCCCAGAGCTGCTGCTGCGAGAGGGTATCCGAGGTGAGGCCATAGCCCAGGATCGGAAAGCTTGAAAATTCCAATCGGTCGCTAGAGACTTTGGCGGTCGGCGGAAGGGTGGCCTCGACTCGAACAAGCGCGGCGTTGACCCGCTGGAGGGTTTGAAACATGTCCACGCGCCAGTCGAAAAAAAGATCGATTTCGGCTGACCCTCGGCTGGTAATCGACCGGACGTCCTGGATTCCTTCGACCCCGCTGACGGCTTCCTCAATCGGGCGCGTGATGGTGACAAGCATCTGATCGATGGGCATCACGCCGTTATCAACGCCGACGATCACGCGTGGAAAATCCGTGGTCGGGAAAACTGCAATGGGAATGCTGAATGCGAGGTAGGCTCCCACCATCGCCAGGGTGACGATGAGAAAGATGATCGACTTGTGCTCGCGCGCGAACCAAAAGCGCTCGCCTTCCGCGGCTCGTTCTGGAGTGCGTGAATTCGTTCCGGTTGAATTTGGCATGGATGGTTGCGAGCCCTTAGTTGGCGTCACTCCCGCCGGATGCGGGACTCGCGGAAACTGTCACCTTCGTGCCATCGGTCAGGCCGTACGCACCGGCGGCCACCACCTGTTCGCCTTTGCGGAGCCCGCTCAGGATCTGCACGTCGCCGCCTTCGCGAATTCCGGTTTTGACGCTGGTCTGGTGGGCTTGTCCATCTTGGCCGATCACCATCACGGAGGTTGTGCCATCGGGCGCGGTGAGAATCGCTTCCGCGGGAACCACGAGTGCGTCTTTGACTGTTTTCGCGACAACGCTCAGGCTGACCGTCGAGCCGGGCTTGAGCCGCGCGCCGGGATTGGGCGCCTGAACCCAAACTTGGACGGTCGTGCTGTTGGGATCGAGTGCCGGGCTGACCACCGTCACCTTGCCTGGCAATTCAGGCGCGCCGCCGCCGGGCGAAAGCGATGCGGGATCGCCAACGTGCAATTCCGCCGCTTGTTGAGGGGAAACGTACGCGCGCGCCACTACTGAAGACAAATCCATCACCGTGAGGATGGGCGAACCGCTGGACGGAGTTTCTCCGGCGTAATACGGCCGGTCGGAGACCACGCCATTCATTGGGCTCACAATCTTCGTGTAGTTCAGCTGCGCTTGCGCGCTGACCGTTTTGCCTTTTGCCGCAGTCAGTTGCCCCTGAGCCACTTTCAAGTTGTAGGCTTTCTGCGCGAGGTCATACTGATTGCGAGCCTGCGTCAGTGCGATGCTTGAATCCTCCACATCCTTGGCTGCGATGGCCCCCTCCTTGTAAAGGGCTTCGCGAGCGTCATAAAGTTTCTGCGCCGCGTCGAGTTGCTCTTTTGCGACCTGAAGGTCTTGCGATGCGCTTTGCAGCGCGCTTTTGTAGCTTGCTTCGGCCTGCTCGTACCCACCCTGGTTCTCCGTCAAGGCGCCGACCAAGTCCTGGTTCTCAAGCTCCGCCAGCAATTGCCCGGCCCGGACTTGGCTGCCCCGCTGCACGTAGAACTTCTTGATGGGCGCAACAACCTTCGGCACGATCGCAGCTTCATCGCGCGGGTAAAGAATCGCGTCCGTATGGATCGTGGCTTGAATCGTTTTGCTCGCCACGGTGGCCGCCTGCACGGTTACAACCGGCACTACTTCCTTTCCGTTTTCCGACGAGCACGAAACCATCAGGCTCGCCGCAGCGATGAGCACGGCCATCCGGAAACGCGTCCAGCCGCAGCTGCGATCGAAGATTTTCGTTGAGACGGACATCGCTGAGTTAGTCTCTTCCATTGTTCCCCGGTTCCGCCAAAAGAATCAGAAACTGCCCGTGACGGTTTGCAGCGTCGCCACGGCCACACGATAGCGCATCTCCGCCTCGGCATATGCATTGCGAGCCTGCGTCAGCGTATTCTCCGCGCTAACAACTTCGAGCGCCGTCGACGCACCCGCTTTATAGCGCAAATCGATCAAGCGGAGGCTCTCCGCCGCGAGATCAGCCGTGCCCCGCGATTCCTCCACGCTGGCTCGCGCGACGGTGGCTTCATTGTACGAACCATACAGATTGCTGAGGATTTGCCGTTGCGCCTGGCTCAGTTCGAAGCGCGCCTGCTCTCGATGATATTCCGCCTGGTGCAGCTTGCTGCGCAGCGTTCCCCAGTCCCACAAGGGCACATTCACTCCTACGGTTATGAAATAGCCCAGGTTCGGCAACGATTGACCCTTCGGGCCTCCGACACTGACGCTGTGCAGTGCAAAGGCATTCGCCTCGATTCCGTAGATGCTGTCTGTATAAAACGCCGGCAGAAAAGCACCCTTTGCGGCCGTAACCCCGAGATTTGCCGACCGGAGCGATTCCATCGCCACGCGCAAGTCCGGATTCTCGTGCTCGGCCATTCTTTCCGTTTCCGAGAACGGAGGCAAGGGCAAAGGCGAGTCCATATCATCCACGATCGCAAAATTCTCGTTCAAAGCCGGAAACAGCAGGACGGCGAGATCCATCCGTGCCGACTCCATGGCGAGGCCCGCGTCGTCGAACGCCTGCTCTGCCTGCCGATACTGAATCTCCGCCTGCACCACGTCGCTGTGCGCGGCCTGGCCGACGCGCTCGGCATCCTGAGTGATGGTGTAGAAATGCTGAGCCGTGTCGCGAGCCGCCTGCGCGGTGGCATACTTCCGCTGCGCGACCGCCAGCGCGTAATACAATCGGGTGACCGTAAGTGTCAAGCCCCGCCTCGCGATTTCGGCCTGCGCACTGGCGATCGCCTCGGCGGCTCTTGCACGGCGATATCCCGTGCCCAGATAATTGTCCGGCGAAAGATCCTCATGAAGGATTCCCCAGGAGCGATACACGTGGACGCCGTCATTCGTGACAAATCTTCCGACGGGAGTTCTTCCTCCATTTGCCTGCGTCAGCAAAGCCTCAGACCTATAGCTGATTGAGGGCAGAATCGCGTTTCGCGCCTGTACCCGGTCCTCGCCCGCGCTCTTTGAGGCCATCAGAGCGGACTGAAATTGGGCGTCGACTTTTCGCGCCCGCTCGATCGCATCTTGCAACGTGATCGCCATGGGTGGAGTGGCATGGTTCGGACCTTGCGGCTGCACGAGTTGCACCGGAGGCCGCTCGGGCGGCTGATCCTGCACCGGTGGCGTAGTCGTTTGCGCGCAAGATTGCGGCGCGATGGCCACAGCAAGCGCAAAGCCAGCGACTATAAGAATCAGTGGGCGGAGTGCGCCAGCGACTCTGTCGGATTGTCTGGCGTCTCCGCAACCAACCTGCAGGCTATCCTTTTTTGACCAAGCCAAATTCCTCATTGCGATTCCTCCGGTGATCACATTGCACTGCACTGGCGACGAACGCTCCAGACGATCATCGCATGGCGAAACACGGCAGCTTAGCATCCGAAGATGAAATTTGGCTGAAAAACGGCTGCCCTTTCGCATAGCGCTACACCAAAGCTCGGAAAACAGGTTACTAATCCACGGGGTGGCATTCTTGCATTTCGGTAAGGTAGGTGCTCTAATCACGACTTACGCGGCTCTCTCATATGCGTGCAGCTAGGAACCGTTTTGGGGGGTTGACCTAGTCGATGCGCCATAAGCCTATCCTATCTTCGCGGCGAAGACGTGCCCACGCGGCACCTCCGTCCGGCGCCCGCCGGTCCAGCGGACAGCGACTTCGAACTCTAGTCGACCAAATTCATGTGGGCGTCGTTATCGTTGGACCTCGTACGGAAATTCAATTCGCCAATCAGGCTGCGCTCGATATGTTCGAGATGACCAGGACGCAGTTCGTCGGGAAGACGACTGAGGAGTTGGGGTTGATTACGGTTCGCGAGGACGGATCGGAGTACCCGTTTGCCATGCGTCCCGGACCTCGGGCGATTGAGTCCGGGCAACCGGTTCGGAACGAAGTGATGGGTTTCCGCCGCCAAGGTTCAGACAAGGTGCTTTGGATTTATGGAGCCGGGGTGCCCCAGTTCACTAAGGAGGGGTCCTTCAAGCACGTAATCGGCACATTCACCGACATTACGGAGTGGAAAAACGCGGAAGCAGCGCTTCACAGGGCCAGCGAACTCAATCGGCAGATCCTGGTGAGCGCTCAGGAAGGAATCATCGTTTACGACCACCAGCTCCGCTACGCACTCTGGAACCCCTTCATGGAAAGGTATACGGGCATGAAGGAAAAGGAAGTCCTAGGGAAACATCCCCTCGATCTTTTTCCTTTTCTGGGTGAGATGGGCGTCTTCGGGCAGATCGAAAGGGCGCTTAAGGGAGAAGTCACCTTCGCCCGCGACATCCCATTTTCGCCTGCTGGAACGAACGAGACAAGATGGTTCAACGCGGTTTACGCCCCGCTGCGCGACGAGCATGGCGAAATCGCGGGCGTTGTCGCGACCGTGAATGGTGTAACGAAACAGAAACAAGTGGAAGAGGAACTGCACAAGCTTTCCTCGCGCCTTCTTCAGTTGCAGGACGAAGAACGCCGGCGCATCGCCCGGGACCTTCACGATAGTTTCGCTCAGAGTGTCCTCGCGGTCAGTCTGAATCTGGCGCAGGTGTGCGCGCCGGAAAAGGCCCTTGACGAACGAAGCCGGCATGCGTTGTCCGAAGCCCAGAAATTGGTGAAGGATTTGGCCAGAAACATTCGCGCCCTGTCTTACCTCTTGCATCCTCCCGAGCTCGATGAACTTGGACTGCCCGCGGCGATCGAGGAGTACGCCAAGGGATTTTCCCAACGCACCGGAATCCAGCTGGATCTTGATTTGTCTGCCGGCTCCGGCCGCTTCTCGCAAGAGAGCGAGACGGCCTTATTTCGTGTCCTCCAGGAAAGTTTGGGGAACATCCAGAAGCACTCCGGGAGCTCCACCGGGAAAATTCGACTGGAAGCAAACCGTAGCCAGGTCAAGTTGGAGGTATCCGACGCGGGCACGGGAATACCGGGCGATATTCTGAACGAAGAGCGCAGCGGTACAAGAGGGCTTGGCGTCGGTATACTAGGCATGCGCGAACGCATGAGGCAGCTCGGCGGACGGCTCGATATCCGCTCTGGCAGTGGGGGAACCACGGTGACGGCGGTCCTGCCGCTCACCAACGAGGCCCGCAATGTCGGTTCGCATTCTGATCGCGGATGACCACGGCGTAGTCCGAAAGGGGCTGCGGACCCTCCTCGAGTCCGTAAAGGGATGGCGGGTCTGCGCCGAGGCAACCAGCGGGCGCGACGCGGTAGCGGAGGTCAAACGGTACAAGCCCGACGTAGCGATCCTCGACATCGCCATGCCGGGACTGAATGGCGTGGAGGCCGCGCGCCAGATCAGCAAGAGCTCGCCTCAAACCCGAATGCTGATTCTGAGCATGCACAAATCGGAAAAACTTGTGCGGGAGGTGATTGAGGCCGGCGCACACGGATATCTGCTGAAGGATGATGCGGACTGGGACTTGGTGGCGGCAGTTGACGCCCTCCGGCGCCACAAACCCTATTTCTCATTCAAAGTTGCGCAACTGGCCGCGCGTGAGAGAAAGAGCGCCGGCGGGGTGGGGCGGCGCCACCGGCTCACGCCCCGCCAGCTGGAAATTATCCAGCTTCTTGCGGAGGGCAAGAGCAACAAGGAAGTCGCCACAACTCTCAATATCAGCGTCAAAACGGCTGAAACCCACCGGGCCAACATCATGCTCAGGCTCGACCTCCATTCGATCACGGACTTGGTTCACTACGCGATTCGGAACGAAATCATCCACAAGTAAAAGCAGGCAGCGAAACCGCCTACAGGTTTTTCCCTAGGAAGTCTGCGGAATTTACCCCGGACGTCTTCTACCGTACTCTCCGTGCCGTGCGCCGCCATTGTAAGGCCGATCACGGAGCGGGGATGAATCGAACAAAAGGCATTCGCGTGCTGGTTGCGGACGATTCCCTGGTTGCGCGAGAGGCGATCTGCTCTTATCTGGAAACGCTGAACGGGGTCACGGTCGCGGGCACGGCGAGAAACGGATTCGACCTTCTGGAGAAGGCGGAGGCCTTGCGGCCTGATTTGGTTCTTACCGACCTTCGCATGCCGCGCATGAGCGGCATTGAATGCACCTTGCGCCTTCACGACATTCTGCCAACTGTGCGGATTATCGTCTTCACGGAACTGCATGGCCCGCTCACCCGCGAAGCGTGTATGGATGCTGGGGCCGATAGCTATATTCACAAGAGCCAACTGCCGGAGGGCCTTGTTCTCGAAATTCAGCGGCTTTTCCCAAAGGGGCTGGCATAAAGAAATGCGCTGCACACTCCAAGACGGGAGGCGCAACGAGATGCAGCAGGCAGAATTCTGGCCGCAAAACGGCATGCGGACAGGGGGGAAGGCAATTCGCCTGCTGCACTTTAATTTCAAGACGAAACCAAGGATGGATATGGAAAACGAAGTGTTCGAGATTCTGGTGATGACGGGCAATCCGTCGAGCTTTCAGTCTCTTCAAGAGATCGTGTCAAAAGGCGAGAAGCCCTTGTTTCATCTGACCCGTGCGGAAACATTGTCGTCCGGGCTGGAGCAGCTGGCTGCTCATTCCTTCGATGCCGTTCTACTGGAACTGGACCTCCCCGATAGCAAAGGCATAAAGACTCTCAGCCACACGCATTCATTCTTTCGCGAAGTTCCGATTTTGGTCCTGGCAAGAAACGATGACGAGCCCACTCCCGCGCAAGTCCGAAAGGCCGGCGCGCAGGATTATCTTTACGAGGACGAGCTGGATCACAATCTGTTGGAGCGGGCCCTGCAATACGCCATTCAGCAGAAAAGGCTCGCCATGGCCCTCTACTCCGCGGAAACAAAATTTTCCAAGGTATCCCGTTGCAGCCCGGATTCGATCAACATCAGCACGATGGCGGAAGGCCGCCTTGTGGAAGTGAACCAGACCTTCCTCGACCTCACGGGTTATGAGCGGGAAGAAGTGCTCGGCAAAACGGCCATCGAACTGGGCCTGTGGGCCGATCCCGAACAGCGGCGCATTTTGGTGTCGCTGCTTGGCGAACAAGAGGGCGTACGCGGGATGCAGGTTGTTTCCCGCATAAAGAGCGGCGAGCTGCGGGAATTTATACTTTCGGCGGAATCGATCTATGTGGGTCGCACAAACTACCTCCTGACTGTGGCACGAGACATCACCGAACAAAAACGGCTCCTGCAGCAGGCGCGAGAGGCGCATCGGTCGGAGCTGCTGGGGCGTCTGGCTTACGGGGTGGCTCACGACTTCCATAACTGGCTCGCCGTAGTGCTGGGCCACTGCGAACTCCTGCTCGACAAACTGAGCCCGGTTGATCCGGCGAGAAGCAACGTCTTGCAGATCAAGAAGGCGGTGGCGAGCGCTGTGTCGCTGACGAGACAACTGCGCGAATTCAGCCGCGATAAGGCGCCGGCGCTTCAAGTGATCGATTTGAATCATGCGATTGCGGAAATGGGCAAGATGCTCCGCTGCCTAATGACTGACGGGATTGAACTGGTGACGAAGCTCGATCCTTCCGCAAAGCCCGTTAAAGCCGACGTGGTCCAAATCGAACAGGTATTGCTCAACTTGGCTTTGAACGCCCGCGACGCCATGCCGATGGGCGGAAAGTTGTTCATCGAAACGGCGACCGTGCAGCTGGACAAGGAAACGCGGCCCGCGTCCTCTCCGTTACCGCCCGGCCTGTACGCGGTGGTAGCTGTTTCCGACACGGGGTCGGGCATGGACGCCAACACAATGGCGCACATCTTCGAGCCCTACTTCAGCACCAAAGGATCGGCGAAGGGCATGGGATTGGGTTTGGCGCTGGTCAACGGGATTGTAAAACAAAGCGGCGGAGCAATTGTGGTGAGCAGCGAGGTGGGCCACGGAACCACCTTCAAGGTCTATCTCCCGGTTGCAGAGTAGTCCAACTACCGAACATAATTCGCTTTGCGAATTCGCCGCTGGAAGCGCGGCTCATTGCGAAGCGGCGCTCGCCATCGGCTGGCGGGCGATTCCGCGTTCGAGGCCGATATGTGTGGATTCGTGCTCGAAAACATGCGCGCAACCACGCAACGGCGAACCATCGAGCAGGAGCTGCAGCTCGGGCAGCGTGTAGGCCGCGCGCACGGAATCGCGGTAGAGTTTGCGCATCGCGCCGGAGTAATGGCGGCCGTGCCAGCGAACGTGAAATGGATGCGCGAATCGGCCCGGACGTCGAAGGTCGCGCAGCAGAATCGCGCCGCCCGGCTTGGCCAGACGCGCCATCTCCGACAGTAGGTTCTGCGGCTCCTCCAAATGGTGTAGTACCGAGTTGCACATCACGAAATCGAAACTGGCGTCGGGGAAACTCAGTTGATTGCCGTCCGCAAGGCGAAATTCGACGCGTCCGGCAAGCGCCGGGCCCGCCGCATCGAGATTGGCGTGGGCTTGGGCGATCATGTTCGGCGAACGGTCGACGCCAATGAACTTCCAACGCGTGAGACGCCGGGCAAGCTTGATGACGATTTGTCCCGGACCCGTGCCGATATCGAGCGCGCGGCCCCGCTCCCGGCCATTGAAAAGGCGAAGGGCATGATCGACGAAGGTGTCGTCGATTTTGTCCAGATAGGCTTGCGCCGCGGACCACGAATAGGCCTCAACCTCGCCCGAATCGTCCATCACCTCGGGCTCCGGAACGCGCGGCAGTTCGAAGAGAGCCATCGCGAGAGTGTAATGAACTCGCCGGCCAGAATGCTAGTGCGGCTCATCGAAAAACCCGAGTATGCTACGCTCAGTCGCGAGCCGCGTCATTCTGAAACTATCCGACGAGGATGACTGAAGAATCTCTCCGTTTTATTTACTCCGCCCATTCGTCATCCCGCATGCGCCCCGGCCAGGTCCGCGGCCCTGAACCAAACCTGAACTTGAGGCCAGCTAGATTCGCGCGTCGCAATCTGCCAATCTCATTCGGACGACGAAAGCCGTCAGCCCTCTCGACGAGGGCCCAACGCTCTTTGAAAACTAGGCCGCAACAAATGATTCCCTCGAGCCATCCCGTGCGAGGAGCGATGATCTAGGCAACTGTTTTCTCCGTGGTCTCGTGCTTTCCTCAGTGATCTCTGTGTTTAGCGCACGCGAATCTGTACGCCGTCCTCTAGCCACTCACCACTGCTTTTCTAATCGACATTTGGCGATTAGAAACGTCCGTAACTCGATGCAAACAAACAACGGGGACCACTTCTAATCGACACGGCTGCGGCGGCTTCCAAACTCGCAAAATCACGGCCGAAGGACTCAATCTCTTAGCCCGCTTTCCGAAAAGATGCGAAAAAATCTAGCGGGATGCGAGCGTGCCGAATGGCTGGGACGTGGCTCTTCGTAGGGACGAGCCGTGCGGCCGATTCTGACGTCGGGGGTTCCGCGGGGCTCGGCGCGGCCGGCCAGCCGATGGCGCGGTCGATGGCATCGAAGGTTTGGCGCGTGGCGCGCTCGACGGTCAGACATTCGAGGGCGACGCAATATAAGAACAGGCCGCCCTGATCGGTCTGAAACTGGAAGAAATTCGGGCGTCGGAAGAGGTCGGTGCGCGCCGCGTATTTCGTCTCGAGCCCCTCGCTATACTGCCCGAAAAAGCGGCCCGTATGTTCGGGAGTGTCGAGTGCGAGGAGTAAGACGTCGGGATTCTGCCTGGTCTTCGCGTCTTCGAAGACGGCGTAGCGGTCGCCGCTCCACGCGGGAGAAAGCGCGTCGGCGCGCACGCCGCCGATGAGCTGCTTCAGGATTTCCTCGACACCGAATTCGCCCATCACGTTTTCCTCGAGCAGTTTCCAGTCGGATGGAACCAGTCCCTTCCATTCAGGCAGTGTGATTTTCAGCGGCGCTACGCCTTTCAGATACAAATCCGGGTGCATGATCTGCTGCGTCGAGACAGGCGGATTCTCGAAAATCAGATGCAGGTCGCTCCAGCCCGAATGTGCCTTCAGGAATTGTTGCGCGAACGATGCGCCCGAAAGATACGGAAAGAGGAGGCCGTCTCGGATGTAGGCCGGGGCCTTTACGAGATTCGGATCCTCATCCATTTGCTGAAGCGCGCTGTTACGCATGAGAGGCGTGATGTCGGCAAGCTCGCGCACGCCGACTTTGTCGTCTCGCAGCGCGTAATCGACCATCGCCGCCATGGCGGTGCCCTCGCTGACGGCGTCGCGAGCCGTTTCGGCGTCGTCGTTGGGGCGCGCCGCTTTGATCCAGGAATCGATGTGGAAGGATTGGTCCTCGAGGGCGTGGGTGAGCTCGTGCGACATCACCTCGCGCTGCTCGCCGGGCTTGATCCAATCGGCGATGTAAAACTCCTTCGCCTTCGGATCGTAGAGGCCCGCCACCTGATCGGTGAGGACCTTGAGCATGAACGAATCGAGCGGAAAATCCTTGGGAATGAGGCCGAAGGCTTCGAGGGCCTTCCGATCGGCGTAGCGCTGCGCGTCGGATTTATCGTCATTTTCTTCGCGGATGAGGTAGTCGCGAATCTCCTGCTTCGAGCGGAGGCTCTTCTTCAGCGGATCGAGGATGGGGAGATGGAGGATCTGGCTCATCTGATCGAGAACTTCGTCGGCCGCCTGCAGGAATTCGGGATTGGGCGTGGGCGCGATCTGCGCGGGCGGCGACGGCGGGCTTACCGCATCCGGAGCGGCGGAAGCCGGAGGCGTCGATTGCTGCGCCACCGCGACCGAGGCGAAAACAATTAGAGCATGCGAAGACAGCGAGTCGCTTCATTCTGAACCCCGAGGGTCTGATGCCCCGATCAGGATAGCAGGTTTCCCCGAACGCTTCGCTCAGCTCGAGCTACTGCGGCGCGAAGGCGAGAAAGACGTTGCCGGGCATGCCCCACAATGCGCCATAGCCGGAGTTGACGTAGACCATGCCCCCGACGACGGCCGCGCTTCCTCCTCCGTCGATTGATCCGCCGTGAGCGCGAACCTGGTTCACGGTCTTGAAGCTTTGCGCCGTATCAAAGTCCCAGATGATTTTGCCGTCGTCAGCCGAATAGGCGCGAATGTGGCCGTCGTCCGAACCGGAGAAAACGACGCCGGGTATCGCTGTGACCGCGGCCGACTGCGCGGGGCTGCAGCGATCGACGTGGCACGTCCCCAATACCGGCGGCGCGGCCCAGATCTGTTTTCCCGTCGCGATATCGAGTGCGAAAAGTCCGCCGCCCTTCTTCGGGTCAGGCTCGAGGCCACCGGGGAATGGAACGACATCGATATCCGAAAGCGCTTCGTAGACGGCCTTGTCGTCCGCAGCCGGGCCCCACTCCACTCCGCCCAGCGGGCCGCCCTGGCCGAGCTTCGTCTGCCAGATAAGTTTTCCCTGCTGATCGGGGTCGAGCGCAAGAACCGCGGAGGACTTCTGGCTGACGATCAGCAAGCGCTGGCCATTCGGAAGTGTGCGCAGGAGCGGAGGCGAAGCAAAATCATAGTCGCCGCCCGGCTTCTTGGGGCAATTGCTTTTGTCGTTTTGCACGACAGCTCGTATTAAAGGCGTCGCCGGAAGTAAGCTGTTTCGACCAGACGATTTTCCCGGTCTTCATGCGGATGGCCATGATGGCGTCGCTGTTTGCGGTGGGCGGATCGGAATAGTTGTCACCCACGCCGACGTAGAGAAGGCCTTTTTTCTCGTCTACGGTGGGCGGCGACCACAAACCGCCGCCGGACGGTCCCCAGAGCTCGGTGCCATCGGGTTTCTTGCCCGTCGGATGCGGCGCTCGCGGAATGGTGTAAGTTCGCCAGATTTCTTTGCCAGTCTCGGCGTCGAACGCCACCAAGGCGCCGCGGAATGTGCAACATGGATAGTGCGGGTCGGCGGCCATCCATTCCTCGCGAGAAGCGATGCCGACATACAAGCGTCCTTTATAGAGGCTCGGCGAATCCGTGACGCGCGCGTAGGGATGCGTGGTGATGCGGCTCTTCCAGACGAGCTTTCCCGTAAGCGCATTGAGCGCGTAGACATTCGTGCGGAAATCGCCGAAGTAGGCAAGATGATCGGGTCCAATCACGATCGCACTTCGCACGCCGGCGTCCGCCTGGAACTTCCAGTAAGTGCAGCCGGTCTTTGCGTCGAGCGAGTAGACCGTGCCCATCGGACTGCCGAAGAATACGCGGCCTCCGACGATCACAGGTTGGGCGAAAGCACCCCAATCGCCGGGAAATCCGAACGCCCATTTCAATTTCAAATTCGGAACCTCAGACGCCGTGAGCCCAGCCTGATCGGCGGGCTGGAAACGGCTGTTGTCGTAGTCGACGCCCCAGCCGTTCCATTCGGGCCCAGAAAAATCCTGCGGGCCGCGGCCGGAGCACCGTCCTGCGGACGAATTGCGCGGGCGCGAACTGCCAGCGCGTTTTCCGGTGAGATATTCCGCAACGGCGATGCGCTGGCCGATCGTCAAGTGCCCAGCGATCAGGCGCATCGGGCCCGACTTGAGCTGATAGAGAATGTAATCTGGAGACATCGTCTTCAGCATGAGATGGTTGAAAAAGGGCGGATTGCCGGCCTCGTGGCACGAGGCGCATTTAGCAGCATAAATCGTCTCCCCGAGCTTCGAGGCGGGCGTGGCGGCAGCAGCACCGGACGACGAAGAAAGCGAAAGAACGTAGGCGACGAGATCATCGATTTGCGACTGGCTGTATCTTCCTTTGAACGCCGGCATCGCCGTACCCGCTTTTCCGTTGGCGACAATATTGGCCACAGTTTTCGGCGAGAGAGAGCGGCCGCTGAGCGCTGGACCGGCTGCGGTGCCCTTGCCATCAACGCCATGGCAGAAAACGCATGCGGCGCCGTACAAAGCTTTCCCGGAGGCGATGCGTGTCCCATTGCTCTGAGCCGCGGCATTCGCGCGCGCGCCGGCGTTATCTCCTGCACGGGCCGGGCTCGCCATGCCACCGAATGGAACGGCGAGCGCCGCAACGAGGATCGCGAGGCTTAGTCTCGAGCGCAGCCCGGTGCTCTTCCGAAGTTCAGTCGTGGCACGATCGATGCTTTCCATGTATACCTGCCTAGAATTGACATGATATCGAGAAACGGAGTGCGGCTAGCTGACCGGGTGAACTTGCCACAGCGTGCCCGATACTACAGCGCGCCTCTCCAGAGGCGCAATAATGATCTTGACCGCGGTGTCGCAAGCCTTCATCGCCGGGAGGCGACGGGGAGGGCCAGAATGTTTTGCAGGGCTTTGCAAAACTCATCGATCTTGAAAGGCTTTCGCAATATCTGGCAGCCCGAATTTCGCACGGATTCGGGAATCAGATCTTCCGTGGCGGTCGAAATCGTGAAAAGAACGCGCGCGGAAAGATCGGGACGATTCTTCCGAATCCACGCGTACAAACTGACGGACGGATCATCGTCCGGCAAATTGGCGCCGGCAACGATGGCGTCGACCGAATCGCGCTTCAGGATATCGATGGCGTCGCGTTCACTTCGAGCGAGCCGGACCGAAGAACCGTGGGCCACCAGGATTTCCTCCTCGAGATGGAGGACGGTTTCATCGTCGTCAACGAGGAGAATCTTCCCGGCCGGAGTCTCGCTCGCACTCGTCGTGTCGGCAGACGGCACAGGCGAAGAAATCACAAGGAGCGGC
The DNA here is from genome assembly GCA_963814735.1 of uncultured Acidobacteriota bacterium. Lineage (GTDB taxonomy): Bacteria > Acidobacteriota > Terriglobia > Acidiferrales > UBA7541 > Palsa-295. Next base: position 308,941 of record CAWFEC010000003.1, on the reverse strand, counting down.
AGCGTGATGGCGAAGGTGGCGCCGCGCGGCGGCGAGTTTCGGACCTGAATTTCGCCGCCATGTTCCTTCACGATGCCATAGCAGATGCTTAGCCCCAGGCCAGTTCCCTTCCCGACCGCCTTGGTGGTGTAAAACGGATCGAAGATGCGATGTGGATTCTGGACGCCGGGACCGTTGTCCGTGAGTTCAACGCGCAGGCGGTTTCCGACGACCTCGGTGCGAATCCAAATTTCGCCGGGGCCGCCCTTTTCCTGGATGGCGTCAACCGCGTTGTTCAATATGTTCAGGAACACCTGCTGTAGCTGGTGAAAATCGCCGCCGGTCATGGGCAGATCCGGATCGAACTCGCGGCGAATGACGATGTTGTTGAGCCTCATGTCGTACTCGCGGAGAACGAGCGTGTCTTCCAGAATCTGATTGAGCTGCACCGGGGCGCGCTCGGGCTTGTGCTGGCGCGCGAAGCTCAGAAGATTCTGGACGATGTGATGCGTCCGCTGGGCCTGCTTGTAAAGCTTTTCGAGGTAGCCCGCGCCGCGAGCGTTCATCAGCTCTTCGGATTTCAGAAGCTGGCTATAGCCGAGAATGGCGGTGAGCGGATTATTGAGCTCGTGGGCCACGCCGGAAATCAATTGGCCGACGGCGGCCATCTTCTCGCTCTGCAGGAGCTGTTCCTGAGTGCGCCGCAAAGTTTCGTAGGCCTCGCGCGTCTTTTCGAGCAAGAGCGATTTGTCGATGGTGGTGGCGATCTGGTTGCCGATGGCCGAAAGAAGGTTCAGCTCACCCGTCGAGAAGGCGCGCATCTCGCGGCAACCGACGATGAGGACGCCGGTGATGCGATCCTTGGTCCAAAGTACGACGACCTGCGAAACCTGGATGCCTTCGTTGCGGTGGAGCTCGCGGAAATCCTCAGGCAGGGCGGGAGCGGTGCCCGACAAGATCGTCACCCGCACCTGGCGGACTTGCTGGAGGAGCGAAGACGATACCTCGATCGGAGCGGCGCCGCGCGCGTACGCCGATCGATACCCGACGGCGGCGGCGCGCCTGAGGGTTCTCGTAGGCTCGTCGAGAAAATAGACGGCGGCGGCATCGACGGCTGAAAGCTCAGTAACCTTGAGCAGTGCGTCGTTGAGGCCCTCTTCGAGGGTCGCGCACTGGGTGAGCAATTCGCCGATCGCATTCAGGGCGAGGAGTTCGCGGTTGCGGCGGCGGATATCCATCTCGGCTTGCTTGTGCTCGGTGATGTCGAGAACGAATCCCTGATACGCGACAATCTCGCCGGAATCGTCCCGCGTGGCGAAACATGATTCGCGCGCGGTGCGGATTTCGCCGTCCCGCCTGCGAAATTGAAACTCGAAGTCGCTCACTTCGCCATATTCGTGCAGCAGACGGCGCAGCCGCTGGCGGTCGGCGGAATTCGCGTATAGGTGCGAGGGAATGTCCGTATCCAGCAGCTCTTCTCGTGTGTCATAGCCGACGATCCGCATGAAGGCTTCGTTGAAATCGAGGAAGCGCCCGTCAGGAGTGGAGATGAACACGCCTTCCGGGGCCTTTTCGAAAAGCGTACGGAATTTGTTTTCGACGTACCGATGGGCGGTGAAATCCTTGAGGACGTGGATCGTCCCGAGGCGTCCACCCTCGGAATCGTGGAAACTCGAATCGGTGGCGACGAAGTAGCCGCCGAAAGTGGGATCGATTTCCTCGGACTGACCGGCCGCTCCTTCGCAGTACGGGCATACGACCCATGGAGCAGCACCCTGAAAAAGAAGGTCGCGCAACGAACGGCCGACGAGTGCGATGGGCTCGGCGGTGAGGCGCTCGGCGAGGGCCCGGTTGGCGCGCAGAACGCGTCCCTCGGGCGAATGCACGAGAATCAGATCGTCAATCGAATCGAACGTGTCGAGCCATTGCCTGCGAGAAGCGGCCGAACTTTGGAACAGCTCCACGTTTTGAACGGTCAATCCCAGGAGATTCGCAACGTTCACCAGAAAATTCTCTTCGTCCGATTGAAACGTTCGCGGAGCAACCGAGCCGATGCCAAGCAGGCCCAACGGGCCGTCTTTCCCCGGAATGCGGACCAGCACGACCGAGGCAAGGTGGTCCGCACCCTTCCAGAGGCGGACGGTCGAGTCTTCGGGAGCGCCGGAGGAGACCACCGGAGTTGACTGGCGGAGAACGGCCTGGATCCAGGACTCCGTAACGGGGATTCGAGGTTGATCTTTGGACGCGCCGCTCCCTCCAGCGAAAGCGCGCGTCACGAGCGCGGGAGAGTTGCCGGGGTCGTCGAGAAGCAAAACGACGCCGTGGCTGGCTGCCAAGATTTCGACAAGGTGGCCGAGAACCGAGTCGAGCACCTGCTCCATCCGGAAGGAATGAGTGGCCTCGGCGGTGATCAGCGAGAGGCGGCGGAGCTTCTCGTTCAGCTCTTCGGTGCGGGCGCGGCCAGCCTCCAAGACGAGGACGGCCATTGCGATTCCCATGGTGATGCCGAACAAGCTGTGAAAGGAAAGGCGGAAAAGCTGGAAGCCCTGCTGCGCCCATTCGGGACGATCGAGGCCGTCTAGCCCGCGCAGCATCAGGGCGGCGGACACGAGCTTCCACCCCACACCCGAGTGCAGGGCTTGCGAACGCCAGAAGATCCAGCCCGAGGAGAGATAGAGGACAGAAACAACGATGGTTGACGTCCAGGTCACTTCGTAAGAGAGTCTCGGAATCAAGCTGAAGGTGGCAAATGCCGCGACGAGGATGCCACCCGCAACCCACAGATGCTTAAGCTCTTGGGATCGCTTTCGGCATTCAAGAGTTGCCTCAAGAAAGAAAAGTGCGGGAACGACCGATAGAACTGATGTAAGAGGCGTGGTGCCGGCTCGCCCGCGCAGCAAATTCTCGATGCGGAGGCCTTCGAGAGCTACGTAAAGCGTCCATCCGGCAAGCCAATAGCGGAAAAAACGAGCGCGGAAGCCCGGAAGCAAAAGCCAGTAAAGGACAAGGATAACCGTGGAGGCGACGCCCTCCATGATAGCAACAGCTAAGACCTCTGGACCCAAGACGAGCGTCATTGCACCTTGTCCGAGCGACACCAGGCCGCCCGCCTACGAACAACGGTCTAGAATCCGGGGATATCAGGAAGCCATTGTAAGAATTAGCACATAGGACAAAATCGCGGCAACAGAGAGTGTCGCCAGGTGTGCCGTGCCTTATAATGGCGAACGGAGCGACAGTGGATAAAGAAAGAATTCTCGTCGTCGATGACGAAGAGGCGATTCGAGAGGTCGTCTCGACACTGCTGGAAGCCCAAGGCTATCCCTGTACGGTGGCGTCAAACGGCCGCCTCGGCTTCGAGGCGTTTCGCAAGGACTCGTTCGACCTCGTTCTAAGCGACATCGTGATGCCCGAGATGGACGGGCTGAAGCTCCTCGCGGCCCTGCGCGAGGAAGACCCCGACGTACCCGTGATCATGGTGACGGCCATGCACGACATCTCGATCGCACTCGAGGCGATACGGGCCGGGGCGTACGACTACATTCTAAAGCCGTTCGAGAAGGATCAGCTCCACTTGAGCGTGCGACGCGCGCTGGAACACCGGCGGCTGGTCATCGAAAACCGCACCTACCAAGCCGACCTCGAACAGCTAGTGGCGGAACGAACCCAACAGCTTTCCATCGCCCTACAGGACCTCGAGCAGTCTTACGACTACACGCTCGAGGCGTTGGGCGGGGCGCTCGACGCCAAGGACGCGGAGACCGAAGGCCATTGCCAGCGGGTGACCGCTTTTACGATCACGATCGCGAAGGCAATGGGGGTGGACAAGGGGCTATTGCGACAAATCGCGCGCGGCGCGTTTCTCCACGACATCGGCAAAATGGGAATTCCAGACTACATTCTGAGGAAGCCGGGGCCGCTGACGGCAGAAGAGCGGGAAATCATGCGGCGGCACTGCGAAATAGGCTACTCAGTGCTGGAACGGATTCCATTCCTGAAGGAAGCGGCGGAAATCGTTCTCGCGCACCAGGAGTTCTACGACGGGACCGGATACCCGCGCGGATTGAAGGGAGAGGAGATCCCGCTGGGGGCGAGAATATTCGCTGTGGCCGATACGCTTGACGCCATGATCTCGGACCGTCCCTACCGCAAGGCCTTGCCCGTCTCAGCCGCGCGCGAGGAAATTCAGCGATTCTCGGGCCGGCAGTTCGACCCGCACGTGGTGGAAGTATTTATGGCGCAGCCCGAAAAACTGTGGCGCGACCTACACGAAAAAATCAGCGATCCCTTCCAAATGACCCAACTCGAACGCGTGTAGCCTCATCCTTCGCTGGAATTCATAATACAAGCTGAATTGGAATCGGCGTTCTGCCGCACATGTGCGGCAGCTGGATTTCGGCGGCGATAGATCAGGGAAAAGATGCCGATAAAGAGGGAAAGCGCCGGAACGAGCAAAATCAAGATGCCGTGCCGGAGGGCCTCGCGCCCTTGCACGCCTGAAGAAGCAGCATTTTGATAGCACATGGCACAGCCCTGCGCTGCCGAATGCGGAGCCATCACTAGAAGAAAGGCTCCGAAGCTCAGGATGCGCGATCTGTAGCTCGTGGCCCGTTGACCGAGGGTTTTGGGCTGCATCGCTGCGTTCATAGTCGATCCTGCACCAGCAGGAAAACGAACAGGCACAGCCAGAGCGCGTCGAGGAAGTGCCAGTAGATCGAGACGACCTCCACGGCCGTGCCCTGCGCGAGACGCCTCCCGCGACGGAACGCAACCGCCAGCATAGCAGCAATTCCCCCGAGCAGGTGCAGGCCGTGCGCGGCCGTGAAAATGTAGAAAAAGCTGCTGCTCGCGTTCGTCGCGAGATAGACGCCAGCGGCGACGAGTTGCCGCCAGGCGAGAATCTGGCCCGCGAGAAAGAATAATCCCAAAATTGTCGTGACGCCCCACCAGTGGCGGAAGCCTGCTTCGTCCTGCGCGAGGAAATCCCGGCGCGAGCGTGCGAGTGTGGCGCTGCTCGCGAGCAGGATCAGCGTGTTGAGCCAGAGGATGCGGGGGACCTCGAGCGTTTGCCAGGCCACAGCCGAAAGCCCCTTGCGGACGACCAGCGCGCTCACGAGCGCCGCGAAAAACATGAGAATGCCGCCGAGTGCGATCAGCATCCCCGTGACGTAGGTTCGCTGCGGGACTGCACCTGACCTGAACGATCCTTCGCCGCTACCGCCGTGGCCTGGCGGCAATCCATCGGCCCCGTTTCCGCCTGAGCCACGCAGGTCGATGGTGTCAGCGATGATCTCACTCCGCATGCGAAGGCTCCTCGCCGGCCGCATATTGTTCGTCCGGTACATTCTGCAGCAAGAAATCCTGCGGCGCGCCGGGGACGCTGTAATCGTACGGGCCGCGGTAGACGCGCGGATAGCGGCCGTCGAAATTATCGAGCGGCGGCGGTGACGACGTGGTCCATTCGAGCGTCGTCGCGTTCCAGGGATTGCTGGGGGCTCGTTCACCGGCTTTCAGGCTGCGGAAGAAATTGTAAAAGAAGATCAGCTGGGCCGCCGCGGTGATGAAAGCGGCGATGGTCATGAAAAAGTGCAGCGGCTGCAGCGACGCCAGATACGCAGGGCCGGTCGAGTCCGCGTAACGGCGGATGCCGCCCGCGATGCCGATGAAGTGCATCGGCATGAAGATGCAGTAGACGCCGACAAACGTGAGCCAGAAGTGCAGTTTGCCCATGGTTTCGTTCATCATGCGGCCGAACATCTTTGGGAACCAATAATACGTGGCGCCGAAAATCCCGAAGATCGCCGCCACGCCCATCACCAGATGAAAATGCGCGACGACGTAATAGGTGGCGTGCAGCATCGTGTCCAAAGCCGGCTGCGCGAGGAAAATTCCAGAGAGTCCGCCGCTGATGAAAAACGAAACGAAGCCGAGCGCAAAAAGCATCGGCGTGTGAAATTGAATCTTGCCGCCCCATAGCGTGCCCAGCCAGTTGAACGTTTTGACGGCGGAAGGAACGGCAATCGCGAGCGTCAACATCGAAAAGGCCAAACCGGAGTAGGGGTTCATGCCGCTGACAAACATGTGATGGCCCCAGATCAGGAAGCCCAGAAACCCAATCGCGCACATCGCGAGCGCCATCACGCGGTATCCGAATACCGGCTTGCGCGAGAAATTAGAGAGGATGTGCGAGGTCACGCCCATGCCGGGGAGAATCGCGATGTACACCTCGGGATGGCCGAAGAACCAGAAGAGATGCTGCCAGAGGAGCGGCGAGCCGCCGTTGCGGACCTGCAATTCGCCGTTGACGATGAGACCGGCCGGCACGAAGAAGCTCGTGCCCGCGGAGCGATCGAGGACAAGCAGGATTCCTCCCGCGAGCAGAACGGAAAACGCCAGCAAGCTGAGAATTGCGGTGACGAACCAGGCCCAAACCGTGAGCGGCATGCGCATAAGCGTCATTCCCGGGGCGCGCAGATCGATTGTCGTGGTGATGAAGTTGATCGAGCCCAGGAGCGAAGCAAAGCAAAAGATGAGGATGCTGACGAGCCAGAGTGTCTGGCCCATTCCTTCACCGGGCCCGGTGACGTCGCCGAGCCCGCTGAGTGGAGGATAGGCCGTCCAGCCGCTGATCGGCGCGCCGCCGCGAACTAGAAAAGCGGAAATCATGCACAAGAACGCGGCGAACGTGAGCCAGAAGCTGAGCATGTTGAGCCGCGGAAAGGCCATGTCGGGTGCGCCGATCTGGATCGGAAGAAAGAAATTGCCGAACGCACCTTGGGGCGCCGTCGTAAGGACGAAAAACACCATAATCGTGCCGTGCATCGTCATCAGCGCGAGATACTGCTCGGGCGTCATAATGCCGCCGCTGATGAACGGGAGATGCGCGGCCGGCCACACGAGATGAAAGCGCATCAAGAGAGACAGCACAGTTCCGATCGTCACGGCGCCGAGCGCGAGGAAAAAATATTGGAGGCCGATAACCTTGTGGTCCGTACTGAAAATATAGCGGCGAATGAAGCCCTTTTCGGCGTGCGCGGCCGCGCGATCGAATGCGGGAGGCGTGTTGGCGGGAGCGTTCACTGGGCGGCCGCCTGTTGCTTCAGAAAACCGAGATAATCATCCGTCGAGACGACGTTGAGCATGCTGTGCATGTGATAGTGGCCCAGGCCGCAGAGCTGGGTGCACACGATTTCATAATGGCCGATGCGGTCCGGCGTGAAGTGCATCGGGATTACCATGCCGGGCACGGCGTCTTGCTGAAGCCGCAGCTCGCGAACGAAGAAGTTGTGGATCACGTCCTGCGAGCGGATCAGTAATTCGATCGGGCGGTTGACCGGGACTGTGAGCGACGAAGTAACGATGTCGTCCTTGCCGACGGGATCGTTCGGATCAAGGCCAAGCGGACTGCCGGTTGCGGGACTCACCAGATTTGCTTCGAGGCGGCCGAATTTTCCGTCCGGCCCCGGATAGCGAAACGTATAAACAAACTGGCTCTCCGTCACTTCCACTTGAATTGCATCACCCGCCGAGGGTGCAATTTCGAGATCCGCCCAGACCCGATTCCCGGCGATTCCAAGACCAAGAAATGTGGCGAGGGTTATGACCGTCCACGTGATTTCCATCCAGGCATGGCCGCGAGTGAAGTGCGCGGGATGGCCGCGATCGCGGTATCGGAAAATCATGTACGCCAGGCCCAGCTGCGCGAGCACAAAAGCGGCGCCGACGGCGTACAGCGTCAAATCATACTGATGGTCGACGAGCAGAGCCGCGGGCGTGATCGGCGGAGGCGCGGGGAAAAGATGCGCCACGAAAACATAGACCGTCGCCGCGACAAGAAGAATCAGCAACAACGCCAGCGAGACAGCTGGCAACGCGGAGCCCCGGTCGGGACTTCGGAAGCGCATCGCATTCGCTGCCTGCCGCTCGGTTCGCAATAAGATGCCTGGCAAATCGGATGGAACCCGGAATCATATATAAATGCGCGGGAGTTTTACACCTTGAAGTAGCTTGGGAAACGTTAAGGCTTCGAACCGTGGTCGGTAAGCGTCCGCCGGGCGAAGCAGCTCAGCCTAACAAGGACAACTTTCGCGGAAGATTTGGTGCGGTCGAGTGGATTCGAACCACCACGGTATTGCTACCGCCAGCCCCTCAAGCTGGTGCGTCTGCCAGTTCCGCCACGACCGCAATTCCGAGGGCAAGCAAATTGTAACAGAAGCCCCTATTTCTTTGGAGCTTGAGCCGGCGCGGGTGTTGGCGCGGGCGCCACAGGAGCAGCCGGCTTCGCCGGCGGCGTTTGCGACGACTTGGCCGGCGCGGGCGCGGATTGCTGCGTCTGCTCGAGAATCGAGCCGGTGCTGACTCCCGCGGAGAGATCGCGCTTCACGGAAAGGGCCAGCGAAGTCATCATGAAAACAATCGCACACCAGGTGGTCGCGCGAGAGAGGAACGTCGCGGCCCCGCGCGGCCCGAAGGCCGTCTGGCTGCCCGCGCCTCCGAACGCGCCGGCAAGGTCCGCCGCCGACCCGCTCTGCAGCATGATGACGATCACGAGCACGAAACAAACCAGAATGTGCAGCGTCACCAGGATCGCCGAGACGCGCCAGCCCACCCAAACAAGGGCGAGAGCGACCACAAGCGATAATCCCCATTTTGCCCACGATGGCATTTCAAACTCCTCAAGGCGCGTGCCGGACGCTGTGTCCGCAAAGCGCTCAAAAATTCACGATTGCCGCAAAAGACTTTGGGTCCAGACTCGCGCCGCCCACCAGCGCGCCATCGATTCCATCCTGGGCCATCAGGCCTTTGATGTTATCGGGCTTGACGCTTCCACCGTAGAGGATTCGAAGCGCAGACGCTTGCTCGGGCGTGAATGCGGCTGCGACCAGATTCCGGATGTGCCGATGCGCGTCGGCCGCGATTTCGGGCGTCGCCGTACGCCCCGTGCCGATCGCCCACACTGGCTCGTACGCAATCAGAATACGCGAGAACTCGGCAGGGGTCAACGCGCAGAGGCCGTCCTTGACTTGGCGTTTCAGCACGGCATCGGCAAGATTCGCCTCTCGCTCGCTGAGCGTTTCTCCCACGCAGACGATGGGGGTGAGGCTGGCTTCGAGCGCGGCTTTGGTCTTGCGGTGCACGGCCTGGTCGGTTTCGCCGAAGTATTGCCGGCGCTCGGAATGCCCGATGATCACGCCGCTGCAGCCGACATCGACGAGCATGCGTGCTGAAATCTCGCCCGTAAACGCTCCCTCGCGCTCCCAGTGCAAATTTTGCGCGGCGATGCCGATGGAGCTACCGCGCGCGGATTCCGCTGCCGCAGCGAGCGCGGTGAAAGGCGGAGCGACCACGATGTCGCAATGCGTTGCGCCGGCGACGAGAGGCAGTAACGCTTCGAAGAACGCGCGAGTCTCCGGGCGCGTCTTGTACATCTTCCAATTGCCGGCGATTACGGGGCGGCGCAATCGTTATCCCTTAGCGCCCGCAGCTCTATCTGTGAGCGCTTCGACTCCGGGCAGTTTTTCGCCGGCGAGAAACTCGAGGGATGCGCCGCCACCTGTCGAAATGTGGGAGATCTGGTCGGCAACACCGGCCTGCTCGACGGCGGCAACGGAATCTCCGCCGCCGATAATCGAAGTGGCACCAGCCTTGGTCGCAGCGGCGACCGCCTTTGCGATTCCCAACGTACCATGCGAAAAGGCCGGGCGCTCGAACATTCCGAGCGGGCCATTCCACACGATCGTGCGCGCCTTGGCGATTTCCTGTCCAAAGAGCTCGACGCTCTTTGGGCCGATATCAAGCCCCATCCAGCCGTCAGGCGTTGAGCTGATCTCGGCGACTTTCGTCGCGGTGGAATCAGGCGACTCCGCGATCACGTGATCGACGGGCAGCATGAGCTTGAATTTGCGGCTGCGCGCTTCCTCGAGCAATCCGCGGGCGAGGTCGAGCTTGTCGTTTTCGACGAGAGACTTCCCGACCGGCTTTCCCTCCGATTTGAGGAAGGTATACGCCATCGCGCCGCCGATGAGCATCGCGTCGGCCAGCTTCATCAGGTTCTGTACGACTTCAATCTTGTCAGAAACTTTTGCGCCACCTAGGACGGCTACAAGAGGACGCTCGGGATTCGAAATAGCCTTGCCCAGGTAGGCGAGCTCCTTTTCCATCAGCAAGCCGGCAGCAGCCTGGCGGACAAACTTCGTGATGCCGACCACAGAGGCATGCGCGCGATGCGCGGAGCCAAAAGCATCGCAAACGAAGAGCTGATCGCACAGGGCGGCGAGCTGCCTCGAGAATTCCGCGTCGTTCGCTTCTTCCTGCGGATGGTAGCGGACGTTTTCGAGAAGCAATACGCCGCCATTCGTAAGGGCTCTGCTCTTGGCTTCCGCCTCGGCGCCGACGCAATCGGAAGCGAATTCGACCGGCTTCCCCAGCAACTCTCGCAGGCGAGCGGCCACCGGCGCCAAGCTGTACTTCGGATCGACTTTTCCCTTGGGGCGGCCAAGATGCGAAGCCAGCACGAGTCGCGCGCCCCGATCGATGGCCAGACGAAGCGTGGGCAGCGTTTCGCGGATGCGCGTGTCGTCGGAGACTCGCGTGCCCTCGAGAGGAACGTTAAAGTCTACGCGGATGAAAACGCGCTGGCCGTTCAGATCGAGATCGCGAATCGATAGCTTGTTCATCGTCATTCCGGAAACGCTTGGGTCAGTGCAGGCCGCGCCGCTAGAGTTTGGAGGCGAAAAGCTTGATCAGATCGCGGCAGCGGCACGAGTAGCCCCACTCGTTGTCGTACCACGCGAGAACCTTGACGCAGTTCGATCCCACGACGCGCGTGTAGCCCGCATCGACGATCGAAGAATGCGGATTGCCGCGAAAATCGACCGAAACTAGTTCCTCTTCGGTGTATTCCAGAATGCCCTTCAGCGGCCCTTCGGCGGCGGCCTTGAGTGCCCCATTCACTGCTTCGACCGTGGTCGCCTTTTCCGTGATCACCGTGAGATCGACGACGCTCACGTTGGGCGTCGGCACACGTATCGAGTAGCCGTCGAGCTTGCCCTTCAGCTCGGGAATCACGAGATGCAGCGCTTTGGCCGCGCCGGTCGACGTCGGAATCATCGAAAGCGCGGCGGCGCGAGCGCGGCGCAGATCCTTGTGCGGCAGGTCGAGCAGCTTCTGGTCGTTCGTGTAGGAGTGAATCGTGGTCATCGTGCCGATCGCTGATGCCGAAGAATTCGTGCAGCACTTTCGCGACGGGAGCGAGGCAGTTCGTGGTGCAGGATGCGTTCGATACCACGTGATGCTTCGCGAAATCGTACGTCTTATCGTTCACGCCGAGAACGACGGTGTGATCCGGATCGGTGGCCGGCGCCGAAATTATTACTTTCTTCACAGGGCCGCGGATGTGCTTGCGCGCGTCGGCGCCCTTCGTGAAGAGGCCGGTAGACTCGACCACGATGCTCGCGCCAACCGAAGTCCAGTCGAGCTCGGCCGGATCCTTGACCTTGAAAACCTTGAAGGCTTTGCCGTCGACCGAAATCGTGTCGTCCGTGTGGGTGACGCGATTCGGCAGATTGCCGAGGATCGAGTCGTATTTCAGCAGATGCGCGAGCGTCTTGGAATCCGTAATGTCGTTGACGGCAACGACTTCGATCGAGGGATCGCCCAGCGTGGCGCGCAGGATATTGCGACCGATGCGTCCGAAGCCATTGATTCCCACTTTGACTGACATGCGTCCTCCGGGGACCGTTAAGGGTGGTTGATGACCTGCGCGAAGGGACGGCAGGAAGTTGCTGAACTACAAATGCTAGGGTGCGACGGAAGAAAAGTCAACGACGGGTCTGTGGGAACGGAGTTCGCCTCAATCAGTTGTACTCTTTCACGCGGATCACGTTGTCTCCGGCGAAGGTGACAAAAGTGGTTCTCGTGGGCGGCGAACCGTAAATCCAGTCCTCGGTCTCGGTGCCGCTGGGGTCGCGCTCGCGGACTTTGTGGTCGGGACGGCCCATCGCGGCCAACACCATCTCGCTGTCCATACCCACGATGGCGCGATGATCCGCAATCGCATCCTTGAACTTCGGAGGAATCGTATCGATCCAATTCACCGCGGCGGAATGCTGTTTCGAAAAATCCAGAAAAACGCCGAGGTCGCGCTTCAGATCTTCCGGACTCATGTCCGGGATCGGCCGGCCATAGTCAAGCACGATTGTCGAACCCGGGGGCGTGGGCGGCTCGTATACAGGCGCCGGCGTGGACACATTGCCTACGCCTACCTGAAGGTGATCGCGCAAATGGAAATGTTTTTTGCCGCCGCCATTGATCTGAATCAGGATTTCGTGCGGACGAAAATCCATGCGGGTAATCTGGACAACATCGCCGGGGCTCGCCGCAAGGCCATACAACCGCACGGCGTCGCTGAGGTGCTGCTTATCGATCGGCTTGCCCACGGAAACTTTGAATCCGTGCTTGCCGCCAGGCAGCGGCTGCACGGCCTTTGCAAATTCGCCGTCGACGTCGCGAATCAGCAAAATCCGCGACGAGCCTTGCAACGGAAGCGATTTCGACGGCTTGGATGAATCCTGAATGTCGCTCGCAGCGACTGGGGAAATCGACCCGCTCAAGGCCGGCTCGGACGCAGGTTCGCCGGACAATCCTGGGGTCGCGGGGCGGAGTTGCGTCACACCGGAGAAATCCGCAGCGACAGCCAGCGCCGCAGCGAGGACGAGCGTGAATCGAACGTCCATACCTACCGCCATGTTACGCCTTCAGGGGGCTCGTGTCATCGGTCGAGTCAACGCGGGACGGTCGGCCGGAGCGGCTAGGGTGTGGCTGCCGGAGGGGGCCCAAAACCACGCGGCCGATCAGGGCAGCGGAGAGGAGACGCTGAACAGCCGCGCGAAGGCGCTGATCGCGGCGAAGCGGAAGGCGTCCTGCCGGGTGATGAGATTGTGCGTGAGAACTCCCCAGGCGCCTTGCGAATCGCGTATGCCGTTGACGCCGGCAAAGGCGTCGACCGCCACCGATAGCTCGACGCCTTCGTCCACCACCTGGGTCACGAGTGGGTCGGGCAGCAAGATGCCTCCGGAGTGGCCGAAGACAGCCTGGCCGTGCCCGTCGGTGACATAAACCCAATTCTCGAGAAATACCCACCGGAACGAACCGTCGCGAATCACGTCGAGGCCGCCTTCGAGGCCCACGAAATATTTCCACGGCTCGTTTTTCTCGCCGGCAATGCGAACCATGGCGTCGGCGCGTTGGCGCGCACCTTTCATCGTTTCCTCGCGCGAAAGGGGGGTGTGGCCCACGCCGCTCTGCGCATCGACCGGGCAAATATCGAATTGGATGCCCTTCCCGATCACGGGATCGAGCGCGACAAGGGCCTCGCGGATTGCGTTCAATTTCGGCCGGCGCGTGCTCCCAACGGCGATAGAGATTGTCTGCATCGGAAGCGAGAGAAACTGGAAAAACGAAACGCGTGCGCGCGGGAAAACTGGAGCGGGATAAGGGAATCGAACCCTCGCCTCCACCTTGGCAAGGTGGCGTACTACCACTATACGAATCCCGCGAACAACAAAGCGAACCAAACACTTATAGCATGCAGTCGGGAGGCCGAACAAGCCTTGGTCGCCCACTGTGCACACGAGCGCGTTGTCCCGGTTGTGCCCAACGGGGATGAAGCGCAAGCGCACTCAACAGATCATGGCTGAGACCAGGATCGACAGTAGGTGTAGGGACGAGACACCCGCTGCAATGGAAGGCCCGAGCTCTAGTCGACTTCGAGGATGCGCGTCGCCTTGACGATGGGCGATTTTTTCTGCCGCTCGGCAAACCGCACGGCGCGATCGCGGTCGATGTAGACGCGGGCAAACCTCTCACCGTCGTGGTAGTAGACGGTGACCTGCCAGTGGCGGTGCCTGCGCCGGCGATCTACGTGCAGACGGCTGGACTTCCTCTTGCCCTTCCCCTTCGGCTTCTTTTTCACGGTCGGTAACCCTCGGAAGAATGCTGGGACTATCGCAAGTTCGCAGGGCACGCACAAGTACCCACTTAGGGGTTAACCCCAGCATTACTTGAGATGAGATCGGCTGGCTTCAGATTCAAGCTGGCCAGGGTCTGCTTGCTGAGCGTATACAGGGAAGGGCTGTCGCTGGCTTGTGCATAGACGATGTCTCCCGAGGGTTTCGAAACTCGGAGCGAGACCTGCTTGCCGTCCTTGGACGTAAAGACCGCCCGGATCGCCGGGTTCGCAAGCAGAGCGGTCAGTTTCGCAGCGGGGTGGTCGATCACGTCGTCGGCCTGGAGACCCGTGAACGGATCGAGCACCTTCCAGCTCGGCGCCAGCTTTCCTTTTTCAGCGGCAGGCGAATCGATCGTCCATTCATCGGTTTTGCCCTTCGTGGCGGTGATGACGATATCGCCATTCGCATCGTGTATCTCGACGCGCTGCAGATTCGCGGCATCGATGTGGATGATCGAACGGTCGCGGAGCTGCTGGAGCGGCTTGCCGGCGCTCTCCGCTATCGATGCGGGCAGTAGTGAGACTTTCTGCGCGCCGTCGACAATCGTATAGGCGGAATCGCCCGAGAAATCCTTGTTGCCAATCAAGAGCGTGTGCTTGACTCCCCCTTGAAGCTCAAATTCGATCGACGCTTGCGGCGGATCGAGACCGTAGGCCTCGCGGCGATCCTCCGTGCCGGGCTCGGTCTGCGAGACGCGGTCCTCGGCGAGCTGGTCGACGATTCCCTCCGCGGTGGACTGATCGGCCCGCGTATCAGTCGGCTGAGCGATCCACCAGATGCCGTCGCGTTTCTCGAAACGGATAGGAACGTCGTCTTTCTGCCCGGGATGAGTAAGCGTGAAGGAACTGATCTTCGAGACATCCACGGAAAACGCGGGTTTCGAAGTATCCGCCGGCGGCTTGGCGTTCTCGCTGCGCTTCCAATCGAAATAGTAAACGGCAAGGCCAAACGCGACAGCGAAAACCAGAAGAATGAGTGTGGGCTTCTTGATCATCGTCTTCATGGCCTTCGGGCCAGTCTTGTCAGCGGCGCTTCCACCAGATCGAAATTCCCAGAATCACCACAAAACCCGGTAGGAGAAAAATTTCGAACCACTCGAGACCGACAGATTGTCCTTGAGTGAGAACGATGCGGCGGTTGGTCGGAGATTTGGGCCGGATCGATATCAAGTTCTCGTCCTGCGCCAGCCAATCGATCGCGTTGAGGAAAAGGTCGCCATTGCTCGTCTGACCGATCGCGTCGTTCGACGCATAATCGGAATCGCCGATCACGACGAGGCGGGCGTTCTTGCTGTCGGGGTCGCTGGCCGCAACGCCGAGCGATAGCGGACCCATGGTGTCGGTCTTCGGGTTGTAACTTACTTTGTCCTCGAGTTTTGGAGTCGTGAAACTCTGCTGCGAGGTCATCAGGAGTTCCGTGTCCATCGGCTCGATCTTGGATTTATCCGCAATCGAGACGGTGCGGGCGAGCGGGAAAAACGTCATCGTTCGTTGCAATGTCTTCGTGATGGGGCTGTCGCCGTAGTTGATCACCAGCGGAATCTCGGGGCCCGCGCCCAGCAGGCGGCCCATCCCGCTGCTGTCGATCACGATGTTATTCCCAACATTGACGTTCCACTTCTGGAAGATGCTGCCGAGATTGGGGTCGACCTGCTTGTTTGCCGTAATGGGATCGACTTCGATGAGGGCCTTGCCGCCTCCATCGAGATAGCGCGAAACCATCGCTGTTTCCTGCTGGAAAAACGCCTGGGTCGGCCCGGCGATCACCAGAACGTCGCAGTCTGAAGGAACTCCGGTGCTGGACGCGAGATTGATCGTCTTGGTGTCGTAGTCCTCTTTCTTGAGCGCTTGATCGGCCATCGAGTAGCCCGTCGCGGCGGCGTCCGTAATCGATTTTTCGCCGTGCCCGGTAACGAAGCAGACCATCTTCGATTGCTTGCTTGTGACCTTGAGGATGGCGGTCGTCACATCCTCTTCCGTGGTTCCCTGCAGGGTTTCCTTGTGGGGTCCGGACGCGACAATCACGTCGCCCATGTGCGTCGCGCCATACTCCCGCGCAACGTCGGGTTTTTCCTGCGGATCGACGTTCTCGTACTTGATGTGCGGGCTGAGGTTCCTGTACTCCGTCATCAGGTTGTCGAACTCCGCGTCGGACAGCTTGGCGAAGCGCACGATGGTGACGTCCTGCCCGAGATCGCGGACGATTTTCCGAGTCTGATCCGAGAGCGTGTAAAGCTTTTCGGTGGTGAGATCGAAGCGCCTGTGATGGCGGTAGCCCACAAAATTGACGATGACCAGAATCGCCAGGACGGCTACCGTGAGAATCGTAGTATTCGTGCCCAGACGCGAAGACCGCTTCGAAAAAAAGGCCACAATCGCGTCGAAGCCGAAAGCAATGCCTGTGAGCAACAGGACGCCGCCGCCGATGGCCAGTAGCTCGGAAGCCCGCTTCCATTCGCCCTGAATCGTAAAGCGCAGGTAACCGGCAATCAGGCAGGCCGCGCCGATGGTTGCGGCAAGCTCGGCCCAGCTATGGCGGCTGATCGGTCCACTCGGCTTGGCCGTCATGCGCGTCTCCAGCGAATGGAATCAATCGACCGCACGGTAAGAAAGATGAACAGAATCGGGACGCTGACGTAGTAGATCAGGCTCGAGGTGTCGATCACTCCGCGCGTGAAGTCATCGTAGTGATGGATCACCGAAATGTACTGCAGAACCTGCCCTACGACGCTATCCGAGCCGCGGACAGCAAAATCCAGCACCCAAAGAATCAAAATCGCGCCGAAACTAAGCACGACGGCGATCAGTTGGCTCTCCGTCAGCGAAGAAATGAACGAGCCGATCGCGAGGAGTGATGCGCCCAAAAGCATCGCGCCCAGGTAGCCCGCAGCGATCAGGGCCCACGGCGGTCTTGGCTCGCTGTGAAAGCACATGTAGGAGACGTAAAGGGCCGTGGGGAGCAGCATGATTGCAAAAAGTGTC
Source organism: uncultured Acidobacteriota bacterium (assembly GCA_963814735.1). Classification (GTDB taxonomy): domain Bacteria; phylum Acidobacteriota; class Terriglobia; order Acidiferrales; family UBA7541; genus Palsa-295. The sequence goes on along the minus strand of CAWFEC010000003.1, from coordinate 291,972 downwards.
AGCGAGGCGATAAACTTGCCTAGAACGATCTCAAGCTCGGTGATCGGCGACGTCATCAGCAATTCCATCGTGCCGCGCTTGCGCTCCTCCGCATAGACGCCCATGGTCAGCATCGGCGCAAGGAACAAAATCAGCGTCGAAAGAAGCCCAAAAAACGCATTCAACACCTCGCCGGGCACATCCGTATTCGAGCCCATGCCCTCCATCGCCATTTCCATGGATTGCTGGATCGCGAGTCCCGTGTACAGTCGAAAGAAGACGCCGGCGACGATCAGAAAGACCGCCACGACCACATACGCGACGGGCGAGACGAAGTAGTGGCCCAACTCCTTGCGATAGATTGCGTAAACGCTCCGCATGCTCGGTTCTACTCCTATGAGTTCATGGCATCAATTCGACGGCTGCGCGGCGTCCGCCGCGTCGTCAGTGGTCAATTGCAGGAAGATGTCTTCTAGGCTCAAGCTCGCGCCACGAAGCTCATAAAGCGCCCAGCCGCTTTCGACGATCTTTGTTGCGATTTGGCTGCGAATGTCCTGGCCGGGCGTCGATTCGACGATCGCGGTCAGGTGTCCGCCCGGATGCGCGCTCACCTCAACGTTCTTGGCGCCCGGAATCTTTGACAGCAGATCGGTAAGGGGTTTCTCAGGGGCTGCAACGTCGACATGCACCTTCTGGCCGCCCTTGAGCTGCGCCGTAAGATTCTGCGGCGTGTCGATCGCCGCTACCTTGCCCTTGTTGATGATCACGACTCGATCGCACGTCATGCTGACTTCGGGCAGAATGTGCGTCGAAAGGATGATGGTATGGACGCCCGCCAAGCCCTTGATGAGGTGGCGCACCTCGATGATCTGCTTCGGGTCGAGACCGACGGTAGGTTCGTCGAGAATGATGACGTCGGGATCGTGAACGAGGGCCTGCGCCAAGCCAACGCGCTGCTTGTAACCGCGCGAAAGGCGCTTGATCAGCTCATTCCGCTTGTCGCCGAGAGCGGTCTTCTCGAGGGCATCGTCCAGCCGCGTGCGGCGCTTGTCCGCGGGGATATTCTTGATGCGAAGCACGAAATCCAAATAGGAGCTGACCGTCATGTCGGGATAGACGGGAGGCGCTTCGGGCAAGTAGCCGATGTGGCGGCGAACTTCGAGCGAGTCTTCGAAGACGTCGAAGCCGGAGATGCGCGCGGTGCCGGAAGTCGCGGGGATGTAACCCGTGAGAATGCGCATCGTGGTGGTCTTCCCCGCTCCGTTGGGGCCGAGAAAACCGAGGATTTCGCCAGGATTTACGGTGAAAGAAACGTGGTCGACCGCTGTGACCGGGCCGTAGGCCTTGGTCAGGTCTTCGACTTCAATCAATGCGTTCCCCCAAGTACGAGTATATGAATGAGCGACAAGAACAGAATAAGAACCTAGTACAAGGACCGCAGCAAACCGAATCTCCTTATAATATCAAAAAACGAATAATCCGCCAAAACTGAATCGCATGACCGGGCCTGGGATATTCAAGAGCGCCCAGAACAATTGTGATGCAAGGGATGGGCTTAGCGTTGCCGTCCAACTCAACCGAATTCCGTAGCGCACGGTCCGAAACTCACGAACAGAAACTCCGCGTCGCTCGCCGGGTGGAAGCGAGCCCTGCAAGTGCTGCTAGCAGCGCGCGGCCGATTTCCGCGGATGCCATTGCCAGGCGTATCTCCTCGCGGGTCGCGCTGAAGCCGCCGATCCTGTATGCTCGTTGTCCCCCGAGAGTGTGCGTACGGCAATGCCCTCGAACGGGCGAAGTGGCAGGCAACGGGGGTTCGGCCAGACGCATCCACATGCCTGAACCGATGGCTGGGAGTGTGCGGGGCGTCGAGCCGGAAGTGCCAGCTGGAGATGTGCGTTGACACTCTCCGGCGGTTTTGTTATTCAACTCGTTTGGCTGCTGGTGCCGTAAGTCCGAGGGTGGGTGTGCCATCCGGCTTAGGCGTGTCCGAAAAGAGAAAAATTTCACGAGTGAACGCGACTCCTTTGAAGGCCTATGCCCGAATCCAAAGTAGTTCCCTGCGAGGTACATTCGACGATGCGGATCGCGGTGGTCGCATGAAGCGTGTCCAGCGCACGTATCTCGCGGCACTCTTCCTTGTTTGCATCGCCGCAGTAGTCTTCGCGGGTTGCGGCGGCGGGAGCAGCTCGACGATCGTCATCGAAATACAGCCGAGCGGGACACAGACGGTTGACGAAGGCGGAGTGATCAATTTCACCGCTATTGTGGGCGGCGACACGACGAGTAAAGGCGTTAACTGGACTACCAAGCCAGCGGGGCTGACGGGAACCAACTGCGGCGGCACTCCGGCCACCGGCTGCGGCACGCTTTCCAACGCGACCGCCACTTCGGTGACCTATACTGCGCCCACGGGCATTTCGGCTGGAATCACGGCGACCGAGACGGTGGTCTCGAACGCGGAAACGTCCGTCACGCAGCCCATAACGATTAACGTCGTGCTGGCGCCGACGTTCTCTGCGCCCTGCGTACAAACGGTCGCCACCTGCACACTGCAGGGCGGCGCAAATGGCGTGCAATACAATCAACCGATAGCTATCACCGGGGGCGTCGCTCCCTATTCGTACAGCATCATAAGCGGCTCTCTGCCCGCGTGTCTCACGTTGAATGGCTTGGCGAACGGCCTGACGAACAACATCGTCGGCACGCCTTGCGGCACCGTCCTGCAGACTTCGACCTTCACCATACAAGTGAAAGACAACGCCAACGCGCCGGCGAGCGAGCAGGCGACAATTACGCAGACGTTTTCCATTACCATAAAGCCGCCGCCTCCACTGAGCATCGCAACCAACCCGCCGCCGCAGGGATTTACAAACACGAAATACACCGCGTCGCTCACTGCGACTGGCGGAGTTCTTCCACTCACGTGGAGCCTCCAAGGTGGTGGCTATACCGTTGCGCCAGGGCTGACTCTCAACCCGACGACGGGTCAGATCGCAGGTACGCCCACCACGACAGGTACTTTTTCATTTCAGGTCAATGTAAAGGACTCGTCGCTGCCGAACCCTCCCTCGCAAACAGCCGGGCCGCAGGCGATGTCGATCACGATCAAGACCCCGCCAGCGCTGTCGATCACCACGCTTTCGTTGCTGCCGGGAACGGTCGCAGGCGGATATGGCGCGTCGTTGCAAGCGACGGGCGGAGTTGCGCCCTACGTCTGGACACTCACGCAAGGGCAACTACCCTCCGGGCTGACGCTCACCACACAGGGCAACTCGATAGGAACGATTTCGGGGATCCCGGTGCTGGCAGGGACTTCGACATTCATTGTTGAGGTCAGCGATTCCGAAGTCGTTCCGATGACGAAAACAGCGACTTTCAGCATCGTCATCAATCCCGGCACGACGGGCGGAAATAGCCTGTTCAATGGTACGTATACGTTCCTTTTCCAGGGATTCGATACCGGCGGGCCCGTGGCAATCCTGGGAACGCTCACCTCGGATGGCAGTGGCCACATTACGGCCGGCAGCGAAGACAGCAATCGCTATTCCGCTGCGAGCAAGGCGATTCAAATTTCGAACAACATTTCGGTCGTGCCTTATAGCAGCGCGACGAACCCGCCCACGGGCAGCTCGTATTCGATCGGCACCGATGGGCGGGGCACGCTCGAGTTGGAAGTACAAAGCGGGCAGGGGATCACGCTCACGACGGACTATCAGTTGGTGCTCGATTCGAACGGAAACATACATTTCTTCGAGAACAACGCCACGGGCACGAACACCGATACGCTCGGAACGCACGGTGAAGGAGTGATGAAGCCCGCTCCGGGCGCGGCGACCGCAACTTTCAGTGGAAATTACGCGTTCCTGCTGTCCGGAGTGGACGGAAACAACAAGAGAGAAGCGCTCGGAGGCATCCTTAACTCTAACGGCGCGAATATCACCCCCGGCGGCAACGGCCCCAATACCGACTTGAACGATGCCGGTACGTATACCTCGCAAAATCTTTCTGGAAGCTTTTCGGCGAGTTCGGGCAGCGGTGGCGCTCAGTTCCTTCTTCAGGCCGTAGGAAAGACACCGGAGACGACACTGCAGTTCGTCTTCTATTTCGTTTCTTCGTCCGATTTGTATTTCATGGAAGAAGACTTATCCACGGCCACGTTCCCAAATCCGCCAAGATTGAGCGGCGAAATGATCCTTCAAAACCCGACAACGGTCTTCGACCAAGCGGTGCTGGGAGGAACCAGCGTCGCCACAGGAACCGGAGTCGATGGCACTAACGCAAGCGTCTTCGGAGGCATGCTTACTTCGACTTTGTGCGATGAAAACGCGCCCATTTCGCTGGCCGCTGACGAAAACGATGGCGGGACGGTCACCACGTCCGAATTTTTCTCCGGAACTTGCAAGATGGCGCCGAATGGCCACGCGACTTTCAGCCTGACGGGCGCGGGAAATCCCGCGCCGGCGCCGCGCATGGCGGCCGCCTATCTCACCGGACCGGGAAGTGGATTCCTGCTGGGAAGTGATGCGGCCGTCACCACGGGAATGCTCGAACAGCAATCGGGCGCGCCCTACGCCGATTCGTCCATGGTCGGCGGATATACGCTCACCGCCCCTTTCCCTGGGGAGACAAATGTGCCGAACGTCGTGGGGCAAGTGACTGCGGACGGCGCGGGAGATATCACGAGTACGGGCCCGGGATCTGTAGACGCGGTCGTTCCACCCGGCAAACCGGCCTACCTCGGTCAATTGTTCAGCGCTCTGATCAACGCTCTGACCGTGGCCGGCCGAAGTCCCGTGACGACGAACGCGCCCACTGGGCTGCCGACGAACCTCATTCTGTATGTGGTCTCGCCGGCCAGTTCTCGTGCGATTTCGGCTGACCCTGGCAACGCGGACCCGCAGATCTTCCTGCTGGATCACTAGCCCGTGCTACTTGGATTCGTCGGGTTCGAGCCGCAGCGCAGCTGAGTTGATGCAGAATCTTAGCCCCGTGGGCTGAGGGCCGTCTTCGAAGACGTGTCCGAGATGTGCGTCGCAGCGGCTGCACATCACTTCGGTGCGCACCATGCCGTGGCTCGCGTCGCGCTCCATCTCCACGCTCTCAGCTGTAATCGGCTGCCAGTAACTCGGCCAGCCGGAGCCCGAGTGGTACTTTGCATCCGAACTGAAAAGTCGCTGGCCGCAGCAGACGCAAACGTAGGTGCCCTCCGTTTCCGTGTCTTCGTATTCTCCCGTGCCGGGCGGCTCTGTTCCCTTCCTCCGCGTGACGTAATACTGCTCGTCTGTTAATTCCGACCGCCATTCCGCATCGCTTTTCCTGATCTTTTCGCTCATGGGCGTAGATTACACCAGGATTTTCGGCGCATGCGCGACAAAAATCCGCAGATGGGATTATACGGCGTGGCTGGCTAAGCTGCCTCGGCATCGCGCAAAACACCCGTCGGTGTGATAGATTCAGTTTCGATGACGCCCTCGTGGAAAAAAATAGCGGTGACTGGCTTGGCCGCGTGTGCCTTTCTGCTCTCGCTGGCGCTCGTGGCCGCGAGGTTCGGGCGCCACGCCACACCTGCCAAGCAAACTCCGCCCTGGAATTCGCAGGCCATCGAGGGCACCCCTGCAGGCATTCGTGTGCAGGAAATCGATCCGACGCACGCGGCGGTGACTTTCCTGTACGATCTCGACAACAAGACCGATACCGACTATCACCTCGTCAAGGGACCCAACATCGTGGTCATGAGCCGCCTGAAACCTGGTGGAACGCTCAGCGCCGACGAACCAATCACCCTGGACTCAGCGGCTTTCGTCCCGGCGCGAAATCGCACTAGAATCGCCCTTAAAGTGAGCCATCTTTTCAATTGGCCCGGTCAGAGCGGGGCTTACGCGGAGCGCCAGTTCAATCAACTCGTGACCGGCGACATCACACGGTGTTGCCGGCTTTGTGCTGTTCGATCAGACGAATCGATACGAGATCGACTTCCCTGCCGCATGGCCGGAAATTCACGCGTCTTCGTCAGCCCCTTGACGGAACGGTCTGGCGGAGCATCCGCCGCACGCGGCGCTTTGCGGCGGTGGGGCGGCTGGCTTACAATCGTGCAAAATTCGCGGTACTGAGGTGTTGCGGTCCCCCTCCCGCGACACTTTACTTAAGGATGCTCACGCATGTCCGGCGCTTTCGAACACATCGACGAAGGACTTCCGGCCCCCGACCGCCGCACACATTCGCGTCAGTCGGTGCGGACGCTCGCCTACGTGGAACTCGACGAAGGGAACGGCGGGATCGTTCTGAACGCCAGTGAGGGCGGACTCTCGGTGCAAGCCGTGATGAGTCTGATGGAAGAATCGCTCCCGAAGATGCGCTTTCAGTTGTCGCAATCCAAAGAGTGGCTCGAAACGAGCGCTCGCGTCGTATGGGCCAGCGAATCGCGGAAAGTGGCCGGCTTGCAGTTCGTTGATCTTCCGGAAGAAACTCGCTTGCACATTCAGGCGTGGCTGGCGGCCGGGGCACCCGACGCCGAACCCGGCGAGCCTCAAGAACGGGCCGCGGCCTACAATCACGCTCATGACCAAGTCGACAGCAAAATCGCTGGCCAGGTCGACTACCAAACTCCTGGCCAGCCTCGCGAACTGGTCCGCGAGGCCAGTTCGATTGGGATGGAGCGAGATACGATCGGCTCGACAAAAACCACTCCGCCCGTCGATCCGGTGTCGACACCGGCGTTGGCAATCCCTCCCGCGCCCACCTCGCAACTGTTCGTGCAAATGCCGGCGCTTCAAGTAAACGCTCAGCCGGCAAAGAGCATTTCGCCCGAGGCAAAGCGGCCCGACCATGCGTGGAATATTGCTGGGCTTGTGGCGCTACTCGCGATCATCTCGCTCGTCGCGGGATGGATCGCGGGACGTGGAACATTCGATGGCCTGTGGGACAACCCTCAAGGAGCGGCCTCGCCGACAAAGACGTCCCGGGCGACTCCCGCGCCGGTTTCATCCGGTGCCGTCCCACCAATCTCGGATATCGAGATCGTGGACATCCACAATCAACGGTGGACGATTCCGTTCAGTCCGACTGCGAGCACCAACCAGGCGAATTCTCACAGCCAGGCAGCACCGGTGGAATGGCCGGCATTTGATCCTTCAGCAGCGGCGCCCGATATCCAAGCACCTGCAGCCGGAAACGACGCCTCGCAACAACCGAACCCTCCGGAAGTGGCGGCTTCCAGCAACTCCGCAAGCACCCCGATTCCATCCGCGTCGCCGGATCCGCGCGATTTAGTCCCACCGGCGCCGAAACCAGATCAGCGAACGGCCCCTCCGGCCGGCGGACTGCAGCGAGGCGCGCTGATCTACCACGTCGATCCCGTCTATCCTGAACTCGCGAGAGAGCAAAACGTTCAGGGCACCGTCAAACTTCAGGTAACGATTGGAGTCACCGGCGCCGTGCGCAGCGTGGTCGCCGTCAGTGGATCCGGGCTGCTGGTTGAAGCGGCACGAAGCGCGGTCCGCCAGTGGCGCTATACCCCGAGCCTCCTCGATGGAAAGCCGGTTGAATCGCAGGAATACGTCTCTGTCGTTTTCCAGCTTTCGTCCACGTCCAAGTAGCGCCAAACCGGAAAAGTGGCGGTTGCGTTGTGCGTCGTGTCAACTAGGTCGCGATGATCGAAGAACCGTGCGGCAAGACCCGCGGAAATTGACTAAAATTCAAGAGTTATCGGGAGGCTACGCTAAGCGCGTGGGATTGTTGATAATGAGCTTCTTCTCAGCAGGCGCTGATGCGCGCAATCGAGAATTTGGATTGGACGCGGCGCTCGCGAGACGTCTAGAGTTTTCGCCGGGCGCGCTCCGCTGGCCCGTTCTGGCTAGCGCACGGGCGGCCGGACGCCATGACACCGATACCGAAAACAGCCAAAGCGCTTCAAGATGACGACGGAACGGAGACCATGAGCCCGACTGCGCAAGAGCGCGACGCCAGTCACATTCTAACCCTCGAGGAAATTGCCAATCTCGCCGCGGAGGGCGGCAAGGCGGCCGAGACATTGATGAACGTGGTCGCGCTGATCGCCAAGCGCTTCAATGCGGACGTTTGTTCCGTCTACCTGCTGGAGCCCGACCGGAACAACTTGGTGCTGGCGGCGACGGTTGGACTGCGGCCCAAGTGTATTGGCACTCTGCGAATGACCGTCCATGAGGGCCTCGCCGGGCTAGTCGCGGAGCAGGTGCGTCCGGTGGCCGTCGAACGAGCGCAGAATCACCCGCGCTTTAAGTATTTCAATGAAGCCGGAGAAGACCGCTATCAATCGTTCCTTGGCGTCCCACTGAGCGACCGGGGTGTCCTCCAGGGCGTTCTGGTCGTGCAGACCATCGAGCCGCGAGTGTTTCGCGAAGACGAAATCCGAATGCTAAGTGAGGCGGCTGCCCAGGTGGCTCCTGTAGTGAGCGAGGCCCGCACGCTCGACCGCTTCATCGCGCCGACGCAGGAGCGGCTTTGGTCGCTGGCTCGCAACCTCTGGTGGAGTTGGGATCAGGACTCGACGAACCTCTTCCTCGATCTCGATCCCGCAGCATGGAGCCGGCTCAATCACAACCCGATTTCCCTCCTTTCGGAGATGCCTCTCCGAAAGCTCGAGCAGCGCGCCGCGGAGCTCGTGCTGCACAGCCGGATCAACTCCGCCTATCGCCGCGAGCGAGAATATCTGGTAAGAGACAGAACATGGGGTACGCGCCACGCGAGCGTCCTGCGGCCTCATCCGGTAGCCTATTTCTCGGCGGAATTCGGCCTGCACGAATCGCTCCCCATCTATTCGGGCGGCCTCGGCGTCCTGGCGGGCGATCACATCAAGAGCGCTTCCGACCTCGATATCCCACTTGTCGGAATCGGCCTTTTCTATGGGCAGGGATATTTCCGGCAGCGCCTCAACGCCGACGGCTGGCAGGAGGAAGAGTACCTCGAAACCGACGTAAATCAACTGCCCATGACCCGGGCCATCGGAACCAACGGCGAGCCCGTGATGGTCCAAATCGAAACGCGCACCGGGTCCATCTATGCCAAGGTCTGGCGCGTCCAGGTCGGGCGCTGCGATCTGTTTCTTCTCGATTCCAACGTTGAAGGAAATGCGCCCGAAGATCGCGAGCTCACCTCGCGCCTCTATGGCGGGGACCTGCGTATCCGTATCCGCCAGGAACTGCTGCTCGGCGTCGGCGGATTCCGCGCACTGAAAGCTCTGGGAATTACCCCCGGGGTGCTGCATTTGAACGAAGGGCACAGCGCGTTCGTTGTCCTCGAAGCAATTCGCAACCGCATGTTGGACGAGGGCTTGCCCTTTGAAAAGGCCGCGCCGCGCGTCTCCCGCGAAGTGGTCTTCACGACGCATACACCCGTGCCCGCGGGCCACGATCGATTCAATCCGCGACTCATCGAGGAGCATCTTGGCCCGTTGCGGGAACTGTTGGGCCTCTCGCAGGATCAGTTCCTCGAAATCGGGCGCGTGAACCCGTATGACCACGAGGAGGACTTCTGCATGACGGTCCTCGGCCTGAAGCTCTCGCGCCGCGCCAATGCCGTCTCGGCGCTCCACGGCGAGGTGTCCCGGCAGATGTGGACCGGGTTGTATCCTGGAAGGTCGGAGGAAGCGGTTCCGATCGGGCACATCACGAATGGTGTTCACGTGCCGACGTGGCTCGCGCCACAGATGTTCCGCCTCTACGAGCGTCACTTGGGGCCCGGCTGGCACGAGCACAGCAGCGAAGCGAAAATCTGGGAACGGATCGAAAACGTAGATGACGGCGAACTGTGGGAAACACATCTGAGCCTGAAGTCGGAGCTTCTGCAGTTTGTCCGGCGCCGGGCCCTCCAGCAAGCGGATCGGCGGAACGAACCTCCCGAGGTGCTGCGAGCGCTGTCGCGGGTTCTGAGCCCGGACGCGCTCACAATCGGATTTGCCCGCCGCTTTGCGACCTACAAGAGGGCCAATCTGATCCTGGCCGATATCGAACTGCTCGCTTCCATGGTGAACGATCCGAAGCGTCCGGTGCAGTTTGTTTTCGCGGGCAAGGCGCACCCGCTCGACGAACCCGGAAAGCGCGTCCTGCAACAGGTGGCTCAATTGATGCGCAATTCGGTTTTTGCCGACAAGTTCGTCTTCGTCGAAGACTACGACATCAACGTGGGCCGCCAATTCGTGCAGGGCGTCGATGTATGGCTCAACAATCCGCGGCGGCCACTCGAGGCATCCGGCACCAGCGGGCAAAAGGTGGTTCTTAACGGGGGCCTGAACCTCTCGGTGCTCGACGGGTGGTGGGCCGAAGCATACGACGGCCTTAATGGTTTCGCGATCGGAACCGGTAGGACGCATTCGGACATGAGCGTCCACGATTCGCGCGATGGACAGGAGCTGTATCGCGTCCTGCGCGAGGAAGTGATCCCTCTCTACTATCAGCGCGACCGCGATGGTCTGCCCCGCGGCTGGATCAAGCGCATGAAACGAACCATCCGCACGCTCGGCTGGAGGTTCAACGCCGACCGCATGGTAATGGACTACACGCTCAAGTGTTACGTCCCTGCCGCGGGCGGCACGTCCAGCGACATGCGCCCGCGAGTCTGAAGCGCCGTACCAGCAGCGAGGTATCGGTATCCCTGCAATGTGAATTTCCGCGCTGCAAATCAGCGAATCCCGGCCGTAGTCATTCCGAAACCGCGCATGTAGAATCGCATCAGATGCTCTTGGGTGCGGACGTGACAACTTTCAAAGCTTTCCTCGTGACGCAGAACAACGGCGCGTTAGCGGGATCGTTGCAGCAAGTCGACCGCAGCGCGCTCCCCGCGGGTGACGTGCTCGTGCGCGTCGCCTATTCGAGCCTCAATTACAAAGATGGGCTGGCGGTCACGGGCAAGCCGGGAGTGATCCGCGTTTATCCCATGGTGCCGGGAGTCGATTTCGCCGGGGTCGTCGAGGAGTCGAGCGCTTCGCCGTTCAAGCCGGGCGATCAAGTCGTAGTCACAGGCTGCGGCACTTCCGAGACGTTTTGGGGAGGCTACGCGCAGTTCGCCCGAATCAGCGCAGAATTTATCGTTCCTCTGCCCGATGGCATCACATTGAAGCAAGCAATGGCCGTCGGCACGGCGGGATTCACGGCGATGCAAAGCGTGATGGCGCTCGAGCAACATGGCGTGAAGCCCAGCGGGCGCGAAGTGGTGGTGACTGGAGCAGCAGGCGGCGTAGGCAGCATTGCGATCGCGATCCTGGCGCACCTCGGCTACAAAGTGGCCGCGTCGACCGGGCGCATGCAGCTGCATGAGTATCTCGCCGAACTTGGCGCCAGCGCGATTTTGGATCGGGCCACACTGGCCGCGCCGTCCAAACGTTCGCTCGATTCCGAGCGTTGGGCCGGCGGGATCGACAACGTCGGTGGCGACACCCTCGCCGGTCTATTGCGCTCGACGGCTACAGACGGCAGCATTGTCTCGTGCGGCCTCGCCGGGGGTGCGAGCTTTACGTCCAGCGTTTTCCCATTCATTCTGCGCGGAGTGAACCTGCTCGGCACTAACTCCGTGAATGTTCCGAATGCGCGGCGCCGCGAAATCTGGGATCGCATCGCGCGTGATCTCCCGATGCGCTTGCTCGATCGCATGACTCAGGTGGAGCCACTCGAAAAAATCCGCGAGCTCGGCGAGGCGATCCTCGCCGGCAAGATTCGCGGGCGCACCGTGATCGACGTGAATGCCTAATATGCCCACTTTCGGACCATCTCGCATTGGCGGCGGATCGGGCGAGCGGACCCGCTCGGGCAGGCTCGGCCCTGCCGGCGGAGAGTCGGCTGCACAATCCAAACAAGGCAAGAAAGCCGCATGGAAGCTGCTGCCCGACGTGTGGGCGCTCATCAAACCGCGCCGCGCGATCCTCGCCGTCGGCTTCCTGCTCATGCTGATCAATCGCCTGGCCGGCCTCGTGGCTCCGGGCTCGCTCAAGTACCTCTTCGACAACGTCATCGGCAAACACCAGGCGTGGCTCCTGGAGCCGCTCGTGGGCATCGTCCTTGGCGCCACGATCATCCAGGGTCTCACCTCCTATTCGCTGACCCAGCTTCTCTCGAAATCATCGCAGCGCATGATCACGGAATTGCGGGTCAAGGTGCAGGCGCATATCGGGCGGCTTCCGGTGGCGTACTACGACGCGAATAAGACCGGCGTGCTCGTATCGCGGATCATGAGCGACGTCGAAGGGATTCGGAATCTGATCGGCACCGGACTCATCGATTTTGTCGGCGGAATCATGACGGCTGTCTTGGCGCTCGTATACCTGCTGCATGTGAGCGTTTCCATGACGGCGGCCGCTTTCGTGGCCGTGCTAGCTTTCGGATTTGGGCTGAGTCAGGCGCTCAAGAAAATTCGCCCGATGTATCGCGCGCGACCCAAAATCAACGCCGAAGTCACCGGTAGGCTTACCGAGTCGCTTGGCGGAGTGCGCGTGGTGAAGGGCTATCGGGCCGAGGATCGCGAGGAAAAGGTGTTTCAGGCTGGTGTGCAGCGCCTGCTCGACAATGTGCTGCAGACGCTGACCGCGACTTCCCTCATGAGCTTTTCCGCCACAGCTTTAATGGGTGTCGTAACAGCAACGATGATGTTCCTCGGTGCTCGACATATTCTGGCCGGCACGATGACGACCGGCCTGTTGATCTCGTATATGGCTTTTCTCGCCATGCTGATTGCGCCGGTCGCGCAGATTGCGTCCATCGGGCCCCAGATGAACGAGGCGCTGGCTGGCCTCGAGCGCACCCGCGAAGTTCTGAACGAAGGCATCGAAGACGCCGATCCCGCGCGCACGGTGCGGCTCGACCGCGTCGACGGGCGCATCGTTTTCGACAACGTCAATTTCGCCTACGAAACAGGCAAACAGGTGCTCTACGATGTTTCCTTCGAATCCGCTCCGGATATCTTGACGGCGTTCGTCGGCCCCTCGGGCGCCGGCAAATCGACGATCATCGGCCTGATCGCCGCCTTCTACGTGCCGACGTCGGGCCGCGTGCTCGTGGATGGCATCGACCTCGCCCGGGTGAAACTCGATTCCTACCGCACGCAGCTCGGCGTGGTCCTGCAGGAAACGTTCCTCTTCGACGGTTCGATTCGCGAAAACGTCGCCTTTGCGCGCCCGGACGCCAGCGAGAGCGAGATCCTCGCAGCGTGCCGCATCGCGCGCGTCGACGAGTTTGCGGAAACATTCGAGAAGACGTACGACACGGTCGTAGGCGAGCGCGGCGTAAAACTCTCCGGCGGACAAAAGCAGCGCGTCTCGATCGCCCGCGCAATTTTGGCTGACCCGCGCATCTTGATTCTTGACGAAGCGACTTCGAGCCTCGATTCAGAATCCGAGGCGCTGATCCAGGAGGGCCTCCGCTACCTGATGCGCGGGCGAACGACGTTCGTGATCGCCCACCGGCTTTCCACAATCCGGCGCGCCAATCAAATTCTCGTCGTCGAAGGCGGCCGCGTGATCGAGCGCGGCACCCACCAATCCCTCTATGCCGCCGGCGGACGCTACTTCGATCTGTATACCAAGCAGCATGGCCTCGAAGAAAATCTCTTCCTCGCTCCCGGCGAGGGAGGATCCGAACCGGAAGAGGTATCCTCGGCCGGCTCGGGTCCCGGCCGCGCGAACGATTCTCTCTTGCCCGATGCGATCCGGCTGATTCGCGAGCGAGGAACTTGATCATTCGCGGATCCTTGGGATACCCGGCGGAATTCCGAATTGGATACGACGCGCCAAGTGTGCGCATGATTGTGCGGTATGGGAAAATCAGAGTCGATCTGAGGAAATGTCCGAAGTCGACATAAGCAGCGAACTTCTCAATAGCATGGCGGCGACCGACGGCCTGCCCGCTCCGCAGCGCCGCATGGCCATGCTCACGTACTGCATCGGCCTGGCGATGTCCGTCCTCGACGGCAACATCGCCAACACCGCCCTGCCGAGCATCGCCGTTCAGCTGCACGCGAAGCCGGAAGTCTCGATCTGGGTTGTAAACGCGTTTCTGCTCGCTGTGTCGATCTGCGTGGTGCCGATGTCCTCGCTCGCGGACATCATCGGCTACAAACGCGTCTACCAGGCGGGTCTCGTGCTCTTCACGCTGGCGTCTTTGGGATGCTCGCTGCCCCGCTCTCTCGAAGAGCTGGTTCTCGCGCGAGTTTTCCAGGGCGTTGGCGCCGCCTGCATGTGGAGCGTTTCGGCCGCTGTGATGCGTTACACATATCCCCGCGCTTTGCTCGGCAGAGCTGTCGGATTAAGCGGAATGGTTGTCTTTTCCTCGGCAGCAGCCGGGCCAAGCATTGCTTCCGGCATCCTCGCCATCGCTTCGTGGCACTGGCTCTTCGCGATCAACATTCCCTTCGGCCTCTTGGCGCTGAGCCTTTCGGAAAAGACGCTCGCACCGGCCACGGGAACTCGTCACCGGTGGGATCTGCGGAGCGCCGTCTTGAACGCGATGACGGTGATACTCCTGATCACCGGAATCGACGGCATCGGCGAGCCGAACTACCGTTGGATCGCAGTCGGCGAACTCCTCGTCGCCGTTGCTTTCGGGACGCTGCTGGTTCGGCGCCAACTTTCGCTTCGGGTTCCGATGCTTGCGGTCGACCTGTTCGAGCGGCCGATTTTTGCGCTCGCGGCGATCGGGTCGGTGTGCGCCTTCATGGCGCAAGGGCTCGCGTTCGTCGCATTGCCGTTTTATTTCGTGGACGCGCTGGGCATTTCGCAGGTGAAAGCGGGATTGCTGCTCACACCCTGGCCGATTGCGGCCGGCGTGATGTCGCATTTTTCGGGAAGGCTCGCCGATCGCCATCCGCTGCGAATACTCGGGACTTCGGGAATGCTCGGCATGTGCGCGGGAATGTTGCTGCTGGCATTTGCGCCGGCGCATCCGACAACCTTCGAGATTGTTTGGCGAGCGGCTCTGGGTGGCGCGGGTTTTGGGTTCTTCGGCGCGCCCAACAGCCGCGCGATGGTCGCCAGCGCTCCAAAGGAAAGAAGCGGCGGCGCGGGAGGCATCGCGACCATGTCCCGCATCGTGGGACAGTCAGTCGGGGTCTCTGTGGTCGCTGTTGTTTTTGGAGTCGTCGCGCATGGCGAAGTAACGCTTCGCAGCGTAGACGTCGCGCTGATATGCGGCGCCGGTTTCGCGCTCATCTCGGCCGCCATCAACACAGCCCCGGTTCCGCACGTTCAGCCCGAGTGAAACCGCGATCAGAATTTCTTCTCGAGCATTTCCACCGCGCATTCGATCCTTTGGCGTTCCTTCCAAAACCGGGCCCACAAATCACCGATCTTCTTGATGCGCCCCGGCATCGACTTGATGTTCCAAGTATCCTCTCGAAGCTTCGAATTCAATTCGCGCAGCGACACCGGTGCCGAAACCGGCGCGTGCGGAAACGCCCTCACCGAATAGACCGACGCCAGCGATTGTCCGCGCGAGTTCTGATGTGCGTCGACGTAGATGCTGTGTTGAGGGCGTTTGCTCAGACTGCGCTCCGTCGTGATCAGATCGGGATAATCGCGCGCGGTCCACGTGGCAACGAGTTCCACGAACTGCCGCACTTGCTCGTAGCTGTAATGCAGCCGGATCGGAATGAAAATGTGCAGCCCCGTCGCGCCCGACGTCTTTACGAAAACCTTCAGCCCCAGCGTTTCGAGCCGTTCCGTCAGCGCGCGAGCCAGCTTGACCACAGAGGCAAAGTCAGCGCCCGCGGACGGGTCGAGATCGAAAAAAATGTAGTCGGGATGCTCCTGATCGTCGTATCGGCTGGACCAGGGATTGTGATCGATGCAACCGAGATTCGTCAGGTAGAGCAGCGAAGGCAGATCGTTTGCCAGAAAATAGTGAATCTTCGAGCCCTTGGTCTCCGACGTGATCGCGGCAGTTTGAATCCAATCGGGCACGTCCTTGCCTGCGTCCTTCTGAAAAAACGCGTCGCCCTCGATCCCATTCGGATAGCGCCTCAGGACGAGCGGCCTGTCCTTCAAAAATGGAAGAATAAACGGCGCCACGTGCAGATAGTGGGCGAGCAAATCGCGTTTTGTGTAGCCATCCTGCGGAAAGTAAACCTTGTTGAGATTCGTGAAGTGCAGCGTCTGCCCGCTGACCTTCGCGAAAACATCCTCTCGAGCGCCGGCGTCAAGCTCCTTCGCAAGTTCCCTTTCAGCGAGAACCGGGGCAGTCGACGGGCGGGCGGGCACACGTGCCGCTGGTTTCGCGGAATGCTTGCGGCCGCCGCTTTGATGCGCCTCCACACCCTTTTCGATTCGCATCTCCTTCTCAAAGGTGCACTCCCGCGGATCGCGATCTTCGAGCATGCCCGCAAATCTGGGCTGGCGCAGATGCCGGTCTCCCGTCCACCCTCCGTATATAACCCTCACAACCAGTTCGGGCTTCACCCAGTGAGCCATTTCGCTTGTGTCCGGCTCTTCCGCGAACGGGCAATCCGCCACGCGAAGCTCGCGAAGCCGCTCGGCCAAGCTTGCCTGCAGCGCAACCGAAAATCCCGTCCCTACCCCGCCAATGAATTCGAGCTTCTTGCCTTCGTACAACCCGACCAAAAGCGCCCCGAAATGCTCGCGCGATTTTCTCGGATCGGTCCAGCCTCCCACTACGGCGTCGAGTTCCTTGTCGAATTTGAATTTCAGCCACGATTTCGTGCGTCCTTCCGGGTAGGCGCTATGCAACTGCTTGCCGACGATGCCTTCGAGCCCTCGTTCGCGGGCAAGCTCGTAAAGCTCCTGCCCCTTCTCCACCTCGTGATCCGAATACCGAATCAGCGAATCCGTATCGAGAATCCGCTTCAGGAGTTTCTTACGTTCGATCAGCGGCACTTTGCGGAGATCGTGGCCGTCGCAATACAGAATATCGAATGCGTAGTAGACGACGGGCACCTTGCGCATCAGCTCTGCGCTGGGTGACTGCACCGAGAAACGTTGCTGCAGCTGCTGAAAATCGCTGCGCCCATCCTTATCGAGTGTGACGATTTCACCGTCGAGCCACACATCGTGCCCGTTCACATAATTCGGCAGGACGGCCATTTCGGGATACTCGCGCGTCATTTCTCGCTGCGACCGCGACCACAGGTTCAGTTGACGATCCTGCACACGCGCGAGCGTCCGCACGCCGTCCCATTTGATTTCGAAGAGCCATTCGGGATTCGAGAACGGCTTTTCGGCAAGCGTCGCGAGAGCCGGAACAACATGCTCGGGCATCGGCGCTTTCTTCGCGCCCGATGGAAACTCGATTTTCTGCGGCGCGCTCTGCTTTCCGCGCGCGTGTCCGGCGGCTGGCGAATCCTTCTCGCGGTGATGAATACTTCGCCCCGACACCACGGATTCGGAATGCTCGCTGATATTCCAACCCTCTTCCGAAGCGGCGTCGCGATGTTTGATGAGCAACCAATCCTTGCCGGGCTTTCCGGATTTGCTCCACCGCAGTTTCACCAGCACGAAGCTCCCTTTGAGTTTCTGACCGTGCAGCGTGAATTTCAGTTCGCCCTTTTCAAGCTGCTTGTCGGCGGGCAATGCGCCTTCGGGCTCGTACGTCCCTTCATCCCACACGATCACTTCGCCCGCTCCATAGTTCCCCGCCGGGATGGTGCCTTCAAATTTTGCGTATTCGAGCGGGTGGTCCTCGGTCTGAACCGCCAACCGCTTGTCCGAAGGATCGAGCGACGGCCCCTTCGGCACCGCCCAGGATTTCAGGACGCCATCGACCTCAAGCCGAAAATCATAGTGAAGGCGCGTGGCGTGATGTTCCTGCACCACGAACCTGTTTCCGTGGCTCGCGCGATCCTCGCCGCGCGGCTCGGGCGTCGCGTCGAATTGCCGTTTCCGTCGATATTCCTGAAGGGCCATGGCCAGGATTATTAGGGAGTTGCAGCCATCGCGCCAGTCGAAAAACGCCTCTCAACGATCGCTTTGCTATAATCGCCGCATTGAGCGGGCGGGAGGTGCACCCATGGCGGCTGCCGCGTGGAAAGGCTTCATCTCTTTCGGACTGATCACGATTCCCGTGCGGCTCTATGCCGCCGCTCGGCGATCCCGTTTCGAATTGCACCAGCTGCATCGTCAATGCCACACGCGTCTGCGCCAGCCCCTGTTTTGCCCCACGTGCAACCGCCCCGTCGACAAGTCGGAGGTTGTGAAAGGCTTTGAATACGAGGAAGGAAAGTATGCGCTGATCGAGCCCGAGGAAATCAAGAAGATTGAGCCTCAATCGGCACGCTCGATGGACGTCCTCGCGTTCGCAAAGAGTTCCGAGATCGACCCGCTTTTTTTCGATTCCTCGTATTTCCTCGTTCCCGAAGAACAAGGACGCAAGGCATACCAGCTTCTCCTGAACGCGCTCGAAGATAAAAAGCGCGTCGCCATTGCAAAGATCACCATTCACCAGCGCGAATACACCGCCTTCATCCGCCCCTACGACCGCGGCCTCGCACTCCACACCATGTATTACGCCAACGAAGTTCGCGAAGTCCCGGGCTACGGAAAGACAGACGGCGTGAAGCTGAGCCCGAAGGAAGTAAAACTCGCCGAACAACTCGTTGAAAACCTGTCCGAGGAATTCCACATCCAGAAATATCACGACGAATTCCAGGAGCGCCTGCACGCCCTCATCGAAGCGAAGCGGAAAGGTCACGAGACGGCCGCTGAAGTTTCGCAGCCGCGCCGCGCACCTGTGATCGACATGATGACAGCCCTGAAAAAGAGCCTCGAGCGGGCTGCCAGCGCACAGAAGCCGCGCGTCAACGCTCGCGCGCATTCGCGCAGAAGCGCGACCCGCCGCGCGAGCTGACGCACCTTTCTTCCGTTTATTTCCGCATTCTTTTTTCACGCTAAAACCATCCGCATCAATCTCATAGCAAGTATTACGAAATCATTATGCGCGGCTTATTCCTTCCTTACGCCGCCGCCGTATCCTTGGCTTCGTCGAACGCCGGGGAACAAGGTCATCTCGGTGTCCGTCGTCACAGCTAAGGAGATGAGGAAATGGCAGCCTTCGTCATAATCGTGCTCGGAGGGGCGTGCGTGTTTTACGGCTATGCCCTGGCGCAATTCGGACGCGAGATCAGCCTCCTAAGGTCTCAACGCAACCGAGGCGCAGCTCTCGTAATGCCGTTCCGGGGCATGCCGGAATCCAGATACTCGGACTCTGGCGCCAGATCCAAGGTCACCGTGCTGCCCGCGAACGGCATGGCCAATCGCGACGTAGCATAGGAGCAATACGATGCGAGACATCACTTTTGTAATTTGCACGGTTCTGTTTTTCGCGGTCGCGGTCGGCTACGTATGGGCCTGCGACCGCCTGAAATAAGGGAGTGACAAGACATGCTCGGTAACATCGTCCTTTTGGCGATTAGTATTCTGACCGGCGGCTATCTGTTGGTGGCCCTGCTCTGGCCTGAGAGGTTCTAACGACAATGACTGCAAATGGCTGGTTTCAGATTTTGTTGTTCTTTGCGGTTTTGTTGGCCGTGACGAAGCCGCTCGGCGTGTTTATGACGCGCGTGTTCTCGGGCGAGAAAACGTTTCTCGATCCCGTGCTTCGGCCAATCGAGCGTCTCATTTACCGCTGTTGCGGAATCGACGACACGCGCGAGATGGATTGGAAAGAATACGCAATCTCCATGCTGCTCTTCAGTGTCGTCAGCATGCTCGTGCTCTACCTGATCGAGCGCGTTCAGGGCCTCAAGTTCATGCCCTGGAACCCGCAACATCTCGCCAACGTCGGGCCTGACCTGGCGTTCAACACCGCTGCTTCGTTCACCACCAACACCAACTGGCAGAACTACGGCGGCGAGTCGACGATGAGCTATTTCACGCAGATGGCCGGCCTCGCGTACCACAACTTCGCTTCCGCAGGCGTCGGCATCGCCTTGGCGATTGCGGTAATCCGCGGCATCGCACGGAAAGAATCGAAGACCATCGGCAATTTCTGGGTCGACTTTACGCGCTGCATGTTGTGGGTTCTGCTGCCCGCGTCTCTCGTGATCGCCCTCGTGTTCGTCTCGCAAGGCATGGTTCAGAATTTGCGGCCATACGACACGGCAAAGCTTCTGAATCCCCAGACCATCCAAACAACGGGACCCGACGGCAAAACAACGACCCAAACGGTCACAGATCAGGTAATTGCCCAGGGGCCGATCGCTTCTCAGGAAGCGATCAAGATCTTTGGAACGAACGGCGGTGGCTTCCTCAACGCGAACAGTTCCGACCCGTTCGAGAATCCGACACCGCTCACCGATTTCATGCAGATTGTGATGATGCTCTCGCTCGGCGCTGGCCTCACTTACACCCTGGGCCGCATGACGGGCTCCCAGAAGCACGGTTGGGCGGTCTGGGCGGCGATGGCGATTTTGTGTTTCGCCGGCGTCACTGTCGCGTATTCGATGGAGGCTCGCGGCAATCCGTTATTCCATGGCGTCGACCAGCACGTCAGCGCTATGCAGTCGGGCGGCAATATGGAAGGCAAAGAAGTGCGCTTCGGGATTGCGTCCACCGCGCTCTTTGCGACCACGACCACCGACGCGAGCTGCGGCGCGGTCAACGGCATGCACGACTCGTTCACGCCGCTGGGAGGAATGGTCCCGCTCGTGAACATCATGATCGGCGAGGTGATCTTCGGGGGCGTCGGAGCGGGGCTCTATGGCATCGTCGTCTTCATCGTCATATCGGTCTTCATTGCGGGGTTGATGGTGGGCCGAACGCCCGAATATCTCGGCAAAAAGATCGAATCCTACGATGTGAAGATGGCGATGATCACCGTATTGATTTTCTGCCTGCTGGTCTTGGGCTTCACCGCGATCGCAATCGTCTCCCCATTTGGCACGTCATCCATCACGAATCCAGGCCCGCACGGCCTCTCGCAGATTCTGTATTCCTACACGTCGCAGGCCGGCAACAATGGCTCTGCGTTCGCTGGGCTGAACGGGAATACGCCCTGGTTCAACATCAGCGGCGCCTTCGACATGCTCTTCGGACGCTTCTTCATGGTGATTCCGGTGCTCGCCTTGGCCGGCAATCTCGCGCGAAAGAAGATCGTGCCGGAATCCGCGGGCACGTTTCCCGTGACCACCCCGCTTTTCACGTTCCTGCTGGTATCCGTGATTCTGATCGTCAGCGCACTTACATTTTTCCCCGCGCTCAGCCTGGGTCCGATTCTCGAGCACCTGCTGATGCACGCCGGGAAGGTTTTCTGAGGCCAACTATGAACACGCGAGAAACAAGAAAATCGCTTTGGACCTGGGCCATCGTCGGCGGCGCGGTGCGCGACTCCTTGATCAAGCTCGACCCGCGCACGCTGATGAAGAATCCGGTGATGCTCGTCGTCGAAATCGGAGCCGTGATCACCTCCTACGACCTGGTGCGCGATCGCATTCAACACCTTTCTGGCTTCGGCTTCGAGTTGCAGATCACTCTGTGGCTGTGGTTCACCGTTCTTTTTGCGAACTTCGCTGAAGCGATGGCCGAAGGCCGCGGCAAAGCGCAAGCCGACACGCTGCGCAAGGCTCGCTCCGAAACCGCAGCGAATCGTATCAAGACTGGCGGCGAGATCGAAGAAGTGTCCGGCTCCAAGCTTCGCGCCGGTGACCTTGTGAAAGTCGCAGCGGGCGAGTTCATTCCCGGCGACGGCGAGGTCGTCGAAGGCGTCGCTTCGGTCGACGAATCCGCCATCACCGGCGAATCTGCTCCCGTCATCCGCGAATCCGGCGGCGACCGCTCGGCCGTCACCGGCGGCACGCGCGTCCTCTCGGACGAAATCATCGTCAAGATCATGTCGAACCCGGGCGAGACGTTCCTCGATCGCATGATCAAGCTCGTCGAAGGAGCGGAGCGCCAGAAAACTCCGAACGAAATCGCGCTCAATATTCTGTTGGCCGGCCTGACGATCATCTTCCTCCTCGCCGTCGTCACGCTGCAGCCCATGGCGATCTACAGCGGCGCGCCTCAATCGATTTTCGTTCTCATTTCACTCCTCGTCTGCCTGATCCCCACGACGATCGGCGGCCTCCTCTCGGCCATCGGCATTGCCGGCATGGACCGTGTCGTCCAGCATAATGTGCTGGCAATGTCGGGCCGGGCGGTGGAAGCGGCCGGCGATGTCGATACCCTGCTGCTGGATAAGACTGGCACCATTACCCTCGGCAATCGCCGCGCCACGGAATTCGTTCCCGCGCCTAACGTCACCGAGGCGGAACTTGCCGACGCGGCTCAGCTCGCCTCCCTTTCCGACGAAACGCCTGAAGGGCGCTCAATCGTCGTTCTGGCTAAGGATAAATACAATCTGCGCGGCCGCGAGCTTTCGGCCTATGCGGCGACCTTCATTCCATTCTCGGCGGTCACGCGCATGTCGGGCGTCGATCTCGATGGCCGCGAAATTCGCAAGGGCGCCTTCGATGCCATCGTGCAGCACTGCTCAACCAACGGGCCTCGAGTGCCGGCCGAAGTGGAAGAAACCGTGAAGAACATTTCCAATTCCGGCGGCACGCCGCTTCTCGTCGCGGAAGACCGGAAAATTCTTGGCACGATCCATCTCAAGGACATCATCAAGGGCGGGATGCGCGAGCGCTTCGATCACTTGCGCGCGATGGGCATCCGCACCGTGATGATCACAGGCGACAACCCGCTCACTGCCGCCGCGATCGCCCGCGAGGCCGGCGTCGATGATTTCCTCGCGCAGGCCAAGCCCGAAGACAAACTCGCCCTCATCCGCAACGAACAGGCAAAAGGCAAGCTCGTCGCCATGACCGGCGACGGCACGAACGACGCCCCCGCCCTCGCGCAAGCCGACGTGGGCGTGGCCATGAACGCCGGCACGCAAGCCGCAAAAGAAGCCGGCAACATGGTCGATCTCGATTCGAATCCGACGAAGCTGATCGAGATCGTCGAAATCGGCAAGCAGCTCCTGATCACGCGCGGCGCCCTCACCACCTTTTCCGTGGCCAACGACGTGGCGAAGTATTTCGCGATCATCCCCGCAATGTTCGCCGGCGCGTTCCCGCAATTGAACGTACTCAACATCATGGGTCTGAAAACGCCGCAGTCCGCGATTCTCTCGGCCGTAATTTTCAACGCGCTAATCATCATCGCGCTCGTGCCACTCGCTCTTCGCGGGGTGCGCTATCGTCCGCTCGGCGCTTCGGCCCTATTGCGCTGGAATCTCTTGATCTACGGAGTGGGCGGCATCATCGCGCCCTTCATCGGAATTAAGCTGATCGATCTAATCATCACCCACATCGGGTGGGCGTGAGGCGGCCATGAAAAAGAATCTATGGATCTCGATTTTGT
The DNA here is from genome assembly GCA_963814735.1 of uncultured Acidobacteriota bacterium. Lineage (GTDB taxonomy): Bacteria > Acidobacteriota > Terriglobia > Acidiferrales > UBA7541 > Palsa-295. The sequence goes on along the minus strand of CAWFEC010000003.1, from coordinate 268,688 downwards.
ACACTCTGGTGACCACGGTGCTTCTCGGAATCATCTATCCGCTCGTCGTCACCGGATTGGCGCAGGTGATTTTCCCCAAGCAGGCAAATGGAGAGCTGATCAAACGGAATGGGGTGTTTGTCGGCTCGCGCCTCATGGGCCAGCCCTTCACGGCGCCCGGCTATTTCTATTCGCGGCCATCGGCGGCCGGCGCCGCGGGCTACGATCCCACGTCTTCCGGCGGATCCAATCTCGGGCCCACGAACAAGGCCCTGATCGATCGTGTGGAGACGAGCGTCAAGCAACTCCAGCCGACCAATCCCGGCACGCCAATCCCGGTCGATCTCGTCACCACATCAGGCTCCGGCCTGGATCCCGATATTTCTCCGGCGGCTGCCGAGTTTCAGGTTCCGCGGGTCGCGAAGGACCGCGGCATGAGCGAAGAGGAGATTCGCGCGCTCGTAGCGAAACACACGGAGGGACGTCAGCTAGGCTTTCTCGGCGAGCGCCGGGTCAACGTCCTCGAACTCAATCTCGATCTCGACTCGGTCCACCCGATGAACGCGAGCTCAGCGAACTTAAGATAGGGCCATTTCAATTCACGGTTGCGAGAACTGCTCTCTCGGGTGCCACACTGATCGCCGGTTCAAGAGTCACGCCGGCCGAAATTGACCGGGCCACCAGGCACGACCGCTCGGCTTTCTCAAGCAAGTGGTTGGCTCGTTCCCGATCCTCTTCTCTGGCAATCTTGAGCGCCGGTCGCAACTTCACTTCCGTGAATCTCCAACCGTCCGGGCTTTTCTCGAGCACGCCCTCGGCATCGACCTCAAGAGAAACGAAATCGAACTTCGAAGCCTGAGATATTCCCGAGAACGTACTCACGTAACACGCCACAACGCTCGCAACGAAGAAATGCTCGGGTGTCCAAACCCCGGATTCTCCCAGGAATTCCGGCGGAGCGCTGAAGGAAATCGGCCGGGGCACCGTGTCGGAGGCGACCACGCCCGATCGCGGTTTCGTGCATTTCGCCCTGACTTCATAGGTGCGCGTTGTTTCCATAAATCACCATCCTGAGACTTGCCGTCTCGCACTTTCCTAGGCCACGGCTGCCTCCGCTCGCAAACCCGATTCGTCCCGAATCACGACGACGGAACCTTTCGTTGTGATGAGCATCTTGTTCTTGAAGTCCGTCATCGTCCGGGTAACCGTCTCGCGCGAGATGCCGACGATCTGCGATATCTCCTCATGTGTCAGGCCCAGACTGAAACGCTTTCCCTGAGTCGTCTCCTGTGCATTTGCGGATGATTCCAGCAGGAACTGCGCGACCTTTTCGGCGGCCGATCGCGACAGTCCCAGATATCGAACCTCCTGGCAAATCTCCCGGTAACCGTTGCTGATCTGCTGCAGCGCCGACACCGAAGCCTCGACGTGCTCTCGCACCAGCTTGAGAAAGTCATCGCGCCGCACGAAATTGACCTGGCAGGGCTGAAGCGCTTCGGCCGTCAACTCATACTGCTCGCCCGATAGCGCGCCGTGCAAACCGAGGATTTCGCCCGGCCCGCAGATTCGGACAATGATCGTACGCCCATCCGACGAGTTCATGGTCAGCTTGACCCGGCCCTTGCAAAGCATGTACACGCCGCGCGGAACCTGTCCTTCGACGAACAAGACTGCCCCCGACGGATACGTGCTTGTGAATTTCATGCCGTGGAAGGCCTGGAGAGCCGGAGCGGAAAGTTGGCAGAAGAAGCCGCTCTTCCGCGTCGAGCATGACCTGCAATCTTCCACCACTTCCATTCCGTATGGTCCACGCATCTCAGTCTCCTTTTCGGTCTGAATCGTCACCTGCTGCCAGGATGTGCCGCATGAATCCAGAAACTTTCGCTAGCACCGCACCTTTCTTCTGCATTTCGAGCAGTAGCGCGCGGCCCTCGCGATCGGCAAAGCTGACCGAGCCCAGATCCACCATTACTTTGTGTTCGTCGGTGGGAGCCACTGACTCGGTCCAGGCTTTTCTGAGCACTTCCACCCATGCTCCCTCCAAACGTCCCTCAAGCCTTAACGATGGCCTACCTTCGTCGTCTTCCTGCGTGATCCTTAGCACTTTCGCTCCGGTCATACATCACAACTGCACGGATTGGACCAATCCCATTTACTTCCCAAAAATTCCATTAACTTGTTTATTTATAGAATGATACGTGCGACTTGCATCGCGAAGAATGAATCCCAAAATGGAAAACCCCGACGAAATATCACCGGGTGATGATATCTCGTCACGTGCGCTTCGTCACATCTTTCGATTTCCGAGTTGCGACCTGTTTCCGCCGAACGTGAACGCCGCGACCCGATCAGAACCGGAACACAGTCGCTACTTCAGCTCCCTCGCGCAATTCATCGGCTCGAACGACATAAACCTCCCCGCCATGGCGTAGGGTCAGAATTGCCGTCAGATTCAAGAGTTCGTCGTCGCCCGGCTCCTTTTCGTCGTGGATGTGTACTGTCTCCGGAGGCTGAAACAAGCCCCATTGCTCGCCGGTAGACGGAACAAACAGGAACCGCACTCTGCCGCTTGCAGCTGCGGCGATTACTTTGCGCAGGTTGCTCGAGCTTAGGGGTGTGTTGATGTGTTCCTTGTAGACGTCGAATGCCCGGGTCTCCGTCTCGGAGACACGGCTCTGGACGATTTTCCACGAGGCCGCGTGAAGTACATCCGGCGTGAGTAGGTCCGGATTGCCTGCGATCATATCCTCCAGGAGATGCGGGTACGTGTTCGCCTCTTTGTATATCGGAAAAAGGTATTCGACGGTGGCCACGATCAGCGGGGCTTCCTGGTTCTTGAGAGTGCTGGCAACGCCGAGGTCCACATCGCGGAAAAAGTGAATGAGCCGGTCTTTGTTGCTTACACTCGGCCCGTGAAAGATGGCGCCTTTCTGGTTGGACACGGGTGAAGCTGCTGTGTGCATCTCGTAATTCCGTTCAAAGGACAGGCCCGCGAGATCTTCGTGCAGATTCTCAGGAGCATCCCGCAGATGCCGCTCCTCCATCGAGCACCGCGAACCTTCAAAGAGTTTCACGTGTTTCTGGCTAAGGGCCAAAACAAAGAACCGATCGTTCGTCGGCCACGAAGCGAGTAACGGCCGAATGAAAAACTCGCTTCCCACGACGACTCGTTCGGCTATGGGAGCCGGCAGTCCGTAGCAAGCGAAAAAATCTCTGCTGAGAAATATAACCGCGCCTTGCATGCCGGCGCGTCCTGATTCGGCTTGCTGTATCTGCTTCCAGTTCGACTCCAGCACCCGTTCCGCGTCATCGGCCGTCATGGACGCGTTCTGGAAATTTGCTGCCGCGCCCCGGAGTGCGTCCTTGATGCGTCTCAGGCCGTTTTTCGTCTGTTCTGCGTCAGAACTTCGATTCGTGTAAACCGAAATGTAGGGCCCTTCGCGAACTTTCGTCAGAGCCTTATAGTCGGGTCCCTCGATCCTTGCCCTTTCCTCCTCTATTCGGGCTGCGCTTATCATGGCTTCCTGTCTTTCCGCCCCCAAAAGGCCTATGCCGCGCTCTGTGCAACTACTTCTCGCGCGTCATGGAGAAACTTACAAACGTCTTGATCGGTCAGTTGCAAAAACTCCTCATAGAATTGTCCGACGGCTCGGAACTCACGCGGCGTTAAGAGACACACGACCTCGTCCACTTCCGAGCCCAGCAATAGATAAGTCGCCAGCGGCGCGACCCCTACAGCCACGATCACTCGGGCGGCCCCGAGCTTCCTCACTCCCTCGATCGCCGCCCGCATGGTCGAGCCGGTGGCAATGCCGTCGTCAACCAGGATTACCGTGCGATCGCGGAGGTTGAGCGGAGGGCGGGAGCCTCGAAACACGCGCTCCCTTCTTTCCATCTCCTGTTTTTCGACGGCGACAACTTCCTCGATCTCACGCTTCGATACTCGAAATGCCTCGATCACATCTGGGTCCACGACCTCGACGCCGCCCGTCGCGATCGCTCCCATCGCTAATTCCTCGTAGCCTGGGACGCCGAGCTTGCGAACCAAAAAAACATCCGCCGACAGGCCGAGCCGCGTCGCAAGTGCGCATGCTACTTCCACTCCCCCTCGCGGCAATCCCAGCACGATTGCGTCTGGATTTTTCGCAAGGCTCGTTAGTTTCTCGGCGAGCAACTGCCCTGCCTGATACCGGTCGTGAAGCCTCTCGATCATTGAGCACCATTCAGACGCTGTTCGGAAATCCGCTCCTAAGCCGCAATCGCGCGACTGATCACCTGCGGGAGTTGCGGACCATAGACCTGTCGCAGCGTATCAACGATTTCCGCATGCGGTAGTTCAGTCGTTCGGCCGACGCCGCCCGCTTCCGCGTGAAGCACTACATCGTCCATCGACAAGATTCCTTCGAGCGAACCCGTCTTGTTTATGACGGCGAGGCGGCGCACCTTCTGTTTCGCCATCGTCTCGAGAGCTGCATGTATGTCATCCTCGGGCCTGCACGAGTAGATGTCCCCGCTCGCGACTTCGCTCACCCGGATGTCGCCGGGCAACCGGTTCCGGGTTCCCAGCGCCACGCACAAATCGCGGTCGGTCACCACTCCCACGACTTTTTGTTGCGAATCGACAATTGGCAGCATCCCACAGTTGCGATTCCACAGAATTTCAACCGCGGCCCCCAAATTCGTCTCCGGGCTGCAAAACGCCGGAGTTCGCATCATTACATCTTGTACTCTCATCGCTATTCTCCTTCGTGAATCTGCCTTCGTGATCGCGTAACTCCCTTCGCGAGCGCCCTACACCTCCGTCGCTTACGGTTCCGTCGGCGCTTCAGCGAAAAACACGTCCTGATGGATCACGGCCTCTTCCTGCCATCGCGCCTTGCGCTTCTTCCTTTGAATCTGCTTTTTCGGGCGCGCAGGCGCGGCTACTTTGGCCTTTGCTGTTATCGCTTTCCTCATCATGCTGCACCTCCGCTGCCAAGTTTCGCCGAGGACCCACATTCTCAATTCTTCGATATCCGAGCGGGAGGGCAGGTCCCCAGCCTGGTTGTCTGCCCCATCCCGCTCGAAAATTCTGCCTCACGCGGCGGTTTTCGCTTCAGCCTTGATGTTGCGGGCTCTTGCCGCCTTCGGCAGACGGAGTTCGAGGACTCCATTCTTCAGATTGGCGACCACCTTTTCCGTCTCTACTTCGGCCGGCAGATCCACGATTCGAAGGATCTGGTCCGAGCACGTCTCGGAATAAGCGGTCTTTCCCTTCTTCTGCTCGGTGTGTGTCTCGCGCTTTCCGCTGATCACAAGCCGCTGCGGCTCGACGTTGACTTCCAGTTCCTTCTCGCTGAATCCCGGCACCTCTGCCTGGATTTCAAGCGCCTCTTCGGACTCATTCACCTGAATATGGACGGGATGCAGCAGTTCCCTCTCCGCCTGAAACCAGTTATCCAGTTCACGGCCCGGAGCGTAGCCGCCGCCTTCGAAGATTTCATAAGCCCGGCGGGAAATGGCGTCGAATATAACGTTTAGGTGGGCAGCCAAGCTCTCTACCTTAAATGGCTTGACTGTTGTCGGCTCTCTCGCGATTTGTACCGCTGTTCCTGTTTTCTCTGCCATCGCATTCCCCCTAAAACCCGGAGTTCCAGCGCTGGCTTTCGAGCGGTCGGCCTTAGGCCCTGTCGTGCGGCTTGGATGGCAAACACCGCCTAGGCCAGCTCCAACCCCACAATCGCAAACAGGAACAGTTCGCACAGTGATGCACGTCACAGAAGATCGTGATGGAGGTTACGAGGCACGGATGGTCTTCAAATGTCTTTTCGCGAGATCCCCAGCTTCTGCATGCGGGAATTGAGGGTCGTGCGGTTCATTCCAAGGCGTTCCGCCGCGCCGCCGGCGCCACCGATCTTCCCCTTTGTTTCCCTGAGGACATTCAGGATGTGCCCGCGCTCGATCTCCTCAAGCGTCGAAGAACTCTGCGCATCGCCCGTGTGAACGGATTCGAGTTCTGTCAACGGAATCCGTAGTTCAGGCCCGGGCGAAAGGATCACAGCTCGCTCGACCACATGCTCTAGTTCCCGGATGTTCCCCGGCCACGAATAGCGGCACAGCGCCTGCATCGTTTCGGGCGGCACGATGTCGACGCTCTTCCCCATTCGCTTCGTGAATCGCGCCAGGAAAAAATGAACGAGAAGTGGGATGTCCTCCGCGCGGTCCCGCAAGGGAGGAACTATCACCGGAAAGACGCTGAGCCGGTAAAAGAGATCGCTGCGGAATTGCCCCGAGGCGACAAGCTTGTTCAGATCCCGGTTCGTCGCGGCAACGATCCGCACGTCGCTGGTCATCGTCCGGCTATTGCCGAGCCGCTCGAACTGCTTTTCTTGCAGCACTCGCAGCAGCTTCGCTTGCAGTTCCAGGGGAATCTCGCCCACCTCATCCAGGAAAAGTGTTCCCTGATGCGCCAACTCAAATCTCCCGATCCGTTGCGCGATGGCGCCCGTAAATGCGCCTTTCTCGTGCCCAAAAAGTTCGCTTTCAAGCAGCCCCGCCGGCACGGACGCGCAGTTGATCTTCACAAACGCGTGGCCGCTCCGGGGACTGAGGTCGTGAACGGCCCGCGCGAGCCGGTCCTTGCCCGTGCCGGTTTCCCCCAGAATCAAAACCGTGGAATCCGTCGGCGCCACGGTTTCAATCTGTTTCAAGACTCGCTTCAAGGCCCTGCTGTTGCCGATGATGTCGTTGAAGTTGGTTTCGGTCCGCAGTTCGTCTTCGAGATAGCGCTTTTCCCTGGCCAGCCGCGCATTCAGGTCTGCGATCCGCTGAAACGCCAGCGCCGTGTCGAGCGCGACCGAGACCTGGCTGCCCAACTGCGCGAGCGCCGTCACATCTTCCTCGGCGAAAGCACCTGCTTGCAGGCTGAATACATTCAGCGTGCCCAGCGGTCCTCCTCGTCCCGTAAGCGGAATCCAACAACCGGATCGGATCGACGCGCCCGCGAGGTGCTTCGGCATCTCAAACGGAAATCGCTCCGCAGGCGTACCCTTGAGCAGCAGTGGTTTCCCGGACGCATAAACCGAGCCGTGAGGCGTTCCAGCCACCGGCAACAGCACGACCTCAGGAAGCGGGGCTATGCCGGGTGCACCCAAAATCGAGTGGACCCGCAGCATCTTTGTTTCAGGGTCGTACAAAGCCACCGACGCGTAGTCAAATGCCTTCACCTGCCGCACACAAGAGCCGATCGCCGCGAGCAGTTTCGTGATGTCCAGATTCGAAAGCAGCGCATTCGTAACTTCCAGGAGAAACGACTCGCGCACTCGCTTCTGCTCGGTGATGTCTCGCGTGACTTTTGTAAACCCGAGCAGCTTGCCATCCTCATCGTGTAGCGCCGTGATCACAACGCTCGCCCAGAAGCGCGACCCATCCTTGCGGATTCTCCAGCCTTCACCCTCCCACCGGCCTTCCCACGTAGCGACCTTGATTTCCTCGTCCGGCGTGCCGCGCTCGACAACTTCGGCGGGATAAAAGCAGGAAAAATGGCGACCGATGATTTCGTCCGCGCGATAGCCCTTGATTCGCTCGGCCCCTTCGTTCCAGCTTTTCACGCGCCCCTCGGAATCGAGCATGAAGATCGCATAATCTCTTACTTCCGCGACGATGCGCCGGAAGCGTTCTTCGCTTAGCCGCAGCGCTATCTCGATTTCCTTCTTATCCGTGATATCTCGAATCGCGCTGGCCACGAAGCGCCCATTCGCGTCCTCGATCGGGCTCAGGCTGATCTCAACCGGAAACGTGCTTCCATCTTTGCGCCGGCCTCGCAGCTCGAGCCCCATTCCCATCGGTCGTGTGCGCGGCGCCGCACTATATTCCGTGCGGTCGCGCACATGCGCGTGCCGAATCTGTTCCGGAATCAGCGTCTCCACGAGTTGGCCCAAAAGTTCGTCCGGCGCGTAGCCGAAGACGCGCTCGGCCTGCGAATTCACGAAAACGATCTTCCCCGCGCAGTCCACGATCACCATCGCGTCGGGAGCGGATTCAAGCAAATGCCAGCGGTGGGTATCCGTCAGCGCCGGGCTTGACTCGTGCGGCGTATCCTCTTGCTTCATAACGGGAAAACGTTAGCATCTGTGTAGGTTCGGGGCAAGGTATGGGCCGCACCAGGTTCGTGCCCCGTCCGCGAAGAGGACGCGCGCCCACAACATGTCACCGTCGTCCACTGTGCCCGACGAACAGGTCCCGCCTAAGCCCCCATCCGCTGCCGGTCTTTCCTCAGCGGAAGCCGAAGCGCGCCTCGATCAATACGGGCCGAATGAACCGGCGCCCGTAAAACGCAGCTCGACCGCCGTCGAATTACTCCTTCTGTTCCTGAATCCGCTCGTCATCATCCTGCTCGTGGCCGCCCTCGCCTCGTTGGTACTCGGCGACGCGTCCGACGCTCTCATCATCCTCGTGATCGTCCTTCTCAGCATCGCCATCAATTTCATCCAAACGTACCGCTCCCAGCAGGCCATCAATCGCCTGCGCGCGGACGTCGCCCCGACCGCCACAGTCCTGCACGATGGAACCTGGCAGGAGATCGCGCGCCGCAAGATCGTTCCGGACGACATCGTGCGCGTTTCCGCCGGGGACCTGATACCAGCCGACGGGCGCGTGCTCGAAGCTCGCGATCTCTACGTCCAGCAAGCGGCCCTCACCGGCGAGTCTTTGCCCGCGGAGAAGAGCGCGCATCCCGGCGATGGGTCGCAGTCGAAAGGCCCGGACGCGCCGAACCTCGTCTTCATGGGCACATCGGTAATCAGCGGCACTGCAACCGTCGTCATTCTCGCGACTGGACCCCGCACAGCCTTCGGAGCCATCGCCGAGCGCCTCGCGATGCGTCCGCAAGAAACTGAATTCGAGCGCAGCATGAAGCGCTTCGGCATGCTCATCATGCGCGCCGTTTTTTTTCTCGTCCTCTTCATCCTCGTCGTCCGCGTCGCGATGCACAAAGACGCCTTCGAATCCTTCGTTTTCGCGGTGGCGCTGGCGGTCGGCTTGACGCCCGAGTTCCTGCCCATGATCACCTCAGTCACCCTCGCGCGCGGCGCCGTTCGCATGGCCCGCCAGCATGTCGTCGTCAAGCATCTCCCCGCAATCCAGAATTTCGGCACCATCGATATTTTGTGCAGCGATAAAACCGGCACTCTGACCACCGGTCAAATGGTCATGGTCTCGTCCGTGGATTACTTGGGGAAACCTTCGGATCGGCCACTGGCGCTCGCCTACCTCAACAGTAAATTCCAAACCGGCATCCGCAGCCCTCTGGACACTGCGATCCTGCAAACGCCCCGCACCGATCGCGACAGCTACACGAAATGCGATGAAATTCCCTTCGACTTCGAGCGTCGCCGCCTATCGATCGTCGTCGAGAAGCACGACGGCGCGTCGCGCGAGCGCCTGTTGATCACCAAGGGCGCTCCCGAAGGCATCCTCAATCTTTGTGAATCGTACGAAATGGAAGGCCGGATCATCGCGTTCGACGTCGACATGCGGCACAAATGCCGCCAAGCCTTCGACGACCTCAGCGCGCAAGGATTCCGCGTCTTGGGAGTCGGATATCGGAACGTGGATGTTCGGGACGCCTACAGCTCGAAGGACGAATCCGCGCTCGTCTTCGCTGGCTATCTCGCCTTTGCCGATCCGCCAAATCCCGATGCCGCCGATTCGCTCGCGGCCATGAAGCGCGACGGCATCGAACTAAAGATTCTGACCGGCGATAACGAACTCGTCGCGCGCCACATCTGCGAGCAGGTCGGCCTGCACGATCCCGCAATCATTCTCGGCGACGAACTCGATGCGACGAGCGACCCCGCGCTGCAGCATCTCGCCGAGCAAACCACCGTCTTCGCGCGAGTCTCGCCCGTCCAAAAGCACCGCATCATCCACGCGCTCAAACTCCGCGGCCACGTCGTCGGCTACATGGGCGACGGCATCAACGACGCACCCTCCCTGCACGCGGCCGACGTCGGCATCTCCGTATCCACCGCCGTCGACGTCGCCCGCGATGCCGCCGACATCATTCTCCTCAAGCCGGGCCTCGCAGTGCTCCATCAGGGCATCATCGAAGGCCGCCGCGCCTCCGCCAATGTCATGAAGTACCTGCTCATGGGCACCAGCTCGAACTTCGGCAACATGTTCAGCATGGCCGGCGCGTCTTTGTTCCTGCCGTTTCTGCCGATGTTGCCCACACAAATCTTGCTGAATAATTTTCTTTACGATACGGCTCAGATCACGATCCCATCCGACAACGTTGACGACCTTTACATCAGCCGTCCGCGACGCTGGGACATGTCCCTCATCCGCAATTTCATGATTTTCATCGGACCGATCAGCTCGATCTACGATTTCCTTACTTTTTTCGTGCTGCTTCACTACTTTCACGCCGGCCAGACCGAATTCCACACCGGCTGGTTCGTCGAATCGCTCGCGACCCAAACTCTTGTGCTCTTCGTCATTCGAACCACGCAAAATCCCTTCAAAAGCCGCCCCAGCGTCCCGCTCGCAATCACCACAGTCCTGATCGTGATTATCGGCATCTGGCTCCCCTATTCGTTCCTCGCGCAGCGCCTCGGATTCACGGCTCTGCCCGCCCCATTCTTCACCTTCCTCGCAATTTCAACCGTCACGTATTTGCTTCTCGTCGAGTTCGCGAAGCGCCTGCTATTTTCGCGCGCGGAAATTTGAAGAGGCGCCTCAACCGGAGCTGAGGAAGGACTGCGGACATTCATGCAGCAGCGATGAAGTGGGTCGGTGCGGTGCGAGGCTCTGCCGCACGAGGCTTGAGTGCGACACCCAAATTCTCGAGGTATTCCAGCGAGTACGCTTTGCAGCAGTCAGAACACAGCCAAAAGTGCTGCACTGAGTGCGTGTTCGCAGGCCGGTCTTTGGCCCGCATGGGAAATCGGAAGAGTTGGCCTTTCCGGTGATCGAATTCCGCGAGGCAAGCAGGGTTGGCGCATCGGGAAATCATCGCCAATACCTCCTCTACGTGTGCGTATCCGTCGAAATTGTGAATCCAGACCTGACTAGTTCTCCCGGGCTTTTTCGAGCACGCGAATTTCGGCTCTCAGCCACTTCACCACCGCCGCCTCGACTTCGGCATCAGTCGCCATGTTGTAAAGCGAATCGAGCGTCTCATTCTCATCGTTCAGTGGTATGTGGCGGCACGGCGCCTGCTCCATCCTGCGATTGGCCGGCACAAGTTGCATCAAAGAACAGACAAGGCAGGAGCGCCGGCGTGGAGATGCATCGGAATACGGACAGCTCGGCGAATCTTCGAAAATAAATGGCGGGCGCCACGAGGTCTGTGCGATCTTCCGGTAGCCGCCTCTCTCGAGAAACTCAAGCTCCGCTTTCAGGACCTGCAACAGGTCGCGCATGTCTGCGGACATCGCCTCCGCTCCAGCCTCACTGTAGCTGCATAGGTTGAGCCCCAAGGCATTCCGGGTCTGTGATGAGCGTCACATGGGAACGTAGCGTTCGTCACGGCTAATCGCGCAGGTTCGCCATATGGTGGCACCAAGAGGTGGCACATGACCGTCAAACCGCCCGCTGTTTTGGTGCTTCACAACGACGAGCGCGAAGCATCCGAACTGCAAGATTTGTTCGAACGCAACACTGACTGCAAGACGTCCGTCACCTGGAGCGGACTCGAGGCCTTGGAATTGCTGCAAGCCGGCCATTTTGACGTGCTGGTCACCGATGACTATGCGGCTGACCTCTATATCGGTGATCTCATCGAGCGCGCCGCCTCGCTGCCGTCGCCTCCGCAGGTCTTCGTTCTCGGCGGAGATTCGACAGCTGCCGTCAGCCGATACCAGAGCCTCGGCTTGTGCACGATCCTCGAGAAACAGGGGCCGCGCGAACTATTGCAGGCAATCACCGCCGGGTCCATCTGGAAGCAATCGCGTACATTCGCCAGCGCAAAACATTCGAAGGGCTTGCCGCCGGCCTCCGATGCCGGTCGAGTAAATTGACATCGGGTTGACCCGCGGCATGGAAAGCATGAAGAGGAGAAATAACATGCAAACGTCGACGAAAGAGGCGCAAGCAAGCATCGCCTTGAAAAATATCGTCTTCGCGACTGACTTCTCGCCGGCCGCGGAAAACGCTCTTTTGTACGCAGCGGATCTGGCCCGGCGTTTCCACGCCGCGCTTCACATCGTGAACGCGGTCGAACCGGCCAACTACACTCTCCCGCCGGAAACTTGGCACGCGGCGGACGCGGCGCGTGAACTTCAGACCAAGAAAGTGCGGGCATTTCTGCAAACTTCGTTTCCGGACGTCGAGAACGAAGTCCAGCTCTGGGAAGGCCCGGTTTCGCAGGTGCTCACTTCCGCGATCGATCGCGACACCGCCGACCTCGTGGTGCTCGGCACTCATGGACGCACCGGCGTCGGAAAGCTTCTCCTTGGATCTTCCGCGGAAGAAGTTCTCAGGAATGCTCCATGCCCGGTCCTCACAATCGGTCCGCACGCACAGTCGGAGCAGCACTGGCAGCTGAACGAGATCCTTTACGCCACCGACTTCAGTCCCGCGTCGCTTTCGGGCGCACGCTACGCGATCGCGCTCGCGCAGGAATATGGCGCGAGACTTACGCTTCTCCACGTAGTCGAAGGCCGCAAAACCGACGAGCTGGTCCACGAGTCCGACTTGATTGCTTCTTCAGAGCGTTTGTTGCGCAAGCTCGTTCCAGAGGGCGTCGAGTTGCGCTCCGAATTGCGATGCGAGGTGAAGCAAGGCGTGCCCGCGGACAAAATTCTCGAGGTTGCCCAACACATTCACGCGGGACTGATCGTGCTCGGCGCGCGCAGAGCCTCCGGCGTGCCCGGCGCGGCTTCGCATCTCGCGATCGCGACCGTGCACAAAGTGATCGCGCACGCGGCGTGCCCAGTTCTCACGGTGCGCCATGGAAACTCATAAGCCGCTGAGAGAAGATTTCCGGCGCTAGCGTCCCAAGCCAGAAATTCGCAGCACAGTTTCTCAGGAGGCCGGGGCTTCAGAGTCCGTGTGACACCTCGCTCTTGCGTCAGGGCACGACTTTAGTCGTGCCGTAAACGGCGCAAAATCAATTCGGCTTTAGCCGCTGAGGTGCGGTTTTTCTAGTTGCCACACAGGCTCTTCAGCCCCGGCGTAAGTCCCGAAACTCAGTAGGCTTTAGCCCCTGAAGCAACTCCGAGTTGTTCATAGAATCTCTGATTCGGAATACTAGGATCAGCTACGCTTCGTCTGCAGTTGGTGGTAGCCGAATTCTTTGCGGGCCTGATCGAGGCGTTTGCCTTCGCGGACGCTCTTGCGAATCGCATCTTCGGCGGCAGCGATTCCTTCGGCGACAGCTAATATTTCCGCTTCGTGCTGCCGGGGAATTACCACCACGCCGTCCGCATCGCCGCGCATCAGGTCTCCGGACGAAACGCGCGCTTCGCCGATATCGACCGTGATCTCCGTCGCGTCGAGCTGCACGCGATCCTTGCCCGTTCGCATCGAGTAGCTGCGGCTGTACACCGGATAGCCAAGCTCGAGGCAAAGCGCGGTGTCGCGGCAAGCACCATCGATCACGGTTCCCGCAAGTCCGCGCCGATGCGCGATCTCCGTCAAAATATCGCCCCACACGGTCGCGTTCTCGCGCCCGCCATTATCGATCACCACGACCGAACCCGGCGCGACATCGTCGATGAATTCGCCGACCGTTCCCGCAGGTTTTCCAACCGGGCGATAGAGCATCGTGAACGCGCGCCCGGTGAGACGAAAGCCCGGATCGCGCGGCTTGATATTCAGGCACTGCCCGGCGATGCCGAGCCGGTCGAGGGCGTCGCTGATCGTCGCCGTGTCGAGCTTGCTTGCGCGCTCGACCGATGGATCCTGATTTGACAAGGGGGCCGGCCTCTAATTGCGCTGCAGCATGTTTTCGTAGTTTGCGCCCATCACTTCGGTGATGGGTTTGCCTTCGTAGAGCGATCGAGCCATCGCGGCTTCGCGCGCTACGATATCTTCCGCCGTCGCCAGTACCCGCTCGATATTCGCCGCGGCAATGAACGCTACGCCGCTGCCGTCGGCGATTGCATAATCGCCTGCATTCACTTGAATGTCCCCGATCTCGACCGGCTGATTGTTCGCCAGCTCGACGATGCGTCCGCGGCCGGTGAGGGGTGTGAGTCCGCGGGCGAAGACCGGAAAATCGTGCTGGCGCGCCTCGTCGATATCGCGCACGGGCCCGTCCGCGATCACACCGCTGATGCCGCGCAACTTCGCGCCAAGCGCCAGGATGCCGCCCCAACTGGCCGCGCGCGTGTCACTACGCTGTTCGACCACGATGACGTCGCCGGGCTTCGCCGCCTCAATTGCAGTGGTTCCGATGTGGCGGGGCTTTCCGGGAGGGGGTGCCCCGATTCCTAGTTTGATCGTCAGCACGCAGCCCGCAATGCGCCGCGACGAACTCAACGGCGACAACCCCGTCACCACGCCCGTCAGGCCCAATTTGTCGAGCGCGTCCGAAACCGCGCAGCAATCGACTCGTCTGAGCCGGGACGCGAAATCGGCTCCTCCAGATTCTGCTCTCATGGTCTCTCTTTCAAATTCGCTATTGCCAGTAGACGAAACCCATCGCGCTGCCCGTGCCTGCCTCGGTGCGATAACACGCGACGTAGTCCACCACAGTCATCTTCTTCCCCAGCGCGTTCATGCCCACCGACACCGGCATCCAGTTCCGGATTTCGCACGTATTGCCGAGAAGATAGCTTTCGGGAATTTCAGCGAGCGCCTTTTCGTCGCCGGACTGCATGGCCTTCAGCACGCGCTGATCGAGGTCTTCATCAACCACGAAATGCGTCAATCCGCCCGAGCAGAAAACCGCGATCTTCGCATCTTCCTTCCAGCTTTCGATCGCCTTCATCAGCGCGCGGCCGAATTTCAGGCAGCGCGGAATTTTCGGCCGGTTATTCGGGATTCCGGCGTTCAGAAAGACAGGGACGCTCGGCGGCGGGTTATCCACCATGATGCGCCGGTAGAGAAAGCCAAACGCGTGCGGAATTCCGTGGTCGTGCCCATTCACTTTCGGCAAGCGCGACGATTCGGAAACGTCGAATTCCTGATCCATAAGCGAATCGATCAGATGGACCGCCAGGTCATTCGCCCCCGCATATACGGCGCCGCTCGGAGGACAGTGGCCGATTTCCGCTATCGCAATTCCCGGCGGAAACTTCGCCTTCGCCTCTTCCGTCTCGGGAATATTTTCGATCTTGCTTCCTGCGTAGACCAGGAAAGCAGGCGTGTTGTCGTCCGTGAAAAGTTCGCGCTGGTCGTTTCCGACGATCACCACCGCATCCGGCTTCACCTCCGCGAATTTCGCGGCCAGCTTATCCAGCGCGCGCTGGCACGCATCGTAGCGTTTCTGCTTCTCCTCCGTGGTGATCGCAGCGGCGAAGCCCGGCTGCCGCGCCGCCAGCAGCTTCTCGAAATCGTAGGCCTGGCCGCGATAAAAGTGCTTCGGATTCTTGCGGTCGGCGCCTGCGCGCAAGTGCCACATGTCGGGCGGCGTCGAAAGCATCGGCCCGTGCGACGACCCGACGCCAAGCACAACCTTTGCCATAATCATTTCCTCCGTCTAAATCTCTAGCAGCCGCGATAGGAGGCCGGGGCTTCGGCCTCGGGGCCTTCGCTTTTGACTTTCCGGGCGCCCCATCCTCGGTTTGTGAGGGTGGGGCCTTTGCGACGAGCATCCAAACGCGGCGCGTGCAAGTTTTCAGTTCCCGCGGTCAGTCCGAATATAGACTCTTCTACCGCCACACGCGCCTCGCCGTCTCGACCACTAATCGCATCTTCGCCCACTGCTGCTCCTCGCTGATGAGGTTGCCCTCGAGCGTCGAGGCGAATCCGCACTGCGGACTCAGCGCGAGATTTTCGAGCGGCACGTAGCGCGAAGCTTCCTTGATGCGCTCGACGATCTGCTCGCCGCTCTCGAGTTCAGGCCGCTTCGAGCTGATCAACCCGAGCACAACCGTCTTGTTCTTGGGAACGAAGCGCAAAGGTTCGAATGTTCCGGAGCGCGCGTCATCGTATTCCAGCAGAAAGCGATCGACATCCATCGTCGCGAAAAGTTTCTCGGCGATTGAATCGTATCCGCCTTCGGCATACCAGTGGCTGCGGCTAT
Organism: uncultured Acidobacteriota bacterium; assembly: GCA_963814735.1. GTDB lineage: Bacteria > Acidobacteriota > Terriglobia > Acidiferrales > UBA7541 > Palsa-295. Next base: position 252,538 of record CAWFEC010000003.1, on the reverse strand, counting down.
TCCCGCGGCAAAGGTGAATGCCCAGCGCGATGCCGGGGCGTCGCGCCACCTGAAAGCACGCATTGTCCGCGCGAATAGATTCCTCGAGCCAGGCATCCGGCTCGACCTTCATCTCCGTGCGAATCCACTCGCGCCATTTCGGGTCCATGAAATAGCTGTAGCGCGGCGCGTCGATCTGAATGTACTTCACGCCCTCGGCCGCCAGCCGCGCCAGCTCCGCTTTCATGATCTCGACGATATCCCACAGCAGCTCGGAGTGATTCTTGTAGGCCTTGTCGGTCCGCCCAGCCTTAAACGAAATCGCCGGAAACTGTGTCGCGCTCGGCAAAGTCATTTTGATGTCGCCGGGGCTGTGCTTTTTCAGGAAAGGAAGCTCGTGCCCCGTCAGCGGTCGGACGACGTGCAGCTTTTCGACCACCACGCCCGCCACTCTTCCCCGGCCCAGCGTCGAACCTCCAGCATTCGCCGTGTTCCAGCTTCTCGGCAAGCCGTCGCCGAAATCGAAGCCTTCGACCGCATCGGTGAAATCGCCCATGAAGTTGCTGCGGCGAAATTCTCCGTCGGTGAAGATGTCGAAACCGAGTTCTTTCTGCTTCGCGAGAACTCGCAAAATTGCGGCGTCTTCGATTTCTCTCAATTTCGCGGCATCCCCCGCCTTCCGCGCCTCGAGCAATTCCAGCGGCCGCAGAAAGCTCCCCACATGATCGGCGCGGTAAGCTGCCTGAGTTCCCTTTTCAAGTGCGTTTCCCTGTGCGGTTGGCATAAATCCTCGAATCTTTTTCGCTAGCTCAGGCTTTCTCCGTCTTGGCGTCCACGCTCAGGCAGAAAAGCTTCTTGGCGTTGTCCTCGAAGATGGTTTTCTTGTCGGCGGCGCTCAGCCAGTCGAAACCATCGATATAGCTCCTCACGTCGTCAAACCACTTTCCGGTTTTCGGATCCTTCGCCGTGCCGACGCCGGGACGCTCGGTCCCGAAAAGGCAGCGGTCCGGTCCCACTGTCTTGAACAGCAGCTCGAGCGCCTGCGCGGTGTAAAGGACGGTGTCGAAATAGAGCCGGCGCAGCCCGTCGTAAAAGGTTTCGCTCCCTCCGCGGCGCAGGCTGGGCGCCTGAAACCGGCCGAAGTGGTAAGGAACCGCCCCGCCGCCGTGCGATACCACGATTTTCAATTTCGGGAAATCCTTGAACACGCGCGAGCCGGCCAGCGAAACGACCGCGATCGTCTCTTCGTTGATGAAGTGCGTCGAGTAGCTATGCCGGATCGAACGGCAGCCCGCGCCGTGAACGTAGCCGGGCACATCGAGCTCGACGAGTTTTTCGTAGAGCGGATACCAGTATTCGTCGCCCAGATTCGGCGTGTCGTAGTTCGAAGCTTCGCTCGGATCGGGATTCAGCAGGCAGCCGACGAATCCGAAATCCTTCACGCACCGCTCGATCTCGGCGATGCAATTCTTCGGGCTGATCCCCGGCGCCTGCGGCAGCCCGCACACGCCCTTGAAAACGTTGGGAAATAGGCGGCACTGCTGCGCGACAAGGTTGTTGCACTCCTCGATGAACCACTGCGAAACCTTCGCGGGCTTTTCCGCCTGCATCATCTGGTAGGGGCGAGGCGAGAGGAGCTGGAGATCGGTGCCCACTTCCTTCAAGAGGTCGAAATGCGATTTGCCCGTGCCAAACGTCGGCTGGTTCAGGAATGCGATCATCTCGTCGTCGCTGATCTCGACCTTGCCGCGGCCGTGCGATCCGCGATGCGACAGAATATTCGCCTTGTAGACGTACAAAGAGTCCGGCGCGGTCAGATGACCGTGAACGTCGATAACCATCGCTCTTCCCCCCGTTCTAAAGAGCTATCCGTGCTACCGCTGTTCTTATCTCTGAACGCGCCCGATGTCAATGGAATCAGGCAGCCGAGCGGAATCCGAATATCGACACGACCAAATTTTCAGGCATTGCATGCCGCGCCGGTTTAAGACTTCGTGGCTGTTTGCGTTTGCGCGGCGGGCACTTCGATGCCGAGGAGCTTGGCGGCGTTGAGCAGCAGAATCTTCGGCCGCACCGAATCTTTGAGCGGCAGCTCAGCAAATTCGGAAAGCCAGCGTTCGGGTGTCATCATCGGGAAATCCGTGCCGAAAAACGCTTTGTCCTGGACGAGCGTGTTGATGTTGTGCACGGTCGACGCGGGGAAATATTTCGGCGCCCATCCGGAAAGATCCATGTAGGTGTTGGCCTTGTGGCGCAACACGGCGAGCTGGTCGTCGTGCCATGGCCACGACGGGTGCGCCATGATGATGCGCATCTCCGGGAAACGGGCGGCGAGGTTGTCCATGTACGGAATCGGCTTGCAGTATTCCAGGATGATGCCTTTGCCGCCCGGCGAACCCGCTGCGACGGCGGTCGTGCCGGTGTGGAAGATCACGGGCAAGTTGAGGCTCGAGATTTTCTCGTAGATCGGGAAAAATCGCTCGTTCGTCGGATCAAATCCCTGCGCCGCCTGCTGAAATTTCATGCCGCGCAGCCCCATGTCCGCGCAGCGCTGAACTTCGTTCACCGCGATCTTGCCTTTCCACGGATCAACGCTGCCAAAGCCGACAAAGGTGTCCGGATATTTCTTCACCCACGCGGCCGTCTCGCCATTGTCGATCTTCAGGCCGCTGCGGGTTTCGCCATCCACATCGAAGATCACGGCCATCATTTCGAGCGACTGGTACATCTCGGCCATGCCGTCGGGATCGGAACGCCACTTGCCCGTGTTCATCGGCAGCCCGGCCTTCACGCTGGACGCCCAGCCCTGCTTGGCGCGGTCGCCCGTCAGAATATGAACGTGCATGTCGATGGCTTTGAGCAAGCGTGACCTCCGGATGCTTTCTAGATTGCGAGAAACGATCCCCGCGCCTATTTTATCGGGCGGCAGCCTGCGCGGCGTGGAACGCGGCCGGAACATCCATCTCGCGGCAATCGGGCGCCACGCGCAACGGCGCTTCCGTCAGCGCCTGCACGGCCGCGGGATCGAGCCCCGGCGCGAATTCGCGCAGCACGAGCCCGCCGGGCGTCACGTCGATCAGCGCCATATCGGTATAGATGTGCTTCACGCAGCGCGGCGCGGTGAGCGGCAGCGTGCATGTCCTGACGATTTTCGCTTTGCCCTTGTTGGTGAGGTGCGTCATGGTGACGATCACGTTGTGCACGCCAAACGCCAGGTCCATCGCGCCGCCAACCCCCGGCACCTTCTCGCCCGGCGTGCGCCAGTTGGCGAGGTCGCCATTCGCCGCCACCTGCAGCGCACCCAGGATCGCGTGGGTCACGTGCCCCCCGCGAATCATCGAAAACGACGTCGGGTGATCGAACACACTCGCGCCCGGCAGCAGCGTCACATATTGCTTGCCTGCGTTGATCAGGTCGGGATCTTCGTGGCCCGGTTCGGCGAGCGGGCCCATGCCGAGAATGCCATTCTCGCTGTGGAAAAAAACTTCGCGGTCGGGCGGGATGAAACTGGAAACCAGCGTCGGTATGCCGATGCCGAGGTTGACGTAACTGCCCTCCGGCAAATCGCACGCAACCCGATACGCAATTCCTTCTCTCGTCAGCGACATGGCTACCTTCCCTCCGTCGTGATTTTCAGGTATTCAGGATGACGCACGCACTCCACCACTCGATCGACGAAAATTCCGGGCGTGTGCACGTCCTCTGGATCGATCCCGCCGGCGGGAACCATCTCATCGACTTCCGCGACCACGAAATCCGCCGCGGTGCACATTGGCACATTAAAGTTCCGCATGGCCATACGGTAGTTCAGGTTGCCGAGCCGGTCGCCGCGATAGGCGCGCACGAAAGCGAAGTCCGCGTGCAGCGCCTTCTCGAAGATCTGCTCGCGCCCGTCGAGCATGCGGCTCTCTTTGCCGGCGGCGAGGTCGGTGCCCGCGCCAGTGGGAGTGAAAAAGCCGCCGAGGCCCGCGCCGGCGGAACGGATGCGCTCGGCGAGCGTGCCCTGCGGCACCAGCTCCAGCTCGATTTCGTTCTTCAGATACTTCTCCTGAAACGACGTGTTGCCCGGATTGCTCGGGAAAGAAGCGATCAGCTTGCGGACTTTGCCGTCGTGAATCAGCCCGCCCAGGGAGTGCGTTCCGCCGCCCGAGCCGTTGTGGACCATCGTAAGATCTTTCGCGCCCTGGCGCCGCAACGCTTCGAGCAACTGCCCCGGCAGCCCCGGATCGCCAAAGCCGCCGAGCAGAATCGTGGCGCCGTCGAACACACCCGCAACCGCTTCCTCACATGTTTTCAGAGTCTTGTCTACCATCGCCCCCCGCCCAGGCCGGTTCCCCGCCTGAAAGTTAACCTGAAACTTTAGCATACCTCGCGATAATTTCAATTCTACCGCGCAGCCGCGCTCGGTCCCAATAGCATCGCAAACCACGCCTCTGTCCGCACTCTCCGCGGCCTTCGACATCCTCCGCCGGTGTGGAGTGCGGCGGCTCGCTTGTCCTGAGCCTGCCGAAGGACTTCGCCGACCCCGGCCCCCCAAAGCTCAACTATCCACTAGAATCTAGCTATCTCATAAATGGCTGAATGGAAGGGCGGGGCTTTCAGCCCCGCCGTCAAGCCTCCGTGAAAGAAGGGCTTTAGCCCCTGGAGCTATGTTCGCGATCGCGGCCGCCATCGGCGATTTCTCCGTGTCCTCTTGCTTTGCTCGGTGCCCTCTGTGTTGAGCCACCCACGCCTTTACCCTGACTCCGCATCATCAATCCGCCGAGGCACGCGTCATGTCCCTCCGGAAGAATTGCGCCGCGACGAGAAAAATCGTCCGCCAACGAATGTGGTAATCGCGGCTGTCGACATCGAGTAGCGAATCACGTCCACGCCCAGCCTAAGCCGGTAGTGGTCGTTAAACACTCCGATTAGAAACGGCCCCAACCCCAGCCCGATCAGCTCCGCAATCAGATAGATGATCGACGTCGAAAACGCGCGCATCCCCACTTTTACCGTCGAATGCGACGCCGCAACGATCGGCCCCACGTGAACCGGCGACATCGCCGAGACGATCGTGAAGCCCACAATGCACCAGAATAGGCTCTGCGAAAATACGAAGAGCAGCACGCCCGGAAACGCCAGGATCGAACAGATTCCCGAAACGTAAATTTTCCAGCGAATGTCCCAGTGCGTCGCCAACCAATCGGAAAGAAACCCGCCACCCAGCGTGCCGACGAGCCCGGCGCCCGCTCGCACCGTGCCGATGTAGGTCCCGATCTGCGCGGTATTCAGGTGATGGATTCTCCCGAGGAAAGGAGCGGCCCAGGTGCCGAAGCCGAATTGCGTGAACGTGGTGAAGCAAAAGCCGATGAGGATCAGCATGTAGCATCGCTGCCGCCACATGAATTCCAATGTTTCGAAAAATTTCTGCTGGCCGGTGCTGACCTTTTTCTCCTCGGAAGTTCCGCGCACCGGCTCTTTCACCGTGAGCCGGAAAATCACAGCCACGATGAGTCCCGGGATGCCGGCCACCAGAAACGCGTGATGCCATCCGTAATATTGGTTCACCCAGCCGCCGATGAACGCGCCGAGGAATCCGCCGATCACTGGCCCAAGCTGATACACCGACATCGCCATCGACCGCTGCTCGCCGCGGAAAAGATCGGAGATCATCGACGCCGAAGGCGCCGTTCCAGCCGCCTCGCCGATCCCGACTCCAAATCGCGAGAGCGTCAGTTGCACCGCGTTTTGCGCCACGCCCGCGAGCGCCGTCATGCCGCTCCACAGCACCAGCCCCCAGGTGATGATCGACCGCCGGTTGCCGCGGTCGGCCCACCGCGCCACGGGCGCGGCCAGGATCGAGTACATGATCACGAAGCCGAAGCCCGAGATGAACCCCATCACTTTGTCCGACAGGTGGTAATCGTGCTTGATGGGATCGATCAGGATGGTGATGACGGTGCGATCGAGAAAATTCAGCGAATAGATGAGCGTCAGCATCACCAGCCCGTAGATGGCGGTGGCCCTCGACGCACTTCCCGGCGCCATGAAACTCTTCTCGCTCGCGCCGCCCTTCGCCTCTCCCGTCGTTCCTGTCGTCACTCGCGGCGGTCCCCCCGGCCCGATTCGCACCGCGGAGCCTATGCCGTGCAGCGCGCCACGTCAACCGCGAAGAGACATCGGATAAGAGCCAACTAATATCGGCCGGTCACGGGGTCGGAGCTTTCAGCTCAGCGGACATGAGCAAGGTTGACAGTATTGAGCGAACAAATTACCGTCTCGAATCAGGCTTCCTGAACGTAGCGGCTCAGCGCAATCATGCACGACAACGAGGCTTGGATGATCGATCGCAGAAGGTTCATGATTCAATCGGCGGCGGTGGCTGCAATAGGATGCGACGTATTCTCAGCACCTCAGATGTTCGCAGCTCTCCCCTCGGCAGCGACCCTGGAGGCTTGGAAGCCTGGTATTCTCGAAATCCATCAAATAGCTACCAATCGTGGCAACTCTGCCTTCATGATTCTTCCCGACGGGACCACCATGATGGTGGACGCCGGAGCGCTCTACGGCAACACTCCTTACCTCAGCGATCCTCGCCCTTCAAATTTGCATAGGCCCGGCGAATGGATTGGACGCTACGTTCAGCGTCGTCTCCACGGTGCCGGTTTGCAGCAGGTCGATGTCTTCATGCTTACCCACCATCACGCGGACCACCTTGGCGCGATCCCTCCAGGGGCGACTCCCACTGCTGAGGGCTTCATCTCCACTGGCGTGGCCGATGTAGATTCCATCGTTCCTATCCATCGGTTTGTGGATCGGGCCTGGCCGGATTTCAACTATCCGGTTGCGGCGACTCTCGATTTCCAAAAGAACTATCGTGCCTTCTTGGCCGCGAAGCAGAGAGCAGGCGTCCCGATCGAACGTTTCCGCGTCGGCGTGAAAAACCAATTCCGATTGTTGAAGGATGCCAAATCGTTCCCCTCCTTTGAAATCCAAAACCTTGCGGCGAACGGCGAGGTCTGGACAGGCGAAGGAGAAAACACCTCAGAGCACTTTCCGCAGCTCTCGACTCTAAAACAAGCCGACTATCCGTCGGAGAACTGCTGCTCCGCTGCGATCCGGTTACGCTACGGAAAGTTTGGCTACTACACCGGTGGTGATCTCACCTGCTACACCTACTACGGTCGCGATCCGTGGCAAGACATCGAAACACCGGTCGCCCAGATATGTGGCCCGGTGTCGGTGGCCGTTGCGAACCACCACGGGTATTTCAACGCAAACGGAGCAGAGTACGTTCGCGCTCTTAGGCCGCAAGTGCTTGTGATTCCTTCCTGGGACTCGGCTCATCCCACGGTAAATACTCTGGACGCTTTATTTTCCAAAGCAATCTACCCCGGCTCTCGTGATGTCTTCGCAATTCTTGTTAAAGAAGAAAATCGCATCGCGAACAAAAAAACGGATGATCTCAAATCTCGTAACGGGCATGTCGTCGTACGTGTCGATCCAGGCGGATCGACATTTCGCGTTCACGTTCTGTCCAATGAGGACGAAGAAGACCGCGTATTGGGAACCTTTGGACCTTACACCGCCTAGAGGCATCTTCCCTGGTCGCCGGTTGCCGCGATCCGCCCATCGCGCCACGGGCGCCGTTTGCGGCCCTCCGAGTGACGGTTCGGCATTTTTTCAGCAGCCTCTTTAGCCGCTGAGGTGCGGCTTTTCCAGTTTCCGCGCAGGCTCTTCAACCCTGAAGACATTCCTCGCCTTCGCTGCGGAAATTTATGAGGCATCTTCACTGGCCACTGGTCGATCGCTAACGAGCGCTCTATTGTGCTCTGGGCTCGGTTTTCCCCCTGTCCTTTTCCTGTACTTCAGGACAATTGAAACCTCAGCGCATCGTGCTAGCGTGGCAAGAGCTATGCGCGAAAACGTCGACATCGTCGAAACAAGACCCAGGCGCCCGGAAGCGCCGGCTCCGGTTTTCCTCCGTCTCCTCTGCTTCCTATGCATCCTCCTCCTCAGCCTCCCTCCCCATCCCAGCGCCGCTTTTCACGTCACGAATCACGAGTCACAAATCACGAATCACGCCTTTTCTAATCGACATTTGCCGATTAGAAATCGCCGCAACTCATTCAAAACAAACAACGCGTGCACACTCTAATCGACACGTCTACGGCACCTTTTCTCGAAATACAGTACATCGGAGCGGTAAACAGGTACGCTTCCATGCGGTTTGACACCTCGCAAGGCCAGTGCTACCTTGCCGGGCGCAACCTATTCTGCGCGGTCTGGAGTTGAACATGCCCTACAAGATTACAGTGAACGGGCGCCCTGAAACGGTGGATGTTCCCGCCGATACGCCGCTTTTGTGGGTGATTCGCGACGTCCTCGACCTCAAGGGTACGAAGTACGGCTGCGGCATGGCGCTGTGCGGATGCTGCACCGTGCATCTGAACGGCGAAGCGGTGCGATCCTGCACGACATCCATTGAGTCCGCAGCCGGCAAGCACATCGTCACGCTCGAAGGCCTCTCCAAAAACGGCACGCATCCCGTGCAGCTCGCATGGGAGGAAATCGACGTGCCGCAGTGCGGCTATTGCCAGGCCGGACAGCTGATGTCCGCGTCCGCATTGCTCGAAAAGCATCCTCATCCCACGGATGCGGAAATCGACGCCGCGATGGACGGCAACATCTGCCGTTGCGGCACCTACCTGCGCATTCGTAAAGCCATTCACCGGGCAGCCGAAATTGCCGCGAAGCACAAGGCCGAGCCCACTCACGCAGAACTGATCGATTCGAATCGCGCGTAAGAGCGCAAGAGCCAATCGCAAGGAGGCGCGCTGTGGCAACCACACTGCCGAAATTGGAATCGTCTGAATCCCGCAATGAATCTCGAAAGACCATGAGCCGCCGTTCGTTCCTGCGCGCAAGCGCGCTGGCTGGCGGCGGAATGATGCTCGCGCTGTATATCGAGCCGATCGAGAAGGTGCTGGCGGCGCAGTTCGGCCCGCCGGTCACTTTGCTGCCGGCGTCGTTTATCACCATCGCGCCCGACGGCATCGTCACGCTCATCGCCAAGAATCCCGAGATCGGCCAGGGCGTGAAGGCCATGCTGCCCATGCTGATCGCCGAGGAGCTCGACGTCGACTGGAAGAACGTGCGCATCGAGCAGGGCGACCTGGAAGCGAAATACGGCTTGCAGATCGCCGGCGGCAGCACCGCGACGCCGATGAACTGGGTTCCCTTGCGCCAGGTGGGCGCCGGCGGCCGCCAGATGCTGATCGCCGCCGCGGCGCAGAAGTGGAGCGTGCCGGAGTCGGAATGCACCACCACTCCCGGCGTCGTCCATCACGAAGGCAGCAAGCGCTCGGCCTCCTATGGCGAACTCGCCTCGGCGGCCGCCACGATGGCGCCTCCCGATCCCAAAACTCTGAAAATGAAGGATCCGCAGGACTACAGGATCATCGGGCACAACACCGCAAATCCCGATATCCACAAGATCGTCACCGGAAAGCCGCTCTACGGAATCGACTTCACGATGCCGGGCATGTTGGCGGCGATGTTCGTGAAGTGCCCCGTATACGGCGGGAAAGTGGTAAGCGCGAACCTCGACGAAATCAAAGCGCTGCCCGGTATCAAGTATGCGTTCGTGGTCGATCCGGTGGGCGACTCGACCGTGCTCGCCGGTGGCGTTGCGATCGTCGCGGACTACTGGTTCCAGGCGCGCCACGCGGCGGACCACAACCTCAAGGTCACCTGGGATAACGGCCCAACGGCAAAGCAGAGCAGCAAGCTCTATGCCGACACGTCGGTGGAGTTGGCGAAGAGCCAGCCCGGGCAGACGCTCCGCAAGGACGGCGATCCAGACGCGTCCTTCGCCGGCGCCGCCAAGGTAGTCGAATCGGCGTACTCGTATCCGTTCCTCTCGCATGTCCCGCTCGAGCCGCAAAACTGCTCGGCGTATTATCACGATGGCAAGCTCGAGGTCTGGGCGCCGAGCCAAACGCCCGCGAGCGGCGTGCAGCAAACTTCCCGAATTCTCGGCATCGACAGCAAGGACATCAACGTGCATCTCGTCCGCATCGGCGGCGGCTTCGGCCGGCGCCTGACGGACGACTACATGGTCGAGGCCGCGTACATCGCCAAGCAGGTGGGCGTGCCCATCAAGTTGCTTTGGACGCGCGAGCAGGACATGGCGCACGACTATTACCGCCCGGCGGGCTTCCACTTCCTCAAGGGAGCGGTCGACGCCAACGGAAAGCTCGTCGCCTGGCGGAATCACTTCGTCACCTTCGGTGAAAACGGGCGCTTCGCGCAGGCCGCCGGCATCGGGGCCGACGAGTTCCCTTCCCGCTTCATACCCAACTTCGCGCAGGATGTTTCGATGATGCCGAGCGGCGTTCCGATGGGCGCGATGCGTGCCCCCGGGAGCAACGCGATCGCATTCGTGATGCAATCCTTCATTGACGAGCTGGCGCACGCCGCGGGAAAAGACCCGGTTGAGTTCCGCCTCGACCTGCTCACCAACACGCCGCTGCCGATGGCTCCAACGCCGCCGGGAGTGCCGGTCGCGTTCAGGCCGGTGGCCTTCGATGCGCCGCGCATGACCGGCGTGCTCAAGGCTGTGGCGGAAAGGTCCGGCTGGGGCAAGACGAAGCTGCCGAGGGATACGGCCATGGGAGTCGCCTTCCACTTCAGCCACATGGGATACTTTGCGGAGGTTGCGCAGGTGAGCGTCACCGGCAGCAACGTGCGGGTCCACAAGGTGTGGGTGGTAGGAGACATCGGCAGCCAGGTGATCAATCCGGGCGCTGCGGAAAATATCGCGCAGGGCGCGGTGATCGAGGGCATGAGCCACATCATGGGATACCAAATCACGATCGATGATGGCCACGCCGTCCAAAGCAATTTCAACAGCTACCCGCCGGTGCGGCTCACGCAGGCGCCCACGGCGATCGATATCTACTTCCTGAAGACGGATCATTCGCCCACCGGCCTCGGGGAGCCGGCGCTGCCGCCGATGCTTCCCGCCATCGCCAACGCCATTTTCACGGCGACCGGCAAGCGGATCCGCAATCTGCCGCTCGCCAACCACGGCTACAACTGGGCGTAAGACGGATAGGATCAAAACGAAATAAAAAGCTGTGCCGATGCGAAACCGCATCGGCACGGCTCTTTTTTTTGCGACACAGATTCTAGATTTCCGATCGGCCCGTGCCGAATGCGAGCGATACCAGATTGCGGATGTCTTCGAGCGCTTCATCGAGTTCGAAGGTGAATCGCATGAGATCGATGCCATCCAGCTCGCGGTGTTCCTTCGCGAGCGTGGCCCATGCAGCGTCGTGAACCATATCCACTTTCTGCCGCTCGTAGTATCCGTATCCCAGACCTCGCATGCGGCACAGCAGATCGCTCAAATGCACGATAGCCACAAGCCCTTGTGCCTTCCCCGCATGTTCGGCGTCGTGATGGTGGCCGACCACCTGAACGATTTCATCCGCGAGTCCCCATTGCTGCGCAAGAATCTCTCCCGCCTGGCAGTGCGTGAATCCCATTGCGGCGCGCTCGGCTTGGTCGAGAGGGATCTGTTCCTTGGTGGCCCGCTTGAGGGCCGCCGCGAACTGGTCGGGGAATGCGATGCAGTTCACGAGAAACCCGACGTCGTGCAGCAACCCCGCAACGTACGCTCTTTCTCCATCGGCATCCGCCAGCTTCTCGCTGAACTTCCGGCAGACCATCGCGCAGCCGAGCGAATGCCTCCAAAAGACGACGGGCGGCAGAGCCCATTTCTTCGCGGGAAAGGCCTGCCCCATGCAGCAGGTGACGACAATCGATTTCACGCGGTTCAATCCGAGACTGAGGACGGCGCTTGAAATGGACTGCGGCGGCCGAGTGAGCCCGAAAAGCGGAGAGCCGGCAACGCGCAGGCACTGCGCGGCGATGGCGTTGTCGTAGGAGACGAGGCGCACGATCTCGTCCATGTCCGCCTGCTCGGCCGGCACGTCGAACAACCTCAGCAGCGGGAGCAGTACCGCTGGTATGGCGGGCGTGATCTTGATGCGCGCCACGCGGTTGCGAATGCTCGAGTTCAGGGATGCGCTCATGGCTTGCCACGCTTGGGGGAAGGCTTCCAGTAGCCGACCGTCCCGGGAAAGTGCACGAGGTGGAACTCGTCGTTCAACCGGAAAAGCGATTCGGACATTCCGAGAAAGAAATATCCGCCGAAATTGAGGTTGTTGAAGAAATGCTCGACCACGCGGGACTTCGACGGGCCGTCGAAATAAATCAGCACGTTGCAGCAGAAGATGACGTCCACGCCCGTCATCGACGAGATTTCGGAATCGTCCTTCAGATTCAGGCGGCTGAACGTGACGAGCTTTTTCACTTCCGGGCGCACCTGAAGTTTCTTTTCGCTGGCGGGCACAAAATACTTCCGTTTGAAGACGTCGCTCGTATTGCGAAGCGCGTGTTCGCCGTAGATGCCCGCCTGGGCCGCTTCGATTGAGCGATCGTTGAGATCCGTGGCGGCGATTTCCACTTGCCAGCCCTTTAGCAGGCCTTCACGCTCCTCGAGCATGCTCATCGCGAGGGTGTACGCCTCCTCGCCGGTAGAGCATCCCGCACTCCACAGGCGCAGCCTCTTTGACATTTGCTTTGCCTCCTGCCCCAAGAATTCGGAAAGAATCACTTTGCGGAGCGCGTCGAGCTGTGGCTGCGACCGAAACAGGCAGGTTTCTCCGATGGTGATTTCGTTCAGCAGGCTTCGGAGCTCGCTCTCGCCGCCGGAATCGGCGGTCAGCCTGTCCCAATAGCCTCGGGGCGTCGAGACTCCCAGTTCCTTCATGCGCCGGAGGCAGGCTTCGGCCAGGAGGTGAAGTTTTTCCTCAAGCTGATAGATACCGGACACGTTGTAGACAAGGTCGCGGATCTGCCGGAAGACAGGGTCGATGGGCTTGGCGGCTCGAGGCGCGGAACCTAGGGTAACGTCATTCTGTACGAGCGGGCTCATCAGCGCTTTCGTGTTCACCTTACGAACGATTCCCGATTTGAACTGCTGGACCGGTTGCGTTGGGCCCTGAACCGGCAGGCACCAAAGTTCGCCTCTTCGTGTATCGTCCGCGCGGGGGCATTCTTTAACCTTTAATGAATGGTTCACTGCGTGTTCACAAACCAGAAACAAAAAAGGCGTTTTGTGGCGTCGGGGAAACCGGCGCGTTGCTCTTCGGCGAGACGCCCAAATTCTACGGGGATTGCTGTATTGCAGCGCCAGGCCTGCGACTGTATTGGGATTAACGGGGGGGCAGCAGGTGAACGATCCAGCCTGGGAAGATTCCGCTCGAAATCTTACTACCGAGTTGACACCCTCCAAGGGCGGCAGCATAATCCCGCTGCTCGTTTTGGCTTCCGAAGGGGGAATTGCGATGATCCCCGGAGTTGCTGTGGCGAATGATCGGCTCCAATCGGCAAACTTTCCCTCGACTCGCTCGAATGGAGTTCCCTGCAAATCGTTTCCGAATTTATTTCAAAAACAATGCGTCCGAAAGTTATCGAGATACATCTCAGCCGTGTGGGAGAACATGCCCACGGTGACACGTTCACGATCCTGACGCCATCACGCTAAACGCATAATCGAGCAACGCAAGCCCGTGCAGTTGCGATCAACCACAGGAGGATGCAGATGGAAGTAACGCGCCGAGCCTTCCTCAAAGTTGCAGTGATCGGTGGAGCGAGCGCCACCGCGCTGGGCTTCGATCTGAAGCCCGCCTACGCGCAACTCAGAGAGCTGAAGATTGCGCGAGCCACGGAAACGCGCTCGACGTGTCCTTACTGTGCCGTGGGCTGTGGCGTCCTCATTTACACCATCGGCGACCGGGCCAAGAACGTCACGCCGCAGGTGGTGCACGTCGAAGGTGATCCCGATCATCCAACGAATCGCGGAACGCTCTGCCCGAAGGGCTCTTCGCTCGAGCAGGACATCCTCAATTCGCGGCGGCTCACCAAGCCGCAAGTCCGCCGCCCCGGTGCGACCCAATGGCAGGACATCTCCTGGGATGATGCGCTCAACGAGATTGCCAGTTGGACGAAGAAGACCCGTGACGCTACGTTTGTCGAGAAGGACGCGAGCGGGCATACCGTCAACCGTTGTGAGGGAATTTCGTTCATCGGCGGCTGCACGGACACAAACGAATTCAACTACGTGGCCATCAAAGCGATGAGGAGCATGGGCTTGGTGTATTTAGAAAACCAAGCCCGTGTTTGACACGGCCCCACGGTCTCAAGTTTGGGACCAACATTCGGCCGCGGCGCGATGACCAATGGCTGGATCGACATCAAAAACACCGACATGATGTTGATCATGGGCGGCAACCCCGCCGAAAACCATCCTTGCGGATTCAAGTGGGCGATCGAGGCCAAGCGCAACCGCAACGCCAAGATTATTTCCGTCGATCCGCGATTCACCCGCACCTCCGCCACGGCCGATCAGTTTCTCCAGATCCGCGCCGGCGCCGACATCGCATTCCTCGGCGGCCTGATCAAATACGCGATCGACAACAACCGCATCGCGAAGGAGTATCTGGTCAATTACACCAACGCCGCGTTTATCGTGAAGGATGGGTTCAAGCTGCCCGAAGATGGCCTCTATTCCGGCTTCGATGCCGCCACTCAGAGCTACGACAAGTCGACCTGGAACTACGAGGCAGGCGGCGACATGGCCGGCAAGGCGGATATCGGCGGACATGCCGTGCCCGCCCCGGCCGGTGCGGCGGTTCCGCCGGCGCTTCCGCCGAATACGGCCTACGACCTCACGCTGCAGCATCCGCGCTGTGTTTTCCAATTGCTGAAGCAGCAGTATTCGCGCTACACACCCGAAACCGTCGAACGAATCACGGGAATTCCGCGCGACAAATTCCTGAACGCCGTGGACCTGTTCACCTCGATCCGCAAAGATGGCGACATGAAGAAAGTCGCGACGATCATCTACGCGGTCGGCTGGACGCAGCACACCTTCGGAACGCAAATCATCCGCACGGCTGCAATGATCCAACTCTTGCTCGGAAATGTGGGGAGAGCTGGCGGCGGTGTCAACGCCCTTCGCGGGCATTCGAATATTCAGGGCGCGACGGACATGGCCGGCCTCTTCGACAGCTTCCCCGGATACCTGAAAGCGCCGGTACCCGCCGACACCGATTTGGCGGCATTTCTCAAACGGACCACACCGACGCCGTCGAAGCCGGGGGTATGGGATTCGATGAACTACTGGTCGAACACGCCGAAATTCATGGTCTCGCTGCTCAAGGCGTTCTATGGCGACGCGGCCACCAAAGAAAACGGATTCGCCTTCGATTACCTTCCGAAATACGACCGGGACTATTCGTGGACCCACATTTGGGACGATATGTACAACGGGAAGGTCAAGGGCATGTTCGCCTTCGGCATGAACGGCGTGATGATCGGCCCGGACACGAACAAAA
This sequence comes from uncultured Acidobacteriota bacterium, assembly GCA_963814735.1. GTDB lineage: Bacteria > Acidobacteriota > Terriglobia > Acidiferrales > UBA7541 > Palsa-295. Next base: position 237,107 of record CAWFEC010000003.1, on the reverse strand, counting down.
ATATCGCCGCGCTCAAGAATGCCGACTGGCTTGTGGTAGGCGAAATTTATCCGGACGAGACCAGCGAGTTCTGGAAAGCGCCGGGAATTACCGCCGAAGAACAGCAAAACATCAAGACGACGGTTTACCGCTTGCCCTGCGCCGGCTTCGCCGAAAAAGACGGCAGCATGACGAATTCCGCGCGCTGGCTCACGTGGAAATACGCCGCCGTTCCGCCTCCGGGAGAGGCGCGGCTCGATCAGGATATCGTGGCCCAGATTTTCCTGCGCGTGCGCGACCTATACAAAAAAGAAGGCGGCAAGTTTCCCGACCCGATTTTGAATCTGAGCTGGGCGTACGCGGACGCATCTCATCCGTCGCTTTCGCAAGTTGCCATGGAGCTCAATGGCAAAGCCCTGGCCGACCTGAAGGACGACAAGACCGGTCAGGTGGTCATCAAGGCTGGACAGCAATTGCCCGGCTTTGCATTGCTAAAAGACGACGGCACGACGATGTGCGGTAACTGGCTCTATTCCGGCATGTGGACCGAGGCCGGATCGCAGGTCCAGCGGCGCGGCACGGAAGATCCCTCCGGTTTGGGCATTTATCCCAACTGGGCGTGGTCGTGGCCGGCCAACCGGCGCGTTCTGTACAACCGCGCGTCATGCGACCTCGAAGGGAAACCGTATGATCCGACGCGGAAACAGGTGTGGTGGAACGAAGCGGCCGGCAAGTGGGCCGGCAACGACGTGCCGGACTTCAAACCGGATTCCCATCCGAAAGACCATCTGGGTCCGTTCATCATGAACCCGGAAGGCGTGGGCCGATTGTTCGCGCCTATCGGAGTGCTGGCGGACGGGCCGTTCCCGGAGCATTACGAGCCGATCGAGAGCCCGATCAAGAATCCGTTGCACCCGAATCAGTCGACCAATCCACTCGTGAAGAAATTCAAGACGCCTTACGACAAATTCGGAACGCCGGAGGAATACAGCATCGTGTGCACCACCTACCGGCTGACCGAGCAATATCACTACTGGACGAAAAATAATCCGATGAACGTCCAGCTGATCCCGGAACCTTTCGTCGAGATTCCTGTCGAGCTGGCGGAGGAAAAAGGAATTCAGGGGACGGACAAGATCAAGGTGATCAGCGCGCGAGGAACCTACATCGCAAAAGCGTTTGTCACGAAGCGCCTGAAACCCATGATGATCGACGGCAAGAAGGTCTACCAGATTGGATTGCCGATTCACCAGGGCTTCCGCGGGATCCAAGAGGATGCCGATCGCGACGCGCGCACGCCCGCGAATTTGCTGACCCCTTCCGTGACCGATCCGAACGCGCACACCCCTGAATCCAAGGGCTTCCTAGTAAAAGTCGAGAAGGCATAGGGAGCGGACGATGAGCCAGGCATCGACGGAACTAATCAGAATCTCAGGGCATGCCGGACCCGTCCCGGGCGCCGGATTCAACCGCGAATACCAGGTTTGCAAGCTGGTGGACACGACCACGTGCATCGGCTGCAAAGCCTGCGAAGTGGCCTGCCTCGAATGGAACGGCTACCCATTCACACAAACCTCCTTCGACAACACCTATCAGACCATGCCCGAAACGGCGTGGAACTATTGGAACCTGATCAAGTTCAACGAGCACGAAGATCCCGAGCACGGCCTGATGCTGCTGATGCGCAAGGATCAGTGCATGCACTGCGAGGATCCCGGCTGCCTCAAGGCGTGCCCTGCCGATGGCGCGATCGTCCAGTACGCGAATGGAATCGTCGATTTTCAGGAAGCGAACTGCATCGGGTGCGGCTACTGCATCACGGGCTGCCCCTTCAACATTCCGAAGTTCAGCCCGAAGGCGCGAAAAGTATTCAAGTGCACGCTGTGCAACGACCGCGTGACGCAAGGACTCGAGCCCGCATGCATCAAGGCGTGCCCGACCGGCTGCCTCCATTTCGGCACCAAAAATGAAATGAAGGAACTGGCGGAGACGCGCGCGGAGCAGCTTCGCACGCAATCGGGTTTCGCGGATGCGGGCGTCTACGATCCGGCTGGCGTCGGCGGCACGCACGTGATTTACGTCCTGCACGATGCATCCAATCCCGAACTGTATGGCGGCCTGCCAAAAGATCCGCGCATTCCGTGGTCCGTGCAGCTCTGGAAGAAACCGCTGAAATGGCTGGGCAATGCCGCGATGATCGGCGGCTTGCTGGGGTTGGCGGTTCACTACTTGCGCTTCGGGCCGAAAACGGAAGAAGTCGAAGAGAGCCCGAAGAAATCCGGGCAAGGTGAACAGCGATGAGAGACGAAGCCCATCTTCTTCCGAACGGAAAAATCATGCGGTACACGTTTCACGAGCGCCTGATGCATTGGGTCGCGGGTCTATCCTACCTGTACCTTCTGCTCACGGGCCTCGCGTTCTGGACGCCTTGGCTATTCTGGATCGCCGTGGCACTGGGCGGCGCGACAATCTCCCGCGAGTTGCACCCCTGGGCAGGACTGATTTTTGTCGCCGCTACGATCTGGATGTACCGGATGTGGTCCGACCAAATGCGCGAAACCGAGGTGGACAAAGAATGGTGGCGCGCGCTCCCGCACTACATCAGGAACGAAGACGACGAGGTTCCCAAGATCGATCGCTTCAACGCCGGCCAGAAGTTCCTCTTTTGGGGATTTTTCTGGTGCGGCCTCGCGCTACTTCTTTCCGGCCTTGTCCTCTGGTTTCCCCAGGAAACTCCGTGGAGTTGGAGATTCCTGCGCGATATAGCGGTGATCGTGCACCCGATTGCGGCGCTCATCACGATCGGGCTGTTCATGATCCATCTCTATATGGGGCTCGCTGTGGAAGGCGGCGCGCTCCATTCCATCGTTCGCGGAGACGTGACGCAGGCATGGGCGCGCGCCTTCCATCGCCTCTGGTATGAAAAGGTACTGCGGCAATCCACGCAATCCACGGCGGCCAAATGAAAGCCTCCAAGTGGGACGCGCGAATCCGCCGCGCGGAAGATCTGGCATCGAGCCACCCTTTTGCATCCGAAGGGCTGCTGTTTTACCGATCCGTTGCGGAGACTCAAAAGCGGCTCTACGCCAAAATCGAGGCGGCCTGCGGCGCTGAAATGGCGGTTCGGCCGCAGGGTGCGCTTCGCGGCGAATTCGATTCGTCACTTCTGCTACCGCTGTTTCCGTTCTTCCTGTCGCGGATCGAAGAAGATGCCCCCGCACCCCTCGCGCAGGCTGCTCGCGAATTGCGCGCTGGTAATGCGAGCCGCTGGCAGGATTTGTTGCTCGGATTTTGGCAGGATGCACCTGACGGGACCGAGGAAGGTGGCGCAACCGGCCTTGATCCCGCGGAAGAACTGATCGCCTGGACTTTTCTCCAACCCTACGCCGAGTATCTTGCCGACCACACGCGGCAATACCCGATTCACGCCACGCCATCGCACTGCCCCGTCTGCGGCACCAAGCCGCAGGTGGGAGTCTTGCGCCCGGAAGGCGACGGAGCGAAAAGGTCTCTCATCTGTGCCCTCTGCGCCCACGAATGGGATTATCGGCGGGTCGTCTGCCCGTCGTGCGGCGAGGAAAACCCGCACAACCTTGCCGTTTACACTGCCGAGGAGTTTGGCCACGTGCGCGTAGAAGCTTGCGATTCGTGCCACAGCTACATCAAGACAGTCGACCTCTCGAAAAATGGCCTCGCGCTGCCAGTCGTCGACGAACTTGCTACGATCCCGCTGAATCTCTGGGCCACCGAACACGGCTATACCAAGTTGCAGACAAATCTCCTGGGAATCTAGAGCTGTTGCTTGGCCTTTGTCTTTGTAGCGGCGGGGCGCCGGGTTGACGACCCGACATCTCGCGCAAGCTTGGGCTAAGACGCCGGCTTTCGCGCGATTCGCATCCATGACGAAAAGTGCGCCGCGCCTCTCAGCGGCTTTTCGTGGCTCCAGTCGTGATAGGCGTGGCACTCGAAGCAGCGCGCCTCGGCTGCATCCGCGCCCGCATGATGGCACTGCTCGCACGTCTTCTCGCCCGGCACAAGGATGTCGGCCGTCTCCTGGCTGGTGGTGGCGCGCGGGTGGCAGGTCGTGCAACTCCACGCGCGGTGCGCTCGGTGATCGAATTCCGCGTCCGGGAACCACCGCACCGGGATATTCGACTTCGCGACCTTGGGCAACGCGGCCGGCATCGCGGCCAGCGGAGCCGGCGGAACAGATGGAGGAGGAGGCACCGACGAAAGCGCATGACATTGCTTGCAGGTCTTGCGCCACAGCAGATTCTCCGCCTCAGCCACGCGCGTGTTCACCCACCCCTGCGGCGTATAGATGCGCGGCGAAACAGGCAGCGGCCTCGCGGGCAACGCGATCGTAGACTTCGTCTCCCGCAATTCCGCAGGGTGCGTGGCGATGTAATCGGTGTATCGCTTCACCAAGAATGTGTGGATCACCTCAGGCGTATCGTGCGGCACGCTATCCGTGAAGCGCTTGTCGAAAAGCAGCGGATGGCAGCCGATGCAGTGGCTCGCATAGGTAATCGGCTGCATGTACGCGCGCGCCGGCGAATACGACGGCGGAAACATGCGCGGCGCCGAAACTGGCATCATCTGACCGGCCGATGCGCTGGCGGCCATGGACAATGACGCCGGCTGCGGTTGCGAAACGGGCGCCGCGCCAAATCGCCAGGATTGATCCGCGGCGTTCGCGCGATGACAGTCATCGCACGCCATTTGCACCCGGGTGCCGTTCGGTCCCAGAAGATTGGCCTTCAGGTGAATGGCGTGGTTGAGCTTGATCGTCCCGGGATCGCGGAATCCTGTGCGCAAAGGCGCAAACTCCGGATGCCCCTCCGACGTGAATGCCGTGATGTGCATGACGTACGAGGTGGCCGCGCCCTTGGTGCGCAGATCGGCGTGGCATTGGGTGCAGCTCTGATCGGCCGTCGCCGCAAGGCGCATCCGCCCGCGATGCTCCACGTGGCACGACGCGCAGCTCGGCGTGAACGCCTGATCCGCATGGTGAATCGGCCCGTCGTGGCACGAAAGGCAAGCCTGATCGGTCGCGGTCGCGCGAAACGAGCCGGAACGCGACGACGTGGCACGCATTGCACTGCCGCGTGAGCACCGCATGCGAAGGCGACATCTTGCCGCGTGCTATACACGTGATTGTCGCGCGCCACGCCGTACGCCGCGAGCCACGCCACGGCAAGGCACGGCAGCGCCACCGATAGTGCGAAGCGCCACCGCCTCCACGGGCTCGGCCGCTTGAAATAGTTCAGGTCGATGCGCTTCGCGACGGTTTTGGTGGTGCGCTTCTCTCGCGGCACGATGCCTCTCGTCGAAAGAACAACTACCCGAATAATCTTGCGTTCTTGCTTCCGCGGCTCAGTACCGCAGCGCCATCACGGCGTGCACCGCGCCCAGCAGCAGCAGCGCGAACGACAGCGGAATATGAAATAGCAGCCAGTCGTGCAGCCAGTGATGGAGCCGCACCTGCCGCCGCAATTCGCGCTCTTCCTCGCAGATATCCTCGAGATCCTTCACGGATTCGTGAACCGCGGGCGGCAGCAGCGTGCGCAGCCCTGCAAACATCGCTCGCGCCTTGGCCGCATCCGCAAGCGCATAGCCACGCGCATCCGGTTTCTCGGCGAATGGCCGTATCTCGCGATCGTAGAACGTCCGCAACGGCGCAATATCCGCTTCCGTGATCACGGCACTTCCTCGGTCGCCATCGCCACGCGCGTGGGTATTGCCGTCACCAGCGGAGCCACCAGCGCCGTCACCCGTGCAACGATTTGATCCGCTTCCTCGCGCAACTGCCCTCGTACGCGATCGATCTGCTCGAAGATCGTCTCGAGCGGCACCTGTTCGGTCATCACCGTGGGCAGATAGTGCTGCAGCACCGCGCCGAACACTCCGCTCACCACCACCACAATCAGCAGCACCATCAGCGCCGCCGTCAGCGGGCCGCCAAAGCGAAAACCGCCATGAAACAGAATCAGCGGCAGGCTCAAAACGCCCAGCCACAAATGCCCGCGCATCCACGCCTGCGCGCTGCCCGACGCGCCAAACCGGGAACCGCTTTCGGGCGCCGAGCACGCCGGCAAAGATCATGAAGGCGAAGCCGACAATTCCAAATGTGAGCCCGATCGCGCTCGCCCCGCTTGGCCCGTAGGGAGACTCCGCGGCGTAGGGAATGTAGACCGCCGTCGCCACGACGAAAATGATGAGCGACGCGATCAGCCACTTCTTATGTGTGCTATCGATGCGCACGTTTGAAATCCGTGGCGGCGATTCTGCTGTTTCCGGCGGCCTAATGAAAAAGCGCCTAGCGGTCGCGCGCCCCAGCCTGCCCCGCTCCTAGAATTCCCGCGAAAAACTTCGTTGGATCCACGCGATGCGCCGCATCGTGCGGGCATGCGTACACGCAACTCGGCTCCGCATGCTCGGTGCACAAATCGCAGGAAGTCGCCTTCTGGCTCACCGACGCCTTCTTGCGCCCCGGCCGCTCCGGATCGTCGACCATCACTTCGAACGGATGCAGATTGATATTGCCGTACGGGCAGTTTTTCGCGCACAGCCCGCAACCGATGCACCAATCCTCGATGATCACTTCAAGAGTATTCCGCCGCCGGATCGAACCCACGGGACATCCGACCATGCACAGCGGATCGCGGCACTGCCGGCAGGACGTCGCCACAAGGTAGCGGTCGAAACGAAGCCCGTCGCGCACAAGTCGCGTGACGCCGTCGTGCGCATCGGCGCAAGCGCGCACGCAGGCATCGCAGCGCGTGCAGCGGTCGAGATCGAGCAGCAGCAGGCTCTGCGCCTCCATCAAGCCGCGCGCGAGAAACGTATCGAGCGGCAGGCTCTGCACCAGCGACATCCGTTGCCGGTTCTGCTGCAGGCGCTCGTGCTCCACCGCCTGCAGCTTGTTGCGAATCTCCGGGAATCTTTCGACCATATTGCTGAAGTCGTCGCCCGAAATCCGCACCAGCTCCACGTGATCGAGCGCCGTGCATGTCGCCGTGCGCACGTCGCCTTCGAGCAATCCGATCTCGCCGAAATAATCGCCGCGCGAGAGATAGGCCAGCACCATTTCTCCGCCCGGATGCTCCTGCGAAACCTTCACGAAGCCGATGCGCACAAGATAAAAACTGTTGGCGATGTCGCCCTGCCGGCAAATCACTTCGCCCGGCCCATATCGCACGAGTTCGACGCGATCGCGCAAGCTCGCGAGAAAATCATCGGGCAGCGATGCAAACACGGGTATGCCGCGCAGGTGGCTGTCCAGCGCGCGCTGCTTATAGGAACGATCAAGCTGCGCGCGGAAATTCTTGTTGCGCTGCAAAATGTCGAGCACGTTGCGCAGCATTTCGAGCATCGTACAATCCGTCTCCGCGCGCACGGTCGCGGAGCGCGGATAAAGGCTCATGCAGGTCATCTCGCCGAAAAGATCGCCCGGGCCTAGCTCGCCGACGGGATTTTCATACGCGAGGTCCACGGGAGCATCGATCGGGATGAATCGCTGGCTCGTTTCCTCCTCGCGCTGATCTTCCTTACGCCGTACGAGCGCGCTCGTCAGCTTGCTCAGCAATCCATGCGATCCCCCGCCCGTCTTTACATGCGCGATGGGGCTCGAAATCGAAACGCGCACCTTCCCTTCGAGGATGTAAAACGCGGTCGAGCCGTACTCGCCCTCTCGGCAGATCACGTCCCCGCGCCGGAATTTCCGCCGCACCACCGCGCCGCGATTCAAGCTGAGGAATGTCCCGGAAACGCCCTTGAAAACGCTGAGCTGCTCGAGTTCCTCGACGCTCACCTGATCGGCGCCCGCGCCTGCCGCGAACGCCGTCCCGGCCGCCACTTTGTTCGTCAACGCGCCCGTGGGGCACGAAACCATGCACTCGCCGCACGACACGCATGACGAATTTCCCATCGGCAAGTTGTTGTCGAACGCGATGCCGGCCGTTCCGCCCTTGCCCATGCGCCCCAGCACTCCGTTGTGGCGGATTTCATTGCAGCCGCGAATGCACCGGTCGCACAAGATGCACGCGTCGAAATCGACGGCAATGCTCGGCGACGAATCATCCTTCGTGCGCCCGCTCGAGCGGCGCGGAAAGCGCGGCTGCGTCACGCCCATCTGACGCGCCATCGTTTCCAGCTCGCAATCGCCCGTGTGCTGCTGCCGCGTGCAAGGGCTCGTGTGATCGGACATCAGCAGCTCGACGAGCGTGCGCCGCGCCGTCTGCACCTTGTCCGACGCCGTGCTCACATTCATGCCGTTTTCCGCCGGGCGGACGCAGGAAGCGCTCAGCACGCGCCCTCCGGCATCCACCACGCACACGCGGCACACACCCACCGGCGTCTCGTTCTGCTGATGGCAAAGCGTGGGAATCGGAATCCCGTTCAGGCGGGCGGCATCGAACACGGTCGTTCCCTGCGGCACGGATACTTTCTTGCCGTCGATCGTGAGATCGATCGTAGCTGCGGGGCTCATAGCAACCTCCGGGCAGACACAGTCGCGGCAGGCGTGCTGCGGGCGGGCGCATCAGAAAAGCAGATGCCCGACGGACATTCGCGCCGCGTGATATGCGCCTCAACTTCCTCGAGAAAATACTTGAGGACAGAGGCGATCGGCACGGGCACCACTTGTCCGAGGCCGCAGATCGAAGTCAGCATCATCGACTGCGAAAGCTCCTGCACGAGGGCGAGATCGCTCTCCGACCCTCGCCCCTGCGACCAGCCCGCCAGAATGTCCACCATCTTCTGCGAGCCCACGCGGCACGGCACGCACTTGCCGCAGGATTCATTCCGAAAGAATTGCGTCGCGCTGAGCGCCATATCCAGCATGCAGGTTCCCTCGGCGCAGACCACGACGGCGCCCGAGCCCATCATCGAGCCCACATCTGCAAGCGACTTGAAATCGAGGTGCACGTCGACCATTGAAGCCGGAAGATAGCCGGACGAAGGCCCCGAAGGCGCAAACGCCTTCAATTTCTTGCCGCCGCGCACGCCTCCCGCGTGCCGGAAAATCAAATCCGACATCGGCGTTCCCATCGGCAGTTCATACACGCCAGGCTTTTCGATGTCGCCGCTTACGCCGACAAACTTCAGCCCAGCCGTTCCGCTGACGCCCTGCGCCTTGTACCACTCCACGCCGCGCACCAGAATCTGCGGCACGTGCGCGAACGTTTCGACGTTGTTAATCACGGTTGGCTTGTTCCAAAGCCCCTGCTGCCCCGGAAACGGCGGCTTGTTCCGCGGCTCCGCGCGCTTCCCCTCGATTGCCTCGAGCAGCGCGCTCTCCTCTCCGCAGATGTACCCGCCCGGGCTGACGAAAACCTCCAGATCGAACGCCAAATCGGTGCCCAGAATCTTCGATCCCAGCAGGCCGGCCTCGTAGCAGCGATGAATCTCCTGCTCGCAAAGGTGTTCCTGCGCCTCGTACTCGTGGCGGATGTAGAGAATCCCCTTGCGCGCGCCGGTGATCAGGCCCGCGATGATCATTCCTTCGATCACGAGGAAAGGAAGGTGCGTCAGAATAAATCGGTCCTTGAACGTCCCCGGCTCGCTCTCGTCCGCATTGCACACAATATACTTTTCGTTTCCGGGCTGCTGCCGGACCAGCTGCCACTTCATCTCCGTCGGAAATCCCGCGCCGCCCAGCCCGCGCAGCCCGGCAGACTTCAGCGCCTCCAGCGCGGCGTTCCAGGCGCGCGATTCGACCAGCCGCCGCACGGCGCCATATCGCTCGCCGCCCGCGTATGGATTCGATGCGCATTCCACGTCGGCCTCGCGGTGCGCAGCCTTTGGCAATTCCCCTTGCAGCAGCATGTCGCGAATAATCTGCTCGACGCGCGCCTCATCCGCCGGAGCGAACACCCGATCGTTGATCGAAACCGCCACGGCGTGATCGCACTGCCCCAGGCACGACACGCCGCGAATCGTCAGCTCCTGCTCGCTCGCGCCCTTGAATCGCTCCTCGAGATTCATCCGCACGCGATCTCCGCCGCGCAAATGGCACGACATGTCGCGGCAGACGCGTACGTCGGCTTTCGGAGGAGGCGTGAGACGGAAATGCGGGAAGAAGCTGGCGACCTGGTGCAGGCGCGTGATCGGGACGTCAATCTTCTTCGCCAGCGCCTGAAGCTGGTCGGCGGGCAGGAAACCAAACTGGGACTGGACCGCTCTCAGTTCCTGAACGATCAACCTGTATTCTCCCCAGAATGTCTGTGGCGATTCCGTGTTAAGTCGGCTGCAAGACCGGCGAAGACGCCGAGTCGTGCAAGAGTGTATAGCAAGACTCGCGAGTCCGTCCACCGCCCAACTGAATATGGAAATATTATCCTGCGCCGGGCGTGACCTCATCGTTGACATTGCGACGGAAGCCGATACTATAAGCGTCGAGACAGCCACATCTCAGGCGGTTTCTCGCCGCTCGCGTGGGGTGGCTATGCGCTCCGACCCGCTGAACCGACGATGAAACTGAGGATGGACGGAACGAAGACGCGCTTCGCCGGAGCGTCGCTGGCGCTCGCCGCCGCGCTGGTCGCGCTCGCGTTGTTTCCCTCGGCCATCCGATCCCGCGCGCTCGCCGCTCCGCCGAATAGCCCCGCGAGTCCCGCCGATGAGCCCCATCAATACACGGGTCCCGGATCGTGCAGCTCCACCAGCTGCCACGGCAGCATTGCCCCGCGCACCGACAATCGCGTCAAGCAGAACGAATACAGCGTCTGGATCGTTCGCGACAAGCACTCGAAGGCCTATCAGGCGCTCACCGGAATGGTCGGCGAGCGCATGGCCACGATTCTGAATATTGGCAAAGCCGAGGAAGCGCCCAAATGCCTCGCTTGCCACGCGCTGGATGTGCCCGCTGCCGACCGCGCCCGCACCTTCGATCTCAGCGAGGGCGTGAGCTGCGAAAGCTGCCACGGCCCCGCATCCGCATGGCTCGGCCCTCATACCGAGCGCAACTGGACGCACGAGCAATCCGTTCAGGCCGGCATGACCGACCTTCGCGACGTCGCGCTGCGCACCGACAAATGCCTTTCCTGCCATCTCGGCAGCAAGGAAAAATTCGTCGATCACCAAATGATCGCCGCCGGCCATCCCGATCTTTATTTCGAGCTCGATTCCTTCTCCGCATCGATGCCCCGCCACTGGAGCGAGCCCGGCGAACCGGGCGAAGCCGAGGGCACCGACCAATGGTACGAAGTGCGCGAATGGTCCGCAGGGCAGGCAGTTCAGCTGCGCCAGTCTCTGCTGCAGCTTGCGGATCAGACCCGCAGCACCGACTGGCCCGAATATTCGCAGCTCGAATGCTACGCGTGCCATCACTCGCTGGGTCCGGCGGAACAGAGCTGGCGGCAGGCGCGCGGCTATCCCGATCGGCGTCCCGGCGATCCTCCCTGGAATGCTGCGCGCTACATCGTGTTCCGCGAAATCGTGCGCGAGACCGATCCGGCAGCCGCGCAAACTCTCGACTCCGACATTTTGCAGGTCACAAAATTGATGAGCACGCTGAATCCCGACCGCAACGCGGTCGCCGCTGCGGCGACTTCCACCGCGCAGCTCGCCGATCGACTCGCCGCGAAATTCGACACGATGCCTTACGATCGCGCGCTCGCGCTCCGCGTCCTTCAGCGCATCTGCTCTGACGCCGATAGTATTTCGAATCAGGACGAGCACGCCGCGGCGCAGGCCGCGATGGCTCTGCAGTCGCTCTTCGTCGCCTACGATCGCAACGAGAAGCCCGCCAATGCGCCCGAAGTGCGCGCCGCCATCGCCGGGCTCTTCGACCAATTGCAGATTCCGTCGAGCTACGATGCCAACCGCTTCGCTCACCAGATGCACGAAGTGAGCGCGCTTCTCCCCTGAGAGCCAAATGGCCACGCGCTCGAAATCGCTTCTTCGCGAAGTTGAGCGGCTGAATACTCCCGATGAGGGCGGCACCGCGCCATGGCGCCGCTGGGGGCCTTACATCAGCGAACGCTCCTGGGGCACGGTGCGCGAGGACTACAGTGCGAATGGCGACGCCTGGAATTTCCTTCCGCACGATCTCGCGCGCAGCAAAGCCTACCGGTGGGGCGAAGACGGCATCGCCGGCATCTGCGACCGCTACCAGCTCCTCGTTTTCGCTCTCGCCCTCTGGAACAGCCGCGATCCCATCCTCAAGGAGCGGATGTTCGGCCTCAACGGCTCCGAGGCAAATCACGGCGAGGACGTGAAGGAATATTACTTCTACCTCGACAACACTCCGACGCACAGCTACATGAAGCTGCTCTACAAATATCCGCAGGCGGAATTTCCGTATCAGCGTTTGATTGACGAGAATCGCCGCCGCGGGCCGCGCGGCTCCGAATTCGAGCTGCTGGATACGGGGATCTTCGACGATGATCGCTATTTTGACGTTTTCATCGAATACGCCAAAGCCGGAGCAGAAGATATCTGCATTCGCATCGAGGCTATCAATCGCGGCCCCGAAGAAGCCACGCTTCATCTGCTCCCGCACCTTTGGTTCCGCAATACGTGGGCGTGGACCGATCCTCCCGCGCCCGAGCCTGTCATTCGTCGCGCCGCCACGCGCGGGAAGTTCCTCGTTCTCGAGGCTGATTCTTCCAGCACGCACCCGCTCGCCAATCTTCAATTCGAATACACGCTTCCTCTCACGCGGCTCTATGGCCCGCAGGGCGCGGAGCTTCTTTTCACGGACAACGAGACGAATGGCCCGCACGTTTTCGGCCCCGGCCACGCCAGCCGCAAGCCATTTGTGAAAGACGCATTCCATCGCTACCTGATTCACGGCGAAAATTGCGTCAATCCCGAGCAAGTGGGCACGAAGGCCTGCTTTCACTACGCGCTGAATATTCCGGCGGGCGAATCCTTCGTGCTTCCCATGCGCTTGCGCACGTCGGCCAAGGCATCGCGGGGCGGCGATCCGCTCGCGGAAGTAGAAACAATCATCAAGCAGCGCAAGCAGGAGGCCGACGAATTCTACGATTCGATCCATCCGCCTGCCGCATCTCCCGACGACCGGCTGATCCAGCGCCAGGCGCTCTCGGGCATGCTCTGGAACAAGCAGGCGTATCTCTTCGACGTGAATCTTTGGCTCGATGGCGATAATCCGCGCTGCCCGCCACCGGAATCGCGCAAGCACATTCGCAACGTGCACTGGCGCCATCTGAATTCCATGCGCGTCCTCACCATGCCGGACAAGTGGGAATACCCGTGGTTCGCCTCCTGGGACCTGGCATTTCACTGCGTCTCGCTCGCTCTCGTCGATCCGCGCACCGCCAAGCAAAATCTCTGGGTTTTGCTCTTCGAGCAGTTCCAGCATCCGAACGGCCAGATTCCCGCGTACGAATGGGAATTTTCGGATCTCAATCCGCCGGTGCAGGCGTGGGCCGCGTGGCGCATCTATCAAATCGAGAAGAAGCGCGCCGGAAAAGGCGACCGCGAGTTTCTCGAGAGGGTTTTTCACAAGCTGCTCATCAATTTCGCCTGGTGGGTGAACAAAGTCGACAGCTCCGGCCTCAACGTCTTCGAGGGCGGCTTCCTCGGGCTCGACAACATCACCGTCGTCGATCGCAGCGCCAAGCTGCCCGACGGTGCAATCCTCGAGCAAGCCGACGCGACCGGCTGGATGGGCTTCTTCTGCCTCCACATGATGCGCATCGCGCTCGAACTGGCGCGCGAGGATAATGTCTACGAAGGCCTCGCCGTGAAATTCTTCGAGCATTTCATCGGCATCGGCGCCGCCATGAAGAAAATGGGCGGCCGCGATTACCAGTTGTGGGACGAGGAAGCGGGGTTCTTCTACGATGTCCTGCGCTATCCGAATGGCGACTTCCACAAATTTCAGGTGCGCTCGCTCGTCGGGCTGATTCCGATGTTCGCGGTCGAGTTCCTGCGCGAGGATGAACTCGAGCACCTCGCGCACTTTCCCGGCAACGTGAACTGGTTCATCAAGAGCCGTCCCGATGCCGTCGGCAGCGCCTGCTATTCGGAAACGCGCGACGGCGTGCGCTGCCACGTTCTCTCGATTCTCGATCGCCATCAGCTCTCGCGCATTCTCGAACGCCTGCTCGATCCGGACGAATTCCTCTCGCCCTACGGCATTCGCAGCCTCTCGAAATATCACGAGCGCCATCCGTTCTCATTTGGCGAGAGCGATGTGCATTACGCGCCTGCGGAAGCGGACGTGGGAATCAAAGGCGGCAATTCGAACTGGCGCGGGCCGCTCTGGTTCCCGACCACGTATCTCATCATCGAATCCTTGCTGAAATTCGGCGACGCTTTCGGCCCGGATTTCGCGGTCGCTGCGCCCGCTGGCAGCGGCAACCTGATGACGCCGCACGCGATGGCGCAAGAGATTGCCAGACGCATGATCGGCATCTTCCGCCGCGATTCCGCGGGCATGCGCGCCGCGTTTGGCGACGCCAGGAAATTCCAGCAAGATCCGCTGTGGCGCGATCACCTGCTCTTCTACGAATACTTTCACGGCGACACGGGCGCCGGTCTCGGCGCGAGCCATCAGACCGGCTGGACGGCACTGGTCGCAAACCTGATCGACGAATGGCGATGATGAATCGCGAACCAGAACTTCGGAGGCCCTGTGCAGTCATATGATCTGGTAGTGATTGGTTCCGGCCCCGCCGGAGAGAAGGCAGCCGCGCAGGCGGCGTATTTCGGAAAGCGCGTCGCACTGGTTGAATCCGAGGCGGAGCCAGGCGGCGCGTGCGTCAATTCGGGAACGATCCCCAGCAAAATCCTGCGCGAATCGGCGCTCTATTTTTCCGGCCTGAAGCAGCGCGGCCTATACGGCATCGACTATTCCCTGCGCGAAGGGCTCACCGTCGAAGGCTTTACGCATCGCAAGAAGGTCCTCGTCGAAATCGAGCGCCAAGAGATCAAGAAGAATCTCGCGGCGCATCACGTCGATGTTTTCTGGGGCACCGGCTCTTTCGAGGACTCGCATACGATCGCCGTCACATCCGCCAAGAAATCGGGCGAGCAATTGCGGGCAGACGCCATTCTGATCGCGACCGGATCGCGCCCGCACCGCCCGGCCGAAATTCCTTTCGACGACAAGTCCATCTTCGACTCCGACTCGATCCTGCAAATGGACCGCTTGCCGCAAAGCCTCATCGTGGTGGGCGGCGGCGTGATCGGCTGCGAGTACGCCTCGATCTTCACGGCGCTCGGCGTAAAGGTTTCGCTCGTCGACGGCCGCGATCGCCTTCTGCCGTTTCTCGACGCCGAATTGAGCAAGCTCCTGCGCGAACGCCTCACGACGCTCGGCGTCCAGTGCCATCTCGAAGAGCGCGTCGCCAAGACCGAGCACGCCGCGAGCGCCGTCCGCTTGCAGCTCAAATCCGGCAAGATTCTCGAAGCCGATTCGGTTCTCTTCGCCGCGGGCCGGCGCGGGACCGTCGAGGGCCTCGCCCTCGAAAAGATCGGCCTCACGCTGAATCAGCGCGGCTACATCGACGTGAACGAGTCGTATCAGACCTCGATTCCGCACGTCTACGCCGCCGGCGACGTGATCGGCTTTCCCGCCCTCGCGTCAACCTCGATGGAGCAGGGCCGCGTCGCCGTCTGCCACGCTTTCGGCTTCGATTACAAAAAGCGGCTCGCTTCGCAGCTTCCCATGGGGGTCTACACGATCCCGGAAATTTCGGCGGTCGGCGAAAGCGAGGAATCCTGCCGCGAACATCACATCGACTACGTGGTGGGCCGCGCGCATTATGCAAACAACGTGCGCGGCGCGATGGTCGGCGACACGTCGGGGCTGCTGAAGCTGATCTTCCGCCGCGAGGACCGCAAGCTGCTCGGCGTTCACATCATCGGCGAGCAAGCCACGGAACTGATTCACACGGGGATGGCGGTGCTGGAAGCCGGCGGGACGATCGATCTCTTCATCGCCTTCGTCTTCAATTTCCCCACTCTCTCGGAAATGTACAAGTACGCGGCCTACGACGGCCTCGGCAATCTGGCCAGCCACAAGCTCCGCGAGGGCTAAAATCGGGTCGAAGTTGTCCCCCTCAACTGTGTCGATTAGACTGGGTGCCCGTCGTTTGTTTTCAGTGCGTTGCGGCCATTTCTAATCGGCAAATGTCGATTAGAAATGCGCCAAAATACGGTCTGAAATCGGCGCGGAGAACAAGAGATGCCGCGCCAAGAGGCCGTCCATCGGCTTCGCCCAGGACAAATGCGGCGGCACATTCAAATCCAGGATCGCCGCGGTTATATCGAAGCCTTCTTGTGGATGTCGAGTTTTCAAAGAGCATTCGGCCCTCTCCCGGAGGGCGAGCAGCATTTGCCGCTACCACCACGCTGACAAATTCTTGCGTTGGGAACAAGCTGTACTCGAGGACAGTTTTCGCACAGGCGCGCGGACTTGTCCGTTCAGCAACTTCTCAGGTTTGCCGGAGACTAATCCGTCGGATTCCGCGGGAAATGCATGAACGGCAGCCGAACGTTATCGATCACTACTTGATCGGCCTGGATATCCGCGGGCGGCGCATATCCCGTGGCCCCGCCCGCCGTGACGTAATCATCCTGATCGACTCCATCTCCGCTGACGCCCAGCCCGCCCACCAGCACACCATTTAAGTAGAGAGGCTCCGAGCCGGGGAAATAGACAATGCCGCTCTGATTCGGGCCGGTATCAGCGCCCTGCGTGCAGGGGTCGGCGGCGTCCTGCACGTAGAGGCTGAAGAACGGCCCCTGCGACGATCCGTTGATCCCGGGCGGAAAAAGCGGCTGCGCGCCAAAGCCGATCGTGCGGTTCGTGACGGCCGTGCCCATCGGGACGCCGGGCAAATCGCCTGCCGTGCGATTCGGCCCGCTGAAATAGATCACGTTGCGCGCCTTGGTGGCGGCCACGTCGATACTGAAGACGGTCGCATCGTGCATGCGGTACATGCCGACGATCGTCCCATCGAGATCGCTGACCGCGATCATCATGCGCGCCCGCGCGCCGGGAGGCAGCCGAATCAGCGCGCGCGTCTGATCGGCCGTATTCACCGCGTTCATGATGATACTGTCCACCTGGCTCACGCTGAGCCCGCCCAACGGTGCGGCCACCGGACCCACCAGGTAGCCTTCGGGCAACGGCCCGGCAATCGGATCCGTGATCGGTCCCGAGACGTATCGCGTCGAATCGAACGGCGCCGTGGCCGGCGTCAGGTCGCTCGGCGGCGTCGTATTGTCGACAAACGGCAGCGCGATTCCGTCGATCACCACTTCGCCGGGCGCCGGCAGCGGCTGAAATCCGATCCCGTCCGCATCAGCCGACGAAACGCCGATCAATCCCGCTGCGGTGTACGCCACGAATTCCGCCATGTCGAGCGGCACGCCCGCGATTCCCACTCCGCCGACGACATGCCCCGACTTGAAAATCGGCACGCCGCCCGGATTCACGGCGGTCGAATCGCTGTCGTTCACGTCCGCCTTGCCCGTGATGATCCCGAAATGATCCGGCAATCCGTTAATCGTGGTCGGCGCGGGGATGGCCTGGCCAGGAAGGTAGTTGGTCGACAGCGTGCAGCCTCGATTCGTAGTCTCAATGCCGTAGAGGGCGGCGTTCGGTGTGTTCGCGATGCCGGGCGGAAAATGAATGCCGCTGATGTAGCGCACTGTGCGAGAGGAAAGCGGCGCCTGATCGTTGCTGAAAAACGAAGCCGTGCGGGCCAGATTGACGGCCAGTTCGCCCGTCGGAGTGGCTTGCCCGAAATTTCCGGAGGACATCGCCGGCATGCTGGCGCCTTCCCACACTGCAAGAATATTGCCGACGCGATCGGTGACGGCGATGGCCATCGTGCTTGGATCGGCGGTTGCGGCGGCGGTCTGCACGATCGTCATCACATCGCTCTGCGTCAAGTACGCGGAACCCGCAGGGGGCTGCGGATATTGCGTCGGGCCGGGATCGCTCGCGCCGCTACCGCCGCTGCCTCCGCCGCAACCGCACATCGCGGCGGACAGCAGCAGACACGGCGCGATCCGTCGAGTCACGGAGGGCCTTGGCTTTCGGCGGGCCGGCGCCTTGCACATGGTCCCTATTCTTACCATAGCCACGAGAGTTCTCAAACTACGCTTGCGGCCGGGTAGTGGATCGGTTTCCGATTATCCGACTAACCGTCCGAGTGGAATTTGTTAGGGAAAAATGAAACTGCGCCACAGGAAGAAAGCCTGCGGCGCATTGGGCGACACGTTCGGCGCTGGAAGCTGTGGGTGCCGCTGTGTGATGTGCGGGAGTTGACCGTGGGCGATGCGTTTAAGCGGCCTTTGGAAGGCCTCGACCAATACGCTTTCGCGTCACCAACAGGGCCCCTATCCCAAGCAGCATGAGGACGCTGGTACCCGGCTCCGGCGCGGCAACGGTGCCTGGAGTGAAAGTTAATGGGCCGCCCTCAGATATCCCCGCACCATTTGGTAAAGAAGTGTTGATCAAGGTGAAGGGTTCCGGCTCAAAATTACCTTCGGGGTCAATAATACGTTCGGGGTCGTAGGCGATGAATTCACCATTGGAGGCACCCCAAACGACATTTGCGTCAGTGTCACTCCAGTCGCCGGGCAGAGTAAGGTCGAATGTTTGAGAATTCCATGTGATGTCGAGGGTTGTCCCTAAGGTTGAGAATGTTACGTCTGGCGCGGTCGGTGCTGCGACAAAGCAAGGATTTCCCGCAGCAGGATTGGTAGGATCCCCGGGGCATGTGAAAGTGACGGTATCGGCCCGGACGGAGGGCGCGACGATGGCAGCGACCATGAACAATGCTGGTATGATCCACAAAGATTTTCGCATTTTTCGAACTCCTGCCGCGAGCGCGGCTCAATCGTAGACGGGGAACGACACCCATCGACTGACGAACTAGAGGCACGGTCAGGACCAATCTCGCCTTGCTGAAACGAAAGGGCCTACAGGCGCCAGGCAACCAAACGCTGCAAAGCGTTGCACAATAAGGGCAATTCCACTGTCCACATACGCGCTCAAATCATTGATTAACGCTGCGGTTACCGGAAAACTGACCCACTACCTGCCGCCACTCGATCTCCCTTCGACCGCGGCTCTTTCATCGCGCGTGTAACCTCGCCGAGCCGATTACCGCTTGAACGACCCTGGGAACTGTGATAACCAAGCACTACCCGACTCGCAACTGACGCGGGCCAAGCGAGATCACGAGGGGATGTCCCCCGCACCCCACATCCTCCGCAAACAAGCATCACTCCGGGTCGCGGTATACCTTTCTCTGCTGTTCCTGGCAATTCCCTGCACCGGACCTTTCGCGATGCACGCGCGTGTAGTCGGCCGAACCAGCGTGCACACAAAGGCGCACCATCGGATACATGCGACTCACGCGCGCATGAGCGGACATAGGCGCAGCCGCAGCCACCTTCGCCGGGTGCGGCGAGCGACCAAGCGCCACGCTCCCGGGCGCAAACGGCAACGCGCAAGCCTCGCCGCCCTTCACGCGCCCCGTCGGTCCAACGTGATCGGAACAGCGCTGATGCCGATCGCTCTAGCCGCCGGAAACTCGCCAGCCCGATCTCCGGCTCGCCCACAGTCCAATCCACAGCAGGAGCGCCTGCCTCAATCGAAGCCGATCCGGACCGGCGCCATCGAAGGAGCGATTCGCGACCCGGGCGGGCAAGCGGTGGTGGGCGCCGCGGTTTCGCTGCGCAACATCGATACCGGCGAGACGCGGCAGCAAACCGGAACAGCCGACGGCGTCTTTCGCGTGCTCGATCTGCCGCCGGGTCATTACGAACTGAAGATTACGCACGACGGCTACACTTCCTACACGGAATCCGACATCAGCGTGGGCCCGAGCCAGGTGCTCGATCGCGACATCAAGCTCGCACCGATTTCGACCGTCACTCCTCCGCTGCAACACGTCCCGGAAATGCCGCAGGTGAAAGCGTCCGCCCCGCCGTCAGCAGCAGCATCTCCGGCCGCTCCGCCATATCCGGGAGTGGTGCAGCGGCTCGAAAATGGCCAGCCTCCTTCTCCCGAAACCGCGACGACGCCACCGCTCCCGCCCGCCAACAAAGTTTTCGTCCCGGAGCCGGATCGTTGGACCGTGCCGATGCCGAATTGGGACCGCTACGGCGTGGGCAACGAGCGGCCCTACGTGAAAAGCCATCGATTCGACCCGTTCGATCGCAACAAGCTGAAGGGCGATTACCCCGTCTTCGGCCAGCAGACATTCTTCGATCTCACCGCGGTGAGCGACACATTCGTCGACGGCCGGCGCCTGCCGACGCCGAGCGACGTCAGCACCGCGCGTCCCGGCGAGCCCGGATTCTTCGGCAAGGGCGAGCAGCTATTCCTCGATCAGACATTCCTCTTCTCGTTCGATCTGTTTCACGGCGACGCATCGTTTCGCCCGGTCGATTGGCGGATTCGCGTGACGCCCGTGATCAGCCTCAATTATCTCGACGTGCAGGAGCAAGGCATCGTCAATATCGACGTGCGAAAGGGCACCACGCGCCTCGATTCGCACATCGGGCTGCAGGAAGCGTTCGGCGAGTTGAAGCTGCGCGATCTGAGCCCCAATTTCGATTTTGTTTCCGTGCGCGCCGGAATTCAGGAGTTCAACAGCGATTTTCGCGGGTTTCTTTTCGTCGATCAGCAACCGGGAGTGCGATTCTTCGGGAACTACTCGAATAATCGCTGGCAGTACAATCTCGCCTACTTCAATTTCCTCGAGAAGAATACCAATAGCGACCTGAATTCGATGGCGCTGCGCAATCAGCAACTGATCCTCGCGAATGTGTACCGCCAGGATTTTCTCGTTCCCGGCTACACCGCGCAATTCAGCGTGCACTACAACATCGATCAAGCCACCATCCACTACGACGACAACGGATTTCTGGTGCGCCCCTCGCCGATCGGAGGCGTTGTTTCCGACGGAATGGTTCGCGCGCACGCAATCCACGCCGTGTATCTCGGCTGGACTGGCGATGGCCACATCGGCCGGCTCAACATCACGAACGCGTTCTATCAGGTGCTCGGCAACGACAGCTACAATCCGATCGCCAATCGTCCCGTTACGATCAACGCGCAGTTCGCCGCCGCCGAGCTTTCCATCGACAAAGACTGGGCGCGCTTCAAAGTTTCGGGGATGTACGCATCCGGTTCCGGCGATCCCCGCAGCGGACGCGCGCGAGGCTTCGATTCCATCGACGATTCCCCGGAATTCGCCGGCGGCATCTTCAGCCTCTGGAATCGCGAAGGCATTCGCCTCACCGGCTCGGGCGTCCTGCTCACGCCGCCCGACAGCATTCTGCCCGACCTGCGCTCGAGCAAATTCGAGGGCCAGTCGAATTTCGTGAATCCCGGCATCTTTTTGATCAACGCCGGGACGAATCTCGATCTCACGCCCAAGCTGCAAGCATTCGTAAACGTAAGCTATCTGCAATTCATGCGCACCGAGCCGCTGCAGCTGCTGCTGTTTCAGGGTAACATTCACCGTCCAATCGGTTACGACTACAGCATCGGCGTTCGCTACCGGCCGCCTCTGACGGAAAATTTTTCGATCACCGCCGGTGCGGCCGGACTGACGCCGGGGCAAGGCTTTCGGGACATCTACGGCGGCAAGACGCTGTTTTCGCTGTTCACGGATATTCGCTTTCAATTCTGAGCCGGAGACGGAATGAATTTTCTGGGCCAATCGATCCGCCGAACGAGTAAAGGGACACGGCGTGTGTTTCTCCCGCTCCTCATGCTGCTCGTCGCTGTGTGCCTCGTGCTCGCGGCAGACTCCCGATCGCGCGCGCAAACGGAAGATTCGCCGCAAACGCGGCAGCCGCAGCAGCAGAGAGACGCACTGAAAGCCAGCCCCGAAGGCCAATCGCAGGCAGATGTCGATCGGAAAAATGCGGGCTGTGTGAGCTGCCACACCACCACGGACCAGCCGACGATGCACCCGACGGGCACCGTCCGCCTAGCCTGCATCGACTGCCACGGCGGAGATTCAAGCGTTCATGTGGCACCCGGCGCACCGATGGGCTCCGCCGAATATGAAGACGCCAAAAGCCGCGCGCACCCGAAGTCCGCGATCCCCGAATGGGCGCGCAGCTCCGCGAATCCCGTCCGCCCCTACACCGAATGGCTGCGCGAGAACTACGATTACATTCGCTTCATCAATCCGGGCGACCTGCGCGTCGCGCCGCAGACCTGCGGCCAATCCGGCTGCCACGTCGGCGAAGTCCGCCGCGTGCAGACCAGTCTGATGACCACCGGCTCGTTGCTCTGGGGCGCCGCGCTCTATAACAACGGCGCGTATCCTCTAAAAGATTCACATTTCGGCGAAAGCTATTCGGCCGACGGTGCGCCACAAGCCGTGTTCACGATGCCGCCGCCCACGCCCGAAGAAACGCGCGACAAAGGCATCCTCCCGGAAATCACGCCGCTCGAGCGCTGGGAAATTTCGCAGCCCGGCAACGTCCTGCGCGTCTTCGAGCGCGGCGGCGGGAAAAAAGGCGAGATCGGCAATCCTAATCGCGACGAAGAATCCGGCCGTCCGGACGACCAGCTCAGCGATCGCGGCTTCGGCACCGAGCTTCGCACCGATCCCGTTTTCCTCGGCCTGCAGAAAACGCGGCTGCTCGATCCCCTGCTCTACCTGCCGGGCACGAATGATGAAGCGGGCGATTATCGCGGCAGCGGCTGCACGGCGTGCCACGTCGTCTATGCAAACGATCGCTCGCCCGATCATTCCGGCCCGTACGCCAAATACGGAAACATGGGATATACGGTCACTTCCGATCCCACAATCCCGAGAAACGAGTCTGCCCACCCTATTCGTCACACCTTCACTCGTGCGATTCCTTCGAGCCAGTGCATGGTCTGCCATGTCCATCCCGGAACGAACATGGAGACCACCTATTTCGGCTACACCTGGTGGGACAACGAAGCCGACGGCGAGATGATGTATCCGAAAAAACAGCGCAATCCGACGGATGAAGAGCGATATCAGGTCGCACTGCGAAATCCGGAGCCCTCCGCCGCGAAGGGCCTCTGGGCCGATCCGAACTTTCTCGAGCAGGTCGGCACGCCTGAATTCAATAAGAAACTCAAGACCGATCAGTTCGCCGACTTTCACAGCCACGGATGGATTTTCCGTGCCGTCTTCAAGCGCGATCGCAAAGGCAACCTGCTCGACGCCGACGACAAGATCGTCTCGCCCGACGATCCGCAGAAATTCGACAAGGCCGTTCACCTGAAAGACATTCACCTCGAAAAAGGAATGCAGTGCATCGATTGCCATTTCGAGCAGGACAATCACGGCAACGGCAATCTCTACGCCGAGCCGCGCGCCGCCATCGAACTCGACTGCATCGATTGCCACGGCACGATCGACAAGCACGCCACGCTGATCACCTCGGGCCCCGCCGCTCCCGATGGCGGCACGCATCTCGAAACCCTCCGCACCCCGTGGCGCGAGCGCCGCTTCGAATGGCGCGACGGCAAGCTCTACCAGCGCTCGATGGTCGACCCAAAACTCGAATGGGAAGTCGTGCAGACTCTCGACACCATCACGCCCGGCAATCCGCACTACAGCGAAAAATCGCGCTGGGCGAAAACGGTGCAGCTAGATGGCAAAACCTGGGGCAGCGTCCCCGCCGATTCGTCGCAGCTCGCACATCCCAATAGCAAAATGACCTGCTACGCCTGCCACACTTCGTGGACCACCAACTGCTGGGGCTGCCATCTTTCGATGATGGCCAATCAGCGCAAGCCCATGCTTCACAACGAAGGCCTGATCACGCGCAATTGGACCACCTACGCCTTCCAGGTTCTCCGCGATGACGGTTTCATGCTCGGCATCGATGGCACCGTCACCGGCCATCGCATCGCGCCCGCCCGCTCGACGTGCGCCGTGATCGTCAGCTCGCAGAATGCGAATCGCGAGTGGCTCTATTACATGCAGCAGACCGTTTCAGCCGAAGGCTTTGCGGGCACCGCGTTCAGCACGTTTGTCCCGCACACGGTGCGCTCGAAAGAAACGAAGGCCTGCGACGATTGCCACCTCACCGCAGCGAACGACAACAACGCCTGGCTGGCGCAGGTCCTGCTACAGGGCACGAACCTGGTGAATTTCATGGGCCGGTATATCTATGTGGCGGAAGGCAAGAAAGGCTTCGACGCCGTCGCCGCCGCGGAGCACGACGAGCCTCCAGCAATTTTCGGCAGCTATCTGCAGCGCCTCGCGTATCCGGATGATTATCGCAAGCACGTTGCCGAAGGCAGCCAGCTCAAGCACGCCATCCACCACGAAGGCGACGTCCTCAACGTGCAGCTGCGCGGCGAGTACCTCTACGCTGCTACCGGAAAAGGCGGCTTGCGCATCTACGACGTCGCGAATATCGACAACAAGGGCTTTTCCGAGAAAATGGTCACGGCTCCCGTTTCGCCCATCGGCCAGCGCTTCTATCTGAAGACGAAATACGCGGCGGATGTCGCCAGCCCGTCCACTCTGGCTCTCGATCCGGCGCGCTCGAAGAATCCCAAGAACGAGGAAGGCCCGATCCATCCCCTCTACGCCTTCCTCTATGTAGCGGATAAATACGAAGGCCTCGTCGTGGTCGGCGATCCCAACGTGAAAGGCAAGAGCCCTGGCGTCAGCACGCTGCTCGATGGCGACCCGCGCAACAATTTCCTCAAGCGCGCGCTCGCTTTCAATCCCAACGGTATCTTGAATGGCGCGCATCGCATCACGATCGCCGGCGTCTACGCCTACATTCTCTGCGATCGCGGCCTGGTCGTCGTGGATCTCGACAATCCCCTCAAGCCGCGCGTCACCGCGGAAATCGGCGCGCCCGCGCTCGTCGATCCGCAGGGCATCGATGTCCAGTTCCGCTACGCGTTCGTCGTCGACAAGCAAGGACTGAAGGTCCTCGACGTGACCGCGCTCGATCAGCCGAAAATCGTCCCCGATGCGCTGGTGCCCTTCCCCGATGCGCGCAACGTCTACGTCGCGCGCACCTACGCCTACGTTTCCGCCGGCAGGCAAGGAGTGGGGATTGTCGATGTCGAGCAGCCCGAGCGTCCGCGGCTCGATCGGCTCTTTTCCGACGATGGCAAATTAAACGACGTTACCGACGTCAAGATCGGCATGGTCGATGCGAGCGCCTTCGCCTTCGTCGCCGATGGACGCAACGGCCTCCGCATCCTTCAGTTGATGTCGCCCGAAGATTCGCCGAACTCCTACGGCTTCAGCCCGCGCCCCACGCCAAAGCTGATCGCCACGTACCGCACGAGTGGACCCGCTCTCGCAATTTCAAAGGGAGTCGATCGGGATCGCGCTGCCGACGAAAGCGGAAACCAGCTCGCCGTTTTCGGGCGGCGCGGTTCGCGGCCATTCAATCATGAGGAAGCGGAACACCTCTACATGCGAGACGGCAAAGTCTACACGGTCACGCTCGATCCACCGAAGCCTGCGGCGAAATGATTCTGTAGCGGCCGATTGGTTTCAGGCGTGCGCCTTTTCTTCACTTCGTCTTCATCACGTACACGCCATTCCAATCCGGCTCCGGGGCGTTCTCCATGAATTCCAGCGCGCGCTGCAAGAACACCTGCGTCGGGCCATCTTCCGGATAGCTGCCGAGCAGTTCGCCAAATCGGCCCGCAGCCTCGCGCCAGTCCTGGCGTAAATAAGCGGTCATCGCCCGGTCAAATGGCGCCAGCAGCGGCTCGAATTTTGCCCGCTCGGCGGCCGTGCCCATCAGTTCGTAGATCTTCACGGCATGGCTCTTGCCCTTCACCGCGATCCGGTCGAGCTCGCGGCAGGTGAACCGGCTTGCCACCTGTTCGTACGTCCCCTCAGCGATCACGACGGAAATCCGGTAGGTCTTCGTGATTCCCTCAAGCCGCGAAGCAAGGTTCACGTTGTCGCCCATCACCGTCCACGCCAGGCGTTTCGCCGAGCCCATGTTCCCCACGTTCACTGGGCCCGTATTTAGCCCGATTCCAATCGCCAGCGGCGCGCGTCCTTCCGACTTCCACTTGCGATTCAGCTTCTCGAGCCCGCGAATCATCTGCAGCGCGCACTTGCATCCGCGGATCGCGTGATCGTCCTGCGGATACGGCGAGCCCCAAAAGGCCATGATTGCGTCGCCGATATATTTGTCGAGCGTGCCCTGGTTGGCGAAGACAGCTTCCGTCATTTCTCCGAGGTATTCGTTCAACAGCAGCACAAGTTCGTCCGGCGTCAGCCCCTCCGACAACGTCGTAAATCCGCGGATATCGCTGAACATCACGGTAAGTTCCTTCATCTCGCCGCCGGGACGAATGTATTTCTGTGGGTCCTTCTCGATCAGCGAGATCACGTCGCCGGAGAGGTATTGCGAAAAGGTCTTGCGAATTCTCCTTTTCTCGCTCTCCTCGAAAATCATGCGAAAGCTCGTGATCGCCGCATAGTTCGCCACCAGCGTGCCCGCCGGAATCACGAAGCTGAGCCATCGCCCGTGCGCCGCGAATTCGTAATAGACGAACCACGCGAACACGCCCAGGGCCACGATGAGCAATAGCGTCGAATAAAGAGGCTGCACGCGCCCAAACAGCACTCCGAAAGCAATTCCGAAAATCAGGATCACGCCCACGTCGATCATCTCTTCGTCGAGCCCGCGCTGCAGAAACCCCCGGCCCTTTTCTTCGCTGTGCAGCACGTTGTCGATGATGTTCGCGTGAACCTCCACTCCCATGTAGGTCCCCGCGAACGGCGTATTCCGCAGGTCGCCGATCGCAAGCGCCGTCCCGCCTACGAGGACGATCTTGTCGCGAAATGTTCCCGGGGGGACCGCGCCGCTCATCACGTCCCACATGGAATAGTGCGCGTAAGTGCCGTAAGGTCCGGCGTAGTTGATCAGCGCCGTGCCGTCGCGGGACGGCCGCAGCGTGTGAGCCCCGAGTTGAATTCGTTCCAGGCCGTCTTCAGCGATATAAGCCGCGATATTTTGATCGGGAATATTTTCATATTGGCGCACGATCTGCAGCGCCAGCGAAGGAAAGAAATCCTGGTCCTGATAGCGTACGATCAGCAGCGCATGCCGCAGCGTCCCATCCGGATCGGGCCTGATATTGATGAAACCGTACGATGCGGCCGCTTCCGCGAGCTTGACGATATTCGGTTCCACAGCCTCCTCGACCGTGCCTCCGTTGTCGATCCATGCTTTTCCCAGGTCGAAGTTGTGCCCGTCCTTCGCGCGAATAGGCACGACCTGCGGAAACGACTTCGCCCACACGATGTTGTAGTAGTCCGCCGCCAACTTCGCGTCCGTGGACTCGATATTCCCGGGGCCGAGAAAAACGTGCCCGAGCACGACGTTGCCGCCGCTTTTCAGCGCCGCGGCTAAAGTCGCGTCCTGGTCGCTGCTGTTTTCGATATCCTTGATTTTTTCGAGAAGCGCCGGCGAGACGGACTGGCCAGCATCGCGCCGCAGTTCCTCGAGCGCTGCGATCGCCGAATTGCTCGCGGGCGTCGGAAACGTCTCGTCAAACGCGATCACGCCCGCGCCGCCGGCATCGAGCTGTTTGATCAGCAGTGCGTAACTATCCCGTGGAAGAGGAAACGAGCCGATTTTCTGAAGAGTTTTCTCGTCGATGCCTACGATGACGATGCGATCGTCGTGCGGCCGCTCGCCGCGCATGCCAAAACGCAGGTCGAGCGAGCGCTGCTCGATATTTTGGAGGAAAACGAAGCCTGCGTGCGTGTTACCGCCGATTCCCGAAAACGCAAAGAGCGCCAGCCCCGCGAGCGTCACCAGCATCGCCAGGACGACATCCGTTTGCCGGATCCAGATTCTGCGCAGCCACGCCGATACTTGCGCCCGGCGTTCTTTCTGCGTCGTCATGTGATATCGCGCTTGGAATATGGGGAAAATCTACCCGCACGTAGCTGCGCCAACCGGGCACGTGCCCTTGGAACCGCTCCTTTGTTCACCCACGGCAACCCCGACACCCACGCCGATCGCCACGCCCGCCGTGATAAGTCCCCAACGCAATCCGTGCCCGCCGCGCGCCAACACCGGCCCTCCGGAACCAGTCACACCCGTGTCCAGAATGCTCGCATTCTGCAGGCCGGTGGGCGTTTTCGTCACCTGAAATCCTCCGGCGGGCACCACATTCGTGATGACCACCATCTGCCCCGCGCCCACGGAGATCGTATTCGCGCCGGATTGCCCCGTGTTCTGCACCACCTGCGTGTTCCCGACCGGCGTCACCGAGACGCGGCCCTGGTAGCAAATCACCGTGGTGCTGTCGTTTTCATAGCCGACGTAGAAGTCAGTGCCGATCACACCGATCACTGCATTGGGCGTTGTCATCTGGAATTTGCCGCCCGCCTTGGTGATCTTCTGCACCTGGCTTCGCACTTTGCCGTAATCCATCTCGAGCGAAGTCTGCTGGGAAGCCGCGTCGTGCTGCACGATGCGCAATTGGCTATTCGAACCCAGGCTCAAGAGTGACCCGTCCAGCAGGCCGGCGCGCACGCGCCCGTTTTGCGCCGTGGCCAGCAGATCGTTCCACTGTAGCGGCTCTTTCACCTGAGCCGTCTGCGAGTTCACGGAAACAGCCGGAATCATCGCGTCGATCTGCCCGGCCCGCTGCCCGGCCGCCTGGGACTGACCCATCACCGGCAAAACACAAAGCAAACAACAGAGCCCAATCGCGCCAGCACGCCTGAATAGAATCAAGGTCGTTCCTCCCCAGCTCCAGGTAGCTTCCAGACAATCCCTGAGTAGCCCCATTCTCCCAAGCACCTTCCAAATGTCAACGCTGGCAACCGCACATGTATCCGTTATGGTAAAGCCGCTGCCTTTCGGCGATTCCAGTTTGCATCGACGTACGCTTGTCTCTGTGCACCCGGTTGGCGTATGATGCCCGCCGTTGCGAGGAGGTAGTCACCATGTCTCTCGTCACAGGTCTTCACCACATCACGCTTTGCGCCAGCCAGGCGCAGGAAGACATCGATTTCTTCACCAAAGTAGCCGGCCAGCGGATGATCAAGCAAACGATCCTCTTTGACGGCCGCTACGCGCACTATCACTTGTATTACGCGAACGCAAATGCCGAGCCGGGCTCGGTCGCAACCACGTTCCCATATCAGCGGGTGAAAGGGCGCCCCGGTTCCGGCCAGATTTCGGCGACGTCCTACGCGATTCCCAAGGGCACGGCCAAATTCTGGGTCGACCATCTGAATCGTCACAAAGTCAAGAATACGGGGCTTCAGGAGCGCTTCGGCCAGGCGTTCGTTCGCTTCGACCATCCTTCGGGCTTGCAGTTGGAAGTCGTGGAGGATTCCGCCGACAAGCGCAAGGGCTGGACCACCGAAGAGATTAGCGGCGACGTCGCTACGCGCGGCTTCTACGGCGCGGTGCTCTCGGTGAAGGAAGTCCCCGAGACCGAGCGCTTCTTCATTGACGCCCTCGGCTTTCGCAAGACGGGCACCGAAGGTCCGTATCACCGCTTTGAAGTGGCCGCCGGCGGGGCCGGCCGCACCGTGATCCTGGTTCACGAGCCGGATCGCCCCGCGGGCAGCTGGATTTTTGGCGCAGGCACGGGACATCATCTCGCGCTCGACGTCGGCACGGATGAAGCTCTCGCGGAACAAAAGGCGCTCTACGAAGAATTGGGCTACACCGACGCATCCGAGATCAAGGATCGCGTCTATTTCCATTCCGTCTATTGCCGGTGCCCCGGCGGAATCCTGATCGAGGTGGCCGCCACGGCTCCCGGCGGTTTCGCGCGCGACGAGCCCTACGATCAGCTTGGCCACCAGCTTCTGCTGCCTCCGTGGTTCGAGCAGCGGCGGCCCGAAATTCTGAAGATGCTCGAGCCGATCAAGGTGCCGGAATCGAACGGCCCTGTCGCGGTGAGCCAGTCCGCGGCGGGTGGCGCGTCGCGGCGCACCGACGCAACGTTTATCGGGGGCGATACTCCACGCAATTAGGTGGGGAGCAGTAGAAACAGCTCCGCGGCGGCTTTCTTGGGGGGACCGCCGCGGAGGACGGCTCGGGTGGCGCTTTTCTTTTCTCACGTTCTTTCTTCAGCCCTGAGGGTGCTCGCGCCGCGCGCTCGGCGGCTTTTCGACGGCACTACCTGCTTTTGCACGGCCTAGGAATGGGGGGATGAAGAAAGTGAGGTTCGCGAAAATTGCAGGGCCGGCGCTCTTGCTCGTCGTTCTGATCGCCGGCCCGGCATCGGCCCAAATCGACCCGTCGGGCGAATGGGCGCCGAGGTTTGACGAAGACTGGCTCGAGCGCATACCCGGCCCCGAAATTGGCGACTATCTGGGCCTTCCGATCAATCCCGCCGCGCGCATGCAGGGTGACACGTGGGACGCGGCACTCATCGAAATTCCTGAGAATCAGTGCAGGGCCCACGGCGCCGATTATGCGTGGCGCGGCCCTTCGAACATTCGCATCTGGAAGGAAGTCGATTTGGCCTCGCAGAAGCTCATCGCCTATCACTTTTATACATCGGCCTACAACGAATCCCGCACCATCTATATGGACGGGCGCCCGCATCCTCCGGCATATGCGCGCCACACCTGGCTCGGCTTTTCCACCGGCCACTGGGAAGGCGACACGCTCGCCATCGTCACTGATCATCTCAAGGAAAACTGGATTCGCCGCAACGGCATTCCTCGCAGCGACGAAGCCACGGTCAGCGAACACATCACCCGCCACGGCAATTATCTGTCGGTCGCCGTGATCACCTACGATCCGCTCTATCTCACGGCGCCGTTCATCCGCACCACGGACTTCGTCTTCGATCCGCAGCAGCAGATTGCCCCGTGGCCATGCGAGTCCGTCGACGAAGTCGACCGCCCCGAAGGAGAAGTTCCCGCGCATCTTCCGGGAGCCAATCCCTTCCTCGACGAGTTCCCTGCCAAGTACGGGATACCTCCCGAGGCAGCCCGCGGCGGCGCCGAAACGATGTATCCCGAATATATGCTGAAAATGAAAACCATGAAGCGTTTGCCGCGGCCAAAGCCCGCGCCTTCACAATGACACGCGCAACGATTTGCAAAAATGAACTGGAAA
This sequence comes from uncultured Acidobacteriota bacterium, assembly GCA_963814735.1. Taxonomy (GTDB): domain Bacteria; phylum Acidobacteriota; class Terriglobia; order Acidiferrales; family UBA7541; genus Palsa-295. The sequence continues at coordinate 206,084 of CAWFEC010000003.1, read as the reverse complement.
GAGATGAGGAGCACCCAATGACAACCAAGCTGCTCACTTCTTCCAAGAGCCGCCTCGCGCTCGGCGCACTCAGGATTGTTGCCGCCCTCGTTCTTCTTGCCGCGGCCGCATCGTGGCAAGTGGCCCGCGCGCAAGCTCCCGCCGCGCCTGCCGCGCCCAATCCGGCTCCCAATGCTGCGAATGTCGAGGTTCACGTTCTCCACGTGCAGGGCAACGTCTACATGCTGGTCGGCGCCGGCGGGAATATCACGATGCAGGTCGGCAATGACGGCGTGCTGCTCGTCGATACCGGCCTCGCGGGCACCAGCGACAAGGTTCTCGCCGCCATTCGCAGCGTCACCGACGAGCCCATCCGCTACATCATCAACACGCACATGCATCCCGACCACACGGGCGGCAACGAAGCCCTAGCCAAAGCGGGCAACACGATCGCGGGCGGAAATGTTGTCGGCGATATCGGCGCGAGCGCTGGAAATCAGGCCGCCATCCTCGCGTTTCAAACCGTTCTCGACCGTATGAGCGCGCCAACCGGTGAGAAGTCCCCCACGCCTCAAGGCGCGTGGCCCACCGAAACCTACACCACGCCCGAGCGCAAGCTCTTCTTCAATGGCGAAGCCGTTCAGGTGATCCACATTCCCAACGCGCACACCGATGGCGATAGCATCATCTTCTTCCATCGCTCGGACGTGATCAGCACCGGCGATATTTTCGTCACGAATCGCTATCCGATCGTCGACATGGCGCGCGGCGGCAACATCCAGGGCATCATCGCCGGACTGAATCGCATCATCGAGCTTGCCACTCCCGGCCCTACGGACGAGGGCGGCACGCTGATCATTCCCGGCCACGGCCGTCTGTGCGATCAGTCCGACGTCGTCTTCTACCAGGAAATGGTCACTATCATTCGCGACCGCATTCAGGACATGATCAATAAGGGCATGACGCTCGAACAAGTGAAAGCCGCGCGCCCCACGCAGGATTATGATCCGCGTTACGGCGCCACCAGCGGCATCTGGACCACCGACATGTTCGTCGAGGCTGTCTACAAGAGTTTGACCAAGAAAGATTGAAACGGATGCTGCGATTTGCGCCTCTTATTCATAGGACGGAGAGCGTCTTAATATCACGGGGGACCTTATGAAATACGCACTGTCGATTGTTCTCGCGGCTGCCGCGCTTGTTTCTGCCGGCGCCGCTTACGCCCACCACTCCTTTGCCGCCACGTATTTCGTGGATCGGGAGATCACCGTCGAGGGCACGCTCACGCAGTTCCTCTTCCGCAATCCGCACTCGTTCATCAAGATCCAGGCGCCCGACGCCGACGGCAAAATGCAGATCTGGTCGATCGAATGGGGCGGCGGCGCCCAGCTGGACCGCGAGCACGTCACGCGCGACACTTTGAGGCCGGGCGACCATGTGATCGCCACCGGCAATCCGGGCCGCGATCCTTCCGAGCACCGCATTCGCCTGCACAAGCTCGTCCGCCCATCCGACGGATGGAAGTGGGAAGGCGTAATCATGTAGTTGCGCGGCGTGAGCCGCAGGATTTACAGGTGGAAGCGAGGGCCTTCAGGCCCGCGAAAAGCGCGATGTGATGAGGCGGCTTTAGCCGCGGGCTTGGTTGCGCCGCGGACATTTGCGAGACAGGTTCGAGTTGTTGGGGGGTACTGATGAATTTTAAGATCCTGCAAAGCCGCGCTGCCTTGCCTTTCCTCGTGATGGCGCTGCTGTCGATCGCCATACCGCATCGCGCCAGCGCGCAATTCGGTCCGCCGCCGCCCGCCGCGAAACCGCCAAATCCGCGATTGATCGCCCCCCAGGATTTCACCGGCTACTGGGTATCCATCATTACCGAAGACTGGCGCTATCGCATGATGGCGGCCGACAAGGGCGACTACGGCGGTGTCCCGCTCACGCAGCAAGGCCATGCCCTCGCCGAAACCTGGGATCCCGCCAAGGACTCCGCTGACGGCAATCAATGCCGTGCCTACGGCGCCGCCGGGATCATGCGCATGCCCACGCGCCTTCACATCACCTGGCAGGGCGACGACACGCTGCGCGTCGAGACCGACGCCGGCATGCAAACACGCCTTTTCCATTTCAACACCACCGCCCCCGAAAACATGAAGCCCGAATGGCAGGGCTATTCCGTCGCTTCCTGGGAAGGCCTCCCGCCGGGCGGCATGTTCAGGGTACCGACAACCCTGCTCGGCCCCGGCGGCGGTCCCCACGGCGCCTCGGAAGGCTATCTGAAGGTCGTCACCACGCATATGCGCCCCGGCTACCTGCGCAAGAATGGCGCTCCGTATAGCGGCAACGCTGTGCTCGAAGAATATTTCGACAGTTTCAAGGAAGCAAACGGCGATACCTGGCTCGTCGTCACCGCAATCGTCACCGACCCCGAGAATCTCTACCAGCCCTTCATCACCAGCGACCAGTTCAAAAAGCAAGCCGATGCCACCGGCTGGGACCCCACCCCGTGCGAGCTGAAGTGACGCCTTCCGGAACGGTGCCAGGGCCGGGTTTCGAAAGGGTGGAAGCGTGGGAATTCAGCCCCGCGATAAGCCCATGGGCTTTAGCCCCGGGAACTCCGGCGGTGGTGGAAGGGCGGGGCTTCAGCCCCGCCGTAAGCAATACGCACTTAAGAGGGGCTTCAGCCCCGGTTTCCCCAAGGGTCCTCGATGTGGTTCGCTAATTTCTTGCAATGGCTTCACGATACGCAGCTCAGCACCACGATGCGCGAGTCGATTTGGGCCGAGCCTCTCGTCGAAACCATTCACGTCCTGACGCTCACTCTCTTCCTCGGATTTGCCGTCCTGCTCGATCTTCGCCTTCTCGGCGCCTGCATGCGGCGCAGAAAAGTGTCCGAGGTTCTGGCGCAACTCAATCCGTACTTGTTCGTCGGCTTCGCCATCATGATCGTCTCGGGCCTGCTTCTCTTCACCGGCGACCCGCCAGCCTTTTGGGGCACGACCTTTTTCAAAGCCAAAATGATTTTCCTCGTGCTCGCCGGCCTCAACGTCCTGATCTTCAACGCGACCATCGGCCGCAGCGTGGGGCAGTGGGACCTGGCTCCGAAAACGCCGCGAGCGGCCAAGGTCGCGGCAGTCGTGTCCATCGTCCTCTGGGTGGCCATCGTCGCAGCCGGCCGCGCGATCGCCTATGCCCTTCCGCCGCCATGACGAAACATCAGGAGTTCGAACAATATGGCGCTTAAAACAATGGTTTATCACTTCTGCCAATGGTGCAATGCTTCGCCCTGGGGCCACGGCGTGCGCGATTCCGTCTGGCTCTTCCCTTTCGTCGAGATTTTCCATCTCCTTGCACTGGGCGTGCTTGGCGGCACCATCCTGATCGTGAATCTGCGGCTCCTCGGCTTTCGCTTTCAAAGCGAGCCGGTCTCCGAGCTCGCTGAGGACGTCCAGCCCTGGATGCTCGCCAGCCTGGCCGTGATGCTCGTCTCCGGATTTTTTCTCTTTTGCACCGAAGCCGTGAAGATGTACGACAGCCCGGCTTTCCACTTCAAAATGATCTTCCTTCTCCTCGCCATCGTATTTACCTTCACCATCCACCGAAAACTGGTCACCGCCGATGACGCTCGCTTTTCGCGTTTCTGGCGAGCCGTCGCTGCGGTCGTTTGCCTTGTCCTGTGGGCCTGCGTCGGCCTCGGCGGCCGCGCCATCGGCTACTACGGCACCTGACGCCGTCTCCTCATCTCGGCCGTTTTGCGTTAACATGAATGCGGGGAGTGGGGCGTGTCTACACTTGTCGGGATTCCATCGCCCACACAAGCACTGTCATTCCGTTTACCCTGACGAAGAAAGGGAGCGAAGTCTCGCCTGCCCTGAGCTTGCCGAAGGGCGCGATTTTGCCTTTCCCGCTTGCGCTGACGAAGGAAGGGCGGTTTTCGCGGGCGCGAGACGCAGCGAGGAATCTGCTTTTGGCTTAATCGGCTGGAAAAATCACATGGGACCAGGGAAACGCATCGCCATCAATCTCGCCCGCATATGGGCCAGCGTCGCGATCTGCCTCCTTTGCGCCCTCGTCTCCCAGGCAGCCACGAGCGGCAGCATCTCCGGCACGGTGAAAGATCCCAGCGGCGCGGTCCTCCCCGGCGTTACCCTGACGCTCAAAAACGCCTCGCTCGGCACGCCGTACAAGACCACATCAGACGCCAGCGGCTACTATTCGTTCCCGAATCTCCCGGTCGGCGAATACGACTTGACCCTCGCGATGCCGGGTTTCAAGACCATGCAAAAGTCCGGCATCGTCGTCGATATGGACAGCGCCCTCCAAATCGACATCTCCATGGAATTGGCCGCGCAGTCCCAGTCGGTCACCGTCAATTCCACCGTCGCCGCCGAGCAGGTTCAGGTCGAGACCGTCGCCACGCATCTCGGCGAGGTTGTTTCCGACACGCAGATGACCGCGCTGCCGCTCAACGGACGCAGCTACACGGACCTCCTCGCGATTCAGCCCGGCGTCAGCCCCGTCACCACGCTCACGCCCACTTCCGTCATCATGGCCGGCGTCACCGGCACCATCAATCCCTCCGGCGACCTGAATCCCGGCGACGTCTCCATCGACGGCCAGCGCGAATCCGCCAACGGTTTCATGGTCGATGGCATCGACGTGCAGGAACACATGAACGGCGGCACGTCGGTGATTCCCAATCTCGATTCGATTCAGGAATTCCGCGTCCTCACCAACAATTTCGACCCCGAGTATGGCAATTACAACGGCGGCATGATCAACGTTGTCACGAAATCCGGCAGCGACTCCTTTCACGGCGACGCTTTCGAATTTCTCCGCAATACAGATCTCGACGCCAAGAATTACTTCGCCGCCACGCGCGGCACCTTCCGCCAAAATCAATTCGGTGGCACACTCGGCGGACCCGTAAAGCGCGGCAAAATTTTCTTCTTCGCCGATTACCAGGGCACGCGCACGAACCAAGGCATCACATCGCCACAGATATCGGTTCCTTCCATTCAGGATCGCGGCGGCAATCTATCGGACCTGGCGAGCTCGTTTGTCACAACAACCACCGTGACTGAAAGCGGCCAGCCCGTTTCCGTCACTGTTCCGACGACGGTGAACGGGAACTATCTCGCCACCCAGGTGCTCTCCCCGCAGTTGGGCTACGCAGTTACCGCCGGTGAGCCTTACTACTTCACTGCCGGCGAACACGAAGCGGGCAATCCTTTGGCGACGTATCCGTCAACTTGCTCTTTGACGTCGCAGTGTGTTCTCCCGACACTCAATCTGCTACAAAGCGAATGGTCGGCGCCCGCTCAGCAACTCCTGCGATACATTCCGCCGCCCAACATCGGCACGAATCTCTTCTCCACATCCGCGTTCTCGCAAACGGTGCGCGATGATAAGGCGGCCGGCCGGATCGATGCGAATACTCGCTGGGGCCAATTCGCCGGCTACTATTTCCTCGACAACTATCGCCTGGACAATCCGTATCCCGGTGCGCAGGGCGGCGCCAGCGTCCCCGGCTTCGACGCCTTGACCATCGGCCAGGCCCAGCTGTTTTCTCTCGGCTACACGCGGCTGATCGGCCCCGACACAGTCAACGAATTGCACGTCGGCATCATCCGCAACTCAAACGATATCGGCAAGCCTGAAGGCGGCCTGGGCGTCACCCTCTTGTCGCAGGGATTCGAAACGCCCGCCGGTACACCCAGCATTACCGTACAGGCGCCGCAATACGAGGGCGTCGAAAACATCGTGTTTCCGTCGTTTGTCATGGGCGTCCCCATCACCAACACGAATCAGTGGAACAACACGCTCTATCTTGGCGACAACCTTTCCAAGGTCGTCGGCACGCACACGCTGAAATTCGGCGTCGATTTCCACGTCGATCAGGTCAACGAGCATCCCAACGCCACCTTCAACGGCACCTTCAATATTCTCGGCACGCAAACCGGTTCGGCCTTCGCCGATTTCCTCCTCGGCCTTCCCAGCAATTTCACGCAATCCGCCGGCCAGCCCTTTTATCTTCGCAATCGCTACACAGGCCTTTTCGCCGAAGATAGCTGGCACGCGCGCAACGATCTGACGTTGAATTTCGGCCTGCGCTGGGACCTAATCATGCCGTGGTGGGAAAAATACAATAATCTTCAAACGGTTGTCCCCGGCGAGCGGTCGGTCCTGTATCCCAACGCAATCCCCGGCCTCGTCGTTCCCGGCGATCCCGGAATTCCCTCTACGATCTCGCCATCCAAGTACCACAATTTCGCGCCCAGAATCGGCCTCGCCTATTCGCCGAAATTCGATCGCGGATTGCTCAGGGCGATTTTCGGTGACGGCGGCAAAAGCAGCCTGCGCGCCAGCTACGGACTTTTCTACACCGCCTTTCCAGGGATCTCGGCGGGAATCATGTATGCTGTCCCGCCGTTCGGTTACAACTACCTCAGCCCCGGCCCGCCGCTTTTCGCCACGCCCTTCATCAACGCCAGCGATGGCACGGTCCATGCGAATCCTTATCCGCTCACGTTCCCGCCGCACACGGTCTCGGCCAAGAATCCATACGCCGCATTCGATTGGGCCGCGGTCACTCCCGACAGCGCCGATCCTTATTTCTACTACCGCAACAGCGTGCCCTACACCGAAAACTACATGCTGTCGTTCCAGCGCCAGATCACCAACACACTCTTGCTGACGATGAGCTACGTGGGCAACCAGGGCCATCACATTCTGGAGCTTTTGCCGACGAACGCCGGCAATGCCGCGCTTTGCCTCAGCCTCAGCCAGCCCAGTGAGGTCGCGCCCGGTACGGCCACCTGCGGCCCCTACGGCGAAGATGCGGCTTACACATCCGCTTCCAGCCAGGTTTATCAAGGCACGAGGAACATCGGCCTAGGCTCGAATCCCGCGCTCTATGGCAACTACGGCGCGGTGACCGCGCAGGAAACCATCGCCAATTCGAACTACAACGCCCTCGAAACCAATCTCCGCTACGCCGGCAAGCGAACCACCGTGCTGCTGGGCTACACCTACGCGAAGTCCATCGATCAGGGCTCGAATCTTGGCGAAGAACTCAATCCTTTCAATCCCGCGCTCAGCCGCGCGATTTCTTCCTGGGACATGCGCCACAATTTCGTCGCGACCTACAAATACACGGTTCCCTTCGATCGTCTCTTCAGCCGCGCGAATCGCCGCCTCACGCAGGGGTGGGAGATTTCCGGCACCACGCGCTTCAGCACCGGCTTCCCGGTCACGCTCTACGACGTTTCCGACAATTCGCTCCTCGGCACGCTCGGCAACGGCGTGAACAATCAGCTACTCGACACGCCGCAATTCACGCCCGGCCCGCTGCGCATCAATACCAACCCGCGCAACGGCCAGCCCGAATTCAACACCGCGCTTTTCGCGCCCGAATCGCTCGGTCAGTTGGGCAACGCGCGCCGCAGGTTCTTTTATGGGCCTGGCATCAGCAATTTCGATATGCAGATCACCAAGAATGTCACGCTTACGGAAACAAAATCGCTCGACATTCGCGTCGAAGCGTTCAACGTCTTCAACCACGCACAGTTCTACGGCCCTGCGGCCGTCAACGGCGAAGTCAACGATCCCGCATTCGGCCACGTAGTCAGCGCTGCCGATCCACGCCTCATCCAGCTCGCCGCCAAACTTTATTTCTGATCCCGTCAGGCTAATACGCAGCGTCGAGCAGCGCGAGGATTTCCTCGCGCGTGACCGGGCGGTCCACCACATTCAACCGCGCGAAGTGGTGCTCGATGGTGCCGGCAATTTCGCCGACTTCGGCTTTCGGCACGTGGGCATCGCGCAGGCAATGCGGCACGTCGAATTGCGCGATGAATTTCTCGACGCGGTCGGCGCACGCAAGCGCACCCGCCTTCGGATTCGCCGCATCGAAGGCGATGCCGAAGCCTTTCGCGATCGGCCCAAAGCGCTGTGGTCCAAGCTCCGCCATGAAACGCATCACGTGAGGCAGCGTGATGCATGATGTGACGCCGTGCGGGACGTCCCACTTCGGCCCGATCTGGTGGCCGAGTGCGTGCGACAGTCCGAAGCCCGTATTCAGCGCGCCGAAAATCGAAAACCACGAAGCGAGCTGGCAGAAGCCTCGATGCGCCGCGCGATCGTCGCCCGTGCCGCGAATCGACGCCGGCAGGTGCGCGTCGAGCAGTTCGATCGCTTTGGACGCAAGCGTGTCGCTCATCAGTTGATGCCGTGTCGAGTAGATCGATTCGATCGCGTGATCGAGCGAGCGCATTCCCGTCGAGACCCATAGCCAGTCCGGCGTCTCGAGCGTGAGCAGCGGATCGTTGATCACGGTTTTCGCCAGAATGCGCGGATCGCCGACGCCTTCCTTCACGAGCGTGCTCTCATCGGTGACGCCCGCCACGTGCGTGTACTCGCCCGCCGAGATCGTCGTGGGAACCGCGATATGCGTGATATCGCGGGCGCGCGCGGATTCCTCGGCTGTGGGTGCTGAACCCGGCGCCAGCGCCGCGGCGAGCGGATCGCGTCCATTCAACACCGCGTAGGCGGCCACTTTCGAGCAATCAATGGGGCTGCCGCCGCCGAAACTTACGAGGCAATCGGCGTTCACGTGCTCGATCTCGGCCAGCAGCTCGCGCACCGCGCTGATCGGCACGTGTTGCCGCACACCGGTGAAAACGCAGGCGCATCGCGCGCCCAGAACGCCCGTGACCTTCCCCAGCAGCGGCGATTTGCCGAGCGTCTTGCCGGTGACGACGATCGCGCGCTTCAGATTGCGGCGATCGAGCTCGTTGGCGAGTGCATCGATTTTGCCCGGCCCGGAAATCACGCGTTCCAGGCGGCTCAGATTGAATTCTCCAACCGGCGCTTCCACCGTGAGTTCTCTCCTCGTTCCTGTGTCTGTCATATTCTGCGCCTTCTGGGTCACTTCTTCACGGGCGTCGCGGGGCCGCTGAAGTTGAAAATGTCGGAGACGGCCTTCCACGAACCATCCGTCTCCTTCTTGAAGACCGTCACCCATTTCCCCTCTCGCGCCTCCACTTTTTTGGTTTTCGGGTTGGTGGCTTTCTGAGTGAACGTTCCCTGCGCGTACCCGTAGTCGCTCGCCCTGGAAACCTCCACTTTTGCGATCTGAATGTCGATCGAGAAGTTCGGATCGGCGAACGCTGCCTTGAGCGTCGTCTCGATTGAAGGAAGGCCCGTGACGACGGGCGCGTCGGGCGCAAAAACCGACGCATCCCGATCGTAAAATGCAAAGAACTTATCGTAATCCTTGCTGGCGGACGCCGCTGACGATGTCGTAATCTCATCGCGGATCGCTTGCGCATCCGCCGCCCGCGTGTCGGGCGGCGCCGGAGGAGGTGCAGGCGAGCATGCAGCCAGCATCAGAATAAGCGCAGTCGAGGCGAGCACTTTCTTCATTCGCATTTCCGTCCTCCTTCCCTCTTTGTCAGACAGCAGCTTCGATGTCAGGCGTTCTGCAGTTCGTGCAGCATGCGTTGCTCTTTGCCGTAGGGATCGTCGGCCGCCTTGCATTCATCATTCAGGATCATGACGGCGCGGCGCGTGTTATCGAACGCGGGCCACTCGGACATGCCGGGATGATTCGGGTTTCCGGTGCGCGCGAACGCCACCCACGAGCCGCTGATTTTGCTCGCGAGCGCGTAGCGGTCCTGCCCGTCGCCCGTCATCGACTTCGCCGCGTCCACATTGTCGAAAACAAACGGAATCTCCAGCGTGTGGAACGTGCGCAGCTTCCCGTCGCGCACCGGCGATCTCCATGTGAAGTAATACTGATAGACGGGCGCATTCCCGGGCGCGGCCTTGCGCTCCGCTTCGAGAACCACCCCGGCGCGGAACGTCGCATCCGACGCGATGATCAGAAACAGGTCAGTATTGCTCGCCTTCGGGCGCCCGGCGCGATACGCGGCGATCAGTTGGTCCACTTGCTCATCGCTCGCCTTGCGGACGAAACCTTTCACGCGCTTGTGCAGATCGGCATCGTCGATCGGATCGAGCTGCTGCCCCGGGAAAAATGTCACTTCGGTTTCGACGGTCCCGATCAGCAGCGGAATATCCGCCGAAATCGCGGGCGCCACCGGATCGAATGGATTCACCGGCAGCGTCGTGCCATCGACCACCGGAGCGAGCGCGAGGCTGCCCGGGCCGGGCATCCCGTTGCCGGTCATCTCGCCCATCACCTTCAGCAACTGATCCATCGGAAGCTGCTGCATCTTGTCCACTTCGTTCGGCTGCAGCCCCAGCTTGGCCATGAATGCCGTGGCCGATTTCGTGGCCACTTCCTTCGGGAGTCCTCGAACATTCGCGCCGCTCTCCACAATCGCGCGATGGAAAAGCCCCTTCGCGGGAGGCATCGCCATCAGCGCGCTCACTTTTCCGCCGCCGCCCGATTGCCCGAAAATCGTCACGTTATTCGGATCGCCGCCGAACGCCGCGGCATTGTCGCGCACCCATTCGAGCGCCGCGACGATATCGAGCATCCCCACATTGCTCGCCTGCGCGTATTTCTCTCCGCCAAGCTCGGCGAGATACAAATAGCCGAAAACGCCCAGCCGGTGATTGATCGAGATCGCGACCGCGTCGTGCTTTCGCGCAAGCTCCGTGCCGTCGTACATGATGAACGCGCCCGAGCCCGTGGTATATCCGCCGCCGTGCAGCCACATCATCACCGGACGCTTGTGCCCGCGCCCCACGCTCGGCGTCCACAGATTCAGGACGAGGCAGTCTTCGCCCATCGGCCCGCCGGGATCCATCACCTCGACTTCCGGCGGCACCACGCCGCGAAATTGGCTGTCGAGCTGCGGCGCGCGCAGGCCGTACGCGGTCGTCTCGCGCACTTTGGTCCAAGGCTGCGGCTTCGCGGGCGGCATGAAGCGCCCGCTGCCGGCCGTCGACGCGCCGTACGGGACGCCCTTGAAGCATTGCACCTTGCCATCCGCCACTTTCAGCCCGCGAATCTTTCCCGCGTTCGTCTCGACAACTGCGCCGGCAGTCGCGCCGTCGCCCATCGCCTTCGCCAGCCGTCCGCTCATCAGAGATCCAGCCGTCATCGGCTCCCAACCCTATCCCGGAACTAATGAATGATCGCCGATTCATTGCATCCCCCGCCGCAAAAATATCCCGGCGCCCACCACGGCGCCCCCAAACGGCGGCTAGTGTAACGCTTCTCCGCAAATTTTGTGGAGAACAATTGCGTTTCCCAAGAGTGCCGCAGGCGTGTCGATTAGAACAGGTCGCGGTTCTTTGTTTTCCGGGAGTTACGGCGATTTCTAATCGCCAAATGTCGATTAGAAAGGGCAAGATTTGTGGCTCGCAGCCCGCGATGTAGAAGGCGTTGTAGAGTGCGGGAGCTTGCTGCCGCCCTTTATGCGCGAGGCTTGCTTGCCCTGAGCCTCGAAGGGCCTCGCGCCGTCTTCCGACGCGCTGCCAACTCGCCAGTGATGTGCTCGTCTCGCGCATAGCTCCAATCACGCTAGCACGGATCGGCGCCGATTTAAGCTGTACCGAGGTCCAGAAAACGGCCAGGGACAAAATCCTGACTGGAGGTGCGTTACCTAGGCGGGCGCAGATCGGCTTCGGCAACCAAGGCGTCCGTGCCGTCCACGAACTCGACAGCGTACAGAACATCGCCTATCAGGCGGTTGAACTGGGTCGCTTGTTGTTCAGTTTCTACAGGTGTGATGCTGACGACGTAACAGACCTTCTCGATGACGTTTCCAGTGCCGTCCTCTATTCTCGCTATAACTTCGTCGCCATAATCGAATTGCATTTTGTTTGTCCTACCCTACTGCGAGGCCGCACCCTTCGAAACCGGAAGGTGCGGCACCCGCCCATCCGTTGAATGTCCCACCGAGTGAACTCTACGGCCTGTAAATTGTCGGTCGCGGTGCTGGATAGATTCCGCCAGGCGGTTTGACGTTGTAGCGGCTTATCAATGTCTGCCGCAACTGTTCTTTGTATCTGTCAAACTCACCACGCACACGCGTCAGTTCGTCGTCTAGCTTGAGGCGGCCCTCGTAATCGTTAAAGAGCGTCTGCTCCATCGTGGAGCACGTGAGCAGCATGACGAACAGGCCCAATGCCCATAATTTGTGGTCTTCAGGCCCAGTGTAATTGAGCCGAACCTCGACGTGATCGTCAGCCGTGATTTGGACGAAACGGTCCACCATCGCGTTGATGTTGGCGTGCGAGCCCGCCTCGGACAGCTCGCCCCACGTCTTGTGCAACTCTTCGAGGCCTTTGAATACACTCTCCTTCTTCTGACGCTCGAACGCGTTTTTGAATTCCTCCAAAGCGGCCTTGCCGTCGTTCTTGCTCAGCCACGTCCTCTGCAACCCGGGATCGCTGATCATGGCGTGGGCGTGCGCCACGAATTCAATTGCATCGCGCAGAATTGACCTTGCTTCCGCCATACAGCCAGAGAAGGCCAGTTCCATCGCTGCACGCATCTTGGCATGCGCGTTGAAATACAGCAGAAGCGGAAACACGCGGCTAGCATCGCGCGCACTCTGGAGATCGGCGAATTCGCGCATCCAGATGGCGTCGAGGCGGACGTAGTATTGCCACATTTCGTGAAAGCCTCTGATGCTCGCGAAGAAGTTGCTCCGCTTGATGCCGTAATAGGCGCGATACTGCTCTGGAATGTTGTCAATCTCGAATTTGTGTAACAACCTATCCGTCTCTTCGAGACTGCCCAGCGGCGCAGTGGGTGAGGTCGTCATAATTCACTCCAAATCTTTGGTCGCCAACGTTCGCCAACGTCCTATTTTAGCGTCGAGACGGGTGGCCCAGAAACGATTTCCTGATTCTCATTCGGGGCAGGTCGACCGGGAATCTCAATCTCCTAAATTCCCGTGCGCGACGGCAACGCGGAGGGTGCCCCAGGTTCGGTTTCGGAACCTGGGTCTTGGGGTGGACGTTTCTGTTTATCTAATTCCCGCGGCCCGGGAGCTTCAGAGGATTTCGCTCGATCGCAACCGCCGACGCAGTAAGTGTCGGCGAAGGGCCAGAAGATTTCTGGCTCACCTGGTTGTCCTTCTTGCTTGGCAAGCTGTTGAGGCTGTCGAGATACACCGCAATGCCGCGGTAGAGGCTCTCGGCAACGCGCTGGCGCTGGCTGCTCTCGAGCAGCAGGCTCTCGTCGCTGGCATTGCTGATGAACGAAATCTCCGACAGCACCGCCGGCATATTGGCCCCGGTCAGCACAACGAACGGCGCGCGCTTCACGCCGCGATTCGTCTCGCCCCGGCTGACCAGCTCAAGCCGCGTTGCGAGCGCGCTCTGGATATCCTGCGCGAGGACTTTCGATTCCGCGATCTTCGCGTTGCCCGCGATCATCTGAACCAGCTCGGGCAGATCGTGCAGCGATGATTGCGCGAGCGCATTCTCGCGCGCCGCAAGCCGCATCGATTCCGGCGAGCCCAGCAGGCTCAAGTAATACGTTTCAACGCCGCGCGCCGACGGGCTATTGCTCGAATTCGCATGGATCGAAATGAAGAGGTCCGCATCGGCGCGGTTGGCGATCGCCGTGCGATCTTCGAGCGAAACGAATTTGTCGGTGGTGCGCGTGTAGATCACTTCGGCGCCGGGAATGTCCTGCTGGATCAAGCGGCCCAGCCGCAGCGCCACATCGAGGCAAAGATTCTTTTCCATCAAGCCGTGCGGCCCCATTGCGCCGGTATCAGAACCGCCGTGGCCCGGATCGATCGCGATGCGGCTGATCTTCAGCCCCAACGCCTGCGTGAGCGAAAGGCGATTGGCGTGGCTCGCGGCAGCCTCCGGCGAGACGTTGGCCGCGTTTTCCTGCGCCGCCGAACTCGCACCGCTCTTTGCAGCTCCCCCCGCCTGCGCGGAGACATCGATCACCAACCGGTACGGATCCGCAAGCAGCTGCGCGGAATAATTCTTCGCCTTGCCCGCATCGAGCACCAGCCGCACCACATCATCCGTATTTTGCGCCGCGCGCACCCACTTCAGCAGCCCATCCGCGGCGGGAACCATCTTCTGCGGCACCGACGAATCGAGCCGCGCGCCATGCAAATCGAAATAAATCCTCTCGGGCCCTGTGATGCGCGCCGAGTCGTATCGCACCGCAGCATCCAGCATCACGACGATCCGCGCGTCGCTCTGCGTGCTCGACACTTGAATGCCGGTGACGCCCGGCACGCCTCCCTCGACGAGCCGCGGTCCCGGGATCGGATCGGTCTTCACTACTTGCTGGGACACATCCTGAAATCCCTGCGTCTGCAGCCGATCGTCGACCGGGTCGCTCTGCATTGGGATATTCGACAATCCCGTGTTTTTCGCTCTCGCTCTCGCACTCGCCTCGACGATCCCGTGATTCCCGTGGCTGAATAGCAAAGCAAAGGTCGCCGCCATTCGGCCATGCACCGCGCGCAGCATTTCTCGCGGCGTCTGGCGCGGCAGCGTGAATCCCGCGGCCAGCACGACCGCAAAGAACGCAGCCATCCACATCTGCCACCCGCGCGACTTCGACCCGCCGCTTACCGGTTCGTACGTCAGCTGCGGCGCCACCGAAGCGCCCGCCGCCTTCATGGATTCGTTGCCGGCGGGCCCCATCGGCCCCGGCGTCGGCCCCGAATGCACGCCCGGCGCGACTTTCAGCTTGCGATCCGCGCGCTCGACAATTTCCGCCGAAACAGTGGCGCGCCCTTCGCCATGCGCTTCGAGCAAAGCCTGATAGCAGATCCGGTTGATGTTTCGCGGGATGCCCTGGCTGCGCTCGGCGATCAGCGCCAACGCCTCCGGCTCAAAGAGATCCCCGGTGCTGTGCCCCGACACCTTCAGCCGGTGCCGGATGTAACCCGCGGTTTCCTCCGGCGGGAAAGCTTCCAGGCGCTGGACCACGGCGATACGCTGCTCGAGTTGCGCGAGTTGCGGCTGGCCGAGTTTCGCTCCCAGCTGCGGCTGGCCCGCGAGGACGATCTGCAGCAGCTTGGTGTTCGACGTCTCGAAATTTGAGAGCAGCCGAATCGTTTCCAGCACCGAATCGTCCAGGTTTTGCGCCTCATCCACGATCAGGACGAATCGCTTGCCTTTCATCAGCTCCGAAAACAGCATGTCGTTCAACTTGTTGTGCATTTGCACGAGACCCATGCCCGTGGAATCGACGCGGAGCTCGCTCAAAAGGTATTGGAAAAATTCGCGCGAGGTGCACTGCGTCTGAAAAAGGAACGCGGTCTTGGCCTTATCGCGGAGCGCATCGAGCACTTGATAGAGCAGCGTCGTCTTGCCCATGCCTGGATCGGCGATCAACGTGAGGAATCCGCGGCCGCTCATGATGCCTTCGGTGAGCGCGTCGAGCGCCCGGCAGTGCGTCTGGCTCGGGTAGAGGTATGCGGGATCGGGCGTGACGCCAAAGGGCTGCTGGCGCAATTTGTAGAACTCGAGAAACATGGCACAACCTCCGTCGCCGCCCGTAAAGGCAAATCGCCTCACCAGGTCCCTATCGTGGGATTCCAGCAAGGCGTCGAGTCATAGTACGGCTATACCGCGACCCCGCGCGCGGCTGCCGAGGTGGGATGGCAACCGAGCAAATGTCAGCCAGAACTCTGTTTTGGGCACCCGGCTCCCTCATACTGTACTTCCGAGGGTACCGGGCGCGCAATGCTCGGGCTGGCTTGGGCGATAATTTGTCGCCGATCAGGTATCAGGTAAACGAGCACACGATGCCGGCTACCCAGCTTGCTCCGGGAGTTCAACCGGCAGCGCCTCTGCCTGGGCGGAGCTCGCGACCTGCTTGGACGGTGCTGATTCGTGCGCGGCGATCATCGCGCCGAGACCGATGGTCAAGGCCACGATCCAATACCAGGCGGGCGCCAGCGGGTTTCCGGTCGCTTTGATCAGCCACGTAATGGAAACTTGCGTCGATCCGCCGAATATCGCGATCGAAAAGGCATACACGATGGCGACGCCGCCGGAGCGGATCGCCGCTGGAAGAGACTCGGTCAGCCAGACGATGGTTGGGCAGGTGGACAGTTCCGACAAAGAGGCCAACACGGCGGTCGCCCCCAGCAGAGCGGCGGTGGTGCGATAGTGCGAGATGATGTAAAAGGCAGGCAGAATCGACGCGAGCAGCAGGACGCCCGGTACGATCATCATCGCCTTGCGGCCGATGCGGTCCGATAGAGCGCCGCTCGCCAGATCGAACGTCACGCCGCAGAGCCCGACCACGACCGTCGCCGCGAACGCGACATTCGCACGCATGTGCAGCGTGGCGATCGCGTAGGTCGTCATATAGCTGGCGATGTACGTTCCGATGGTTGCGCTGGCGAGCAGCATCAGGCCGATGATCGCTACCGGCAGGAGGGGGCGCAGGGGGACGCGTTCGCGCTTGCTTCTTTCAGGCGCGTGAAACGTTTCCGGCAAGCTGCGTCGCAGCATCAGCCCGAAAGGGACGATGGCCGCGCCCAGCAAGAATGCGATGCGCCATCCGTAATCCTGCAATTGCTGATCGTTGAGCGTGTTCGCAAGCCCGAAACCCACGAGCCCGGAGACCAAGATCGACACTTCCTGTGTCCATGACTGGAACGCGGTGTAGAAACCTCGCCTCTCCGGCGGCGCCGCTTCCAGCAGGAACGCCGTTGTCGGCCCCACTTCGCCGCCCAGTGCGAAGCCCTGCACCATGCGGAAGAAAACCACGAGCACGGGCGCAGCAGCG
The DNA here is from genome assembly GCA_963814735.1 of uncultured Acidobacteriota bacterium. Taxonomy (GTDB): domain Bacteria; phylum Acidobacteriota; class Terriglobia; order Acidiferrales; family UBA7541; genus Palsa-295. The sequence goes on along the minus strand of CAWFEC010000003.1, from coordinate 189,406 downwards.
CCGATCATCGCGTGCGAGGGCGTCAAGGCAAGGCCCGTGATCGCGATGCCCATCAGCGAAAACGACAGAATCATCGCGGGCTTGCGGCCCACTCGATCGCCCATTCTGCCGATTACGATGCCGCCGATGGGCCGCGTGACGAAGCCCACCGCGAATGTGCCGAGCGAGGCCAGCAAGCTTGCCGTGGGCGAGGTAGAAGGGAAAAACGTCCTGCCGATGTACACCGCGAAAAACGCGTAGGTGAGGAAATCGTAGAATTCGAGGGCGTTGCCAACGACGACGGCGGCAACATGGCGTGCGGGAACCGATCCGCGCGTCTGCGGCGTGTCCGTCACCGCTTCATAACTCGCGTGTCCTTCGAAGATCGCCGAAAATCATTGGCCGGGATTCTAACTGAAAGAGGAGAACGTCGGAAGGTCTATGTAGCTCATCCCGGTTCTCGACGGCAATGTTCGTTCACTCGCGCACCCCCGCCCAACTGTCATCCCGACAGATGCCGCATTCTGGCCGACGAGGGATCTGCTTTTGCTTTTATGTAGCTCACGTCCGTCCTGCCATCGATCAGGGCCAGATCGAATTAAGCAGCGCTGCGAGGCGAAGGCCGGCCTTCGCCAACTGCTCCTGGACGACCGGGGCGGTCGTCTGCTCGTAGGGATCCGCGAGGCGTTCGTCGAGTTTCAGCATGCGCGTCGAAATGTGATCGGCGTCCGCGCAGCTCTCGACCGGGCGCGGCGGCTCGATCGGAATCGCGTGGGGCAGCTTTCCGTAGGCCACCTTCTCCGCAAGCGCGTGGCTTTCCCACGCCCATGCCGCGAAGTCGATCGGCCCGGGCTGCCACGAAGGAAATCGCGCGCGAAAATCGCGGTCGAGTTTTTCCGCCTCGCCGAGCTCTTCGGCCACCTGCTCGGGCGTCGGCGCCTGCGGGTCCTGCGGCGGCGCGAAATGCTCGATAATGCCTACATCCCATATGCCGTGCAGATTCGGAGAATAGCTCTCGCGCTCCGGATTCGTTTCCATCGGCGCGCGGTCGAAAAATGTCACCGGGACGCAGTTGCCGCCCATGTCGTCGTTCGTTGTGGCGTGCAACGGCTGGTGAATGTCGCCCACAAAATGAATCACGTAGCGCAAGGCATCCGCGCGCGCCTGCGCGCTGGCGCTCGGATTACGAAGCACGCGGACCTGCGCGGTCAGCTCGGAAACCACGCACCCCGTCGACGGCGGGCAATAGCGCCCGATATCGCCTTTCGGCGCGCCTCGCGGAATATCGACGAAGTGCCACGGCCCTGTGTCCGGCTTCACGCTGCGCTCGTCGTCCGCCCACGTGGAAGCATCGACAAAGGCATCCAGGCCCTTCTGCTTGCAGTACCGAGCAAGCGCGGCATCGATGGGACTCTCAGCCAAAAGTCGCCGCGACATTTTCGCCGCGTGCGCATTGAGATGTTTCTCGGCAATCGACGCGACCATCTGATGCCCTTCGCAGCCCCACGCCCACGCGGACGGAGTCGCAACGAGAAAACCGATGATGAAAAGCAAAATGCAGCCGAGCCGGCGAGAGCTCATGATCATCCTAGTTTCTCACAGGGGTTTCACGGGTACTAGCCTAGGGATATTACCCGCCCGCAGATTATGGGCATCAACCTATGGGAGCTCTCGCTGCTTCGCTCTACTCTCGCTCCTAATGGGAGGCGCATATGCAAGGCGAACGTAAGGATTTCGTTCACGTTTTGTTGTTCGAATGTCCGAGTTGCCGCCTTCCGGTCATGCACGCGCTAACCAGCGAATCGAAAAGTATCGAAAACATCGACTTGGCGCTTCACAGCGCGGTCTGCGGTTGCGGCTGGTCGGGAAAGCTCTCGGGCCTCGAGGCCAAGCGTCATTGGGTCGAGCCGTGGAGTGAGGCGCCTGCGCCGGGCCGGCTGACCGACACGCGTCATAGCGACATTCTGATCTAGCTCTTTTCCTTCGCTCGCGTATCCTCTATATTGTGTAGGCCCAGCACGGGGGAAACGCGCGGGAATGTGCGTACGAATTGTTTTGGCCGATGATCACGAAGTAGTGCGCCAGGGTGTGCGGCGCTTCCTCGAAACCCAACCCTCTCTCGAAATTTGCGCCGAAGCCGCCAACGGCCAGGAGGCGGTTGAAAAAACGCTTAGCCTCAAGCCCGACATCGTGATTCTCGATCTCAGCATGCCGGTGATGAACGGCGTGGAAGCCACGAAACAAATCCGCCAGTTGGTGCCTTCGGCCAAGATCATCGTTTTCTCCATGCACGATTTCGCGCAGTTGGCCGAAACCCTGAAGCAGGCGGGCGCCCACGCCTACGTCTCCAAATCGAGTCAGGTCGACAAGCTCTACCAAGCCATCCGCAACGTCCTGAACAACGACGGCAGCCCTGCCTGAGTCGCCTCTCTCGCAATAGCCCTTCCGAAATTACTTCGCATGCTCGCGGTCATTGCCGCCGCGAAAGACGGGCGTATACTCTCGGGCGATTGGAGGCGGCGATGAAACGCATATTTTTCTGTCTGTTCTTTTTGATGGCAAGCGCGGCGCTCGCGCAGCAGCAGGCGCCCGTGCCGGAAATTCCGTACCGCTCGGTGCCAGATTTTCTGAAGCTGCCGCCTGATCTCTATTTCGGCGAGGTCTCCGGCGTGGCCGTGAATTCCGCCGGACACGTATTCGTCTTTTCGCGCGGCAATACAACAGGCCCGGCGTATGGCGCGGCCGCCGCGCAGCTCCTCGAATTCGACGCACACGGCAATTTCGTCCACGAGATCGGCCACAATCTCTATGCGTGGTCCTTCGCGCACACGGTAAAGGTCGATCCCTGGGGCAACATCTGGGCCACGGACAAAGGCTCGGATATGGTGATCAAGTTTAATCCCGCGGGCCGCGTCGTGATGGTCTTCGGCCGCAAGCAGGAAGCGTCCGACGAAGGCACGGGCCCGCTCAAGCACGTGCATCCGCCGCTGCCGCCCGTCGATGGGATGTTCCGCCAGGTCACCGACGTGGCCTGGGACGCCGCGGGCAACACCTACATCAGCGACGGCTACATCAACTCGCGCGTCGCGAAAGTCGACAAAAACGGCGACTGGATCAAGTCATGGGGCGAGCCCGGCACTGGCCCCGGGCAATTCAACACGCCGCACAGCATCGCGGTCGACGCGGAGGGCAACGTCTACGTCGCCGACCGCGGCAACCGCCGCATCCAAGTCTTCGACGGCGATGGAAATTTCCTGCGCCAGATCACGATCGACGTTCCCGTGCCGCCTAACGCCCGCCCCGCGATCGGCCCCAAGCCCACCGCCACCACTGGCACGATGGCGCCCGGCGCCCCCTGGGCAATCTGCATCACGCCGGGACCGCATCAGTTCCTCTACAGCGCCGATGCGTATCCGGGGCGAATCTACAAGCTGAGCCTCGATGGAAAAGTCCTCGGCATGCTCGGCGAATCGGGCAAGCAGCTCAAGCAGTTCGGCTGGATCCACGAAATCGCCTGCCCATCCGAAAACGAATTGTACGTCGCCGAACTATTGAACTGGCGCGTCCAAAAATTAATCCTCGCGTCGACGCACTAGTAGCCATCGCATGAGACCGGTTTTGTCATTTCCGGTTCGAAAATCTACTTCGCGCCGGTGATCTTGCGGAAAAGCATCGTGAGCGGATCGTAGAACTGATCCACCACGCGCTCCTTGAGCGGAATAATTGCGTTGTCGGTGATGTGGATTTCTTCGGGGCAGACTTCGGTGCAGCACTTCGTAATGTTGCACAATCCCAGGCCCATCTCGTCCTTCAGCAGGCTCATGCGATTCACGCCATCGAGCGGATGCATCTCGAGCCCCGCCGTGCGGACGAAAAAGCGCGGCCCGCCGAACTGTTCCTTCTTATCGTGCTCGCGCAGCACGTGGCACACGTTCTGGCACAGGAAGCATTCGATGCATTTGCGGAATTCCTGCACGCGATCCACGTCGCGCTGGTACATCTTCCATTCGACGCCCGGGCGCGGCGAGAACGCCGGAATTTTCTTGTTCACCTTGTAATTCCACGAAACGTCGGTCGCGAGGTCCTTGATCAGCGGAAACGATTTCATCGGATACACGACAACCGGCTGATCGAGCGGCAGCGCATCCATGCGCGTCTTGCACATCAGCCGCGGCTTCCCGTTCACCTCCGCCGAGCACGAACCGCACTTGGCGGCTTTGCAGTTCCAGCGCACCGCCAGATCCGGCGCCTGGTTCGCCTGAATCCAGTGAATCGCGTCGAGCACAACCATGCCCTCGCTCAGAGGCACCTTGTAATCGACAGTCTTCCCCGTTTCGCTGTCGCCTCGAAATACCCGGACGGTCACTTCCGCCATTCCCCTGCCTCCACTACTCGACTTCTACTTGTCTTCCGCCAGAATTTTCTGCAGCTCTTCGGGCATCGGCGGGCGCGGCACTTCGAAAATATTCATCGCGCCGTCCTTCTTCACGATCACGTGATTCTTCGTGCCCCAGGCATCCTCGGTCTTAGGATAATCCAGCCGGCTGTGTGCGCCGCGGCTTTCCTTGCGCGCGAGTGCGGCGTGCGTGCAAGCTGCGGAAACCGTCAGCATACATTGCAAATCGATCGAGAGGTGCCAGCCCGGATTGTATGTGCGCGAGCCTTCCACGCGAATATTTGCCGCGCGCGCTTTGAGCTTTTCGATCTCGACCAGCGCCTTGCGAAGGTCCTCATCCGTGCGGAAGATCCCGACGAGCGTCTGCATCACTTCCTGCAAATCCTCATGAATCTTGTACGGATTCTCGCCGCCCGTGCGCTCGAATGGCGCCAAAATTTGCCGCTCGGCCTGCTCGATCTGCGCGCTATCGAGTCTCGCCGCCCCGACTTTCTTCGCGTCTTGCGCCGCAGCCAAACCCGCGCGCCTCCCAAACACCACCAAATCCGAAAGCGAGTTCCCTCCCAGACGATTCGCGCCGTGCAATCCACCGGCGGCCTCGCCCGCGGCAAATAGTCCCGGAACCGACGACTGCCCCGTCTCAGCCTCCACGCGAATTCCGCCCATCATGTAGTGGCAGGTCGGCCCCACTTCCATCGGCCCCTTCGTGATATCGACGTCCGCCAGTTCCTTGAACTGGTGGTACATGCTGGGCAGCTTGCGCTTCACGTACTCGGCCGGCTTGTGCGAAATGTCGAGGAACGCGCCCCCGTGCGGGCTGCCGCGGCCCTCGCGCACTTCGGTGTAGATCGACCGCGCCACGATGTCGCGCGTCGAAAGCTCCATGCGCTTCGGGTCGTACTTCTCCATGAAGCGCTCGCCGTTCTTATTGCGCAGGATGCCGCCTTCGCCGCGCACGGCTTCCGTCACCAGCAGCCCCTTCACGCCCGGCGGCCAGACCATCCCGGTCGGATGAAACTGGACGAATTCCATATCCAGTAGTTCGGCGCCCGCCTCATGCGCCAGCGCCATGCCGTCTCCGGTGCACTCCCACGAGTTCGACGTGATCTTCCACGATTTCCCGATGCCGCCCGTCGCGATCACGATCGACTTCGCCTTGAACACGACGAAGTTCCCGTTTTCGCGCCAGTAGCCGAATGCGCCCACCACGCGGTCGCCATCCTTCAGCAGCTTCGTGATCGTGCACTCCATGTACACGTCGAAGCCGAGCTGCACGCCGCGGTCCTGCAGCGTGCGAATCATTTCGAGGCCGGTGCGGTCGCCCACGTGGCAGAGGCGCCTGTACGTATGCCCGCCGAAAGCGCGCTGCAAAATTTGACCGTCCGCCGTGCGATCGAAGAGCGCGCCCCACTGCTCGAGCTCCCGAGCGCGATCCGGCGCCTCCTGCGCGTGGAGCTGAGCCATGCGCCAGTTGTTGAGCAGCTTGCCACCGCGCATCGTGTCGCGGAAATGCGGCTGCCAGCCATCTTCTTTGTCGAGATTCCCCAGTGCCGCCGCGAGGCCGCCTTCGGCCATCACGGTGTGCGCTTTGCCGAGCAGCGATTTGCACACGACGCCGACGCTCGCCCCCTGCGCAAGCGCCTCGATCGCGGCCCGCAGCCCCGCGCCGCCGGCGCCGATAATCAGCACATCATGTTCGTGAGTTTCGTAGGAGGATGTCACAGGAGTCGAAAATCCTTGATCGCGCCGGAAGCAACCAGGTAAATGTAATAGTCGGTGAGCCCGACGGAAATCATGCTCACCCATGCCCAGAACATGTGGTGTTCGTTGAGTTTCGTCACGCCCTTCCACGCCGAATGCCGCGGAACGCCCAACGTGGCGCACGAGAAGCAATCGAGCTTGCCGCCCACAAGGCTCCGCAGCGAGTGGCATGAAAACGTGTAGATCGTCAGCAGGATGATATTCACCAGCATCACCAGCGTGCCGACGCCGATGCCGAAATGCCCGCCAAAATCGAAGGCCACGATCGCGTCGTACCAAAGGAACGCAACAAAGATCACCGCGATGTAAAAGAAATAGCGGTGCACGTTCTGCAGGATGAACGGAAACGCCGTCTCGCCCTTATACTTGCGATGCCCGCCCTCGCCCACCGCGCACGCTGGCGGATCGAGAAAGAATCCGCGGTAGTAAGCTTTGCGGTAGTAGTAGCAGGTCAGGCGAAAGCCGAGCGGCCCGCCGAGAATCAGGATCGCCGGAGAAAACGGCCACCAGTGGTGCTGCGGGTCAATCAGCGGAGAGTAGAAGGGCGAAAGATACGGCGCGGCCCAATAATATGTCCCTTCGAATGCGCGCCATGTGGTGTAAATGCCAAACGCGCTAAGGACGATGATAAAAGGCAGGTTTTCGACCCACCATGCATCACGACGAAGCGTACTTCCGAAACCGCTCGCGGGCTTTGCCGCTGATATTTCTGCCACCGAGTATAATCCCCCATAGCGACCACGACGCGTCGCCCAAACAGTCTACATTATTCGAGAACCGCGCTTTTGAAAAGATATTTTTGCCGAGAAAAACTTTTCGAAAGCGCGAGTCGATTCAACTCGGTTGCTTGCAACCTTTCGCGCGCCGGCGAAATCGCATACCCAGCCGCAATGTGATGAGCTTTCGCCCAAAATTCGCGCTTCGATGTGCTCTCGCGTTGTCGCTTGGCGCAGTTGGCGGCGCCGGCTTGGCGCGGGCCCAGGCGCCGCAAGGTCGAGCCGCCGGCTCCTCAGCACCCCCTCCGCGTCGTCACGAACGAAGTGGTCGTTCCCGTCACCGTAACGGACCCGAACGGCGAGTTTGACTTCGACCTCCTGCCGCAGGATTTTCACGTATTCGACGATGGCGTGCCGCAGAGGATCGATCATTGGGATATCGGCGGCGATCCGCTGGCGGTTGTCCTTGTGCTTCAGACCACCGATCGCGCGCAATCGATGATTCCCGCGATTCACAGCCTCGGAAGCATCTTCACCGAAACGGTGATGGCCCTCGACGGCGAAGCGGCGGTCATCACCTACGATTCGGAGGTCGATGTGCGCCAACCGTTCACCATGGATCACGACGCCGTCGAGAAAGCCATTACAAGCGCCGAGTTCGACGATCCGGGAATGCATCTCTACGACGCGATGGCGAAGGCCGTCGAGCTACTGAAGGATCAGGCGCCGATGCGGCGGCGCATCATGCTGGTTGTCGGCGAATCCCGCGATGATGGGAGCACAGCGAACTTCGCCGCGGTGGTCCGCGACGCCGAGCACGACAACATCTCCATCTACGCGATCGGGCCGAGCAGCATGACGCGTGATCTTCTGCGGGACGCCCCCTCGCTCTGGGCGGCTCCCGCAATTTTCCTCCTCCAGCAAGGAAGGAATCGATCGAAGAAGCATGACCTAGAAGTCGCCGCGGCCGCCACGGGAGGCGTCCACTACGGCGCGGTCCGCTCCGAGACGCTCCGGGAGGCGCTCGACGACATCGGCGGCGAGCTCCACGCGCAGTACATCATCAGCTACAAGCCAAATGGGGAACGCGCGCCCGGCTTTCACTCGATCCGGGTAGCGATTTCGCGCTCCGATATATCGGTTCGCACGCGGCCGGGTTACTACGTGGCGGCGCCGGCGGAGTGAAATGTATGGAAGGATCGGTCGAGCTTTCGTTGGCTACTCGTTGCTGGCACGCAGCGTGCGTCCAAGGACAGCCTGGCGCTGCGACATCGGGAAGCAGTTCCGTGCAGGCCCCTGCGCGGACGTCCGCGAGAATCACGTGGTGGCCCATTGCCGGCCAGCCATCGCTGGAGCTTTTGTTCAGCGCTTGGCCACCAGCCGACGCGGCCGCCGAGCACCACAAGCGAATGCGAGCTGAGTATCTGCCGCAGGCAATTCCGCAGGTCGCGGCAGAGCCAGATCTGGATGCGAATCTCCGTCCCTCGAACGCCCGACTCGGTCACCACGCGGAGCGCGCGCTCCTCGATCTGGCGAATAGGGACAGTCGGCTCGCTCAGCGGACGTGCGTTCGGCACGACGTCCGGCACGGCCAGCGTGATGCGCGCGTCGATGCGCACCGCCAAATCCGCGGCGCTCCGCAAGGCGGCGATGGTTCCCTCTTCGGTCGTGAAAACCACGGTGATGTTGCGGGCAGGATTGAAAGCGGCTGATCGCCTGGTACGCTGCGTGCCGCGCGAAACGTCAAATCTCCGGATCTCTGGTTCCATTGGGCCACTTCCTGTCGGTAGAGTAAGTCCGCGCGCGATAAGAAGTCATACCTATTCGCAACGCAGGTTTTCCAAGAAGTACACGGCTGCGGCCCAAGAGCCTGTGTAATCGCCCAGGGTCGCTCCAGCTCCGACATTCGGGGCCATGAAAAACTGGGCTTCCGCCCCTGAAAAAACTCTTCTCTTCCACCGCGATTACCGACGAGGCAGTCTCCAAATCAGACGAGCATCCGCCGTCAACGGCCAGGATCTGCCCGGTCACGAAAGTCGGCGCTCACCAGATACGCGACCGCGCCGGCGATGTCGTCACCCGTGCCCGTGCGATGCACCGGGACGCGCCGGATGTAATCCTCGTCGGGCGGCTCGCCGGGAAACTGGATCGTGCCGGGCGCCACGCTGTTCACCAGAATCTCCGGCGCGAGCGCGCGCGCCAGGCAGCGCGTCAGCATGATCGATCCCGCCTTCGAAACGCAGTAGTGCGTGAAGCTCGGCCACGGCAGCAGCCCGCCCAGCGAGGAAATGTTGATGATCCGCCCGCGGCCCTGCCGCTTCATGATCGGAGCCGCCGCCTGCGCGCACAGAAACTGCGATTTCAGGTTGATGTCGAGGATGCCGTCCCACTGCTCGTCGGTAAGCTCTTCGAATTTCGCCTCGAAAAAAGCGCCCGCATTGTTGACCAAAATATCGAGCCGCCCGAATTGCTTGTCGACCGCCGCGAACATCTTCTCCACGTCCGCGCGCTTCGACACATCCGCCTGCATCGCCGCCGCCCGCGGCCCACTCGCGGCAATCTCGCGCACCAGCGCCTCCGCATCGCCCTTCGAAGTAGCGTAGTTGATGACGATCGCCGCGCCCTCCGCCGCCAGCCGCAGCGCAATGCTGCGCCCCATGCGCTTCGCCGCGCCGGTAATCAGCGCCACCTGCCCTTCCAATGGTTTCCCCGCCATCGTGCCCTCCCTGCCCTGAAAGGTCCACCTTAGCAAAGCTCACGCCGGGATAGCACCTCGATACGCGAGCCCGGCACCCGTGGAGTGCGGAAGCTTGCCTGCCCTGAGCTTCGAAGGGCTCCCGCCGCTTGCCGCCCGGGCTTGCCCGGCTCGCCTCGCCGAAGCTTTCTTCAGGCGGAGGCGGGGCGTGCTCCCCGCACACGTCACATGCACTTGGGCAAGTGCGAGAGCTTTTCGGGCCCACGAAAAGCACCATACCACCCAAGCCTTGACGCCGCCCTGGAAACGATGCTATTGCCCTACATCGGTTCTGAAGACGGGGGATGCTATGACTTCCATTCGGTCGTGGTGGCGTGCCACCGCGATTCCTTTCATCTGCGTCGTGGCGATGGCGACGGGCGCAGTTTCCGCCTCCGCCCGCGCTCGCCAGGACGCGCAAGCGGCGAAACCCGAGGACCAATCGCCCGGAAAGCAGCTCTTCGAGCAGCGCTGCTCGACGTGCCACGGCCTCGACGCTGGCGGCGCAATGGGCCCGAATATTCAAGGCGTTCCGTTCCGTTTAGGCGCCGATCCCGTCAAGGCCATCATCAAGAACGGCATGGGCGGAGGCGGCATGCCCGCCTTCGCCGGGCAGCTCGACGACGCGCAGATCCAGCAGATCGTCGATTATCTCCTCACCCTCCAGCAGAAGGATTCCGCCCCGATCACCGGCGATCCGGCCAAGGGCAAAGATGTTTACGACGCGAGCGGCTGCGCCTCCTGCCACACGATTGCGGGGCAAGGCGGAGATGCGGGGCCCGAGCTGACCACGGTCGGCTCGCTCCGCGGCGCAGGCTATCTGCGCACCGCCGTGCTCTATCCCGGCACGGATTTGCCGCAGGAGCACGTGTTCGTCGAGTCTGGCGGGCAGCTCGACTACTTGTTCATTCACGTAGTCACGAAAGCGGGCCACGCTTACGATGGCACGCGGGTGGTCGAAGACTCGTTCCGCATCGTCATCAAAGACGCCAAGGGCAACTTCCTCTCGTTCCGCAAAGCCGATTTACGCACATTGGACAAGGAGCCGGGCAAGAGCGTGATGCCCAGCGTTAAGGGCAAGCTCAGCGACGAGCAGGTGAACGATCTCGTCGCCTATCTCGCGAGTCTTGAAGGAGGCGAAATGAGAGTCGCCAAATACGCGCTTCTTTTGTCTCTTCTCGCCTGGGCCGCCACATCCGCCCCCGCCACTTCCGCCCAGGACGTGCCCTACCAGCGCATCCTGCACTCGCAAAGCGAGCCGCAAAACTGGCTCACCTATGGCGGCAGCTACAACTCGCAGCAATTTTCGCTGCTCAAACAGATCGACAAGCAGAACGTCTCGCAGTTGAAAGTTGCGTGGATTTATCAGACGAGCCATCCGGGCACCATCGAGGCCTCGCCGATCGTCGTCGATGGCGTGATGTACATTGTCGAGCCGCCGAGCACGGTCGTCGCGCTCGACGTGCGCACGGGATTGAAGCTTTGGAGCTATTCGCCGAAGCTGCCGGAGCATGTGGTTGCGATCGGCCTCCAGACAACGAGCCGGGGCATCGCGCTCCTCGACCAAACCGTTTTCATCGGCACCGTCGATTCCCACCTCATCGCGCTCGACGATAAAACCGGCGCCGTCCGCTGGAACGTCCACGTCGCCGACAACGCCATGGGCTACGCGATGACCGGCCCGCCGCTCGCGCTCAACGGCAAAATCATCGTCGGCGTTGCCGGGAGCGAGGCCGCGGTCCGCGGATTTCTCGATGCCTACGATGCGAAAACCGGGAAGCGCCTCTGGCGTTTCTGGACCACTCCCCGCCCGGGCGATCCCGGCGCCGATAGCTGGGGGCCGGGCGCGCCCGAAAGCGCCGGCGGCACTACCTGGAACAACGGCTCCTACGATCCGGATCTGAATCTCATTTATTGGGGCACCGGAAATCCCGCGCCGGATTTCAACGACGACGAGCGCCCCGGCGACAATCTCTACACCTGCTCGCTGATCGCGATCGATCCCGACACCGGCAAGCTGAAATGGTATTTCCAATACTCCCCGCACGAAAATCACGATTGGGATTCGGATGAGCCGCCCATTCTCTTCAACGCGAAGATCGATGGGAAGGAGCGCAAGCTCGTCGGCCTCGCGAATCGCAACGGTTTCTACTACGTCCTCGATCGCGACCAACGGCAAATTCATCACCGGCGTTCCCTTCGTGAAGGAAACGTGGGCCAAGGGACTCGATGCGAACGGCCGCCCGATCCTCGCGCCCAATCAGCAGCCGACGCTCGGCGCCGGAACGCTCGTCTACCCGAGCCTCACGGGCGGCGTCGATTGGACGGCCCCGTCGTACAGCCCCGAACACAGGGCTTTTTTATGTGAGCGCGCACGAGACCGGCGCATATTTCATCAAGGGCACCGGCGAGATCGAGCCCGGCCCGCCGAAAGGAATCGTCGGCGGCGGAGGAATTCGCGCGCTGGTCGGCGAGCAATCCTACGGCGCGATTCGCGCGCTCGATGCCACCACGGGAAAATTGCGCTGGCAATTCAAGCTGCTCGCGCCTGCGTGGGTGCCCGTGCTCTCAACCGCGGGCGGGCTGGTTTTCAGCGGCAGTGAAGAGGGAAATTTCTTCGCGCTCGATGCCGATACCGGAAAGCCGCTGTGGCAGTTCTACATGGGCCACGCGGCGCGGTCGAATCCGACGAGCTACGAGGTGGATGGCAAGCAGTACATCTTCGTATCGGCGGGCACTATTTTTATCGCTTTCAGCCTGCCCTGACCGCGGATTTTGGCCGTGCAAATACTGCTGCAACTGCAGCAATGTCCTTGCTCCCGTTAGCGGGTTTAAAGGGCCCTAAATGGGCGCGAAAAGCCGTTTTTGGCGCGCTTTTGCCACTTAGCGAGTTGCTGGCGCAAAAAAGAGCCTCGGGCGCGACTGTGGAGGACGAATGAAACTCGATCTGCTGGCCATCGCTCCGCATCCGGATGACGTCGAGCTCACTTGCGGCGGCACGATGCTCAAGATGGCCCAGGCGGGCTACGCGACCGGCATCCTCGATCTCACTCGAGGCGAGACCGGGACGCGCGGCACGCCCGAAACCCGCCTGAAAGAAGCGGCGCGCGCGGGAAAACTTCTGGGCGCGAAGGTGCGGCGGAATCTCGGATTGCCCGACGCGCATCTGCGCGTCTGCGACGAATACAAAGCCGCGATCGCCGAAGTGATCCGCGAATTCGAGCCGCGCACCGTAATCCTTCCCTACTGGGAGGGCCGCCACCCGGATCATTACACCGCCGCCACGCTCGGCTAGGAGGCGTGCTTCGTCGCAGGCCTCAAAAATTATCCGCTGGCCGGCGAGGCTTGGCGTCCGTTCAAGATCATCTATGCCGCATCGTATGCGGACGTGCGCCCGACGTTTGCCGTCGATATCACAAAGCAGTTCGAAGGACGCCGCCGCGCGATTCTCGCCTACGAATCGCAATTTCGCCCCACGAAAAAAGAAAGCACGAAGGTCTCGTTGCCGCTCGATGAGCTTGAAGCGAGGATGGATTTGTTCGCGCGGCACTTCGGCCGGATGATCGGCGTGAAATACGCCGAGGGATTCGTGGTGAAGGAAGTGATGCGCGTGGATGATGTGGTGGAGATGCCTGTGCGTTCGATGTGAACCTCCAAAATCGAAACACCCCACCCTCGCAAACCGAGGATGGGGCGCCCGGAAAAGCGGTCGTGGGTGAAGTTTCTGATTATCCAACCAGTTCAGGAGGAAACTTCAAATGCGTAAGCTGCTGGTATTACTCTCCGCGCTCGGATTGGCTGGCACTCTGTGCCCAGCCGATTCGTTCACGGGAACCTGGAAGCTCGACGCTGCCAAATCGAAGTTCGAATGCGGCCCAGCTCCGAAAGAAATAACCATGATGGAGCGAAAAGAAGGAAGCATAACCGATATGACCGTAACAGAAACCGACGGAAGCGGGAAAGCCTATAGCAATACACTTGACGTATCCGACCAATGGAGGCCCGGTCAAGTTCCCGGAAGGGAAACCCCCACTGACGGGAGCCACCTATGGCGTAAAGCAAGTCAATGCAAATACCCGCCGTGTGACGGCCATGCGGGGCGGCAAGGAAATCTGGACGGAGGAGATCACAGTCAGCGCCGGCGGCAGGGCGACGCAGTCAGTGAGGAAAGGTCTGCTTCCCAACGGCAAGCTGTGGTGTACCGACGTAGTGACGTTCGAAAAGCAGTAGCGGTCGAACGCTTCCTTCTTGCTGCTCGCCGCTGTAATCAGAATGAGGCCGAGGGTGTGAGGCGTTTGGTTCGCCCCGCCAACGCCAGGAGGCTCAGTAGTCCAATGCCGAGCAGCAAGTAGCTGGGTGGCTCCGGGGTGGTCGTGACCGGCGGCGCCCAGGTTCCGGAAGAGTACGATTCGCCATAATCGTTGGTGGGACGAGTGCCAGCGAGAATCAGAGCAACATCATGGCATCCCGTGTCACCTGGTAAGAGAGAAGGACACGCGCCGCCGGTACTTGACGAGCCAGCTGCATAGGTGAAAGGGATGTTTGGAATTGGTGCCTGCCCGTCGATCAGCCATTCCGTTATATCCCCCGTCGCATCCGTCGCCACCGAGAAGTCATATTCGGTCCAGTTGGATTGATTGATCGTAAAACCCGCCCCGTCGGTGATGGTAAAGGTTGTAACGAGGGCGTCTATGTTCGTCAGAGTTGTCAAATTATCCAGTGGGGCGGCCACGTCAAACGTAATCGACAATGCATATGGCCCACATGTCCCGGGGGTGGGGAGCGAGATGGAGGGACTGGAGTACGGACTGCCATCGCAAGCGGTATAGGCATTGCCGGTATACGTGTACACAGTATCCGCCTGGGCGCTCGACGCGCCGATGGCCGCAAACAGTAATACTAACGGAGCGATCCACAGAGATTTTCGCATTTTTCGAAACTCCTGCCGCGAGCGCGCTTCAATCGCAGACCGGGAAACCACACCCATCCGCCCGGCGAAGCAGGGGCACGATTAAGACCAATCTCGCCTTGCTGAAACGAAAGGACCTACAGGCTGCCAGGCGGTCAAACGTGCAAGGTTTTGCACGATATGACCAACCAGTGTCCACATACGCGGTCAAATCAAAGCAAGATGCCGCGCTTCCCTTCGTTTCTCAGGGTAAAAAGGCCGCCCTTCGACTTCGCTCCCTTCGCGAGGGCGCTCAGGGCAGGCAGGACAAGCGGCGCTACCCGCCGCTGTGGGTGCAAACGGCGTACATTTAAGTCTTTGGACCACCTTATTTCCGGCGCGGTCGACGTGAATCTCGAAAATCGAAAGACCCCACCCTCACAAACCGAGGACGGGGTAGCCGGAAAATCCAAAGCAAAAGGCAAGCGACGACCGAGGTTTCCGCCGTTCCGGCGCCGAGATTCCTCGTCCTTCGCCACACCGCCTGATTTCCGCACAGACTGAGGAGAAAGGGCGCGGAAATCAGGCTGCTCAGTCCTCGGAATGACAGGGTTGGTTGCTGATCGGTGGTTGCTACTCGATGGCGCGGGCGATGGGCTCGGGGGATTCGGCGATGGTGGGGGCGGGGCCTTTGAGTTCGGCGAGGAGGATGCCGGCGAGGATCAGCGCCGCGCCGGTGAGCGTGCGTACACCGAAATGCTCGGTCGCGAGCAGCCACGAGGTGATCGCGGCGAAGACCGGCTCGAGGCTGACGAGAATCGCCGTGTGCGACGGCGAGGTGTGCTGCTGTGCCCACGTTTGCAGCGAGAAGCCGATGACGGTCGAGCCGATGGATGTGACCAGGACCGCGACGATTACCGTGGTACTCCAAACCAAGCGAGGCTTTTCCCATCCGGCGAACATCGCGAGCGGCAGGACCAACGCCGAAAGCACGGCGGTGGTCGCAACTTGCAGGAATGCGAGTGCGCCGACGGAATGGTCGCCAACGTAGCGGCCGATGAAAATGATGTGCAGCGCGAACATCACCGCGCAGCCGAAAACGATCGGGTCGCCGCGGTTTAAGCCGCCCAGGCCCGAGGGTGGGACCGTCAGGAAATAAAGGCCGGCGAGAGCGGCCACCGCGCCGGCCCAGATCCAGGCGGTGATGCGGCGGCGTCCGAATGCGGCGAGCAGCAGCGGCACGAGCACCACGCACATGCCGGTGATGAACGCCGCCTTCGCCGGCGTGGTGTATTTCAGCCCGGCGGTCTGAAACATGTATCCGCCAAACATGCAGAGGCCGATCTGCACGCCGGCCCACACTGTTTTCATGTTCAGCCGGCGCACCGACCGCCAGAAGATAATCGCCATCAGCCCTGCGGAAAGCGCGAAGCGCACGGCGAGATACACGACGACGGAGATATCGGCGAGCGCGTGCTTGACGAGGACGAACGTGGCGCCCCAAATGAGCGTGCAGAGGCCGAGGGCGAGGTCAGCGCGGACGCGTTTGCTCAGCATGGGATCGCGCGCCGGAGGCAAGTTTCGTGCATGGGGCGGAGTCTACGCGGGGAGGCACGCCGCCGCAAGAAAGTGGCTTCGTGGCTGAAAACAAACCGCCTCCGGGGCTTGAGGCCCCGGAGGCGTATGAACATCTTCTCTGGTGATCCGGCTAATCAAGCACGGGCAGCAGAGTGCCCGTACTTCTGGGGAAAACCTGCGCGGCCCAAGGCAAGCAGCGCCACTAAGCCTAACCCCAAGAGCAGCAGGCTGGAGGGTTCGGGCGCGGTCGTAACCCCTGTCAGCGTAACCGGTAGGTCCTCGTATCCCGAATCCAAGGGAGCGTTTCCATTTCTATTACCGTCGAGCCAAATTGAGAGGTCGCATGTGCCGTCGCTCAGGCAGTAAAGGTTTACGGGCTCGTCGAAGCCACCTATGTTGAAGGACAGTCCCCAATAATCTAACGATGGTGATGCCCCGGGGAACAAGATGCCATCGTAGGACTCGTAGTCGTTGCAGAAGGTGCAGGTATTGCCGGCCTCCGTGGGAACATCGTATATCGGGTTTTCCCCAGCAACGGACCTTGGGTCTAGGGAAGTTCCTGGAGCCCCTGGTAGCACCACTCCGGTTACGGGGTCCGTAGCATACGGGGAGGAAAGGTATGCGAACGTCAGGGAACCGCCTGTGAGGGACGTAACCAAATAGCCGCCGTCGCCGAGACCGTCGGGCGTGTCGCTGCCCTCGAGGGTTCCCGAAACGCTAAAACCAGCGTACGCGCCCGAGGAAACGTCAGTGCCAGAAAACGTAAGCGTAAACGAGTCTGCGCGGGTACCTGTGGCGAAGAGAAGCACAACAACAACGGCAAGAACTGGAACGGTCCAGCGAGCGATCTTGAGCATCTGTTGCCTCCGGTGCACACCTATACTTTGGTGCAACACTGTAGGCACATTCGTGGCCATCGGCTAAGCGGAACATCTAAAGGGCTTACAGGCACGCGGCCGGCGAAAGTATGCAATCGTTTGCTCATTTACTGCAAACTTCACGCATATTCTTGCTGCGTGGCACAGACAATCCTCTCTGTGCGAGGCAGTAACTGATTTCAGATCAAATCAAATTAGGACGCCACCCATCGCTTCCGGGTTCTTGCGCTGCGGGTGAGAGGCGCGTAGGATGCTCGGTTCAGCGATCACTCGGGTGCGCACATGGCGGCAACCCTGAAATCGAAACGTTTCCTGCTGGCGGCGGGTTGTCTTGCGGTTGCGTTTGCCGTTGGGGCGGCGGCGCGGCCGCAGTCTCAGCCGATGGTCATCACTTTAGCCGGGCAGTCGATGATCCGATCGGACATCCGCGCAACGGCCCCTGCCGCCGTGCCCGTGATCCAATCTCTTCTCAATGGGGACGTTAAATTCACGAACTTCGAAGCCGCCGTCGCTGAAAAAGGAGAGACGGTGCATGAAGGCGGAGGATTTCTTGCTCCGCCGGAAGCGCTCGATGCGCTGACGACGCTCGGCTTTAACCTGCTGTCGCTCTCCAACAATCATGCGTTCGACCTCAAGCTCACGGGCCTTGAAAATACTCTCCGCGAGGTGAAGAAGCGAAAAATCGCACATGCGGGGACAGGACAAAACATCGGCGAAGCGGCGGCGCCCGGTTACCTGCACACTTCAAAAGGCACGGTGGCGCTGGTGGCGCTGGCCTCGGGGATGATTCAGCCGGGAGGAAACGCCACGCCGGATCGGCCGGGCGTGGATGAGCTGCGCATCCAAATGGGCGACAAGCCTAATGAGGCGATGTCCGAGCTTCCCCCGGGCGCGCGAAAACGAGCCGAACGCGGAGGACGCGCAACGCATTCTACAAAGCATACGCACTGCGCGGCAGCATGCCGACATCGTCATCGTCTACCAGCACAATCACGTTTTCTCGAACAAGCCGTTCATCACGATGTTTGAGGAAGAGCTGCCGGAGCGCCTCGCCCCCAATGATTGGGTGAAGAAATGGACGCACGAGGAAGTGGATGCGGGCGCGGATATCGTCGTAATGCACGGCGCTCCGCTGCTGCACGGCGTGGAGATCTATCACGGGAAGCCGATTTTTTACGACCTGGGCAATTTCATATACAACCTGCCGCCTGAACTGACGCAGATCGACGAACCCATCGTGTGGGAGAGCGTGGTGGCCCACCTCCAATTCCGTGGAAGGGACCTTCAGGCGATCACTTTGCGGCCGATTGTACTGAACGACGTGGGCCAAGGCGTCCCCGATCCTCACATCCGATACACGAATAACCGGTTCCTTGATACGCGTGGATTGCCGTCGCCTGCGACCGGCCTGAAGGCGCGCTACATTTTGCAGCGGATGGCGGACTTGTCCAAGCCATTTGGGACGGAGATGGAGATGAAAGGCGACACGGCCGAAATTAAGCTGAAAGGCGGGAATTAGACTCAAGCCAATCATAAACCCGCGCTGACAGCTGAGAGTGATCGGGTTGCGTGTGCCTGGAGCAGCGCTGACTAAACACAGAGAACACTGAGACGGCACGGAGAGCACAGAGAAAAACCTTGTTTCACCGCTGAGACGCAGAGATCGCATCTATGACACAGGTGCGGGTGTCAAATGGTTTTCCTAATGGGAGGTTTTGGTTTTTTGCGCAGAGGTATGGTGAGGCGGTGGTGAACCGTCGGAAAGGGCGAAGTTGAACCAGGTCGTTTGGCATCGGTCGGGTTCGGGATTCGTCCCTTTTCGTGAAAGCGATCAGCGACGGGAAGAACCGGGTCGCGATCATTCATCTATTCGAGCACGGTGGCTCCTGAGGACGGCTGCGCTCTGTCCGGCGCGGGGCCGGACAGGCGGACGGCCCCATCAGAGGGTCAGCCAGAAGCAGCCTGGCTAGCGTTCTCACGGGCACGTCGCGCGTCTCGACCCCGGCGCCGGAACTGTTCGTAATCGATTTCGTCGCGAAGCATGCGGTAGAGCCGCAGGACGAGCTTGCGGGCCACGGCGACGATGGCAACGGAAGAATTCTTGCGAGCCTGGAGGTGGAAGTAGAAGCGGCGAAGATCGTCGTCGTTGCGGATGGCGTTGTGAGCGGCCTCGATGAGCAGAAAGCGAAGCAGGCGGTTGCCCTGTTTGGAGATGTGGCCGAAGCGCTGGGTGTCGCCGCTGGAGTGTTCGCGAGGATCGAGGCCGCAGTAAGCGGCGACGCGGCGTGCGCGGTCGAAACGCGTGACGGGATCGAGCGCATGGACCACGGCGAGAGAAGTGAGCGGGCCGATGCCGGGGTGCGTGCGGAGGCGAGAGATGCGAGGATCGTTTTGCGCGCGCCGTTCGAGTTCGTTTTCGACGGCCTGGATTTGTTGGGCCAGGGAAACGAGTAGAAGCAGGGAGTGCTGTCGCTGAACGGCGAAAGCGCCGTCGAGCGGCAAGGCGGCAAACCGCTGTAGCCCGCTGGCGGTGAACAGTCTGGGACCGAGACGCAAGCGATGGCTGAGAGCGACGGCCTGCAGGCCGTTGCGCAGCATGGTGCGAATGCGGACCAGCCGGTGACGATAGCGCAGCAGCGCGAGAACGTCGCGGCTGGCGGGAGAAGGAATGTGAATGGCGGGGAAATCGCCGCGGCGAAGCAGGTCGAGCACCAGATGGGAATCACGGCGGTCGTTTTTCTGCCGGCGGCGGGCGAACTGGCGTATCGCCAGCGCGTCGCCAACCAGCAGTTGATGGCCGAGATCTTCCACGGTGCGATGGAACCACAACGAGTAGCCGGACGCTTCCACGCCAACCACGGCTCCCGGCGGAAACTGCGCGTAAAATGCCCGCACGTCGTCGCGCTCGTGCTCGAGCGTGATCTCGTGTATCTCACCGTCCGCCGTATCCATCCAGCAGACTGCTTGCGTGCGAACATGCAAATCCACTCCGATGTACACTGTCATCCGCGCCTCCTGTCCAAGCCGATGCCAAACGACTCTGGGCGAGAGTATCAACACTCGCCCCAGGGGGCGCGTGTGTCATGACATCAGAGAAAAACCAAAGAGAGCACTCGACTCACCGCACCCTTCGACCGATTCGGGGCAAGACGCAGAGAAATCAGGGACGGTTCTCACGGCACGATTGTTGGCCGCGCCTGTTCGCCGCGCCTGTTCGCTTCGACCATTCCGGGCTAAAGGACCCCCTCCTGCGTCAGGGCGAGCCGGCGCTACGTTTAAACCTCTAATGCGCGAGGCCGGCGAGGGCGATGGCGGCGAGGTAGAGGCGCTTGAGGCCGAGGTCGCGGCCGGCGGGGTCGTACCATTCTTCGAGGGTGTGCGAACCGCCGCCCCGGCCGCCGCCTCCGACGGCGATCGCGGGAATGCCGAGCGAGAGCGGGATATTCGCGTCGGTCGAGCTGCGTTCGAGGCGCGAGCGGTTGCCGAGGTAGCTGTCGACGCTGCGCATCGTCGCGAGCAGCGGAGAATCTTTCGGCAGCGCGCCTGCGGGGCGCGTGCCGAGCGAGCGAAATTCGACGTGCAGGGCGGATCGGTCGAGCTGCGTGTAATCATCGCCGCTCGGACGCGCGCGAAGCGGCAAGCTCCTCGTTCACGCCCGCCATGATCGCATCGCGAAGAGCTTTGTCGAGGCGGGCGAGCTCGGCTTCGTCCTCGGAGCGCAGATCGACTTTCACCCAGGCGCGCGCGGGAATCGAATTCACCGACGTGCCGCCCTCGATTACTCCAAAATTAAAAGAGCTGCGCGGATGATCGGGGACGCGTATCGCCGAAAATCTCACGATGCCGCGCGAGAGCGCCGTAATCGGATTGGGCTCGCCGAAATCGGACCAGCTATGGCCGCCGGGGCCGGTGACGGTGACTTCGAAGCGGCGCGAGGCGATTCCCTGCGTGGTGATGTAATCGGTGGATGGGCCGTCGACGGCGATCACGTCCGCGAGGCGCGAGCCGTATTCGTCCATCAGCGCGCGAACGCCGCGCAGATTGCCTTCACCCTCTTCGCCGACGTCTCCCGCGAGCACGATCGTCTTTTTCGTGCGCACGCCCGAAACGGAAAGCGCGCGCGCCAAGCCTGCGATAGCGGCGAGCCCCGCGGCGTTGTCCGAAATTCCCGGACCTACGAGACGATTGCCGTCGCGCTTCACAGTCACGTCTGTGCCGGCGGGAAAAACCGTGTCGAGGTGCGCGACGAACAGCACGACGCTCGGATCCGATCCCGCGCTTTCGCCGATTACGTTGCCGGTTTCATCCGTGCGGACCTTCAGGCCTGCCGCCTCGAAAATTGCCGAGAGCGCTTTGCCGCGTTCCGTCTCGCCGAATTCAGGCGCCGGGATTTCCGACAGGCGAATCTGCTGCTCGGTGACCCACGAGGAATTCTTCGCGATCCAGTCGAGGCCCTTCGCGCAGCGCGCGTCCTCGGCGAGCTTCGAGACCGAATCGTCGGTGGCGCGGGCGGAGAGAGTGGCCATCCAAATCAAGATACAGCAGATGAACGCGAGTTTCACTGGTTTTGCGGCAGCTTCTAGCGCCAGTCGTCGAGGATGTAAACGCCGGCGTGGTTGTAGCCCGACGACGCGTCGCCGGTTTCCATCGCGACGCCCTGCGAATCGCCGCGGAATCCGTGCGCGATCAGCGCCTGATAGGCCTCGCGCCGCGCGACGTTGACGCCCGCCATGATCTTATGCGCCCAGGCGCAGCTCGCGAATGCCTCCACGGCGTCGAGCAGGCGGTTCAAATTCTCGGCCGCGCGCGGCCCGGGGCGCACTGCCGCAAATTTCACGTAGCAGACGCCCGTGCCGGCTTCACTGCGCGGGCCCGTGTGGCACACGGCGAAAGCGGCGAGCGACGCGCCATCCCACACGAGAATCGAATTGCCGAGCTTCTGCTCGGCGACGGCGCGAATCTCCCGCGAGACGTCGAGGCCTTCGAAATTCGCGTTGGTCACTTCGCGGCAGGCGGCGAGCAGCGCCGGGCGCTCCGAAATCTCCGCGTCGTTGAAGCGCGAGGTGTCCGGCGGCATCTGCGGCCGCACGTCGCCCACCGGCTTGACGACGTTGGCGACGAGATCGCGCGGCCAGAAACCAAATTTCTGGTACAGCGCCATGTGCTTCGGGCTATGAGCGAAGGTGTAGAGTCCCGCGTGACGGACTTGCCACCCGCGCAATATTTCCATCGTGGGCCCGATCAGCTGCTGCGCGATGCCGCGACCCCAGTATTCCGGCGCAACCGTGAGCGGCCCGAAAAATCCGAAGCTGCCCCAGTTCGTCGCGAAGCACGAACCGACGAGCTTGCCATCGAGCACGGCCGCGAGAACGGCCCGCGGGTCGGCCTTCCACCGCGTGAACGCGTAGTTCGCGTCGCCCATGAAGGCCGAGGGATCGGGCATGCCGAGAAAAGTGCCGAAGGCGACCCGGACCATCTGGTCGGCCTGAGCGAGCTCGCTTTCGGCGAGCAGCCGGACCACGACTTCGGCGTGCGGCTGGGTTTGCGGCGTCGCCATGCCCCCTATTTAATCTTCGAAAGCGCCCGCTGGCAAGTGGCGAAAAGAAAATCATGAGAATCGATCCCCGCGCGCCGCGTTTTGTGGTAAAACGTCGTCTCGATGAGCCGATTTCGCCCAGTAAAGATTGCGGGCCTGCTATTTCTGCTGCTTGCGCCGACGACGGTGCTCTGCCGCGCGGCCTTCGCGCAAATTGATCCGAGCGGAGACTGGGCGGTCACCTTCTTCGAAGACCAGCGCGACCGTCTGGCGGGCGCCGACATGGGCGACTACCTCGGCATGCCGATCAACGCCGCCGGGCTCTTCCGCGCCGAAAGCTGGAGCGCCGCCGTCGTCGAGATTCCCGAGAATCAGTGCCGCGCGCACGGCTCCGATTACGGATGGCGCGGCCCCTCGGCGCTGCGCATCTGGAAGGAAGTCGACCCGGCCACGCAGAAAACGATCGCGTATCACATCCGCCTTTCAGCCTACAACGCGGAGCAAACCATCTGGATGGACGGCCGCCCCCAGCCTCCCCCTTACGCGCGCCACACCTGGCAGGGCTTTTCGACCGGGCATTGGGAGGGCGATCAGCTCGTCATCTACACCACGCACCTCAAGGAAAATTGGCTCGGGCTCAATGGCCTGCCGCGCAGCGATGAGGCGACGGCCAGCGTCCACATCCTGCGGCATGGCAACGTGCTCACCGTCGCTGTGATCACCTACGATCCTGTGTACCTTTCCGAGCCGCTGATGCGCACAATCGACTTCACCTACGCGCCACAGCAGCAGATGAATCCCTGGCCGTGCGAATCCGTCGACGAAGTGGATCGCCCCGAAGGCCAGGTGCCGAGCTACCTGATGGCGCAGAATCCGTTATATCGACGAGTTTGCCGCGCGCTACGGAATCCCGCCCGAGGCCACGCGCGGCGGCGCCGAAACGATGTATCCCGAATACATGAAGAAGCTGAAGACGATGAAGCTGCTGCCCCGCCCGAAACCTCCGCAGCAAGAGCAGGCGAGCCCGCCGAATAGGTAGAGTTGCCTGGGAACGCCAATCTCCCGATTGGCGGTTTTCGGTTTTTCCTGCTCCAAAATCAAAGAGCGCCATTCAGGAGAATGGCGTTCCCGGGGAACTAATGGCGCGCGGAAGATGCCGCGAGCGCGAGGATTTCGTCTTCCGTGAGGATGCGGCTCGATTGCTTCGCGGCGGCGAGGATGCGATCGACGGCTTCATCGCCCGCGGCAATGCCGCGCTTCGCGAGCCAGAAAACCACATTCGACCGGCCGCTCATCGGCCCTACTTCGATCACCTGCTCGAGGCCGAAAAGATGCGCGGGGACGCCGCTGTAAATCGTGTCGGCAAGCGTGGGATCGTCTTTTTTGTGGGCCTTGGCGATGGCGGCGGCGTGGACGCCGGTCGCGGTGCGAAATGCATCGCGGCCGACGATCGGATAATTTGGCGGAATCACTGTACCGGTGGCGCGCGCGATCGTCTCCGAATACTCTTTCAGCCGCGACAAATCGCGGTCTATCAGCCCGAGCAGGCGCAGATTGACGAGCATCGCCTCCATCGGCGTATTGCCAACGCGCTCGCCAAGCGCCAGCGCGCAGGCGTGAACCTGATCCGCGCCCGCCGCGATGGCCGCGAGCGAATTCGCGACGGCCAGGCCGCGGTCGTTGTGCCCATGCCAATCGACGCGAACCTTTTCGCCTGACGGTTTTACGATTTCCTCGATCGCGAATTTCACGAGATTGTACGCGCCGCGCGGCGTCGCGTGGCCCACGGTGTCGCACAGGACGATCGCCCGCGCGCCGGCGCGGATTGCCGTCGAATACAGCGCGATCACCGTCGAGGGATCGGTGCGAATCGTGTCCTCGGTCACGTACATCACGGGCAGGCCAGCATTCACGGCGAAACGCACCGATTCTTCCGTCGTGCGCTGCAAGTGGTCGACGGTCCAGTCCTCGACCAGCCGGCGGATCGGGCTCGATCCCAAAAACATCGCCGCTTCGATCGGCTGGCCCACGCGCTCGCAGATCTCGATCATCGACTGAATGTCGGCCTTGTGCGTTCGCCCGCTGATATTCGGGCGAAGTTTCATCCGCGAGCCGATGATCTCGCGCGCCAGCCTTTCCGTATCGGCAAACGCGCGCGGTCCCGCGCCAGGCAAGCCGATGTTGACGAGGTCGACGCCGAGCGCATCCATCAGATGCAGGATTTCGATTTTTTCGCCGATCGAGGGATCGCGCACCGACGGATTCTGCAGGCCGTCGCGCAGCGTCTCGTCGAGGAGCATCACGCGCCGCCCGCGAGGAATTTCGGGCTCGGCGTGCGCGTTCCAGTCGTAGATGAGTTCGTCGGTCATTGGTCGCCGATTCGCTGAGCCGATCAAGCGGGGCGAGACTTCATATCCGGTCGCGGCGGAAAACCACGCGGCGGCTACCTCCGAGCGCCGCCATGCGTCGCCGCCAGCTTGGCGCGAAGAGCGCCTCCACAAACCGATCGGCGGCTGCGGCCAATTCCGCGCTGTAGCCGTACCACCAGCTTTTCGCGATGCGCGGCAGGCGGTCGATATCGATATATTTTACGTGAACCATTTCGAGAAAGCCAAAACGCGCGTGCGTGCGTCCCCAGCCGCTCGCGCCGCGGCCGCCGTGCGGCGCTTCGGAGATGCCGTAGTAGCTCGCGACGTCGTTGATCATCACCGAGCCCGCGCGCAATTGCGATGCGATCTTTCGCGCAGCCTGCGCGTCGCGCGTCCACACGCTCGCGCTGAGCGAAAATGGCGAGTCGTTGGCCATCGTTATCGCTTCGGCGGCCGACGCGACCGGCCGGATCGCGAGCACCGGGCCGAATGTCTCTTCGCGCATCAGTTCCATCGAATGATCGACGCCGGTGACGACGGCCGGCTCGAAGAAAGTCGCGCCTAGCTCGGTGCGCCGCTCACCGCCTGTGAGAATCTTTGCGCCGCGCGCCGCCGCATCCTGCAATTGCCGCTCGACGCGCTCGAGCTGCCGCTCGCGAATCATCGGGCCAATTTCGGCGTCGGGATCGGACGGCGGGCCGAGCCGCAGCTTCTTCGTCTTCACCACGCACAGCCCCGTGAACTGCGCGGCAACCGACTGCTCGACGTACACGCGCTCGACCGAAAGGCACGCCTGCCCGCAATTCATGAAGCTGCCCCACACCGCGGCGCTCGAGGCGATCTCGAGATCGGCATCCGCGAGAACGATCATCGCGTCCTTGCCGCCCAATTCGAGCACGGATGGGATCAGTTTCGCCGCGCACGCTCCGGCGATCTTGCGGCCCGTCTCGACGCTGCCGGTGAAGAATACTTTGTCCGGCGCCGCCTCGATCAGCGCGCCGCCGATTTCGCCGCCGCCCTGCACGATCTGAACGAGATTTGCCGGAATCTTGGCGCGCGCGGCGATTTCGCCGATGAGCGCTCCGGTTGCCGGAGTTAGTTCGCTCGGCTTCAGGACGACTGCGTTGCCCGCGGCCAGCGCGGGAATCACCTGCGCCATGGGAATCGCGAAGGGATAGTTCCACGGCGAGATGATCGCGACGACGCCGAGCGGCTCGTATTCAAGCCAGCCGGATTTTGCTTTTACGGCGATGCTGTGGTGCGGGACGCGTTCCGGGCGCAGCCATTCGGGCGCGCGGCGCGCGAGGAAATCGGCCGTATCGAGGGCGAGAATGATTTCGGCGAAGACGGCTTCGACGCGCGGCTTGCCCGTCTCGCGCGAGATTAGGTCGGCGATTTCGTCGCGTGAATCGAAGATGGCATCGCGCAATCGCCGCAGGGCCGCGCTGCGCTCGCGGATCGGCTGCGCGGCCCATTCGCGCTGCGCGGCCCGCGCGCGTTCGAAAATCGCGGGCATGTCGGATGGATTGGCGGATTCGAATTGCGCGATCGTCTCGCCAGTCGATGGATCGATCGAATCTACGTGCGCTGTGCCGGGAGCAAGGCTATCGGCGAATTTCGTCCGGGCGGTTCCCATCGTCGTGCCGTGATTCTACCTGAATTCCAAAGAGCCACGCTGCATTGGAGGCGACTCCAAACAGGAGGGAATCTGCGTCCTCTGCGTCTCTGCGTGCGTCCTCTGCGTCTCTGCGTGAGTGTTTTTTCTTTTTGCTTTCCGCCCACCGGTGGCAGGTGTGCATCCTCGGCATGGGCGAAGATGCCGCGCTGAAGACCGCGGCGCTACATTTAAGTCTTTGCGCGGCGCGATGCAACCGAGGCGAGCGAATCGGTTGGGTCGGGGTGCTCGAGCGAGACTAGGTACAAACCTTCGGGCGGCATCGTTGGGCCAGACTGCGAGCGGTCGCGCAGCTCGAATATGCGGGGAATATCTTCCGGCGTGAGCCTTCCCTTCCCGACCTCGATCAGCGTGCCCACGATTTTGCGCACCATGTAGCGCAAAAACGATTGGCCGCGCACCACGTACGCAATCTCCTCGCGCTCCGGCTCGCGCACGATTTCCGACGAGTAGATCGCGCGGACCATGTTGCGGTCGCGATCGTCTTCCTCCGAACCTGCCGACGCTGCGAACGACGTGAAATCGTGCTCGCCTTCGAATTGCCGCGCCGCGACGGCCATCGCGCCTTCATCGAGCGGCCAGGGATAGTGCAGCGCGCGGCGGTATTCGAATGGCGGCAGGACGCGCCCGCGATAGATGCGATAGCGGTACGTCTTCCCCAGCGCCAGCCAGCGCGCGTGGAATTCGGGCCCGGTTTCCTCGGCATCGACGATGCGGATCGCCGGAGGCAGCAGCGCATTGAGCGCGCGCTGAATTTCGGTCGCCGAAAGCGCCGACTGCGTGCGGAAATGCGCCACCTGCCCCAGCGCGTGAACTCCGGCGTCGGTGCGGCTCGCGCCGTGCACCACAATTTTTTCCTGCGTGATCTTGCGCGCCGCGTCGTTGAGCGCGCCCTGAATCGTCGGAACGCCCGGCTGCGTCTGCCAGCCGTGAAAATCGGCCCCGTCGTACGCGATCGTGAGTTTGATGTTGCGCATGCCAGCCACGATCTCGATCCTTCCGATTACTCCTTGTTGTATGCCTCTACTACGACCGCCAATTGGGGGACCGACTCTAACTCCGGTGGAAGTTTTCCAAGAAACGAGTACGGAACGGTCACAGGAAACGTGAAGCTGCGTGGGAATTTGTCCTTAAAATCGCCGGGCGCAAAGGAAAGCCAGATGTTAGCGACATACTCGAAATAGATTTGCAATTGAGCATTCATGTCGGTCGATTCTTTCGATGCATGTCCCTCGATAGTCGGAAGGAAATGGTGGACAAACTTCCCGTCACCCTCCCACGAACATCCAATGATGGCTGGAGACTGATGCGCCTTGTTGCGGTAGTCACTGATCTCTCGACGGATTGGATTTTCTTCAATCTTCGTGAATTCTTGCCCCCACTGCCAAAAATACTTCTTTTCCCTATGCTCTTTCTGACCGCGAGTGATGGCGGTTTGGAGGGCCTCGAAGACGTGTTCAAGCTGCCAGAAGAAGGCGGCGAGATGCGCTCGACAAATCACAACGTCGACTTGCGTTTGATCCCGAACGGATTGGTCTAATCCTCTTAGTTTGTCCGCACGAGTCTGAAGGGCTGCCGTTTGCAGGTAGACCCGAACATACGCCAGATGGTAGGCGGCGTTGTTGATGCCGAACCAAATCTCAGCCAGACTTCCCACAAAATCCGCGTCTGGAACGTCAGGCATATAGAGACGAGCTCTAGCTCCATCGTTCACGGCTGTGCCCTCGTTGTCTTTCGGCGCAAGCCGGATTCTACCACTTTGGGCGTGGCGAGCAGACGGGCCAATCTTGGCAGGGTCACAATCGGATGGAGCTTGCAGGCAAAAGCAAAAAGGAGGGGGCGCTCGCTTGGGATCGAGCGCCCCCAAAGGTCGCGTTCCGGTGGTCCGGCCTAGGCGTGACCGGACCTGGGGTCATCCATCCTAGCTTCCCTCTCAGAGGCAGGTGGGAACGACCCGTTCCATCCCGCGAATTGGGCCCCTTCCTCCCCATTCACGCGACGGGCGGATCGTTGGAACGCGACCCACGCTGTGCTCTCATGCACGTCCGCAACCCATTCAAACGGATGTTTGTTCGTTACCGCACAGTTCATTCTTAACGGCTTGCCCACTGCCTATCCGCATCTACGCCCCGTCGCGCGTTTCAGCCAAGCCAATTCGGGAAGCGCGGCCCCGAAGAAATCCCGGAACGGCACTCAGGGCTTATGCAGGTCCTCGCCAACGGCACGGCGGCCTCATCGCCTCATTGTGCCTCGGCCCGCTCTGCCGCATAATGTGATCTGACCATGCCGAAATCGCTCATGGCCGTGATCGGCTCGCTGGTGGCGCTTGCCATCGTGCTGGTGGTGATTGGCGCGACGCGCCAACGCCATGCCGAAGCCGCGAATCGTTCCCCGGTCGCGACGCATGCTGCGCTGAAGACCGCAAAAGCGCAGCCCGCCGATGCCGCGAAAGCTGCGCCTCAGGATGCGTCCGATGACTCGGCGGACGATTCTTCCGACGACGATTCGCCGAAAGCGATTCGCCTCGTGCGCGATCCTTTGCCCGCGCCGCCATTTCTGCTGACCGATCTCGACGGCCAGCCAATCTCGACCGCCGCCTACCACGGCAAAGTGGTCCTCATCAATTTCTGGGCGACGTGGTGCCCGCCGTGCCGCGAAGAAATTCCCGAGATGATCGCGCTGGCGAATAAATACGGGGACAAGCTGCAAATCATCGGCGTCTCGATGGACGACGACCCGCCCGAAACCGTGCGAGCCTTCGCGCGCGCGCACAACATGAACTACCCGATCGTGATGGGCAGTGACAAACTCTCGGAGGAATACGGCGGTGTCGACGCGCTGCCGACCACGTTCGTCCTCGACATGAACGGCCGCGTGGTGCAAAAACACATGGGGCTGTATTCGCCGGAGGTGTATGACGGCGAAATCCACGCGCTGCTCGGGATGCACGTCGACGTGCCAGTGGAAACATTCGTCGACACGGGCCAGATCTTCCTGAAGAATGTGGCGCGCGCCACGTCGCTTCCCGGCGTCGATTTTTCCGGCCTCTCGCCCGGCCTGAAAAAAATCGCGCTCAAGCGCCTCAATTCCGAGATGTGCACGTGCGGCTGCAAAATGACGGTCGCGCAATGCCGCATGACCGATCCCGACTGCGCCACCAGCAAGGCCCTTGCCGCGAAAATCATCCGCGAGATCAAAGCCACGGCCAATCCGCCCGGCCCTTCCGCGCAAAATCGATAGCCGCTACGCGATATTGCGAGCGCTTGCCGCGGTGATTCTCATCAGTCTGGGTTTCGGACGCGCTTCGGCCCCGGGCGCTTTTCCCGTCATCTCGCTCAGACGCCAGCGCAGCCGCAGCAGCGCCGCCGAATGAATCTGCGAGACGCGCGATTCGCCGATGCCGAGCGTCGCGCCGATCTGCTTCATGGTGAGCTCCTGGAAATGATAGAGCGCGAGCACCTCGCGCTCCCGCGCCGCCAGCTCGCCGAGCGCTTTGCCGAGCAGCCCGCTCATTTCCGAGCGCATCGCCTGGTGAAACGGATCCTCTTCCGCGTCGGCCGGCGGATCGATCGCATCTTCGCCGCTGGGATCGTTGATTTCCGAATGGAGGCTGCTCACGTCGAGCCCGCGCACGTCGCCCAGAATCCGCTGCAGCCGCGCGAGCGTGACGCCAATCTCCTCCGCGATTTCGGACTCGCTGGGATCGCGCCCCAGCCGCGCGCGGCACACGAATTTCGCCTGCTCGACGCGCTTCGCCTGCCGCCGCAGCGCGCGCGGGCTCCAGTCGACTTGCCGCAGGCTATCGAGAATCGCGCCGCGGATGCGGAATTCGGCGTAGTGCTTCAGCAGCACGTTTTTCCGCGGATCGTATTTCCGCACCGCGTCCATCAGGCCGAGAATCCCGGCGTGCACCAGATCCTCGAGCGGCACCTGCGGCGGCAGCCGGTCGTGAATGCGGCGCGCGATGTGATGCACCTGCGCCAGATGTTCGAGCAGAATTTGCTCGCGCTGCGGCTCGCTCGCCGCATTTCCCGCCGGCGGCGGCTTGACGCGCTGCGGTTCCGCACGTCTCGGTTCCGCACGCCGCGCTTCGATTTCGATTCGCCTCATCACAACGGCTGTGGCCACGCTCGCTCCTCCGTTACTGCATCTGCTCTGTTTGGCCCGAGCCGCTGAGATCGACCGGTCATCCGCGCAGCTCGTATCCGACGCCGCGAATCGTGCGAATCAGCTTGCGTTCCCAGTCCGCGTCCACTTTGTTCCGCACGTAGTTGATGTACACGTCGACGATGTTCGTCATCGTGTCGAAGGAGAGGTGCCACACGTTCTCGACGATCTGCATCCGCGTGACCGCGCGCCCCGCGTTGCACATCAGGAATTCCAGCAGCGCGAATTCCTTTCGCGTGAGGTCGATCGCGCGCCCGCCGCGCACTGCGGTGCGCTCGATGCGGTTCAGTTCGAGGTTATCGATCGTCAGCACGGCGATCGCGTAACCCTCGCCGGGAATCGTGCGTTCGAGCGGCACGTCGTGCGATGGATCGGCTCCAGCGACAAGGCTGCGCATGAATGCTCCAGTCGAAGGAGGCCGAGAAAGCAACTGCGAGAGGAATACGAAGGGGGAATACGACTTTAGTCGAGCATTAGAAATGCGTCAAAGAAAATGCGAATGCGGGCGCAGCAAATGTTTCGAAAGTGCCATGCTCCAAAGTGAAACTGGAGCGGATCGAATCTAAGTTTTTCCGGGTGCTCCATCCTCGGTTTGTGAGGGTGGGGCTATGACTTTTCGCGGCGCGAAGCGCGCCCTGGTGGAAGCGTGGGCCTTTTTACCCTGAGCGAAGTCGAAGGGCAGGCCCGCGAAAAAGCATCCGATGAAGAAGGGGCTTTCAGCCCCGGCCCGCTCCCCGCGCGCCGTCTACGGATGGGTCATCTTCTCCGGCCGGACAAGCTCGTCGAATTCTTTCTCGGTAAGATACCCAAGCTCCAGCGCAGCCTCGCGCAGGCTCAGCTTTTCGTGATGCGCCTTCTTCGCGATTTCCGCAGCCTTGTCGTAACCGATTTTCGGCGTGAGCGCGGTCACCAGCATCAGCGAGCTATTCACAAAGTACGCGATGCGCTCGAGGTCGAGTTCCATTCCCACCACGCAGTGCTCGCGGAACGACCGGCACGCGTCCGTCAGCAGCCTCACCGAATGCAGAAAATTGTAGATGATCACCGGCTTGAAGACGTTGAGCTCGAAATTTCCCTGCGAGCCCGCGAAGCCGATCGCCGCGTCGTTGCCCATCACCTGCACGGCGACCATCGTCATCGCCTCCGACTGCGTCGGATTCACTTTGCCCGGCATGATCGACGAGCCCGGCTCGTTTTCCGGCAGCACCAGCTCGCCGAATCCGGCGCGCGGTCCCGAAGCGAGCCAGCGCACGTCGTTCGCGATTTTCATCAGCGACGCGGCCAGCGTCTTCAGCGCGCCGCTCGCAAACACAATCTCATCGTGCGCCGAAAGCGCCGCGAATTTATTCGGATGCGATCTGAACGGCAGCCCCGTCAGCTCCGCGATTTTCCTCGCGGCGCGCTCCGCGAATTCGGGATGCGCGTTCAGCCCCGTGCCCACGGCCGTGCCGCCGATCGCGAGATCGTAGAGTCCCCAGAGGCCTTCGCCGAGGCGGCCCGCATCGCGGGTCAGCAGGCTCACCCAGCCCGACATTTCCTGGCCCACGGTGAGCGGCGTCGCGTCCATCAAATGCGTGCGGCCGATTTTCACCACGCTCGCGAATTCGCGCGCCTTGGCGTCGAGCGCATCGCCCAATTTCTCGACGGACGGAATCAGCTCCTGCGCCACCTGCGTCGCCGCCGCGATGTGCATCGCCGTCGGAAACGTGTCGTTCGACGATTGCGACATGTTTACATCATCGTTCGGATGAATCGGCTTTTTGCTGCCCATCACGCCGCCCGCAATCTCGATCGCGCGATTCGAGATCACCTCGTTGGCGTTCATGTTGGTCTGCGTGCCGCTGCCGGTCTGCCAGATGCGCAGCGGAAAATGGCTCGTTGAGCTTCCCGGCGATCACTTCGTCCGCCGCCTGCACGATCAGCTTCGCCTTTTCCGGCGAAAGCTTTCCGAGATCGAGATTGACGAGCGCCGCCGCCTTCTTCAGTATGCCGAACGCGCGGATCAGCTCGGGCGGCATCGTGTCCGTGCCAATATCGAAATGGATCAGCGACCGCGCCGTCTGCGCGCCCCAGTAGCGGTCCGCCGGCACCTCGATCGTGCCCATGCTGTCCGATTCGATCCGCATCTTCGTTGTTGGTGCTGGCGACGCTTTACCGTCCACGCGCTCTCCCCTCCCCTGTGTCGTATACATCCAAGGATACTGCGGAATCGGCGTGCGCGTGACGGAAAACCGCTGGGCGGGTCTTGTTACCAGAGGCGAATCAGAGCCCAAAGGTCGAAGAACTCATGGGCGAAAATGATCGGCAGTGCACGACGCCAGCGAGCGAAGTACAAAGAGAAGACCAGGAATTGAATCCCCAAGGCTAACGCCGTCCACCAGCCGTAGTAGAGATGGTATGAAGTTTGCACCACAACGGTGAGCAACACTGCCAACCTCGTCGAACCGGTCAATTCGATCACCTCGGTCATCAAATACGCTCGGACGATGAGCTCCTCATAGAGCGGATTCACAAGCATCTGGAGAAGCATCACGTAAGTGCCACGCCCAAAGAGATCTCGTGTTCTTTGGGCGTGCGGAAACGTACCGAACAGAGCGTGATGCAGAAGCCAGAGGCCCCTTCCGCCAGTCCTGTAAACCACATAAGAAACGAAAATTACCGCCGCGCCCGCGGCGATATCGCGCCAGGAACAACGCAGACCGATATCCTTGAAACGCCGGCCGTGGCGCCGCAAAACGTAGCCGAGCAGGATGAGCACAAGAATCTCGTGAAAACCGCTGGCAGCCCATCGCAGATTGGAGGCTGGCGATTCTATCGACGGCCCGTATTTCAGGATCGCGACGGCGCTGATCACTGAGCCTCCGACCGCGAGCAGCAAGACAAGTGTAAGTTCGAACCATCGAAGGCGCTTGTCGGATGGGCTCAGCTGGATGTCGGGCGCAGCAGTTTCTACAGGTGCCTGTACGGCTGGGAAGAGAGACACGCCCACTTATATCGCATCGGTAATTTCCTGTCGCGCAAAAAACCTCTAACCGACGCCGAAGACTAACGCAAATGACGTTCGCCGAGAGAGCAGATGGTATGCCTACTGGCGCAGCACATAATGCGAAATCGAAAATGGATAAGAATCGAGGAAAAATTACCGGGACTAGTACCATCGCCGGGCGAGGGTCCGCTGATGGTGCGGCTGTATTGTGCTGTACCGGCTTGAGTTGCGGGCGTGGCGAAAGTTGGCGGCGAGGCATGCGCCGTGCTACGCCCATGGTTGAGTCGCCGGACGCGAGGCGTGCGCGTGTGCGCCGCGCGAAGGCGGCTCTGATTCACATGAGACCAGGGGCTGCACACAGGAGACGGACGATGATGGACGAAGAACGGGATACCAGCGAGACCGGGACCGGCCATAGGGAAGTCACGGAAATCAGTTCGGGGCCGCGCACCAGCGGGTGGTTGATCGCCGCGGTGGTGGTACTGATGGTGGGGCTGTGCGTGGCCGTGGCGCATAGCTACACGCAAGCGAAAGTGTCTGACCAGAACGCATCGAAAGCGGCGCAGATGAGCGCGACGATCGGCCAGTTGCAGGGCCAGCTCGATTCCTTGAACGCGAAGTTGAGCTCGCTCAGCGCTCCGCCCGTCGTGACGCACGAAGCCGCGCCGGCCGAGCAGGCTGCGCACCGCGCCGCGAATCGCACGGCCGCGCGACGGCGCCTCGCCGCGGAGAACCGTCGCTATAAGGAGCTCCAGGGCGAGCTCTCGGATCAGCAGAAACAACTAAAGGCCACGCAGGACCAGCTCGCGCAGGATCGCAGCGACCTCGAGGGAAATATCAGCTCGACGCGCGATCAGCTGAACGGCTCGATCGCCAAGACGCATGACGAGCTTGTGGCGCTCGAGCAGAAGGGCGAGCGGAATTACTTCGAGTTCGACCTGACGAAATCAAAGCAGTTCGCGCACGAAGGCCCGGTGATGGTCTCGCTGCGCAAGGCCGACACCAAGCATAAGAGGTACAACCTGTCGATGATCGTCGACGACAATCAGATGGAGAAAAAGAACGTGAACCTCTACGAGCCCATCTGGATCGATGGCGGCGATTCGCAGGAAGTGCAGGTGGTGGTCAACAAGATCGACAAGAACCACATTCACGGCTACGTGAGCGCGCCGAAATACAATCAGTCGGCGAGTCTCACCCCGGCCGCCGCTCACATGGATTCGAACGGGAACGCAGCTTCGACAGGATCAAGTTCAGGTTCCGGCTCAAGCGACAGTTCTTCCAGCACCACACCGCCTACGCAGTAGCTTCCCTCTCCGGCAGGGTGAACACGCCACCCTGCCGGATTCCTCTTCTTTCGCGGATCGCCTAAGCGTCCTCGGGAAGATTCCACGCGCTTGCCAGCGCCAGAAGACTGCCCAAAACTAAAAGAACACAAATTGCTCGTCGTTTATTTTTCATCGTCGCATCGCATCCTCTCTTATCTCGACGACGAAATGTGGCAAGGTGGTTGCCAGCGAATTCGCGGTAGCCAAAGAAGTTAGAGTTCGGCGCGCGACGTGAGCGGGCAAATAGTCCGACCGGCGGGGAAATATTACGCGCCCTGCGACAAGCGGAAATTATACGAACGAAAACCGGACGGTGGCACGAAATAGGTCACTCGAAGCTGTTGAGAGCGGTCGTTTCGTCCGAATAATCCTCGAAGATGGTGCAGAGGTTGGTGATTTCGAGCAGGCGCTGGACCTGCTTGCTGAGCTGCATCATTTTGAGGTCGCCACCCTTGCCGCGCACGGTGGCGAAGGCGCGGGCGAGCGCGCCAATGCCGGAGCTATCGAGCTGCGTTACGTTGCTGAGATTCAGCAAGATGTTCTTGCGGCCGCTGCGAATCAGATCGAGAAATGTCTCGTGCAGCGCGCCCGCTTCGTTGTAGGTGACCATGCCGCTGATGTCGACAACAGTAACCGCACCAGCCTGCCGCACCGAAACGCTAAACCGCGTGATCAATGTTCCGCCTTGGGCCTGGGCCGTACCGGGTGAAGTTACGTTCAATCTATGAAACCACAAGACGCACGGGAACGGCAACCCTTGGGATGAACCCAAGGCGCCAACGGCGGCAGATTCAGTCCGCAGAGGCCGGCATCGCGGATTCGTACGCTTCGATCGTGGGCAGGAGGTCGGTCGAGATCAGGGACTTGGTGATGTAGCCCCACGCGCCGACGCTGGCCGCGACACGGGCCAGATCGATCGACTGGTGGAGGGTCAAGATGATGATACCGGCGCGCGGGGCCTTTTCGTGAAGCACGGGCGCGGCATCGAGACCGTCGAGATGCGGCATCGAGATGTCGAGGAGGACGAGATCGGGGTTGAGACTGACGGCCTGTTCGATGGCTTCGTTACCGTCGCCTGCTTCTCCACACACGGTCCAGCCGCGGTGGCCTTCCACTAAAATGCGGACTCCTGATCTTACAAGCGGGTTGTCGTCTGCAATCAGAATTCGAAGTGACATCCATTTCTCCCAGGGTACGGGCATGGGCACAACTCATTGTGATGGCGCGAAAGTGAAAACGGCATCGGGCACTTACTGTATTTGCCCTTACTCTCTGGGCACAAAGCGCGAGGCGGTTCGCATGGCGTTCGCGCGAAGAGGAGGGAAAGCTGCCTCTCAAATGTTCGCCGACGGAAGCGAAGGCTTTCTTCAGGGACCAAAGCGCGGCCTTCGTTTTACGGCTTAGTTTCTAACGTGATCCTTCCATAAGCGGTGGGGCAGCAGGTATGTAAAGCCGGCGAACGCTTCCCATTGCGTGGATGTGGAGGTGAGGCCGCGATCGAAGCCCGCATCGAAGACGAGGTCTGGACGGGCGGTGTAACCGACCGCCCAAAGATTGCCGATCGCGTGCCCCCGCAGGAAAGGTTGCGTGAAGTGCCATATTTCCCCCGAGACCGAGAACTTCCCGGTCAAATCATGTGAGACCGAAAGAGTTTGGCCGAACTGCGCCCGCCGCACCGAGCCATCGACCAATTCGTTGAAGAGAGCGTTCGCGTCGTAGTGAAAGCCTTTGACATCGGCGCTGGCGAGAAGAATGAGCGAATTGGAAGGCGTTCCGAAATCGAGATCCGGGGCATCGCCGGAGTACACGCGACGGAAGTAGCTCAGCGCGAAAGTCGGCTTTGCACCTTCGCCGGGAAGAAGGACGGCCTGCGCCCCCAGGAGCACATCGCCGGTAGCGTTCGCGGCGATGTTATCGACGGCGGAGCGCACTACAGGCTGGTCGGATGCGAGGAATTGCAGGCGCGGCGCGACGGTAAGCTTCGTCGTTTCGACCAGGCTGTACTGCGACGAAAACTCGGGCGACTCCGTCGCACCGAGCATGCCTGTCTCGAATTGGAGGTAGCCTACCGGCGTCAGGGTTGCGGGAGTAGAAACCGTCGGGCGGCCGGGGTTCGCCGCGGGTTCATCGGCCGATTGAGCCAGAACACCCTGCGCGAAAGTCCCAGAGAGCACCACAAACAGGCAGATCGAAACGCATTTCATGTATCCGTCCACTTAACAGGGCCGCGATGCGACTCCAGCGTAGCTGAAAACGATCACAGGCGGCCGACATTGTGTGCAGATCATTGCCGAGGGCGGGGGCCTGCCCCGAACCGAATGTCGAGAAAGCGCATTTGGCAAGGGGGCGCCGGGACAGCTGTACTGCTATTGCACTTTCGAACAGGGGTCGGAAGGCATTTCGGCGGGTTATCCTAGAGGCGGTTAGACTTTGATCTAGGCGGGCGGTCAACGGGCATTCCCACCTCGCAGGGGGACAGCAGGCGTCGAGCGAGCGACCGCTCTTTACCGATAGGCATCAAGCAGCGCGTGTTTCGCGGGGGCGACAAGCCGGGCGAGGCTTTCCCTCGGGGCAAGGGGACTCACAGTGAAGCGGTGGTTTCGGTTTTCATTGCGGCCGGAAGAAACGGGCGGGCAGGTGGCTACGAAGGTCGAGGAAACGGCTGCTCCGGAAGCCGAGGCAGCGCTGATTCCAGCGGCCGATCTGCCACCGGCTGGAGACATGCTGTCTCAGTTGTTCTCCGAGACATCGAGTGAAGCACCCGAGCCCGCGGCAGCAGCGCAGCCCGGGGAAGCAACTCCCGCCAGCGAGCCAACCTCCATTGCAAAAACACTGGACGAGCTTTTCCCCAATGCGCGCGAGTTCCGTCCCGGTGCGATGGACAACGAAGACAAGCCTGCATGGGAAAACGTAGCGTCGGCATCGAGGAGCGGCCCGGGGTCGCGGGAGCAGGTGATTTCGTCGTCCGAGCTTCCGTCGGCATCGCACATCCTGGCGGAACTGTTTCCGGCCGAACAAATCTCACTCCAAGATAGCCACGCGCGAGATGCGAGCCATATCCCGGCACCACTTGAAACTCCCAAGGCCGCTGAAAACACGACTGCCGCCGAGAAGGCGGCGCAAGAACCCGCAGCAATCGCGGCCCCGTACGTCCTTGCGGCGCCCGAATCCCAAAGCAGCGAAGCCGACACGGAAGCAAATCAGGCCGGCGCGAATCCTGACGCAGCGGAAAAACCTGCCCCGAATTCAGAAGACCCGCGACCCGCGGCTGCGCAGAATGCCCGTCCGCCCTATCGCGACTGGGTGTTCGAGGAGAAGCTCGCGAGCCACAAGGAATGGGTGGATTCGCATGGTAGCACCGGCAACAAGGGCGATTTTGCGGGAGCGGACCTCGAAGGCACGGAACTCATCGGCGTCAATTTCCGGTTCGCGGATTTTCACGACGCGAACCTGAGAGCGGCGGACCTGCTGCTCGCGGACCTGCGCGACGCCTGCCTGGTCCGCGCCGATCTGCAGGACGCGTGCCTGGTGGGCGCGAATCTCGAAGGCGCGAATCTGGAAGACGCGTCGCTTGAGACCGCCATGGGCCTGTTGCCTCGGCAGATCGCGGGTGCGAACCTGCGCGACGCTTCCCTGCCCGCATCATTTCTGGAATTTCCCGCGGCGGCGGCGCTCGAGAAAGCCTCGCGAATGGCGTCGCGGTATTTCACCGCGATGATGTCAGCGTGCGCAATTTGCTGGCTGGTGCTGTGGAAGACGAAGGACGTGCAGCTGGTGGCCGACTCCTCGCTGGTTCCCTTCTGGCATGCGCCTGCCGCCGCGACCACGCTACCCACCGCCGAGTCTTACCTGGTTTTGCCGGTGGCGCTATTTATTTTGTATCTCATCTTTCAATTTCATCTGCAAAAGGCGTGGGACGCCGTTCTGGAATTGCCGGCCGTTTTCCCCGATGGCCGGGAGCTGGCCGACCAGGAGTCGGGCATCGTGCTGGCGCTGCTGCGCGCGCATTTCCGCTGGATCGATCAGGAAGGTTCCTCGACGCGCGTCGTCGAAAAGGGCGTTTCGACGATGCTCGCCTATTGGACTGTGCCGGCGACCCTGCTGCTCTTCTGGGCCCGCTACCTGACGCGACAGGAAGTACGCGGGACGATTTTGCATATGCTGCTCGCGGTGATCGCCACCGGCGTGGCTCTCTACGTCACGATGAAAACGGGACGCCCGCCGGAGCGATGGGCGCTCGAGCGGAAATGGACCGACCGGCTCTGGGCAAAAGTGCGGAAGATTAATCCCACGACGGTGGCGGGCGCGCTCGGCGCCGTGCTGCTCTTTCTTTCCGTCGGGACAATCGCCGGAGTTCCTCACGGTCACCACCGGGCACCTCAATATGGCCCCTCGAACATCCGTCGATGGGCGACGACCGCTTTCTGGTACGTGGGCTTCGACCCCTACGCCGATCTGACGGAAGCGTCGATCTCGACAAGACCGAAGAACTGGAACGGCAGCGATGCACAAGTTCCTTTGGTGGTCGGGCCGCGGTTGAACGGGTTGAGGCTGCGCTACGCGCAGGCCTACGGTGCGTTTTTTGTGAACGCTCACTTGTGGCAGGCGAACCTGCAAGGCGCCTACCTTTCCGAGGCGGACATGCGAGGCGCTGATCTCGGGCAGAGCGACCTGCGGTATGCGCTGATGGACCATACGCAGATGAAGGGCGCGAATCTCGACCGCGCGGTTCTCGACGGCGCCGACATGCGCCGCACCGATTTGGAAAATGCGAACCTGTCGCATGCCTGGCTTCTCGGAACAATTTTGACCGATGCCGATCTGAAAGGCGCTTCGCTCTACGGTGCGCGGCTATCCGCCGCCACGCTCACGCGAGCAAACTTCGAGAAGGCGGACTTCCGCGAGGCCTATCTCGAGCAGGCGCAGATGGAGCGGGCGGACCTTCGCGGGGCCTATTTGTGGTCGGCCCGGCTTCCCGGCGCCGATCTGAAGGGCGCGCAGCTCGGAGACGCGATTTTGATCGATGCGTACCTGCCCGGAGCCGATCTGCGCTGGGCGCAGTTCTCGGGAACGGTGCTGACCGGGGCAAACTTGAGCGGCACGAACATGGACGGCGCGGACATGCGCGGGGCGGGAGGGCTCGACGCGAATCAGGTGTGCTCCGCGAAGAGCCACGCAGGAACGCTGCTCGACGACTCGCTTGCGACTCAGGTCGCGGCGCAGTGCGGAGGAGGCGCGATCAGCTCGTCCGGATTGTCGGGGACGTTGCCGGCGTCGCCAGCGGCAGCGCCGACGGGGCCGACGTCACGAAAGACCGGCAACTGAGCTTGCGCCGTAGAAGCTGTACCAGGGGCTGGCGGCTTTCAGGCGCGCATTCACGTTGTTGATATTTTTCACGCCCTGATCGCTGAGCCAGTCCTCCAGCGCTTTCACTCCCTGCTTCGCGTACACCGGGATGGCATCTTTCCAGGTGGCGCGCCCGCAGAGAACCCCCGAGAATTTCACGCCGGACTCGGCGGCGAGCTCGAGAGTCTCGTTGAACACGTCGTTGCTGACGCCGGCCGAAAGGTAGATGAACGGCTTCTTTGCGGCGGTGGCGGCGCGGCGGAAATGCTCCTTGGCCTGATCGCGGGTGTAGGCGGCGTCGCCCTTGCAAGCTTTCGTGCCCGCGACGAACGCCATGTTGACGGGAACCTCGACCTTCAGAATATCGACGCCATACTGCGGCTTCGAAAACTCCGCCATGCTGCCGGCTACGATTTCCGGCTTCTTGCGCGCGAAGCCGATGCCTTTCTCGTCGCCGCCCTCTTCGTAGCCGACAAATTCGAGGAAAAACGGAGCATCGACCGCCTGGCATTCCGCGCCGATGCGCTCGATCCAGGCGTGCTTGATTTCGTTGATGGCCGGCGGATCGAATGGAGTGTAGTAGAGCAGAATCTTTACGCAATCGGCGCCCGCGGCGACGAGGCGGCGGGCAGACCAGATGTCGAGCAGATCGGGCAGGCGGCCGGGCTTCGTGTTGTCGTAGCCGCTATTTTCATAGGCGAGCAGCAGGCCGGCGTTTTTCGATCGCGCCGCGGCGGCCGGAAGGCCGTACTCGGGATCGAGCAGGATCGCGCTGGCGTGCGGCGTGAGGACGCGCGAGACCGCCGTCTTGAACTCCTCGAGCATCTTCGACGTCACTTCACTCTTGTCCACGCCTTTTTCTTTGGCGATGGCGCTTTTAAGAGAGCCGCGCTGGTCCATGGCCGCGGCGGCGATCACACCCTGCGCGTTGGAAACGGCTTCGAGCCCTTTTTTCTTTCCCGGCGTAATTTTCATCGTGAGCGCCTCCGAACCACAAGAATCGACATGAAGAAGGGCTAGTCTACCACGCGAAATGAGGACGCTACAAAAACAAGACGTGGTGCTGATAGACGCAGGATCGGGCGCTCTCAGAACCAGCGGATAAAGCGACAGCGGCGAGATCGTCGAGAAACGCGGTGCCGTAGGCGGCAATGAAAGGAAGCGCGGAGAGAGTGCGCTCCTGCAGCTCGCCATTCGGGTAGAGCGCGTCGAGCAGAATCCGTTCGTGGCGATCGAGGACGCCCGAGCGAAAATTTTCCGCGCGCGCCACTTTCGCTTTAAGCTGGCTGAATTGGTAGAGCATCTTGCGCTCGGCTACCTCCAGCGCGTCGAGCAGCGTGGAATCGAGCCGGCCGAGCGGCTCGCGATAGGATTGCAGTAGCGCGCTGATCTCTGCCTCGCTTTTGTCGAAACGGGCGACGAGCGCATCTGGGAGCGCCTTTTGCTCCATTTGCGCGCGCACGTGCTGCGATCCGTGGAGAAAATCGCGCATATCGAGGCCGTACTGCGCGAGGAAACGGGCGATGGGCTGCTCGACAATCGTGAAACTGGCGCGCGGCAAAATGGCCGGCATGCGCCCGAGGATTTTCGCATACACCACTTGCGACTGCGCGAGATAGGCGACTTCGGCCGGGCCGCCAATATAGGCTGCCGTCGGAAGCAGCGAATCCTGCACGATCGGTCGCAATAACGCATTGGGCGTGAGGACATCCGGCGTCGCCGCGATTGTGGCGGCGATCTGCTCCCGCGAAAGCACTGTCTCGCCCGCGAAGAATTTGCCGTTGCGGGCACGCAACGGCTCGCGGCGGCCATCGATGTTGTGGAAGAGCAGGGTCGTCTCGCGCGTGACTTTCACCTGCGCGTGGAGGCCGGCGTTTTCGAGTTCCTTCGAGCAAGCGAGCAATGCCTCGGCGAGCGGGCCGGCGTCATCGAGCGCGCGCAGGAAGACCGGCGCGACCAGGCGATGGAGGCGCACATCGAGCGGATCGATGAAGATGATTCCGCGGCCCGCGAGCAGGCGCGCCATCAGCTTGCCGAAAGCCGAGCCGAATGTTTCGCTCGGCGCATATGATTCGTGCAGCGTGCGCGAAACTTCTTCGGTGCCGGGCCCTTGCAACGTTTGAGCCGCTGCGCCGACGAGAGCCTGAATGGCTTCGCCGAGCACGACTTCGCCCACGCGTTTGGCTGCGTCGTCGTCGCGAGCGGGCAGATCGTAGCGCGCGAGGCCGTTGCGCGTCACCCAGGTCGAATGATTCACCTCGGCGAGGTCGTGGTCTTCGGTAGCAAGCCAGAAAATGGGGACCGCTTCGATGCCACGGCGCGTCGTTTCTTCCGCCACGCGCACCGCGGAGATCGCTTTATAAAAGGTGTACGCGGGGCCGGAGAAAAGGCCGACTTGCTGGCCCGTGACGATCGTGACCGCGCCAGCAGCCAGCCTATCGAGATTTCGCGCGGTAGCGGGATCGATTTCATTCCCTGCGGCGAAGCGCGCGTTTTGTTCGCGCAGCACTTCGACCACGGCTTTTCGCACGCCCGGATCGAGGCGGACTTCGCGCGCGGCGGCGTCAATGCCGGCTGCCGTCGGCGGATGCGGGTAATACTTCGAGACCTGACTGAAATCTTCGAGAAAAGACGAGAAAAGTTTCGTGGTGTGGGGCACTTCGCGGAAAGAGATGCAGTGGGAGTCCATCTGCGCGGTCATGATA
Source organism: uncultured Acidobacteriota bacterium (assembly GCA_963814735.1). GTDB lineage: Bacteria > Acidobacteriota > Terriglobia > Acidiferrales > UBA7541 > Palsa-295. The sequence goes on along the minus strand of CAWFEC010000003.1, from coordinate 146,364 downwards.
CGCGCGGCCTCGCACAGCGACAACCGCAGCAGGCTGCTGCCCCGATACATGGCCGAATTGAAATGAGAATCCCCACCGTCGTGATTGGATGAGACGCAACCCGCAAAGATTCGGATTCCCGCGATTGTGCGAACTGAGCTGGATCAGGGCAAGCCATTTGTTCTCAGGGTATCTTAAGGCAAGGCTGCGGATTTACGCCGGTGCAGATCCTGGAGTGCGGCGATTTCCGGCTCATGCCCGGCCATGGCGCGAATCCCGCGTGCGGCGGCGTTGGCTGCGGAGAGCGTCGTGATGCACGGAACGTTGTAGCGCACGGCGGCGCGGCGAATCGACTTTTCGTCGTAGAAGGATTCGCGGCCGAGCGGCGTATTGATGATGAGATTCACTTTGCCGGTTTTCACGAGGTCGACGATATTCGGGCGGCCCTCGTTGACCTTGTAGACGCCGTGCACTTCGATGCCCGCCCGTTTCAACGCAGCGGCCGTGCCGCGCGTGGCGATTATTTGCAGTCCGGCGGCGACAATATCTTTCGCGAGGCCGGCGACGTGTCCCTTGTCGTGGTCATTCACGCTGATGAAGACCGTGCCTGAAAGAGGCAGGCGCTGGCCGGCGGCGAGTTGCGCCTTCGCGAAGGCCATGCCGAAAGTGGAAGCGATGCCCATCACCTCGCCCGTCGAGCGCATCTCCGGGCCGAGAATCGTGTCGACGCCGCGGAACTTGTTGAACGGAAAAACCGGCGACTTCACGGCGAAGAACTCGTAGGTGGCGAGCTCTTTCACGCCGTTCGTTTCGACGATCGGGAGATGCATTTCTTTGAGCTTGCGGCCGGTCATCAGGCGCGCGGCCACCTTTGCGAGCGGGACGCCGGTGGCCTTGCTGACGTACGGCACGGTGCGCGAGGCGCGCGGATTCACTTCGAGGACGTAGACCGTATCGCGCTGAATCGCGTATTGCACATTCATCAGGCCGACGACATGCAGCGCGCGGGCGAGGCGCGTGGTGTAATCGCGAATGTGTTCGAGAACGGCGGGCTTGAGCGAAACGGACGGCAGCACGCAGGACGAATCACCGGAATGGATGCCGGCTTCCTCGATATGCTCCATGATGCCGGCGATCACGACGTCGTCGCCATCGGCCAGTGCATCCACATCCACTTCGGTGGCGTCTTCGAGGAACTGGTCGATCAGGATCGGGCGCTTGGGATCGGATGCGGTGCCGATCAGTACGGCTTGATTGACGTAGTCCTCGACGGTTCTCAGATCGTAGGCAATCACCATGGCGCGTCCGCCGAGGACATAACTCGGGCGCACGAGCACGGGTAAGCCAATCTCGCCGGCAGCGGCGACCGCTTCCTGCGGCGCGAGGGCCGTAGCGGCGCGCGGCTGCGGAATATTCATTTCGGCGAGCAGCGCGCCGAAGCGGCGGCGATCCTCGGCGAGGTCGATCGATTCCGGATCGGTGCCGATGATTTTCGCGCCGTAGCGCTTGAGATCGAGCGCGAGATTGAGCGGCGTCTGCCCGCCAAACTGCACGATCACGCCCTGCGGCTTTTCCTTGTCGAGCACCTCGAGAACGTCTTCGAGCGTGAGCGGCTCGAAATAGAGGCGATCGGATGTGTCGTAATCGGTCGAGACGGTTTCGGGATTGCAGTTCACCATGATCGTCTCGTAGCCGTCTTCCTTGAGCGCGAGCGCCGCGTGGCAACAGCAATAATCGAACTCGATGCCCTGCCCGATGCGGCTCGGCCCGCTGCCGAGAATCACGACCTTGGGGCGATCGACCGGCTCGGACTCGTCTTCCTCCTCGTAGCTCGAATAGAGGTACGGCGTGAAGGATTCGAATTCGGCGGCGCAAGTGTCCACGCGCTTGAAGACGGGGCGCACGCCCAATTCGCGGCGACGCGAGCGGACCGAAGCGGATTTCACGTTCCAGAGCTTGGCGATTTCCTCGTCACTCGCGCCGGAGCGTTTCGATTCCATGAGCAATTCGCGCGAGCACTTCGAAAGTGTCGTCGCCGCGACCTGCTTGTCCACGGCCAGCATCTCCTCGAGCTGGCGGATGAACCAGGGATCGATGCGCGTGAGCTCGCAGACTTCTTTGCAGCTCATGCCGCGCTCGAGAGCTTCGAAGAGCCAGTGGAGGCGGTCGGGGCCGGGCACGTGCAGCTTTTCGCGCAGCAGCGCTGTGGTGACTTCGGCGGGCGGGCGCCACGCGGAACTCGGTTCGAGCGCGCGAATGCCCTTGCAGAGCGCTTCCTGGAATGTGCGGCCGATAGCCATTACCTCGCCGACGGATTTCATCTGCGTGGTGAGCGTCGTATCGGTGCCGGGGAATTTCTCGAACTGCCATTTCGGGATTTTCGCGACCACGTAATCGATGGTCGGCTCAAAGCACGAAGGCGTCTTGCGCGTGATGTCGTTCGGGATTTCGTCAAGCGTCATGCCTACCGCGAGTTTCGCAGCGATCTTGGCAATCGGGAAGCCGGTGGCCTTGCTCGCGAGCGCCGAACTGCGCGAGACGCGCGGATTCATTTCGATTACGGTCATGCGGCCGGTTTCGGGATCGACCGCGAACTGGATGTTCGAGCCGCCCGTCTCGACGCCGACCTCGCGGATAATCGCGGCGGCTGCGTCGCGCATGCGCTGATATTCCTTGTCGGTGAGCGTCTGCGCGGGCGCGACCGTGATCGAATCGCCTGTGTGGATGCCCATCGGGTCGACATTTTCGATCGAGCAGATCACGACGAAGTTGTCGCGGAAGTCGCGCATCACCTCGAGCTCGAATTCCTTCCAGCCGATTACCGATTCCTCGATCAGCGCCTGGTGGACGGGGCTCGCGTCGAGCGCGCGAGCGATGGCGTCCCCGAATTCCTCGTGGTTGTACGCGATCGAGCCGCCAGTGCCGCCGAGCGTGAACGACGGCCGGATCACGACCGGGTAGCCAAGCTTGTCCGCTAGATCGATCGCTTCGGGAATATTCGTGACGACGGCCGACGCGGGAACTTCGAGCCCGATCTTGCGGCACACATCCTTGAAGAGCAGGCGATCCTCAGCGACCTTGATCGCATTGAGCTGTGCGCCGATCAGTTGCACGCCGTATTTTGCGAGAATGCCGCTTTCGGCGAGCTCAACGGCGAGGTTCAGGCCGGTCTGGCCGCCGACGGTTGGCAGCAACGCGTCGGGGCGTTCGGCCGCGATGATCGCTTCGAGATATTCCTTCGAAAGCGGCTCGATGTAGGTGCGGTCGGCAATCTCCGGATCCGTCATGATCGTCGCCGGATTCGAATTGACGAGGATCACGTCGTAGCCCTCGGAGCGCAGCGCCTTGCAGGCCTGCGTGCCGGAGTAGTCGAACTCGCACGCCTGCCCGATAATGATCGGCCCGGAGCCGATGATCAGAATTTTCTTGATGTCAGTTCGTTTCGGCATGATGAGCTTATGGCGCCGCTTTCCTTTGCAGTTCGGAAGGGCAGGGTTTCAACCCCGCCGTCGCCCCATCGATGTTCGACTGGGCTTCAGCCCCTGAAGCCACTGGCCACTGATCCAAAGGGAACCGACCTGCCGCCGAGCCATGCGGGTATTCGGCGGCTGTTGAGGCGAGACGCGCCTTCACGGGATTCTCGTCAATATAGTTAGCGTGCGAATCGAAATCGCGCTGATCTCGGATCTGGTGTTCCGTAAAGCCTGCATGCCAAACAGGAAACCGCATTCCGGGCCGCTTCCCGATTTCGCGCGAGGAGCCGCCTTAATGAGTTGTAGAGACTTCTCAAGCGTCGTCGTCGTGCCGGGCGTCAGAATGACATGAATATGGTCGGGCATGACAACGTGGCGATGGACGAGAAAGTTTCCTTGATCGCGGTAGTGAAAAATCGCGCTCTCCACGAGCGAGGCGATCGGGGCGTTCCGAAACAAGCCTCTCCTTTGCCACGTGTCTGTCGTGACGAAGTACGTTGCGCCGGGCTGGCTGCGGTGCTTCGGTCTCGCCATTGGCCTCAGGGGCTAAAGCCCTCTCCGTTTGCTGGCCTTACGGCGGGGCTTAAGCCCCGCCCTTCCGTTCTTCGAGGCATCGTCTCATTCCTTCTCATTCTTCATCAGCGCGACAAAATCATCGAAGAGGTAGCGGGCGTCGTGCGGGCCCGGGGACGCCTCAGGATGATACTGCACGCTGAAGAGCGGGAGCGAGCGGTGGCGCAGGCCCTCGTTCGTGTGATCGTTCAGGTTCAGGTGCGTGATTTCGACTTCGCTCGACGGCAGCGAATCGGGATCGACGCAAAAGCCGTGATTCTGCGCGGTGATTTCGACTTTGCCGGTGCGAAGATTTTTCACCGGATGATTCGAGCCGTGATGACCGAACTTCAGCTTGAAGGTTTTGCCGCCGAGCGCGAGGCCGCAGAGCTGGTGCCCGAGGCAAATGCCGAAGATCGGGACGCGGCCGAGAAGCTTCCGAATGTTTTCGATGGCGTAACCGATCGGCTCAGGATCGCCGGGACCATTCGAGAGGAAGATGCCATCGGGCTTGAGCGCGAGCACGTCTTCCGCGGAGGTTCGCGCCGGCACAACCGTCACATCGCAATGGTGATCGATGAGAAGCCGGAGGATATTCTGCTTGATGCCGTAGTCGTAGGCGACCACGCGATGTCGCGGACCTTCCTTGATACTTCGCGCGCCCTTTCCGTTCGGCTGGCTCGCGGATTTCACCGTCGATCCGCCGGCGGACGCGGCAGCGGCAGCAGCCAAAGGCGCGGCGAGATCGATCGAGCCTCGCGTCCAATCATATTTTTGGGCGGTGGTAACGCGGCCCGCGAGTTCCTGGCCCGCCATCGTGGGTAGCGCGCGAGCCTCGGCGATCAGTTGCTCGGCGGGCGTGCCATCGGTTGAAACGACGCCGCGGAGCGCGCCCACATTGCGCAGGTGCCGCACGAGCGCGCGCGTGTCCAAATCCCAGATCACCGGGACGCCATAGCGCTCGAGATATTGCTGCGCGGTTTCGCTCGCTCGCCAATTGGAGGCGAGCGGCGAAAATTCGCGCACGATCAGCGCTTCGATGTACGGCTTCGTGGATTCTTCGTCGTCGAGATTCGTGCCGACGTTTCCGATGTGCGGATACGTGAGGCACACGATCTGCCCGGAATAGCTTGGATCGGTGAATACTTCCTGGTAGCCGGTAAGGCTCGTGTTAAAAACGACTTCGCCGCCACGACGGGTTTGAGCGCCCGCCGCGCGGCCGTTAAAGACTCTTCCGTCCTCGAGCGCGAGCGTCGCGCGTCCTAAGAGGGCCTCGGTCAGTGTGTTGTCCTCCAGAAGATGTCATTTCGATGCCGCGCTGACTGTCGAAGGCGTCGTCAGCGATCCAAAGTGATCGACCGGCCAGTACGCGAATACGGCCTTGCCGTAGATGAAAGACCGCGGAACCGGCCCGAAAACCCGCGAATCGTTCGAACTATCGCGATGGTCGCCCATCACGAAATACTCCGCAGGCGGAATCTTGCGCGGGCCGTAATTCGAACTGTCGATATATCCCGCCGGCACGTATTGATCCGCCAACTCGTCGCCATCGATATAGAGATGACCGTCGCGAATCTCGATCGTCTCGCCGGGCAAGCCGACCACGCGCTTGATGAACGATTTCGACCGGTCGAGAGGATACCAGAAGACGACCACATCGCCGCGCTCGATAGGCTCAAAGCGGTAGACAAACTTGTTGATGAAGATGCGCTCCTGATCGCTCAGAAGCGGATTCATGCTCGTCCCTTCCACCTTGACCGGCTGATACAAAAAGATCATCACCACGATCGCCAGGCCGAGCGCCACCGCGAGATCGCGCGTCCAGCTGCGCAGCTCGCGCCGCAAATGGGGAGCGGACGCTGCTTCAGGCGAATCCGGAGGACCGGTTTGGGATGAGTCCTGCATGCTCTGCTAACTTATTTATATCATGGCGCGGAAGCCGAGCAAAGCGAGTCGATCGCCCTCGACCTGAAATCGGAAACGTTTCTTCTACGCTTCGATAATCTGATTTCGGACTGCATAGCGGACGAGATCGGTCACCGTGTGCAATTGCAGTTTGCGCATGATATTCGCGCGATGGGTTTCGGCGGTCTTCACGCTGATGCCCAGCGACGAAGCGACTTCCTTGCTGCTCTTTCCCTCCGCGAGCAACTGGACGATTTCGCGCTCGCGCGAAGTAAGCCGGTCGCGAACCGATTCGGGCAGATCGTTGCCCGGGCGCGCGCCATTGAAATTGCTGAGGATCACTTCGGTGGCGCGCGGCGTAAAGAAAGGCTTGTGGTTCGCGAGCGTTTCGACGGCGATCACCAGATCACGGTCGGAATCCGATTTCACGATGTATCCGCGGACGCCGGCCTCGAGAATGTCGCGGATCAATTGGTCGGAATAATGTACCGACAGGATGAGGACTTCGGTGTTGGGCGCTGACTTGCGAATCCGGCGCGCCGCCTCAATGCCGTTCAGGTCGGGCATGCTGATGTCGAGGATGGCGACGTCCGGCTTAAGCTCTTCGGCCTTGGTAACCGCTTCGCGTCCCGTATGGGCCTCGCCGACAACTTCCCACCCGGCATGTGACTGCAACAGCGCCTTGATCCCGCGACGCATGAGATCGTGATCGTCAACGATGAGAATCCGAACCGTCTTCATGGTCATCCCTCCAGCACTTCGCATCCGGTGGAAGCCGCGGGAATGGGATGTGGCTTCCGCGCAGAAACCCGGACCTCGGGCGGACTGGCAACTCAATTATACACAATCGCAAAGGCAGTCAACGACGCACCAAAGGCGCGCGCCGCGGTTCGGCGGGGCCGCGACTCTCCGTACCGGGACGGCGACCCCGCCATTTAAGAATGAACTACCGATGCTTGGCTGGGGGATTCTAGTGGGCCGAAGAACCCCCGCGCCTACATGCGGTCCGCCAGACATTCGCGCAGTTTCCTTCGCGCCCGCAGAAAACGCGCTTTCACGGCCGCTTCAGACAAATTCAAAATCCTGGCCGTCTCTTTCGTCTGCCGCTCCTCGAGCCCGAGAAGCCATACGACCGCCCGCGACGTTCCCCGGAGACCGTCGATTGCTTCCCATAGCAGCCGCTGCTTCTCTTGCTTCACATACAATATTTCGGGGCGCGCGTCGTCCTTCGCCCGAATCATTTCCACGGGATCCGCGCCATCTTCGGCCACGCTGCCATACGACAGATGCGCATTCTCCGCGCGCTGTTTGCGCAGCTTTCCCAGCGCCTCGTTGATTGTGATTCGCAAGAGCCAGGTCGAGAAGCGGGACTTCGAATGAAATTGGTCGATGTGGGCGTATGCCTTCAGCATGGCCTGCTGGATCGCGTCTTCGGCGTCTTCCCGGTTCCCGGTAATTCGCAGCGCTACGCGGTAGGCCTTCGACATTTGCGGCTGGACCAATTGCTCAAATGCTTCGGCGTCCCCGTCCCGCGCTTGATCGACGAGGATGGATTCCTCGGCATAAATCAGGGGACTGCTGTCACCAGCCATAGGGGCTTCGAGAGTGCTGAGGTCATTCACCATGTGTTTGGCTCCCTCTCCGAGTTTTCTCAAGTCGGACCCGATCATCTGCTCTTACCACTGCAAGAATCGATAGCTACCCCCCCGCCGCGAAAGTACCCGAGGGTCCCTTGCGGGTCTATCCGAGGCATGCTGTAGCTTTCGGGGGTGGTTCGCTGTATGCCCTTGCGGTTCGGGAACTTGCAGGCTCAGGCTATGGCTCCCTCAATATACCCATGACCGTGTATGGCTCCCAGGCCGGCAGCGGTTTATACCTTGAAGAGCCAAAAAATGCCGACGTGCGCTGCTCGGAGGTTTTGCGCGCCGGTGAACCCAGCGCTTCAAGAACGCCAAACTCGCGGGAATTTATCGAGGGAGGAAAATATGAAAGCTCTTTTGCATGCCTTCATTGTGACTCTGCTCGCATTGGCCGTGGCGGTCCCCCAACTCGCTGCCGAAACCGACAAGCAGAAACAAGAGGATCGGTTGAATGACGCTGCCCAGGTTATGGGTGAAGTCCTAAAGATGCCCGACGAAATTCCTCAAGATCTTCTCAATAAGGCGAAGTGCATTATTGTCGTGCCGTCCGTCCTGAAGGCGGCGTTCATCGTCGGCGGAAGCTACGGACGGGGAGCGATGGTGTGCCGCGCGGGACGCGACTTCACCGGTCCTTGGGGCGCTCCGTCCATGATGGCGATTGAGGGAGGCAGTTTTGGCTTTCAAATCGGCGGCCAGGCGACCGATTTCGTTTTTCTCGTCATGAACGCGCGCGGAGTTCATAGCCTGCTGCACAGCAAAGTTAAGCTGGGCGGCGACATTTCCGCGGCTGCCGGACCGGTGGGGCGCGCCGCCGAAGCCGACACGGACGCCTACATGCGCGCCGAGCTTCTCAGCTATTCTCGAAACCGCGGTGTGTTCGCCGGAGTTTCACTGGAAGGCTCGACGCTTCGGCCTGACGATGACGCGAACGAAGCTCTCTACGGTCGCAAGATTTCGGCCCGAGAGATCGTCCTCCGAGGAAACGCGTTCACTCCAAGAGCAGCTGACCGCCTGGTTTCACTGCTGGAACAGGCCTCTCCTCACGCAGCAGCGTGAGTGTGCCTGAGTAAATATGACATGGGGAAGGGCGAACGCCCTTCCCCATGTCCGCTATTCGCTTAGAGGGTTTCCTGCCTTCATGCCTTGCGCGGGGTAATCCTCGTCTTTCGTGACCTCGGGAACGGGCAGAGCCACCATAACGGTCGTTCCGGAATCGCTCGACTTGATTCTTAGCTTTCCGCCCAACTGGCGCGCGCGCTCTCGCATGCCGCGAATTCCCACGCCCACCTGACCTCCCGACCCGCCGAGCGATGCCAGCAATTCGGGCGGAATTCCTTTCCCGTTGTCGCTGATTTCGAGGCTCACCGTGTTCCCTTGGCGTCTCCCGCGCACCGTCGCCAGCGTTCCGCCGGAATGCCGGTACATGTTGGTGAGGCTTTCTTGCACGATTCGGAAAAGCGCGGTTTCGAGGCTCTGCGGCACTCTTTCGTCCCCGAGCGCCAAATCGAGATCGACCTTGATCTTGCTTCTCTGCGTGAATCCATCCGCGAACCACTCGAGCGCGGACTTCAAGCCGGAAAAATCAAGGGTCGGCGGGTAGAGCAAATAGGAGAGCGTCCGCGTCTGATCGGAAGCTTCCTGCGACAATCCCAACGCTTCGCGCAGTATGTCCGAGGCGACGGGATCCTTGCCTGCGATTCGCTCGTTGACGGCCGAAAGATGAATCGCCAGCGCGGCGAGACTCTGCCCTGTGGTGTCGTGAAGCTCCCGGGCGATCCGCCGGCGCTCTTCGTCCTGTAGCTGCAGCAAGCGAGCCGAGAGGTTGCGCAGCGACTCTTCCGCCTCGCGGCGCGCGGTGATGTCCCGGTTGACCTCGAGAATCCGGCTCGGCAGTCCGCGCTCGTCCCATTGCACCGCTTGCCGACTCTCGACTACGAGGACGCGATTGTCCTTGGTGCGGTGTACGAGCTCACCTTCCCAGGCCCCGGTCTCAAATAGCGTCTTGCGCATATCCTCAAACGGCTCCGGAAACTCGGTATGGAAGAACTCGTGGATGACATGTCCCTTGGCCTCAGCGGCGGTCCAGCCGTACATTCTCTCGGCGCCGCGGTTCCAATAGTGAATCACCCTGTTCGCGTCGAAGACAACGATGGCGTCGTGCAGCAGCTCGAGGAGATCATTCAGATTCTGCGGTCCGCCATCCTCGATGATTGGCGCCCGCGAACCCTTCTGTGCCGCATTCGATGAACCCATACAATGCCCCCGGGGGCGCAATAGCCGCTGACGAAAGAGCTTATCTTATGATGCCTTCGATGGTCCACGGTCTCTGCACTTTCTTGGTCGAAGCGTCGAAAAATCTTCCTAGAGCCATGAAAAACTACACGTCCGCAGTTCGGCGTGTCTCGTAACCCCTTGCAATATCTTGCAGTTATAGACCTCGTTTCTTGGCAGTAAACTTGCAGCAAGATTACTGCCGAAGAATATGCACCGAACTCTTGCGGGGAGAGCCATTATGACCGTTACCTACGATATTTTTCGGAAACTGCCTGCCGGGGAGCCGGTCTGGGTTGAGGCCGTCCAGGGTCTCGAAGACGCAAAATCGCGCCTCCAGGAACTGTCTAGCGTCCGACCCGGCGACTACTACATATACGACCTCGGCCACGAGCGAATCGTCGCCATGGCCTCGACTGCGTAGTTTTCCGCGGCTGCCCTAGCGCCGAACAACCGTGCGGTTCTCCCATCATTCGGTATAAGATGCTGCTCTCAGCCGGGCCCGTAGCTCAGCTGGTTAGAGCAGCGGACTCATAATCCGTTGGTCCTAGGTTCGAATCCTAGCGGGCCCACTAGATTTCATAGCGCCTTCGTTTGCTGCGCTTTCGCCGCACTATTTCGTCAGCTAGGACCGGTTTTCGCTCCTTCAGCAGCCAGGCGTTCAACTGTCCCAAGCCTAGCCCTTAGGACAGTTAAATTCGTCGGCGGTACGCGCTAAACTTTTCAGCGCGTTAGGCGATTTCAGTGTTGAGGGCCTGCCGCGAAGGCCCGTCGAAGAGTTGGCCGATCGGAAGGCACTCGGATTCGCAAGCAAGAACGTCGGCTTATGGGGGCTCGACCTTTGAGACAAACGCTCAACTTGCTCGTTGCGGTGGCCGCGCTGGTGACCTTGTGTACCTGCGCAGGCAGCACGAAGGACGCGGCGCCCGGCCAAAACTCCACGGCGCCCACCATTACGTCGCAGCCCTCCGACCAGACGGTGACGGCGAATCAAGCCGCTACGTTCAGCGTGGCGGCGACCGGGAGTCCCGCGCCCACTTACCAATGGCAAAACGCGGCTACGGGCGCGAATATCTCGGGCGCCACATCGGCCAGTTATATGACTCCGGCGACGACGCCCGGCGACAATGGTTCGAAGTTCCGCGTCGTGGTCTCCAACCCTGCCGGCAGCATGACGAGTTCCACGGTTACGCTCACCGTCGATTACGCGCCCGCCATCACTGTGCAGCCTACGAACCGGACGGTGCTCGTAAACCAGATGGCCACCTTCAGTGTGACGGCGACCGGAAATCCCGCGCCGACCTACCAGTGGCAGAATGCGGCGACGAGCGCGAATATCCCCGGCGCCACTTCCGCAAGTTACACCACGCCGGCTACGGTGATTGCCGACAACGGATCGACCTACCAGGTGGTGGTCACCAATTCCGTGGGCAGCCAGACCAGTCTTCCCGCGACGCTGACCGTCAACGCGTCCGGGCCGCCACCGACCAACGCCAAGGTGCTCACCTATCACAACGACAATATGAGGACCGGGTTGAACCCGAACGAAACGATTCTGACCACGAGCAACGTCAATTCGACCGGCTTCGGAAAGATTGGAACGCTCCAGGTCACCGGCCTCGTCGATGCCGAGCCTCTCTACGTTCCCAACTTGACGATCAACGGCACGGCGCACAACGTCGTCTTCGTCGTCACCGAGCACGACATGGCCTATGCCTTCGATGCCGACACGCCAGGGCCCGCGCTCTGGCAGGTTTCGCTGATTCCCGGCACGGAAACGCCGAGCGACGACCGCGGATGCGGCCAGGTAGAACCCGAAATCGGAATCACATCGACGCCGGTGATCGATCCGAGCGCCGGCCCGAACGGCACGATGTTTGTCGTGACGATGTCGAAAGATTCGAGCAACAACTATCACCAGCGCTTGCACGCCGTCGATTTGACCACGGGCGCCGACCGCATCACGCCAATGGACGTGCAGGCAACGTACCCCGGCAGCGGCACCGGCAGCTCAAACGGCACGCAGACCTTCAAACCCGGGTCGTATGAAGAACGCTCGGCGCTGCTACTCACCGGCGGCGTCATCTACACGACGTGGACTTCGCATTGCGATGCCGCGAACTACACGAGCTGGGTGATCAGCTACAACGAATCGACCTTGCAGCAAGCCGCCGTGCTGAATATGACTGCGAATGGCACGACGCAGCATGGTCAGGAGGGTGGAATCTGGAATGCCAGCGATGGCCCTTCGGTCGACGCCTCCGGCAACATATATTTTCTGATCGGCAACGGCACGTTCGACACGACACTCGATGGGAATGGATTCCCGAATACGCACGATTTCGGCAACTCGTTCGTCAAGCTTTCGGCGTCCGGCACCGCTCTATCCGTCGCGGATTATTTCGCGATGGACAATCCGAACGGAGGCGACGCCGAGTCTGAATCTTCCGCGGACACCGATCTCGGCTCCGGCGGCGCGATGCTCCTTCCGGATCTGCAGGACGGCCAGGGCAACACGTGGCATCTGGGCATCGGCGCGGGAAAAGATGGGAACATGTACATCGTCAACCGCGACAACATGGGGAAGTTCGTCGCAAGCGATGCGAACATCTACCAGGAACTGGATGGCGCATTGAGCGGCGGCATCTGGTCGGCGCCCGCGTATTTCAACAGCGCTGTCTACTACGGCTCGGTAGGCAACAAGCTGCAGGCCTTCAAAATCACCAACGCCAAGCTCGCCACCTCGGCCTCATCCAAGAGCTCGACCTCCTTCGGCTATCCCGGAACCACGCCCAGCGTTTCGGCCAACGGCACGACGAACGGGATCGTCTGGGCCATCCAGAATGGCAGCAGCACGGGCGTGTTGCACGCCTACGACGCCACCAACCTCGCCACCGAGCTGTACAACAGCAATCAGGCGGCGAACGCCCGCGACCAGTTTTCGACCAACTCGAACTGCAAGTTCGTCACGCCGATGATTGCCAACGGCAAGGTCTACGTCGGAACGCCGGGAGCCGTCGTCGTCTTCGGGCTCCTCGGCCAGTAGCGCTTTTCTCCATGGCCTCGTGGCCTTCATGGTCCCGGTTGTCGCCGTTCTCCTTTGCGCAGCCATGATCGCGAGTGACTTCGCGCCGCGCGCAGGTTATTCTTTCTTGTGCCTCTCCACCACGCGGTTTTCCTCTTCTTCGCGGCATTTCTGGCTGGAACCATTAACTCCGTCGCGGGCGGCGGCAGTTTCATTTCCTTCCCGGCGCTGCTTTTCACCGGCATTCCGCCGATCGCCGCCAACGCCACCAACACCGTCGCCGTCTGGCCCGGCACTCTCGCCAGCACGGTCGCGTATCGCAACGCCTTCACGCCCGAAGCGCGCCGCCTGCTTCTGCCGCTGATCGGCCTCGGCATTCTCGGCGGCGTACTCGGCGCGCACGTCCTGCTGCACACGCCGCAGGCCACGTTCGTCCGCTTGATCCCATGGTTGCTCCTTGGCGCAACCCTGCTCTTTCTTTTCAGCGGACGCATCACCTCCTGGGTCCGCAAGCACACCGGCAGCCATTCGACGGCCGCTCCCGGCGATTCGCCCGCCTCCCAGCCCGCTCGCGCCAAGACTCCTCCTCTCCTGATCGTTCTCGGCCTGCTCTTCGAACTCGGCATCGCGATGTACATCGGCTACTTCGGCGCCGGTGCCGGCATTCTCTTTCTCTCGCTACTCGCGATCCTCGGCCTCGAAAACATTCACGCCATGAACGGCATGAAAACCCTCCTCGTCAGCATCGTCAACGGCGTCGCGATCGTCACCTTCATCGTGGCCCGCGTGATCGTCTGGCCGCAGGCCATCGTGATGATCTTTGGCGCCGCCACGGGAGGCTACGCCGGCGCGCATTTCGCCCAAAAGGTGAACCCCGAATACATCCGCCGCTTCATCATCGTGGTCGGCTTCGCCATGTCCATCTACTTCTTCATCCGCCACTGACCAAGACGGTTTCGGCGCGTCCCCGGACCCAGGATCGGACAACCAGACGCCGGTTGGTCATGGTTGTAGGGGCGCTGCTTGCTGCGCCCCTTTTCGCCGAGGCGCTCGCGGCTAACTCGCTCCACGGCGGACTCCGGGTAGAAAATCATGCCTGCCTCCGGCAGGCATCTCTACCTCAAGTCGCGCCTCAAAAAGCGGACATTTCATGTGCTACCGACACGCGGCGCTTCGCATGAGGCGATACGACGACGGTTGTGATATAAGCAGCCGGCGGGATGGCGGCGCTACTGTGGGCGTGCCGCAATCTGCTAAACTTTTGGTGGGGTTGTCCACGACGATGAAACTTTTTGGGCGCGAGGGCGGCGGTGCGGCTTCCGGCGACAGGCGTGCGGGTGCGAGCGGCAATGGGCACGCGCTGCCCGCGCACCGGCTGACGCTCAACCTGACGAACGCTGAAAACTTTGCCAACATGCTGGCGAAGAGCCGCGCCGCGCGGACGGTCGAAGTGGCCGACCTGCTCGCGGGAATGTACATCTGCGATTGGGAGCGCCTCTCGCAATACTGGGAAGATTATCGCCAGGACGAGATCGAGGAATTTCTGCAGCGCATCTGCCAGATCAGCCCGCAGCGCTGGCACGCCTGGATCGAAGACTACGATGGCATGCGCCGGAAAGAAGAGCGGCTGGCGCGCACTTGGCCGCCCCTGCGCCGCCTGCTGAAACGGATGCCCGATGAGCGGCCGCTGCAGCTATCCGATGCGCTCGCGACCGTCCTGAAGGAGGCCGAGCAGATTACGCCATTTTACGATCGCACGCCCGAGCGGTCGATTCCGATTCTCACCAGCGAGTGCGTGCTGCTGTGCATCGCGCGGACGTATGGGACGGAAATTACCAAGAAGCTGCTGGCGACCGGCATGGACGCGGCGAAGCTCGAGAAGGACGTCTTTACCCCCAAGCGCGCGCCGCTGGCGTAGCAAGATCGGAAAATAGAAATTGGAAATTTGAAATTGGGAAACCCGCGCGCGTGGCACGGTTGGGACCAATTTCCATTTTCCCTTTTCCGATTTCCGCCGGCGGGACGCCGGCGCTACTCACCCCGGAGAGATCCTTCGGCAGGCAACAAACCAAAGCGCCCGCCTCAGGATGACGATCCTCGTCGGATCGTCAAATGATCATCTTGAAGTGCGGCCACAAGACCGAGAGCGGCGCGATCGGCTGGCGGCATACGTAGACGGGGATCACGGACTCGACCGCCATCGTGTGAGCGTTGGTGATGGTGGCGGCGAGCTGGACGTCGCGGAAGTAGCGGATGTAGTCGGCGGAGCGCTCGCCGAAGATGATCACACACGAGCCGGTATAGTCGCGCGGACCCCAATCGAAATAGGCGTTGTGGCCGCCGATCGCGCGCGGCAGGCCGAGCGCGGGGCCGTAGTAGTCGATGGCGCCCGCCTCGCCGTAGTTCCCGGCCAGGATCGCGCATCCGGCGCGGTCGGCAGCGGGCAGATCGCGGTAAACCTGCGCGACGCCATCCGCGATGTTCTCCCAGCCGAACATATCCGCGTAGAGCTGCGGAAGCTGGACGCCGACCGCGTCCCGCTCGGTCTTCACGGAATTCGCGTAGGGCAATATCTGCGAGTAGCGCAGGAACGCGTTGACCGGCAGCACGGGGACGCCAAACGGCAGCGCCACCAATCCCGCGATGATCAATAGCGTGGGCAGCGTGGTCCGCAGCCAGCGCCACGGTCTTGCTTCGACAAGATCTTCGATCGCCACGCCGCCCGCCGCCATCAGCAGCGTGTAGGCGGGCAGCACGTAATACGATTTGCCGTCGAGGACGATAAAGACCGCGAGCACGATCACGTACGCCACTCCGAGAAACCGGAAGGACTTCGCTTTCGGGGCGAAGAGCAGCCACGCCAGCCCACCGGCCCACACCGGCAGCGCAATCGGGCCGAGGAACAGGATCTGGTCGCTCAGGAATCGCAGCGGCGAGATGGGAATATTTTTGTAGAGCTGCGCATTGCGCACCACTTCGATTTGCGGCCAGCCGTGGCGCGCCTCCCACAGCAGGTTCGGGAAAAACAGCGCCAGCGCGATCGCGCCGCCGATCACTACCCATTTCGAAAGCAGCAGACGCCACTGGCCGGCGAGGCTGAGCCCCGCGACCATCGCGAAGCCGAAAACCAGCATCGTATGCTTGTTTTCGAGGCCGATGCCGGCAATCGCCCCGAACGCGAGCCACCATTTCGGCGATGCGCCTTTCACGATGCGCACCACGATCCACGCGCAGAGCAGCCAGAAGAGCGGCTCGAACGCGTTCATCGAGAGGAAGCTGTCGAAGGCGAAATACGCGGGCGCCCAGAGAATCGCGCTGGCGGCGAGAAACTGGCCGTAGCGCTTGGCGCCCAATTCGCGCGCGAGGATGCCGGTGAGGAATACGACCGCCGCGCCCGCGAGCACGGGAAGCAGGCGGATCGAAACGAGCGAATTGCCGAAGGCGTGGCGTTCGAACCACGCGACGAGCGCGATCAGCGGCGGCTGGTCGACGTAGCCCCAGGCGAGGTGCTGGCCGCAGGCCATGTAGTAGAGCTCGTCGCGAAAAAAGCCGTAGCGCGCGACGCCCGCGAACTGCGCGAGCAGCTTGATTGCGGCAAGGCCGGCGAGAATGGCGGTTGCGGTAAGGGCGCGCCCGCGCGCCGCCGCGGCGACGAGCGAGCCCTCGCCGAAATCGTCGGCGCGAGCTTCGCTCATGCGCCCGCTGCCGACGACGACGCGTGATGCAGATGCACGCCCTGCCAGAAAAGCAGGGCGTGTGGGCCGGCTGTATCCGCCCTCATTGCCGCGTTATTGGGATTCCGAGGCGGCCGGAACGATGGTCGCGCTCACGATGCTGTCGATCTTCGGGAAATTTTTCTCGATGTACGCCTTCCCCTGCGACCCGATCAAACCCTGATTGGGCTGCTCGCCGTAGCCGCTGTAGAGGTTCTTGACGACATCCATTCCCGAAGTGACTTGGCCGAACGGAGCGAAGCCCTGGTTATCGAGAAACGTGTTGTTTCCGAAATTGATGAAGAGCTGCGTGGTGCGCGTGTTCGGGCCGGCTGTAGCAAACGTGAGATAGCCGGGCTTGTTGCTCTGAGTCACGGGATCGTCCTTGATGTTCGCGTTCTGCCAGGCGCGATTCACCGCCGGATCAGGCGTGAGCCCGAACTGGATGATGAAGCCCGATACCACACGGAAGAACGGCGCGCCCGTGAAGAAGCCGTGCTTCACGAGATTGTAAAAGCGGTCCGCGCCGATCGGAGCCCAGGCGCGATTCACCTGCACGACGAAGTCGCCCTTCGTTGTGGTGAATTTCACGTCGTAAACGTCCGGCGCTTTCGCTTTCAGTTCCGCCGGGTGCAGCAAAGCAGGATCGGTTGTCATATGTGTTGTCCTCGAGTGCGTTTCCGCCTGTCCCGCCGGAAATGCTGGAACGGCCGAAACAAGCGCGACAAAGATGCAAAGCAACAACGGAGTGATGATGCGTTTCATGCGAGCTTTCCTCTCATTGATTTCACAAATGCGGTTTCGCAAAAGCCTCCACATTTTGCAGGAAGCGTAGCGCGTTGCCACCAAGAATCATCTGGATTTCTTCCTCCGAGTAACCTCGATCGAGCAGCGCCTCGGTAATCTGCGGCAGATGCGACGCGTCTTCCATGCCGTAGGGCATGTTGGCGCCGTCGAAATCCGAGCCGAGCCCGACGTGATCGGCGCCCGCGATCTCGATCGCGTGGTCGATGTGCTCGAGGATTTCCGTCCAATCCACGCGAGGCAGCTTGCCCGCGGCGACCATCTCGCGCACGACGTTGTCGGCATCGATCATAAACCGGCCGGGGTCTCCGCCGCCGCGCCGTTTCACCTCCGCATCGATTTCACGCTCAAACTGCTTGTCGGCCTTCTCCACATCCCGAAATTTCTGGTTGAGGAAACCCACGTGGAAGTTGATCTGAACCACGCCGCCTTTCGCCGCCAGGGCGCGGAGCAGGTCGTCGCGCAGATTGCGCGGCCTGGCGCACAGCGCATAGCACGACGAGTGCGATGCGAAAACAGGCGCTTCGCTCGTCGCGAGCACGTCGGCGACCGTCTTATCCGACGCGTGCGACACATCCACCGCCATGCCCAGCCGGTTCATCTCGCGGATCACGTCCTTGCCGAAATCGCTCAGGCCGTTGTGCAGGGGCTCGTCGGTCGACGCGTCCGCCCAATCCGTGTTGCGCATGTGCGTGAGCGTCATATAACGCACGCCAAGATCGGCATATTGCCGCAGCACGCCGAGGTCGTGATTCAGCATGTGCCCGCCCTCGACTGCCAGCAGGACGGCGATCCGCCCCGCCGCGCGAGCAGCGACGATATCTTGCGCGCTCCTCGCAAGAACAAGATCGCGCGGGTGCCGCGCAACGGTGCGGTGCACCGCTTCGATCTGCTTGAGCGCGCGCCCCACCGCTTCCGCGCCCGTCACGGCGCCGGGCATCCACACGGCGAAGAAGATCGCGCCCACGCCGCCTGCGCGGAGCCGAGGAATGTCAATCGAGCCGTCCGTGTGCGCGGCCCCAAGATCGAAATCATCGCTGAGCAGGCGCTGCGTAGTGTCGGTATGGGTGTCGATCACGAGCGAACGAAAGTGCAGGTCGCGCGCCCGCGAGGAGATACCGGACGCGATTCCAGATTCCACCTCAGCCATCAGCCTTGCGGTCCCCTTCCGAATGACATTCCCCGCTTCGATTAAACCACATGTTTGCGCCGCAATGCGCCGTTGAATTCACGACAACTCCCCCATCGGCCTTGCATCGTGCCGAAAAGAAACATGCTAGACTGCGCCCCAGACTCGATCTTGGACTTTTTCATGCCCAGCGAACTTATTGAAGAGTTGAGAAAGTACGTCGCCGAACTCGCGCGTGAGAGTGGCGAGACCAGGTCCGTCCCTCTCAAACGAATCATCGAACTGATCTGCAATAACTTCAAGATCCAATGGCATGAAGTCGCGATTCTCGGGCTCACCTCCGACGAACGTTCCCTGCGATTTATTACACCGGACGGCCTGCGCGTGATCGGGAAGATCCCGCTGTCGAGCGTCAACGCGCTGGCCGCGAGAACAGCCCGGGAAAAACGCCCGGAACTGATCAACCATTTCCTGGTGGTGCCGCACGCCTCGGTGTTCGAGGGCGTTCCCATCAGCGAAACCGAGCGTGGCGACCCGATCCAGAAGATCATGAGCGCTCCGATCGCGATTGGACAGAAGGTGATCGGCGTGCTGCAAGTGTCGCGCAAGGGCAAGACGGCGGCCGAAACGGGCGCCGATTTCACCTATCCGCAGCTTCGCGAGCTGCAAACCATCGCCGACGCGCTCGGGCCGTGCGTCCTGCTGTGCAACAAGGAGCCGGAACCGACCGCCTAGCTTTCTGCATGCAAATCCAGGTGCATCGTTCACGCCGCTGTAATCATCGGGTGTGAAATGAGTTGACATCACTCAGCCTGCTTGCTAATTTTCGTTCGCGACATCTTCTCTTCGACGTGAAAGACGGGAGGCACCGCAAGCCGGGAAGCTCATGGCGTTCGTCGCGAAGAAAATTTTCCTCACCAAGGGAACCGGCAAACACCGCGAGCGCCTTTCGAGCTTCGAGCTCGCGCTGCGCAACGCGGGCATTGCCGCCTGCAACATCGTGCGGGTTTCGTCGATCTTCCCACCTCATTGCAAGCTGATCTCGCGCAGCGAAGGGCTGAAGCACCTGAAGCCCGGGCAGGTTGCGTTCACGGTGATCAGCGAGAATCAGACGCGCGAGCCGCACCGCCTGATCGCGGCGGGTGTCGGACTGGCGCTGCCAAGCGACAAGTCGATGTACGGCTATCTCTCGGAGCATCATTCCTTCGGCGAGACGGAAGAAGTCGCGGGCGAATACACCGAAGAGCTCGCCGCCGAGATGCTGGCCACCACCCTGAACGTCGAATTCGACCCCGATCTTTCCTGGGATGAGAAAAAAGAGGTCTACCGCATCTCGAATAAGATCGTCCGCACGATGAACATCACGCAATCGGCCGTGGGCGATAAGCGCGGCCTGTGGACCACGGTGCTGGCGGCGGCTATTTTGGTGGGCGAAGACGATTAGCGGATTCGGAGTTGCATTGGAAGGCCCGGCGTTGCAATCTGGAGTTCAGCCGTCCCCCTCGACGGCAATACGCCTCGCACCGAGGCTGCGGGCAGAGCGAAGAGCATAATTCCCAAAGGAAAACCCAAAGGAAGAACGGACCAACCATGAGTCGATACACTCCCATGCCGCCCGATAATTTCGGCGGCCTATCCGAGGAATACTCACTCTACGAAACGTCGCGCGCCGCGATTTTTCCGGTACCTCTCGAGCGCACCACCACCTACGAGCACGGCACGCGCAACGGCCCGACCGCCATTTTGAAGGCCAGCCAGAATATGGAGCTTTACGACGAGGAGCTGGAGCTCGAGCCCTACAAGGAAATTGGCATCCACACGCTGCCCCCGATCGACACCATGGACGGCACGCTCGACGAAGTGATCACCGAGCTCTTCACCGCCGAGTGCGCCCTGATGGACGATGACAAATTTCCGGTCGCCATCGGCGGCGAGCACAGCCTCACGCCGCCGCTCGTCTCCGCCGTCACGAAGAAATACAAAAACCTGAGCGTGCTGCAAATCGACGCGCATGCGGACCTGCGCGACGAATATCAGGGCAATCCCTCGAGCCATGCGTGCGCCATGCGCCGCGTGCTCGAATTTTGTCCCGCCGTGCAGGTTGGAATTCGTTCGTTGTGCGTCGAAGAGGCGCAGGCGATTCCCCACTTGCGCACGAAAATCTACTGGGCAAACGATATCGTCCGCGCGCCGCTGAAAGCCTGGATCGCCAAGGTGCTCGCGGATTTGAGCCCCAACGTGTATCTGACGATCGATCTCGACGGCTTCGATCCGTCGATCATTCCCGCCACGGGCACACCCGAGCCCGGCGGGCTCGATTGGCACCAGGTGACGTCGCTCGTGCGCGCCGTCGCGCATCACAAGAAAATCGTCGGCATGGACGTGGTCGAACTGATGCCGCTGCCGGGCGAGCATGCCTCCGACTTCCTGGCCGCGAAGCTGATCTACAAGTGCCTGGGATATGTTTTCTGTCGCGAGTAAACTCGCCGCGAGCGGTTTCGTAGGCGTCGCTTGGCGCTCGACTTGGGAGGTCCGATGATTCTCGCCGCATGGCTCGCGCTTCTTTCGGACAAGGTCTACTTCGTTGGAGTTTCATCCCGCGGGCTGATCAGCTGGATCGTCCTCGGCCTGATCGCCGGATGGATCGCCGGCCATTTGTCGCGCGGGCGCGGCTTCGGCTGCATCGTCGACGTGATTCTCGGGCTGATCGGCGCCGTGATCGGCGGCTGGATTTTCACGCGCCTCGGAATCACCGCCGCCGGATTCCTCGGCAGCCTTGCAGCGGCCACGGTCGGCGCGATTCTGCTCGTCCTGATCGCGCGCCTCTTCTCCGGCGGCGGCCCCCGCGAGTAGCCCCGGCGCTCGTTGCTAGCGCGACGCCAGCCACTGGAAGACGACCCACACCACGGGGCTCGCGAGGATCAAGCTATCGATGCGGTCGAGCATCCCGCCGTGGCCCGGCAGCAGCGAACTTGAATCTTTCACCACCGCGCCGCGCTTGTACGCTGATTCGATCAGGTCGCCCGCCTGCCCGGCGATATTGGCGAGCGCCGCGGTAATCAGCAGGGCGGCAGCGTCCACTTGCATCCACTTCGCGAAAAAGATCGCCACCAGCAGCGAGCCGATCACATTCGCGAAAGCACCCTCCCAGGTTTTCTTGGGACTGAGCGCAGGCGCCATCGGCAGCCGCCCAAGCGCCTGGCCGAAGAAATACGCGAAGATATCTCCCGCCCACACCAGCGCGAGCGTGAACAGCACCAGCTCGCGGCCCTTGTGGTCGATTTCGTAGATGCGCACGATGTAGCTGAAGGGCAGCGCGACGAACAGCAATCCTGCCGAGCTGATCGCGACGCCCGGCAGCACATCGTGCAGCGACCGCCGCGTGCCCAGGCCGATCGCCACCGCGCCAAAGAGGAAAACGAGCAGCACCGCCTCGATCGATAGCGTGCCGCTGGCCGCTTCGCGGATGATCGAAATGCCGCCGCTCAGATTGTGCGTCTCGACCAGCCCGAGCGAATGCTGCGCGTAGAAAAGCGCCGCCGTGCAGACGATCGTCCACTTGCGGAACGCGTGCAGGCCGATTCGCTCGCCCAGATCGAAGAATTCGAAGAGCGCGATGATCGCGACGATCGCCGCAGCGGTCGTAAGAATTGCGGGCGGAGCCCACCACACCAGAATTACGACGACAGGGATCAGCACGAGCGCGGTGAGAATGCGAACCAACATCGCGCGTCAGCCCCGCACCGGGCGGCTCGTGCCCCCGGCGCGGCTTTCGCTGCCGGCGCTCGTATCGGCGCGGCCGGATGATCCCGCGCGGGCGCGCGGCGCGCCCAGCCCGCCGTAGCGGCGCTCGCGCTTTTGATATTCGATCAGCGCCTCGAGCAGCCGCGCGCGCGAAAAGTCGGGCCACAGCGCTTCGGTGACGTAGATCTCGGCGTAGGCGATCTGCCACAAGAGAAAATTGCTCACGCGCATCTCGCCGCTCGTGCGGATCAGCAGATCGGGATCGGGCAGCCCGGCGGTATAGAGATGTTTCGAAATGTCCTCTTCGAGCGCGCGAAATGATGCACCACCATCGGCGCGCGCTTCATTGGCCTCGGCGAGCAGCGCGTTGAACGCGTCGGTAAGTTCCGCGCGACCTCCGTAATTCAGCGCGACCACCAGCTTCATCCCCGTATTGCCTTCGGTGAACCGCATCGCCTCGGTAATGTCCTTGCGCACGCCTTCGGGCAACTGCGCCTGGCGCCCGATGAAAACCATGCGGATATTATTTTTGTGGATCGCGGGCAGCTCGCGCTTCAGATAATCGCGCAGCAGGCGCATCAGGAAATCGACTTCCGTCTGCGGCCGGCGCCAGTTCTCGAGCGAAAATGCATACAGCGTGAGGCATGGGACGCGCAGCTGCGCGCACGTCTCGATCACGCCGCGCGCCGCTTTCACGCCAGCGCGATGCCCTGCGATGCGCGGCAGATGCCGCCGCTCCGCCCATCGCCCGTTGCCGTCCATAATGATGGCCACGTGGTCGGGCAATCGCTTCGCGTCGAGCTTTTCGAGAAGTTCCGCTTCCTCGCGGTTCGCGGGCTTTAGGAGGTCGCTTGCTTTCACCGGAAATCGCTCAAGGAGTGCAGCTTATGCACGTCAGAAAATGTTCGCCAGCGAAAGTAGCACAGCGACTATCCCCGTGCAACACTAAGAGCCGCACGGTGGTGGATATCAATGGCGCAATCATTGGATAGAGTGGTTCCCTGGGGGCGGACGTTCGACGAGTACGTCCGCATGTTCGACTTGAGCGCCGCAAACCTTGTGTCGCGAATCCTCGATTGCGCCGGCGGCCCGGCCAGCTTCAACGCAGAGGTACGGAGGCTCGGCGGCAAGGCCGTTTCCTGCGACCCGATCTACGAGTTTTCGCCCGCCGAGATTGCCATGCGGGTCGAAGAGACGCGCGACACCGTCCTTAAAATGACCCACGGAGGGCGCGACCATTTCGTCTGGCGCGAAATCAAATCCGTCGAGCATTTGGGGCAAGTCCGGATGGCCGCGATGCAGCAGTTCCTGGACGATCTCCCGGCGGGGCTCTGTGAAGGACGCTACCGTGTCGCCGAATTGCCCGCGCTTCCTTTCGGCGACGCCGAATTCGATCTCGCGCTCTGCTCGCATTTTCTTTTCACGTACTCCGATATTTTGTCGCTCGAATTCCACCTCGCCTCGATCCGCGAACTCTGCCGCGTCGCCCGCGAAGCGCGCATCTTCCCAGTGCTTTCCAGTTTCGGCAGCACGCGCTCTCCGCATCTCGCGAGTGTGATCGGCGCGCTCGCTTCCGAAGGCTATCGCTGCGAGATACAGCGCGTCCCCTACGAATTCCAAAAGGGCGGCAACGAAATGCTCCGCGTTTCGCGATAGCGCCCGGTTCCTTCGCATGCGCTTTAGCCAAAGCGTTGGATTCAGAGAGCAGCGCCGGAGGCGCGATTGTTATTAGCCCGGCACGAAGCCTGGCGAAGTGCCGGGAAAACAGAAAATGGGAGTCGCAAGTCCCGGAGGGACGATTGACGGCAGTCCAGCGCTTTCGCGGCCGGAACCTTGGCATCGTCTCCACGGGCTGATGATACGATCACGGCGCTCGACGTGCTATTCGAAGAACCTGAACACGTCCGCGGAGGTCGATAAATGCGGGGAAATATCTCGAATCTGCTTGCCGGCGTCCGGCAGCACGCAGCGGCGTGGTTTGAATCGCTCGACACGCGGCCGGTGCGCTCGACGGCGTCGGGCGATGAATTACGGCGCGCCCTGGGCGGACCGCTTCCCAACGCCGGCAGCACGCCCGAGGTCGTCACCCAGATTCTCTCGAACGCCGCCGCAAAAGGTACCAGCGCCTGCGCGGGGCCTCGCTTCTTCGGCTTTGTCGTAGGAGGCACATTGCCCGCCGCGCTCGCCGCGGATTGGCTCGTCTCGTCCTGGGATCAGAACGCAGGGATTTTCGTGTTGTCTCCGCTGGCCGCGGTGATCGAGCAGATCGCGGGCGCGTGGCTCCTCGAGCTCGCAGGGCTGCCGACGACGATGAGCTTCGGGTTCGTCACCGGCGGGCACATGGCAAATTTCACTGGGCTGGCCGCGGCCCGGCATCGCGTGCTGTGCAACGCGGGATGGGACGTCGAGGCCGACGGCCTTTTCGGCGCGCCGCCCATCGACGTGATGGTGAGCGAGGAAGCGCACTACACGATCTCCACGGCCCTGCGCCTCCTCGGCCTCGGCGCCAATCGCGCGCGGCGAATCTCCACCGATAGCCAGGGACGCATGCGCGCCGGCGAGCTCGCCGCCGCTCTGCGCGAGCGCGAGGGGCCGTGCATCGTCTGCGCGCAGGCCGGCAACGTGAATACGGGCGCGTTCGATCCGCTCGGCGAAATCGCCGACGCGGCAAAGAGCCGCGGCGCGTGGCTGCACGTCGATGGCGCGTTTGGCCTGTGGGCCGCGGCTTCGCCCGGGCGTGCGGCGCTGGTTCACGGCGTCGAGCACGCCGATTCGGTGGCCGCCGACGCGCACAAGTGGCTCAACGTTCCCTACGATTGCGGGCTCAGTTTCTGCGCCGATGAGGCGGCGCACCGCGGCGCGATGTCGCTGGCGGCCGCGTATATCGTCGCCACGGGAAGTGAGCGCGATCCTCACGAATTCGTGCCGGAAGAATCGCGTCGCGCGAGGGGCGTTCCTGTGTACGCGGCGCTGCGATCCCTCGGCCGCCAGGGCTTTGCCGAATTGATCGAGCGAAATTGCCGCCAGGCAAGCCGCTTTGCCGAAGCCTTGCGCGCGGCGGGATACGAAATCCTCAATGATGTGGTGCTCAATCAGGTGCTCGTTTCCTTCGGCACGCCCGAGCAAACGCAGCGCACCATCGCCGCAATTCAAGAGGAGGGCACGTGCTGGTGCGCTGGCACCGTGTGGAAGGGACGAACCGCGATGCGCATCAGCATCTGCAATTGGTCGACCACAGACGAGGACGTCGAGCGCAGCATCAAAGCAATCCTGCGCGCGGCCCACACGCACGCCGGCAAATCAACGTGAAAGGGCCCTCCAACGGCCGGGTTTTCGTCCCTGCACCTTTTCTGTACTCGCGGACAGGACACATCGCTCGCGCGTTGTGCTTAGATAGTTCGAGGCCGGCGCGATTGGCCGGGCGCGATGCGATGAAGATTGGCAGGCACAATTCGGATGGTAGTTTCTGGGGTCGACGACCAGATCGCCACGCGCCGTTGTCTAGCCACTCGCCACTCGTCACTAACCACTGCTTTTCTAATCGACATTCGGCGATTAGAATTCGGCTTATCTTCTTTGCCCTCAACGCGAGAGTCATTTCTAATCGACACACTTGCGGGACCTCTCGCGAGCGTAAAATTTGGCAGATTTTCGGTCGCAGCGGCGTGCGAACGCGCGGAACGCTAGATCGCCGAAAGCGGGTGGTGGGCGTGGCGCCACAGCGCGGCGAAGGCGTGCCATGGGTGCACGCTCGGATGCGCGAGCGAGCCGCTCAGGCCGGCGGCGGATGGCTCGAAGATTGCCACGTACACCAGCACCAGCGTGAGGATAATCATGATGACGCTCGAGCCCCACGCGATCACGTTGAAGAGCCAGCCATTCACGTGGTCGCCCATCAGGTCGCGGCGATTGATCAGCAGCAAAATGAAAATCAGGACGACCGGCAGCCAGATGCCGTTGCCCACCTGCGAGTAGATCAAAATCTTCCAGAGCGGCGCTCGCGGGATCAGCACGATTCCGGCTCCCAGCACGATCAGCATCGTGTAGAGCGAATAGAACGTCGGCGCTTCCTTGAATTTCCGGTCGAGGCCCGCCTCGAATCCCAGGCCTTCGCAGATCACGTGCGCGGTCGAGAGCGGCAGAATCGATGCGGCGAAAAGCGACGCGTTGAGCAGCCCGAACGCGAAAAGGCCGCCCGCCCATTTCCCCGCGAGCGGGACGAGGGCTTGCGCGGCCTCCTTCGCGCTCGAAATTTTCGTCAGGCCGTGAAGATTGAGCTCGGCGGCGCAGCAAACCATGATGAAGAACACGATCGCCATACATGAGATGCTGCCGACCAGCACGTCGAGCCTCGCGTGCTTGTACTGGCGCGGGCCCACGCGCTTTTCAACGAAGCCTGCCTGCATGTAAAAGAATTGCCAGGGCGCGATCGTCGTGCCGACAAGGCCGATCAGCATCAGCAAGTACGGCGCGTTCATGTGCACCGACGGGATCACGACCTGCTTTGCGGCGTACATCCAGTCGGGCTTGGCGAGAAAAGCCGACGCCACATACGAAAGATAAAATGCGCAGGCCACCAGGAAAATCTTCTCGACGATGCGGTACGTCCCGTAAACGACGAGCAGCCACACCACGATCGCCGCAATCGGCACGGAAATGTAGCGGCTGACGTGCAGCACTTCCCCGCCCTCCGCGATGCCGGAAAACTCCGCGACAGTGTTGAAGAGGTCCACGAAGAGCGCCGCGATCATCACGAAAAATGTCGAGCGGAAGCCGAACTCTTCGCGGATCAGGTCGGAGAGCCCCTTGCCTGTCACCACGCCCATGCGGGCGCACATCTCGCCGCTCACGTAGAGCGCGATGGTCATCGGGATCAGCGACCACAGCAGCGCGTAGCCGAATTGCGCGCCCGCGGCCGAGTACGTGCTGATGCCGCCCGCGTCGTTGTCGACGTTCGACGTGATCAGCCCCGGCCCGACCACCGCCAAAAACAGCGCGATCCGGCGCTGTGCGGGGCGCGTGCGGCGGGTGAATTCCTTGCCGCGCGCCGCGAGGCGCGAGTATGTGCCAACGAGTGTGACCCACGTGTTCATGGCTTTAGCGTTCTGATTTCCCGAGAGCTAACGGCGCACGGCCGATTTTATATCTTCGCGCAGAGACGGCTCACGATGTCGTCCACCGTGATCGAGCCGATCGGGTGGTTTTCGTCGTTCACCACCGTGAGGCTGCGCAAATTGTACTTGTCGAAAAGCTCGAAAACGTCCTTGTCGCGCGTATTGGCCTTCACGGAAAGCAGCGGCTCAAATGTGATTTCGCCCATGCGCGTGTCTCCGTCGGCAAGCAGCAGCCTCGCCAGCGGCACCACGCCCGCAAGCGCGGCCTCGCGATTGATCAGGACGACGTTGTCCAGCTGGTCGGGCGGCACCTCGTGGAAGCGGATGAAGTCGACGACCTCGCCGCGCGTGGCGTCCTCGCCCACCACTACGAACTCCGTCGTCATCATTCCGCCGGCCGTGTTTTCGTCGAAGCGCATCAATTGCTGCACTTCCTGCGCCTCGGGGCTTTCCATTTCTTCGAGCACTTCCTTCGACTTTGCGGGCTCGAGGCTCTGGATCAGGTCGGCCGCTTCGTCGGGGCTCATCTCCTCGATGATGTCCGCGGCCTTCTCCGGATCGAGCTTCTCGACGACCTGCGTCTGCAAGCGCTTGTCGAGCTCGGCGATGGTTTCCGCGGCGGTCTCTTCATCGAGCGAGCCGATGATCGATTGCCGCTCGTCCGGCGAAAGCTCTTCCATAATGTCCGCGAGATCGGCCGGATGGAGCGCCTCGAGCTTCTGGCTTGAGAGGCGCAGTTTCACGCGGCGCAGCGGGTCGGGCTCAATGATGTTGACGAATTCCCACCGGATCGTCCGCGGCGGCAGCTTGCTCTGGATCCGCCGGATCGCCATCGGCGGGACCATGCCCTGCAACAGGCGGCGAACCGCCGCGGGCAGCCCGACGTCCACATCGGTGATTCGCATCTCGATGTTCCCGTTGGTGCGGTGCTCGGTGAGATCGACGTCGTTGACGCGCACCACTTTGCGGCCGTTGGTATCGATGATCTGCTGATCGAGGAGGTCTTTGCGTACCGCCAGCCACGCCTCATTCGGCTGGTAGAGCTCGAGCGCCGATTCGTCGGTGGTCAGCTTCACGCGGCCGGGTGCGACTTCGGCGATCTGGTCGTGGCGCGCCACCAGCGGGCGGTACTGCCCGCGGCTCAGCAGCAGCCGAGAGATGCGGTTCGGCTGCTCTTCGGGCACGATGAACATCTCCTTCACGCGCCCCACAATGTTCCCGGCGGAATCGAAGGCTTGGGCGCCCAGGACTTCCGTTGCGTGCAGCATAGTTGGCTCCTTAGCGGGCTAGGCCGGCGAATCCGGGCACAAAAAAAGCCCGAGACCGGCGGTGCTTCCGGCCACGGGCAGACCAAAAAGCTGCCTCGCGTTAGTTCAGGCCGGGCCTCGCCTCCCTGTCCCGGCGCGCCCGCGTGCGGGTCGCGCCTGAACGGTGACCGAAAACAGACGGGAAGTCCGCGTGGTGCCGCCGGGTTTCACCTGCCAGACCGGCGGAGCGGCTACTTCCAGCCTCCGAATTGGACGAACGCGCTTCCATGAAAATGCGCATGCCCGATTTGACTAGTAAAGGCAGACGGAATTTTTGTCAAGGAAAGAGTGCTTGCTTTGCGAAGTTTTTGCGTCAAAGAAGCATGTTCGTGGGCCTGCGGCCGCGGCGGCGGCAATCGGCTGCATACAAATCCCAATACGTTCCGTTTATGTACTCGCCGGGTGCATATCCGAGCGCGCGGGCCACTCGATCGATGGCGCGCGGCGGGCCTTCGAGTTCGAGGAAGGTGCCGACCGGTGTTTCATCGAGGTCCAGACGCAGGCCCGGAAGGCGGAATGTGGTCCGGTATTTCTCGTAGCGGAAGCTCGGGCGCAGGCCGATGGCGCGCAAGGCCACTGGCCAGCGCGCTGGCGCTTCGACCGCGAGTTCCCGTTCCAGCCGCTCCTTGTAGCGCGAGCGACGGCCGAATTCGGCAAGCGGAGCCTTCGAAGTGAGGATCGCGCATCGCGCGCCGCCCGGCAGAAGCTTCGAGGGCGCCGGAGTCTCGATGCGCAGCCGCAGCAGGCGCCCCCGGCTGCGGAAGTCGGAGTCGCGAGTGTCGTAAAGCGTATTTCGCTCAAGGACGCGCCCATGCAGCTTGGCGCCCAGCCGCTTCAGGCTGCGGACCAGCGCTGGCAAGTCGGCGACGCGAAGCTTCACTTCGATTTCGCGAGCTGTGCGGATGCGGCGAGCCATGGTCGGGACGCGACCGAGTATAGCGCAGCGCCGACGATGTGCTTGCTCCTCGATCGGCCCTCGCTGAGCATCAAGCTTGTTGCCAAGGCGGGGATGTGCCAGCATAATCGCATTCCTGCCGGGCGTTGAAGCGCGAACATGACGGAACCGACTACGCCGTTGATGCAGCAGTACCACGCCGTCAAGAAGCAGCATCCCGGCGCGCTGCTGCTCTTCCGCCTCGGCGATTTCTACGAGCTGTTCTACGACGACGCGATCCTGGCGTCGCGCGTCCTGCAGATCACGCTGACCGCGCGCAATAAGGAACGAGGCGAGCCGGTGCCGATGTGCGGCGTCCCCTACCATGCCGCCGAGAACTACATCGCGCGCCTGATCCGCGCCGGCCACAAAGTCGCCATCTGCGAGCAGATGGAAGAGCCAGGGCCAGGCAAAAAGCTGGTGCGGCGCGAGGTGATCCGCGTCCTCACGCCGGGAACAGCGACGGGCGCGTCGCTAATCGAGCCCAAGGAGAACAATTTCTTGGCGGCGGTGGCGCGGAGCGCTGCCGCCAATGCGGCCACGGCTGGAGGACGGGCGCAGGGCCGTGCGAGTGATGCGCGGATTGGCCTCGCTTTCGTCGATCTCTCGACCGGGGATTTTCGCGCGACGGAGTTTACGGGCGACAAAGCCGAAGCGAGGCTGCGCGACGAGATCGGCATCCTGCGGCCGCGCGAGATTCTCGTTCCGCAGCCGACCACTCTCTTCCCTGCTGCCGCGCCCGCGCACTTGAACGGCTCGGGCGCCGTCGAGACGCGGCTCGACGACTGGATCTTCGAGAGCAACTACGCGGTGCGGCAGCTTCAGGAACACTTCCGCGTGGTGGCGCTCGACGGATTCGGCCTGGCGGCGCATCCGCAGGCGACGGCCGCCGCGGGCGCCATCGTGCATTACCTGCGCGAGACGTCGGCCATCGGCGCGCGCAAGCCGGAAGATACGAGCACCATTCCGTCGCTGCGCCCGGCCGGCGCGGGGCTCGAGCACCTCGATCGGATCGCCTACTACGAGCAGCAAGAAGCGATGATCCTCGATCAGGTGACCACGCGGAACCTGGAACTCGTCGAGCCCGCGGCGGGAGACGACGCTTCGGCCACGCTCGTGCGAGCCATCGATGAGACGGCCACCAGCATGGGCGCTCGGCTGCTTCGCAGCTGGATTCTGCGGCCCGAAATTGCGCTCGCGGAAATCGCAGAGCGGCTCGGCGCGGTCGAGAATCTGAAATCGGGGACCGTGGCGCGCGAAGAAATTCGCCGCGAGCTCGAAGGCATTCTCGATCTCGAGCGGCTAACGAGCCGGATCACGCTAGGCGTCGCCACACCGCGCGATCTGCTGGCGCTGCGCGGCTCGCTCGAAATCATCCCGCGGCTGCGCGCGTTGATTGCCGGCGCAATCGCCTTGCACGGTCCACAGACCGAAACACCGGCCACAAGATTAGCCTCGCTTCGAGAGCAGATGGACGAACTCGCCGACGTATCCGGCACGATCGCCCGCGGTATTTCCGACGATCCCCCTGCCCTGCCCAACGAGCCCGGCGTGATCCGCCAGGGCTTTCATGCCGAACTCGACGAGTTACGCACCATCCTGAAGGAAGGCCGCCAGATCATCGCGGCGATGGAGGATCGCGAGCGGAAGCGCACCGGAATCGCGTCGCTGAAGATCCGCTATAACCAGGTGTTTGGCTACTACATCGAGATTTCGAAGCCGAATCTGCCGCTCGTGCCCGCCGATTACGAGCGCAAGCAGACGCTGGTGAACGCCGAGCGTTTCACATCGGCCGAGCTGAAAGACCACGAGCGCAAGGTGCTGACGGCCGAGGACCGCGTGCTCGAAATCGAGCGGCGGCTTTACGGCGAAATTCGCGAGTCGATCGCGCGCGAGGCCGGGCGGTTGCGGCGCACTGCGGCCGCGGTGGCGCAGCTCGACGTGCTGGTGAATTTCGCGCGCATCGCGGCGGCGCGCAACTACACGCGCCCGGAATTCACCGAGAAGGAACTTTCGGGGAAAGGCTCGCGCGGCGCGCTGATGATCGCGGGCGGCCGCCATCCGGTAATCGAGAAGCTCCTCGAAGAGCGCGGCGAGCGATTCGTTCCCAATGATCTCTACCTCGGCGACGACTCGCAGTTCCTGCTGATCATCACCGGCCCGAATATGGGCGGGAAATCGACCTACCTGCGGCAGGCGGCGCTGATCTCGATTCTCGCGCAGGCAGGATCGTTCGTGCCGGCGGCGCAGGCGAAGCTGCCGATTCTGGATCGCATTTTCACCCGCATCGGCGCGTCAGACAGCCTGGCGCGCGGGCGGTCGACGTTTCTCGTCGAGATGAGCGAGGTGGCCGCGATCCTGAACACGGCGACCGCCGCGAGCCTGGTGCTGCTCGATGAGGTGGGCCGCGGCACGGCGACATTCGATGGCCTCTCGATCGCGTGGGCGGTGGTCGAGTCGCTGCACGCAGGCGCTCGGCCGAGGACTCTCTTCGCCACGCACTATCACGAGCTCACGGAACTCGAACAGCTGCTGCCAGGCGTGAAAAATGTCCACGTCTCGGTGCAGGAGGCGGGAAACGACATCGTATTTCTGCGGCGCGTCGAGCCGGGCAGTGCGGACAAGAGCTACGGAATCGAGGTCGCGCGCCTCGCGGGCCTTCCCGGCGACGTGATCGCGCGGGCGCGGGAAATTCTCCGCGAGCACGAACGCAAGGAAGATCGCCTCACGGAGGAGCTTTCCGAGCATGGCACGCCGGGCTCGGCGCCACCCGCGCCGCGGCAAGCAAGTTTTACGGCAATCGACGAATCGGTGCTCGAAGCGCTACGGGGTGCAAATCTCGACAAACTGACGCCTCTCGAGGCGCTCAATTTGCTCGCGGCATTGCAAAAACAGTTACAGTGACCAGTGGCTACCGCCAAAGGCTGGCGACACTCGATGAGCAAGGCGATGCGCGTGCTGGGCATGATGTCGGGAACGTCGGCCGACGGAATCGACGTCGCCCTGGTGCGAATCTCCGGAGCGCCCCCGAATATTTCGGCCCAGTTCGAGGCGCACCATCACGTGTCGTTCCGTGCTTCGGTGCGCGAGACCGTGCTGCGGCTCGCCAACGGCGCGCCGACGACCACCGCCGAGATCAGCGAGCTGGACTTCACACTGGGCGAGGAGCTGGCGCGCGCCGCTCTCGCCGCATCCAAGAACTGGCGCGTCCCAATGCGTGAAATTTCACTGATCGGCTCGCACGGGCAGACGGTGTTTCATCTTGGCGCCGCCGCGCGGTTTCAGGGCAAGGTGCGTTCGCCCTCCACGCTGCAAATCGGTGAAATCAACGTGATTGCCGAGAGGACGGGAGTGACGACCGTGGGCGACTTTCGTCCTGCCGATATGGCGGCCGGCGGGCAGGGCGCGCCGCTCGTCCCGTTTGTCGATTACCTGCTCTACCGCGATCCGAAAGAGGGCCGTGCGGCGCTCAACATCGGCGGCATCGCCAACGTGACGGTGATTCCCGGCGGCGCAAAGCCCACGGATGTCTTCGCGTTCGACACCGGCCCGGGCAACATGGTGATCGACGCGCTGGTCGAGCAGATCACGCGCGGGCGATCCGCCTACGATCGCAACGCGCACATCGCGCTGAGCGGGCGCACGATCCCGGAATTGCTGCTGCGCCTGATGCGGGAGCCTTACTTGCGGAAGAAGCCGCCGAAATCGGCGGGGCGGGAGCAGTTCGGGAAGCCTTACGCGACCGAGCTACTGGCATGGGGGCACCGGCACCACGCCGGGCCGGCCGACATCGTGCGGACGGCGACCGTCTTTACGGCGCTTTCCATCGCCGACGCGTTTCGCAGGCTGATTCTGCCGCGCGCGGAGGTGGATGAGCTGATCGTCACCGGGGGCGGCGCCAGGAATCCGCTCATCATGGCGCAATTGGCGGCGGCCTTGCCCGGCATCGAAATTATTTCGCCTACGCGATTCGGAGTGCCGCCGGAAGCGAAGGAAGCGTTTGCATTCGCGGCGCTGGCATACGAGACGTACCACGGGCGGCCGGGCAATGTGCCCTCCGCTACGGGCGCGCGGCATCCCGTCGTGCTCGGCAAGATCGTGCACGCGCCGGCACAACCGGCCGGCCGCAAGAAGAAATCTTAGAGCTGAATTTGCGAATTCACAGGGAACGATACGGGACGAAGCGAGCGGCCAAGCTGGGTGCCGCATTTCTCGCGTTGGCGGCCGTGCTCGCGATCGCGATCTTCGCCGCCGGATGCAACGGCTCGAGCGACGCGAGCGAGCCCGGCACCGTGAATTTCCTCATCGAGTCGATGCCCACCAATCTCGATCCGCGGATCGGGACGGACGCGCAGTCGCAGCACCTCGACGGGCTAATTTTCGACGGCCTCGTAAATCTCGACGCGCAGATGAATATCGTGCCCGATCTTGCCGAGCGATGGGAGACGCCGGACCCGCGCACCTACGTCTTCCACCTGCGCCACGGCGTGAAATTTCACGACGGGCGGCCGTTCACATCGGCCGATGTGAAATACACATTTGACTCGTTGATGCACGGCGAGGTGACGACAGTGAAGCGCGGCACTTTCCCGATGCTCGAATCCGTGGAGACGCCAGACCCATATACCGTCGTATTTCATCTCAGCGAGCCCTACGCGTCGTTTGTCTGGAATCTCACGGCGATGGCCATGGGCATCGTGCCGGCAGGCTCGGGCCACACGCCCACAAGCGATCCGATCGGAACGGGCCCGTTTCGATTCGTCAGCATGGTCCAGGATCAGGATGTCGTCCTCGCGCGCAATCCGGACTATTTCGGCGGCGCGCCGAAAATCCCGGAGGTGCGATTCCGCGTGGTTCCCGACGCGATCACGCGCGCGCTCGAACTGCGCAAGGGCACGGCGGACATCGGCGGAGTAACGTCGCTTACGCCGGACATGGTGGATGCGCTCGCCAAGGAGCCGGGACTCGTCGTGGACGATCAGCCGGGCACGGTAATTCAATACGTCGCATTCAATTTCGACGATCCGATTCTCTCGCACCGCGAGGTGCGGCAGGCGCTGGCGTATGCTACCGACCGCGCGTCGCTGATCCGCTACCTGCTGCGCGGGCAGGCACGCGCGGCGTCGGGCCTGCTCCCGCCGAATCACTGGGCGTTCGAGCCAAACGTCCGGCAATATCCCTATGATCCGGCGCAGGCGGAGCGGCTGCTCGACGCGGCCGGATTTCCGCGCGGCGCGGATGGCGTGCGATTTCACGTGACGATGAAGACTTCGACCGAGGAATCGGCGCGCCTCTTGAGCGAGGCGCTGGCCGGCGAGTGGAGACGCGTCGGCGTCGTGCTCGATCTGCGGCCGCTCGAAACCGCGACGTTTCTCTCCGACGTCAGCCGCGGAAGCTTTCAGCTCTACAGCCTGCGCTGGGTGGGCGCGAACAACGACCCCGACATTTTCGATTACGTCTTCAACTCGAAACGGATGCCTCCACTCGGCGCGAACCGCGGGCATTATCGCAATCCCGCGCTCGACGCCCTGATCCAGCAGGAGAAAGTGGAGATGGATCGAGACAAGCGGAAGGCGATTCTCTCGCAGATTCAGAAGATCGTGGCGGAAGACGAGCCGTATATCAATTTGTGGTACGTCGATAACGTCTGCGTCCATCGGACGCGCGTGACGGGAATCAAGCTCGCGCCGACCGGCGAGTACGATTTTCTAGATTCAGCGCAGATTCAGTAGGCTGCGACGCGCTATTTGCCGAGGGCTTTGTGGATTTCCGATTCGGGCAGCGCACCCTCGCGGGCCACGAACCAGGTGTCATCCTCGATGCGCACGATGGTCGATGAAAGCGTGCCGCCGGTCTCGCCCGAGTCCAAAATCAACGGCAGCCGGTTTCCCAGCTGTTCCATGATCGCTCCCGCGCTGGTGCAGGAAGGATAGCCGGAAAGATTCGCGCTGGTGCCGGTAATGGGTCCGCCGGCGGCTTCGATGAGCGCCGAGGCGATGCGCGAATCGGGCCAGCGAAGCGCGACATTTCCTGTGTTCCCCGTAACTTTCAGCGGCAGGCGATGCGTAGCGCCGACGACCAGCGTCAATGCGCCCGGCCACAGCTTGTTCGCCAGCGTGAGAAAAACGTCGGGAACATCCCGGATCAGCGTGATGGCCTGCTCGACCGAGTTCACCAGGATCGGCAGCGCCTGCGATTCCGGACGCCCCTTGATGCGAAACACGCGCTCGATTGCGGCGAGGTTGAAGGGATCGGCCGAAAGGCCGTAGACGGTATCCGTTGGTATCGCAACCACACGGCCGCGCCGGATGAAACTTGCGGCGTACTCGATTGTCTGCCTGTTGGGCGCTTCCGATGAGATTTTAAGGACTTCGACGGGCAAAGGTTTCGCTCGCGGCTGCCTAATTACCAGTGCAAGTTAACATAGCCGCCGCGAGCGACGCAAGATGAACCAGCACAAGATTTTACCGGGATGTGCGCTGGGCGCGGTGATTTACGCCGCGAACGGCGTTTGTTAGGCTTGCAGCAGCGCGCGCCTGAGGCTGGACCGATCGCCATGACCACCATCACGAGCCGGGACAACAAATGGCTGAAAGCTTTCCGCGCCGCGCTGCGCGGCAAGGGGCCCGACCCGGCGAAGAACGAGCCGATCGGAATCGAAGGACCGAAGCTCGTGGAAGAGGCGCTGCGGTCGGGGCTCGAGGTCGAGGCGCTGCTCGTGAGCGAATCCGGCGAACGCGACGCAGCACCGATCCTGAAAGCGGCGAGCGAGACCGAAGCGGGCATCCCGCGTTCGCAGATTTTGCGCACCAGCGACAAACTATTCGAAAGCGTATCCGGGACGGAGGCGCCGCAGGGTGTCGCCGCGCTCTTTCGCCAGCCGGAGTGGGGATTGGACGACGTGCTGCACGGAGTGGGCGCGATGCGCGGGAATTCGCCGCTAGTGGTCGTGCTCGCCGCGATTCAGGATCCGGGAAACGTGGGCACGATTCTGCGCTCGGCTGAGGCGTTTGGCGCGACGGGCGCGATTGCCACCCGCGGCACTGCCGACCCGTGGTCGCCGAAGGCGCTGCGCGCGTCGGCAGGATCGACGCTGCGGCTTCCCGTGCTGCGCGGGATGGCGATTCCGGTTTTGCTCGCGCAACTGCGAATCGCGGGTGTGAAAATTTATGCCGCAAGCTCGGTGGCGAATGGCCACGAGGGCGAATCGCGTTCTAGCGCCGATTGGCGCGAGCCGGCGGCGGTGTTCGTCGGCAACGAAGGCGCGGGGTTGCCTGCCGAAATCACGCACGCCGCGGACGCCGTGATTTCGATCCCGACCGCAGGCACGGTCGAGTCGCTGAATGCGGGCGTAGCGGCGTCGATCGTACTGTACGAAGCAGCGCGGCAACGCAGGGAAGCTGCAGGCGCTGAAAATTGAAATTGGGTCTCATAGAGATTCTCTTTAGGGGGTCGGAGCTTTAGCTCCGACATTTCGAGCGAAGAGAAGATGGGCTTTAGCCCCTGAAGAAACTCTTCGCTCTTGCCCTGGCATTCGCCGGTAGGGGCGGGTTTCAAACCCGCCCGGCTTTTGCCGGGACGGTCGGACTAAGGAGCAACCGCACAAATCGATGGGCCTGTTTCGCGCGATCGAGCCGGAAGACGAGCCTCTGGCGGGGCGCCCGCTAGCCGACCGCATGCGTCCGCAGACGCTCGACGAATTTATCGGCCAGGAAGAGCTGCTCGGCCCGGGCAAGCCGCTGCGCACGCAGATTGAGCGCGATGATCTCGGCTCGATGCTGCTCTGGGGCCCTCCCGGATGCGGCAAGACGACGCTCGCGCGCGTCATCGCCCGGCGCACGAAATCGGAATTCGTTCCCTTCAGCGCGGTGCTCGCCGGAATCAAGGAAATCAAGGAAGTGATGGCGAAGGCCGAGAGCATGCGGCGTTACGGCCGGCGCACGATCGTTTTCGTCGACGAAGTGCACCGCTTCAATCGCGCGCAGCAGGACGCCTTTCTGCCGCACGTCGAGGCCGGCAACATTCTGCTGATCGGCGCGACAACGGAAAATCCGTCGTTCGAGGTGATCGCGCCGCTGCTTTCGCGGATGAAGGTCTACGTGCTGCGCCCGCTTTCGCAGGAGCAGATCGTCGCGCTGCTGCGTAAGGCGATCGAGGATCCGGTGCGCGGCCTGGGCAAGGAGCGTGTCGAGGCGAGCGATGAAATCCTCGATCGCATCGCGATCCTGGCCAATGGCGACGCGCGCGCGGCCTACAACACGCTCGAAGCGCTCGTGCTGGGCACCGAGCCGGGCGCCGACGGCCGGCGCGTCCTTTCCGAGGCGCGGCTCGAGGACGTGCTGCAGAAAAAGCTCCTCCCCTACGACAAATCCGGCGAGGAGCATTTCAACCTCATCTCCGCGCTGCACAAATCCGTGCGCAATTCCGATCCAGACGCCGCGCTCTACTGGCTCGCGCGCATGCTCGAATCGGGCGAGGACCCGCTATACCTCGCGCGCCGCATGGTGCGCATGGCGAGCGAGGATATCGGCCTGGCCGAGCCGGGCGCGCTGGCCGTCACGATCGCGGCGAAAGAAGCCTTCGATTTCATCGGCCCGCCCGAGGGATATCTCGCACTCGCGCAGGCCGCTGTCTATCTCTCGCTCGCGCCGAAATCGAACGCGCTTTACACCGGCTACGGCGCCGTCCACGAAGATTTGCAGCGGACCATCGCGGAGCCGGTCCCGCTGCATCTAAGAAACGCGGTCACGGGGCTGATGGGCAACCTCGGCTACGGCAAAGGCTACCAATACGCGCACGACGCGGAAGAGAAAGTCACGGACATGACGTGCCTGCCCGAGAGCCTCGCCGGGCGCGTCTATTACAAGCCGACTGATCAGGGCTTCGAGGCGCGCATCCGGCAGCGCATGGAAGAAATCCGGCGAATCAAGGTAAAGGGTAAAAATGACGAGTAACCGACGCGGCGCGAAGAACATTTTCTCGGAAATTTACAGGCGCGCGCGACGTCCGTTCCCCACTCCGCTCGGCATGCGCGCTGCCCCGCTGCTCTCGATGCTTGCCGCGGCTGCGATTTTGTCGCTGGGCGCGCCGGCCGCCAGAGCGCAAGACAATCCAAAGATGACCATCGACGCGGATTGCCAGGCATTCGACATCTCCACAAATAACGAAATCGTGTACGCGGTCCCGAAGCTCAAGCGCATCAAGAAGCTGATCATCGAGCGCGACGAAATCGACATCGCCACCAGCCCCGGTCACGGCAAGCGCATCGTCGACGTCGATAAATTCATGCCGGAGCAGCTGCCCGGCGGCGGATACGTCGTCAACACGCTCGCGTGGGGCCCGGATGGAAAGCACATCGCCGCGAGCATCACCCTGCAGGAGCCGCCGCCGGGTTACCACCCGCACGTCAAGGAAAAAGGCGAGGAAGACCGCTCGGACGATGCCGACGTCTTCAGCGTCGGCGGGCGCAAGGCCATCGCCCTTTTCGATGACGATGGCAACGAGATCAAAGTGGCCGGCTCGAAGGACCGTTTCATTCAAAATGCCGTTGACGCCACGTGGCTCGCGGACGGCCAGAGCGTCGTCTACCTGAGCCTCGGCCCGCCTTACACGATCACGCGCGTGCGCCCCGCCGATGGACAGATCACGCCGCTCTTCGCGGGCCACACGTTCGATACGGTGATTTGGGATGCGCCGCGCAACCGCGCCTTTGCCGTCTCCTCAAATCTGAGCCTGCGCGGCCGCCTCACGATCCTCGAACTCGACCTGTTGCACGAAGCGGTGACGGAAATCGCCACCATCGACAACTACAACGGCTCGCTCGCCGTATCCAAATCCGGCAAGAAAATCGGATTTTTCGAGGATGGCGACACCATCGAGGTGATCGACGTCGACAACCCAACGAAGCGTGTGACGGTGAACGCAGGCCTCGGCGTTTTCCAATGGGGAAGCGACGACCGCCGCGTCCTGCTCAAGCGCGGCCCCCCGGATGAGTCGAACGACCTCGTCTGGGTCGGCCTGTACGACGATTCGTTCACGCCGGCGCTGCACGATCTCGAATTCCACAATTTCCAGATCGCGCCCGACGGCCAATCGCTCGCGGTCACCGTCCCCGGCAAGCGTGTGCTGAAGCTCTATTCCTTGGAGTGACAACCGCGGGGCTCGTTTACGGCCGCTGAATCAGCTCGAGTCGGTTGCCATCCGGATCGATTGCGATGCCGATCATAATGCCGGTATTTCCGAACGCGCGAGGATCGCCGGCCATCGAGCCGCCGGCCGCCTTGATGGCCGCGACGGTCGCCGTCATATCCTTCACGTTCAGGATTAGGTGCGCGATCGGGTCCTTCAGGTCATCGGAATCGCGATGCGTGATCACGATCGGCGTGCTTTTGTTGGCCTTCGCCTCGTCGGCCGTCGCGCCGAAGTTCAAGAAGATTTCCGCGCCTCCGGGGACGGTGATCCGATTCGTCTCAAACATGCCGAACGCGGCCTCGTAGAATTTCGCCAAGGCGGCGGTGTCCGGCCCGCCCACGCGCGCCGAGTTCAGCGTCACCTGGGCGTGCGCCGCGCCCGCGAGCAGCAGCGCAGCGGTCAGCGTCAAAACAGTTGCGTAAATTCTCTTCATCGAATTCTCCTGTGGCGCGCCTCATCACGATCGGCTGCGCCGAGATCAATCGTTCACCGTCTGTCGCCAAACCTCTGATAGCGGTGAGATCGTATCCGTCAAAGCTGGAAAGTTCAACCAGGTTTCGATGGGATTCGGTGGCGAAGGCTCGCTCGCGAGAGGCCGGGGCGCGACTTACTTGTTCAGCCTAGTGAAGGCGGAAGCGCTTGATATGTTCCTTCAGGATGCAGGTGTTCATGATGACGAAGAGCCCGGCGCGTCGCGCGCGTTCGGCGGCTTCGGCGTGGATCACGCCTTCCTGCATCCAGACGCCGCGCGCGCCGATGCGAATCGCCGCCTCGACGATCTCGGGGACGAACTCCGACCGCCGGAAAATATCGACAATATCGACGCGCTCGGGAATGTCCTCAAGGCGAGCGTAGGATTTCTCTCCGAGAACTTCCCTCTCGCCAGGATTCACGGGAATAATGCGATAGCCGGCGGATTGCAGGTACTGCGCGACGCCATAGCTTGGGCGATGCGGCCGGTTGGAAAGCCCCACGACGGCGATGATGCGGCTGGTCTTGAGAATCTCACTCGCGGGATCGATCGCCCCAGATTCCAGCGGGCGGCCCGCTCCCAAGTTCGGATTCTCGATGGGTCTGGACATACACATCCTTTCAGTGCGTTTCGATTGTGCCGCCAGTGAGACGGCCCCCGATGGCGTCCGCCGAAGCGATGCAAATGCCCTGCGGTACAAGCCCGCCGACCGCGCGTTCGCTTAGGCGAACGCACTTTCGCCGCTCGAACCTGTGCTTGGTCCCGAAACCCTACTAAGGGAATCCCCGCCCAAGGGTGGCTTCATAATAACCGAAATCCGGCAAAAGCAAAGCGCCAGCCCAGCGAGTAGGAGTGTCATTTTGATCGCATCGTGGATTGAGCGCCCGGCTAAACGCAGAGTCCGCCGAGAGGGGGCTGAGTAGAGCCCCGTGTGTCAACCCGCACCCTTGTGGGTCGTGGCTCCTCGGGTTCGATCGCCAAGCGCCGGAGGCGCGATTGAAATTAGCCCGGCACGCAGCCCGCCTGCCGGCGAGGCAGGCGCAGCGGAGTGCCGGGAATGCGTCCGCAGGATCCACAGCCCCGGAGGGGCGGTTGACATCGACCTACTCTGCTCCCTGTTGATTTCCTCTGATGTCATGACACACGCGCCCCCTGGGGCGAGTGTTGATACTCTCGCCCAGAGTCGTTTGGCATCGGCTTGGACAGGAGGCGCGGATGACAGTGTACATCGGAGTGGATTTGCATGTTCGCACGCAAGCAGTCTGCTGGATGGATACGGCGGACGGTGAGATACACGAGATCACGCTCGAGCACGAGCGCGACGACGTGCGGGCATTTTACGCGCAGTTTCCGCCGGGAGCCGTGGTTGGCGTGGAAGCGTCCGGCTACTCGTTGTGGTTCCATCGCACCGTGGAAGATCTCGGCCATCAACTGCTGGTTGGCGACGCGCTGGCGATACGCCAGTTCGCCCGCCGCCGGCAGAAAAACGACCGCCGTGATTCCCATCTGGTGCTCGACCTGCTTCGCCGCGGCGATTTCCCCGCCATTCACATTCCTTCTCCCGCCAGCCGCGACGTTCTCGCGCTGCTGCGCTATCGTCACCGGCTGGTCCGCATTCGCACCATGCTGCGCAACGGCCTGCAGGCCGTCGCTCTCAGCCATCGCTTGCGTCTCGGTCCCAGACTGTTCACCGCCAGCGGGCTACAGCGGTTTGCCGCCTTGCCGCTCGACGGCGCTTTCGCCGTTCAGCGACAGCACTCCCTGCTTCTACTCGTTTCCCTGGCCCAACAAATCCAGGCCGTCGAAAACGAACTCGAACGGCGCGCGCAAAACGATCCTCGCATCTCTCGCCTCCGCACGCACCCCGGCATCGGCCCGCTCACTTCTCTCGCCGTGGTCCATGCGCTCGATCCCGTCACGCGTTTCGACCGCGCACGCCGCGTCGCCGCTTACTGCGGCCTCGATCCTCGCGAACACTCCAGCGGCGACACCCAGCGCTTCGGCCACATCTCCAAACAGGGCAACCGCCTGCTTCGCTTTCTGCTCATCGAGGCCGCTCACAACGCCATCCGCAACGACGACGATCTTCGCCGCTTCTACTTCCACCTCCAGGCTCGCAAGAATTCTTCCGTTGCCATCGTCGCCGTGGCCCGCAAGCTCGTCCTGCGGCTCTACCGCATGCTTCGCGACGAAAT
Source organism: uncultured Acidobacteriota bacterium (assembly GCA_963814735.1). Classification (GTDB taxonomy): domain Bacteria; phylum Acidobacteriota; class Terriglobia; order Acidiferrales; family UBA7541; genus Palsa-295. The sequence goes on along the minus strand of CAWFEC010000003.1, from coordinate 103,916 downwards.
CGATTACGAACAGTTCCGGCGCCGGGGTCGAGACGCGCGACGTGCCCGTGAGAACGCTAGCCAGGCTGCTTCTGGCTGACCCTCTGATGGGGCCGTCCGCCTGTCCGGCCCCGCGCCGGACAGAGCGCAGCCGTCCTCAGGAGCCACCGTGCTCGAATAGATGAATGATCGCGACCCGGTTCTTCCCGTCGCTGATCGCTTTCACGAAAAGGGACGAATCCCGAACCCGACCGATGCCAAACGACCTGGTTCAACTTCGCCCTTTCCGACGGTTCACCACCGCCTCACCATACCTCTGCGCAAAAAACCAAAACCTCCCATTAGGAAAACCATTTGACACCCGCACCTGTGTCATAGATGTGCTCTCCGTGTTGAGACGGGCTTGACCCGAAGCCGCACTCGTCGAATGACACCAGTAGCGACTAGCGCGAGGGTTTTCGGCTGCGGATCTTTGGCCTTCGCTTGGGCTTGGACGCAGCCGCCGGGTGCCGACCATCAAGGGCTTGCTTGAGTCCAACAATCTCGCCCGGGGAAAGTTCGCGATGATGGCCCGGGCCAAGTGCGCCGAGCTCGATATTCGCAATGCCGACGCGCTTCATCTTCTCGACGGGATGCCCGGTCTGGAAAAGTTTGTTGCGCAAAGCGTCGCTGCGAGCTTCCGCAAGGGTCACCTCGTACCACGGCGCGTCCTTGCCGCGCAGGCGCGAGATGTGCGCCCCAGTGGTACGCGAAAGGCTCTCGATCTCGGCAAACGTAAGCAACGTCTTGAGCTTGAGGTTGTAAACCTGCGGCAGATGGCGAGCCTTCAGAATGCGATTGGCGAGATCGCCGTCGTTGGTGAGCAGGACCAACCCATGCGCGTGATATTCAAGCCGCCCGACCGGAAAGACGCGCTCGCTGATGCCATACAGGTAATCGCGGAGCGAGGGGCGGCCTTCGGGATCGCTCATCGTGGCGACCACTTCGGGCGGCTTGTTTAGCGCGATATAGACGTGCTTGGCCTCCGCGCGAATGAGTTTGCCCGCTACTTTGATGTGATCGCGCGAGGCGTCGGCCTTCGTGCCAAGCTCGGTGATGGTCTGGCCGTTCACGGTGACGAGTCCCGACGCGATCATTTCCTCGGCGCGCCGCCGCGAAGCAAGCCCCGCGCGCGCAATAATCTTCTGCAAGCGTTCTTCCATGTAAAGAGAGTAGCGGAAAAGGCGCCAGCGGCGAAGGGCTATGGCGCCTGGCAGTGGGCGAGCTTCCAGACCTGCGCGAAGAATGCGCGGGCGTCCAGATTGACCGGCAGGTCGCCCGTATATTGCGGCTCGGTGCCCGTGAGATCAATCAGCACGGCGGGCCCGGTCGCGCCTCGCAGGACGAGCGCGAGCCTGGGTGGCGTCGTGGCCTTCGGATCGTTGGATACAAGCGTCCCGGCCTGGCAGTGATACTGCGCCGCGAAAAACTTCTGGAAGAATCCTTGCGCGCCGAGCTCGACGCCGAGATCACCCTGATAGGTGACCTTCCCCGCTCCCCAATCGAGCTTGCTGACATTGCCCGAACTCGACCGGAAAGTGAGAGCCGTCGTCACCGACACTTGGGCGGGAGCAGCAGGAGCGGCTGGCGGCGTCAGCGGCGCGACGGCCTGCGATATTTGTGACGGCGGCAGTGCACGACCGCTCGCAGGCGCAGCGGCAGGAGCCGGCGCGGGAGCGCCCGGTATCGTGCCGAAATCGCGCGGATGCGCGGGCACATCGACCGAGCCCACAATCCCGGTCGGCACGTCGAGCACGGCGAAACGCAAACGCGGATTCTCGGGCTTCGCGCCGTAGTCGAAAATGTTGCGAATTCCGTGCTCTTGCCAGATCTTCAGCGCGGCGTCATTCACAGGCCGCGAAAGATCGCGCGGGAAGAATTCGAATTTGTCGCCCTTGGGATCGTATTCGCAGATGGCCATCCGAAGGCTCAGCTGGCGCGCGCCGCCCACCGGACCGAGGCTCAGCGCGCTCGGCGAAATTGTGAGCAGGTAACGCGGTTCGGCCGGCTGGCCGGGAGTTGCGCTCGGCGCGAGCGGCTCTACCGTCATGTCAATCGAGGTCGAGGGCAGCGGGTCGATACACGCTTGCTTGAGAAGCTCGTCGGGCTGTCCCGGATTGGCGAGCATCTCCGTGCTCGCAGCGAAGAAGCCTCGCCGGTAGGCAAGCTTCACCCCGTGAAGCGGCGTCTTCACCGTAATCTTCTGGAAGTGCCCGTCCCACTTGATGTTTTCGGGGTAATACGACAATTCGTAGTAGGCCGATCCCTCGTTGAGGGCTTCCTGGACGCAACCGGAAAGGTCGTTGGTGTTCTTGCAGGTCTTCCCGCCGGTTTCCTGGGCGATCGCGTCCATCGTCGCCTGCGAATTGATGCGCAAGCTGTCCTCGCGGCTAAGCGCCCCGCCGATGTTCGTGCCCGGGTTTGTCGCGCTGGTGGCTGCCGAGTAAGCCTCGGGCCCTTCGAGGGCGCGCGCATCCACCGGATAGACGGCCACCTGCGCGTCCGTCAGGGCGTCTGCGGCCTCTCGAACTTTGCCGGTGTAGGTAGTCGATCCGATGAAAGGATCGTTTCCGAAATCCGTGGTCGGCTCGATCCAGATCGGAAACGACTCGGAGAACCAAACCAGATTCTTGCGCCCCGGATAGCCGCCGAGGTATTTCGCGATCGCCCGCATCGCATCGGCCGTCTCGCTCACCCGCTGGTCCATGAGCTCGAGATACTCCTGGCTCTCGAAATTCTGGAGAGACTGAATCACATTCGCAGGCGTGTTGGGCGACATCTCCTCGAGCGTCGCCGACGCGCTGTTGGCGTCATCCTGCGGATTCTGCTCCTGCAGGACGTTGTCCGGCCGGCGCGCCTGATCCACAGCCGAGCGCAAAAGCTTGGGATCGGTCGTGAAATTCTGGACGATGTGCACCTCATGCCCCAGCAGGAACACGGCGACCGGCGTATCCGGCGACAGATTCTTGAGGAACAAAATCATGTCGCGGCGGACCTGCATCTGGTGAAAGAGCGAGGTGTTGAGCGCGTCCATCAAAATCGCCGTCGGCGGCACCTTCAGGCGCGCGGCTTGCAGATTCGAGTAGATGTGCGGGCCAATGGGCAGCGCTCCCGGCATCGGGCCCGCGGGAGCGACCGACGTATCGATGAATTCGAACCGGGCGATCTTCTGCAGCCCGCCATGTTCGTCGAAAACCTGTAAATCACTTTGTTTGAGATCGCGAACCGCATTGCCATGTGAATCCGTGGCCACCACATCCACCGTAATCAGCCGCGTCACCGACTTTACCGTGCCAGCGGAAACTGAGGATATAGCAGGCACAGGCCGCCGCGGGTAGTTCTGCAGCCCCGGCGGCCGCTGCTGCGACACACCCGCGCCGACCCCGAGAAAAAACGCGGCTGTCGCGAAAATAGCGGCCTTGCCTGCTCGAATCACGCCTAGCCTTTTAGCACATTTGTCAATCAACGGCGCGGTGATTCCAGCGCGTCGAGACTACCGCCTGTGCCAAAGTTTTTGAATCCAGGGCACTCTCTTCCGGGCGATTTCGACCATCTTGAGTTCCGCCGAAGTCATGCGATCCGGATACTTCAAGTCTCCGGCCAGCTCGATCACCCGAGCGTACCGCTTTTCGCGAAAGTGCCTCCGCAATTCATCTAGTTTGCGCCGATCGCCGACATAGAGGGTCATCCGGTACGCGTTATGACTCGCTTCTTCGGCCGCTTCCGTCTTTGCGGCTTGATGCAAAATGAGCGCCGACCCAGTTAGAAAATCCTGGGCGAAACCCAAGTCGTGCGCAAGTCCGCGAAAGGCTTCGTTGGGATCGTCAGAAAAGCCTGGGTACTGGCACTGATCCCATACACTGAGTTCCCGCATGTAGAATTCGTGAGAGGCGCTATCTTTGTCGACGTGATAGCGAACGAGGCCAAGACTCCACCGGAAATGTAGTTCAAGTTGTCGGTCGCGCCTTACAAATGCTCCCGACGCGAAGTTCCCGCCGGATCCCAGCCCCGATTCGCGAAAACGGAATCGAAACCCGTAGGGCGACAATGCCGGTTTGAGGATTTTCGCGCCTTCCACAAGCGCGTCCTTAGGCTTGATCGCACGAGCCGATGCTTTAATCCGGCGAGCCATTGCTTCGCTGCTCCGGAACTACGAAGAATGCCCCACGCGGGCTACGACTGCTCGGATGAGCCCGCCGCGGCCGCGCGCGGCTCGGCGGGCGATTCTTCCGGCGTGTCTTCGCCGAGCTCGGCGAGATCGTTCGTTTCGCCCGATGCGTGGATGGCGGCCGCTTCGGGAGATTCTGGCGTCGCGGGCGGAGCCACGGCGAGGTCTTCAGGTTCCGTCGGGGCGATGCCCGCATCGGAATCGAGCGCGGCCTGCGCCAGTTGCTCGAATTCCTTGAGGCTTGGCAGCTCGTCGAGATCGGATAGGCCGAAGCGCATCATGAACTGCTTCGATGTGCGATACAGAATCGGCCGCCCGATCACTTCCTTGCGCCCGGCCGTGGTGATGAGGCGCTTTTCGAGCAGCGTCTTGATCACGCCGCCCACATTCACCCCGCGAATCTCGTTGATCTCGGGGACCGTCGCCGGCTGCTTGTACGCGATCACCGCGAGCGTCTCAAGCGCCGGCATCGTGAGCCGCAGCGGCGGCTGCAGGCTCTTGATGAATTTGCGCACCACATCGTGATGCTGCGCCTTGGTGTAGAACTTCCACCCGCCCGCCACCTTGCGCACTTCGATCCCGCGGTCGTCCGTCTGATACGCGGCGACCAGCAGATCGAGCCCCGCGCGCGCTTCGGTTTTCTCGACTCCCAGCGCGTGCGCGATTTGGTCGAGCGTCGCAGGCTCGTCCGCGGCATAAATAATGGCTTCGAGCGCGGCCTGAATTTCCTGTGGCGTCATAGTCCCACTATAGTGCTTTCAATTTTCGGTGCAACAGCGTCGCCTTGCTTTTCGACGCCGCCCAAACGACGACATATCCCACTAGGACGACGAAAGCCAATACGCAGCCGAGAGCAGCCGCTACGACAGCAGCCTTCGGAATCAAGAACCCGTGTCCCCAGAACGGAGGCCAGGTAACCAAGGTTTCTGGCGACCAATTATCGAGCCCTCCTCCCCATGCCAGCCATTCAGCGCGGACCGCGAAATAGGCGTCCAGCACAAAGACCAGGAGACCCAAGAACGCTACCGCATCCACCCATAGAATGATTTTGCTCGCCCGTCTCACGAGCGCGCCTTCACAAATATTGCTCCTCGATTTTCGACATCGCGTCCGGCCCTGCGAACACCGCGTCGAACATCTGATGCTTCCGAATTCGAATGTCCTCGAACAGATCCGACTGCACGAGAATGATCGCCTGCATCCTCACCATTTCAAGCACGGCCAGCAGCGCGACGATCATCGCATTCCGCGTCTCGCACACATCGAAAAATTCGATCAGCGACACGGGCTCATCCCCCTGCGCCAGCTGACGCCGCAGCCGGTCCATCATCTGCGCGATGGTCACCGACTCGTGCCGCAGCTCGAATTTCGTCACTTCCTTGCGCCGCTCGAGGATCTGCTGGAACGTCTTCACCAGGTCGACAAGCGATACCACCATCTCGCCCTCGATCGCGTCGCCCGTATAAAGCGCGCGGTCCGGCCGCGACCACACGTGATCCTCGATCTGCTGCTTTTGATACAAAAGCTGCGCGGCGTTCTTGAATTTCTCGTGTTCCATCAGCCGGTGAACCAACTCGTCGCGCGGATCTTCCAGCGCATCGGGCCCCGCAAGCGGATCGGCCGGCAGCAGCATCTTCGATTTGATGTGGATCAGCGTCGCGGCCATATAGATGAAATCGGCGGAGACGTCGATATCGAGCTTTTCGAGCTGGTGGAGGTAATCGAGATACTGCTCGGTGACTTTCGCGATGGGAATGTCGTGGACGTCCATCTCCTGCCTGCGAATCAGATCGAGCAGGAGATCGAGCGGTCCCTCGTACACCGGCAAATTGATGCGATAGGGTGACGCCATTCGCCGCCTATGTTATAGCGCTCCGCGAAATTCCGAAAGCCCCACCTAGCGCCCCGGTTTCGCTACAAGTCATCTCGCAAATACTCGTCCTGCGATCGGAGCATTAGCTCCGTCTTTGACTTTTCGGGTGCCCCATCCTCGGTTTGTGAGGGTGGGGTCTTTGCAGTTCTAATCGACCCGCGACTCATCCCGATACATCGCCTTGTGCCGCGTCTCCTTAATCCACTGATCGATCTGCTCGGTGCTCATATAGTTCGCCGGATTGAATTTCCCCCAGTTCAAAATCTGGCTCAGCGAACGCTTCCACCGTTTGTACGAGGGCTTCGCCGGTGGCCCAAAGCACATGATATCGATCACCGCCAGCTCTTCAGGAACGCCAAGCAGCGGCTTGATTCTCTGCTGAATCTCCTCCTGGCCGATCGCGGTGATCCACCACACCGCGTAGCCGAGCGCGGCCGCCGCCAGATGCGCCGACATCGTCGAGGCCGCCACCGATTGCAGCAGGATGCGTTCCGCATTCTGCCGATACTTCTGATCCAGCTCCGAGCCGTCGTTGAGCACCGGAAACGCCCGGATGAACCGGAAATCAGCCGCGACCACGATAAATCCCGGCGCCGTCTTCACGCCGCTGTAATTCGGCGTCGGAAAACCCATGTGCAGCTTGGCGCGGCGCTGCTGCTCGTCCATGAAGCACTGCCCGATCTCTTCCTTTACCGCGGCATCTGTAACCACAATGTAGTGCCAGGGCTGCGCGTTGGCCCCGGAGGGCGCGTGGCGCGCGGCTTCGAGAATCATTTCGAAATGCTCGCGCGGCACATCGTAGGCGGCGAACGCGCGGTTGGTCATGCGGTTACGCACCACCTGCATCAGCGATTCGTACCGCTCGACATTATTGAAAAGTGCCGGATCCAGTGTCGTAGTGTTCATAATTCACATCCTTCGTGGCACAGATAATTTGTCTGTGTCCTCCGCGCTGATACGCCGCCCATCGCACTCGCTCGTGTGGAGTGCGGCGGCTTGCCGCCGCTTTTTTGAGGCGAAGCTTGCTTCGCCGTCTTCACGCCCCGCCGATCAGCGGCTCTCGCTTGACGATGAGTCGAGGATCGTCATCCTTCGGCGGGCGCTTTTGCCCGCCGAAGGATCTCTCCTACTTCGCTTCATCCCACTTAAAAATCGCCTCGCGAACTCGGCGCATCGTTCGCTTGGCAGCCTTTCGCGCCTTGCTGGACCCCGCATCGAGAATATCCCAAACCTGCTGCGGCCGCGCTTCGAATTCCTTCCGGCGCGCCTGCACCGGCTCGATCCATGTCACGAGATTCTCGGCCATCAGCTTCTTGCAATCGACGCACCCAATCGCGGCGCTGCGGCAATCGCTATCCACTTTGCCAATCGTCTCCGGCAGCGAAAACAGCTTGTGATACGCGAATACCGGGCAGATCTCGGGCCGCCCCGGATCGGTCCGCCGCTGCCGCTGCGGGTCCGTCATCATATTGCGCACCTTCACGCGAACTTCATCCGGCGCATCGCTCAGCCAGATCGCGTTGCCGTAGCTTTTCGCCATCCGCCGCCCGTCGGTGCCCGGCAGCCTCGGCGTTTCCGTGAGCAGATGGTTCGGCTCGTGAAGCACCTGATTCACGCGAACGAATTTTCGATCTCTTTTGATCGCGTCAAAAAAGTTTTCGACGCCGACCTCCGCAGCCCGCCTTTTGATGCCGGCGCGCAAAACGGCCATCTGCTCCGGCGACAACGGCTCAGCCAGATGCGGATGTGGGATTTCAGTCGCTTGCAAGACGCGCTCAAGCGCCGCCCGATTCTCCGGATCGAATAGCGCCGATTTCACCTCGAAGCCGAACTGCGTATCAAATCGCCGCACAACCTCGCGTGTGATCTCCACGTGCGGCACCTGATCCTCGCCCACCGGTACAAAATCCGCGTCATAGATCACGATGTCGGCCGATTGCAGCAGCGGATAGCCAAGGAAGCCGTAGGTCCCGAGGTCGCGGTCCTTCAGATTCTCGATCTGCTCTTTGTATGTCGGAACGCGCTCCAGCCACGATAGCGGCGTGATCATCGACAGCAAGACATGCAGCTCCGCATGCTCGAGGATGCTCGATTGGACGAACAGCGTCGATTTCGCGGGATCGAGCCCCACCGCGAGCCAGTCCATCGCCACTTGCAGCGTGTTCTCGGCGATCGACGAAGTGTCTTCGTAATGCGTCGTCAGCGCGTGCCAGTCCGCGACGAAAAAGAAGCACTCGTATTGTGCCTCCCCATCGGGTCGACGCGCGTTCTGAAGATCGAGCCAGTTGGAAAGTGCGCCGAAAAAGTGGCCGAGGTGGAGACGGCCCGTGGGCCGCATGCCGCTCAATACTCGCTTAGCCTTTGTCTTGCGTTGGGCCACTCTGCGGAAAGGCTCCTCAATCGGAAAATGGAAAAGCGAAAATAGAAAAACGCCTACGAGCGATGCTAGCACATAAATTCCGCCACATAGTCACGGAGACACAGAGAAAAACAATTACGCCCAGGCAGCCCGCAATTCCGCCGGGGCTGGCGCCGTTTCCCCATGCTTCGTGCCCCGCGCCACATTCCTGTCATTCCGAGTGAAGCGAGGAATCTGTTCTTGGTTTGTCCCTGCTTCCCTGTCTCTTGTTTCCTTGTTTCCTTGCTTCTTGCTTCACAGCTTCAGCAATTCCCGCAACCGCTTCGTCTGCGCGCGCGACACCGGAATCTCGCTGGCGCGCTTGTCATCCATTTTCAAAATGTAGCTCGACTTGAACCACGGCATCACTTCCTTGATGTGGTTGATGTTCACCAGATACGACCGGTGCGGCCGCCAGAAAACCTCCGGATCGAGCGCCGCCGCCAGCTCCTCGACCGTCCGGTAATTCGACTCGCCCTCGATCTCGCGCGCGAAAATCGTGATCGCGCCATCCTGAATCGACGCGTAGATCAAGTCCTCGGCGTCCACCAGGATCATCCGCGATTGCGCCTTCACCAGCAGCTTCACCGCCAGCGGCGCCTTCGTCTTCGGCGCGCTCGCGTTCAGCTGCCCCACCAGCAGCTCGAGCCGGTCGACCGGCGAGCTCTTCGTATCCACCATTTTCTTCGCGCGCTGCACCGCCCGCGCGATGCGCGCCTTGTCGAATGGCTTCAGGACATAATCGACCGCGCTCACCTCGAATGCCTGTAGCGCGTAGTGATCGTACGCCGTCGCGAAGACGATCTGCGGCAGCTTCAGCTTCCGCTCGACCAGCCGCTTGATCACGCCAAATCCGTCCAGCCCCGGCATCTGCACGTCGAGAAACACGAGGTCGGGCTCGTGCTCCTTGATCAGCGCCACCGCCTCGAGCCCATTCTTCCCCTGCGCGATCACGTTGACGTCAGGCAGCCCCTTCAGCAGGAATCCCAGCTCGTCCCGCGCCGGCCGCTCGTCGTCCACGATAATCGTGTTCATCGGCATGATGGAATCCTGGGAACGCCAATCTCCCGATTGGCGCCTTCAGGTGTAAACGTAGCGCCGGGTTCCTTTTACCCAGACGCGGGAAGGGCAGCGCGGCACCTTTGCAGCGCTGCATGTCCCCCGGCCGTCAAGCTGCCGCGCCCGTTTTCGGGCCTTAGGTTTAGACGTAGCGCCGGGTTCTTCAGCCCGGCAGCGTTGCAGCGCGGCCTCCCGTCAGCTCCCGTAGCGCTGGCGTCTCGCTGACCTTCCAGTTCACCCTGAACGAAGTGAAGGGCTCCGACATAAGCCGCCAGCGCAAAAGGGCTTCAGCCCCTGAAGGCACTCTTCGCCCGGCTCAGTATACGCAACTCTCGCGACCTTGCGGAAGCGCAGGCAACGGCTCAGTTTGGAGTCATGGCAACCCGAAAACCCGTGTAACCTTTGAAGCCGCTGTTGAGCTACTCTAGTGGAGTATGGCCATCTTGTTCTCCGACCAGCCATTATCTTCCGTTCAGCGGCGCGTGAACTGGGGAGCTCTCGCGCTCCTAGGATTGTCAGGCGTCGCGATAGGCTGGCGGGCGGCGCGGGAGTGTGCATTGATCGCTTCTGGCTACGCGGCTGACTACGACTACGCCATCATATTCTTCCTTGCGATTGCTCTTTGCATGCTCGGACTCCCACTTCTCATCTACTGGCGTACGCGTTGGATCGGCAGCGGCTTAATCGCGGCCGGGTTTTTGGCTTACGTGGCTTTCTTCAGTGGGATGGCAGTCCTTTCGAAAGAAGATCGAGTGGCATGGCGGCACGAGAAAATGATTTCAATTGGTCCCGACCAGAAAGCATCGGTGGTGATCTATTTCCATAAGGAAGTCACTGACCGACAGGTCGAGGACTTCGAATCATCTGTGCTGATGGAACCCGCAATGCCAACCCACGACGGACGCGACTTTCCACCGTTCGTGCGCCAGTATCTCCGCCTGTTTCCAAGGCAAGCCAACGGTCATAACGCTGTTGCTCTAACTTTCCTCGATAACGCTCCTCCCGACAGAGTTGGGCGTATCTGGCAGCGATTAAGGCCGACGACCGGGTTGAAACCGTGTTCCTGAACACCTCACCGAACTCAATTCATGCCGATCCGAAACTCCCTAATCTGTCAGGCCCGACCTGTCTGACATCTACCGACCAGCGCCGAAGCACGCGCACAAGCTTTCTGGGTGCGGTAGAATCGCAGGGCGACTGTGGGAGATCACTTCCCCTAAGCCTATGTCCGCCCCTTCTAAGGCCCATGCCGGATTGACGCTTCGGGCTTCACTGGTCTGTCTGATCGGTCTCTTTCTGCTGTTTTCTCGCCCCGTACGCGCTCAAGGCTCAAAACTGAGCGGGGTAGCCTATTTCCGAGGCGACGTTATGCCGGAGTTCCCGGTAAGCCTTTACTCCGCCAATGATGTTTTACAGACAACAACGGATAAGTCGGGCCGATTTGAGTTCTCGAATCTCCCACCGGGGAGATATGACCTCCAGGCGCAATCCAATTTGGGTGTGGAAGGAACGATCTACGATATTCAGATAGGGAATAACGACGTAGGTCCACTGACCCTCACACTGAACCTCGCGTTTTACGCGTTCCCCACGGACCCTGACTGCGGCCGCACCTTTTGGGTTTCTTACAGAGCCCGCTCGCCCGTCGATCCGGAAGTAACTGGCGAGGTCACTATGGTTGCAGAAGCTCCCTTGCCGAGCATGTTGGCGCAGGGTTCGCAAGTCTATCTAACTGACGAAACTGGGCGGCACCACCGGGTATCTCGTCGGCCCAACGAAAACGGGAAATTCGCGTTCACAGGCCTGCCTCCGGGAAGGTATTCGCTACTGGCCTATCGCAGAGGTTATTGGAAAGTACGCTCGATCATCTGGATTGCGCGAGGCAACACGACAACAATCAAAATTGTTCTACGGAAACACGGGCACCCTGCAATCTGTGAATGACCTCAGCAAGAATCCAAGCTCATCGGGCGCCGGCCGCTCGTCGTCCACGATAATCGTATTCATCGCCATGTTCGTAACGCCGGCGTCCCGCCGGCCCGTCCAAAAGCTCCTTAGGGGGTCGGAGCTTTAGCTCCGACATAAACCGCCAGCGCAAAAGGGCTTCAGCCCCTGAAGGCACTCTTCGCCCAGCTCAGTATACGCAACTCTCGCAAACTTGCGGAATCGCCCGAGCAATCCGTCCAAAGGGGCTGAGAGACATCAGCGAAGTACAGCTTCAACACAGAGATCACGGAGCAAACCACGAGAGCACGGCAAGCGGTCTCCTGAACTCTGCGCTCCTCTGCGCCCTCTGCGTTGAGTGCGGCGTCCAACTTCGCCCCGCAATGCACAAGATTTCTCGGGCGCGGTAGAATCGCAGGGCCGCAAGAGGAGACATGGTGGCGCGAGCGACGAAGGCCGCGAAGGTTCTCAGCCGCGAATTGATTTTCCAGGGCCACTTGTTCGCGCTCAAGCGCGAACAGGTCGTCGATCGGGGTTCGGCGATGAAAGTTTAAATGACCACTACCGGGCCGTGACAAGAAATTGTGTCGACATAGCTGCTTGCGGGCCCCGTGCTAATATCCGTTCGATGCATACAGACTTCCTGTCCCCACTCTTCCACGCGGTGCCGGCGGCCGTGGTGATCTTGGCTTGTGCGCTCTTTTGTCCAGCCCGCGCGGCTTACGGGTACTGCTCCCAACCGTATCCGACGGTCCGCTGCGAATTCCTAAACAGCGATGCGGTCTTTGTGGGGACAGTCTTGTCCGTAGGGGTCGTGCCGCCTGGCGCTAAGCCAATCCCGTCAGTTCCCATTGCTTTTAGCGGGATAGATGGTTGGGTATACGAGGTCTCGGTGCAGAGGATGTTCCGCGGGCCGCGGTCGAAGAAAATCGCGGTGTTTACAACGAACGATGAGGCAAGAGTCATGCTTGAGAAAGGCGAGACGGTCCTGCTTTTCGCCTACCATACTGACGATCCGGATCTGATGTCGACGTTTAACTCCCAGTTCGAGATATTCAACGATTGTGGGAATTCTGATCTGGGGTCAAAAGCACAGACGGCCATTCGAGAGTTGGGGACGATGACGGTCCCCGAGGATGCTGAGGTTGAGGGTCAAATCTCCGTCCAGGATACGGCTGCTCCCCTGTCCGGCATCAAGGTGGTAATCCGGGGTGACGGGCAGTCGTTCCAAGCCATAAGTGACAGGAATGGCTGGTTCCACGTCCAACTTCCGCCAGGCGACTACTCGGCTGAAGTCAAGCGTGATCCGCGTTGGGAAATCGTGCCCTCTTCCGAAAGCGCCGACGATCCCAATTACTTCACGGCGCGCAAGGGGCGCTGCACCGGACTGCAATTTTTCGCGACCCCCAGATAGGGATATTTCTCGTTCCCAATGAATTGAAGCCCCGAAGCAAGCTGACCCGCCACGGAAGCGCACTGCCATGCACAAGCTTTCTCGGGTGCGGTAGAATCGCAGGGCCGTAACGGGGAGACATGGTGGCGCGAGCAATAGAAGGCCGCGAAAGTTCTCAGCAGCGAATTGATTTTTCAAGGCCGCGTGTTCGCGCTCAAGCGCGAGCAGGTCGTCGAGCCAAGCGGCCTGACGGTGACGCGCGACATCATCGTCCACCCCGGCTCGGCCGTGGTCCTGCCCGTGTTTCCCGACGGCCGCATCCTGCTGATCCGCCAATATCGCCACGCCGCAGGCGAATACCTCTGGGAACTCGTCGCGGGCCACAAGGAACCGAACGAAACTTTCGCCGAAGTGCGCCAAGCGCGAGCTGATCGAAGAAACCGGCTACACCGCGAAGCGTGTCCGCAAACTTCTCGCGATCTTCCCTTCTCCTGGCCTCCTCGGCGAGCGCATGGAAATCTTCCTCGCCACGGGACTACGAAAGGAGCCGCGCGCCCCGAGGACGACGAGAAAATCACATCTCGCATCCTCACCCTGCGCGAAGCCGAACAATGGATTCGCACCGGCAAAATCCGCGACGCAAAATCCGTCTCCGGAATCCTGTACTACGCGCGCTTCGTCGCCGGCCAGGCGGGCCATGAAAGAAAGAGGAGGCAGCCGATGATTTGCCGGATGTGGCGAGGTTGGACGACTTTGGCGAACGCGGACCATTACGACAGTTATCTGCAAAAAGAGCTTTTCCCCCACCTCGAACACGAGCTAGCCGGGCATGGCTACCGCGGCTATCATCTGCTCAGGCTCGCCAGGAATGACGAAGTCGAGTTCGTCACAATGGTTTGGTTCGAAACTTTGCGCTCCGTTCAATCGTTTGCCGGCAAGGACTATGAACGTCCAGTCATTTCCGAAAAGGCTCAGAAGCTTCTGTCGAGATATTCCGATCGCTGCGATCACTACGAACTCGGCGGCTTTCACTGGCCGCGGGATGTTTCTTCGAACGAATCATAATGATGCGGGGGCGTGCGCTCGATCCGGCTGCACTCGGTCGAGCGACGAATGAACATGGAAAACCGGGAAGTAGCCAGAATCCTTAGGGAGACGGCGCAGCTGCTCGAAATCGACGGCGCCATCATCGGCCGCTACCGCAGCTACGAAAAAGTCGCCGAGCTGCTCTACAGCATCCACGAGCGCATCGAAGATCTCGCCAAGGACGACGCGAAGCTCAAAGAACTGCCCGGCGTCGGCGAAGGCATGGCCGAGCACATCCACGAAATCCTGAAAACGGGCGACTACAGCCTGCGCCAAAAGCTCCTGAAAAAATATCCCACCACCCTGCTCGACCTGCTCGAGCTGCAATCGCTCGGTCCGAAGAAAGTGGCGTTTCTATACAAGAAATTCAAGGTCGCCACCGTCGACGGCGTCGAAAAACTCGCGCGCGAAGGCAAGCTGCGTGATCTGCCAGGCTTCGGCGAAAAGAGCGAGCAGAACATCCTGAAGGCCGCCGAGCAGTTCAAGCACCTCGCGGGCAGCGGGCGATTCCTCATCAACGTCGCCGATGACGAGGCGCAAAAGCTCGGCGCCTACATCGCGAAGGCCGGCGAATCCGTCGAATCGGTGACGCCCGCTGGCTCGCTGCGCCGCGGCAAGGAAACGGTCGGCGACCTCGATCTGCTCGTCACCATGCGTCCCGGCCACGACAAGCAAAAGGACATCGACGCCGTCGCCGCGCACATCCTGAAATATCCCGGCATCGATCGCGAGCTCGCGCACGGCGAAAACAAAGTCAGCTTCGTGCTCGGCAGCGGCTTGCAGGTCGACGTCCGGCTGCTCGAAAAGAAATGCTTCGGCGCGGCGCTTCTCTATTTCACCGGATCGAAGGAACACAACGTCGCGCTGCGTGGCCGCGCCAACGACATGGGCTGGACGCTCAACGAATACGCGCTGACCACGCTGAAGGGCGGCCGCACCGTCGCGGGCAAAACCGAGGAGGAAATCTACGCGAAGCTGAAGCTCGCCTACATCGAACCCGAGCTGCGTGAAATGACGGGCGAGATCGAAGCCGCGGAAAATGGCACGCTGCCGCACCTCGTCACGCTCGCCGACATCCGCGGCGACCTCCAGATGCACACCACCGCCTCCGACGGGCGGAACTCGATCGAGGAAATGGGCGAAGCCGCGCGCGCCCTCGGCTACGAATACATCGCGCTCACCGACCATTCGCAGGCAGTCACTGTCGCGAACGGCATGGACGAAAAGCGCACGCTCGCGCAGATCAAGAAGATTCGCGCCGCCGACGAACGCGTCCCGGGGATCAAGCTGCTTGCAGGGATCGAGGTCGACATCAAGAAGGATGGCACGCTCGACCTCGAAGATGAAGTGCTCGCCCAGCTCGACGTCGTCGTCGCGTCCGTCCACTCGTACATGAATCTCGAACGCGCCGAAATGACCGACCGCATCCTCGCGGCCATCGAGAATCCCTACACGCAGATCATCGCGCACCCCACCGGCAGGCTGGTCCTGCGGCGCGACCCGTTCGTCTACGATATGGAAAAGGTTCTCGACGCGGCGGCCGCGCACGGCGTTGTCATGGAGTGCAACGCGTATCCCGATCGCCTCGACCTATCGGACGTCCACCTGCGGATGGCCAAGCAGCGCGGATGCAAAATCGTGATCTCCACCGATTCGCACACCACGAATCATCTGAACTTCATGAAATATGGAGTCGCCACGGCCCGCCGCGGCTGGATCGAAAAGAAAGATGTGATCAACACGCTGCCGCTGGAAAAGTTCCTAGCCGCCCTGCGGCCCAAGCCGCACGCCGCCAAGGGCCAGCCCGCCGCAAAGCGCAAATCCGCCTGACGCGGCATGCTGCCCCGCGCCATCATGGCAAAAGCCTGCCATTCTTGGCTCTTTTAAGGGACGTTTAAGCCCCCGCCAGGGGGCTGCTCCAGCCCCATCTTATTGCAATCTTTTTTCGCTTTTGCTTTACCGCGGGCTACACCGAGTAGGAGACGGTATCGTCGTCGACGATCACCGGTCCCGGCGGACTTCGAAGCGACCGCCGGTGATTTCGAAACGCCGCGCCGCATCGCCACGATGCCGGTGCGAACCACTTCCACGAGGCCGAACGGGCCCAGCAACTCGAGCAAACGGTCCACTTTCTCTTCGCCGCCCGTCAATTCCACGATGATCGACTCCGCCGCGATGTCGAGCACCTTCGCGCGAAACACGGTGGCCAGCTCGAGGATCTGCGAGCGCGTCTCAATCGTCGCTTTCACCTTGATCATCGTGAGATCGCGCATCAGCGCAGGCTTGCCCGTGATGTCGTCGACCAGCAGCACGTTCACGAGCTTATAAATGTTGGCCACGATGCGCCGCGCCTGATCTTCGTCCGCATCCGTGACGATCGTCATGCGCGACACATCGGGTTTTTCCGTGCGCCCAACTGTGAGCGAGTCGATATTGAAAGCGCGCCTGCGGAAGAGCGACACGACGCGCGAAAGAACGCCCGGCTTGTTTTCGACGTACACCACAAATGTATGCAGCATGTTTTCCTATTCGTCCTTCTTCACGATTCGCCTTTGTTTTATTGCTTATTCGTCGTCGGCGGTTTCGACGAGCGGATTCGGCCGCCGGATCATATCGTGCAGGGCCGCGCCCGCCGCCACCATCGGGTACACGGTATCTTCCTGCTCGACCTTGAAGTCGATCAGCATGGGGCCTTCGTGCGCCCGCGCCGCGCGCACCGCGGGCACCACGTCGCCGCGCTGCTTCACCACCGTGCTCTTGATTCCATACGCCTCGGCCAGCTTGGCAAACTCCGGATTCAGCAGCGGCGTGGCTTCGTAATTTCGCTCGTAGAAAAATTCCTGCCACTGGCGGACCATCCCGAGAAATCCGTTATTGATGATGGCGATGTTGATTTTCAGATTCTCCTGCACGATGGTGGCGAGCTCGGCCATCGTCATCTGGAATCCGCCGTCGCCGACCACCACCCACACATCCGCATCGGGCCTGCCGACTTTCGCGCCGATCGCCGCGGGAAGCGCAAAGCCCATCGTGCCGAGCCCGCCGGAGGTAACGAGCGAGCGCGAATGCTCGTGCTTGTAATATTGCGCCTCCCACATCTGGTGCTGGCCCACGTCGGTGACGATGATCGTGTCGCGGTCGCGCGTCTCGTGCCACAGATCGTTGATCACGTGCGCGGCGTAGAGGTGCCCGTTGTCCGGCAAATTCTGGATGTCGCGCACCGCCGTATCGCCCTTGAGGCCGTGGATGTGCTCGATCCATTCGCTGCGATTTGCTTGCGCGACGCGGGGCAGCAATTCCTGCAAAATGTGTTTCAGGTCGCCGACGAGCGCGACATCCACCTTCACGTTTTTGTTGATTTCCGCCGGATCGATCTCGATGTGGATCTTCTTCGCGTCGGGCGCGTAATTTTTCAGGTTGCCGGTCACGCGATCGTCGAAGCGCATGCCGAAGGCGAGCAGCAGATCGGCGTCCTGAATCGTCTTGTTGACCCACGCTTCGCCGTGCATGCCCATCATGCCTAGATTCAAAACATGCGAAGCCGGGAGTTCGCCTAATCCGAGAAGCGTCATCGCGACGGGAATGCAAGTCTTCTCCGCGAATGCCTGCACCTCGCGCTGCGCGCCCGAGACGAGAATTCCGTGCCCCGCGAGAATCACGGGCCGCTTCGCTTCGGCGATCAGCTTCAGCGCCTTCTCGTATTCCGCCGGCGCGGGCGAGAGATCCGGACGATAGCCGCGCATCTTCGGAGCCGCGGCGTCCCAGTCATAGCTGCCCGCGCCTTGCTGCGCGTCTTTGGTGATGTCGATCAGCACCGGCCCGGGCCGTCCGGACTTGGCGACGTACATCGCTTCGCGCACCGCAGGCGCGATATCGTCCGCATGCGTCACAAGGTAATTGTGCTTGGTGATCGGCAGCGTGACGCCGGTGATATCCGTTTCCTGAAAGGCATCCGAGCCGAGCAGCTTGCTGCCGACCTGGCCCGTGATACAGACGATCGGCGACGAATCCATCATCGCGGTCGCGATGCCGGTGACCATGTTGGTCGCGCCGGGGCCGGAAGTGGCCACGGCCACGCCGACGCCGCCCGTCGCGCGCGCATAGCCATCGGCCATGTGCGTCGCGCCCTGCTCGTGGCGTACGAGAATGTGGCGAATCGAGCTGTAACGAAGCGCGTCATACGCCGGCAGGATCGCCCCGCCGGGATAACCGAAGACGGTCTTCACGCCCTCGCGCTCGAGACATTCCCAAAGGATTCTTCCACCGATCATCGGGTCACTCGAAGATCCCTTTGGCGTTTCCTTTTTCTGGCCGGACTCTTTTTGACTGCCCATTTCTCGTCTCCCTCAGCCGCAAAAAATAAAACCCACCTTGCCAGCGTCTCTGGCGGGTGGGTTTCTTGAGCTTTCCGGTTGCGTGTTACTCAGCTCAGTCATGCCCTCCGGGCAGAGACGCGTTTACGAGCCGTACTACTACTACGATTTCGAGTCGAAGCCGGCTTGTCGTGAGCTTCATATTCGCGTCCACCTAACTGAGCGATTCCTCGGCCGCGCTAAACTCGCGCTGCCCCTAAACACAAACTACGTTATCCTCAGCGGATTCGGATGTCAAGGAAGGTTTCGCGCGGGTAGGCGGATCAGTTTCCGCATAGCCGACTAATCGGGAGTTTGGTTTCGTTTGGTTTACCGTCGCCGGATTTTGCGACAACTTGATCCGGCCCGAGTTTGGTTCGGCGTTCAGTTCTTCAGCGCCGCCCGCCAGTTCAGTACGATGATGAAGGGAACTGGAGCGGATTGCGCCGCTGGCACCGCGACGAGAAAGCGTCTGCCGTCCGACGTGACATCCCAAATGTGAAGGTCAGGACTCGAACTTTGCAGCGGCACGGCGAAAAGCACCTTAGGTGCTGCCGCGCGGAACTCCGGATTGGCTGTGACCGCGACATCCATCAGCTTCCCGTCGCTGGAAACGTAGTAGAGCTCCTTCCCATCTCGACGCCAGCGCGGCTCCGCCCCGCCTCCGGCAGAAATCTGCCACTTGCCTCCTGTGGCCGTCCCCGACGCGAGCGCATCTGGTGAAAACGTTCGCACGTAAATCTCATCCCGGCCGGATTCGTCGGATTGGTAGGCGACGAAACGCCCGTCGGGAGAGAAACTGCCGCCCTGCTCGTTGAATTCCGTCCGCAGAAACGTGAATGGCTTCTTATCGCCTGCAAGGGGGAGCACCCATATGTCGCTCTTCGTTTGTGGGTTCGCTTCGTCGTAGAGAACGAACCGTCCGTCCCGGGACCAGCTCGTGGGAAACTTATCCCCGCGGGATTTCAGCAGAACCGCTTCGTTCTCCGCACTGCTCGTCGGCTTCTGGTAGAGATCGAATACGCCGTCGCGGTTGGAATTGAAGATCATGCGAGCCCCGTCCGGGGACCACACGGCACCTTCGGAGGGCGGGCCAAACGTGAACCTCGTGCTCACATTCCGCGACTCATCGATCAACCACAGGCCGGGGATCGGGTACTGCTTGCCGAACTGAGTGACCGCGACTCGCGCTCCATCAGGAGAGAGCGCAACCGCCATGTACGAACTCGGCTCGCCCGCTGAGCCAAGGATCTTTCCTTGTCGGTCAAGCCAGGTGAGCCGATAACCTGGCGGAGCCCCAGCGCTGTAAGTGAGAACGCCGTTCGATGACACCGAAAACAAGGCGCGCGCTCTGAAGGTGGCGACGTGGTCGGCTACAACGACAGGCTCACCGGTCAAAGCAAGTCGGCGCGTGTCAAACTGCTGTGCCAGCAGCGCCCCGTCACGGACGAAAAGCAGCTGCCCCGAGCCAGGGTGGGAAGACGGCGCAAAAGCGGGTGCGAACTCCGTAGTTAGTAGCTCTTTGGAATCTTGCTCCTCGGGCCTTGCATCCAGGGAGCCCACATAAATACCGCTGTTCGCGGGCGCCGCCGAAACACGCAGATAAACGAAATGCCGCCCATCGGGAAGGAACGATGGAAACACGTGGGCAGCTTCACCCCGCGGGGAGTACGGCATGGTGAGCAACGATGGCGACCCACCGTATGCCGATACTCGCAGTATGCCTCCGGGGGCTTGGCCAAGGATAATCATCCCGTCGGAATTCCATGAACCGCCAATCTCGCCACCGGGTAGGTCGCAGATGGTTTCTGCAGGGCCGCCTGAGATGCTGATTTTCTTCAGTTTCCGATCGGACCAAAATGCGATAGAGCGGCTATCGGGGGACCAAAAAAACGGCGCGGCTGCGCCGGTCACTTCCGAACCGGGCAATGGTCGCGCCCCAAGCGAATCGACGTCACGAATCCACAGACGGTCGGCGCCATCCGAAGCGGTCGTGAAAAACGCGAAGTGACGCCCATCTGGGGAAAGATCGAGCCCGTTGCCTTCATCCAACAGCGTTCCTTCAGGTACCGAGATCTGAAAGCGCATCGATTGGGCGGGAGCGGGTGGCGCTCCCCGGAAATAAAGGAATGCCAGCGGCGGTGCCAGCGCGACGAACAGCAACGCCGCCACGGCCCACGGTAATGTGCGGCGCCAGAGCGCCGCTGCGGTTTGCGGAGCGCCCGCAAGGGCCGGGTCGGGCGCGCCGGACAGAACTTCGTCGAGCGAGATGCGGGCGTCGCCGATGTCGCGCAGGCGCTGCTTCGGATCCTTTTGCAAGCAACGCTGCAACAGAACCCGAACTCGTACCGGAGTTCCGGCTGGAAGCCGGGACCACTCGGGGTCTTTCATGATCACGGCGGCGAGCGTGTCCGTCACCGCCTCGCCTGTGAAAGTCTGCTGCCCCGTCAGCATTTCGTAGAGCACGCAGCCGAACGCCCATATGTCCGCGCGGCGATCTACCGACTTCCCTTTCGCCTGCTCGGGCGACATGTATGCGGCGGTGCCGAGCAATACTCCCTGCATCGTCGCCAAGCGGCTGATCGTCGGCGAAGTCGAAATGTCCATCGAGGCCGCGTCGCCTTCGAGCGCCTTTGCCAGGCCGAAGTCGAGAATCTTCACCACATCGTCATTCGTCACTTTTATGTTGGCGGGCTTCAGATCGCGATGGACGATCCCGCGCTCGTGCGCGTATTCGAGCGCCTCGCAGATCTGCTTCGCGATGCGCAGCGCTTCATCAACCGGAATCGGACCTTGCTTGATGCGATCGGCCAGCGTCGGCCCTTCGACCAGCTGCATCACCAACGCATGTGTGCTGCTCGAATCTTCCAGACCGTAGATCGAAGCGATGTTGGGATGATCGAGCGAGGCGAGAACTTTCGCTTCTCGCTGGAACCGCGCCATGCGCTCGGCGTCGCGCGCGAACGCCTCGGGCAGGACTTTCAGCGCCACGTCGCGCCCAAGTTTCGCATCCCGCGCGCGGTACACCTCACCCATCCCGCCCGCGCCTATCGGCGCGAGGATTTCGTAGGGGCCAAGCCGCGAACCCATTGACAGGGGCATATAGTGGCGAGAATTTTACATCAGAAACCTAGCTGTTTATGCAAAGTCCCAATTAGTCGTGCGGGTTCAGAGGGTCGGCGCAACACTTGCGCGATGGTTCAAGCGCCGAGGCCGCGCGGCGAGCAACTGACCGAGCGGTTTCGAAGTTTCGCGTCCTCCATTCGTCCGTCGTTTTTGGGGCGGTGTACTAGGACAAGATCTAGTACGCCGTAGATGGAAATTCCATTCACCGAACATGGGCTGATGGCCACGGATGTTCCTCTCGGCACACTGTGGGGATTTGCTCTGTTTGCCGCTTCTTCCCTGCAATCAATCGCTTACGAAGCTCGGCCGATTGGATCATGCCGTGCACTCGTAACATCAAAGGAGAGGGAAAGGGGCGCCATGATCGTGCTTTTGATGATCGGAGTTTTGGCTTGCCTTCTCTTTCTGTGCGTGTCGCCTGTGATTGGCCACCTTGCCTCGCGCAAGCCGGCGAGCGCGCCTCCTTCGAAATCGCGAACGGTTCAGAAGCACCCGATTCAGAAGCAGACGTTTTCGGCCCGCTGATTCACAACCCTGGGGAGGGACTCAGCGGGCCGGCGTCTTGTCGGCGTTGGGCTTGGGAGATTGAACGATGGATTCGAAACGCACCGTCCGTATGAGCTTGGGAACGTGGTCGAGCCACCAGTTGGGAGGAGTCTGGGCGCGCACCACGCGCCGCGATTCGAGACGCCGAAAGCGGCTGAAGATGTCGCTGTCCCTTCACGTGCGGCCGGTCGACCACCGCTTTGCCGATCAGGAAGACCTGGGCGAAGTAGTTGACTTCAACAGCCACGGTCTCTATTTCACGACGTCGAAACTCCATTACACGCCGGGGATGAAGCTCGACATCACGTTTCCCTTCGGCGAGAACGTGCCCGCGCGCCGGAAATTTACCGGGTCGGTCGTGCGCGTGGAGCACCGCTGGATCGGCAGCCGCGGAATCGGGATCCGGCTTTCCCGTGAAGGGTCCGCATCGTGAGCTTCCTCTCGATTTGGCCTTTGGGCAAGCGACCCGGGATTGCGCTTGTCGGGAATCGGATCGCTGGAGACAATATCCGTATACCGGTCGTCCGCCCTCCGTTCCCGGACGAGAAGCATCCCAAGCACGAAAACGGAAAGCAGGTAGCGAATACGATGCACGACAAGGGTCAGAAGAAATACTCGTCGGGTGGGGCCACGCGGGAAACCGGCACGGCGGAGGCTGAGCGCCGCGGCGCAGACCGTCACATCTTCACTGCGTCGGCCGAGGTCGTCGATATGGCAACGGGCGCGCGATTCTCCACCAGAACCACGGATTTGGGACCCGGCGGATGCTTTGTCGACACGCTATCTCCGCTGCCGATTGGCTCGGAAGTTCACGTGAGCGTCCGCAAGGGCCAGACGCACTTCCAGTGCGAAGGCAACGTCGTGTATTCGCAGGACGGCCTTGGAATGGGCATCGGATTCGAATCTCTCGACACGACGCAACAGCAACAGCTGGAAACCTGGCTCACCGAACTCACGGGCGGGCGCTATATTCCGCCAGTCGAGCTTCGGCGCGAAAAGAGGACCCCGCGTTCCAGCAGCAGCGGCGACCACGCCATGGTCGTTCGCTTGGTGCAACTGCTGATTGGGAAGGGCCTTCTGACCGAGGCTGAGGGCCAGTCCGTGCTGCACGACCCCGTGCTGTAGGGGCTTCGAAACGGATCGCCGGGCCGCTGATGGGCTGGATCTCCCACCCCTTCCTGGTCGTGCAGCTATTTCCTATACCAGGAAATTTTTCCCTGATTCGTGTCAAATTGTCGTCCTGGGACTTGGCTAACCCCCGTGTATTCAGCAGCCACTTCGGGTCCGACCTGGCACAGGTCTTGCACGTACGAAGGGTTTAGGGGGATCCGATGGGGGAACGCAGAAAAGCTCGTCGATACGAAGTCTATCTGCCTTTGCAGGTTTGCATTTCGCGCAAGCGACCGGCGGAGTTCCATACGGCGCAGCTTCGCGACATCTCGCGGTCTGGCATCTACTTCCAGTCGAATGTATCGGTAGAGCCCGGCGCGGGCATGGAACTCACGTTTGCTCTGCCAACGGACAAGGACCGCGGTGCCTCCGTCCTAGTTCGCGCGAGTGCCAAGGCCCTGCGGGTCGCGGCGGTGGAGGGTGAATTGACGCCCATCTACGGCATCGCCGCCAGCATCGACCGGATCGATTTCGTCCGCCCGGTAGTTGCCACGAACGCCGCCTAATCGCGTATTTCCGCGGCTGATTCAAGCTCCGCTACAACTGTTCGCCGACTGCCCTTTCTGTGCGTTCGTGTTTGCCGCGGGTTCAAAGCCACAGCTAGAATGGCCGCATGCGCCGTTCCCCGTCGCTTGGCGCGCGTTTGCGCGAATCCTCCGCCGATCCTGTCGATCTCGAGCGCCGCGTGCTGCGCGAGCTTTGCCGAGTCACGCTGACGCGTGCTGCGTGGGCCAAGATCGCGCGCTCGTTGCGCGAATACACATGGCGGGATGTCGAGCACGAGCTGGTGTACGCTGCGATCCAGCGCCTCGCCTCTCGCGATCCGCAAACGCTGCGCGAACAACTGCCCGCGCAGGCCACGCGCATGGGTTTCCCCGATATCGATTGGCAGGCGTACTTTTCCACGGATGAAAAGTCGGCTGCGACGCCGAGCGCTGACCAGATCTTGCGCCAGATCAATCGAATGACGGGGTCATCGAGACGCCGTCGCCGCTCGACCTAATCCCTAGTCCTTGAACGAGAGATTCAGGCCCGTCGTGAGGATCAGGTCGTTTCGCAGCGTGCCGGGAATCGGGTCGCTCAGGAAACGATCGCTGGCCGTCGTCTGCCAGCCGAGCCATTTGTTGATTTTCGTGTCCAGTCCCATATCAAACGCGAAGCGGTACTGGCCCGTGTTGCTCAGATCGGGGTAGAAATAGAACTGCTCGTTCACCGTGGTCGTCTTGCCGAGCTTGCGCATGAAATCTTCGCCCGCGGTTACGCCTGCGATGTTGCGCTGTACGGCCGGGGTCGAGGCGTTCGCGGAATACGACTCGCGCGTGTAGTTGCCGCCGAGCAACAAGTCGAGCGTCATATTCGGCTGCTTGATTGCGTGGTAGCCGAAGCCGCCGCTATAGATCGAACGCAGGTTCAAGTCCTGAAGATCATTGTATTCGTAATCCGCGCTGCCGAATGCGAAGGCTCGCGAGGCGATATTGTGGTCGTAGCGCGCGCCGCCGCGAATGTCGTCGGCAGTGACGCCACCCGTGCCGGATGTGTTGTTCGAGGCGTAGATCGACGTGGCATAAGTCAGCAACTTGTCGTTCAGGGTCGTGCGCGTTCCGTTGAAGCCGATCGCAAGGTTCGTCGTGTTGCTATTGCCGCGCGCCAGCGAGAATCCGACGGTCGCCGCGCCATTCCAGTTCTCGGTGAACCCCGGATGGAGCGAATGCTCGTAGGCTGCCTGCTCGGATTCGGAGCGCACCATGGTTACGTTGCCGAGCGGCACCGTGACCGTGCCGGCGTTCGCCGTTGCGACGTCGAGGTTCGCGTCCTCCATATTCAGCTTGCCGGTCACGGTCTTCTTGTCCTTTGTGGTAACGACGACCGCCGCCTCAGACACAATCTGCTTCACCGCGGACACCTGCAGGGTGATCTCTCCGGCGTAATCCGTCTTCAGCGTAAGTTGCTTCGCATCGGAATGCTCGATGGTGCCGGTGAGATGATCGCCGTTCTTCAGCAGAATCGTGTCCGCCTTTGCCGCACAGGCAAAGCCTACGAACAAGAAAATTGCTCCGAGAATTTTCACGTGGATAGTCCTTTCGAAGAAGAGATCAGGCTGGGGAGACTTCGAGTCTATCAAATAGCGCGGACACCGGGAGCGCACAATGTGCGCATCGCCGAAAATCGATTGCTCACGCGAGCATATGGCGGCGCAGGCACCGTGAAACGGAGGGCTCGCTTACTTCTTCGGCTCTCCGTGCGCGGCGAGTTCGAAGTCGATGTACTGCATGAGCGTTTGCGGATCGCCCCCGGCCAGCGGCCGCCCATCGACGTAGACCGTGGGCGTGCTGTTCACTCCTAGCGCCACGCCCTCGGCGTGCTCCGCATCGACAGCTTTCTGCGCGCCAGCCGACGAGAGGCACGCCTTGTACGTATCGGCGTTCAGCCCGGCCTGCGATGCGTACGACACCAGCTTGTCCCAAATATTTTCGGCCGAGATCACATCCTGATCGTCGAAGATCGCGTTGTGAACCTTCCAGAATGCTTCGGGCGACTGCTCGTAGGCGCAGCGCGCGCCGATAGCCGCAGTTTCGGCCCAGGGATGAATTGTGGTGAGCGGGAAATTCTTGTAGACGAAACGCACCTGCGGATATTTCGTTTCGATCGCCTGCAAGCTTTCGTAAAGCTCGCGGCAGTGCGGGCATTCGAAATCGGCGAACTCAACCACGGTCACCTTCGCATCGGCGGGGCCTTTGGACGGGCTGCCTTCCAACTGAATCTTGGCCGCGTTGTCGGCGAATGGATCGGCGTGCATATCGAAAATCTCGCCGCGCAGCAGCGTCTTCCCGTCCTTGCTCACGAAGACTTCGCCGTTTTCCTTCTGGTCGTTCAGCGTCACCTCGACGGGAACGACATAGAAATCAGATGCCGTCGATTGGGCAAGCGGGCCGAGCTTCACCTTGATCTCCGGACCCCAGGCGAAAAGCTTTCGCACGAATGCTTCGGTCGACTTCAGAAGCGCCTCATTCTCGGACGAAGTGGCGACAGCCGGGGCCGCGGGATCGGAGGCCGGCTTCGTCGCCTGGCTGGCAGCGGGCAGCGCTACCAGCAGCAGCGCGAAGGTTGCGAGCAACGCGTTTCTACACGACATCGGAATAAGTCCTCCATAAATGCGGCCCATGTATCTCAGGAAGTCTAGAACAGGATAAAGAAAAAGAGCGAGAAGAGCAAAACGCAATGTCGCAGTGGCGAGCGCCCAATCAGCGCGCCACGTGATTCGCGAGCCAGTCTCCGACCTCGCGCGTGCCGAGCGGGCCGCCGAGATCCGCCGTTGTTTTGCCTTCCCGGATCGCGCTGCGGACGGCATCCTCGATCCGCTGCGCCTCCGCCGCCCAGCCGAAATACGAGAACATCATCGCCGCAGCCAGCGCCGCGCCCATCGGATTCGCGATGTTCTTCCCAGCGATCGTCGGCGCCGAGCCGTGCACCGGCTCGAACATCGAAACCTGCCCCGGATGAATATTCCCCGAAGGCGCGAGCCCGATCCCGCCCGCAAGCTGCGCGCCGAGATCGCTCGCGATGTCGCCAAAGAGATTGCACGTCACGATCACGTCGAATTGCGCCGGGTCGCGAACCATCTGCATCAGCAGATTGTCGATGTACATGTGGCTCGATTCGATCTCGGGATATTCGCGGCGCATCTCGGCGAACGACGCGCTGCCAGAGATCGTGGCCGAAAGCGAGCGCGTTGGCCTTGTCGCTCATGCAGACGCGCTTCAAGCCGCGCGCGCGCGCGAATTCGAAGGCGTAGCGCAGAATCCGCTCGACCCCTTTGCGCGTGTTGATGTCTTCCTGCGTCGCGATTTCGTCGGCGGTTCCCTTCTTGAAAAATCCGCCCATGCCGACGTAGGCGCCCTCGGTGTTTTCGCGAAACACCGTGATCTGGATATCTTTTTCGGCGCGATCTTTGAGGGGCGTGAGCCGGCGATCGAAAAGGACGCACGGGCGCACATTCGCATAGAGATCGAGCTTGAATCGCAGGCCCAGCAGGATATCGGCGCCGTGCTGGTTGCCGGGAACGCGGGGATCGCCGAGCGCGCCGAGGAGGATCGCGTCGTATTCGCGGCGGAACATCTCGACGGCGCCTTCAGGCAACGTGGTGCCGTCGCGCAGGTAGCGATCCGCGCCCCAATCGAATTCCGTCAGCTCAACCTCGCGCCCGCCGCGCGCGGCTGCCGCCTTCAGCACCTTCACGGCCTCGGGGATAACGTCCTTGCCCGCGCCATCGCCGGGGATCACCGCAATGCGCTTGCGCCGCGACGTTGTCGCCTCCGTCATTCCGTCGCGGAACGTAGCATGCGCCCCGAGTCGTGTCAACGCGCGTCAGTTTCAGTCGCGCGCTCGGTGTGCAGCCTCGAATTTCGTCTAGCGCCCGTTTTTGGGCGAGATTTGCACGTGAATGCCGTCCGGATCGATGAGATTGACCGTGGATACTCCGTCGTTTGCCTGAAACGCGGCTCGCGCCTTGGCATTCGGCAGCTCGCTGTTGATTTTGTCGGCGAGAATTTTCGAGGAATCCTGATCGATATGGTCGATCGCAATGGAGAAATGCGTGATCACGCCCTTTTTTTCGGCGACGGAATCGACGCTGATGTACCCGCTCGGCAGATCGAGGTGAATCCCCGTTCCGGCATTCGTTGCCGGCCAGCCTTTGGTGACTCCGAATAATTTCTGATAGAAAGCGAACGACTGCTCAACGTCGCTCACCGTGAGCCCGATGTGGTTGACGCCGAGGCCGGGAACAATCGGAGCGGGAGCCGGCGCGGCGCCCTGGGCCAGGATCCTCGCCGGCAGGACCAATGCGGCCAGCGCTTGGACAAGATGCCGCCGCGTCATGCCCCCGCGATCGTACTGATCGAATAGCAAATCAATCGTCGAAGCCATCGGCGTTTTCCCCTTTGCAGGATTTTCGTTTGGGACCGCTCAAGCAGGCACCCTTGTACACCTGACGCCGCTCCGAATACACGCAATTTTCGTTACGCCAGGGCTCCCGGGAAGTCCCCGAAAGCTGACCGACTTCCTATCTCACTCTCATCTGCTATTCGGGCGGCGGCGCAACCTGGTATATACTCTCGCCCGGACCAGGGGCCCCGCGGGGCTTCGGCCCGCCGCTGCGAAGCGACGAAGGCGCTTTGCGCGGCACGCGTCGTTGCGAGCGACTGAAAATTTCAGCGTTTTTCTAGGAGGCACCAGATGAAGAGGTTTGCAATGGCTTTTGGACTGGCTGCAATTTTGGCGGTCCCGGCGTTTGCGGCGACCACGACCTGGACGCTCGATCCCAATCACACCAACGCGCAGTTCACGGTTCGCCACCTGGGGATTTCGAACGTGCAGGGCGATTTCACGAAGACCACCGGCACGGTTACGCTCGACGATCAGGACCCGGCGAATTCGAGCGTCGACGTCACGATCGACGCGACCTCGATCGATACGCGCGTCGCGATGCGCGATAACGACCTCAAGAGCGAGCACTTCCTCGACGTCGCGATGTACCCCACCATCACGTTCAAGTCGACGAAGGTCGAGAAGACTGGCGACGGCTACAAGGTCACCGGCAACCTCACGATCCGCGGCGTCACCAAGGAAGCCGTGCTCAACGTGGGCGCCCTCAGCGCTCCGCGCAAGGACCCCATGAGCAGGACGGGCGGATTCCGCCGCGGCGCCGCCGCTTCCCTGACCATCAACCGCCAGGATTTCGGCGTGGCCGCCGATCCGGGGATGGTTGGCGACGAACTGGCGATTCAGATCGATTGCGAAATGACGGCGCCGGCGCCCGCAGCGCAGTAGCCGCTGGCAATCGTTAACGCTGTTCGATCTTCGCAGTTTTCGCGGGCCCGGAGGTTCACGCCGCCTCCGGGCCTTGACTTTCCTTTAGTCGCGCTCCGCCCGCCGAAACTCTCTCGACGAAGTAGACCCCCACGAGCACGAACACGCCGCCCGAAATCAGATGGCCCGTCGGATGCTCGCCGAGAAATAGCATCGACAGGATAATCACGAGGAACGGCTGAATGTAGTTGATGACCGCCACGCGCGACGCGTCCAGATGTTTCAGCACCCAGTAGAACAGCGTGTACGCCGCCACCGAGCTGCCGACGGCCATGTAGATCAGCGCGCCCCAGCCCACCCAGCCCACGCTTTTCCAATCGAGCGTGACCGCCTGCTGCACGGCCAGCGGCAGCAGCATCACGGCCGCGGCGACGGTGATGAAGGCGTTGAGGGAAATGGAGTCATATTTTTCCGCTCGCGATGCGCTTAACATCTTTTTGCCGAGCACGCTGTAGACCGCAAAGCTGATCGTGCTTACGAAGGTGACGGCATCGCCGATCATCGGCGATGTGTGGCCCACGTGCCCGCCTTCCGTCTCGAGCAGCATCACTCCGAAAAACGCCAGCGCCATGCCCGCGATCTTGGTCGTGGTGAACGCCTCGAGCTTCAGCACGCGCGCAAACACCAGGATCAGAATCGGCCCGAGCGCCTTCAGCAGCACCGAGCGCTCCGAGGTCGTGTAGTTCAAGCCCACCATGAAGCAGCCCTGATTCAAGAACACTCCGAGAAACCCGAGGTAGGCAAACATCCACAGATCGCGCCGCTGGAAACGGGCGCGCTCGCGGCGTATGAAATGGAGCGCGAGCATCAGAAGCGCCGCCAGCTCGATTCGCATCGGCGCAAGCGTCCACGGGCTCATGTGCCGCAGCGCGATTTTTCCCGCCGTGTAATTGAAGGACCAGAGCAGGAGGATCAGTACGAGGCTCGCGCCAAGCAAAAGCCCGCTCGGCCGGCGCGCTTCCACAGTTTGTGCCCGCGCGCTCGTACTCTCGGTGATGGGTGTGCGCGCCAACGGCTATTCGAGGACTTCGCGGCGCTTCGTCAGCGCGTCGATGCGGTCGACGCGCGGCGCGTACCCGATGCCAGGCGCTGAAGGCACTCGGATCGTCCCCTGCGCCGATACTTCAACCTCGGGCTCGATAATGTCTTCCGCCCAGTAGCGTTTGCTCGCCGAAACATCGCCGGGAAGCGAGAAATTTGCGAGCGACGACATCGCGATGTTGTGCGCGCGCCCGATCCCCGATTCGAGCATCCCGCCGCACCATACCGGAATCGAGTTGGCCTGGCAGATGTCGTGTACTTGACGCGCTGACGTGTGCCCGCCCACGCGCCCGAGCTTGATATTGATGATCTGGCAGGCGCGCAATTCGATTGCGGCGCGCGCGTTTTCCGCGTCGTGGATGCACTCGTCGAGGCAGATCGGCGTTTCGAGCTGGCGCTGCAGCTGCACGTGCGAATAGATGTCGTCGCAGCCGAGCGGCTGCTCGATCATCATCAAGTGGAACGCGTCGAGCTTCTTCAGCAGCGGCGCGTCCTCGAGCGTGTACGCCGAATTCGCATCCGCCATCAGCCGCACGCGCGGAAAGCGCTCGCGCAGCGTCCGCACCGGCGCGACGTCCGTTCCCGGCTTGATTTTGATTTTGATGCGCTGGTATCCGGCGGCCAGCGCTTCCTCGACCTTCCCGATCAGCTTGTCCATCGTGGGCTGGATGCCGATCGATACGCCGCAGGGAATTTCTGCGCGCGTGCCGCCGAGCAGTTTCGCGAGCGGCATGTTTTTCTGCTTCGCTTCGATGTCCCATAGCGCGGTCTCGAGCGCTGCTTTCGCCATGTTGTGCCCGCGCACTTGCCCGAACAATCCCAGCACTTCCGACGCCGACGCGATTTCCCTGCCGCGGACGATGGGCCAGAGATAGTCGCGCAGGATGTACCAGGCCGTCTCGATCGATTCGTACGAATAGAACGGATGCTCGCCCGCCGTCGATTCGCCCCAGCCCGAGGTGCCCCCGTCCGCCTCCGCCTCGACCAACAGGATTCGCCGCAGGTCGGTGGTGCCGAAGCTGGTCTGAAACGGCGAAAGCAGCCGGAGGTGAATCTCGCGCAGCGTGATTTTGTGAACTCGCATTCGTTCCTTAGTGTTCCGTCAGTTCTGGAAGGCTAAGCCCTGCGATCTCGCCGCGAGGCTCCAGAACGTAGGTTGCCACGCCATCGCGCGTCTCGATGCCCGTCGCTACGTAGCCCTTCGCAAACAAAGCCACAAAGCAATCGCGCACCTTCGACTGAATCCGGGTTGCTGCCGCGAGATTCGTGTCCCTGATCCGCGGAAAATCCGCTGGAAACTCGATGCGTTCAGCCGCTCCGCTCACCGGCATTCGATTGTCCGCTACGATGGACTTCACACGCTCGGAATCGAGCCGCCATTCGGCCACCAGCCGGTCGGTCGGCAGGCTGCCGTGCAACGGGCTTTCGGTGACGCCGTAGCAATTCGGAATCCACCGCCGCGCCACGGCGCCAAGGCGCATCGTGTTGAAGTGCGCGTTCTTCGGCTCCAGCGGATCAAACGTCCATTCGACCAGCTTGATCCCGCGCTTCAGCGCATCTTCGCGTTGAAACAACTTGAGCCGGCGTCCAATGCCGTAATCGCGAAACTCGGGCAGCACCGCGGTCATGTGCGAGTGAAGGAACGTCTCGCCGCGGCGCACGCCGATCAGCGCCAGCGTGAACCCGAGCATGCGCTTGCCGTCAAAGGCGCCGAGCACCTGTCCGCCGGTATGACGCGCGACCACGAAAATCGACGACACGACGGAAATGTCCTTGCCCCACGTGGCGTGCTCGATAAGCACGGCCTCCTCGAATTCCTCGAGGGTGGTGCAGTGGCGCACGACGATCTCCGGAATGGCGCGCGGCGAGCTCATTTTCAGTGAAGGAAAGTATACGGGATTTCGCGCCAAGTGCAGCCGGATCTGTCGCGTGCGGCGGGCGCATTCGTGACGGCGACGGAAAGTGGCGCAGACGATCCTGCCTGTGCGAACCCGCTATCGTGACGGCTTGACTCCCGCGAACAGCGCCAGTTCGCGCCACTTCCAGTGGCAATCGACGTCCTCGAATCCGATTTCGCGCAGCCACGCCAGCTGCGTTTCGAGATCGAGCAGCTTATTCGACGGATCCTCGTCCCCGGACGCGAGCGCATCGAGAAAGGCGCGATGCAGAGCCGGAGTCGGGGACGCCACGTGCTCGAGATTGCAAAATACGCCACCCGGCGAGAGCATCGCGAATATTTCCTGATAGATTGCCCGCTTCCGCTCGTGCGGCACGTGGTGAATCGCAAAGCTCGAAACCACGGCATCGAATCGCCCCATCGCTGGGAGCGGCCGATCGAAGTCGTGCGCGACGATCTTCACGGCGGGGTCATTGCCGAAGAGCTTGTGCAGCTCCGCGAGCATCGTGGGCGAAAAATCCAGCGCCACGAATTCCGCCCGCGGCCGCGCAGCCTTCACCAGCGCCAGCAGCCGCCCCGCACCGCTGCCCAGATCGAGAATGCGCCTCGCGCTCGTCGGAATGAACTCGAGCAACGTCGCTTCGCCTTCCACGCGGTGCGGAATCGAATCCGCGCGGCGAAGATATTCAAGCGCATGCTCGGCCGACGACCACAGATTCACTTCCGGCGACGTTCCCATTCGGGCAGCTCCTCCCGCATCCATTAGGCGTTGCCGCGAGGCGCCGCGTCCAATTTATAGTGTTTGCTGGAAATATAAGGCAGCCTTATGGCGCGGCCGCCCTCGGGCTCATCGCGCTTTCGAGGCAGACTCGTGGGCCTTCGATTCTTCCCACAGCTCCTCCATCCGCTCGCGCGACAAATCCGAAAACTGGGCGCCCTGCTTCGCGGCCGCCGATTCCATCCAATGGAATCGCCGCTTGAATTTCCGGTTCGCCGCCTTCAAGGCGATCTCCGAATCGACGCCCAGGAATCGCGCGATATTCACTCCGGTAAAGAGCAGGTCGCCAACTTCCTCTTCCAGCCTGTGCGCCGATTTTTCCTTCGTAGGGGCGGGTTTCAAACCCGCCCGCTCAGCCGGCATCAGAGCCGAAAGCTCGCGTTTCTCTTCGTCGAGCTTTTCGAGAATGCCGGCGAGATTCTCCCAATCGAAGCCGATCTTCGCTGCGCGTTTGGTCAGCTCCTGCGCCTCGAGGACGCCCGGCAGCGAGCGCGGCACGCCGGCCAGAATGGAATCCTCGGCGGCGCTTCCCTCCTTCGCGCGCTCTTCGCGCTTGATCTGCTCCCAATTCTTCAGCACCTCGCCCGAAGTCTTCGCGCTCACATCGCCGAAGACGTGCGGGTGCCTCCGCACCATCTTCGTATGCACCGATTCGATCACATCCGAAATCGTGAACGCGCCCGTCTCCTCCGCCAAAATCGAATGAAACACCACCTGCAGCAGCAGGTCGCCCAGCTCGGAGGCAAATTCCTTCGGGCCGCCCTCCTCCATCGCGTCGAGCACTTCGTACGCTTCTTCGATCAGGAATCGCCGCAGCGATTCGTGCGTCTGCTCGTGGTCCCAGGGACACCCGCCCGGCCCGCGCAGCCGCGCCTGCAGCGCCACAAGCTTCTCGAACCATTTCCCCGCAGCCCGGTCGCGCGCCGTGATCCGAATCTTCGCCCGCGAGCGCCCCGCCGATGCTTTTGCCTTTTTCGCGCGCTGCCCTCGCGACGCTCGCCGTCGTTTCGCCATGAGAATTCGCCGCCTCTCCAGAAACACGCTAATGTACAAGCCATCAGGGCCACCCGCAACCGCCGCTTGCCTCCGCGCCGTTCCCCCATATGCCCGCGCCCCGAACACGCCATGGCACCCGAACAGCGTGCTAGGTCCACCAAGGTAGCCTGCAAAAAAGCGAGAATTGTCTTGATCTGAAATTAGGTCCCTATCACGCAGGCGTTCGCTTGTAGCTCACCCACGCCGATGCTAGAATTTCAATTCAGGCATCGCGCAACTTTGAGGACACCACGTGCCCGATCCCAAGCAGGATGAAGGTTTCAAGGTCGTCGACCGGCGTCTTTTCACCGAAGACGGCGAACTCCGCAAGGATGCCGTCGAGCAGGAACGCCGCGAGGAAGAGGCGGCCAAGTCCCGCAAGCCCGCGCCGCAGCCGCAATCGTCGAAGCCCGCTTCTCCGGCCCCCACAGGGGCCGCTCCCGCTGCGCCAGCTGGCGAAACCGAGGCCGCTGATGCGGAGACAATTCCTCCCTCGCGCAATTTCCAGATGCTGGTCGATTTTCTCACGCGCAACGCAGCCGCGATGCTCGGCGGCATGGCCGATCCGCGCACGGGCCAGCCGTTTCTCGATCTCGAAGGCGCGCGCGAAATGATCGACATGCTGGACGTCTTGCGCGAGAAGACGCGCGGCAATCTGGCCAAGGCGGACGAAGATCTCTTGATCGAAGTTCTTGGCAGCCTGAAGCTGAGTTTCATGGAACTTTCGAAGGCCGCGGCCGAAGCCATGGCCAACAAGGCTGTAAAGCGCTAGCAGCAATCTGAAACGGGCGCGCCAAAGGGCAAGGCCGGGCATCCGACGATGCAGTTCGCAACCCTTCCTCCGAGTTCATGTCATCTCTGAAATTGACGGTCCTGGGATCGGGCACGTCGATGGGCGTGCCGACGCTCGGCTGCCACTGCGCCGTCTGCGAATCCTCCGACC
The DNA here is from genome assembly GCA_963814735.1 of uncultured Acidobacteriota bacterium. Classification (GTDB taxonomy): domain Bacteria; phylum Acidobacteriota; class Terriglobia; order Acidiferrales; family UBA7541; genus Palsa-295. Next base: position 69,221 of record CAWFEC010000003.1, on the reverse strand, counting down.
CGCACGACAAGCGCACGCGCCCTTCCGTGCTGCTCACCTACGGCGGGCATAATGTGGTGATCGACACGACGCCCGATTTCCGCTACCAGGCGATGCGCGCCCACATCGATCGCCTCGACGCCGTGATTTACACGCACGCGCACGCCGACCACATCCTCGGCCTCGACGATATTCGCCCGTTCAACCTGAAGCAAAAGGGCGTCGTGCCGCTGTACGCCGCTCCCGAAACGCTCGCGCTGCTTCGCCGCCAGTTCGCCTACATCTTCGATGAAGCGCCCGCCGAAAGCACCGTGCCGCTCGTCGCGCTTCACGAGATCGACGGCCCGTTCGATCTCTTCGGCGCGAAAATCATCCCCGTGCCGGCGATGCACGGCTCGCAGCCCGTGCTCGGATTCCGCATCGCCAGCGTGGCGTACCTTACCGATTTCAGTCGCGTGCCGGAAAGCTCGAAGGCGCTGCTGCAAAATCTCGATCACATTATCCTCGACGCGCTGCGCTACGTTCCGCATCCGACGCACTCGACCGTCGAGCAGTCGCTCGCGCTGGTCCGCGAGCTAAAGCCGAAGCACGCGTGGTTCACGCACATTTGCCACGATCTTGGCCACGCCGACGCCAACGCGCGCCTACCCGAAAACGTGCGCCTCGCGTACGATGGCCTCGAATTCGAGGTGCCGCTCTGATGCCTTTCGCGATCGCGCATTCCGAGGCGGAGTGGGCTGCGCTTTTCGGCCAACCGAGCGAACCTACCGTCGTCACCGTCGGCAATTTCGACGGCGTCCATCTCGGGCATCAGCGCGTCCTCGCCACCATCCACGAACTCGCTCGCCAAGCCGATTGCAAATCGGTTGTGCTGACGTTCTTCCCGCATCCCGCGCGCGTCCTGCGCCCGGCAGAGGCTCCGCCGCTGCTCATGACGCTCGATCAGCGCCTCGACGCGATCCGGCAACTTGGCATCGACGCCGCCTTGGTTCTCCGCTTCGATACCCAGCTTGCTTCGGTGGCTCCGGAAGATTTCGCTCGCCGCTTCCTCGTCGATACCCTGCATGCTCGCACGGTGCTGGTCGGCGGCGACTTCCGTTTCGGCCACGGGCAAGCGGGAGATGTAAAAATGCTCGCTCAACTCGGGCAGCGTTGGAATTTCGATGTGAAGACCTTGCCACCGGTGATCCAGGACGGCATCGTCGTATCGAGCACCGCGATTCGCGGCGCGCTGCGCGAAGGGCGCGTCGAAGACGCGCGCAATCTGCTCGGGCGGCCCTATGCGCTGCTCGGCGAAATTCGCACCGGCACCGGCCAGGGCAGAAAGCTCGTCGTCCCAACGCTCAATCTCTCAACCGAGCAGGAAATGCTCCCCAAGAATGGCGTCTACGCCACGGAAGTCACGGTGCAGGAGAAAACCTATCGCGCCGCCACCAACGTCGGCATGCGCCCCACTTTCGACGGCGGCCACATCACCATCGAATCGCACCTCTTCGATTTCGCCGAGAATCTCACCAGCGGAAGGATGGAAGTGCGCTTCTGGGCACGCCTGCGCGACGAGCAGAAATTCTCGGGCCCGGACGCCCTGCGCAGCCAAGTCCTGATGGATATCGAGGAAGCCCGCCGCTATTTCGCGGCCATCCGCGTGTAGCCGCACGTTGCGATTCCCGGAGACTAATCAGGCGTACACCGCGCTGGTGCAAGTACGCGGCAGATTTCTTCGTATGCGTTCCGATTGATCCACGTGAGCGGAATCTTCAGCGTGCTTCCACCGACATGCGGCTTGGGGGTGAGGATCAGGTTCCAGGTCCTGAGGTCTCTACGATGGCTGCGGCCAGCGCTCTCGTCGTGGTAGTCAATCATCGCGGCTGATCCAATGTCCGAGAAGTGGATTCTGCGAACTTTCCGCCAGAGTGTCGAATAGGTGATCGAATCGGCCGTGATTTCAAGGCGAATGGTTCTGCAGACGCACACCACAAGAACCATCCAGATCAGGGAGCCCGCCACCAATTCCATGGTTAGACGATTCGTTGTGCTTGAACCCGCCTGCAAATCCGAAAGCGATAGGACCGCAACAACGGCGGGAATTGAAAGGACGGCGTATGTGCGCCCACCTGCGCGGTATGTCGCGGGGCGCACCTCTTGGCCGGGTGCGGGATAATCGGCAGTTAGAAGACTCTGTTCCACGCGGGCTATATCCCAACAAACACAGCGACGCGGCGCGTCGTTATGCCTTGGCGCGGCAATCGTCGCAGATTCCACCGACTTCGGTGCGCGCCACGGTAATCTCGATCCCGCAATCGCGCGAAATCTGCTGCTTCAGCTCTTCGTAGAGCGGGCTTTCCACCTCGCGCACCTTCCCGCAGCGGATGCACGCGACATGAATGTGGTCCCGCGGGCCGTGGCTTTCGTAGTAGTGGCGATGGCCGCGCAGGTGGAGCAGATCGAGCTCGTCGATCAGGCCCTGGCGCTTGAGCAGGTCGAGCGTGCGGTAGACGGTGACGCGCGTGATGTCCTTGTCGATCTGCTGCGCGTTCCCGAGAATTTCCTCGGCGTCCATGTGGCGCGATGCCGATTCGATCACCTGCAGCACCACACGGCGCTGCTTCGTGAGCCGGATGCCGCGCCCGCGCAGCTCGCGCTGGAGGCTGCCGTCCGGTTCCTGCGCGTTGATGCGCTCGCCCGTTGAAACGCGATGTTCTGGCGTAGCAGACATGTTGTAATCACAGTATAGCAGAAGAAATCGCAGTGCCCGCCCGCGCCCCGAACACGCCATGGCACCCGAGGGGCGTGCTACGGCTACCAATGTAGCCTGCAAAAACGGGATTGTCTTGATCTGAAATTAGGACGCTACCCGGAGACGAGCTCTAGTGCCCGCGGGTCTGAATCACGCGCAGAACATCGCTATACATCACGAAGGCGAAGACGCTCAGCAAAAAAACGAGCCCCACCTGCACGAACCGCTCCTTGAACGCCAAGCTCAGCTCGCGCCGGAGCAAGCCCTCGATCGCCAGCATCAGCACCCACCCGCCGTCCAGAATCGGTATCGGCAGCAGATTCAGCAGGCCAAGATTCAGGCTGATCAGCGCTGTCAATCGCAGCAGCGTCATCGGGCCCGATTTTGCGGCTTCGCCCGATAGCTGGACGATTCCCACCGGCCCCGCCAGATCGTGCACCGAAACTTTGCCATTGAAGAGGCCGGCGAGCACCTGCCCGATCTGGCGCGTGTCGTAAATAGTTTCCCGGACGGAGTGTTGCGCCCCGGCGAAGAATCCTTCGCGCTCTCGGCCTTCTTGCGAGACGATCCCCGCGCCGATCATCCACGTCATCGTGCCGTCCGGCGCCTTTTGATGTACGGGCGAAATTGTCAGCGACACATCTTTGCCGTCGCGCTTGACGATCAGATGAATCGGTTGTCCATTCGAGCTGCGAATCGCGGCCACCGAGTCCGCCGACGTCCGGCCGGACTTGCCGTCGATCGAGACGATTACGTCATCCGACTTCAACCCGCCCTTTTCAGCGGCTGAGCCCGCCTGCACCTGGTCGATCGTGGGCGGCACGTACGGGATGCCCACGGACGAAAAAATGCCCCAGAAAATCAGCAACGTCACGAGGATGTTCATCGCGGGCCCGGCGATCGCGATCAGGAAACGCTGCCAGCGCGGGCGCGACAGAAATTCGTAAGCAGCGCCGGTTCGCTCTTCGACGGGATTGTCTCCGGCCATCCGCACGTAGCCGCCGAGCGGCAGCGCGCTCACGCGATAATCCGTGTCGCCGCGCTTCACGCCCCACAGACGCTTGCCGAAGCCGATCGAAAAGACGTCCACGCGAACGCCGCAGAGTTTCGCGGCGATGAAATGTCCCCACTCATGCACCAGGACCAGGACGCCCAATACGATGGCGCCGGCGACGATCGCCCGCAAAAAACCGACAGCTTCCATGAATCCCTCAATTCGGTTGGGTTGGATTTAGCCGATCACTCATTCTACAGAATTCATTTCCATTTGAAAATGCGCCCAAAGCGGGCTCGGTACCCAAAAGCATACCGCTGCGTTTTCTGCGCTCCCAGATCCATATCAGTCAGTGCGAAAGGCGTTTCGCGCCGCGCCCGGAAAGCTTCTTGATCTCGAGATGCGCCAGCCGCCGCGCTTCCGCGTCCGCCGCGACCACGTCGCTGATGCTGCGCAGCGGGCTTCGCGGCATGTGCTCCAGCACTCCTTCGACCACTGCCGCTATTCCCAGAAACGGCAGCTTGCGATCCAGAAACGCAGCCACGGCCACTTCGTCCGCCGCATTTAGCGCGCATGGCAGCGGCCCTCCCTCGCGAATTGCCGCTTTCGCGAGCTCCAAACACGGGAACTTTCGCGCGGGCACTTCCGCAAAGTCGAGCTTTTTCAAGGCCGACCAATCGAGCTCCCAGTGATTAGATGCAACTCGATCCGGAAACGTTAGCGCGTATTGAATCGGCATCCGCATATCGGTTGGCCCAAGCTGCGCCACGATCGACCCATCGACGAACTCGACCATCGAGTGAATCGTCGACTGCGGGTGGATCACGACTTTGATCTTGTCGAGGCTTACGCCGAAGAGCCAGCACGCCTCGATCACTTCGAAGCCCTTGTTCATCAGCGTGGCGGAATCGATCGTGATGCGCCGGCCCATATTCCAATTGGGGTGCGCCAGCGCCTGCTTGGGCGTCACTTTGCCGAGCCGCGCGATCGGCGTCTTGCGGAATGGGCCGCCCGATGCCGTTAGAACAAGCCGCTTCACCTCGCGATGCTCCCCGGCGCGCAGGCACTGGTGGATCGCGTTGTGCTCGCTATCGACCGGCAGCAGCGCAACGCGATGCCGCGCCACCGCCGCCATCACCACTTCGCCCGCCGCCACCAGCACTTCCTTGTTCGCAAGCGCGATGTCGCGCCCCAGCTCGATCGCCTTGTATGTCGCAGGCAATCCGACCACGCCGACCGCCGCCGAGACGACCGTCTGCGCATCGGGATGCGTCGCAACGCGCTCGATTCCTTCCGCGCCAAAAACGATCTCAGGTAGGCCCGCGTGGCCGCCCGTGCCGGCGCTCTTGCCCCGCGCTTCCGCGAGCCGCACGCAAAGCTCGGCGGCATCCGCTTCCGTCGCCACTGAAACCAATGTTGGTTTGTGGCGAAGGGCCTGCTCGGCCACCAACCTCACATTCGACCCCGCCGCCAGCGCCACCACCTCGAATCGCCCCGGCAGCGAATCCACCACGCTCAGGCATTGCCGCCCGATCGACCCCGTCGAACCCAATATCGCAATTTTCTTCATGCGCCCGTAATTCTATAGGCGTTTCGCCCAATTTTGCGAACACCGCACAAGTAATCTTTCCGAACTGTATGTCGAATTCGACAGCGATTACGAATCCCGGACGTCCGGATAGATTCAGATCGCATTCGTTCTATTTGCAGTCGTCCGAGTTCGTCGTTAGTGAAAAAGCAGCAACTACGTACGCATCTCGACTTTCTACACGAGCTCAACTTCATCGACCGCGCACGGTATGCCGTAAACTTGCCCGATTGACGACCCGAGACAGCCACTGAAAGTGAATTGGTGGGATCAAAAACAAGATAAACGGTCGTGTCCTGCCCACGGCAAAGCCCCAACCATCCCGCTCGACATGCTTCAACTCCGGCACGTGTCTGGTCGGATGCACTGCTGTGCTAAGACGGTTCCCCTTATGAGCTACGCGACGCAGACGAGCCATTTCGCGGTCAGTGCGGATCGCGGAGGAGATCGTAGGTGTGACCAATATTTCAAAGGCTGGATATTGTAAACGACCTCGAAATGGTGTCGCCAATGTGACCAGCTTACGTGTCAGGCGCCTTTGGCGGGCTTCGATGTGATCGCGTACAGTTCAGTCGCGCAATGCTGAACGACAATCGAAATCGATAACGAAGACATCCGAACAAATACCAGGATAAGCGCGGTGTCCATCTCGGCAGACACCGAACCAAAACGGTTGAGAGTAATCGACCACAAGTGGACAGCAATCGGCGGGCCGTAATAGGGGTGGCGCCAGACAATCGGAGTTCGTCGTCAGGTGCTATTCTGGGTAGTACAGCCCTCGGCAAGCCTTGCGCTGACCGGCAACTGCAACGATTATCGCACTGTTTGGCCCAACGCTTATCTTCTCGGCCCGATCAGTGCTAAATTATGGGCGCTCGAAACCCCGACAATTCGAGGAGACGCCCATGACCCGGATCATGCAGAAATTCGCGATTGCTGCGGCCGCGCTTGCGCTCGTGCTTGCGTTTGCTTCGTTCGCGAACGCGAAGCCTGCGCCCGAGCGGCACGCCAACTATCTTCATGCGCTCGCCGATCTCCGCTTCGCACGCGCCTTGATCTCGAATCCCGATAGCGGACGAATCCAGGACCCGGAGCGCCAGGCCATGGCCGATATCGACGCCGCCATTCAAGAACTCAAAGCCGCGGGCATCGACGACGGCAAGGACCTCAACGATCATCCGGGTATCGATTCGCATCTCCGCTGGATTCCCCGGCTGAACAAAGCCGGCAAGGTTCTCGACAACGCGCACGATGAAGCCGCAAAGGAAGAGGACGATCCGTCGGCGCAAGGCCTTCAGGGCCGCATCCTCGAGCATATCGGCCAAGCGCGCCGCCACGTGGAACAGGCCATCGCCACCGAACAGTAGCGCTAACGCATCGCCGCGGCTCGCGCGCAATGTGGAGTGCGGTGCCTTGGCACCGCTGTTTGCCGCGTGGGCTTGCCCGCGCGTGCTCCACGCACACGCGAAAGGCACGCATCTCATCGCACTTGTCGAATGATCAGCTGCATCGCCTCTTGCTGCGTCCGTGGAGCACACCGGGGCTTGCCCCGGCGGCCAACAGCGGGAGCCCTTCGAAGCTCAGGGCAATCAAGCTCCCGCACCCCACAGCAATCGCTACGTCTCGTATCGAAAGTCGCCTCGTGTGGAGTGCGGCGGCTTGCCGCCGCTGTTTGCCGCGTGGGCTTGCCCGCGCGTGCTCCACGCACGAGCCAAAGGCGATGCTGCTGGACGCCGGGAGTGAGTCGACATTGGGCCACTGCGGCGGTGGAAGGGCGGGGATTCATCCCCGCCAAAAGACCGTGAGCGCAGCGAACGTACCGCTGCGCAGCTTCACCCGCGGCATGTCGTGTTTCCAGCTCGCACAACTCCTGTCAAGTGCCGCACTCAGGCACCCGCCATCGCGCTGTGATACGATGTTGCCTGAAGTTCTAGGACGAAAAACAATTTGAGCACAAATTCTTCGTTGTGGGCCATTCCGCTCGGCGGGCTGGGCGAGTTCGGCATGAACATGCTCGCTCTTCGCTGCGGCGACGACATCATCGTGATCGACGCCGGCCTGATGTTTCCCGAGCAAGAGCTGCTCGGCGTCGACATCGTCATCCCCGACATCACCTACCTCAAGCAGAACAAGCGCATGGTGCGCGCGATCATCCTCACCCACGCGCACGAAGACCACATCGGCGCGGTCCCCTACATTCTCGGCGACCTCAACGTGCCGGTATACGGCACGAAATTCACGCTCGCGCTGGTGCGCAAGAAACTCGAAGAGCACGGCCTGCTCGATTCGGCGCGCCTGCACGAAGTCGCTCCCGGCGAAACGACCACGCTCGGCCCATTCCAGGTCGAGTACCTGCACGTGACGCACAGCACGATCGATTGCGTTGCGCTTGCGGTGCGCACGCCGGTCGGCGTAATCATCCACACGGGCGATTTCAAGATCGATCCGACTCCGGTCGATGGAAAGCCTTTCGATCTGCACGCATTTGCGAGATATGGCCAGGAGGGCGTGCTCGCGCTCTTCAGCGACAGTACCAACGTCGAGCGCCCCGGATTCACGCCGTCCGAGCGCGCGGTCGTGGTGCGCCTCGAAGAACTTTTCCGCGCGGCGCCCGAAAAAGTCGTTGTCTCGTGCTTCTCGAGCTCGGTGCACCGGATTCAGCAGGTGATCGATATCGCGCGAAGCGTGGGACGCAAGATCGGGTTCGTCGGGCGCAGCATGGTGGACAACATCGAGATCGCGCACGGCCTCAACAAGCTGCGCATCCCCGATGGCAGCGTGGTGCGCCCGCAGGATATTCGCAGCTTCGATCCCAAGCGACTCGTGGTGCTCGCCAGCGGCACGCAGGCCGAGCCGATGTCCGCGCTTTCGCGGATTGCCGTCGATAATCACCGGCTGATGAGCGTCAACGAAAACGACACCGTGATTCTCTCGGCGCGCATCATTCCCGGAAATGAAAAAGCGATTTTCCGCATGATCGATCATCTGTTCCGCCGCCGCGTTCTCGTTTATTACGAGAGCGGGCGCTCGGCGCCGATCCACGTTTCCGGCCACGCCAGCCAGGAAGAAATGAAAATTCTTTTGCAGTTGGTGCGGCCGAAATTCTTTGTGCCGCTGCACGGCGAATACCGGCATCTTTTCCGGCACGCCGCGCTGGCCGAGCAAGTGGGCGCTGTTTCCGGGCAGATTTTCCTGCTCGAGAGCGGCCATCCGCTCGAATTCACATCGGACGGCCGCGCCTACGAGCGCGAGCCCGTTCCTGCCGGCCGCGTGATGGTCGATTCCGGTTCGCTCGAAGAGATCGAAGACGTGGTGATCCGCGACCGCAAGCATCTTTCGGAGGATGGCGTCGTCGTCCCGATCATCGCGATCGACAAGCACACGGGCCGCGTGGAAATCTCGCCCGAAATCGTGACGCGCGGCTTCCTGCCGAGCGACGACGGCCAGGCGATCCTCACCAAGGCGCGCGAAGTGATCCTGAAAACCATCGAAGAATCCAGCGCCGAGGAAAAAATGGACTGGAGCGTGATCAAGGAAAAGATTCGCGTTGACCTGAAACGCTATCTGAACAAGCAGACCTCGAAGCGCCCGCTGATTCTCCCCGTGATTCTCGAAGTCTGAAACGCTCGAGCCTGTCCGGCCTACGGGGAAGAAATAAACCGGGTGCGATAGATCAACCGCGGGCTGCTGCCGCTTGAGCCTTCTCTTCAGCCCTTTTGCAAACTGCGCTGGCCAGTTCGACCACTTGCTTCAGATGCCACCACTCGCTCTCGTTCATAAGCCTTCCATCTTTGCTCGCAAAATAAATTGATACATAGCCGTCCGCGGACACCGGCACGCGGATCACTAAACTGTTTTTCGGCTCAGGCAATTGGTTTTCAGCCACGATCATCCTCCTCAAAACTCAGATCGAGTAACCCTGCAGAGTAAGCACGACAGGCAGCTCCATTCTCCCCCCTCGCAGCAGTCCCGACAAGCGTTCGTCAACTTCATCTTCGGAGACGCGCACCACTTGACCGTATTCAACCTGGAATAGTTGCAGGCGCTCGTGTCCGGCGCGATTATGAATTTGCAGTACGAACGAAACCTGCCGCGGTCGGCGCACGTATCTATCTTCAGTCAAAGCTTCAGGTTTCAAGTAAGATTCAGCTGGGGCAATCAATCTTGCAGGGGGACGACATGGTCTTGATTCGTCGCATGTGTTTGGCTGCGCTGGCCATCACGCTGACTATCGCGCTGGCGGGCCTCGGATGGACTTCGCTAACGGCCGCGCCGCAAGGGCCGCCGCAGGGCCCGCCGCAAAAGGTCGTCGAGCCGGAATCGGCGAAGAATCCATCGGCCGAGGAACTCGCGGAAGGCAAGCTCCTGTTTCAGGGCGAATGCGGCGAGTGCCACGGCGTGGATGCCAGCGGCGCCGCCGGCCCCGATCTGCATGGCGTCACGCAAAAGCGCGGTGATGAAGGTGTCTTTTCCGTAATTCGCAATGGAATCCCCGGCACCGGGATGGCCCCGGTTTCAAATCTCAATGACAAGCGCGCCTGGGAAGTGGTCGCGTACCTCCATACCCTTTCGCCGACCGCCGCGGACGAAACCGTGAAGGGCGATCCCGTCAAAGGCAAAGCCGTGTACGAAGCGAACGGCTGCGCTACGTGCCACGCAATCGGCGATCAGGGCAGCGGCTTCGGCCCGCAGCTCACGCGCATCGGCGCCGAGCGCGCGCCAAAATATTTTCACGATTTCCTGCTCGATCCGGGAGCGCATCCGCCGGCCGATCCAGCGCTGCCCGAGCGCCGTGCGTTTACCGGCTATCTTGTCACTCACGTCGTGACCAAAAGCGGAAAAGAGGTCACCGGCATCCGCATCAATGAGGACACGTTCACGCTCCAGATCGAAGATGTGGGGGGGCACTACTACTCGTTCAATAAATCCGACCTGAAGAGCATCAAGACCGAGCCGGGAAAAAGCTTCATGCCGAGCTTCGCGAATCTTTCCGCGAGCGACTTGGACGATCTTGTCGCCTACCTCGCAAGCCTGAAGGGAGAAGCCCAATGAGAATCGCCAGACACTTTGCGATTGCGCTCGCGCTGCTGCTTCCCGCAGCGGCCATCGCGCAGGTGCCGTACGACCGCATCCTGCACTCGGATAAAGAGTCGCAGAACTGGCTGACGTACGGCGGCAACTATGCGTCGCAGCGCTTCTCGGGCCTGAAGCAAATCACGCCGCAGAACGCGAACGCGCTCCGCATGACGTGGGTCTACCAGATGCGCGGCGGCGGCGCGCTCGAATCGACGCCGATCGTCGTGGACGGCATCATGTACGTCACGGAGCCGCCGAGCAACGTGACGGCTCTCGATGCGCGCACTGGCAAAACGCTGTGGCACTACAATCCGGTAATCCCGCGCGATCTCGTCGCGATCGGCCTCTTCCCCACCAATCGCGGCGTGGCCGTGCTCAACGACAAAGTCTACGTCGCCACAATCGATGCGCGCCTCATCGCGCTCGACGCCAAAAGTGGCCTGGTCCGCTGGATCACCCGCATCGCCGATAATCAGGCCGGCTACGCCATCACGCAGGCGCCGCTCGCAATCAACGGCAAGATCATCGTCGGCGTCGGCGGCGGCGAAGCAGGCGCGCACGGATTTCTCAGCGCGTTCGATGCCAACGATGGAAAGCTGCTGTGGCGGCTCTTCACAGTTCCGCGCAGCCCCACCGATCCCGGCGCGGATACCTGGGCCAACGGAAGCTGGTCCAATGGCGGCGGCACCACGTGGAACACCGGCTCGTACGATCCTGAAACGAACACGCTCTATTGGGGCACCGGCAATCCCGCGCCGGACTGGAACGGCGAGGGCCGCATGGGCGACAACCTCTTCACCTGCTCGCTGATCGCGGTCGACGCGGACACCGGAAAAATGAAATGGTATTTCCAGTTCACGCCGCACGAAACACACGACTGGGATTCGTCCGAGCCGCCCATTCTCTTCAACGCGACGATCGACGGCAAGCCGCGCAAGCTCGTCGCGCTCGCGAATCGCAACGCCTTCTACTACGTGCTCGACCGCGTGACCGGCCAATTCCTCGTCGGCGTGCCATTCGCGAAAGAAACGTGGGCGAAGGGGCTCGACGCGAAGGGACGTCCGATCGATTATCCCGCCGCGCAGATCGAGCCAAGCGTCGAAGGCACGCTCGTCTATCCGTCGCTCACGGGCGCGATCAATTGGACGAGCCCTTGCTACAGCCCGCTCACGGGCTTGTTTTATGTGAACACCCGCGAGAGCGGCGCTTGGTACATCAAGGGCGAGCCGAAAATGGCGCCCGGAAATTCCGTGGGAGTGGTCGGCGGGGGCGGCGGCGGCGGAAAGTTCATGGCCGGCGATCAGGACTACACTGCGATCCGCGCGCTCGATGCCACCACCGGCAAGCGCGTCTGGCAATTCAAAATGGTCGGCGACTCGTGGACCGGCACGCTCGTCACGGCGGGCGGCGTGGTTTTCTCCGCCGATGCGGAGGGCAACTTCTTCGCGCTCGACGCCAAAACGGGCACGCCCGAGTGGCACGTTCAGCTCGGTTCCGCGCTTCGCTCGAATCCGATGACGTATTCGGTCGACGGTAAGCAGTTCGTGGTCGATTCCGCTGGCAGCGCGCTTTTCGCGTTCGCCCTGCCGTAGCAATTCTCGCGTTACATTGCCTGTGCCGTAGGGGCGGGTTTCGAACCCGCCCTCGCTGCCACCGTCCCGGCATTGGATATACATATCGCCTGCTGCGTCCCCGCGTCGGTTAAACTTCCAACATGAAAACCGCGCTGATCGCCCTGATCTTGGTTCTCATTGCATTGATCGCCAGCCCCGCGCGCGCGCAATCGCCCACAACCACAGCCCAGGCTCCCGAACGAATCGCCAATCTCGGCGATTTGAAACTTCAAAGCGGCGCCGTGATTCGCGATTTTCGCCTCGGCTATCGGACCATCGGCGAATTGAATGCCGACAAATCGAATGCGGTCCTCTGGCCGACGTACCTCGGTGGCCGTTCGGAACACCTGCTGCAATACGTCGGCCCGGCAAACGTAGTCGATACGACGAAATATTTCGCGATTCTCGTGGATTCGATCGGCGACGGTGTTTCGACTTCTCCATCGAACAGCCGCTTGCAGCCGCGCATGCGATTTCCGGAATTCACGATTCGCGACATGGTGGAATCCGAGCATCGCCTCCTCACCGAGACGCTGCATCTTTCGCATCTGCACGCCGTCCTCGGCTATTCGATGGGCGGCATCCAGGCATTCGAATGGGCCACCGCGTATCCCGATTTCATGGACGAAGCGATCGCGCTTTCCGGCTCGCCGCAATCCACGTCCTACGACAAGCTGCTCTGGACCGCCGAAATCGGCGCGCTCGAACTCGACCCGAACTGGAAAAACGGAAACGGGCGCGGCCCGATGGCGCGCGGCTTCGCCGTCTACAGCGAGATCGATTCGATGAACGTCACTTCCCCGCCCTACCGCGTGGCGCACACCAGCCCCAAGGAGTTCGACGAATTTCTCGCAAAGACGCACAAGAACGATCTCGGCGATGCGGCCGCCGCATGCGACGCAATCCGCCAGCGGCAGGCAATCATGTCGATGGATATTCCCGGCGAGTATGGCGAGACGCTCGAGCAATCCGCTAAGCGCGTGCGCGCGAAAATGCTCGTCTTCGTTTCGCCCGAGGACCACATGGTGAATCCGGAGCCTGCGGTCGATTTTGCCAACGCGATTGGCGCGCCGGTCGTGCTGCTGCAATCGAATTGCGGCCACAGCAGCCTCTCCTGCATCCCGATCGGCACAACGGTGGCGAAATTCCTCTCGGACCCAGCCTCGGTGCAGTCAACCACGCTGCGCCAAACCGCCAAGCAATAAAAGCAAGGCGGGCGTTTTTTGCCTTTTATGAGCGCATGCATTTTGTCGGTGTAGGGGCGGGTTTCAAACCCGTCCTCTTCGCCTATGCGATGGGCGTCTCCGGAGCAGTCCTGCCGAGCCATTCGAAGATGGTGAGGACGTTTAAGCGCGGGACGCGCGACACCTGCTCTTTTCGCCGCTTCCAACATGCGCATTCAAGAATCAACTGGCTCCGCTTCCTGGCATATAATCCTGTAATGCAGGACGCCAAGCTCGTCGTCATCCAGTCATGCGGCAGCCAGATCGAAGCCGAGTTGGTCAAGGGCGCGCTCGAAGCCGCCGGCATCGACGCGATGATCCAAGCCGACACGGCGGGACGAATGCGCGAACACCTCGCATGGTCCGGCGCCGGATTCAAAATTCTGGTGCGCGAAGAAGACGCAACCGCCGCCCGCGATCTGCTCGCTTCCCCGCCCGAGGCCGACGAGAATGCCGGCGCGGATTCCGATGGAGCCGGCGACCCTCCACCTACCTCGCGCCGCTTCACCTAGAACACTTCTCTGCAATCAGGCGCAGCATCATGGAATTAGAATTTTGGCAGGCCGCGAACGTATCCACTCGTGGACAACTGAAAGACTGTGATCGTTGCTACTGCGCAGGCGAAACTCCTAGGAGTTGGAGGATAAGCAGCAGTGTGACGAAGGGCCGCCGGCCACGGATTTGACCGTGAGTAATTTTGGCAAGGCGCGGGGCGGCGGATGATCGAATGACTCCGCCGCACGAAATGAGACGCGCCGCAGTGCTACTGGACGACCAAGTTGGCGCCCGCATATGAGTGGAGTTCGTGGAGGTGCCGGTGACCGTAACCGCGTACGCCGTGCCGTTTGACCCACCGCAGCCGACACAGAGCACACCGAAGAGTACGGCGAGCGCGGCCAAGCCGCTGACGCGGGCCCAACGCCGGCGGCGCACAGCCCATCCCGCAGCGGCCAGGAAGAGACCCGTGGCGAGAGCAAGCAGCGCGCGCAGGACGCCGAGCGCGTCAATCGCTGCCCGGGGCCCCACTGGCGCGGATGGATCACCGGGCGCGGCGAGAGTGACGCCAAGCGCAGTGACAACGAACGCTCTCGCGGTGAGGTCACCTGTCCCGTTGAGCGCGATCGACTCGGATTCATGATGCAAGTGGAGTTGGGCTTGTTGGTGGAGCAAGTGAGGTTCACGGTCTCGCCGCCCAGCCGACGTGGCCGAGCGTAACATTGAATGTGGCGTTCTGGTTCGGGCGGATGACCATCTCGCCGGGGTCCATGGTTAGAGGCGGGTTCTTATCGATCAACACCTGGACGGTTTGAAGGACCCCTTCCAGCGGGGGGACGGAGGGACTCTCACACGGAATGCCGACATAAGGGTTAAGCGGAGCGCCGTTGCAGGAAATTGTCCCAATACCGATGACATCCGTCCAGGACCAAGGATCGGATATCCCTTCGAATTCGTGCCAAAAAACGTGACAGTATGCTCGCCGGAACCCGAGATGGTGAATGCGCCAGTATACACCGTGCAGCCTGGCACGTTCGCGGGGTACTGCGTGGCGAAGCTGGATCCGCATTGCGCGTTATCCACGGCGTAGTAGTTCGTTCCCACGCCCGCCTGACTAATGGCGTTCGTGGCTGAAAGCGATACGGCGACCGATTGGTCGGTCCAGGTTCCGTAAGCATAAGCGTCGCCGGCCGCTGTGGTCGCGCTTGACGTTGCTGTTGGCGGACTATCCTGGTCGATGGTGGCAGCGATCCGACTGCTATAGTCCTCCTGGCCGCAGTTTGGAGGACACGAAGGCCTCGGCGGGAACGGGGGGGAAGCAGGGGGGGGAGGGTCGCTGCGAGCATCGCTGGGGGCGCACCTGAGTTCGGATGCAGCATGCCGTTAAGCTGCTCCGTGCCGCAACCGCCCAGCGCAAGTAAATTCGTGAAGCTGCAGTCTTGCTCCCCAGGATAGCCGGCTGGGCCCTCGCCCAAGAGCAAGATTGAGTCATGGCCGTTGTTTATCCAGCGCTGGTCGGAAGCGCACACGCCATGCGCGCGAAAGTCATCAGCACCCTGATCAAAATCACTTCCGCCAATTCCTCTGACGGCATAGGTGGGAACATAAAGGCCGACAGCCTGGGCGTAGGCTGGAAAGTCATCCACGTCGTCGTTGAGGGGCTTGACCACGCCGTTGTAGAAATAATTGAAGTCGCCGCCATTTGCCTCGTAATCTAGTTTCAGAAAAGCATCCCCGCACTGCGAGCTGTTGGTCGGGAAATTCCCGCTCTGGTCATGGGAGGGATCCATGTATTCAGTGATGAGCACAAGCTTGGGAATCTGTTTCTGAGGGTGGGTACATCCCGGATCAGGGTCTTGCGTAACGCCGGATGCCCCGGTAAACGGAGGCGGCTGCTGACAGTTTATTTCCATTGCCAAGTTCTTGTAATAAGTAGGCAGCCCGCTTACGTCCTGTCCCCCCTGACATCCGAGATTTTGTGCCCCACTCAAGCTTTGTGCCACCTCACATTGGAGACCATTGTTGATATCGCACTGGCCCTTCTGGAGGCAGTATTGGACGAGGCCGCCGAATCCATTGCCAAAGGTATCTGACCCATACATGTCGTTTGATCCCGCGGAGATGAGCAGAATATCAATGCCGGCGCCGAATTTCGCCAGACGCGCTCTCGCAATCTTAAGCTGATTGACAGCATCCTGAGCGACGATTCCCTGATTGTTTCTCGCCGTATCTCCCTGCTCGGTTTCCGCGCCGGAGCAAGCGTAATGGATGAAAGTTATGCCAGAGGCGAGATTACTTGCCACAAGTGCATTCGCGGCCTGGGCCGGCCCGGCGTAACCGGAGCGATGACACGGGAATGTCGGATTTCCGCCGTATGCGTTGATTACGTCGGGTGGATAGCTATAACCGTACCAGTCCGAGTAGGCGTCGTCCCAGAAGCTCCAAGTCGGATAGTTAGGCATGACGTTAGGCCAGACGGTATTCGGTTCGTTGGGATTTCCCTCGCCGGAAGCAACCGAGTCGCCGATCGAAAGAATAACAAACTTCCCGGGCGGATTAATCGTTGCTGAGGTGTAGATTTTCGCGTTGGCAAGCCCTGCCCCAAAGGGACAGCCAAGGTTCAAGGCGTCGGGCGGACAATATTGATAAGTACTTTCAATCGTGTACGCTCCCGGCTCCGCGTAAATGTGCGTCCCATATAGGAAGTATGTGCCGCCCACGCCGAGCACGGCGCCGGATTGTTGGACCAACCCTGGGGAGGTTGTGCCGTCGCCCCAATTCACAGTTACGGTGGAGTCGGTCGACGAAGCGTAAAACGGCGGCTGTATGCCGTCCTCGAGCTCTTGCACACCCGTCTCAAATCCTGCCGTCCCCGTAACCGGAATGGGGGTTTGCGCGTGGACCGGACGCGCCGCGACGAGTCCGAGCGCAAGCCACATGCACGCGCCCACGGTCGACACTCTGACAAACAATTCCCGGAGGAAATCGCCATCCAAGGACATTCGCATGATGCCCCCTATTCACTCCTCAGATACCTGGGAATCAGCGGATGATACACATCAAATGATCGATGTCAACGCCGATCTTTGCGGCGACTTTCTCGCATTGGGACGTCACCGCCGATGGCAAGCGCTTCCTTTTTCCGGCTCGACCTGCTCAAACCTTCACGGTTTTGCTGAATTGGCCCGCGCTCCTCAACAAATGAAGCCGGAAATCAAAGTTGAGCCGTACGAAATAGTCGCAAAACTCGGTACCGGTAGACCAAACTCCTGGTTAGTCGGCTAATCCGGAAGCTGAATCACGACAAGAAAGATCGCCCATGGCTCCCGCCCCAGCGAGCCATGATATGCTTGCGCGGTTTGCCCGGGCCGGCGCCCGGGTTCCAACGGGGGGATCCATGAAAACGAGCACGGACCGCATCCTGACCACGCACGTCGGCAGCCTGCCGCGGCCTCAGGACGTAGTCGATCTGCTTTTCGCGCAGGATCGCGGCGAGCCATATCGACGAAGCGAAATTCGAGGAAACGATGCGCCGCGCGGTCGGCGACACGATGAAAAAGCAGGAAGAATGCGGCGTCGACATTGTGAGCGACGGCGAAACCAGCAAGATCAGCTACGCCACCTACATCCGCCACCGCCTCACCGGATTCGAGGGCGATTCCGCGCGCCCCACGCCGCAGGACCTCGACGACTTATCCCGAGTATCGCGACCGCCTGGTGAAGGCCGGCCACTCGGCCACCTACAAGCGCCCTGTGTGCAAGGGCCCGATCAAGGTGAAAAATCTGAAGCCGGTCGAGCAGGATATCGCGCGCATGAAAGAAGCGCTGGCGAAAGCCAAAGTGGTCGAAGGCTTCATGAACGCGGTCTCGCCGGGCACGATCGCGGTCTTCCAGCCCAACGAATATTATCCGTCGCACGAAAAGTATCTCGAGGCGCTCGCCGAAGCGATGCGCGAAGAATACGAAATGATCGTGAAATCGGGCCTGCTGCTGCAGCTCGATTGCCCCGACCTCGCGATGGGCCGCCACTCGCGCTTCAAGAATTTGAGCGACGAGGAATTTCTGCGCTACGCGGAGCTGCAGGTCGAGGCGCTGAACCACGCGCTCGCCAACGTCCCCGCCGATCGCGTTCGCCTGCACGTTTGCTGGGGAAATTACGAGGGCACGCACATCAACGACATGGACTGCATGAAAATTTTCCCTATCGCCATCAAGGTGAAGCCGATGGCGCTGCTGATCGAGGCCGCGAACCCGCGCCACGAGCACGAATGGGAGGCGTGGACGAAGATCAAGCTGCCGGAAGGCAAAGTTCTGATTCCGGGCGTGGTCGCATCGAGCAGCAATTACGTCGAGCACCCGGAAGTGGTGGCGCAGCGCCTGCTGCGCTATGCCAATGTGGTCGGCCGCGAGCGCGTGATGGCCGGCACCGACTGCGGATTCGGCACCTTCGCCGGATTCGGCCCGGTCTATCCGGCGTTCGCATGGATGAAGCTGAAATCGCTCGCGGAGGGCGCGCGCATCGCTTCGAAAAAACTCTGGGGCCGCGCCGGCACCGCGAACTAGGCTACCCGAGATTGCGCATCGCAGTGTTTGTGTAGGGGCGCCGCCCTGGCCTGAGCCACGAAGGCTCGCTGCGCCCCCGGCCCTGCGACCAAAGCCACCGAGGGAACCGAAGATCGCTTCCAGAATGTGACAAATGCCGCGGGGTAGCCGGCACGTAGCGGGTTAAGCTGAAAAAAGGGGCTTTTCTCGACCCAAATAGGCTCTCTTAAGCCCCCGCTAGGGGGCTGCTCCAGTCCCCTCTTATTGCAGGTTTTTGGCGCTAGTCCGCGGCGACCATTCCCGCGCCGCGCTCCATCTCGCGCCGCAGCTGAGCCTCATACTTCGCGAGCTGCGCGTCGATGTCCTGTTCGGACTCGCGCCGCTTGATGATCGTCTCGCGATAGCGTCGCAGAAAATAATCGATCGTTTCGACGCGAATGCGGATCGAGCCGGTCGGCTTGTTCTCGTCGAGATCCTTGAAGCAGAAATATGGCGTCCCGGAATTTTCGATGATTCCTTCAATCACTCCGTAGATCGGCGCGTCGTGCCCGCACTTGAAGCTCGACATTTCGAGCGCGACAAGATTGGGATGCCGCGCCGTGAATTTCGCCGCCCATACTTTGTGGTTCGTGCTGCACGAATACGAATTCTTCCACGCATCCGTGATGTCCAGAGCGTGCGTCACCACTCCTGCGCGAACTTCCTCGCCGAAGAGGCGTTCGAGCATGTCCTCGTCGAGCGGCAGCGTGTTCTGCGAAAAGATCGGGTAGCCGAGCTTCTGGAATTCCTCGAGGATTTCATGATTCAGGCCGGGATCGTGGTGATACACGCGGCCCAGCATCACGATGCCGATGCGATCCTCGCGCTCGAGCTGGTCGAGCGTTTCGCGCGCGCGCTTTCGGATGCCCGTTTCGTAAGCATCGAGCGCTTTGTAGCCCGCTTCGATCGCCCGGTCGTTCTCTTCCTGCGATAGCCCCATCAAGCTCTTGAACGCCTCGAACATCTGGAACGCAAACAGTTTGCGATCCTTGAAATTCAAAATCGGGTCGATGTATTTGACATTCACTTCCTTGAAAACATCGTTTTCCTTTGTAAATGCGGCTTTCACCGTTTCCGGCGTCGCGGTCACGGTCGGGCACGCGTTTGAGCCCATCAGCTTCACGAGCGGCGACGTCAGTACGTCGTACATCGGGAAGAAGATCGCATCGAGCGGCTTCTTCTTGTGCTTCACCTGGATCAAATTGTAGACGTGCGGGATTCCGATTTTCGCCGGGAAGCACGGATCGATCGCGCCGCGGTTCGCGCCCGCGCGATACATCTCGGGCGTCGTGTAGTCCGAATAGACCACGTTTTCGGGCTGCAATCCGAGGCTCTCGAAATAGGCGTTGAAGAGGGGCGCGTAGCTGTACGCGTTGAGCACGCGCGGAATGCCGACGCGCATCTTCGGCCGCGCCTGCATCCGCTCGATGCGCTCCTTCGCCGCCTTCGTCCACGCGCGCGACGGAATCGGATCGGCCACCGATTTCACGTTGGTCGGCCGGAACACCTCGTGCGCCGCGATATCGACGAAATTCGGATTTGCATCCTTGATCTGGTCGAGCCCGGCCTTGATTCCCTTCATGTCGTTCACGTCTTCGACGGTGCCTTTTTCGCACGTCGCGATGATCAGGCGCCGCTCGTTGACCGCGAGCGGAACCTTGCTGGCTTTTTTCTTCGCCGTGTTCGCGGGCGCCGCTGCCATCGGAATCAAGGATTCGAGGCTGACGTCCACCTTCGTGTCGCCTGCGTGAGCGTGATTGTGAGCGTGGCCGTGCCCATGTCCGTGGGCATTCGTCCCGCAAGCCGTCTCGACTTCTTCTTCCTTGCCCTCGATTTCGTGGATGTGCTTGTGCGTGCCGTCGTCGAGCTTGATGTCGATGAACGTGCGCAAGCAGGTATTCTTACAAAAGTTGCACCGCGTGTCCTCATTCCTCGTCTGCCGATATTCGATTTTGCGAACGGCATCGAGGCCGATGAAGGTGGTGCGCATTCCATTTTTCCAGACGCGCAGCGCCTCGGCGCCTGCGCCAATCGCGCCCGATTCGCCGCAGTGTTCGTGGACGATGATTTCCGGCTGCTTGCCCGCGGCGCGGAAGCTGCTGCGAATGAAATCCACCTCGGCTTTCACGACCGCGAGATTGTTCTGCGTGCCGCCCTGCAGGACAAACCGCGATCCCAGCGCGGCAAGATTCGGAATGCTTGCTACGTAGAGAAAAACGTTCTTCGGCAGCACGGCCGCAAGCCCAGCGAGAATTTCGTCCGCGCGCCAGCCCTGCCGTTGGAAATTGACGATATCGGACTGCATGAACACGGCGCAGCCATAGCCGAAGAGCGGCATGGAGTTCGCCGAAAACGCCAGGTCCGCATACTCCTCGACCTTCAGCCCGAAGCCTTCCGCGGTCGATTGCAGGAAGTAGCCGTTGCCCGCCGAGCACTGCGTATTGAGCTTGAAATCCTTCACGCGGCCGTCTTTCAGGACGATCAGCTTGATGTCCTGCCCGCCTACGTCGATGATCACGTGCGGATCGTCGTAGAATTTCAGCGCCGATTCCGTGTGTGCCACGGTTTCGACCAGCGCGACGTCCGCCTTCAGCACATCCTTCAAAATGTCCTTCGCGTAGCCGGTCGTGCCGACGCCAAGGACTTCGAGCTTGGCGCCCTGCGCCTCCACCTGCCCGCGCAGGTTCTCGAACATGTCGATCGTGTCCTGAATCGGGTTGCCGTTCGACAGCTGGTAGGCCTTGCACAAAATGTCGCCCTGCTCATCGAGCAGCACAGCCTTCGTCGAAGTGGAACCGCCATCGATTCCAATGAAGCCGCCGACGGTCTCGCCCTTCTGGAATGTCGCGGGAATGAATTTCTTCCGCTTGTACGCTTCCTTGAAAGAGTCAAGCTCGCTCGGCTCTTTCACCAGGCCCGAACCGCCCGCCTTGGCCTTCTCCTCCTGGCGGCCGAATTCGATGTAGTGCACGAGCTGATCGACGCCGCGGTAGCAGCCGATGCAACTGTCCTCGCCCTTGCCGAATTCGATCGCACCGAGCGCCGCGAAATATTGCGCGTTTTGCGGCACCTTGATGAGCTGCTCCGGACTCATCCCCGCGGGAATTTCGACTTTACGCTCGGCCCACATCTTGGGAATATTCGCCTGCCACGCCTCGCGCATGCCGCGAATGAACGAGTTCGGCCCGCCGAGCAGAAGCACGTGCGGGCGCAGCGTATGTCCGCGCGTGAGGACGCTGAGGTTCTGCAGGACGATCGCGTCAAAAAGCGACGCCATCAGCTGGTCGGGAGGCGTCCCGACTTTCTGCAAGCCGTTGATATCGGTCTCGGCGAAGACGCCGCATTTCCCCGCTACTTTGTGGAGCTTGACGCCGTGGTATCCCTGATTTCCCAACTCGTCGGTTGGAATCTTGAGCTTGGCGTTGATTTTGTCGATCACCGCGCCGGTGCCGCCCGCGCACTTGTCGTTCATCGACGGGATCTTTTTCTTGCGTCCGCTATCCTGATCGTCCTTGAAGACGATAATTTTGGCGTCTTGCCCGCCGAGCTCGATCACGGAATACACTTCGGGATGCATCTTCTCGACGGCGAGCGCGACGGCCGTCACTTCCTGGACGAATTTGGCGTCGACGAGATCGGCGAGAAGGCCGCCGCCGGAACCGGTGATGAACATCCGCGTGTTATGGCGGCTGATGCCGGCTTCCGATTCCATGCGGCGCAGAAAGTCGAGGGTCTTTTCCGGCTGCTTGGTTTCGTGGCGCTGATAATCCTGCCAGAGGATTTCGTCGGTCTTTGCGTCAACGACAAGCGCCTTTACCGTCGTCGAGCCGACGTCCAACCCCACCAGGAAGCGGTTCTCGCGATCATGTCCGTGCATCCGTGTCTCCCTCAATTTCGCCGGCGGGCATTGCGGCCCGCCGGGCAAGAAAGTCGAAACCTATCTTTCCTGGACCGGCTTAGCCCGAGGGATCTGCGCTGTTGCTTGACGCTCGCGAAAAGCAGATCCCTCACTTCGTTCGGGATGACAGTCCCCAGTGCGATTCTTCCGCAAGCCATCAGGCTGCGCTGGGTACGGTGATGCCCTGCGAACGCGAGCGCCGCCACGACCGATGGCTGCGATTCATGCGACCGCTCATGTGCAGGACGAACTGCGCCGCCGTGCCGGTGACGCCCTCGACGTGCGGCACGTGATAGAACGGCCGCTTCAGCTCGGGATGCTCGGCGATGTAGCTCTTGATGTCGTCGAGACTTTTGCCGGTCGATTTCAGCGTCTCCTCGAATTCCCGCTTGGCTTTCATCTTGGCCTCGCCGAGCGCCATTTGCACGCGGCTGTGCGCGTTCACTTCGCCCTCGCCGGAGGTTTCGACGGGCAGGAAAATCATGTCCTTGAACTTGTTGATCACGGCGGATTGCACGCCATCGGACTGCGAGGACGGCATGCAGCCGAAAGGCTTCAGCGCCAGCACCATGTGGCAGAGCTTGTGCACCGTGTAATACACGTTTTTGCCGACTTCGAGGTGCCCTTCGCCGCCGCGCGCGAACTGGTTGTAGAACGGGTGCGCCATCTCGGCGAGCTCTGGTTGCGGCACAAGATGATGCGTGATGCCGCCGAGATTTTCGGCCGTGCGGTGATACAGGTAGTTCCACATTTTCTCGCCGACGGCGATGCCCATCAGCTTCTTGCGCAGCGACATCTGATTCGCCATGTGCTGTTTCAGCTGATACCACTCAGGGTTCCGGTAGGGCCGCGTGACCGGATACTTTGCCTTGGCGTGCGCCTTCGCCTGATACAGCAGGTAGGCGACCCACGTGGCGATCGGCTCGACCAGCACCTGCGCGCCTTCGCGCTCGAGGAAATTGAACATATTGAAATTGCCGTCGCCCTCGGTGAGCTGCGCCCAGAATTCGCCCGTGATTTTCACGACGGGTTTTACTTTCGTACGGTCGACCTCGATGCCGTTGAGTTTTTCGCGAGCGGCGGCCAGCGCTTCGAGATAGTCCTTGCCCCAGAGATGCTCGTGCATCTTGCCGAAGACGTTGACGGTGTTGCGCAGAATCTTGTTGCTCTTGAATTTCGGCTTGGCCCAGTCCGGCGCGCTCTGCTCGATTTCGAACGATTTGCGGTTTTTCAAATCGTTGCACAGATCGTCGACCGTCTCGCGGAAGACGCGATCGGTTTCGCCTTTATTCACTTCGAAGGGGCGAATCTGGTAGATCAGGTCGTTGAAGACGTCTCCCATGTGCATCGCGTTGAGCATGCCGAATCCGAAATCGACCGTGAACTTCAGGCCGGGCTCGCCCGACGCAGCCTTGATGCCGTCGCTATCCTTGAAGAGCAGCACGCGGAATCCGTCGAAGCCCGCATTTTTGAGCGCGAAGCGATACTCGGCCTCATACATGCCGAAGCGGCACGGGCCGCAAGAGCCGGCGGTGAAGAACACATAGTTGTCGAGGATGTCTTTGCGCGGAATGCCTTCCTTTTCGAGGAACTGGAGATATTGGACGAGATTGCCGACCGTAAAATACGTCGGATTGCACTGCCCGTTGTTGCCGTATTCCTTGCCGAGCTGGAATGCTGGCACGTCGGGCACGGGCAGCTTTTCGCAGCGATAGCCGCAGCCCTGGAAGACCGCGCGAATGAGGTCCTCATGCTTCCAAGTAAAGCCGCCAAACAGGATCGTCACTTTGCTGCGCTCTTCAGCAGTGAAGGCACGCTCGATCGGCTTGTGGAAATGCGTGTGCCCATCCAGGCCGGCGAGCTTGCGCAGGCGAATCCTTTCCGCCGCGAGACGCTCGGCGATTTCACGATCCTGCTCAATCTGTACGAGTGGTGTCGCCATGGTTCCTCCTTCAAGGAACTATGCAAGGTGTGCGCAGGCTTTAATTACGCGGTCGAAGTTTGTAAAACGGGTTACGAGTTGACGATTTATTCGGTGAAGCTGCCAGTAACGCCCTGGAAGCCGTGCGCCGCCTGTTTCAGGACCCATTTGATGACGCGCGAATCGTTGTAGCAGAAGCCAAGGTTGTGATTGAGGGTTGAGAAGCAGTGGGTGTGGCAGGTTTTCTTCATTTCATTCAGTTGCGGGACATCGAACTTGTGATTCTCGATCGTGCCCCAATCGTGCGTGGCCGAATACATCGGAAAGCACGGAGCGAGCGTGCCGTCCGTACGAATGATAATCGAATTCTGGCCGGCGCGGCAATTCCAAGGCTCGACCTTGCCGCGGAGGAACTCCTTCATACCCTGGAGGCGCTTCACCGAATTGACCATCTTGTAGCCTGACTTGTTCTTTTCGATGATCCAATCGATCAGCTCATCGACTTTCGGCCAGTCTTCCTTGGTGATGTAGGTGCTGTTGTCGTCGTAGTGCTTGAAGTGATCCTGCTCCAGCATCGGTGATTCGTTGATGTGGTAGTCCGTCGCAATCCCGTTGTCGTGCGCGATTTCGGTGAGCTGCTTGATGTCGTCGAGATTGTTCCGGCAGATATTCATATTGAAGAACACCGCCGTGCCGTACTTGTATTGCTTGCGCAGAAGATAATCGAAGTGCGGTCGCACGGGCGTGAGAGCTTTCGGCAGGCTCGGCTTTTCGTCGACGGAATCGACGGCAAAATTGATCGTGGCGACGCCTGCATCGAGCAGCCGGTCCGTCACTTCCGGGCGCAGCAGCCGCGCGTTGGTGGCGAGATAGATCCAGAAATTTTTTTTGGCCGCGTAGTACGAAATCTTGTGCACGAATTGCGGCCGCAGCAAGGGTTCGCCGCCCATGAAAGCGAGCACGCGGCACGTGGTGGAATCCAACCAGTCGATCGAGCGCCGGGCGACGTCTTCCGTCATGCCCTTCACGTGATTCTCGAACGCCCAACAATAGTGGCAATCGAGGTTACATTTCCACTCCGTGAAGAGATACGCGATGATCGGGTGAAAATCGCCCGGAAGCACGCGCGACTTCGCGTACGGGAAGAGCCAGCCGTTCATCGCCCGGAATACGAGCGGAGCCGTCCATTTGCGGCGGCCGGTCCTTGCGCGCTCCAGCTCCTCCTCGTAATTGTCTTCGGAATTCAGGAGTTCCGGATGCTGCGGGAAAACCGGGTCCGGCAGCGTCATGACCCCGCCTGCTTTTGGTGGAACGAGCAGAGGCTTTGGAGCAGGCGAGTTGGTCAGAAGATCGTGGAGCTGAACATCCAGGCGGAACGGTTGGGGATCGAAATTACCATGATCCTGCGGAGCAGACGACATGGACCCTCCCTCAGTCAAGCATGGTTCGGTCACTACGTCGAGCACCCAAGGGTAAAAAGATGGCGCGAACTCGACTTCGTATCTATACCGTGTTCCTTTTATTTTGACAAGATGCCTTCTGTAGCAAAAAAGATTCAAAGAAAAGATCGACCGAATCGCGATTGGCTATGGGCGACATACAGGGGTCATTTCAATGTGTGGGCGCGAACAGAAGTTCGTGCGGTAGCGGCCAGGCGGATTGCGAAATTCAGCGGAATGAACTAGCGGGGAGACTCGCGGCGTCCGCGAGCAGCTTCGGCAAATCCTTGTGCACCTCGCCTGCATTTTTCCCCAGGTGACTTTCCATCTCGCGCCGCGCGGCTTCCACCGTTTTCAATTCCTGAGAGCCGTGGCTCGAGAGCAAATCCTGCGCGCGGAGAAGACATGCGTAGGCGAGATCGTCGGGGAGCGCGTGCCGGTGCAGGAATTGGCCGTAGTTGAACCAGTCGAACGCCTCGCCCTGAAAATCATTGGCCGTGGCATCGAGAGCCAGGCCGCGCTGGTGGGAAGCGGCGGCGGCCGGCGCATTGCCAGCCTTCTCTTGCGCGTCGGCGAGGTGGGATAAGGCGACGCTCTCGAGTTTCGCATCGTGCCCGGCCTCGGCCAGCGAAACGGCGGAAGAATAATCGGTGAGGGCCGCGTTCGTTTCGTTCAGGCGCGTTTCGTCGTCCGCCATCTGGATTGCGGCCGCGATTCTTTGCTGCGTTACGGCTGGCGAGACGGGCCCGGCAGTAGTGAGCTGGAAATAGGAGCGCCACTGAGGGACTGCGGACGCGAACTGGCCGGTGTGGTCTTCGGCCTCAGCCAGATAAAGATGAGCATTCACCTGATTGGGGTCCGCTGCGATCGCCTTCCGCCACGCGTCGATCGATTCTTCGGCCGGATGGACAAGCTTCGCGGCGAGCAAACCGTAGTTGACCAGCGCGTCGGAATCGTTTGGGAACACTTGGAGCATCTTTTCGTACCATGCGTATGCGTCGGCATAGCGGCCACTCGCGATCATCGCGCGCGCACACGCCTGCTGCAGGGCCTCGTTGTGCGGATTGAGACTTGCCGCGCGCGTGAGCGCATCGATGGCCTTGCCGGGCTGGCCTTCGCTTTCCTCGGCTGATCCGAGGCGCGCCAGCACCATGCTGTCGTAGGGCTCCATCGCGGCCGCCCGCAGCAGAGAGGGCAGGCTTTCATTGCTCGTGCCGAGCGCAAAGCGAACCTGATCGGCCGCCCCCCACAAGAAAAACAGGCCGACCACCGCCACGCGAAAGGCGGGCGTGGATAAGAAACCGAGCGCACGCCGCGGTTTGGCGCTCGAAGCGGATTTTGATTTCGCCGGTCGCGCGTTCGCTTTCGGCGCCTCGCTGGCGCCCCTGCTTTCCGGCGGAGCAACCAGCAGCGACGAAACGCGCGAGTCCCGGAGTTTCCAGATGGCGCCGTCGAGCAGGAAGTGGTGGATATTCACGAGCGCCGTGAAGATCAGGAAGCTCGTCGTGAAATCGTAATGGAAAATGTAGCTCACCAGCCACGGGCCGGGGATGAAGAGCGCGATGCCGCCGGCGACGAGCGTCACGAAATAGCCGGCGAAGCGCCATTTTGACTGGCCCGCCGCGCGCGCGTCGCGCTGATGGTAATAGCTCGTGATCCAGATATATTGCGCCGAGTGCATCACCGCCAAAATCCCGCTGCTGTAGCGCGTTTGCGGAATGCTCGCGCGAATCTCAATCAGCGTCGGCAGGACGAACCACAGGAATTGCGTCAGCAGCAGAGTGAGCGGCGCGATCATCCGGCGGAATCCGCTTCGCACAATCAGGTCGTGCACGGAAACCCACGCGCAGAAGGCGAAAGCTCCGCCGAGCGCGATGCGCACCGGGATCGTGAATTTTGCAGGCAGGCCGAGCGAGAGGATCAGCGGATCGCTCGAGCCGCCCGTCTCGAAGCTCGCAAGCAGCATCACGTACGACGCGATAAATGCCGCGCGCAGCCAGCGGCCCTGATTTTGCGTCAGCGTCTCGCCGCTGCGCTTCACGAACATCTTCAGCAGGCCGTAGTTTTGCCCGGCGTAATGCCACGGGCTCCAATAGATATAGAGCGTGAAGACCCACGGCAGCAGGCGGTATGACGTGTGCAAGAGCACGCCCGTGATCACGAGCAGCAGCGTGAGATGGAGCGTGAAGAATTTGTATTTCTCGAACTGCTCGCGCGTGCGATAGGCGCGATAGACCGTCGCCATGAAATGCGGATAGTTGAAAACGATGGCGAGGAAATAAAATCCGACGACCCACGTGTGCGTGTGCGAAGGCGAAAGCCACGCGGTGATGAGCAGCAGTGGAGCGGACCACGCGCCGCAGCCCACGACCAGGTCGAGCCATGGCTTGTAGATCCACGGCCCGCCAGGGCGCGCACCGGCGCCGCTGGCAGCTCGAGCAGTCATTGTTTCAGTGGCAACGCTCATGGCTGATCGGGGAGTCTCCCTGCTCAAGTCTACTGGCGCTTTCGATTGCTCTGGCGCGGAGCTGGCGCGGCCTTGCTGAAAGTGTCATCACGTGGAGGGTTTCAGGTGTGATGTCGCGCGGATGATTACAGGAGTTTCCTTCGGAAGATGCCTCGCTGCCCTTCGACTTCGCTCAGGGCAAAAAAGGCAGCGGCGCTACATTCAAATCTCCGGCCGGTACGCGCTTGCGCCGCGCGAAAATGCGCTCAACAAAATCGAAATGGACGCGCATGCGGCGACCACGGTGCAAAAGAGCAACATATCGTCCGGCTTCCACCCTATCCCGAGGAACATCCCGCCCAGCAGCGGCCCCACGATCGAGCCGATGCGGCCCACGCCGAGCGCCCAGCCAACGCCCGTGGAGCGCACCGCTGTGGGATAGAAATTCGCGGCGAGCGCGTTCAAGCCGCTCTGCGATCCGACGATCATGAACCCGACGCCGAACGTCAGCAACTGCACGGCGTGAAACGGCATACTCAGCCGCGCCAGCGCCGCGAGAAACGCGCCCGCCAGCAGGTACTCCACCACCAAGACCGCTCCAGCCCCGCGCCACTTGATCAAATATCCTTCGCCGAGACATGCGAACATGCCGCCGAAGCTGACCAGCGCCGCCGTCGCCGAAGCGGCCGAAACCGCCATGCCCTCGCTGCGCAAGAGCGCGGGCAGCCAGCTCGTGATGAAATAAATCAGCAGGAGATTCATGAAATAGGGGATCCACAGGAGAATCGTGCCGACGGCGCGGCCTTCGGTGAAAAGGTGTTTGACGGGCACGCCCGCGCGCTTTTCGTTTTCCGGCGCGGAAAGATTCATGTCCGCCGTGGCGGCTTCGGGGGCAATCCGAGACATGATCCGGCGAATCGTCGCAGGCGCCCTGCCCTTCACCGCGAGGAAGCGGATCGACTCCGGCAGCAGAAAGATCAGCAGGATCGAAATTACGAGTGGCAACGCGCCGCCGACGTAGAACATCGAGCGCCATCCCCACTTCGGGATCATCGCCGCGCTCACAAACCCCGCCAGGCTGCCTCCCAGCGGCATTCCGACGAATAGGATCGTCACCGCGATCGCCAGCGTTCGCCGCGGAACATACTCGGAAGCGAGCGCTACCACGTTGGGCATTGCGCCGCCGAGGCCCAGCCCGGTGAGAAAGCGCAGGGCCCAGAGCTCGTTGAAAGTGGTCACATGCGCGGTGAGCAACGAAAACGCGGAAAAACTGAAGACTGAAACGATTACCGGCCACTTGCGGCCCCAGCGGTCGGCGATCGGGCCCGACGCCATCGCCGCGATCATCAGCCCAATCAGGCTCGACGAAAAAATTGTCCCGAAGTGGCTGACGGCCACGTGCATCGTGACCGCAATCGACGGCGCCGTGTAGTTGATGACCTGCGCGTCGAAGCCATCGAGCACCAGCACCAAACCGCACAGCGCGACGGTCCAAACCTGAAACGCGCCGAGCGAATGCCGATCGATGATGTCGATGACGCTCGAGTTTTGCGCAGCAGTTTCCAAGCGGCCCCCTACGCGCACGTCCGCGCGCCCACCCGGCCTCGATCGGCCCCGAGTTTACACCTCGCAGGCTTCTTCTGGTACAACGCGATACTGCTCCGCGGATGGCTCAAATCACGGTGTCGAGATACGAAGAATCGGCTTGATCGTGTCGCCGGTGGCGGCGTCGGCGACGGCTTGATTGATCTGCGCGAAATCGTAGAAGCGGACGAGGCGATCGAAGGGCAACTGGCCGCGACGGTACATTTCGATGAGCCTGGGGATGAAGATACGCGGGATCGAGTCGCCCTGAACGATGCCCCGCACAGTGCGGCCGAGGAGCAGGCGGCTCATGCTGATGGGAGCTTCGGCTCCGGGGACTCCGCCGCCAATCTGCCCGGCAGTGCCGCACGGCGCGAGGATATCGACGGCCAGCTTGAGCATCTCCGGCTGCGCGGTGATTTCGAGAACGTAATCGACGCCGGAGCCGGTGATCTCGGCGATACGCTTGCGAATATCCTCTTTGCGCGCGTCGACGGTGTGCGTCGCGCCAAGCTCGCTCGCCAGCGCGAGCCGCTTCGGGACGAGATCGACGCCGATAATCGGATTCGCGCCCGCCGCGCGCGCCGCCATCACAGCCGCCAAGCCCACGGCGCCCGTGCCCAGAATCGCGATGCTTGCATTCGCAGGGACGCGCAGCGAATTCAGCACTGCGCCCGCGCCGGTCTGCAAGCCGCAGCCCAACGGGCCGAGCAGCTCGAGCGGCAAGTCGCCGGGAACTTTCACCACGTTGCGCTCGGTAGCCAGAGCATACGTGGCGAAAGACGATTGCCCGAAAAAATGCCCGTGGACTTCCCCGCGGCCGGCGTCCCCGACGCGATGCAGCGCATTCGTCCCATCGAGGCGCGAGCCGCCAAAATTGATCGCCATGGCGTGCTCGCAGCACGTATAGCGGCCGCTGAGGCAGAATCGGCATTGCCCGCACGCGTCGTACGAGAGCACGACGCGGTCGCCCGGCTTTACAGCCGTCACCGCGGCGCCGACTTCTTCCACAACGCCCGAGCCTTCGTGCCCGAGCACCATCGGCAGCCCGGGCGCCTGCACGCGATCCCGCACGTGCACGTCGGTCTGGCAGATCCCGACGGCGACGATCCGCACCAGAATCTCATCCGCGCGCGGGCCATCCAGTTCGAGTTCCTGGAGGACGAAAGGCGCGCCGGTCTTCTCGATCACCGCCGCCGTGATTTTTCTGGATTTCAACTCGAAGTCTCAGCCGAAAAGTTCCGCGAAATTTTGGAAACGCAGGTGCCCGAGCGAAGAGCGCGAGGCAAGCCTCGCGGCGACCCAGCGGGAGCAAGCTCCCGCACTCCACACTCATATTGCCGGGTTCGCGGCTACGTTACCTGCGCTGCAGCCGTGATTTTACCGCGACCGGCGTCCTTCACGGGAGG
Organism: uncultured Acidobacteriota bacterium; assembly: GCA_963814735.1. Taxonomy (GTDB): domain Bacteria; phylum Acidobacteriota; class Terriglobia; order Acidiferrales; family UBA7541; genus Palsa-295. The sequence continues at coordinate 38,238 of CAWFEC010000003.1, read as the reverse complement.
TTTCGCGAAAATCAATAGCACTCCCGTGGCGAAGCAAATCGCAGCGACGCCCGAAAACGGGTATATGTAGCTCCCGTATTTGTCGGAAAAATATCCGGCCACCACGGGACCGATCGCGCCGACGATCGTGCCGAAAGGCATTGTGACGCCGAGCACCAGCGGATAGGCCTTCGGGCCGTAGTAATTGCCGAGAATCGCCATCATGCAGGTGAACGACGCGCCGAAGCCGCTGCCCATCACCACGGGATAAAAATACAGCGACGCGGGACTGACGGCCCTTGCAGCAAGCCAGATTCCGACGCCAAAAAAGCACACGGCCACGGCGAAAAGAAATCGCATCTCGATGCGGTCGCCCAGCGCCGCGATCGTGAACTGGCCGAGCAACGCCGAAAAGAGCACCAGCGCGAGCGATCTCGCGGAGGCCGCGGGCGAGTGTCCCAATCCTTCCAGATTCGCAATGCCGTGCGCGATGAAGATGAAAAATCCCGCGAAGAATCCGAGATACGCCAGGACGAGCATGTATAGGCTGGGGGTCTTAAACACTTCACCGAGCGTCCAGTCTTCCGTCGTCTTGAACACGCTCGAGCGCGGCTTGATTTCCGTCGCGACCGCGGCCGTTGCTGCGGGTGCCCCGGGCGCATCACCATCGGGCAATTGCCCCATCTGCTCCGGGCTTTCCTTCACAAACAGCGCGGCCACCAGCGCCGCGGCAATCGACCCCGAGCCCATGCACACCCACGCGGCGCGCCAGTTGCCACCCGATGCGGCGATCACGTGATTCAGCAGCGGAACGGCGATGCAGCCGCCGGTGCCGGACGCGCTCAACACGGTCGCGATCGCCAGCGCGCGCTTCCGGTGAAACCATCGCGCCATGGCCACCTGCGGCGCGAGCGTCCCGCACATCACTGCGCCGAAGCCGACGGGCAGCGCCAGAATCAAAATCGCCTGGAACGCCGTGTGCGCCGCGAAAACCATCAGAAGCGCCCCGAACGCCATCGACAGCGCACCCGTCACCATCGTGAGCCGGATTCCAAATTTGTTGATCGACAGCGCCGCCAGAGGCGCCGGAAGTCCCGCCATCAGGCTGAAGGCCGAGTAGGCCAGGCCGAGTTCCTTGTGGTCGAGATGCATGGCGCGCGCCATATCCGTATTCACGACGCTCATGCCAAATGTCGGAAAAGCGAAATTCAGGAAAATCACCGCCCAGAGGATCCACAGAAGCTTCCAACCGAAAAATTCGTTCTTCGCCACTCCCCACTCCCCCCAACCCCGCAATCGATGGAACCGGGCGCGGCTTTGAGCCGTATTACTAGTTGCATCGGAAAGCGCGGGGATAATTCATCATCGGTGCGGCGATGTCAACGCATATCGAAGAAAGACCGCAAGCTTCGCCAACCTTGCGCCGAATACGCGCAACCAATCTACGCATGAGTTGACTTAGCACAAGGTATAATCGACGGCGGTCCGCTTCCGTTTCAGGGTAAGACGATGGTATGGAATAAACCACGATTGACATTTGCGGCCGGCCTGGCCTTTCTCATCCTGAGCGGCGCAGCCGCCGCGATTACGATCGTGCTGCTGCAGTCGAGCCTGCGGCGCGTCGATCGCGCGCACGACGTGGAAGTGGCGATTGCCGACCTCGAATCGACCTTCAGCACCGCTGGCCGCGCTCAAACCGGATATCTCACCTCGAACGATAACCGTTTTTTGGACCAGTATCAGAACCTGGTTAACCAGGTCCCCGGGAAAATCGAGCAGCTCCGCGATCTGATCCTGGATGTGCCCGACCACGAACGTTGGTACGCGCAGATGGTCCTGCTGGCGGACCGGCGGCTTGCGCTGATGAGAACTTCCGTCGAGGACCGAAAGGAACACAAGGACAACGAGGGTTTGCAGCTCGAATTGACGAGGCAGCGGGTGGTGGTCGCCGACGAAATGAACTCAGTATTTCAACAACTGGCGTCGCAAGAGGAGGTGGCATTCGACCGGCGGCTCGATGTTTCGAGTTTGCTCTTCATCGCGATCGTATCGATCGTGGCGGCAACGTTCGCCATCTCCGTCGGCCTGCTGTATCTCAATTACCGGCTCCTGCGATCGGAGCTTCGCGAACGCCAGCGCGCCGAGAAGCTCGCGCTCGACAGCCAGGAATCGTTGCGCCTGCTCAGCACACGGCTCCTCCACATTCAGGACGAAGAGCGGCGGAAATTTTCCCGCGAGGTCCACGACAGCCTCGGCCAATACCTGAATCTCGTGAAGATGAGCCTCTCGACCCTGGCGAACCGGTATTCCGCCGCCGAGCTTTCCGAGTCGCTCGAGTATCTCGACCGGTGCATCGCCGAAACGCGGACAATTTCCTACCTGCTGCATCCGCCGCTGCTCGATGAAATGGGATTCGCCTTCGCATCCAAATGGTATCTGGACGGCTTCGCCCAGCGCAGCGGCATTCAGGTGACTTCCGAGATTCCCGACGATATGCCCCGCCTGCCGCATTCCGTCGAGCTCGCACTGTTTCGCGTGCTTCAGGAATGCCTTACCAACATTCACCGCCATTCGGGCAGCCCGCGCGCCGATGTCGCGCTCGAAAGAACGGCGCGCGAAGTGACTCTTCGCATTCGCGATTACGGGAAGGGGATTTCGCCCGAACTGCTCGAACGCTTTCGCGTGTCGGGATCGCATACCGGCGTAGGACTCGCGGGCATGCGCGAACGAGCGCGAGAGCAAGGCGGGCGTCTGAATATCGAGTCAAACGAAAGCGGCACCACCGTTACCGTGCAGATGGCGATCGAAAGCGCCGTGACCCAATCGCCGGCCGCGGTTTCGGTTTCCGGAGCCGGCGCCTGACGAACTTTGAGGTTTGAACGTGGCGCCGGAGTCCTTTTACGGCATCTTTTCGGCGAGAAGCCAGGACTGCAGGAATCCGGGGTGATCACCGACGCGCGCTGTGAGCGCGACCGCCAATCGCCGCCGCCCGTCCAGCGAAATCGAAGTCGATCGCGGGAGAGCGCCCGCCAGCGCCTCGACCCAATCTGAATCCGCCCCGCGCAAGGCGCCAGCGATCTCATCCACTTGCGCGCCGGCACGCAACTGGTGCTTCAAAACATCCGAACCGCGCGAATCGTGCGCGCCCTCGTATCGCAGCGCGAGTCCAAAATCCCTGCCGAACGATTGCGACAACATCGAATCCGAAAACGTAGTGAGCCCCGCGACGCAACCGCCGCAGGCGACGAGATGATCGCACAACGGGCCATACCAAAGAGCAGCCGCATCCGGCTGGACATTGAAGGTCACCGCGCCATTTCGAGCGAGGGCGTCGGCGAATGTGCGGCTGCTCGAATAGCGGTCATCGAATAGCACCGCGCTGATGCGTTGGCCGCTTGGCTCGGATGCGGCAGCGATGCCCGGCGCACCCGCGGCGATCAACGCGGCGGAGGCTGTCAGCGCGCCCGCATCCTTCAGAAACGTTCGCCGATCCAGGCGTGATTTCATCGATTCACCAATGTCACTTCGCAGGGCCTCGCGCCGAAGCCGGACGCGTCAGGTAGGCCGCGATCAAATCCAGTTCGTTGTCGGGCACCTCGATGCGAGTGAGCCTCGGCATGCTGCCGATTCCCGAGCGCGCGACATGCTTGATGTAATCCACTTTCAGATCGGTGCGATTCTCGAGCAGCGCCTTATCCTTGCCAAGGCGAAATCCCAGCATGATCGTCCCGGTGCCGCCCTGCAGGTGGCAATAGCCGCACTTCGCGTGAAACAGTTTGTCGCCCTGCTCGATCTTGGACGCCGCGCCATTCGCCTCGGTTCTCGACACCGTCCCGGTCGCGATCATCGCTGTCGCGAGCGCAGCGGCCGCCGCAATTCCCACACGCGCCCTCATACCTTTTTCTCTCGCAGCGCTTTGGGCCAGATTCCCTGCTTGCCCGGCGCGAGGATGCCATTGGGATCGATCGCATCTTTCATCCTCTCGTTGAGCCGCAGCAGCGCGTGATTGTTGTAATCAAACGTGTGCGCCACTTCGTCCATGTAGGAAAGGTGCGTCCGATATTCGCTGTAGCCTTCCTTTTGCGCGTCCGCGACCAGCACGTTGAAGAGCGCGCGGACCTTCGCCGTCATCTTCGGATCGTCTTGATCGAAGAGCATCAGGTTGACGTTGGTGACGTAGCGCTCGGAAAGCGTGAACGAGCCAAAGTAATCCAGCCCGATCTCCTCGAAGCGCTTCCGCGTGCTGTGGAACTGCTTCAGCACGTGCTCGCTCGACGACGGCAGCACGGGAGAAAATCCGATATGGCCGCCGCGGCCGCCCCGCCAGTTCACCGCTTGCAGCGGCGCGACGGTCGGAACGCCCGCGCCCGAATTATCGAGCGGCTCGCCTTTGTGCCATTTGCTCACGGCGAATTCCTGCTTCGTGTATTTCGCGAACGCTTCCTTGATGAGGCGCGCGTTCACCTCGTTGATCTCGTCGTAGCCATATAAGCGCAGGTTGACGCCCCACCAGCCGAGGCCGAATTTCTTGAGCAGCGCCTGCAGCACGTCTTCGGGCATGGCGCCCTCGCCCTGGTAGAACTGGCTTCGCTGCGCCTGTACCGTCACCACGCGAATCGAATTCCCGAGGCTAGGATCCTGCGCGAGCACTCCATTCAGGCGCAGGGGGCGGAGCGCGTCGATGGCCCAGCCAATGTCGTCCGGATTCGGCAGCTGCATGCTCAGGCCGAGCGTCGATTCGGGCTCCGGCATCAGCCACATTCCCATCTTCGTCACGACGCCGAAATTCGACTGCACGAAAACCTGATCCCACGACGGGCCGAAGCCGTATTTGAAAAGGTGCCAGTTCGGGCTATTCGACATCGCGCCCGTTCCGGTGCGCACAAGTTCGCCGTCCGCCAGCACGACCTCCATGCCGCAGATGTTGTTCGTATTGTTTCCATACGGCGTGTAGCCGTAGCCGCGCTCGAGCGCATTGCCGACGACGCTGCCCCACGCATTTGCGGGAACCGACATCCACAGCGGAATTTTGTTGGCTTGCAGATAATTGAACAGGTCGAAGAAGCCGACGCCCGCCTCGATCACGCAGTAGCCGAACTTTTCGTCGACGTCGAGGATGCGATTCATTCGCGTGAGGTCGAGGACGACCGTGCCGCTCATCCGCGGCGCGCAGCCGCCGTAGCCGAGATTTTTTCCGCGCGAGATCGGCCACAGCGGCACCTTGTGCTCGTTGGCGATGCGGATGATCGCCTGGACCTCCTCGGTCGATTGCGGCCCCACGGCGGCGCCGGCCACATGCTGGTTCGCATCGCCCGGCGCGTAGGCGTCGAGGTAGGTCTCGCGATCCTCGTCCGTCGCGAGCACCCACTGCTTGCCTACGACCCCGGCAAACGCGTCGAGCGCCTGCTGGAAAATCTTTGCGGAAACACCCGGCGGAAGCACGAGACCCATGTGCGATCGTTTCTCCTTGGTCCATCCAGCTCAATCACACATCACATCACGCGGGAGAAATGTGGAATAGCTTCTCCGAAGTTCCATGCGTGATTTTCTCCATGTCCTCTTCCGGCAGCGGCGCCGATCTCATGAAGTTCGCCGACTCAACCATTTCCTGATACGGGTAGTCGATCGCGAAGATGATGTTGTCCACGCCGAGCGCGTCGTAGCAGTATTTCAGCACTTTGTGATCGTTCATGCCGCTGGTCGTGATGATGATGTTGTCCTTCACGTATTGGCTCGGCGTTTTCTTCAGCTTCGAATGCCCGTGCGAATACGCCTTGTACATGTAATCGATCCGATAGAGCCAATAGGGCACGCCCTCGCCCATGTGGCCGAGCACGATTTTCAAATCCGGGAACTGGTCGAAAACTCCCGCGACGATCATCCGCATGGCGTGCACGCCTGTCTCCATCTGGAATCCCCACAGCGCGCCCGCGAGAGTCACATCGGCGCGAGGCGCCGTCATGAACGTGCACGGATCGGGCATGTTTCGCGGATGAATGTAAATCGCGGCTTTCGAAGCGGTTGCCGCCTCGAAGATCGGCCAGAATTTCGGATCGTCGAAATATTCGCCATTCGTGTGCGAATTGACGATCAGCCCATTGAGCTTCAGTTGATTCATCGCGCGATCGATTTCCTTCGCCGCGCGCGCTGGGTCCTGCGGAGCGAAGCTCGCGAGGCCCGTGAATCTCGTCGGATGCTTCTTGATCACTTCCGCCAGCCGGTCGTTGGCGACCATCGCCAAGCTCGTCGCAGTCTCTTTGTCGAACATCTGCACGCCCGGCGAAGTCAGCGACAAAAGGTGCATGTCGACGCCGGCTTCGTCCATAATCTGGATTCTCTCGCCTTCGAGATCGAGCAAACGTCGCAGCAGCGGCGGCGCGTTGGGCGCGGGGTTCAGGAAATTGCGCCACATGTCCAGGTCGGGATTCGAATACGCGATTCCCGCGATTTTGCGGAACTCGTCTCTCTGCTCGGGAATCGAAAACGCCTCCTCGGTCGCGATCAACCGGTATTTTCGTTTCGGCGCCTGTGGCTCCCCAGCCGCCTTCTCCGCAGCAGCGGAGCCAAGCCCGGCCGCCGCGCCTCCGGCCACGCCTGCAGCCAGCACCCCCGCCGAAACCAACTTCGATGATCCTTCGAGAAATTCCCTGCGTCCGATTTTCATATGTCCCCCCTCACACGCTTGGAGCACGTTATATCGCCGATGCAGATGATTCGCAAGCGGGCCATAGCGGCAAATTCGTTGTGAGCGTGGCGCGCGAAGGGTATGATGCGCGACGGATCGAAGTTGAAATCGAAAATTTCGTTCGGATCAAAGAGGCCCCTGTGACCCGATCGCTGAAGAAGATCGCATACGGAATCGCCGTAGCCAGCTTGATGCTGCTGATCGCCGTCCCGATCGCCTCGGCACAAACATCTTGCGCCACGCTCGATGCTCCGCCCCCGGGAATCGCGCCGCCCGGCGATGCGCTTCGGCCCGGCCACCTCGGCCGCCAAGTCGGCGATGAAGAGGACATCATTCACTTCTACCACGATCTGATCGGCTTCGAGCTTCGCGGCACGCGCGAGCAGTCGCGCCCATATTTCGCGAATCGCGGATTGCAGGAAGTGGCGTCGCTCGTCCAAGGCGCTCCGGATCCCTACGCGCAGGCGAGCCGCGTGGCGCTTCTTCCGATTCCGGGCACCTCGGCGACGCCGGGCGGCCCTGAAATGACCATCGAGTCGATCGAAATCCAGGGAATCGCGAAGCAGCCATTCCATCCTCTTCTTACCGATCCGGGGGCTTCGTACTTGAAGATCATCGTGGCGGATCTCGATAAAACGCTCGCGCTTCTGAAAGCCGAGCGCTATCCCGTCATCACTCCCGACGGAAATCCCGTCGAGCTTTCTGGCTGGCCGGGCATGACGGGCAAAATTCGCGCGGTCTTCGTGCGCGATCCGGACGGCTACCCGGTGGAATTGATCGAGCAGACGCCCGCGCCGGATTCGACCGCCGCGGCCGGCAGCAAGGTGCTCGGCGCGCGCGTCGCCATAATCGTCAACAATATCGAAGACACCTGCCACATGTACGAGAGCCTCGTCGGCCCTGACTTCAAATTCTGGGTGAGCCCGTCGCTAATGGGCGATAAAACCCACGAGGACCTCACCGGCATTCACAGCCAGTTCCGGCTGGCGGAAGCGATGGTTCCCGGCTCGCCGGTCGTGATGGAGCTGATCGAATACGAGAATCACCGCAAGCATTTCGCGCGCCCGCACTTTCAGGATCCCGGCGCCGCGCATTTCCTCTTCATGTCGAAAGACGACGATGTGATGATCGCCCGCGTCAAAGCGGCCGGTTTGCACACGACGAGCCCTTCCGACGCGCCGGTCTTCATCGCGCCGACGACGCGCATGTTTTTTGTGACGGACCCGCAGGGCTTCTGGCTCGAGTTCATGGACAACGGCGTGAAGAAAGACCCGACAGCAAAATAGAGCGGAATTATATGGTCAACTCCCTTGCGGGGATGAACGGAAAACTTCGAGGGCCGATGTAGTTCGACACCGACCCCTAACGCCGGGGTATCAGCCCGCTCCCCACATGGCCATGCGGGGTCCGCGGAGCCTTTCCCTACGACAACGATTGCCGATAGGTCAGCACCACCGCCTTGTGGGCCATGATGCCCTCTCCCGGCCCTCCACCTTGTGGGTGAAAAGCCTCGGACGCGTAGTTCCTAGGATAAAGTTCACCCACGGCGGGACAGCAACTCCCCTAGCGTTGTCAGGGTGTAGTCGTCCCTTTGCTATCCGCACTATCGGCTCCGGGACGGATCAAAAGTTTGGTCAATTGGGACCTCTCTTTCTAGCCGTCTACGGCTCGTCTCGGAGCTTAGTGCAGGGTCCATGCATTCGCAAGGGACTTGCATCTCTGAGGCCCGTGCCCACGGTTCTCTTGGCTCTTAGTGTCTCTGTGGCAAATGCGGTACGAGACTACGAATGGCTATCCTCGCCGACATCCACTTTCCCTGCGAATGACCTGTACACGAACGTGAAATACCCCGTCGCGAGCAAAATCCCGATTACCCACCAGGCGAGGCCAATCTTCAATCCGTAGTCGCCGGCCTTGGCATTCGCGACCGTCAGCGCGTACGCGGGATTTCGCGCGGGCAGCACCATCGGATAGACGCCGAAGACGACGCTCGTCAGCATCCCCGCAAGATACGCGCACGATCCGAGAAACGCGCCCCATTCGTCGTTCGCCGCGAGGTACATCTTCACCGCAATCATTCCCGCTATCGCGAGCAACGGGAATACAACTCCCCAGTGCCACTTCGCAAAATTGCTCATCACGCTGGGCTGCACGTGAAATGTAATGAGCGAAACCACGATCGTCAGGAGCGCCACGGCCCACCACACCGCGCCCGCGACGCCCGCCGCGCGCTCGTTCACCGGGCCTGCCGTCTTCACCCTCAGCCACAACGCGCCATGCATCATCAGCGCGCCGAGCGCCAGCACTCCCACGAGAATCGTGTACCAATCGAGAATCCCCGCGTTGTCGCCGAAATTGAAATTCGTCCACAGCGGCTCGAAGAAATATCCGCTCGCATCGAGCGGGACGCCCCGCACTACATTGCCCAGCGCCGCGCCGAAAAATACTGCCAGCAACAGGCTCGACGCGCAGAACATGAAGTCCAGCATCGGCTGCCAAATATCGCTCTTGATGTGACTGCGAAATTCGATCGAAGTGCCGCGCAGAATTAGCAGCCACAGAACCATAATCAGCGGCAAATAAAATCCGCTGAAACCGCTCGCATACAGCGCCGGGAAAGCGAAGTAGAGCGTGCCGCCCGCCGCGAGCAGCCACACCTCGTTGCCGTCCCACACGGGGCCGATGCTGGCCAGCACCTGTCGCCGCTCCACGTCCGTCTTCGCCACCAGCAGGTGGATCGCACCCGCGCCAAGATCGAATCCATCCAGCAGGACGTACACCGCGATCATCACAGCCACGAGGCAGAACCAGATCGTTCCCATCGCGCCTCCTTAGCGTTCCGGTATGATCGCGACGCCGGTCGCATCGAGCGGCCGCGGCTCGGGCCCGATTTCGATTTCGCGCCACACGAGAAACAACCACAAGATCGCCAGCACGCCGTACATTCCCATGAATCCGATCAGCGTGAACCACACGTTCCCCGCGGCCACGCTCGGCGATGCGCCCTCCGACGTCCGCATCAGCCCGTAGATCAGCCACGGCTGCCGCCCCAATTCCGCCGTCATCCATCCGGCCGTATTCGCGATGTACGGCAGCGGCGCGCACAGCATCAGCAGCCATAGCATCCAACGCGTTTCATACAATTTGCGCCGCCACAGAAGAAACACCGCCACCAGCATCACGGCGATGAAAATCGTCCCGAGGCCCACCATCACGTGATAGCTGAAATAAAGCAGCGGGATGCGGTCGGGCCACAGGTCCTGCGAAAAGCTGTCGAGTCCCCTCACGTTGGCGTTCCATTGGCGATAGGTGAGAAAGCTGAGCGCTTCCGGCACCATAAGCGGATTATCGAGGCGCCTGTTGTCGACGTCCGGCTGCCCCAGAATCGCGAGCGGCGCGCCTTGTTGCGACTCGAAAAGCCCTTCCATCGCCGCGAGCGTCACGGGCTGATTCTGCGAGATCAACCGGCCCTGCATGTCGCCCGTCGGGAAAAGCTGGATTAAGGCCGCGATCACGCCGATGATCACGCCCGCTTTAACGAACGTGCGCCCGTATATTTCGTCGCGCTTGTCGAGGATGTAAAACGCGCCGACGGCCGCCATCACAAAGCAGCCCGTTTGCACCGCGCCGATCATGTTGTGCGCGTATTGCCAGAGCGCCCATTTGTTGAGCAGCAGCCCCCAAAAGCTCGATAGCATGATTTCGCCATTCGGCCCAAGCGCGTACCCGACCGGATGCTGCATCCACGCGTCGGTCGCCACGATCAGGTAACCGGACATCCATGAGCCGAGCCACACGAGAAACGCTGCCCACCAGTGGCCGATCCGTCCCAGCTTCTTCTCGCCGAATAGAAATAGTCCGAGAAAGCTCGATTCGAGGAAAAACGAGAAAACTCCCTCCATCGCGAGCGTTTGCCCGATCACGCCCCCGGCGCTTCGCGAAAAGTGCGCCCAATTCGTACCGAACTGGAATTCCATTGGGATGCCGGTAACGACTCCGATCGCGAAGTTGATCGCAAAGATGCGCGCCCAGAAACGCGCCGCGCGGTTGTAGTGTTCGTCGCCGGTGCGCAGCGCCTTCGTCTTCAGGTAGACGAGCAGCAGCGCCAGCCCCATCGTCAATTGGGGAAAAATGTAGTGGAAGGTCACCGTAAACGCGAACTGAAGACGGTCGACTCCGACAGCGTGTTCCATCGAACCTCCCTCTCCCCGCTTACAGCGTGAGGACGGCCTTGACCTGCGAAGGGTCCTCGGTTGCTTCGGTAACGAAACCGAAGCGCTCTGCAAGCGACCGCATGGCCGTATTCTCCGGCATTGTGAGCGCAACGATCCGCTCGAACTTTTCGCTGCGCGCGATCTCGATCAAACGCCGGATCAGCTGACTGCCCAAACCTACCTTTTGCACTCGATCCGTGACGAGCACCGCCAATTCGCCTTCGCGGCGATCGCGCTCGCGCGTCAGCCGGCCCACGCCCAGGATTTCCGCCGCGCCGGTGGCCGGATTCTTCGCCTCGGCTACCAGCGCCATTTCGCGGTCGTAATCGATGAAGCATTTGCGCAGCAGGCGGTCGTGCGCCACGCGCGATGTCAGATTCTCCATGTGGAAGTACCGGAGAAACACGCTCTGCTCGGAGAGCGATTCGTGGAACCGCGCCATCAGCGGCTCGTCCTCGGGGCGAATCGGGCGGATCAACATTTCCTCTCCGTTCTTCGCCTTCCATTGCCAGACGTATTGCGCGGGATACGGCCGGATCGCCGTCCGCGGCAGATCGGCGTCGGCGACGCTTGCGTCGAACAGGACGATGCGTGCGTCGAGCGCGACGAGCCCGTCCGGCGACGCGAGCAGCGGGTTGATGTCGACCTCCTTGATGCGCGGCAGCTCGACGGAAATGTAGCTGAAGCGCACCAGCACGCTCTCGAGCGCCTGCATGTCGACCGGCTGCCTTCCGCGGACGCCCTGCAGCGCCTTGTAAATCTTCGTCTGCTCCATCAATCGCTGCGCGAGCGTCGTATTGAGCGGCGGCAAAGCGAGCGCGCGGTCGCGATACACCTCGACCAGTTGCCCGCCCGAACCGAAGAGCAGCACCGGACCGAATTGCGGATCGACGCTGCTGCCGAGAATTAATTCGTAGCCATCGAGGCGCACCATCGGCTGCACGGTGACGCCCTGAAAGCTTTCCGCGCCTGCATGCTCGATCGCGCTTGTCTCGATCGCGCGAAACGCATCGCGCACCGCTTCCGGCGTCCGTAAATCCAGCTTCACGCCGCCTACATCGGTCTTGTGCGACAGCGTGTAGGAATGCAGCTTCAGGACGACCGGCCCGTTCATCTCGCGCGCAATGCCCACCGCTTCATCTGCTGTGCGCGCGATTTTCGTCGGCACGGTTGGAATATCGTAGAGCGCCAGAATCTGCTTCGACTCGAATTCAGTCAGCAGCATTCGCCCTTGCGCCACAATCGACGCGAGAATCTCGCGCGCCTTCCTCGCTCGCTCCTGCGCGATTCCCGGATCATCCGCAATCGACGGCGTCTCATACAGCCCGCGCAGGTGATACGTGTAGCGCCACATGTATTCGAACGCACGCGCTGCCGTGTCGGGATAGTCGAATGTCGGGATTCCGGCTGCGTTCAAGATTCCGCGCCCTTTCTCGACTTCCATTCCGCCCATCCAGCTTGCGAGCAGCGGCTTGCGCTGCCCTTTCGCATACGGCGCAAGGCGGTTTGCCACGCTCGCCGGATCGGTCATTCCTTGCGGCGCGAGAATCGCGAGGAGGCCGTCGCTTCCCGGATCGCGCATCGCGATTTCAAGGGAGCGCGCGTAACGCTCCGGATCTGCGTCGCCGAGGATATCGATCGGATTGCCGTGGCTCCAATGCGGCGGCAGCAATCTATCGAATGCCGCGCGCGAATCATCGGAAAGCTGCGCCAGTTCTCCGCCATTGCCGATCAGCGAGTCCGTCGCCAGCACTCCCGGCCCGCCGGCATTCGTCAGAATCATCAGCCGGGGACCGGCCGGCCGCGGCTGCTTGCTCAGCACTTCCGCCATATGAAACACGTCCGAAATGCTCCGCACGCGTAACACTCCGCAGCGCCGCAGCGCCGCGTCGAACACATCGTCGCTACCGGTGAGCGCGCCCGTGTGCGATGACGCCGCTTTCGACGCCGCTTCCGTGCGCCCCGCCTTGATCACGATGATCGGCTTGGCCATCGCCACTTCGCGAGCCGCCGAAAGAAACGACCGCGCGTCGCCAATCGATTCCATGTAGATCAGGATGCTCTGCGTATTCGCGTCGTAGCCGAAATAATCGATCAGGTCGCCCCAACCCACGTCAAGCATCGAGCCCGTGGAAACGAACGAGCTGAAGCCGACCTCTTCGCGCAGGCTCCAGTCGAGAATCGCCGTCAGCAGCGCTCCGCTCTGGCTGAGGAATGCGACGTTTCCCTTTCGCGCGATCGTCTGCGCGAAGGTCGCGTTCAGCCCGATCACCGGATTCATCACGCCGAGGCAGTTCGGACCGATCAGCCGTATCCGGCCGCGCCGGAGCTGCTGCGCGATCTGCTGTTCGAGCGCCTTTCCCTCGGCGCCGCGCTCGCGAAATCCCGCGGAAATCACGACCGCCGCTTTCACGCCGGCGTCGATGCATTCACCGACAACCCCGGGCACCGTTGCGGCGGGCGTCACGATCACCGCCAGATCGACCGGTCCGGGCACGTCTCCGATCGAGCGATAGCATTTCTTTCCGAGGATTTCGGAATGCTGCGGATTGACGGCGAAAATCTTTCCGCCAAATGAGGCGTTCACCAAATTCAGGAGGGTCGTGCGGCCTACGCTGCCGGCCCGTTCCGTCGCGCCGATCACTGCGACCGAACGTGGCTGGAATATCGCTTCGAGAGAAAGCGGCCCCGCTTCGTGCGCGTCACGGAGCGGGGCCGCTGTTTTCGCCGCCATTGGTTCCAGGCTCACTCCCACACTATCGGCGGCGACTGCCTTTTTTTCAAGCACGAGCCCAAATTTATCCGGCGCGTTTCAATCTCGAACAGTCAGCACCGGACAAGTCGCATGCGCGACTACCTTATGCGCCGTCGCGCGCTCAAGGTGCGTCGCGGCTCCCAAATGCCCTTTTCTATCGCGCACTCCGAGCACAATCAGGTCCACGCCCTTTTCTTTTGCGGTTTCGAGGATTTTCTCCGCCGCATTCCCCTCGCGGACGATCGCTTCGGCGGTGCACCAGAGCTCCGCGCTGGGCGGAACGATTTCGTGCAGCTGAAACGTGGCATTCGAAAGCGCGTCCTGAGCTTCCCGCTCGCTCAGCGGCGTAGCGGACGGCTTCATCACGTAGAGCAGAATGAGCCGCGCCTGATTTTCCTCCGCCATCGAGATGGCGTACGGCGCTGCCGCGAGCGACTCCTTCGAGAAGTCGGTAGCATAAAGCACCTTGTGAAACTTCGCGCCTGCATGCGCGCTTCGTCGCGCGCCCGGCCCGATCGTCAACACCGGCACGCGGGCCCTCCGGAACACTTCCTCGGCCACCGATCCGAGCAGCAATTTTTCCGCGCCCGTCCGGCCGTGGGTCCCCAACACAATCAGGTCGGCGTTGTAGTCCTTGATGGCCTGCTCAAGAGAAGGCCAGACGCCCGAGGAGCGCTCGACAACCATCTCGTAGGGAACCCCCACGAGTTGTGCTTCGGCGCGTTTCATGTTGTTCTCGGCTGCTTCTTCCTGAGCTTCGAGACCGGTTTGGACCAGTTCCGGCGCCGTGTAGGTGTAAGCCGCGGGGATCAGCGCGTGGTACGCAATCACCTTTGCGCCGTATTCGCGAGCCACCGCCGCCGCGAACGGCAGCGCGGCCTCCGACGGCTCGGAGAAATCGGTGAGGTACAAAATGTTGTTCAGAGCGACCCTTGCGCCCGCTTCCTTGAGCTTTGTCATGGCCCCCTCCTGCCATCACAATGCGGCACTCGCGCGCGGCGGAATGTGACGCGCGTCACTTTTTCAGGTGACTCGAATCACTCTGTATTTTGCGCTCCGCGCGCGCCATCAATGTTGCTGCCGTCGGGGGGCTAAACGGGGCTAATGGATCGAAAAAAGACAGATTACGCCGCGTTTGGGGCCCTATCAGAAGGCCTGCGGCAAGATTTTCCCAGTTTCAGCTGTCGGTGAAGACGGCCGAGTGCGGCTGGCCCTTGGCCAGCGGCAGCGGCTCAGTCGACTCGCTGAAGTCGCTCGTCCATCGCCACAGGACGATATCGGGCAAATCCTCGAAATGCTCGCGGATGTAGGTATTGTGCTCGAAGAGCTTGCGTTTGAGCATGTCCTCCATGTCCCCCGCCCGCGAGCGCAGCCGGGGAATGTATTTCAGGGCATCGAGAGCGAGGTGGAGGCGGCTGATCTTGTTTCGCACGACCATGTCGAACGGCGTCGTGGTGCTGCCCTGATCGATGAACCCGCGCACGTGGAAACGCGCTTCGTTGGGCCGGCCGTGAATCATGCTGTGGATGCTCCAGCGGTAGCCGTGATGGGCAAAAATCACCGGCGCCGATTCGGTGAAGAGATCCTGGAAAGAGAGATTGTCCATTCCGTGCGGATGCTCGGTGGGGCTCATGAGAACCGCGAGATCGATCACGTTCACAACGCGCACGCGAATTCCGGGAAGATGTTTTTGCAGGAGCCAGGATGCCGCGACGGTTTCGAGGGTCGGCACGTCGCCCACGCACGCGAGGACGATATCGGGATTGCCGTCGTCGTTGCTCGCGAATTTCCAGATCGAGGCGCCGCGCGAGCAATGCTCGACCGCTTCTTCCATTGTGAGCCATTGAAGCTCTTTCTGCTTTCCGCAGGTGACAACATTGACGTAATCCCGGCTGCGCAGGCAGTGGTCGACCGAGCTGAGCAGCGTGTTGGCGTCCGGAGGATAGTAGGTGCGGATCACGGTGCTGCGCCGCGCGAGCGCATTATCGACGAAGCCCGGCGCCTGATGGCTGAAACCGTTGTGATCGTTGCGCCACGCGTGGCTCGTGATGAACACGTTGAGCGATGAGATCGGCTTGCGCCAAGGCAGCTCTTCGGCCTCCTCGATCCACTTGGCATGCTGCGTCAGCATCGAATCGACCACTTGCGCGAAAGCTTCGTAAGACGACCACAAGCCATGGCGCCCCGTGAGCAGGTAGCCCTCAAGCCATCCCTGGCAGCAGTGCTCGCTGAGAACTTCCATCACGCGTCCCTGGGGGCTGACGTGATCGTCGATCGAAACGGTCTCCTCGACGCTGCGCCGGTCGGTTGCCTCGAAGACGGCGTTCAGGCGATTCGAATTCGTCTCGTCCGGGCAGAAGAGGCGGAATATGTTCGGATTCATTTTGATGACATCGCGCAGGAATTCGCCGAGCTTACGCGGCGACTCCGCTACGACGCATCCGGGCGCACACACTTCGAGTGCGTAGTTGACGAAATTCGGAAGGTCGAGCGGGACCATCACGCGGCCGCCATTCGCATGGGGAGTCGCACCCATCCGACGGTTCCCTGTGGGGGCGATTTCCCGCAGCTCGCTGACGAAGCGGCCATTCGCATCGAATAGCTCTTCGGGCTTGTAGCTCTTGAACCACGCCTCGAGAAGGGCGAGATGTTTGGGGTTCTCGCGCACGTTGGCGAGCGGAACCTGATGAGCGCGGAACGTGCCTTCGATCGGCACGCCGTCCACCTCCTTGGGCCCAGTCCATCCTTTCGGCGTGCGGAGGACGATCATCGGCCAGCAGGGGCGTTTTTTGAATCCTTGGGAACGCGCGTTATTTTGAATGCCGCGGATTTCGGCGTAGCACTGATCGAGAACGCGGGCGAATTCCTGGTGCATGTAGGGCGGATCGTCGCCCTCCACAAAATACGGATTGTAGCCGCGGCCCACAAAGAGTTCGCGCAGCTCTTCGTCGCTCGTCCGGCCCGGGACGGTCGGGCCGGAAATTTTGTAGCCGTTGAGATGCAGGATCGGCAGGACCGCACCGTCCGTGACGGGATTGAGGAAGTCGATTCCCTTCCAGCTGCCTTCGAGCGGGCACGTTTCCGACTCGCCGTCTCCGACGATGGCCGCGACGATCAGGTCGGGATTGTCGAACGCGGCGCCAAAGGCGTGCAGCAGCGAGTAGCCGAGTTCGCCGCCCTCGTGGATCGAATTCGGCACATGCGGCCCGCAATGGCTGGGCACGCCGCCCGGCGTCGAAAACTGCCGGAAAAGGAGGCGCATGCCAGCTGCGTCTTCGGTTATTTCCGGGCGCACGCTGCAATACGTCCCTTCGAGATACGAATTCGCATTCAGCGCCGGGCCGCCGTGGCCGGGCCCCGCGATGTAGAGGACGCTCGCATCCTTCTCGCGAATCAAGCGATTCAGGTGGACGTAGATGAAACTCAGTCCGGGCGAAGTGCCCCAGTGGCCGAGCAAACGCGGCTTGATATGTTCGCGGCGAAGCGGCTCGCGCATGAGCGGGTTTTCCCGCAAGTAGATCTGGCCGACGGTGAGATAGTTCGCGGCCTGCCAGTATCGATGCAGTTTTTGCAGCATCTCGTCCGAAAGCGGCCCTTTGGCTGCGCGCGGAGATGGATTGTCGCCGTTCTTCGCGGCGTCTATAACCGTCGAAAGCTTCTCATCGAATACGAACATGGCGATACCCCCTCAGGGACTCGTGTTGCCGATGACCGCGAGAACGTGTCGCGCGATCATGCTGTCCTCATCTGTCTTGATGACTTTGATCTTTGCACGGCTGCATTCTTTTGAGATTACGGACGCGTTACTGCGATTGAGCGAAGGATCGATTTCGAGGCCGAGGAATTCGAGCCCCGCACAGATTCGTTCGCGGACCTGCGGCGCGTTTTCTCCGATCCCGCCGGCGAAAATGAGAGCGTCGAGCCCGCCGAGCGCCGCTGCGTACGCGCCGACATATTTCTTTGCGCGATAGCAGAAGAGCGCGACGGCCTCGGCGGCGTGGGCGTCGCGCTCTTCCTTCTCAAGCAGGTCGCGCATGTCGTCGCTCGTGCCCGAAAGGCCGAGAAGGCCGGACTGCTTGTTCAGAAGCGTGTCGATATCCCGAGGCGTAAGGCGGTCGCGTTCCTGGAGATAGACGATGGCGGCGGGATCGACATCCCCTGAACGCGTGCCCATCACCAGACCTTCCAGCGGGGTAAAGCCCATCGAGGTGTCGACGCTTTGACCGTTGTTCACGGCGGTCATGCTGGCGCCGTTGCCGAGGTGGGCGATGATGAGGCGCCGTGCCGCAAGCGCAGCGTCGGTTGCACGAAGCTGGTGGAGGATGTACTCGCAGGAAAGGCCGTGGAATCCGTAGCGGCGAAGGCCCTCTTCGTACATCTTGCGCGGCAGCGCATACATTCGAGCGACCTTGGGAAGGCAGGCGTGAAAGGCCGTGTCGAAACATCCGATCTGCGGCGTTTGGGGCAGACGATCGGTGAAGAATCGAATGTTTTGAATCGCCTGCGGCGTGTGGTCGGGATCAAGCGGCGCGATTTTTTCGAGTTCGGCGAGAACTTCGGGCGTGATTCTCTGTGATTCCGTGTAGCGCGGGCCGCCGTGAACGAGGCGATGCCCGATTCCGGCAAGCCGGGATGCGTATCCGTTTGCCGAAAGCCATTTTAGGATTGCGTCGAGGTCGGAATTGGCGGCGCTGTCTTCAACGGCGGAATCGAGCAAGGCCTTCTCGTGCGTGTCCGTAATCTTGATGCGAGCTTCGCGCGTGCCCGCTCGATCGACTTTGATCGAAACGACGAGCGCCGGCGGGTCGCTCGCCTGATACAGGCCGGCCTTCAGGGTCCCCGAACCTCGGTTGATCGTCAGGATAGTTCGCTGTTCCACAGGCATTTGTGATCCCAGGAGGACAGAAGAATCGTTTCGCGGCCCGTCCAAATGCCGTGCGCTGCGCCGAAGAAAGATCTGAGGATGCGAGTGCGCTGGATTCCTGTTCGGGGCGTGGCGGGTTTAGGTACGGACTTGGCGCGAAGCGGTTTCGCGAAAAACTGCCGGCATCCGATCGGGATCGTGATCGCGGCCGCTTCCGGCACCACTTTTCATTATACAAAGAATGCTGAAAGCGTATCGGAGAAACAAAAATCCGCGCTACCCATTGAATTGACACTTCCTGGCAATCGGATACGTCTATATTAGGGGGACGGCGGCGATAGGTTTTGCGGCTAACCGCGAACCGTCAGGCTGCAGCTTATCGAAAGGCAGGTGAGCTTTGTTCCGGCACACGATTCCGATCGGGCGCATCCTTGGAATTCCCATCGATTTGGACTACTCCTGGTTCCTGATCGCCGCGCTCATCACGTGGCTGCTGGCGGTGAATTACTACCCGGTTGAATTCAAAGGCGGCACTCGGGGCGAATACTGGCTGATGGGCGCCGCGACCGCCGTGCTGTTTTTCGGCAGCATTGTGGTGCACGAACTGGCGCATTCGTGGGTGGCTCTACGCTACAAGATTCCGGTGCACCGGATCACTCTCTTCATTTTCGGCGGCGTATCGCAAATCGCGGGCGAACCGCCGAGCGCGAGCTCCGAATTCCTGATTGCCATCGTCGGGCCGCTGACGAGCATCGTGCTGGCGGGCGTGTTTTACCTCCTCGAGCCTGTGCTGGCGAATACTCCGCCGGTGCTGGCGGTGGACAAATATCTGGCGCTCATCAACGCCTTGCTGGGGGTGTTCAATCTGATTCCGGGATTCCCCCTGGACGGAGGCCGCGTGTTTCGCGCGATCGTTTGGGGAGTGAACAAGAACTTCCGCCGCGCAACGGTGATTGCCGCAAGCACGGGCCGCTTTTTCGGTTTTCTCTTTATTGTTGTGGGCGTGTGGCAAGCGCTGGGCGGGAACGTGATCAACGGATTGTGGATCGCGTTCATCGGGTGGTTCCTCGAGAGCGCCGCCGGAGCGCAGATCCAGCAGCAGATGGTGCAGGGCCTGCTGGTGGGCCACAAGGTATCGGAGGTAATGGGAAATACGTGCGCGCACATATCGGCGGACACGTCGCTGCAAAAGCTGGTCGATGAAGAAGTATTGGCGCACGGCCAGCGCTGCTTTCTCGTGGATCGGGGAGGCCACGCATCCGGCTTGGTGACCTTGCACAACATCAAAGAGGCTCCACGATCGTCGTGGGCGACGATGACGGCAGCGCAGGTGATGACGCCGATCGAAAAGCTGAGCCGGATCGACGCCAACGCGGAATTGTGGACGGCGCTCGAAAAAATGGGCGGCAACGGAATCAATCAAATGCCCGTGATGCGTGGAGGCGACCTTGTTGGAATGCTCACGAGGGGCGACATCGTGAGGTATCTGCAAACGCTTCAGCAAGTGGGGAATTTGGGAAAGGCTTAGGGGGCACGTTCGTGGTGGAGGTTACGGATCCGATCGGAAAACAAATTCATAAAGGAGGACAACATGATCAGGGTAAGTCAACGGCTCGCATCCATTCTAGGTTTCGTGCTTCTGTTTGCATTTGTCGCCAGCGCGCAGGGCGCCAAATTCCAGGCCAAGCTTTCCGGCAAGAATCAATCTCCGGTGGTGGATACCTCGGCGCACGGCGTAGCCACTTTCGTATTGAGCAAGAGCGGCAAGAGTTTGAGCTACCGGCTTTCCGTGACGGATATCCGGAATGTTTCGATGGCTCATATTCACATGGGGCCGGCAGGACAGGAGGGTCCCGTGGTGGCTTGGCTCTATCCTTCGAAACCGCCAGCTGTCGTGAAAAAGGGGAAATTTACCGGCTTGCTGGCTCACGCAACGCTTACCGCGGCGAATCTTACGGGACCGCTCGAGGGGAAAACCATCAGCGATCTGGTCGACCAGATCAAGGATGGGAAAGCTTACGTGAACGTGCACACCGAAAAGAATCCCGCCGGAGAAATTCGAGGGCAGATCGAGTAGGCGATCCGACGGGAGAATCGAATCGCCCGTTCGCGGCGACGAGGGCCAGTCCGGCGGTTTGACGGCAGATGCGTATTCGCTACAAGCTTCCGGACTGCCGAATCATGCCGCCATCGACGAAATACGTGCCGCCCGTGCAGTAGGATGCCGACTCGGAGGCGAGAAACACGGCGAGTTCCGCCACCTCTTCCGGCTTTCCCCATCTACCGAGCGGAATCTCCGCCATCAACTTTTCTTCGATCGCGCGATGCGACTCGACGTCGGCGTCGATGGGCGTGTAGATGGCGCCGGGCGCGATGTTGTTCACGTTGATCTTGTAGGGCGCGAGTTCGACGGCAATCGTGCGCATCAGCATGCGCAGGCCGCCCTTGGCCGCGCAGTACGGCGCGTTCGTCGGCATGGGCAAATCCTCGTGAACCGAGGAGATGTTGACGATGCGCCCGCCGCCGCCCTGCCGAATCATCACTTTCGCGGCTGCCTGCGCGCAGAGAAATGGACCCGTCAAATCGACGGCGATCACTTTCTGCCAGAGGTCGAAAGGAAACTCGGGGAACGGATGCTTGTATTCGAGGCCGGCATTATTCACCAGGATGTCCAACCGGCCAAATGATTCGGCTGCTTTTTGAATGAGTTGGTTCACCTGGCCAGGGTTCGAAACGTCCGCCGCGACGGCAATGGATTTGCCGCCCGCCGCCTGGATCGTTTGCACAACACCGTTTGCGAGAGTTGGCACTCCCACGTAATCGATCACGACAGAGGCGCCTTCGCTCGCCATGGCCACGGCAATCGCCTTCCCGATGCCCGTAGCTGAGCCGGTCACAATTGCAACTTTATTCTGGAGTCTCATCGTTCATGCGAAGCCTCGCTCGATTTTATGACTACAGTCCGATTCTCCCGCGTACGCGCAAAAATAGCAGCCGTCTTTTTTCGCGGCTTCAGGACGAGCTCAGCGGCAGAGACACATTGCGGCGGCAACTCGAAGATTCCGTTTGGAGAAGTGGTCGGGGCGCGCGGATTTGAACCGCGAACCTCCTCCGCCCAAGGCAGTTGCAACAAATCTATCTCGTTGGTTCGTCTAGCTTTGTTCTGTGTCATGGTACTCGGTATTGGACCCGATTTGTCAGCATTTGGACCCAAATGGACCCAAGAGTTTGGGGTGAACCGCTTTCGTGAGACAAGATTTTGGCCAAGTTCCGCCACGTGGCTCGAGTTGGCTTTGGCTCTCCTGTGCAAATCTCTTGCCGCCCACCGCAGACCGGGCCAGGGCATAGCTCGCCCCCAGATAATCGGGAAGAGAATTTTCACTCAGTGGAGGCTGCCTAGCTGGTAATCGAGTTCATCGACTGCGATCTGATAGTCGTACTTCGCACTGGCTTCATCAATTTGGGCCTGAGTTTGATTCAGCTGCGCCTGGCTGAGTTCGACAATTGAGCTGAGCCCGAGATTGTATCGAGACTGGGCGAGGTTCAAGGCGAGTCCGGCTTCCTGTAGGAGTTGCTTGGTGAGATCGAGGCGCTGGTAAGCGGTGTTGGCGTTCAACGCGGCCACCTGAACGTCTCTGGCGACTTTATCTTCGAGTTCGTTGAAGTTCTCCTCGGATGCTCGCTGCCGGTAAACGGCTTCGCCGTGTCGCTCGGCGTAGAGCGTGCCCGTGAAAATCGGGATATTGAGATTGAACCCTGCCGCCGCATACCGGCTCATCAAGGGGGCCTGCCCATAGGGCGTCAAACCAGCGGTACCGACTGCGCTCAGGGTTGGCAAAAACAAGTCACGCTCGGCTCTTGTGTTCGATCGCGCGGAGTCAACCCGAAGACGGCTGGCCGCAACCTCAGGTCGGTTGGCAAACGCCTCAGAAACGAGCCTCGAAGTATCCGATGATGGTGGCGGCGGCATCGGTTCGTCTACCAGTTGATACTGCCTCGGGGTTGAGTAGCCCATCGAAAACGACAGATCGGAGAACGCAGCATTTACGTTATTCTGGGCTTGCGCGAGCAAAAGTTTTGCTTTCGATAGATCTACATCCGCAAAGCTAACGTCGAGGCTCGATTTCAATTTATTCTGCGCCAACAGATTAACTCGATCCGCGACCAATTGCCGGTCCTTGACGGCCTCCTGCGCTACGCGCAGCACAGCCTGGGCCTGCAACGCCGCGAAATACGACTGGTCAACCTGCAAGATGACATCCGCCCGCGTTGCATTCGCATCCTGCTGCTGCGCCTTGGCTCCGTAATCGGCGGACTTCACCAGGTTGTGCGTCCGCCCGAAATCAGTGATCAATTGGCTTACTGTCAACCCATCGGCGAAACGGCTATAGATGATCGGATTATTGACGCCGCCGGCCGTCACCCGGCTTCCGTTCTCGGATTTCACGCCCGTCGCGCTGCCGTAAACATGCGGGAAATAAGCGGAGCGGACCTCTCCAGTCACGCGTCTCGCCGCCTGCGCGGTGTATATTCCAGCTCGCAAAAGCGGCCTATTCTGAATCGCAATCGCTTTCGCTTGTGACAGTGTTAACGGCATCGGTGAGGGCCCAGGCGATTGCGAGGCGGGAGGTGTTGCCTGGCCCCGAGCGGCAGACGCCAAGCTCGCAATAGCGACCAGTATCAATGTCAGCGGAACGCATCTTCTCATCAACTTTCCTCCGGAGCGGACCTTCCTATGGGATCCTTCTTTGCGTAAGCCAGTACGTAGGCTGCGGGTACGACGAAGACTGTTAGTACCACGCTGACCACTAGCCCGCCGATAATCGCTCGGGCCAGCGGCGCGTAAGCTTCGCTGCCCGTACCGAGTTTTAATGCCAACGGGACCAAGCCAATCACGGTGGCCAGCGAAGTCATCAAGATCGGGCGCAAGCGAATTCGGCAGGAGTGGATGATCGCATCTTTGACGGACTTTCCTTCTTCCTCCAGCCGATGCGCGAATTCAACGATTAAAATGCTGTTGGACACGACAATTCCCACCATCATAATCACGCCCATCAGCGACATCACGTTCAGCGTTGTGTTCGTCAGGATTAGAATTAGCAAGACACCGGTAATCCCAGGAGGAACTGCAAGCAGGATTAGCGCCGGGTCCAAAAAAGACCGGAACTGCGCCACGAGAATCAGGTAGAGCAGTACGGTGGAAAGCACCAAACCAATTCCGAAACTGGTAAACGAAGCGCGCATGCTTTGAACCATTCCGCGTAAGTTCACTTGCACGCCTGCGGGTATTTTCGTGTCTGACAGTATCCGCGTGATGCCATTTGCCACACGGCCCAAATCCTCGGTTGCAGGGGTTACGTAAATATCGATAACGCGCTGAATCTGATAGTGGTCGATTTCAGTGGGCGAATTCGAACGGGTGATGCGAGTCACTTGATCCAGTAGTGCGGTTCCTTGCGAGCCCTGGGCATGCAGGGGAATGCTGCGGAGATCGAGCAGGCTGTGAATTTGCGTCTCGGGGTACTGCACGGTCAGCATGTAATCGTTTCCGGTTCTCGGATCGATCCAATAGCTCGGCGCAATCATTCCGTTCGACGTGAGCGAAGTAATGACGTTGTCGATCACTTCCTTCTGATTCAAGCCAAGCTCGCTGGCCCGCTCGCGATCGATGTTGATTCGCAGAGCCGGATAATCCATATCCTGGGGAATAAACACCGTGTTTACGCCCGAAAGCTGCCGTATTTGGGCCGCGAGATTCAATGCGCTTTGATAATCCTTATCCAAATCCGGTCCGCCGACTTGCACGTCCACGGGAGCGGGAAGGCCCTGGTTGAGGATGGCGTCCACCATGCCGCCGGATTGAAAGAATGTGCTCAGCTGAGGCATCTTCGCTCGGAGCAGCCGCTGCATCCGGTCCATATATTTGTAGCTGCTACTTTGATGATCGTCTCGCAAGGCCACTTGCACCGTCGCGGTATAAGGGCCGGCATTCGAGGTGTAGATGGAAGAGAAGCCGGGGATCACGCCGATATTGGAGACAATCATTTTCAGGTCGCTCTTCTGGACGGTCTGGCGAACCTGATCCTCCACCTGCTTTACTTCCCGATTCATTACGCCGAGCCGTGTTCCTGAAGCCGCCTTGAGATTCATCACGAACTGTCCAGCGTCCGTTCGAGGAAAGAACGCGAGTCCGAGGAAGGGAGAGATTCCGAGACTCAGTACGAAAACGGCCCCGATGGTTAGCACGGTTGTGCGCGGATGTGCCACGACTCGGCGGACAGCCCGCTCATAGACATTCAGCACGGCTCCGAAGCTCTCGCTGAACCATTCGTTAAAGCGAAACGCGAACGATTTACGGCCCTTCGCATGTTTGTGCGCCTCGAAGCTCTCCTCGAATTCAACTTCCCCTTCGGGTAGAGCCTTGATCCATCGCGCGCAGAAGAGCGGAACGACGTTCATTGCCACGAAGTAGGACGCAAACAACGACAGGATCACGGCGAGCGCCAGCGCGGAGAAAAGGAAGCGCGCAACTCCATACAAGAACGTGACGGGGAAAAACACCACAGCAGTCGTCAGCGTGGCAGCCAAAACCGCCAATGAAACTTCCTGCCCGCCTTTTTCAGCGGCAACGGCTGGCTTCTCGCCTGACTCCATGTGACGAAAAATGTTCTCAAGCACGATTACTGAGTTGTCGATCAATCGCGAAAACGCCAGCGCCAGACCTGCCAGCACCATCGTGTTGATCGAACTCCCGCCGACGTAAAGCGCGATGAACGCGGCCAGCGCCGAAAGCGGTATGGATAGCGAAACTGCCAGAGTCGCACGAAGGCTGCCCAAGAAAATCAGCACCATCAGCGCGGTCAGCACGAGTCCCATTCCACCTTCGTGAAGCAGATTCTCGATGGCGCGCTTCACAAACAATGATTGATCGAACGCTACTTTTGCGGAAAGCCCCTTCGGAACTCCGTAAAGATGAGAGACTACCGCCCGCACTCCGTTCACTACGGCGATTGTGTTTGTATCTCCGCCTTGC
The DNA here is from genome assembly GCA_963814735.1 of uncultured Acidobacteriota bacterium. Taxonomy (GTDB): domain Bacteria; phylum Acidobacteriota; class Terriglobia; order Acidiferrales; family UBA7541; genus Palsa-295. The sequence continues at coordinate 12,708 of CAWFEC010000003.1, read as the reverse complement.
TTCAGCACCGGCAAGTACGCTGATCGCTCACCGTCGACTCGGACAATATTGGTTTGAATCTCCGCGGCATCTTCCGCCGTTCCGATGTCTCCGATGGAAACAGTTTGGTCTCCTTGGTCTTTGACCGGTACGTCATTAATGTCGGCGACGTTTTGGAGTTGGCTGTTGGTGTAGATGTTGTAGTCGAAGGGGCCTATCTTGGCGTCGCCGGCGGGCAGGATTAGGTTGGAAGCGTCCACGGCCCGCACCACGTCCATGGGGCTCAGCCCATAGGCTTGCAGCTTCAGCGGATCGACGTACACCATGATCTGCCGGTATTTGCCGCCGAAGGGCGGCGGCACCGAGGCGCCCGGCACGGTCGCCAACTGGTTGCGCACGGCGAACTGTCCCAGGTCGCGCAGCTGCGTTTCGCTAAGTCCTGTGCCCTTCAGGGTGATGAGGCACACGGGCAAGCTGGAGGCGTCGAACTTCATCACCACCGGCGGCAGCGTCCCCGGCGGCAGCCGCCGCAAGTTGGCCATGGCCAGATTGGAGATCTCGGTGACGTCGGAATCGGAATTGGTCCCCGGCTGGAAGAAAATCTTGATGATGCTCACCCCGGGCAGGGAACGCGATTCCATGTGCTCGATGCCACTGCCCAAGGTGAAGAAGCGCTCGAAGCGCCCGGTGATTTCCGTTTCGATATCTTCCGGGGGCATGCCGTTGTAGAAGGTGGCCACGACCACTTCGGGGATGTTGATGGGAGGGAACAGATCGACAGGCATGCGCGCGACGGAACTGACACCCACGACCGCCAGGATCAGGCACACCACCACGATCAGATACGGATTCCGGATCGCAAACCTCGGCACTAAAGCCCCTTTCTCATAGACCCGAAAACCGCGCTGAACGCTTGACGACTTGAAACGTTCGACGACTGAATTACCATGTTCATTCTCCGGCAGACCCAGCGGTAGCAGGGCGCGAATGCATCCAGACGTATGCGGCTGGCACGATGTACAGGGTTGCAACAAAGGAAACCATCAGTCCGCCGATGATCGCCAGCGCCAGTGGCTCATAGGCTTCGCTTCCGGTTCCCAGTTTGAGAGTCATGGGGATCAGGCCCACCAGAGTGGCGAGCGACGTTAGCAGAACCGGCCGCATTCTCACGCGGCACGCAGTGATCGCCGCTTCTGGCGCCTCCATGCCCTTTTCTCGCATTCTCTGCGCATACTCGACGATCAAAATGCTGTTGGAAACAGCGATGCCCACCAGCATGACAACCCCCATCAAGGACATCACGTTGAGGGTCGTACCGGTCAGCACCAGCGTGCAGAGGACCCCCGTCAGTCCGGGTGGCACGGCAAGCAACACCAGCAATGGATCTTTGAACGACCGGAACGATGGCACGAGAACCAGGTAAAGGAGCAGAATTGCCAGGCAGAGCCCGAATCCGAAGCTTACAAAAGAAGAGCGCATTGCCTCGACCATTCCGCGAAGATGCACTTGGACGCCTTCGGGAATAGTCGTGCGAGCAAGCACCTTTTGAATCGCAGAAGCTACTCGCCCCAGCTCCTCGCTGCTTGGCGAAACGTAAACGTCCATAACACGCTGGATTTGGTAATGGTCCACTTCCGTCGGAGACTCCAGACGGGCAATGCTTCCGACGTTACCGAGAGTGGTCGCACCTTTTTGATCGTTGCCCCGCAAGGGTATTTCCCGGAGGTCGCTCATGCTTTTCACTGCGGACTCCGGATACTGTACCGTCAGCATATAGTCGTTCCCGGATTTCGGATCGATCCAATAGCTCGGTGCGATCATCCCGTTTGAAGTGAGTGCAGTGATCACGTTGTCGACTACTTCCTTCTGGCTTAAGCCAAGCTCGCTCGCATGCAAGCGGTCGACATTGAGCCGAAGGGCGGGATAGTCGAGGTCCTGCGGAATATAAGCGTCGCTTACCCCAGGAATCCTCCGAATCTGCTCGGCAATCGACGTTGCCGTCGAGTAAAGTTCGAATTCGCTATTACCGCTCACTTGAACGTCGATCGGCGCGGGTTCCCCGAAATTGAGGACCGCGTCCTGCAATCCACCGGACTGGAAAAACGCACTGGTTTCGGGAAGCTCGGAAGCGATGCGCTGCCGGACTAGATCCATGTACCGGTAGCTATTGATGCTGTGGTTCGCGGTTAGAGCTACCTGAACCGTTGCCGTATACGGTCCAGAATTGCTTGTGTACATTGATGAGAAGCCCGGCGTGACGCCGATATTGGCGACGATGGTTTTCAAATCATGCTTGGAAACCACCTGCCGCACGATATTTTCTACATCTTGGGTCAGTTGGGCGGTATCTTCCACGCGCGTCCCCGAAGGAGCCTTCAAATTGATGACGAACTGTCCGGCGTCGGTCCGTGGAAAAAAGGCAACTCCCACAAACGGGTACAGACCCATGCTGAGTACGCACGCCGCCAGCACTCCGCCCACAAGGAGCGCGGGCCGCCTTATGGCTTTCCTGACTTGCCCTTCATAACGATTGAGCGCGCGATCGAAATTTCGCTCGACTAAACTGTTGAATCTTCGTGCCCATCTCACGCGCGACGGCGCGGAAAGTTTGGGCGGAGCTCCTTCCCTTTCGGGAGATCTTCTCTTGATCAGTTTGGCGCAGAAGAGTGGAACCAATGTCAGCGCAATGCCACAAGAAGCAAAGAGCGCCAGAACCGCGGCGAGCGCCAGAGCTGTGAACAGAAAGCGGCTAACCCCGTACAGGAACGTTACGGGAGAGAAAACCACCGCGGTCGCCAACGTTGCCACTAGGATGGGCGTAGCGACTTCATCGCCTCCTTTTTCCGCCGCCACTTCTGGAACCTCTCCGCTTTCCAGATGGCGGAAAATGTTTTCGAGCACCACCACGGCGTTGTAGATCAGTCTCGAAAACGCCAGCGCGATACCGGCCAGCACCATTGCGTTCACCGAGCTTCCAGCAAAATACAGGACGAGGAATGCCGCCAGAACCGAAAGCGGCACTGACAAAAACACCGCGACTGTCGCGCGCAAGCTGCCCAGCAATACCAGCACCAGTGCGCACGTTAAGAACAGTCCCAAAACCGCGGCCAACTCGACGGTATCGATAGCTCCCTTCACGAATCGAGATTGATCAAACGCCACACTGGCCGCCAGCTGTTTTGGTACGTCGAATAGGTGCGAGATGACCTGTCTGACGCCTTGTACCACCGCGATGGTATTTGTGCCGCTACCTTGCTTCAGAATCGGCAGATAGACTGCTCGCTGCTGGTCAACGAGCACGATATTGGTCTGAATCTGGTGTGCGTCCTCGGCTTGCCCCACGTCGGAAACAGTAACAGTGCGAGTTTCGACTGTCTTTAGAGGGAGCTGATTGATTTGAGCGACGTTTTGGAGTTGGCTGTTGGTGTAGATGTTGTAGTCGAAGGGGCCTATCTTGGCGTCGCCGGCGGGCAGGATTAGGTTGGAAGCGTCCACGGCCCGCACCACGTCCATGGGGCTCAGCCCATAGGCTTGCAGCTTCAGCGGATCGACGTACACCATGATCTGCCGGTATTTGCCGCCGAAGGGCGGCGGCACCGAGGCGCCCGGCACGGTCGCCAACTGGTTGCGCACGGCGAACTGTCCCAGGTCGCGCAGCTGCGTTTCGCTAAGTCCTGTGCCCTTCAGGGTGATGAGGCACACGGGCAAGCTGGAGGCGTCGAACTTCATCACCACCGGCGGCAGCGTCCCCGGCGGCAGCCGCCGCAAGTTGGCCATGGCCAGATTGGAGATCTCGGTGACGTCGGAATCGGAATTGGTCCCCGGCTGGAAGAAAATCTTGATGATGCTCACCCCGGGCAGGGAACGCGATTCCATGTGCTCGATGCCACTGCCCAAGGTGAAGAAGCGCTCGAAGCGCCCGGTGATTTCCGTTTCGATATCTTCCGGGGGCATGCCGTTGTAGAAGGTGGCCACGACCACTTCGGGGATGTTGATGGGAGGGAACAGATCGACAGGCATGCGCGCGACGGAACTGACACCCACGACCGCCAGGATCAGGCACACCACCACGATCAGATACGGATTCCGGATCGCAAACCCCGGCACTAAAGATCTCCGCCCGATGCCAGGAGTCCTACGACCTTAGGCTGCACTTGCTCTCCCACGCGCAATTGGCTCCTTGCGCTAACCACCACGGTGTCCCCTAATCGCACGCCGGAAAGAACCTCTACGCGATCCGGCGTTTCCAGGCCAAGCTGCACGGAAACCTTTTCGATTTTTCCCTGCTCGTTCACCCGATCCACGGTGACTTGGCCGTTTTCTCGATCAAGCGCCTGCACTGGAACCGTCAAGACATCTTTTTTGCTCTCCAGCACTAGTAACGCGTAGGCATACATTCCGGGCACTAGATCAAGGTGCGGATTGGGTACGTCGATTTCCGTCTCCATCGTCCGCGTCGCGTCGTCCACGTTGTTGGCGAACCGAACGACTTTGCCTTCGTAGTTTTTGTTGAGAGATGGGACTTGAACCTGCGCGGCCATTCCTACATGAACCTGGGGAACCACCGATTCCGGTACGGGAATATCCAATCTCAACAGATAGTTCTGCGATAAACGCACCACAGGCATCGCCTGAATGTGTGAGGAAGTGCCCGCCTGGATCATGGCGCCCGTATCGGCATACCTGTGCGTGATCACGCCCGCGAACGGCGCCGTGATCCGCGCGTACGAGAAGAGTGTCTCCACCCGCTCCTGATTCGCTTTTGCGACGGCAAGTTGTTGTTGTGCGGACGCGAATGCCGCTTTCGCCGCGTCCACTTGGGCTTCCGCCGCTTGATCTTTACTTTGCGCGTCATCGAGTTCTTGTTGTGCGATTAAATCAGGATGCGTTTGGGCCACCTGGTCAAGCCGCGTATAGTCCAAATGCGTCGCCTGGTAGCTCGCCTCCGCTTGGTTAATTTTGTACTGGGCTCGCTGGATATTTTGCTGGCTCTCCTTTACGGCGGCAGCCGACTGTTCGACTTCATCCTGCAATTCCGGAATTTCCAGGACAGCCAGGAGTTGCCCCGCTTTCACGCGGTCGCCAATGTCGACGTAAATGTTCTTCACATACCCGGCCTCTTTGGCGTCGACGTCGATTTCTTGATACGGGCGAAACTCAGCGGCCAAACGTAGCGTCCTTTTCAGATTCCCGCGCGCGATTTTCGCGACTCCTACGGTGGTCTTCTGCGGCAGATCAGCGCTCTGCGCCGAACTTCGGGAGGCGGAGCACGCGCTCAGTGAAGCGGCCAAAGCTATAACGCTAAAGATCGCAATTGTGCCCCACAGGGAAATTGCAACCGGCACTCGAATCGACACTCTCATTTTGACCTCATGTACTTACCTAAAGCTCAGTCGTCGCAGAAATCAGGCACGTTTGAGCGAATTCTGTGTTCGTTTTGTTACGGCAAGATGAAAGGCGTTTTCGTAGACGTTCCCGCACGGACTTCACTGCGAGAGCAAAAGAGCCTTCTGATGACCTAGCCTAAGTGCGACGGGGGAGCCCGAACGGAGGGAGTTACCACTGCGCGCGAAACTTCACCGGCCTCCAGCTCGACGCACGATAGAAACGCTGACAGTGACCGAGGACGTCCGCTTAAACCGGAGGCCGCATAAGGCTGAGCCTGAGAGGTCGCGTCGATTCGAGCGTCCGATAATGTATCGCTGAAGGCGCTATTGCTGCGCTGAAACTGCTGAGCGTGGAAATGGACCCGGTGAGGCCTTGTCACGCGCGCTGTGAAACAGATGAGTACGGCAACCAGAAGCAACAACTCCGCCCAGCCGCGAACGGAAGTCTCACGGAGCCGCTGCCTATCACGACCACCAGGATCGAGTCGCCTTTCCATTTGCCCGTTATAGCGATTGCTTTCTATTGCGTCTTTTTGAGAGATGTATGTTACACGAGATTGCAGTCAGCCAACGCAAATTAAATTCCCTTTGGTCACACGCCGCCCAAACGTAGTGCCGGGGGTCGCTACCGCCCAAACCGATCTCGTCAGCGCACGTTGCTGGCGCCTGACGCTCAATGAATAATCCGGTACCTACAGCAAGCGCTGACCGCGTCGCAAAGTGGCGGCGCTCGCATCGAAGAACTATCGTTAGGACCTGAACGGAGCTGTCTATCCCGGTTCAACACCCTCTTCAGATATGCGTTCAGCGCACGGACAACATCAACCATCGTGCCCACAGCTACATGAGACTCCAACACACCCTCTGCGGTATGCGTACAAAACACTGCCACGGGCGGGAGCGACCCCATGTTTTCGCCCGCTTCGCGGCCCGAAAACCTTTCGTGGGGTCGCTCCCGCCCGTGTTGGCGCAATGAATCGCGCCATGTGTTTTGTCATGCGTCTTGTCGTTGGTTCCGCTAACGACTCGCTGTCACATCGACGTGCATCTCGTTCCGGCATTCGGCAAACGACAGCTTCGCGAGCTGCCGCGCGAGGAGCTGCAAACCTTCCTCAGCCGAAAGCTCAGCGGCGGGTTGTCATGGGAGACGGTCCACCACTTCAAATGTGGCCTGAGCAAAATTCTCAGTGCGGCCGAGGAATGGGGCTATATCACGGAGAACGTCGCTCAGAAAACGAAACTGCCGCGAAGACAGCACGGAACGGAGAAAACTGTTCTTACTCCGATCCAGGTGCGAAACCTCGCCGCCGGTTTGAATGAGCCGGCACGCTCGATCACGTTGCTGTTAGTGCTGACTGGCTTGCGAGTCGGTGAGTTGCTCGCACTTCGCTCGGGAAGGATCGATCTGAATGCTCGTTTGCTCCGTGTTTGCGAAACGGTGTACGACGGACATTTCGATCAGCCCAAAACGAAGCGCAGCGCAAGAACCATCCCGATTGGAACGGAGACGGCCGAAATTCTCGCTGCGCTCCGTCCCGCCACTGTTGATCCGAAGGCCTTGGTATTCGCCACACGCGAAGGATTGCCATTAGAGCGATGGAATCTCTTGCGCAAGCACCTGAAGCCTACCGCAAAGAAACTGGGTCTTCCTGGCGTCACGTGGCACCTTCTGAGGCATAGCCACGCGACGATGCTGGACTCCGTGGGCACGCCGCTAGGAACAATGCAGTCGCTCCTCGGCCATTCCACGCCGGAGATCACGCGCGAGATTTATTTGCACGCGATCCCGGAAGAGCAGCGTCGCGCGGTAGAAAGCGTCGAGAAACTTGTATTTGGACCCAAACGGACCCAAATTCAGACTCCGACGCAGACGGCACCGGCAAGATGGAATTGAAAACAAAGAAGTAAATGGTCGGGGCGTGGAGATTTGAACTCCAGACCTCCTGCGCCCAAGGCAGGCGCGCTACCAGGCTGCGCTACGCCCCGACATGAAGTGCTTTCATTCTAAAGCACCTTCCGACTGGACACTATGACCTCTTAGCCAAGGTGGCGAGCGCTATCATTTTACGATACCGAGACCAAAGGTCAGCCGGATTCTACCCGGCCACGAGATTGAGGCCCGCAGCTTCGGCAAACGCACGAAAATCACGGTCTCGCGTGATGAGCGGGACATCTTCGTCGATACAGCTTTGCGCGATCAGCGCGTCGGCGATGCGCGCTTTGCGGCCTTTGGCCAGCACTTTTGCCCGAAGCGCTCCCGCACGCCGCCAATAGCCAGGACCAATTTCCATCGGAGGCACTTCCGAGAGCGTTTCGGCGATACTTGACCGGAGTTTCGGGTCGCTCAGCAGTTCGGCAAGCACGACGGGCACCATCACAACCTGACTGCCCGCGAGTGCTTCGTCGAGCAGTTGCGTATCGTCGCCCGCGCTCCCTTCCAAGAAGGCAACCCATGTGCTTGTGTCAGCCGCGATCATCGATCGGATTTCAGCTCCGCGAGCGTGCGCGAGAAGCGAACCTTGCCCCGGAGCCGACGCAGTCGAGCGTACGTGTGCGACGCTGCCAGGAGCTGCAGGCCGGTGCGAACGGTCTTCGTGATGCCGGCGCCGCTGGCACGTTGCGCCTTCTCAAGAAGTTGCTGCGACACTTCCACCGTGATCTTACGGGCTGTCTCCATAATATTTCGTTTATACCATATTTGATACCAGCATCGAATATGGTATTTAAGACTAGTGTTCCGGCCGATTGCGGATGGCGCATGGGAATACGATGGCCCCAAGGCCCTTCCTCTTGCGGAAGGGGCGATTGTGTTGAAAATGTCTGGGACTTGCCCGCCGCGCCGCGATTCTTTCGGTGCATGCGGCGGGGCCGGATTGCCGGAAGCTCGAGATCGTTTTCGCTTAATCAGTGAATCCGCCGAGCCGGGAAAAACATCAAACTCGTGCACCGGAGCTTTCCCAGGCAAGCCTCCGGTTTCGAGCCCATGGCAGAGGCACCTGTAAGCCCCGAAAACGCGCCGCAGCGCACTGCGCCCGCCGATGTGGCGCCGTTGCCCGCGCCCGCTGTTTGGCGTCCCCAATTCAATCCGTGGCTGATCGCGGTTGTGGTGGCGATGGCCGCGTTCATGGAGGTGCTCGACACGAGCATCGCCAACGTCGCGCTGCCCTACATGGCGGGCAGCCTTGGCGCCAGCAACGATCAGAGCACGTGGGTGCTCACGTCCTACCTCGTGTCGAATGCGATCGTGCTGCCGATCAGCGGATGGTTTGCGAGCGTGCTGGGCCGCAAGCGATTTTTCATGTCGTGCCTGGTGATTTTCACCATCAGTTCCCTGCTGTGCGGGATCGCTCCGAGCCTGGGCGCGATCATCTTCTTTCGGATCCTGCAAGGCGCGGGCGGCGGCGGACTTCAGCCGATGGCGCAGGCGATTCTCGCGGACGTGTTTCCTCCAGAGGAGCGGGGTCTGGCCTTCGCGCTCTACGGCGTGACGGCGATCATCGCGCCGACGATTGGGCCCACGCTGGGCGGCTGGATCACGGACAACTACTCGTGGCGCTGGATTTTCTTCATCAACCTGCCGGTCGGCATTCTGACCCTGTTGCTGGTTTATCGCCTCGTGGATGATCCGCCGTGGGCCAAGCGCGCCGCTCGTGGAACTTTGAAGTTCGACTATATCGGATTGTCGCTGCTCTCGCTGGGCGTGGGCGCGCTGCAAGTGATGCTCGATAAGGGGCAGGAGGACGACTGGTTCGGATCGCACTTCATCACGACTCTAATGATTCTCGCGGCCGTCGGACTTATTTCCTTCGTGCTGTGGGAGTGGTTTTACAAGCGGCCGATTGTCGACGTCCATCTTTTCAAGAATATGAACTTTCTCAGTGCGAGCGGAATGATGTTTGTGCTGGGAATCCTGCTTTTCTCGAGCCTGGTGATGATGCCGTTGTTCCTGCAGTCGCTGATGGGCTACACGGCGGAGTCGGCCGGGCTGGTGCTCTCGGGCGGCGGCGTCCTGCTGCTGATTCTGATGCCCGTGGTGGGAATCTTATCGGGGAAAGTGCAGGCCCGCTATCTAATTGCGTTCGGATGGGTCACGCTTTCGATTGGAATGTACATTTCCAGCCAGCAGCTCGATTTGCAGATGAGCTTCATGAGCGCCAGCATATTGCGTCTGATTCAGGTGTTTGGTCTCGGCTTTCTGTTCGTGCCGATCAATCTGGCATCGTACGTTGGCATGCCGGCGGAGAAGAGCAATAGCGTGGCCGGCCTGATCAACTTCATGCGCAATATCGGGAGCAGCGTCGGAACGTCGATGGTGACGACGCTCATCGAACGTCGCGCGCAGGTGCATGAAAACTACCTGGTGGCGCATGTCGCTCGTGGAGGGCCGAGCTTCCTGAGCCAAGTGGCGGGCCTGACGGCGCGCTTGATCGCGTCTGGCGTAAATGCCGAAAGGGCGGCGCAGCAGGCGTACGGGCTGATCTTTCAGAATGTGATCGCCCAGGCGACGACCCTGGCCTACATCGACACCTTTCTGGTCCTGGCGGCCGGGGCAGGAATAATGTTTGTACTTTCCTTCGGTTTGAAGAAGAATCAGCCGGGCAGGGGCCGTGTGGTGCTGGAATGACGCTGACGCGGCACGGTGGATTGTAAGGGCGCGCGGGCTCTGCGGATTTTCACGGGCGGCCGGACGACCACGGAGACGAGTCCATGATCCGAGTGCTTACGATCGAGCGCGAGTATGGCAGCGGGGGCGGAGAAATCGCCGCCATCGTGGCGAAACGTCTGAGCTGGACCCTCTACGACCAGCTCTTGACCAACGAGATCGCGCGGCTGATGGAATGCGATTGCCGCGTCGTCCAGGAACGCGAAGAAAAGCGCGATCCCATGTTCTACCGCCTGCTGACGCCTTTTATGAAGGGCAGCCACGAGGGTAGCCTGAATGCCCCGCGGCTGAAGATGGTGGACGCGGATTGTATCCGCGAGGCGACTGAGACCGTGGTGAAGCAGGCTGCGGAACGCGGCCAGTGCGTGATCGTGGGGCGCGGCTCCGCGTACTACCTGCAGAACCGGCGCGATGCGTTTCACGTTTTTGTGTACGCTCCGTTCAACGAGAAAGTGAAGCGGCTGCGGGCCGACGGAAAACCGGAAAAAGAAGCCATCCATCTTGCCGAGACGGTCGACCGCGATCGCGCGGCCTTCATTAAGCAATATTTTGCGGTCGAATGGCCCGATCGCCATCGCTTTCATCTGATGATCAACTCCACGATCGGCGAAGAATCGGTGGTGGAAACAATCCTCGAGGGCATTGCACTGTTCGACAAAAGAGAAGCTGGGCGCGCCGCCGTGGTTCAACAACGGAAAACATCGTGATCGAAAATAGCGCTTCGATAACGAGTCTCCCTTCGCCTAAATTAACGCCTGCCGCTAAGCTCCCCTCCCCTTCGCGCTCGCCTAAAGAAATCGCAGAGCTTCGCCGATAACACCGAGTGGGAGAACTTGCGATGGCCTGGCCACGCGCCGGTTTAGGCGATCCGTTCGTCGATGTGTGTCCCAAAACGGAGCACGTAATTGAAGATTCTAATCCTGGACGATGACAAGATCTGTCGCCGCGTGACTTCGGAAAGTCTGCGGCGCACCGGCTACGACACGGTCGAGGCCGGCAGCGCCAAGGAGGCATTCGAGCTCCTCGAAAAAGGCGAGCCGATCGTCATGATCATCACCGATATCCGGATGCCGGAAATGAATGGCTTTGATTTCGCGGCACGGGTGCGCAGCGATCCGGGTCTTTCGAAAATGCCGATCATCATCTGCACGTCGCTGGAAACGAAAGCATGGCTCGCTCAAATGGAGGCGTTCGGAATTTCGGCGTTCTCTCCGAAGCCGGTCAACGCAAACCACCTGAGGGGCAATATCGGCACGATTCTTCAAGAGGAGCCATGGCCGCTTGAGGAGACTTTCCGCAGTTTGAAGCGCCTCGATATTTCGGTGGAAGATTACTTTGCGTGCCTCGATGACCTGGCCAAGCAGTTGGACGACCTGATTGCGCGCTCGGAAAACGAAAGCCAGCCGATGGGTCGGGACGATTTGGCGTTTGAACTCGAGGCCGTCGCGGGCGGGGCGCAAAATTTGGGAGCGCAGCGCATTTCCGGGGTGTTAAATCGAGAAACCGATCGAGTGAAAGCCCTCGCAGACGGCCAGAAGGCCATCGTCTCCGCATCGCTCAAGCGCGAGACGGAAATGCTGAAGCTGGCCACGCTGATTCTGAAGAAAGAAAATGAGGAAAGCATCGCGGCGCGAAGCGCCGGGCGCGTCGTCACGCGTCAAGCGGGAAAAGAGGCTCGCTGGAAGACGGCGCTGGTATCGAAGCAGCCGGCGCCGGACGCGTCGGGTGCAACGCCAGGCGAACCGGTGGAAGCGCCCGCCGCACCCACTCCCGCGGACGCGCCTCCCGTGCCGAGCAATTCGTAATATTCACATTGGATCCGCTGCCGACGTCTGCGACGCTGCACTCGTGTCTCCGCGAGCTATTTCGCCTGCGGGACCGGCAACGGCGGTAGCGCTTTCGGCTGTGGCAGTCCCGGCAAATCCGGAGCTTTCTGCGAAGACTGTGATTCGGCGGTATCCGCAGGCGGCGATCCTCTTTCTCGCATGACAATCACAATGTCGACGCGCCGATTCAGCGCGCGGCCCTCCGCGGTGTCGTTGGAGGCTTGCGGATGATACTGCGCATATCCCGACGCTTGCAGTCGCGCGGGATCGATGTGATAGCGGGTGATGAAGAGCTTGACGATCTCGGTTGCCCGCGCAGTCGAAAGTTCCCAGTTGGAAGGAAAGTTCGCATTGTGAATCGGCACGTTGTCGGTGTGGCCTTCGATCCGAATTCCCTCGGGAAGGTCGCGCAGGACGTTGGCGATCTGCTCGAGAGTTGCCTCCGCGCCCGGCCGAAGCGTGGCAGATCCGCTGTCGAAAAAGCCCATTTCTCGGAGGCTGACAACCAAGCCCTCGCGGCTTTCATGGATGCCCACGGTCTTGCGATCGATCTGCGTCGCGAGAGTCGATTCCAGGTGTTTCCGAATCGCCGCCACTTCCTGAGGGTCGGGCTCGTTGCTGATCACGCCTTTCATCGGCGGGACCATTTGCGCGAGGTCCGTGTCGCGCATGGCGTTTTCGACGACCTGGACTTTCTCGAAGGGCATCGGCTCTGACTGATCGAGCGGCATGTGCGTGTTGGAACTCTCGAAGACGCCCATTTGTTGGAAGGCCACCTGAATCGCCATGGCGATCTGGCCGACCTTGCGGTGGTCCACTTGCGCGGACGAAAAAAGCACCACGAAAAACGCGA
>CAWFEC010000002.1:0-371959 GCA_963814735.1 uncultured Acidobacteriota bacterium | reverse complement strand
GCAGGCCGCCAAAAAGCACGATTGATTGCGTGGCGTGGAAGCGCACGTAGGGACGTTTGTCGATGAAATAGAAGATGAGCCCGGTGATCCATCCGACCAGGTAGCAGAGTAGGCCGGCGACGTTCTCAGACATCTGCGATTGCGCCGGAGCGCCGGCTGCCGGTGGAGGCGCCGAAACCGCGCTCGGGGCCGCCGATTGGGCCGAGCCGCACGAACCACAAAAAGCTGCATTATCCGCGATTGCCGCGCCACACTTGGTGCAATGTGCCATGGTGCCTCCTGGGACTCCCCTTTTGCGGCGGAGCCTATCAGAAGCGAATTGCGCGGGCAAGCTCAATCAAGGTATAACGGGCGCTGAGGGCCCGTGCGGGTGGCGCTCGCGTCAAGTTGCAGAGAATCTACATAGTGGCGTAGTCGTGCGGGGTCGCGCGCGGCGTGGCCGATGGTATACTGGCGCTCCGCGCGGAAGTGGCGGAATTGGCAGACGCGCCAGCCTTAGGAGCTGGTGGCCGAAAGGCCGTAGGGGTTCGAGTCCCTTCTTCCGCACCACATCCTGATCCTAAAAGACTTGCCCCATTTGTTATCACTTTCCTGCAAGAGAAAACTACAGAACCTCAGTGTTGTAATAAGGTCAGGAAAATGGCGTTCCCGCAACAAGTGCGACTCAACGCGTCGAGGATTCAGCCGCCCCACCGTCTCGATATATCACGAGCCGCTGCCTTGACGCATTGGATTGCATCTTCCGGGCACTTCCAGATCGGGTGTACCGAAGGGCCGGCGCCGCTGACTGCCGCGCAGACTTTTCCGAAGCCGTCTACGATCGGTGCGGCTACGGCTCGACCGCCGATAAACTCCTCTTCGTTCGCTGACGCGTACCCGCGCGTTCGTACCGTCTCGAGGTGCTGCAGCAATGTGGCTCGGGAGGTGATCGTTTTTGCGGTCCGGCGCGGAAGGCCGTGCTCATTAACAAATTCGTTGAATTCGTCAGGCGAAAGATGCGCCAACAGCACTTTGCCCAGCGCGCTGGAGTGGGCATATAGCGGACGACCAATATCGACATCGACCCTGATGGATTCCGGGCTTTCTACCTTGTCGACAACTACCGCGCGGCCCCGCACCCATACCGCGACCAGAGCCGTCAACCGAGTCTGTTCTACCAAGCGATGGAGTGCAGGCTCGACGATGGGGCGATGACCGATCGTGCGCAGGGCGCCGTAGGCAAGCTCCATGAGCCTCAACCCGATCTGATACCGGCCGGTTCTCTTGTCCCTCCGAACATACGCTTCCCGCTCCAGTCGAGTCAGAATGTAGGAGCTCGTGCTTGGCGCCATGCCCATGCGCCGGCTAATCTCCGCGTTTGTCAGTCCACTTTGTGCCCGAGCGACAATATCCAGCAGCAGGAGTGCACGCTCTAGCGAGTTTTTTGCTGCGCGAGTCTCCATAGTTCGCGGTGCTCCGTCACGGGGTCAGGCGGGATTATAACCACTTTCGAGCCCTCTCAGGGCAATGCCCTGCGCCATGAGGATGCTGTCGGCCCAGGCGACCGCTGCTGGAAGTCTCGTTCCGGCAAAGAGTTACCCCACTTTAATCACTGATTTTTCCGTTCAATATACTGAACACGAACCTTGCGCTCTCGCGAGCCGCGCTACACAATTCCGGCAGCTGCTCTGCGAAAAGAAGTTCATCGAAGTTTGCAGCAGCCTCTTCGGTATTCGATCGGTGGAGGACTCCTGCCATGACGACTTGGAATGAATATGTTGAGCAAAATGGAACCGCGCCGGAGTGGCCCTATCCCATCCGCTACGAACAGGAGAGCGAAATAGCGGCAGACGTCCTGATCGTAGGCGGAGGTGTAGCAGGTTGTCACGCCGCGATCAGCGCAGCCAGACAGGGCGCGAAGGTTGTCATCGTCGAAACGGGACATTTGAAGCGCAGCGGCTCGGGAGGCACGGGCGTCGACCACTGGCACGGCGCCTGCAAGAATCCTTGTTCCAAAGTGACTCCATTGGACTACACGCAGGCGGTGATGGATAGCGCCCACGGATATTCGAACGGAATCGCGCGTTACATCACGTGTTCGGAGGGTTGGGAGACGCTGCTTGAGTGCGAAAAAATGGGCGTACAGATCAGGGATGTGCACGATGAATTCAAAGGGGCGGACTTCCGGGACGACGAAACGAAGCTGATGTTCGGGTATGACTACAGGAACCGCCACATCCTCCGGATCTGGGGTTTCAATTTGAAGCAGTGCCTCTACCTCGAAATGAAACGCCTTCGCATCGGGATGTACAACCGGACCGTCGTCACAAGCCTGCTCACGGAAGGAGGAGGGCAAGGAACCAAGGTCGTCGGAGCGACGGGCGTAAACATGAGGACCGGCGAATTCTATATCTTCAAATCGAAGGCGACGATCATTGCCAGCGGAGGAGCCGGCCGTCTGTATTCCTTCGCACCGGAGCTCACCGCGGCCGGATCCATGAGCACCATGAACAGCTCCGGCACCGGCCACGCTGTGGGCTGGAACGCAGGCGCGGAATTCGTACAGATGGAGCAGACAGCGCCAGGCCGCCTGAGCGGCTTTGGATATGCTCCTTACAGTATGGGCAACACCAGCAACACGTACCACGGCACATCGATTGTCGACGCCAATGGAAAAGAGGTTCCATGGTTTGATCCCTTCGGCCGGGAGCTCAAGACGGTCGAGGAGCGTTTTTTGCCGTCTGAAGGGCAAAGATTTCAACTGGGCATCGGAATTGGCCTCCAAGTTTACGCAGACGAATACAAATGGAACGATCTGCCCCGGGATTTGCCCGAACGCATACGGCGCGGAGAGTTTCAATTGCCGCTCTATGCCGATCTGACGCGTCTATCGGAAATGGAGCGGCGCTGCATCTTCGGCATGATGATTGGCAACGAAGGGAAAAGCCGCGTGCCGATCTACGAGACTCTCACGAAAGCCGGCTTTGATCCGGATAAGGATCTGCTTCAGGCGCCCGTGATGTTGCCCGAGGCATACCAGCATTCCAATTTCTGGGGCGGCTCACCGATTCCCCATTTGCGCAGTCTCTCGGGTGGCGGCTTCCTGGTGGATTGGGATTTGAGGACTTCGCTTGAGGGGCTATACGCTGCGGGAACTTCGCCCGTCTTCGGCGCTGGCTGCCACGGTGAATCGCACACGATGGGCAGATACGCGGCACGAAAGGCTGCCGCCTACGCCAAAAGCGCTCCCGAGCCCGTGTTGGACCGCAAGCAAGTGGAAGCCGAGAAGGAGCGCGCGTACAGGCCCATCAAACAAAGCAGCAACGGCCCCGGCTGGAAAGAGTTGAACATCGCCATTGCTCGCGTGATGCAGGACTACTGCGGAAAGTACAAGAATGAATTTACCCTGAAGCGGGGCCTGTGTCTTCTAAATGAGCTGAAAGAGAACGAAGGCGCAGCGGTCCACGCGGCCAACCCTCACGAACTGGGACGCACCCTTGAATGTTTTTCGCTGATCACGCTGGGCGAGATGGTGATGCAGGCTTCGCTGCTGAGAAAGTGTAGCAGCGCGTATCTGGATTTTTACCGGCTCGACTATCCACAGATGGACCCGTCGGAATGGGCGAAACATCTTCCCATGCGGCAGGAAGACGGTGACGTAAAAGCGCGAGAGCTTCCTCTCGATTTCCATCTTCGTTCGCCTTACGCCTCCAGCTACGAAGGGAATTACGCGCTCCATGCTTCTTAATTTGGAGAGACGAGGAGCCAATCCATGATGAACGGCAAAGTTTACATGACACCGAATCCCCCGACGCCCAATAAGGGGATCCAGTTCGACGACGCGGTGTGTACCGGATGCAATCTCTGCGTGGACGTATGCCCGACAGACGTGATGATGCCCCACCCGGAGAAACGTAATTCTCCGATCATTCTGTATCCCGAGGAATGCTGGTTCTGCGGGGTGTGCGCGGAGGAATGCAACCACGGCGGAATCATTATGCCTTTTCCGGCCAGTCAAAAGATCTCGACGAATTGGAAGCGTGCAGAAACGGGAGAATACTTCCGGCTGGGCATGAAGAATCCTCCTCCACCGAACCTCCGGCCTCCCTCTGGAGGGAGGCGTTGATCTCCTGGCGTCGTGACGCTCTGCGTCTTAATTTGATAACACGCAGCCGCTGGGCGAAAGGGATGGCAAATCCGTGAAATCTGATCGTCCTGACCAGGACGTCGCCGGTGTTGCGCCCTCGGACCCCGCGACCTCCTCGACTGAGCCTTGGCCCAGCCCCACTCAAGCCTGGTACGCAGTCTTCGTGTTGGCTCTAGGACTCATGGTGACGTATCTCGACCGGGGCATCCTGAGCCTGCTGGTCGAACCAATCAAACGAGACCTGCACATTAACGACACGCAGATGAGCCTTCTGATGGGCTTCGCGTTCATCTGCTTTTATCTCATCGTGGCTCTCCCGATCGCAAGGCTGGTGGATTACAAAAGCCGGCGTGCGATCCTTGGAGTGGGCACGGCAATCTGGGGTCTAACCACCACACTTTCGGGATTGGCACGCAGCTTCGGCGAACTGTTTGCGTGCCGGGTTGGAGTGGGAGTAGGAGCAGCCTGTAGCAGTCCGGCCGCTTTTTCGATGCTTGCGGACCTGTTTCCGCGAGAGAGGCTCGCCAGGGCGTTTGCATTCCTCTTTTTGGGCGTCTACAGCGGGGAGGGCATCTCGTTGATCGTCGGCGGGTATCTCGCCAACTTTTTCACGAAATTGCCGCCCCGTTCGTTGCCTGTGGTAGGCACGCTGCATGGGTGGCAATTGACGCTCATCGCCATCGGCCTGCCGGGATTGCTTGTGAGCGCTCTAATGATGACGGTGCGCGAACCGACTCGGCGTGGACGGGCGGGCGCCGGCGGCTACCATGTGAAGGCTGCGACCCAACAAATCCCGGTGAAGGAAGTTGTTGCTTTTATGTGGAAGAACGCCGGAATCTTCCTGCCGATTTTTGCGAGCATGGGAATTGCCGCCGCAACGACATTTGGCGTTCGCAGTTGGGGGCCGGCCTTTTACGTGCGCACGTTTGGCTGGACCGTAGCCAAGTATGGTTTGGTCCAAGGCACGCTGGCGCTGACAGTCATGCCGTTCGGAGCGCTGGCCGGCAGTCTGTTCGCTGAACGATTGGCGAAGAAGTATGACGACGCCAATATGCGTACTGTCTTGATTGGGCAGCTACTGGCGTTGCCAGGGATGATTCTCTTTCCGCTGATGCCGACGGCCGCCCTGGCCGTGGCTCTCTCGACCTGGGGAACGTTTTTCGTATTTTGTACGACCGCACCGATGAATGCCGCCCTCCAGATCGTCACGCCGAATCAGATGCGGGGCCAGGTAACGGCACTCTTCCTATTTATCTATAACGTGGTCGGCATTGGTTTGGGACCAACGTTTGTGGCGATGTTCACCGATTTTGTCTTTCACTCCGAAAAGCTGCTGGGGCGCGCAATCACTGTGGCGAGTCTGATCATGGGATCGTCGACGGCGCTGATTATGTGGGCCGGCGTGAAGCCGTATGGGCGTGCGATCGTGCAGCTGAAGGCTCAAGAAGCTGCTTCGTCCGAGTTGCTGGTGGGCGCAACGAGCTCGTTGCTTCCTGAACATGTTTCCTGAGCGACGGAGCGATAGTTGCTATTGAACCGCTGGAGAGTGGCAGAACTGCACTAAGGGGAAGCAAGGCCGCAATGATGGGCCGTAAATAGAATGAGCAACTCCAAATCAATCACGACAGCCGCTACGGCTCAATCGATGGCCGCGAGATCCTGGGAGGAAAAACGAGAGGAGCGGTTCCGCAACTGGCTTTCTGCTCCCGGCGTTCAGTTTGTTAGCCCGGCCGCGGAACAGGGCTATCGAGCGCGCCTGACCCGAATTATTCGAGCCATCCAGGTACAAGAGCCAGATCGCGTTCCTTGCATCCTCCCCGCCGGGCAGTTTCCCGCTCACTACGCTGGGATGACCGTGCGCACGGCCATGTATGACTACGAGGAGATGAAGCGCGCGTGGCGAAAATTTCTCTATGACTTCGACGGGGATACGTGCGTCATTCCCGGCGTGAGTGTCACGTCCGGGAGGGCTAGCGAGATTACGAAGACCCGTATCTCGAAGTGGCCGGGACACGGCCTTCCGGAAGATGCTGGGATGGCTCAGTTTGTGGAAGGCGAATACATGAAGGCGGACGAGTACGACGCCCTTCTGAAGGATCCGGCTGACTTTTTCATGCGGGTGTACTTGCCTCGCACCATGGAGGCCTTCGAGCCGTTCCGGAAGCTGCCGCCTTTCAAATTCGCCTTCGGAATGCCGATGATTTTTTTGGGCTCCTGCATGCAGGCAGACATCCAGGAAGCCTTTCAATCCGTCATTGACACAGGCAAGGAACTCGCGAAATTCCGGCGCGCTGTCGCGGAAGTCGCGAAGGAAGCGCAGGCTGCTGGATACCCGCCGTTCCAGGGCGGTTTCGCCCATGCACCCTTCGATCTAATCGGCGATACGCTGCGCGGGACGCACGGAATCATGATGGATATGTTCCGCCAGCCAGACAAACTTCAGGAAGCGATGGGAGCGGTGACGCCGTGGATCGTGGAGCAAGCGGTGTCTGGAGCGAATGCTTCGGGAGTCCCGGTTGTCTTTATGCCTCTGCACAAAGGCGACGATAGCTTCATGTCCGAAAAACAGTTTGAGACTTTCTATTGGCCGGGATTGAAAAAGGTCATATTGGACCTCGTCGCGGAGGGATGTGTCCCGCTATTGTTTGCCGAAGGCAGTTACAACAAGCGTTTGGAAGCAGTGCGAGATCTGCCGGAGCGTTCCGTCATTTGGTGGTTCGACCGTACAGACATGGCTCGGGCCAAGAAGATTCTCGGAGATACGAACTGCATTGCAGGCAACGTGCCTACGTCGTTGATCTGCGCGGGAACGCCGGAAGAGATTAAAGAGCACTGCAGAAACCTTATCGAGGTCTGCGGGAAGAATGGCGGGTACATTTTGACGGGCGGTGCGCAGGTTCACAATACGACTGCGGAAAACCTGCAAGCCTTGATCGAAGCTGTCCGGTTATACGGCGTCTATAAGTCGTCTAAGTGACCATGCTTATGAGCGACCCATGGCGAAGTAAGATCCCCGAGACGAGGGAGGACTTTCATGGCTAATTGGCACGATTACGCGGTGAACGGCCAAATCCCCGAATGGCCCTACCCGATCAAGTACGAGAAAGAGCAAGCTATTGAGACGGACGTTCTGATCCTGGGCGCCGGAATTGCGGGTTGTTGGGCGGCGATCGGAGCGGCGCGCAAAGGAGTCCGTGTCGCGCTAGTCGAAAAATCGGCCAGTATTCGCAGCGGCGCTGGCGGCCCGGGTTGCGATCACTGGTGTGACGCGCCGGCCAATCCCTCTTCCAAGGTGGATCCTGATGAATGGGCGCGGCGACTGGCAAACAGCAATGGCCGCTATTCGAACGGCATCGGGCGCCAGATTCAGTGCCGCGAAAATTACGACACCATGCTCGAACTGGAACAGATGGGCGGCAAGATCCGGGATACGCAGGGTGAATTCATTACAGCCGAGGGTTATGACGAAAAAACCAAGTTCGTCTTTTCTCCCCGAAGCAATGAGTTTCACGAAAGCAATGTCACGATGCGCGTCTGGGGGACTACTTTCAAGCCGGCGATGGTGAGGGAATGCAAGCGCCTGGGCGTCAAAATTTACGATCGAGTGATGGCGACTAGTTTACTGAACGAGGGAGGAGCCCAGGGGCAACGAATCGTGGGTGCCACCGGATTTAACAACCGGACCGGTGAATTCTTGGTGTTCAAGGCCAAGGCGACGATTTTGTGCATGTCGGGAACCGCCCACATCTGGACCTTTGACACGGAGCTTGCGGCGCTAAGTGCGTTCCGGCCGCGCACGCTCTCGGGAGATGGTATTGCAATGGCGTGGCGAGCGGGTTGCGAACTCGCGTTGCTGGAAAAATCGGAGCCGCACCGCCTGGGGGGCGGACACAAACATCACTGGTATGCGGGTGCCGGAGATGCCAGCTATGAGAATGTCCCCTTGGTGGATGCCAACGGCAAGGCGCTTCCAGGCGGCCTAACCTCGCCCCATTGGGGACGGAAACCGGATACGGGCGACGCGCGGGTGCAGGGCGGGATATGGGCGCAGGTGCGGGAGGGCGTGCTCAAAGGTGATTACGAGCTTCCGATCTATGGCGACTTTCCGGCGATGCCGCCAATTGAGCGTAAGGTCACGTGGAAATTTCTGTTGGGCGAAGAATCCATGACGAAGGTTATCGTGGACAGTTATGAAGAGTCCGGTTTTGACATGGCCAAAGATCAGTTGATGGGATATCAGTTGCTCGAAGGAAATAGTCCGCCACAGTGGCGGGAAATTCTTCGTGGGGTCGAGCGCGGTGGCGTAATGATTGACTGGAACCTGAAGACCAACTTAGATGGTCTCTACGCCGCAGGAGAGCAGCTCTTCGTTTCTGGCGATCACAGTTTTGCCGCCGCTACGGGCCGTTATGCCGGCAGGAAGGCAGCCGAATACGCATTGCAGATTTCGCACGCGGCGATTTCTCCCGAGCAGGTGGCGAAAGAAAAGGCGCGAGTTTATGCCCCCACCAAGAGGACGGACGGCATCGACTGGAAAGAATTGAATGCCGCGATAACCAGAGTGATGCAATGGTTCTGCGCGGAGTATAAGACGGAACACCTGCTAAAGATGGGGCTCGAGTCGCTCAACGAAATCGAACACCGATGGGTGCCGAGTCTCTATGCGTCGGACCCGCACAAGCTCCTGCGCGGCATGGAAGATCTGAGCATTCTGAACTACGCGCAGGCGATTTTGCATTCGTCGCTGGCGCGCAAGGCCAGCACCAAGTGGCTAGGCTTTCAACGGATCGACTATCCGAAGATGGATCCGCCGGAATGGAACAAACTGACAACAATCAGACTTGAAAACAACAGCGCGGTGCCAGGGGAACGGTCGCTCGACTACGCGGGCGACCTGAAGAACAACTACGAAGCCCACAACCGAGAGTATGCCGGCGTGTGGCAACGTTAGGAGGCCGGATCCATGCCAGACAAGGTATACGCACTTCCCAACATACCGACTCCCAATCGACCGGTCATCATCGATCCTTCCATTTGCAACGGCTGCAATGATTGCGTGGAAGTGTGCCCGATCGATGTGTTTATTCCAGCGGCGGAGCGTGGCGACGCTCCGATCATCCTGCATCCGGAAGAGTGCTGGTACTGCGGTTGCTGCGTGAATGTGTGCGCACGGGATGGCGCGATCAAAATCAACTGGCCGATTCAGCAGAGAGGCTATTGGAAGCGCGCCGCAACTGGACAGAACTTTCGAGTATAGATCTTTAGCGGCAAGTCCCACCGAATCAAGCGGGAGAGCGGTATCCCTTCTTCCGCACCACCTCTTGATTCCAAAATACCTGCTTTCGGCGGCCTTCAGCACCGGCTTCTCCGGTGTGCTAGAATCCGGGCGCTTATGAAGCGTTCCGCCCAATTATGGAGTTTGTTGGTTCACCCACGATGATGAAGATGGGGCATTCTCGGTTTGCTCTGCTTGCAGCATTTGTATTCGTCTGGAGTGGCTGCGGAAAGACTGCCAGCAAAGCGCCGCTTGCGCCTCCCGTCGATCCTACCACCGCCGCCAGCATCACCGGCACGGTTCAATTCCAGGGCAGCCGTCCGGTTCTCCGTTCGATCGATATGGGCGCGGCTCCGGCGTGCGTTCAAGGGAATCCCTCGCGTGTTGTGCCTCCGGTGGTGGTTACTGGCAAAGACGATGCTCTCGCGAATGTGGTCGTCTTCGTGAAGTCCGGCCTCGGCCGCTACCGGTACCCGGCTCCGCAAACGCCTATCACTCTCGACCAAAAAGGATGCATGTACGTGCCGCACGTCGTCGCCCTGATGGTAGGGCAGCCGCTTGAAGTCGCAAACAGCGATCTGATACTGCACGATGTGCATCCCATGCTGCAGAACAATCCATCGTTTAGCCTATCGGAGCTACCGGGACGAGCTCCCGTGAAAACAACGTTTCACGAACCGGAGTTCGCGGTTTCCGTGGGATGCATGATTCATCCATGGATGCAAGCTTACCTGTTCGTCTTCGATCAGCCGTATTTCGCGGTCACGTCGACGGATGGAACATTCACGCTGAAGAATCTTCCGCCCGGGACGTACTCCATCGAAGCATGGCACGAACCCCACCAGACGCTGGACCAGACCGTCGTGCTCGGAGCTAAGGAATCGAAGGCGATCTCGTTTGCATTCCACTCCCCCTCAGCTGGCGGTTAGCAAGGCATCCGGGCGGACGGCGAATGCGCCGCGCGGAAGTCTCAGGATCGTTTGTCAGTATTGTGAGGGGACGAGCTCACTGAGGTTACGGGAGCGCGTCAATTCGCATTCTGCATGATTGTCGCGACCGTTTGCATGAACTCGGCGGCGCGAGCGCCGTCAACCACCCGGTGATCGCAGGATAACGTCAGAGAAATCATCGGCCGCACGACTGGAATTCCTCCCACCGCTACCACTCGATCAGCGATCTCGCCGACGGCAAGAATCGCAGCCTGCGGCGGCACGATGATCGCTGTGAAGTTGTTGACGCGGTACATGCCGAGGTTGCTGATCGTGAACGTCGCGCCGCTGATGTCGTTTGGCCGCAAGTGGCCGGATCGGGCCCGGTCGCCAAGATCACGCCGCTGGCGGGCAATTTCCGCGAGATCGGCTTTGTTCGCGTCACGAATAACGCCAGTCACTACGCCATCCTCGACAGCCATCGCGATTCCGACATTGATCTTGTCATGATACTGAATCGCTTGTCCGGTCCAACTGGCGTTGAGGCGCGGATGTTTTTCGAGCGCGCGGGCAACGATCGAAATTAGCAGGTCGGTGTGAGTGAGCCGCACCCCTGGCGGATTGCCGGTCGATCGCGACAATTTCTCTTTCGTGCCGTTTAGCCCGCTTGCTTCGACTTCGCGCGTCACGAAAAAGTGCGGTACCGTGGTCCAGCTTTGCGTGGTCCTCTCAGCCATGAGCCGCGCGACCGCACTGAGAGCTTCCGCTGCTTTGGAGTCTCCTGAAATGGCGGACTTTGCATCTGCTGCCGCGGGCGCCGCATTCGCCGGTATCCCGGCCGATGCGGCGGCCAATACATCGGAAACGAGCACTTCGCCTTCCGAACCCGAGCCGCTTAGCCGCGAAATATCAACACCGCGCTCTTGTGCAAGGCGTCTCGCCTTCGGAGAAATCTTGACTCGATCCGTGACCGATCGGTTCTCCGGCCGCGGCTTGCCCGCAGTCGCAGCGGGCGAGGCCGAACTCTGTGAGGCGCCGACTGCCGAGGGAATCGGAACTTCGTCCGCAGGAACGGATTCGCCATTTCCGAGAATCCATGCGATGGTTTGGCCGACGGGAATCACGTCACCCGGCGATGCCTTTACTCCCGCAAGAACGCCATCGGCAAGAGCTTCGACTTCGACGACGGCTTTATCGGTTTCGACCTCAACCAGAACTTCGCCTTTTGTCACGCGTTCGCCTTCCTGTTTCCTCCAGGCGACGAGTTTCCCGGTATCCTGCGCCATTTCGAGTGCGGGCATCACCACGCTGACGGGCATCGTTGTATGAGTGTCTCCGAGAATTATCGCTATGACGGCAGTTCAAACCAGAGCTATCTCTTCACATATCGCTAACTGCAAACCCGCAAGCGGCGCCGAATCAAACGCCCTTGCCTTCCGATCTGGCGCCCGCTTCGATCAGTTCGCGCACGCTCGCATTTGAACCTGTTTCGGTTTCGCGCGTGGTTGGGAGCGGTCCATTCACGGTGTAATAGCGCTGGCCGGCGACCAACAGTTCCTCGGCGGGAAAGCGGGTGATAATTTCGTGGCCCGTTTCCGTCACCACGATCTCTTCTTCAATGCGCGCCGCACTCCAGCCGTCTGACGACGGCCAGAAGGTTTCCAGCGCAAAGACCATGCCGGGTTTCAATTCATAATGTTGGTCAAGCGAAACCAGACGACTAATCACAGGTTTCTCCCAGATGGCGAGACCGATACCGTGACCGAATTGAAGCCCGAAACACGCTTCTTCATTGGGGAATCCGAACTCCTGAGCCTTTGGCCAGACTGACGCGACTTGCGCCGTGGTGCGGCCGGGGCGGATCAGCTCGATTGATGCGTCGATGTACTCGCGGCATCGCTTGTATGCATCGACCATGGCACGGGAGGCGTAGCCGATGGCGAAAGTCCTGTAGTAACAGGTCCGGTAGCCCATGTAGGAATGCAGAATGTCGTAATAGACGGGATCGCCGGGGCGCAGCACGCGATCTGAAAAAACGTGGGGATGGGGATTGCAACGCTCGCCGGAAATCGCGTTAACCGCCTCTACATATTCGGAACCCAGATCATAGAGAACCTTGCTCACCAAGCCCACAGCCTCGTTTTCACGCATTCCTGGTTTCATGGCCCGATAGAGTTCGTCATAGGCGGCGTCAACCATCATGGCTGAATGGTTGAGAAGCGCGATTTCGTCCTGCGTTTTGATGACGCGGGCGTCCGACAGCAATTGCTGGCCGTCAACAAGGCGAATCCCTTCTTTTTGCAGGGCGAAAAGAATGGGCATTTCTATGACGTCCACCCCGAGCGGCTCTTTTTCGAGGCCGAGTATTTCGAGCTCGCGTTTGATTTTCTTGGCGACATCCTCTGCGCGTCCCATTTCGGGAGACATTGCGCCGCGCAGCAGCGCTATGCCAGCGCGAGACCGCTCGCCAAGCCAGGGGCAATGCAGCTGGTGATGCTTGGCGGCCGAGCCAAAATCCCAGACGATCGGCTCGGCGCCGCGGGAAAGCAGAGTGAAGCGGCTGTTCTTGTCCTGGGCCCACGTGCCGATGTGAGTCGACGTGATGTAGCGCACGTTGTTCATATCGAAGCACAGCAGCGCGCCCAATTCTGATTTTTCGAGCAGGTTCTTAATCCGAGCGAGTCGCTCGCGGCGCAAACGGTCGAAATCGATGCGATCTTCCCAATCGACTGCCATCGTCCCGTGGGTTGGTAACGCCATTTTGCGTTCTCCTTCTCGGAAACCTTCTACTTAGACGATCATGCTTTCCCGCACATGTTGCGGGCTGCCTCAACTACCATTCGCTCGGTTGGCACGGTCGCATCCTCGAGGGGTGGCGAAAACGGAATCGGTACGTGCATCGCTCCTATGCGTTTGACCGGCTTGTCCAAATAATGAAACGCCCCTTCAGCAATCACGGAAGCCAATTCCGCCGTCACGCCGTAGCGCGCGTACCCCTCGTCGATCACGATCGCGCGTGAAGTCTTCTTCACTGATTCGATCAGAGTGTCTTCATCCAGCGGCCACGTCGTGCGCGGGTCAATCACTTCGGCGCTGATCCCAGCTTCTTCGAGGATTTGAGCCGCGCTCAACGCTACCTGCACCATGCTGCTGGTAGCCACGATGGTGATGTCCTCCCCCGGCCTCTTTATATCCGCCACACCGAGCGGGATTGTGTACTCCTCAACCGGAACCGCGCCCTTCAGCTTGTACATCATTTTGTCTTCAAAAAAGATCACAGGATTATCGTCGCGAATCGCGGATTTCAGCAGTCCCTTGGCATCGTACGGTGTGGACGGCAGCGCCACCTTCAGCCCGGGCACGTGACTGAACCACGCATGAAGCGACTGCGAATGTTGCGCTGCAGAACGGCGTGTGGCGCCTAGCGTCGTTCGCATTACCAGCGGTACTTTCCATTTGCCGCCTGACATGTAATGGACCTTGGCCGCCTGGTTGGCCATCTGGTCCATCACCAGCGCGATGAAATCGCCGAACATGATGTCCACCACGGGCCGAAGGCCGGTCATCGCAGCGCCCACCGCGAGGCCCGTGAAGCCGGCCTCTGAGATCGGCGTGTCTAGCACACGGTCCGTGCCGAATTCCGCCGAGAGGCCGGAGAGGACCTTGAAGACAGTGCCAGCTTCCGCGACATCTTCGCCCATGATGAAGACACGGGGATCCCGTCGCATTTCCTCGGCCAGCGCTTCTTTGATCGCTTCGCCCAGCGTGATCTCGCGCTGCGTTGCGGACGCCTCGATAACGCCTTTCATCTCAGGCGTAGACATCTTGTTGCACCTCGCTAGGATCGGGATAAGGCGCCGCCAATGCAAACTGCACCGCTGCATCGATCGTCGATTTTGTTTCTGCGGCGACGGCTTCGAGCTGAGTCTCGCTCGCATGGTTCTGAGCGATCAGCCAATTTCTCAACAGCTTGATCGGGTCGCGTTCAGCGATCCACTTTTGCTCTTCCTGTTTGCTTCGATAATATTCGCGACTCACGTCGCCAACGTGATGGCCACGATAGCGGTACGTATCGCAAAGAAGAAATGTGGGGCCGCTGCCTTCGCGCGCGCGTTCGACGGCGTTTGTGGCCGCCACGCACACCGCCCGCGCGTCTTGTCCGTCAACTCTTTCGGCATAAATCCCAAAGGCCTTCGGGCGCGCCAGCACGTCGCCGGCGGTCGTTTCCGAATAGTGCGTATATTCGTTGTACATATTGTTTTCACAGACGTAAATGACGGGTAATCTCCAAAGCTGCGCCAGATTCATCGTTTCGTAGAGCACTCCTTGGCCCAGCGCGCCTTCCCCGAAGAAACAGACAGCCACGCGTCCATTGCCAAGCCGCTTCGCGGAAAAAGCCGCGCCTATGGCAATTCCGGCGCTGCCGCCAACAATTGCATTCGCCCCCAGATTGCCCGTGGCCGGATCCGCGATGTGCATCGATCCGCCTTTCCCTCGGCAATACCCCGCTTCCTTTCCTAAAAGTTCCGCAAACATCCGATCGGGCGAAGCTCCTTTCGCCAGGCAGTGGCCGTGTCCGCGATGAGTGCTTGTGATGTAGTCATCGGAACGCAAGGCGGAGCAGACACCGACCGCGATGGCTTCTTCTCCGATGTAGAGGTGAGCGAGCCCAGGCATTAAAGCGCGCGTGTAGAGATCGTTTACCTGCTCTTCGAAAAGCCTGATCGCGAACATCTGCCGGTACATGCGCAGAAACTTCGCGGCCTCATCCACAGCTGCCGCGCTCTTTGGTTTGTCGGTGACGTTCTTTGTCTTTGGCATTGTCTTTGGACCTGTTACTCGCTCGAACGATGTGCCGACGCTTCGCCTGTTCTATCGTACAACGAGCGATCATCGGCACACGCGGGCAGGATTCTAGGCTCACGCTTGGTATCGGTCAAGAGCCGAACTGGAAGGTTAATTTTTTGTTATCCCGAGTTGCGGCAGCTACATGCATCAAGATCAAAAATCCACGGCGGATACTCCCGCCCTGAGCGTAAAATCCCCCTCACGCGCGTTCACGCCGTCGATGCTCGGCGCATCGACTGAAATTGATGACGCAGCGTTTCGTCAACGTTGGCGCTCTTGGAGGCGAAATGAGATACAGCACCGCTATCGCGATTTTCCTCCTGCTAGTTGCGCCGGCGCTCTGCTTCACTCAGGCGCGGGCACAGGCGCCCGGCACAGGGGACGCAACCTGCACGCCGACGGCGACCCAGGTCAATCAGAGCCTTCGCATGTTTGCGCAAAGAGTGCAGCAAATGCCGCCGGCTGCAGAACGCGTTCCGCGCAACGTGAGCGTGACAGCCATCCCCGGAGTTGTCGCGGCGGGAGCCAAATGGACAAAGGTGTGGCAACAGGCAGGCAACAGCGCCGACGGTATCCTAGCGGAAACCAACGGAGACGTATTGGTCGCCCAGGAAGACTACGACACGGTTCTTCGAATCGACTCCAGTGGAAATGCTTCTGTCGCGGTATCCGGCGCGCAGGGCGTTGGCTCGCTTTCAATGGATCGGAATGGCAATCTTTACGGAGCGCTCCGGACAGAGAGGCCCGGATCGACCAAGCCCGACAAGGATTCGATCGAGAATGCCATCGTCATGCTTGCGCCAAAACGAAGGATAATCGGTGATAAGTGGCTCGATGGCACGGCGTTGACTGTCCGGCCCAATGATCTGTCCGCTGACGGTGATGGTGGCGCATATTTCACGACCGGCTGCCTCTACTACGCCGGTCCCAAGGGCATCGCCGTGATGGCAGGCAAGATCCGCACGAACGGAATCGTCTTTAGTCTGGACGACAAGATTCTCTACGTAACCGACGGCGGCCAACTTGTAGCGTTCGATGTGGATGGACCTGGCCATCTCGCGAACCGCCGCAATTTCGCGGAACTTCCGCCGGGCACTTACGGCGATGGGATGGCGATAGATTCAAAAGGGCGGCTATACGTCAGTAGTGGCGCCGGCGTGCAGGTTTTCGACAAGCGTGGGGAATATCTCGGAGTGATCCCCACACCGCGCGACGTTATCAGCGTGGTATTCGCCGGCCCGCACAAGAAAACTCTCTACATGGTAGGGAGCGGCGCTGAAGACGCGAACGGACAGCCTATTCGCGAGGGGCCGCAGCGCACCGCCGCCACGATTTACAAGCTGGCGACGATCGCGCAGGGCCCGAAAGGCCGCGCCAAGTAGCGACGATTCGTTTGTTCAATTCGCCTGCTTGAAGAGCTGCTGGGCCCTCTTGTCGTTCGGGTACCAATAGTTCAGATGGCAGCCCTCGCAAGCATGGTCGATATCGGCCTCCGCTTGAAACAGGGCGTCCGTGTTTTTCGCATCGACTGCCTTCATGGCTGCCGCAGCGGCGTCCTGCAATCGCCGTGCGCGGCGGATGAAGGCCGGGCGGTTGCCATCGATCAGTTTTTGAATTTGCCATGGCTGAAGCTCGATCTGGGGATTCTGTGAAGTAACATTCGGCGGCGCCACTTTGCGGCCGGGCATCACGAGCAGATTGGGCGCTTCGAGCAGCACGATCAGGCGCAGGCGCACCGCTTGCCAATTATCCTCATTGTAAGCCGGACTAAGGCCCGAGGTGTCTTCGGTGAATTGATCGTCGTGCGGCGCGATCTCGCGAACACCGTGCTCATCCGAAACCACTTCGACCGCGCCGAACACAAAGTCGCCGCTCGGATCCACCATCGAATCCATGATGTCCTTGATGGTCGCGGGACTCATCATCTTCGGCGGTGCTTTCCTGCACCCCGCGACCGCAAGGATTAAACTCACGACCGCGATCCAATAGGTGAATCTCATAGAACCCCCTTTGCAGCGCCCGTTTCCGTGACGCCATGAAGATACACGTAGCCCCGGCAAAGTTCTCTCGAGATTTCACCTTTGGAAGCATTCCGCAATGTTGTGCGACGTCGGAAGGCATCTTTCAGGCGTGCGGTCTCAACGATGATTTCGCGCGCAAATTTCTTTCATTAATTTCGGTTCATGAATTTCCTGTTGACATCAATATTGAGGCAGAGTAAATGGGGCTGGGGGAATGTCAATACACTTCTGAATTGATCCCTTTTACATGGGCCCTATACAGAAAAGCACTCAGGTACTCGCCAGGTTTCGACAGCCGGTAATTGATCCCGCGCGCAGTGAGTTGAGACTGAGCTATGTTGGGGAGCGATAAAACATGCGTAGTGGACTGCTTGCAATCGTGTTTGCCCTGATATTCTCGATGGGGCCCTCGTGTCCGACGTCGGCAGCGCAGGATCAGCAACGCGAGCAGGCAGGAGTACAAGTGTTGCAGAACCCCCAGGCTTACCAAGGCACTCCGGCCGAGCGGTGCGCGGCGCTCGAGCGCGGGCGCGGGGCGTTTGTTTTGCCTCGCAACGCCTTCGCCGGCCCCCACGGTCAGTACACCAATGTGATCGGGCCCATGAGCATCTGCACGCCCACGTCCAAGAACCCTCCCGATGGAATGGGCGCTCTGCCCATCGATCTATTTACCTCGAAGAATTTCTATCTGGATAAAAAGCACTGGATGGACCCGCGCTACTACCGGTGCAACACGCCTCGCCAACTTACGGATATCTGGACATCCCGCCGGTTTTTCAAAGATTCCGGCAAAGCCGCCGGAGTCTGCCGCCTGGGGAGATTGCAAATGGGATGAGCCGCGAGATGACTTCGTGAGCCACCTCCCTTACAAAACGGCCGAGGAACAATACAATGCCTTGCTGGCTGAGGCCAAAACGCATGGCGGGCCCACGACCTACAACAAAAGCCACGACTCCCGACTGGGATGGGTGGTATGCGCGCGACATGCGGACGGATACTCAGGCCGAATGGATTTGGGGGACCGTCACCCAAGTTCCCACAATCCTGTCGTTGCTTACTCCCGAGTATCAAGAGCGCATGGTTCAGGGAATCTATCACGAGGCTGTCAGCAATGCGCCGCAGTGGGAAGCATCCTTCTGTTGGCCAGAAGGGTTCATGCGCTGGTGGGCGCAGGCATCGCAAGCCGGAAATTTTGAACTCACGATAACTCCGTGGAACGTCCAGTTCCTGTCCGGCATTGCAGATAACTTTCTGCGTCAAGTTTGGCTCGGTGAGCAGCCTGTGCAGAAGGTCCCGCAGTGGTACGGGGAAACCGTTGGATTCTGGGACGGAACCACTCTGGTTACTTGGACGTCTGATATTCAAGCGTGGAACCTTTCGCACTGCATGTTTGAGAATAGCGGCAAGTTGGAGACGATCGAAGTTTGGAAGCCAGTGTACGACGCAAACGGCAAATTCGTTGGACTGGACCAGGACACCACATTCTACGATCCGGACGCGTTCATCCAGCCGCTGCGCGCCACCTATCACTATCGTCGCACGGATGAGCTGAACTCCCCGACCAGGCGTTACACCTATATCGAATGCCTGAGCAACATTAAAAACGTAAATGGCAGGGCCACTCAGCTCACCGCCGCTGATCCAGACTATGTGGACTATTATGGGCGGCCGTGGGCGCAGGACTGGGAAAAGTATTTCGAGAAGGGCTGGAAGGATACACCGAACGAAAACTCTGTGCCGGATAATGTGCTCGACCTGTTTAACGGCGGCACTACCAAAAAGAAATAAGGATTTGACGGAAATCCGACACTTGCACGATGGGAGCGCTGAAGATGAAGAACCAGGGGACTAAAGGCTTGATTGTCGCGATATGCCTTGTGCTTGCCATCGGCGTCTATGTTCGACGGGCATCCGCGCATCACTCCTTCGCCATGTACGACCAGACCAAAGTGTTGGTATTGACAGGGGTGGCGCACCAATTCATCGCTCAAGCGAATCACGCCGAACTCCACTTCTATCTGATTGGGTCCGACGGCAAGCTCGAGCGGGATAAGAATGGACAACTAGTGGATTGGGGCGTCGAAATGGCGGGCGCCGCGGCCGTTGCGAGAGAAGGCATCACCGGAGAGTCGTTTAAAGCGGGCACCATATTCACGGTTCACATGAATCCTCTCCGCACCGGCGGAAATTTCGGTTCGCGAGTCGGCGCCATCTACAAATGCCCCTGGAGGACACCTCCCGCTGCCGGCAAAACCTGCGACACGGTTGAGGGCATGACCACCATCGGCGGAAATTACTAATGAGGGGGACTGCGACCGTCCGGCTCCCAGCGCAACGCCGCATGTTGCGCCGGAGTGCAGATCGCCCGGGAGCGGCGAGCGAAGGAAGGGTGAGGTGACCCGATTCGCGGATTGGTTGGCGAAGACGTCTCCGAGCCACACCCTTCGCGTCCACGAGAGTTGGGTTATCCCGGGCGTTCAATCCATCCACATTATCGGCATCGCCATCATAATGGGCTCTTTATTGATGATCGTTCTCCGCGTTCTAGGATGGGCGGGCACGGATCAAACACTGCGCCAGACCACCGATCGCTTCGGCCCATGGCTGATCGGCGCGATGTGTGTTCAATTCGTGACTGGACTGGCGATGATACTGGCGGAACCAGTGCGAGAACTGGTGAATTTCTCGTTCTGGACTAAGATGGTGTTCGTAGCGATTGGCACGGTGCTCGCAGGTGTCTTTCTCCTCGCCTTTCCGAACCACGAGCAAAGCTGGGATCGGCTGGTCCAGCGCGGTTCCTTCAAGTCCCTGGCGGTGGTCACGTTCGTGATTTTTCTCGGCGTTATCGTGCTCGGGCGCCTGATCGCCTACGACCATATCTGGGGATCGTGGTCGCCCGCGAAAGTAGGGTACTAATCCGCCGTGCAACCGAGGTCCTATGCCGATTGACGCGTTTCTTAAGGGCGTCGAGGCCACCAACTTCGCCACCACCATCCGGGATTCGATCTGGATGTTTCCCATCATCGAATCCATTCACGTCATCAGTTTTGCTCTGGTCGTTGGCACGATTGCGATCATCGACCTCCGCCTGCTGGGACTTGCCTCGACCCGGCGTTCGGTCCAACGCATGTCTTCCGAGATCCTAAAGTGGACTTGGTCCGCCTTTGTCGTGACCGTCGCGACTGGAGTCACGATGTTCAGTACGAACGCGCAGGTCTATTACCACAATCCGTTTTTCAGGGCCAAGATGATATTGCTGGTGCTTGCAGGCGTGAACGTGGCTGTTTTTGAACTGACCGCCGGGAGAACCATACGCAGCTGGGAAAACGCTCCGTCAGCGCCCGGCACAGGCAAAGCCGTTGCCGCCCTTTCACTCGTTTTGTGGATCAGTATTATTTTCATGGGCCGGATCATCGGATTCACGACCCATCCGGGGGCTGTGGCGCCGCCAACGCCGGGCGTCAACTACGACAACTTTCTCGGCCCCCCGTCAGGTGGCACTCAGGGCGGCACGTCGACCACACCGCCGACTGCTCCAGCTAAGAAGTGACCTGACAGGTCTCGAACAAAACCACAGAGCTGCGCCCTCCGTCCGCGGCTAATGATCTTCTGCGGGCGCCGGATTTTGGCGCTGATCCGATACGATCTCGCCGCCCTTAATCACCAACCGCGTTCTCAGCAGGTTCCAATAGCCGTGGAGAGGGTCGCCAGCCACGAGAACGATGTCGGCGAGCTTGCCGGGCTCGAGCGTTCCGATTTGATCGCTCATGTGGAGGAAAGCCGCGGTGTTCGGGCCCATGAGCTTGACCAAGTCTTGCGGTGAGAACATCAGGTTGAGCGACCGCAATTCGTGCGACAGTCCCGCCTTCGGCTCGTAGTTCGTATCCGTGCCGTAGCCGTAAATTACGCCAGCGTCCCAAAGAGTGCGGGCATTCACGGCCTT
Source organism: uncultured Acidobacteriota bacterium (assembly GCA_963814735.1). Lineage (GTDB taxonomy): Bacteria > Acidobacteriota > Terriglobia > Acidiferrales > UBA7541 > Palsa-295. The sequence goes on along the minus strand of CAWFEC010000002.1, from coordinate 350,817 downwards.
GTAGCCGGCCGAGCGCCCATCGCCCTCGTCATTGATGACTCCCGAAGGCCAGGGCGCGCCGTCGCGAAACCGGGGCTTATTGTCGTTGGCAAACACGCCAAACACCGGTACTCCGAAGCCGATCGTCGATAGCTGGATCACTCCCGCAGCGGCTACTTTGTGGGCTTCCTCGTCCGTCACCCAGCCGAAGTGCGGCGTGTGGACGAGCAGCGGCGCCCCGGCGTCGACGGAATCAAGCATTGCCTCGACGCTGACCGCATGCACCATCACGTATTCGCCGGGAAACTTTTTTGATTCATCAATAATAGCTCGTAAAATCTCCAACTCACTTGGTGTGGGCTTGTCGCTGAGTCCTTCTTCGCCGACGAAATGGATGCCCATGCCGGCAAGGCTGCGCACCTGGGCGCGGGCCTGGTCTGGAGTGACGCCGCGCAGCGGAATGGCTCCGGATGCGATGATGCGCGGGCCTTTCATTTTTCCGGAATCGATCAGTTGCTTGAGTTGCAGGATACCTGGGACGGGGCCGGCGCCGGACAGCAGGGTTGTATAGCCGGCGTCAAGAAACTGCTGCATGTTTGCGGCAGCCTTGGTCTTGAGCCACTCGTCGCCATTTCGGGGCGGCATGATGTGGCGATGCGCGTCGATGAAACCCGGCACAGCCGTCAGGCCGCGCCCGTCAATCGTCTGCGCACCGGGAACGCTGGCATCGCCGGCGGACACTGAAACGATGCGCCCTTCGCGAACCACGATCGAGCCCTGATCGATCACGTTCCCGTTGCCGACAATGATCCGCACGTGATCGATTACAATATTTTGGGCCGCTGCGTTGCGAGCGCTGCCGGTGCTCCAAAGCAGGATCAGCAACCCTAAGCCGAGTAACTTTTTCATCGGTCCCACCCCATCCCTAAAGCTCGACGCGCATTTCATTCAGAGAAAAAACTACGGCTAGGCTCGGGTCAAACACTGCCCGCCCGTGCCTAGCCGTATCGAATCATTCCCTCCAGTTGTCTGGAGGGCCCACTTCAGAAGCGCTCAGAACGTTGCTTTCAAGCCTAATGACATGAGCCGAGCACCACCGGTCCCGTTTACAGGGTTGCTATCGTTAGGCTGCCCGCCAGATACGCCGAACAAGACCGGGACGTTCGCGATTCCACCGGTAAACCCGAGTGAATACGCGTGGCTGTTGAGCACATTGAACGCCGAGATGCTGAACTCCAAGCCCACGCGCTCGGTGACCTTGAAGTTCTTGCGCACGGACAGGTCCCACTCGTGGAATCCCGGACCGATAAGCTGGCCAACTCCCATGTTGCCGAAGGTTCCCTGGGCTGGCGGAATGATCACTGACTTCCCGTTAGGCGACATATAGCAACCCGTCAAGGCTAGGGAAGTAGCCCCGCTCGAAGATCCCGGAATCTGTGCGTTCATCGCTGCATTCACTGGCTCCGCATTAGCCGCAGCGGTACAAGCTGCCGGCGGAGCTCCGCCGCATACGCCGATGGCGCTAAAGAACCCAAACCCATAGCACTGGAGGGGGTTCACTCCGCCGAATTTAAAATCGCTTGCCTTTCCGTAGAGTGACCACGGTTCGGAGGTGCCTCCAAAGAGGCCTCGATTGTCGTTAACTCCGGCGAAGTCATTGTTGCTGCTTCCCCTGAAAGGCTGGCCGCTTTGCACGTTGATCGCGCTGGAGATCTGCCATCCCTTCAAAAGTTGCGCCGGCGAGTTGATCCCTGGAACATCATAAACGAGTGTAATCCCGAGGTCCTGCGTCGGGGTCTGAAGTCCGTATTCGCACGATATGCAGTTGCTGTTCGTTATGTAGGGGTCATTGCCGCCCTTCGGCGTCGCCAAATCTCTCGAGAAGGTATATGCCGCATTCAACGTTAGGCCATGGAAACCCCTCTGGACGAAAGTCACTTGTAGGGCGTGGTAGTTTGAGAAGCCGGCCGGTCCATATACAAAGATTCCGTTGAACCATGGGAATTGGCTGAAATAAGGTTGCCGATACTGCAGAGGTCCATCCGGGGTTCCATTGGCGGCCCCAGGCAATCCTGCCGCTGATCCGGGTGTCGCCTGGTTGATGTTGATTTCGCTTGCCAGATCGTAGGTGTGCGTGCCCACGTAATTCACGGTGAGCGAGGTGTCCGCGCGGAAAGCATGCTGGATGCCGATCGTCCATGTGTACATGGGAGACCGAGCATTCGCCGTAGACATCGACAGTTGACCGTTGGGAAGCCTGACGACCGTTCCTCGGGCCTTCAGGGTGCATGGCGAGGGCACGGTGCCATCCGGAAGCGGTGCTCCGTTTCCTGTGCCGCAAGCTAAGTCACTGTTCAGGCTCGAAGGGAAGACCGGTGTATTAAGCGCCCAGTTCAAACCGGAGCCCGGTATCGTGACTATGCCCGTCTTGACGGATTGCGGGTTCGTGGAGGCCGGAAACGCCAAGCCGCTGTCGTTATAGAGCGCGAACCCAGTGGGAATGGCGTTGAGGCCCGCTCCGAAACTCGCCGCTACCAAATCGTCGATCTGCGGCGTGTCGTAGCTCACGCCCATGCCTGCCCTTAGAACCGTGGTTCCCTTGCCCGTAACGTCCCAAGCTACCCCTGCCCGCGGAGCAAAAGCGTGATGGTCTGCCTGGTAGAGAGGGATGCCGTTCTGCTGGACCATACCTGTGGGTGAGAACGGACCGAAGTTGCCTGCGTTGTTGTTACCCACCAGAATGGCCGGTTCCAATTCGTAGCGCAGCCCCAAATCCATGGTCACTCGCGAACTCACGCGGAAGTTATCTTCGAAATAAAGCGCCTCTCTGTTGAAGCCAAGGGTGGTATCTTCTTGCTGGGGATTCACGAGCAGTTGATTCCCGCCGCCAATCGTTCCGGCCAGGAAATCCTGCAAGTCAGTGGAAGCCGGAAGTCCCTTTGTTGGATCTGGGACCACAGCCCCGGCTGGACACGCCGGCTGGCCGGGACCGCCGCAAGGCCCAAACGCGTTGCCGCCGTCAAAATTGAGTACGCCGGTAAGATAGCCTGGAGCGCCGATCCCTCGGAATCTGCTGCGATGGAATTCAAATCCAAACTTGAAATTGTGGCTGCCATGGGTATAGGAAGCGTTGTCGTATGCGGTATAGGTGTACTGAAACACACCCTGGTCGTTGAGTTGGAAGGCCGCGCCGAAGCTGGGAAAGCCTGACTGAGTGAAATTCGTAACCGGGAAACCGCAGAATGGAGAAGGCGGGTTCGTCCCCGAAACGAAACCAAGCGCCACATAGTTCGGTTGACCTACATTCGCGCCGCATTCCGCGTTGCCATCTTCCAAGTTGTACCGGTTGTAGCCGAAGCGCACATCGTTCACCCAGTTGGAATTTGGTGTGTTGATCCACACGGCGCGCATCATCTGCGTTCGGCTAAGATTCTGGTTGTTCCAGAACGACGGCTCGCCGACGTTTGGCACACTGGTTACGGCTTGGCCAAAGAAATATTCTCCGTTAATAGAGTTCGTGCTGTTCAGGTGATAATCAACTCTCCCGAGCACATTGTTCGAATGACCGGAGAAAGTCCCCGGCACGCCCACACCTGAAGTTGCGAGCCCGTCGTACCTAAACACGCCTTTCGTGCCGCAAGTCGCGACTGCGGAAGGAGCTACGCCCGTCACCATGCAGTCCGCGAGGTTGAGGCTCAGTTGGCTGGGTAAACCACCATGGTTGTTAATCATGTCCTCGATCGCGAGCGGCACACTGTAGGCAGGATTATCCACTGCTCCGCCGTTGACAGTCGGGAGGGTCACGGATCCCGCGGTTCCCACCGTGTAGCGCATTCCGTCAAATGCGCCGAAATAGAAGAGCTTATCTTTCTTGAGCGGTCCGCCAAAGGAACCGCCGAACTGCTTGAAGTCATCCGTTTGCTTTGGCGCGCCGTTCAGATACGGATCGTACGCATCCAAGCTGTTATTTCGGGCAAATATGTAGGCAGTCCCGTGAGGAGCGTTCGTTCCCGATTTCAGACCGACGTTGACCACCGCGCCCTGAAACCATCCATATTCCGCCGGAGGGTTGGTCATTACGTTGACTTCTTCAACGGCATCCTGCGGCAAAATCGTAAGCTCGTCCGAGCTGGTGGCCGCTCCGACTAGTGGGCCAGAATTAACAAAGACGTTGGTATTTTCCACGCCGTCGAGCAAAAAGTAATTGCCCTGGCCGCCCGCGCCGTTGGTTTGATAGTTCGGCGAGTTTCCGCCCGGGTTCCCGTGGACGCCGGGCTGAAAGTCCAACACCTTCGTGTACAAGTGCCCGTTAATTGGCAGTTGGCTGAGCTGGGTGTCTTCAACCGTGCTGGATAGCACCTCGTTGGTGACGTTTATGATCGGGACGGCTTCAGTCACCGTCACCGTCTGAGCTGCCGTGCCTACCTTCATCACCAGGTCTGCGCGGACCGCTTGACCAACTCCCACTGTGATGCCCGTGCGGTTCAGCGTTTGGAACCCCGTGAATGTCGCGCTCACCGAGTAGTCGCCAGGAGTAAGGCTGGGAGCCGAATACTGACCGGCCGTATCCGTGGTCAGCGAGCGCGAAACGCCGCGTTGCACGTCCGTCACCGTCACCTTCGCACCGACGATCACCGCGCCGCTTGCGTCCGTGACCGTTCCCGCGATGCTGCCAAGATTGAGCTGGGAGAAAGCAGGAAGACACAGAAGCAAGACTCCCAATCCGAGACTGAATGCCTGAATTGCTTTGCTGCTTCGGACACACGCGAACGCGGAACTCAAAGACGGCGTCTTCATTATTCTCCCCCTCCATCCCTTCTCAAACTTTAACGGCACCAAGCTTTCGAGACTCAGACCAAGAGGCAATCTCCCAGCGATTCGAGCTGACTTTAGAAAGCCCTGCGATGCCCAGATCCGAATTTGTTTGAACCACCCCGACCACCGTGGAAGCGCGCAAGCCAACCCCCATTCGCCCAATACTTCGCTTCCTGCTGGCCGCGTTGCCGGATATGTAAGTTTGCTTGCCCGGTGATGTCAAGAAGAAACGGCAAAATGTAAGGCCGATTACATAAACTATTTTTAATGAAATTCATGCGTGAGGTATCTGTTTGCAATCACTTGCTCGGTGTTATCATCCCGCGGCCACGAAAAAAAGTTTTCCCCGGAGCATTTGAGTGCGATGGATGTAACGCGCGGACTCATAAGAAAAGTTTTCGGACAGTTCGAATTTCTAACACGGAGGTTCGCACCGTGAATCGGCGATCTTTTCTCAGCTACAGCACGATTGCGACGACGGGTTTTTTTTCACGTACCGCGTTCCTGCAAACGTCGGCGCAAGATCTCGGATGTTCTTCTCCGAGCGCCATCGTGCACACCGCCGCGGGACGAGTTCGCGGCATCACGCGCGATCGAGTCAGCGCATTTTTCGGTATTCCTTATGGTTCTTCCACCGCAGGCGCGCGGCGTTTTATGCCGCCGGCAAAACCGGAGCCGTGGACCGGCGTCCGCGAGGCTACCCAATTCGGCCATCGATCGCCGCAAGGTTCATCGGCTCTGATTCCGGAGGTAGCCGCGGTCGATCGAAGAGAACCCGCAGGCGAAGATTGTCTCTGCCTCAACGTGTGGACACCTGGCGTGGGCGCGGGCCGCAGGCCCGTGATGGTGTGGTTGCACGGCGGCGGATACTCGCAAGGATCGGGCGCCTTCATTATTTATGACGGCGCAAACCTGGCGTGCCGCCACGATGTGGTGGTGGTGACGGTGAATCATCGGCTCAACGTCTTTGGTTACCTCTACCTGGCTGAACTGGGCGGAGAAAAGTACGCCGAGTCTAGTAACGTCGGGATGCTGGATATCGTCGCCGCGCTCGAATGGGTTCGCGACAACATTCCCGCATTCGGCGGCGATCCGAATAATGTGACGATCTTCGGTCAATCGGGCGGCGGCGGAAAAGTGAGTACGCTGATGGCGATGCCGTCAGCGAAGGGACTGTTTCATCGGGCGGTTTGCGAAAGCGCTTCGGCGATCAGGGGCGTGCCCAAGGATCAGGCGACGAAGGCCGCGGCAGCGTACATGGCGAAGCTGGAACTCAAGCCCAATCAGGTGGACGAGCTCCAAAAACTTCCGGCCGAGCAGCTTGTGGCGGCCATGGAAGGCGGAGGAGCGATGGGTCCGGCGTATCTCCGTTTGGCGCCGGTCGTCGATGGCAAGTCGCTGCCGAGGAACCCATTCGATCCGGACGCGCCGGAAATTTCGGCCAATGTTCCGCTGCTGATCGGCTCGGTCGAAACGGAAGTCACGTTCATGCGCGGCACGCCGATCGAGCCGATGGACGACGCCGCACTGCACGCGCACGTCAAGCAGGTGCTCGGCGGCGCGGACGATGCGGCGGTCGATCACTTAATTGACGTGTATCGAACCGGCCGGCCCGGTATCGCGAACACCGATCTGTATTTGATCCTCGCGTCGGATGCCACGTTCCGAGCCGGTGTGATGACGGAAGCGGAACGAAAAGCCGACCAAGGAGCCGCGCCTTGCTACATGTATTACTTCTCCTGGAGATCGCCGGTTCACGACGGCAAGTTGCGAACGTTCCACACGCTCGAAATTCCGTTTGTCTTCGACAACGTGGATTTGGCGACGGCGATGACCGGCTCAGGACAAGATCGCTACCCTCTCGAAGATAAGATCAGCGGCGCCTGGGTCGCGTTTGCGCGCACAGGGAACCCAAGTCATAGCCTCTTACCAAACTGGCAGGCATTCAACACCAAGCAGCGGGCGACCATGATTCTCGACAACGAATGCGAAGTGGTTACTGATCCGCACGGCGAAGAGCGGCGCGCGCTACTCTCTGTCCAACGCCCCCGGCAAATGTAAAGAGGACGCACATCCGGAGGTTGCTTGCGACCCCGTGCGGATAGACGGAACTAACGATCGATCAACACCACGTGCCAGGAAGGAATCATCTTGGGCATCGAACCCATCCGGCTTACAGTAAACGAAATAATTGACCGGCAGCCAGTGCGCCGGTTTCAGATTTGGACCATCGTGCTATGCGGGATCGTGCTCATTCTTGATGGATTTGACGCGCAGACGATCGGTTTCCTGGCGCCTTCCGTTTCACAATCGCTTCATATCCCGCTGAATGCGTTCGGACCTATTTTCTCGGCAAGTTTGGTCGGTTTGATGATCGCGGCGATGGCGGCGGGCCCGATTGCCGATCGGTGGGGCCGCAAGTGGCCCGTAATATCGTCGACGCTTATGTTCGCTGTTTTCTCGATCCTCACAGCTCATGTCAGATCGTTTAATCAACTGCTGCTCTTTCGTTTTCTGACAGGCGTTGGGCTCGGCGGGGCTATGCCCAACGTCGTTGCCATCGCCTCCGAATACTCGCCCAAGCGCCTTCTTCCATTATTTGTGGCCGCACTCTTCGCTGGAATGCCATTGGGCGGGTTCATTTGCGGCACGGCGAGCTCACTGTTGATACCTACCCTCGGCTGGCGCTCCGTGTTTTACCTCGGCGGGATATTGCCTCTAGCGGTTGCCGTGCTGAGCATAAAAGGCCTTCCTGAGTCGGCGCGTTTTCTTAGTGCGCGCGGTGTCGGTGCGAACGAGATAACGCGGATCATGGCTAAGATTTCGCCCGAATTCGCGAATGTCTCCATCGCCTCACCACTTAATCGCGACACCTCGCGCGAGGGCGTGACAGTAAAGCAGCTCTTTACCGAAGGCCGCGCCGCCGGAACCATTCTTTTGTGGATTCCTTTCTTCATGAATCTTTTGATCTTATATGTTGTAGTCAATTGGCTCCCAGCGCTCCTGCGCGAGTCTGGCATGTCGGTCGCGAATGGGGTGACTGCGACGGCGTTATTCAGCCTGGGCGGCATAGTGGGTTCCTTGGTTGAGGGCCCCCTAATGACCGCAATCGCCGCTTCTTGGCTCTTGGCGGTGGAGTTCGGCTTATGTGCCGTATTGATTGGCACGCTCGGGTTCATAACGAGTTCGTTTTTGCTGATTGGAGCTGTTGCATTTTTCTTAGGGTTCTTTGTTACGGGCGCTCAAGCTGGCATCAACGTTCTCGCCGCTAGCTTCTATCCAACGGCGATACGCTCGACGGGTCTGGGCTGGGCTTTGGGCGTGGGTCGCGTTGGGTCGATCGTGGGTCCGTTGCTCGCTGGCATGATGTTGTCGTCCGGCTGGCAGCCTCGCCAGATTCTTATTGCTGGAGCCGTGCCGGCTCTGATCGCTGCCTCAACCGTTTTGCTGAGCAGGCGGGTAAGTGGGACTGTGGACGCGTATCGTCCCGAAGCAGATCTTGCGGAGACGGCCTGAGACTAATCGAATAGACCTGCCTTAACGAGCTATCATGTTTCGGATCAGAAGAAGGAGGACTTGGAATCCATGAAAGGCCAAAGCTTGGAGGAACTCATAAAAAGCGCCGGGAATCCTGTCGAACGATTACGCAATTCGCAGATAGGGCCGTACGCGTTTCCGGTGGTGAAATCGGAATTTTCGAACTGGCGAGACGAGCAGCGCGCGTGGAAAGAGACGTGCGCGCTCTTCGACCAGTCGCATCACATGACCGATTTGTACGTCGAGGGGCCCGAAGCCTTGAAGCTGCTCTCCGATCTGGGCGTGAACAGCTTCAAGAATTTCAGGGTCAACCAGGCGAAGCAATTCATCGCGTGCAATCATGAGGGGCAGGTGATCGGCGACGTGATTCTTTTTTACCTCGACGAAAATAAATTCAACCTGGTGGGGCGCCCGCCGGCTTGCAATTGGGTGCAATACCACGTCGAGTCGGGCCGCTATAAGGCGACCGCGCTGAGGGACGAACGGTCCGCGGTGAATCAAGGTCACCGAAAAAGTTTCCGCTATCAAGTGCAGGGGCCGAATGCCATACGGGTGATGGAAAAAGTGACCGGCAAACCGACGCCGGATATCCGTTTCTTTAACATGGATGTAATGACAATTGCCGGCCGAGGCGTGCGTGCATTACGCCACGGCATGGTCGGCCAACCCGGTTGGGAGCTTTTTGGACCGTGGGAATATGGCGAGGAAGTTCGAGATGCAATCCTCGAAGGCGGACGGGAATTCGGGATTCGACAAGTAGGCGCACGCGCGTACCCGACGACTTGCCTTGAGTCCGGTTGGATTCCCTCTCCGCTTCCGGCCATTTATACGGGCGAAGAAATGAAGGCGTATCGCGAATGGCTAAAGTCAACGAGCTATGAAGCCACCGCGTCGCTCGGGGGCAGCTTTTACTCCGATAACATCGCGGATTATTATTTGAGTCCGTATGATCTCGGCTATGGACCTTTCGTCAAATTTGACCACGAGTTCATCGGACGGAAAGCCCTCGAAAAAATGGACCAGCAGAAGCGCAAGAAGGTTACGCTCGTTTGGAACCGCGAGGACATCGAGCGCACGTGTGGATCGCTCTTTGACAAGGGCGACATCGCCAAGTACATCGACCTGCCTTTGGCGAATTATTCCACGCTTCCCTTCGATCGGGTGGTTAAGGACGGGAAGACCGTCGGCGTGTCAACCTACACCGGCTATACGTACAACGAGCGCGCGATGCTTTCGCTCGGAGTCGTGGATGCCCAGCACGGCGAGGTGGGCACGGAAGTCGCGGTCGTGTGGGGCGAAGAAAAGCGCGGCTCGTCGAAACCGACGGTCGAACGCCACATGCAAGCCACAATCCGGGCGACGGTTGCATCCGTGCCCTACACCGAGGTTGCGCGCGTCGCCTATCGGCCACGCTAATCGTCGCGCCAGGATCTTCCTCAAGGAGGAAATGAATGGGATATATATTTCGTCAAGAAGATCTTCCGAAGCTGGTCTCGGCGGTTCCTGGCCGGGAGCGGACGTTCTTCGTCAACAAGGAGCTTACCAAGATCGACGACATGCTCGCCGGCGTGATGCACTACGACAAAGGCGCCTCTTCGCCGTATCACTTCCACGAGAATTGCGAGCATTTCTATTTCATCATGGAAGGACAAGGGACCGTGGAGTCAGAGGACGGAATCCGCGACGTGGGCCCGGGAAATATGGTTTTCATCCCCGCGGAGGAAAGGCATCGCCTACGGGCCACGCAGACACCGTTATTCTATTTCGAATTTCAGGCGCCCAACCGCTTCGTCACCACGATTTTGGACGGGACGCCGGACGACCTGCGCTGGAACCGCGTGGAAGGCGGAGTGTGGGTCCAGACATGATACGTGGCGAGATCGGGCCAGGGAGAACTTATGCTGACTTTTATTGATACGAATAAGCTGCCAAAGACCACGACAGCCGGGGGCGAGTTCGCGGAGGTCTTGAATCGCGACCTGTGCGGTGCAAAGAATGTGGTGGCCGCGCTGCGCTGGCTGAACTCCGGAGAGAAGTTCAGTGCCGAAGCGTCGAACAAGCATCAGCTACTGTATCTGATGGAAGGCCAGGGGACGATTCGTTTCGACAATAAGGATTACGAAGTTTCGAAGGGCGCGGGCGTCTATCTCGGCCCGTCAGAAGCAGCAACAATCCAGGCGGCCGCGAACGACTCGGTGAAACTCTTTCACTTGGTGGTTCCGAAGATTCCAACGTGACGGTGAGGCTTTAGGCGACGCGCACGGGCCGACCCTGCTGGGCGGGCCTCGGCGAGCCCGGCTAAGAGCGTGCGACGGGAAGTCGGGAGCGCACTCGAATGATCAGAAAGAATGGCAGCGTCGGGATCGCCCTGATCGCATTGTTGCTCGCGGGCGGTCACGCTTACGCACAAAACGCGCCTGCTGCTGGGGCGCCGCCTGCCGGTCCACCCCCTCGGCCACAACTGTTGTTCAGCATGACGCTTGAAAACGAAACGCGCGTGCCGTTGAGCCAGGACACCGTCACGACGCCTGATGTTGACCTCCAACTGTACGGCGACGGAAAGGACATTATCGTTGCCGTTGGAAAAGGTCCATACGCTCCTCACACGTTCAACGGACTGTGCGACAGGCCTTGCGGCATGACGTTGCGCGACCGGAACAATTACTTCGACCTGCGCGGAAATGCGAACATGAAGTTCACGACGCTGGTATCCGGTTTCCATCGCGTGCGGCCGTTGATCAAATTAGCCGACGGCACTCTTCTCATCGGCGATCAGGCAGAGGGTTCCACCGCAGACTGGCATCCGTACGAAATCTCCTTTCGCGACGTTCGCTGGCTCGCGCTCGACCCAAAGCTGGGAGTCACGCTTGGCGAGACGTGGGTTCGAAATCCGGATCTGAGCAAAGTCGACGAAGTCGGCTACTTTGATGTGATTCCCGGTAGCGGTCCCCGCGTTGAGGGTATGGCGGTGGAAAAGATGCCGCCTCCCCCGCCCGGAGGCTGGATCGCAGTTTCATCATTCGAGTTGTGGGGCAACCGGACGGCTCGCAAAAAATAAAATCTCCGAGTAGCAAGCCAGGCTACCGTGAAGGTTGAAAGCCGCTGAGCGATTAGTTGTGTAAACGTCCTGCGGAAAGCACTTCAGCAGGGGCTACGAGTGCGCCTGATTCAGGCAGCACCACAGTAAACGTGGATCCGTGACCGAGTTCGGTTTGAACGTCGATGTTGCCGCCGTGAGCGGTGACGATCGCGCGAGCAATCGCAAGACCTAGGCCGCCGCTGCGCGTCTCGGCGTTGAGAGGCGGACGACCGCGATAAAAACGGTCGAAGATGTGAGGAAGATCTATCGCCGAGATTCCGGCCCCCTGATCGGCAAACTTGACGAATACTTTCCCATTGTCGAGGCTTAGGCTAACGCTGATCGTCGTGTCCACCTGAGAATACTTCACTGCATTTTCGAGGAAGATCAAGAACAAGTCGCGGAGGAACGTCTCGTCGCCGACAAACGAAATCTCCTGCTCCACGTCCTGCTCGATTCGAATGCCCTTTGTCCGTGCTAATGGAGTCGCCATTTCGCATGCTTCTTCGAGCACTTCGTTTATGAATACTTCATCGCGGGCGATTCGAAGCTGGCCGGCATCGGCCATGGACAACGTAAACAACCCTTCGACGATTCGATGTAAATGCCGCAACTCGGAATGGATCACCTGAAGGTTCTTTTGATATTCCTCGGGGGCTCTGCGTTCCGCCAGCAGAAGTTCCGTCTCTCCTTGTAGCACGGAGAGGGGCGTCCGCAGCTCGTGGGAAGCATCGGAGACGAATTGCCGCAGCTGCCGCACGACGGCGAGCACTCGCGCAAAGAGCTCATTGAACGTGGCGGCGAGCTGGCTTAGCTCGTCCCGCGAATTCGCGGTGATGCGCGGAGGGCCGGTGGTCATCTGGAGCGGGTCGGAAACCATCTCGGCAAATCGCGCCGCCTGTTGAGTGAGTTCGGATATCGGAGAAAGGCTGCGGCCCACATACCACGCCGAAATCGCGCCGATGAAAAGTAGGCTAGCGGGCAGCAGCACGATTAACATGCTGCGAAAATTCCTTAGCACCGTATCGATATCTCGCGTCGGCCCCGCAATTGCCAAGACCACGGGACGCCCAACCAGAACGAAAGGAATCAATTCCACCCGCAGCCTGCCGTTCGCGCCTTCGACGGTTCGATAGATCGGATCGTCACCCTTGAAGGTCATCTGTCCGACGTCGATTGGCTGCTCTCGCCAAATTTGCGACATGTTGAGCGCGTCGCCGGACCTGTCGAGCAGCGCCAGGTACTCATCACGCAGCGGGAGGCGAAATACATCCTCGTCCGGAGGATTCGCGGCCAGATCCTCCACCATTGGGACGCCTGCCTCGTTCAGCCGCTTATCGAATTGCGCGCGCAACTCGCTTGAAAAGATCGAATAAATGATTGCGTAGGTGCAAACGAGAAACAGTCCCACGACAACGCAGAAAAGCATCATCATTCGAAACCGCAGGGACTGGTGCTTCATGCCGCTCCGTTCGGCTCCCCAAGCTGGTAACCCGTGCCCCGGACGGTGTGAATCAACTTCACCAAATGCGCTTGATCGACTTTGCGGCGCAACCGGTTGATGTAAACCTCGACTATATTGGTTTCGGAGTCGAAATCGTGCGACCACACATGCTCGATTATTTCGGCGCGATGGGCGGCGTCGGGCGACCGCAACATTAACAGCTCAAGCAAGGCGAATTCTTTTAGTGTCAGGGGAATCGGATAGCCGCCGCGCCGCGCCGTCCTCTTGGGACGGTCCAATTCCAAGTCGGCCACGTGCAATGTCGCGCCGCCTCGGAATCCTCTCCGTGTTAGCGCGCGCACGCGCGCGTGAAGTTCCGCGAGTGCGAAGGGTTTTGTGAGGTAATCGTCCGCGCCCGCGTCTAGCCCTTCCACTCGTTGCTCTACCAGGCTCCGCGCTGTCAGCATCAGCACGGGTGTCTCGACGCCGGCATCGCGCATCTGGCGGCAAATCTCCACACCGCTCAAATTCGGCAGTCGGATGTCCAAGAGGATCAGATCGTAGGTTCCCCCAGAGACCAGCTCTAGCCCTTTTTCGCCGGTCTCGGCCACGTCCACTTCGTATTGGTTTTCTTGCAATGATCGCGCAACAAAACTTGCCACCTTTTTCTCGTCTTCCACGAGCAAAAGCCGCATAGCCCCCCCTGGCTTCACGCTCCGCCTTCATGGTAAGGACGCTATACTCCAAAAGCGCGTTTGCAGTCAATGCTATGCACTCATCGCCTAAGCCGTGTCTTTGCAGCCACGCACGCCGGATACCTCGCGAAACCGGCGGCGCGACCGCGCTGAGGGTCACGGCAGCCCGAAAAAGTGTAGACTGCCGCCGTTGCTGGAGAAGTGGTGGACAGCGTGGATTGTATGGAAAGCAATAAGCTGCAAGTCCCACCGAATCAGGCGGAAAAGCGGTATTCCTTCTCCGGCAGGTACTTTTTCGGGTGTTCGAGACTACATCACGATTGGCCCCTGCTTTCGCTCTGACCGAATTTCATGACGTGAGGCTTAGACATGAAACGATTCGCCGCAATGCTTCTTCTGATGGGCTTGGGTGCCACGCCGCTCTTCGCGCAGAGCTTTCCGCAGGAGCCGGAGAATCACACGCTCGTGGTCGAGCGGCTGATGCGGTACCACGACTACGGCGAGTACGACCGCGAAATCCAGGTGGTGGCCGATTCGGCGCGCGAGTATCTGGCGGGGGTCGTGAAAGCGGCGCCGAAGGACGACAAGCTGGCCGTGGTTTTCGACATCGACGAGACCTCGCTTTCGAACTGGGACGCGATGTCCGGCTGCGGATTTTGCTCGTACGCGGTCGAGCGAAAGCTGTACAGCGAGGATCATGATCCCGCGATCGTTCCCGTGCTACAGCTCTACAACTTTGCGAAGGCGGAGGGCGTGAAGGTTTTCTTCGTCACCGGAAGGCAGGAGTCCGAGCGCGCCGTGACGATCAAGAACCTGAACGAGGCGGGCTACTCGGGCTGGACCGAGCTGATCATGCAGCCGGACGGAAACAAGCTGCCAGCGGGCGTATTCAAGCCTAAGGACCGGCAGGCGATCGTCGATGAGGGCTACCGGATCGTCCTGAATATCGGCGATCAGGCGAGCGATCTCGCCGGGTGCTGCTCCGAGCGCGTCTTCAAGCTTCCGAATCCTTTTTATCTACTCAAGTAAGGTAGCCCGATTCCCCGGAGTACCGCTTCAAAAATATAGTCCTGGACAATTCATTTATACCAAGTATACTTGGTGTATTGGAGATGATCATGGTTACAGAAACTACAGAAGAGATTCTCGTCGCCGACGAAGTCTGGCTCGCCACTGCCCTGCTCCACCGCGAGAATCCCGACCGGAGCGATTTCACCGTCGCAGAGATTCTGGAGCGCGCGAAGCAGGAAGCCATTGCCGACAAGCTGCGCCCTGGTGTGTACGTCCATATCGTCCAGCATTGCGTAGCGAATCGAGCGCCGAATCCAGGGCGCTACCGGATGCTCTTCGAAACAAGGAAGAATCACCGGCGCCTGTTTCGTCCCGGCGACCCGTATGACACGAAACGCGAAGGCTCTAAAGTCACGCCGGATCGCGAAAACGTGCCGGCCAAGTATCGATCGCTGCTCGATTGGTTCGAAACGGAATTCGCGCCGCGCGGACGCGCTAAGGCCGAGAACGATCCCCTGCTCGCTCTGCGTGGCTCGGGGAAAAAGCTCTGGGCGGATGAGCATGCCGACGAGTACGTCCGCAGGCTCCGCGAGGGATGGGAGTGAGCCGCATTTTCTGGGACACGAATCTCTTCATCTATCTATTCGAGGATTATGGCGGCCTGTCGAAAGACGTCGACGCGTTACGCCGCCGGATGATCGCTCGCGGAGATCAGTTGTTCGCATCCACGCTGACGCTTGGCGAAGTCTTAGTGAAACCCGTGGAGAAGGGCGACGAGCGGCTCGAGCGTTCCTACTGGGAAGCGCTGACGCGGACCGCCACCTTGCTTTCATTCGACCGCGACGCGGCAGTCCATTTTGCATCGATCCGGAAGGGCGGGGGCGTGAAAGCTCCGGACGCAATCCAGCTGGCATGCGCGGCGCAGGCGCACATCGACCTTTTCATCACGAACGACGACCATCTCAAGGACAAGGTAATACCAGGGATTCAATTCATCGTGCCGCTGAAAAACGCAGTTCTCTGAAGGCGAGCGCGAGTTGACGCGCGCTGACGGATTCCCTATACTGAAATTTCAGCGGCGTGGGTGCGCCGTTCTTCCTTGCACTCCTCCTTCCGGAATCCGATCAACGAGAGGACTGGAGCCGAGGTTCTGGGCTTTGCCATAGAAAGAAAACTCGTTCATGACTGAAGCAACCTGCAAGCGCGAAATCGAGCTGGAAATTCCGGCTGAGAACGTCCAAAAGGCGACCGAAAAAGTGGCGCGCGACATCGCGCGGGTTGCCCGCATTCCGGGGTTTCGTCCCGGCAAGGCGCCGGTGACGCTGGTGCGGCGGCGCTTCGCCGACGATATTCAGGGCGAAGTGGTGCAATCGCTCGTGCCCGAATATCTCGAAAAGGCGCTCGACGAAAAGAAGCTGGTGCCGGTGACGCGCCCGGAAGTCGATAAGGTCGAATTCAAAGAAGGCGAGCCGTTGCGTTTCCGCGCGATCTTCGAAGTGCTGCCCGAATTCGAGCTGGGCGATTACAAAAACCTCACGGTTCAAGTGGACGAGATCGAGGTCGGCGATGCGCAGGTGGATAAGACGCTCGAAGAGATGCGCGAACGCGCCGCGACGTTCGTTCCGGTGGAGGGGCGCCCGGCGCAAGATGGCGATCACGTCCTTATTAAATTGAGCGGCGTGCCGACTGAAGGCGGCGACCCGGTGCAGGCGGACAACATTCTCGTGAACATCGGCGCGGAGGAAACGCTCGCCAGCTTCACCGAAAACCTGCGTGGGGCGAATGCTGGCGAGACGCGCCAGTTCGAAGCGCGCTACCCGGATGATTATCCCGACGAGAAACTGGCCGGGAAGACGTACAACTATTCGGTCGAGGTCCAGGGCATCAAGGAAAAGAAGCTGCCCGAGCTGAATGACGAGTTTGTGAAGGACGCGGCGGGCGCCCAGGGCCCCGAAGCGGGCGGCATCGCGACGCTCGAAGAACTTCGCAAGAAGATCCGCGAGAATCTGGATGCGGCGAAGGAACAGCAGCAAAATTCGCAAGCCCGCGAGAAGATTCTCGCCGAGCTCGTGAAGCAGCACGATTTTCCGGTTCCCGAGGCGCTGATCGAGGGCCAAATGGATACGCGGCTCGAGCGGATGGCGCGGTCGCTTGCGGCGCAGGGCGTCGATCCGCGCGCGGTGAATGTGGATTGGGTGTCGCTCCGGCGGCGCCAACGGGACAGCGCGGTGAACGATGTGAAGGCCGAGCTGCTGCTCGACCGCATCGCGACCGCCGAAAACATCGATGCAACCGACGAAGACGTCGAGAAAGAGATAGCGAAGCTGTCGGAACGCAGTGGCGAATCGGCAACCGCTTTGCGCGCTCGCTTGACAAAGCAAGGAGCGCTCGATAGGATCAAATCGAAGTTGCGAAGCGAGAAAACGATCGACTGGCTCTACCGCACGGCCCGAATCGAAAAGACGGCCAAAAGTGAAACGTAATTTCGATTCGGGTTTCCTCAGCGCGCTAAACTACTCCAGATGAGACAAACAGACGACGCGAGTCCGCGTGCCACAACGCTCGTTCCCATGGTGGTCGAGCAGACCAACCGGGGCGAACGCGCTTACGATATCTATTCCCGGCTGCTGAAGGACCACATCATCTTCATCGGAACGCCGATTGACGATCATGTGGCGAACCTGGTGACCGCGCAGCTGCTCTTCCTCGAGTCCGAAGATCCCGAGAAGGATATTTCGGTGTACATCAATTCGCCGGGCGGCTCGATTTCGGCGGGAATGGCGATTTACGATACGATGCAGTTCGTGCGACCCGATGTGGTGACGTATTGCATCGGCCAGTCGGCATCGATTGCGGCGGTGCTGCTGGCCGCCGGCACGCCCAAGAAGCGCTACGCGCTGCCGAATTCGCGCGTGCTGATTCACCAGCCGTGGATGTCCGGACTATCCGGCCAGGCGACCGATATCGATATTCACGCCAAGGAAATTATTCGCACGCGCGCGGCGCTGAATAAGCTGCTGGCGTTCCACACGGGGCAGCCGACGAAAAAATCGAGAAAGACGTGGAGCGCGATTTCATCATGACGCCGGAACAGGCGAAGGCGTATGGCATCGTGGATGAAATCATCACGAAGCATCGCTAGGCCGGAGTTCCAAAAGGTTAGTAGCTTGAATATCCCGGGG
Organism: uncultured Acidobacteriota bacterium; assembly: GCA_963814735.1. Taxonomy (GTDB): domain Bacteria; phylum Acidobacteriota; class Terriglobia; order Acidiferrales; family UBA7541; genus Palsa-295. Next base: position 333,075 of record CAWFEC010000002.1, on the reverse strand, counting down.
CGATGAATTTCATCACGGCGAGCGGCTTTCGTCTTACAATGGATTCACGATACGTCGTGGGATGGGGTTCGGAAGTTAGGGGGCGCCACCAGTGAAACGGTTCACCCCAGAAGAGCCGTTGCGTTGTTCCTTCTGCCATAAAACGCAGGAGCAGGTGGAGAAGCTCATCAGTTCTCCATCGGAGTATCCGCGCTCGTACATCTGCAACGAGTGCGTGGGCGTCTGCCAGCAGATTCTCGAAGACGAGAAGCGCGAACAGACCAGCCCCGCGAATCGCCGCCTGCCGCGCCCGCCCGAGATCAAGGCGTTTCTCGACGGCTACGTGATCGGCCAGGACAAGACGAAGAAGAAGCTGGCCGTGGCGGTGTACAACCACTACAAGCGGATTTTCCTGAACCGGCAGCCGGGCGATGTGGAGCTGACGAAGTCGAATATCCTGCTGATCGGGCCGACGGGCACGGGCAAGACGCTGCTGGCGCAGACGCTTTCGCGCATGCTCGACGTGCCGTTCGCCATCGTCGACGCCACCACGCTGACGGAAGCGGGCTACGTCGGCGAAGACGTCGAAAACATTATCTTGAAGCTCTTGCAGGCCGCCGATGGCGACGTCCAAAAGGCGCAGCAAGGCATCATATACATAGACGAGATCGACAAGATTTCGAAGAAGGACGAGAACCCCTCGATCACCCGCGACGTTTCGGGCGAGGGCGTGCAGCAGGCGCTGCTGAAGATTCTCGAAGGCACGGTCGCCAACGTTCCGCCGCAGGGCGGGCGCAAGCACCCGCATCAGGAATTCACGCCGGTCGATACGACGAACATCCTGTTCATTTGCGGCGGGGCTTTCGTGGGGCTGGAAAAAACGATCGAGCGCCGCGTGGGGCAGAAGTCGCTCGGGTTTCATGCGGATGCGCAGCCGAGCACGGCAACGCGGCGCAATATCGAAGTGCTGGAGCAGGCGCAGCCGACGGATCTGATTCGCTACGGCCTGATCCCGGAGTTCGTGGGCCGGTTGCCGGTGATGGGAGTGCTGAGCGATCTCGATAAGAGCGCGCTGGTGCGCATCTTGACGGAACCGAAGAACGCGCTGGTGCGTCAATATCAGAGACTATTCGAGTTCGAGAACGTCCGGCTGCGTTTCACGGACGACGCTCTCGAAACGGTCGCGGATCTGGCCCTGCAGCGCAAAGTCGGGCGCGCGCGGCCTGCGCATGATTCTCGAAGACCTGATGCTCGAAATGATGTATCACCTGCCGGCGCAGCGCAAACTTCGCGATTTCGTGGTTACCGCGGATATGGTCAAGGGCCGCGAAATCAACTGGAGCCTGCTCGAAAAGGCAGGATGATCGCTCCGGTTCTTCAGGGCTCGCGCACGACGCTCAAGAGTTCGACATTCCGAGCGAAATTTTAGGATAGGTAATTTTATCCGGGCCGGTGTAGCCAGGGAGATCAGGGTCTGACACAGGAACCAATGTTCAGCAAGGAAAAACTCGAAGTGAAGCGCGTCCCGATGATGCCGGTGCGGGATATGGTCATTTTCCCGGAGATGATGCACCCGTTCATCGTGGGCCGCGAAGCCTCCGTCCGCGCGCTGGAAGAAGCGCTGGCGGGCGACAAGAAGATTTTTCTCGTCACGCAGCACGACGCCTCGGTGGACGACCCGAAGCCCGAGGAAATCTACCAGGTCGGAACGCTCGCCAACATCGTGCAGAGCGTGAAGCTGCCCGACGGCAACATCAAGGTCCTGGTCGAAGGCAGCGAGCGCGCGAAGATCGTGCAGGTGACGAGCGATGAAGGCTTCTTCCGCGCTACCGTCCGCCTCGTGCCGGTGAAATCCGAGCCCGGACCTCAGACCCAGCAGGCCTCCGAGCGCGTCACGAATCTCTTCGAGCAGTATGTGAAGCTCTCGCAGAGCCTGAATTACGACACGATGATCGCCGCGGTGCGCGTCGAAGATCCCGGCAAGCTTTCCGATGCCATCGCCGCGAACCTGCAGATTCCAGTGGAAGAAAAGCAGGAGCTGCTCGAAATTTTCGATCCCCTCGAGCGCCTGAACCGCATCGCCGACATCCTCGAAGTCGAGATCGAAAAGCTCAACGTCGACCGCTCGATCAACACCCGCGTGAAGCGGCAGATGGAGCGCGCCCAGAAAGAGTATTACCTCAACGAAAAGCTCAAGGCGATCCAGAAGGAACTCGGGCCGCGGCGAAGCGAACGAAATCGAGCAGCTGAAGAAGAAAATCGAAACTTCCGGCATGCCCGAAGGGCCGATGGAAAAGGCCATGCAGGAGCTGAAGCGGCTGGAAATGATGCCGCCGATGTCGGCCGAATCCACCGTCTCGCGCAATTATCTCGACTGGCTGCTGGCTGTGCCCTGGAAGAAGCGCTCGAAGGAAATTCGCGACATCAAGCGCGCCGAAGAGATTCTGTCCGAGGATCACTACGGCCTCGAAAAGATCAAAGAGCGCATCCTCGAATATCTGGCGGTCCGCCAGCTCGTGAAGAACCCGAAAGGCTCGATTCTCTGCTTCCTCGGGCCTCCGGGAGTCGGCAAGACGTCGCTGGCGATGTCGATCGGCCGCGCCACGGGACGCAAATTCGTCCGCGTGTCGCTCGGCGGCGTGCGCGACGAAGCCGAAATCCGCGGCCATCGCCGCACCTATATCGGCGCCCTGCCCGGCCAGATCATCCAGATGATGCGGAAGGCCGGCACGATCAACCCGGTGTTCGTCCTCGACGAAGTGGACAAGATGTCGATGGACTTCCGCGGCGATCCATCCGCGGCGCTGATGGAAGTGCTCGACCCGGAACTGAACCACGCGTTCACCGACCACTATCTCGACGTCGAATACGACCTCTCGAAGGTCATGTTCATCTGCACGGCCAACGTGCTGCACACGATTCCGCAGCCCTTGCAGGACCGCATGGAAGTTCTGCGCCTGCCCGGCTATACCGAGCAGGAAAAGTATCAGATCGCGCAGCGTTACCTGGTTCCCCGCCAACGCGAAGCGACGGGCTTGAACAAGGAAAATCGTCAGCTTCACCGACGAGGCGGTGACGCACATCATCCGCCACTACACGCACGAAGCGGGCGTCCGCAACCTGGATCGCGAAATCGCCAATATTTGCCGCAAGGTGGCGCGCAAAGTGGTCGAAAACGGCAAGACTTTCACCGCCGGCGTGACGCCCGAGAACGTCAACGACTATCTCGGCGTCCTCAAGTACCGCGATTTCTTCGCCGAAAAGAAAAATGAGATCGGCCACACGACCGGCCTCGCCTGGACCGAAGTCGGCGGCCAAGTGCTTTCAACCGAAGCGACGCTGATGCAAGGCAAGGGGCGGCTCACGCTGACCGGAAAGCTCGGCGACGTGATGCAGGAGTCGGCGCAGGCCGGCATGAGCTACGTGCGCTCGCGCAGCCATCTCTTCGGCTTGCCGAAAGATTTCTACCGCCACGTCGATATTCACGTGCACGTCCCCGAAGGCGCCATCCCGAAGGACGGCCCGTCGGCGGGCATCACGCTCTGCACCTCGATCGTCAGCGCGCTTACCCGGATTCCCGTGCGCTGCGACATCGCCATGACCGGCGAAATCACGCTCCGCGGCAAAGTACTGCCGATCGGCGGCGTGAAGGAAAAGCTCCTGGCCGCGCACCGCCTGGGCCTGCGCACCGTGATTCTCCCGAAGGACAACGAGAAGGATCTGGCGGATATTCCGCCGGAAATCCAGGCGGAGATGTCCCTTCATTTCGTCGAGTCCATGGACGAAGTTCTGCAGTTCGCGCTCGAAAAGCCTCTCCCGGCTCCCGGGCACCCGCCGGTAGCCGAAGTCGAGCCCAAGTTCGGCGCGGATGTCGCGCAGGACAACGAATTGACCAATTGAACCGCTCCGGACACCCCATGTCTCGCTCGGCCTAGGCATCCTTGGCCGGCAGATTCGGCCCGCGACCGGAGTCTGAAAACTTTCTGTAACTTAGCCCGTATTTGAAATCTGGGATTGAGTGCCTCAATCGAACGCGCCCGCCCCGGATCGATCGCAAACAATCACAATCGCGCCTGAAAACCAGGCTTGAAGAAGGAAAGAACTGATGAGTGTTAGCCTCGCAGAACTGAAAGACAAGAACATCACCGATCTGGCCAAGATCGCCAAGGAGCTCAACATCCCCGGCTCCTCCGGCATGCGCAAGCAGGAGCTGATTTTCCAGATCCTTCGCGCCCAGACGGAAAAGAACGGCCTCATTTTCTCCGAGGGCGTTCTCGAATGCCTGCCGGACGGCTTCGGATTCCTCCGCGCGCCCGAGTACAACTATCTGCCGGGGCCGGACGACATCTACGTCTCGCCGTCGCAGATTCGGAAATTCGACTTGCGCACGGGCGACACCGTCTCGGGGCAAGTCCGCCCGCCAAAGGACGGCGAGCGCTACTTCGCGCTGATCAAAGTCGAAGCCGTCAACTTCGAAGATCCCGAAGTCACGCGCAACAAGATTTTCTTCGACAACCTGACGCCGCTCTATCCGCAGGAGCGCATTCGCCTCGAGACAACGAAGGAAAATCTCACCGGGCGCGTGCTCGACATGCTCTGCCCCGTCGGCAAGGGACAGCGCGGATTGATCGTCGCTCCGCCGCGCACCGGCAAGACCATGATGCTGCAGTCCATCGCCAATTCGATCACGACGAATCATCCCGAAATCGCGCTGATCGTGCTGCTGATCGACGAGCGGCCGGAAGAAGTCACCGACATGCAGCGCACCGTGAAGGGCGAAGTGATCAGCTCGACCTTCGATGAGCCGCCGCAGCGCCACATCCAGGTCGCCGAAATGGTGCTCGAAAAGGCCAAGCGCCTTGTGGAACACAAGCGCGACGTGGTGATCCTGCTCGATTCGCTCACGCGCCTCGGCCGCGCCTACAACGCCGTCACGCCGCCATCGGGCAAAGTGCTTTCCGGCGGTATCGACGCCAACGCTTTGCAGCGCCCGCGCCGCTTTTTCGCCGCCGCGCGCAATGTGGAAGAGGGCGGGTCGCTCACGATCATGGCCACGGCGTTGATCGATACCGGCAGCCGCATGGACGACGTGATCTTCGAGGAGTTCAAGGGCACCGGTAACATGGAAATCAATCTCGACCGGCGCCTCGTCGATAAGCGCGTCTTCCCGACCATCGATATCAACCGCTCCGGAACGCGCAAGGACGAATTGCTCCTGCCGGCCGACGAGCTGAATCGCATCTGGGTGCTGCGCAAGGTGCTGAGCCCGCTCTCGACCGTCGAAGCGATGGAGCTTTTGCTGGGCCGTCTCTCGAAAACCAAGACGAACGGAGAATTCCTCGCGTCGATGTCCAGTCCGGCATAGTTCCCGCTTAGCCGCCCGCCGCCCGGAGTCTTTCAGCTTCCCTGCCCCGGCTTCTTCGTCCGTTTAGCGCGCCGGATGCTTCGCCTTTTGCTCCGCGATCCACTCTTTCGTGCGCGATTCGAGCATGTCCATGGGCATGGCGCCCTGATCGATGATCGCATCATGGAAGGCGCGGATGTCGAACCGGCCGCCGAGCTCTTGCTCGGCCTGCTGGCGCAGCTTCTGGATTTCCAGCCGGCCGATCATGTAGCCGAGCGCCTGTCCCGGCCAAACGATGTAGCGGTCGATCTCGACCACTGAATTCTGGTGCGGCTGCCCGGTAGTCTCTTCAAAATACTGAATTGCCTGATCTCGGCTCCAGCCCATCGAGTGAATTCCCGTATCAACCACCAGCCGCACGGCGCGCCACATCACCGCGCTAAGGAATCCAAACTTCTGGTAGGGGTCCGCATAGAAACCCAGCTGAGGCCCGAGCGTCTCCGAATAAAGCGCCCAGCCTTCGATGAAGGCGGTGTATCCGATCTGCTTGCGGAATTCCGGAACGCCCTGCATTTCCTGCGCAATCGAAATCTGCAGGTGATGCCCGGGAACGCCCTCGTGCAGGACGAGATCTTCCATGTCCCAGATGGGGCGCGACGGCAAATCGTACGTATTCACGTAGAGATAGCCGGGCCGCGCGGCGTCCGGCGCTCCCTGCTCGTAGTACGCCGCAGTTTGCGAGGGAGCAACGGCATCGGGCACCGCGCGCACTCCGTAAGGTAGCAGCGGCAGCTTGCCGAAAAGATGTTCGAGCTCGGGATCGGCGCGCTTGGCCGTGGCGCGATAATGCAGCAGCATGTCGTCCTTGCTGGTGAATGTGAAGCGTGGGTCCGTGTTCACGAACTTGACGAAATCGGCGAAGCTGCCTTTGAATCCGGTCTGCTTGATCAGCTCGTCCATCTGCGCCCGCGTCTGTTTCACAAGATCGAGGCCGATGTGGTGAATCTGCTCGGGCGTCATGTCCGTGGTTGTGTGCCAGCGGACGAGATACTTGTAGTAAGCCGCGCCGTCCGGGATATCGCTGATCGAAACGGTATCGCGGCAAGCGGGGATGTACGTCTTGGTGAGGAAATCGGCGAGCTCCTGAAATGACGGCGCGACCTTGTCTTTATAGGCGGCCTCGGCCCGGTGCGTGAAATCGGCCTTTTGCTCGGCCGTAAAGGACGCCGGATAATTCTTGAACGCGCTCAGCAGCGGGCTCGCCAGCGGATCGGACGCGATCTGGCTTTCCGCCTGCTTCGGCACATCGCGCATCGTGATCTTCGGCGGCGTCCATCCGTGCGCCATGCCGTTTTTCATCATGTCGATCGTCTGATCGATCACCGTGGGAATCCCGTTGAGCCGCGCGAGGATGTCCTCATATTCACTGGGCCGCGTGGCCGGCATCATGTCGATCGTGTTGGGGATGTCCTGTAGCGGCCCTTCCACCTGAATGATCGGCACGTAGAGATTCGCCGGAAACACCGACGGGATCGGAAAGGCGTCGTCGTGAAAGCGGAGGCCATCGACTGCCGTTTGCAAAAGCTCATCATACAGATCGTAATTCAGCTGCTCGCTCGCGGGGAGTTGGGCGCGAGGAATTGCTTTCAGTTGTTTCAGGGCGTCTTCGAGATGCCGGTTGCGGCCCGCGATCGACGCCGGAGAATAATCCGACCAGCGGGCATTTTCGCCCGGATATCCATACGCTGTCGCAGTTTCCGGATACTGCTGCATCCAGTATTTCCAGTCTTTCGCGAGGAATTCGCGCAACTGGCGCGTGGCGGCGTTAGGAGAATCATTTCCGGCGGCCGGAGCCTGCGCGGAAACGGAAGGGCCGAAGAGAAACGCCGCAAGCATCAGGACAATAAAGAATAAGGACTTCATGCTTCCTCCTGAGGAACTGCGTCGAAAACAGGCTACTGAGTCGAAGAGGCTGCGGACTTGTTCTCTCGCGCCAGCATCACCACGAGCCGCGCGACTTCCTCGGGCTCCATTGCGGTGCTGTCCACCACGACCGCGTCTTTCGCGCGCGCCAGAGGCGAATCTTCGCGTTCGCGGTCGCGGCGATCGCGCTCGCGGATTTCGTCGAGCGTGCGCGCGAGATCGATCGCATCGCCCTTCTGCTGATGCTCGCGCCACCGGCGCTCGGCCCGTATCTCGGGCGACGCCGTGAGAAAAATCTTCAGCTCCGCATCCGGAAAAACGACGCTCCCGATGTCGCGCCCTTCCATCACCACGCCGCCTTGCCCGCCGGCTCGCCGCTGCTCGGCAACCAGCACGCGGCGCACGCCAGGCACTACCGCTACTTTCGACGCCGCCTGCGCCACTTCCGGAGTGCGGATCGCGGAGGTCACGTCCTCGCCATCGAGGAAAACTTGCTGGCCGGCATCTTGCGCGCGCAAGTCGATGCGCGTTTCCCCGGCAAGCGCGGTAAGCGGATCGGCGGCTTCGAGCGGGACGCCGCGCCGCAGCGCCTTCAGCGCGATCGACCGGTACATCGCGCCCGTGTCGATATAAACGTAGCCCATCAGCTCGGCCACGCGCCGCGCCAGCGTGCTCTTCCCCGAGCCCACCGGCCCGTCAATCGCGATAATGAGTTCTGGCAATCCTTACCTCGTCAAGCAGCGTTCCGGCAGGCGAAGAGAGATCCTTCAGTCGTCCGCCGCAGTGGACTCCTTCAGGATGACGATGCTCGCCGCATCGTCAAATCCGCTTGAATGCGCGCTCGATGTCGCGCACCGAATAGCGCAGCACGACCGGCCGGCCGTGCGGGCAGCTCATCGGATACTCGGTTTTCGCGAGCTCGCCGAGCAGCCATTCCATTTTCGTTTTGTCGAGCGGCGTATTCACTTTGATGGCCGCGTGGCACGACGTCGACGCCGCGATCTTCGATTGCAGCGAATCGATCGAAATTGCCTGGTTCTCGCGCGCGATGCCGTCGAGAATTTCGTAGAGCAGCTTTTCCGCGTCGCTGCTCGCAATCCCCGCGGGCGCGGCCTGAATCGCGACGCTGCGCGCCCCCCATCAGGTCCGCCTCGAATCCGTTGGCGCGAAGTTCGTCGCCGATCTGCTCGAAGGTCGCCAGCTGCCGCGGGTTCAGCTCGACCACGATCGGCACCAGCAGCCGCTGCCCGCCCAGATCGCCCTCGCGCCGCGCGCGCAAATGCTGCTCGAAAAGGACGCGCTCGTGCGCCACGTGCTGGTCGACGATCCACAGCCCTTCGCTGTTCACGGCGACGATGAAGCTAGAACTAACCTGTCCCAGCGGCTTCAGATCGGCGATATCCTCGGCGCTCGGCAGCGTTCCGGGCAGGCCCTCGATCGCGGATGCGGCCACTGCCGCGGCATCCGCCCCCGCAGTTCCGACCGGCATCGGAAAATTCATCGCCACTCCGGATTCGAATCCCAGCCGCTGCGGCACGGGCCGCTCTGGCGCGCCGGATAGCTCCAGTTCCTCGGCAGCCGCTGCGGCCGATCCAAACGACCACCCCAGCGGCGCCCCCTGCGCTCCCGGAATCTCAGCTCGCGGCGGCCCGGGGAAGGTATTCGCATCCGGCATCGGCGCGTAACCGCGCATGCTGCCCGGCCCATTGCCAAACCCACTCGCACCGCTCGCCTCGCCAAGCATGCCAGCGCCTGCGGCGGCGGCGCGCGCGGGAAAGCCCGGGAATGGGCCGCGCGATCGAAAGCGCGTGGCGCAGCGCGTCGCGCGTGAAATCGTGAACGAACTGCGGATGGCGGAAGCGCACCTCGATCTTCGCCGGGTGCACGTTCACATCGACTTCCTGGTACGGCAGATCGAGGAAAAGCAGCACCACCGGAAACACGCCCGGTGGGATGATGTTGCGATATGCCTCGCCGATCGCATGCAGCAGCAGGCGGTCGCGGACGAGCCTTCGATTCACAAAAATGTAGATCCCGTTGCGATTCGTGCGCTGCACTTCCGGGCGCGACGCGAAGCCGCTGACGCGCAGCATCGCCGCCTGCTCGTCCTCGCCCATCGCCGGCTCGGTGATCGCCGAGCGCACCGGCGCTTCGTTCGCGGGAATCTCGACCACCTCCTCGAGCGCCTGGCGGCCGAAAATCTGGTAGACGCGGTCTGCAAGTTTCTCCACCGGCGCGCAATCGAGGATCAGTTGCGACGGCGTCTTCAGGACGAATTGCACCTCGGGATGCGCCAGCGCGTAGTGCGTGACGAGCGAGGCGATGTGGCCAAGCTCGGTCGTCTCTGACTTCAGGAATTTGCGCCGCGCCGGCACGCAGTAAAAAATGTCCTCGACCGCTGATCGAAGTTCCCGGCGGCACGCCCGCCGGTTTCACGCCAATCAGCTTGCCGCCCGCGAATTCGATGCGCGTGCCCTGCTCGTCTTCGGGCAGCCGCGTTTCGAGCACCAGCCGCGCGATCGACGCGATCGACGGCAGCGCCTCGCCGCGAAAGCCAAGCGTCGCAATCGAGAGCAAGTCGTCCGCCGTGCGCAGTTTCGACGTCGCGTGGCGCTCGAAGGCCAGCAGCGCGTCGTCGTGGTTCATGCCGCTGCCATCGTCGATCACGCGGATCAGCCGCTTGCCGCCCGATTCGACTTCGATGCGGATCGTCCGCGCGCCCGCGTCGAGCGCGTTTTCGAGCAGCTCCTTCACCACCGACGCCGGCCGCTCAACCACCTCGCCCGCCGCAATCTTATTCGCCACGTTTTCCGCAAGTATGCGTATGCGCGACATCACAACATTTCCTTATCGACTGGCAGTTTCTTCGGCAACATCCGATTCACCGCGACAAGTATCACAACGAATGCCAGTCCTATGACGACAAGCCCGAGAGTCAAAGCGATCCAGATGGATAGGAAAAGTAGCGACCAGACAAAGAAGCCGATCGCAACCGTCGCGATCGGAAGGATCACCATGACCGATCGACGCGCATACTTCGGATCCCGTTCAGGAACGTCGTTGAACAGCCACATCGGAAAATCGCGTAGCGCCTTCATTGCTTGCGGACATTCTCGCTTATTTTGATTCCCAATTCATCAAGTTGCGCGGCATCAACGTCGGACGGCGACTCGGCCATCAAATCTTGCGCCTTGGCCGTCTTCGGGAAGGCGATCACTTCGCGCAATCGATCTTCTCCTGCGCGAGCAGCATGGCGATGCGGTCGATGCCGAGCGCGATGCCGCCGTGCGGCGGCGTGCCATAGGTGAGCGCATCGAGGAAAAAGCCGAAGCGGTGGCGCGCCTGTTCGTCCGTGAGGCCGAGCGCCTTGAACATGCGCGCCTGCACATCCTGGCGGTGAATTCGAATGCTGCCCGAACCGAGCTCGTCGCCATTCAACACGAGATCGTAGCCCTTCGAACGGCACTCCCACGGCGCGGTTTCAAGCTTCTCGATGTCCTCTTCGACGATTCCGGTAAACGGATGCTGCGCGCTCACCCAGCGCTTATCGGTGTCGCTCCATTCAAAGAGCGCGAAGCCGGTAATCCACAGAAACTCCCATTTGCTGCGGTCAATCAGATTCAATTTGTCGCCGAGGTGCAGGCGGATCTGGCCCGCCACGCCGAGCGACGTGTCGCTGTGCTCGATCTGTTCCTTCGCCGCGACTGCGACGATCAAGTCTCCGGGCTTCGCGTCGAGTTCGGCCGCGAGCTTCTTCAGCCCTTCGGCCCCGAGATTCTTCTCGAGCGGCGACGAAATTCCCTCCGCCGTCACCTTCGCCGTGTACACGCCGCGCGCGCCCGCGCCTTTCGCGAATTCGGCGAGCTCGTCGAGCTGCTTGCGCGACCATCCAGCCGCGCCGGGCGCGATCACCGCCTGCACGTTGCCCTCAATATGCAGCACGGCCCGCGCAGGCTCGAAATGCGGCGTCACGTTGTGCAGCTCCATGCCGAAACGCAGGTCGGGCTTGTCCGAGCCGTAGCGCCGCATCGCATCCTTATAATCGAGATGGCGGAACGGGCCCTTCGCCGCGACGCCGACGACGGCGCACGCGCGCTCCATCACGCGCTCGATCGCCTCGAAAATATCCTGCTGCCGCGGAAACGACATCTCGAGATCGAGCTGCGTAAATTCGGGCTGCCGGTCGGCGCGCAGATCCTCGTCACGAAAGCAGCGCACGATCTGGAAGTAGCGGTCCATGCCGGAAATCATCAGGATCTGCTTGAAGATCTGCGGCGACTGCGGCAACGCATAAAACTGCCCGTGGTGGACGCGGCTCGGCACGAGATAGTCGCGCGCGCCTTCCGGCGTCGAGCGCGTGAGCATCGGCGTCTCGATCTCGAAGAAGCCCTGCTCGTCGAGCGATTTGCGGATTTCGAGGACGATGCGGTGGCGCAGCTCGATATTCGAATGCAGCCGCGGCCGCCGCAGATCGAGATAGCGGTAGCGCAGCCGCGTCTCTTCGTTGGCGGTTACTTCGTCTTCGATCGGCAAACGGCGGCGTCTTCGAGTTGTTCAACATGTGCAGGCGCGTCGCCAGCACCTCGACCTCGCCCGTCGAGATTTCGGGATTCGATTTCTGCCGTCGCAGGACGCGCCCCTCGACCGCAACCACGAATTCCGACCGCAGGCTTTCGGCCTTCGCGTGCGCCTCCGGGTGCAGCTCCTTGTTGAACACGATCTGCGCGATGCCCGCGCGGTCGCGCAAGTCGATGAAGATCAGTTGGCCCAGGTCGCGCCGCCGGTGCACCCAGCCCATCAGGACGACATCTTTGTCCGCGTCCGAGGCGCGCAACGCGCCGCAGTAGTGTGTGCGTTTTAGATTTCCCAGTGAGTCCAACAATGAGGCTACCTCCGTAGCAGCCAGTGGCTAGTGACGAGTGGCTAGTCCCGCTAACATTTTCTGCATCTCCTGGACCTTCGCCAAATCTGCTCCGATGGGAGCAACAATGTTGCTGCCGTCGGGGCCCTAAACCGGGCTTAAAGCCCCAAAAACGCCAAATTTGGCGGCTTTGGCCTTCTAGCCACTTCTTCTCTCCGATTCTAGATACTCGAGCAGGTCGTTCTCGTTCAGCTTCTTCTGCTCAGCGTCGGCGAGGCGCTTGAGCGTATAGGTGCGGGACGCAACCTCGTCTTCGCCGATAATCAGCGCGTAGCGGGCGCCCAGTTTGTCAGCTAGCCCAAGCGATTTTTTGAACTTCATCTCCTCGGGCGGCAGCTCAACACCGAGACCGCACTCGCGCAGCTTGCGCGCAATCGCCACCGCCGTCGGATACGCTTTCGCGCCCATCCACGCCACAAAGACAGCCAGCCCCGGCAGCTTCGGCACGTTGCCGCACTCCTGAATGGAGAGGATTGCGCGGTCGGTGCCGATTGCGAAGCCGATGCCTTTTGTCGGCGGGCCGCCGAGCAGCTCGACCAGCCCGTCGTAGCGCCCGCCGCCGCAGACGGCGTTCTGCGAGCCAAGCCCCACGGCCGTGACCTCGAATGTGGTGCGCGTGTAATAGTCGAGGCCGCGGACCAACCGCCAGTTTTCCTCGTAGGCGATGCCGCGCAGCTTCAGTTCGTCCTTCAGCTTCGCGAAATGCTCGCGGCAGTCCGCGCAGAGGTGATCCGAAATGCGCGGCAGCGTCTCGATGATCGGCTGCTCGTCGGGCAGCTTCGAATCGAGGACGCGCAGCGGGTTCGTCTCGATGCGGCGCTGGCTGTCCGGCCCGAGCCTGTCGTGCACCTTGCGCAATTCTTCGCGCAGCAGTTCGACATACTTCGGCCGGCACTCCTTGCAGCCGATCGAATTGACGTAGAGCTTCGTATTCGCAAGTCCCACGCGGCGGAACAGCACCAGCAGCATCTCGAGAACTTCCGCGTCGATCGCAGGCGCATCCGACTGCCCCAGCACCTCCGCGCCCACCTGATAGAACTGCCGGTACCGTCCCTTCTGCGGCCGCTCGCGCCGAAACATCGGCCCGACATAATAGAGTTTTACGTTGCCCGGCAGCGTGTGCATCCCGTGCTCGATGTACGCGCGTGCGACGCTCGCGGTCGCTTCCGGTCGCAGGGTAACCATCTTTCCGAGGTCAATTTTCTCGACCAGCCGTTTCGCCTCCCGGATTGCATTGTATAGGTCATCAAAGTTTTGCGCCGGGTCTCGAATAAGGCTATCTAGGTCATACTTGGATTGGAGCTGTGCCAACTCGTTCACGCGACTCTCAGTTTCTTCGCCCAAATCTTCGTCTGCTTGCGTTCGTTTCAGCCGGCTCACGAGAATACGCAAATTCACAGGGAAGTCTTGGAGACTGTCTGCGTCTCTGATGTCTGCAGCCAATAGTTCCTCGCGATCCTTCTCGAATCCAGGTAAGGCATGATCTTCGAACGTGTACATTTCCTTGCCGACCACGTCCGTGTCGACGCCGATCGCCCTTGCGAATAGCTCCGTTTCTTCAAAAGCTGGTGTGCGAATTTCGCCGAAGCCGTAGGTTTCGAAGACTTCGCGCGCAGTCCGCTCAAACCAGTTCCACAGCGCCGAATCGGGGGGCAGGATGTCGCGCGTGCCTTTGATGGCCCTAAATTGTCGCTTCTCAGACATTTCTAGCTGAAGTTCCCGCCTCTCGGACGGGCAGGTCCCGGCGAAAAGTCATCCAAACATACTAGCAGGCGCGCCCGCTGATGCAAGCGCGTCGCCCGCCATCCTCTGGCGCGCAGAAGCAGACGATCCTTGCCAAGAGCGCTCGGCCACCTCGTATTTCACCATTCAAAACATCTATCTCCCGCATCGAAATCTTGCATTTCCCCTGCTGCTTCGAAGAGAGCTTAAATAGCGCGTAGTGTGAAATTTTCCGCGCGCTTTGTCTTTCGCGAGGGATGAGTTCTAATGTACAGAGGTCTTCACGTGTCGTCTTCGGGCTCGGCTGCAGCCACAGCGATGGCCCGGTACGCGACCAGACCCACCGATATGATCGATGTCGAGTTCGCGCAGCTCTCCGATCTGGGGCGCGTGCGTCAGGGCAATGAGGATTATCTCGGCTACGTTGCGGCCGACACGCCGGAGAGAGCGCGCAGCCACGGCTGGCTTTTCGCGCTTGCCGACGGAGTCGGCGGCCACGATCTCGGCGAGGTCGCATCGAAGACGGCCGTCGAGAGCGTTCTCGATGGCTTTCGCAAGTGCAATGCAGGCGAGCCGCATCCTGCGCTGCTGGCGAGGCTGGTGCGCTCCGCCAACATGCGCGTAATCGAGGCTGGAAATGCAGCCAATCCCGCGGGTTCGCGCATGGCTACGACCATCGTTGCCTGCGCGCTGCGCCACGATCGGGTGACCGTTGCGCACGTGGGCGATTCCCGCTGCTATCTGATCCGCCGCAGCCAGGCCACACTTCTCACGCGCGACCACACACTCGCGAACGAGCACGTTCGCCTCGGCCTGATCTCCGCCGCGGAAGCGGGCACTGCGGAGACGCGCCATCTGCTCAGCCGCTCCCTCGGGTCTGCACTCTCCGTGAATGTTGACGTCGTCGAGCATCCGGTGCTTATCGGCGACGTCCTGATCCTCTGCTCCGACGGCCTGCACGGTTCCATCCCGGACTCCGATATGGCCGCCATCGCCGGCAACGGCGACGAGTTACCGAAAACAGCGCAACGCCTCGTGGATATTGCGAATCAGCGGGACGGCAGTGATAATATCTCGCTGCAAATAATCCGCGTCCGAGGCGTCGAACGTGTCGGGATGTACCGGGGGCGTCCGTATCGCCTCCCCTAGTCCTGCCGCGCCGCCGGTCTTCGCCTGACGCCTGCCCGCGAGGATTCCAGTCGACCCCGGCGACCAACTCGATCACTACCGAATCGAAAGCCTTGTCGCTCGCAGCGGCATGGCCTCCATCTACCGTGCCACCGACCTCCGCGACGCCCGCCAAGTCGCCATCAAGATTCCGCTCCCCGAGATGGAAGCCGATCCGATCCTCTTCGATCGCTTCAAGCGCGAACAGGATATCGGTACGAGCCTCGATCACCCGGGCGTGATGAAGGTCTACGCGGACGAGCACCACAGCCGCCCGTACATGGTGATGGAGTGGGTCGACGGCCGCCTGCTTCGCCAGATCATGTCCGAGGTGAAGAAACTCCCGGTCGAGCGCGCCACGCGGCTCGTCGTTAACATCGCTCACGCGCTCGACTACATTCACAGCCACGGCGTTGTTCACCGCGACCTCAAGCCTGAAAACATCATGGTCGACAAGGACGACAACATCAAACTCATTGATTTCGGCATCGCGGGCAAGGAAGGCGCGCGGCGGCTGACGTTCGCGAAACTTTCCCAGGTGATGGGCACGCCCGAGTACATTTCGCCCGAGCAGGTGAAGGGTAAGCGCGGCGACGGCCGGAGCGATATCTACGCTCTGGGCGTCATGCTCTACGAAATGCTTACCGGCAAAACGCCCTTTGACGGGCCGAATCCCTTCGCCGTCATGAACGACCGCCTCCTGAACAATCCGATTCCGCCGCGCGAACTCGACGCGTCGATCTCGCCGCAGTTGCAAGAGGTGATTTACCGCGCCATCGAGCGCGATCCCAAAAACCGTTATCAAAATGCCCGCGAAATGGCCGCCGATCTCGAGCACCCCGATCAGGTAGGAGTTTCCGAACGCCCCGAGTTTCGCGATTGGAGGAATCAGCGCACGCATGGCTCCCGGCGATTTCTGCTGTATGTTCTGCTCGCGCTGATCCCCATAATTATTTTTGGCCTTCTCCTGCTCGTCGCGAAGCACTGATCTGCCCAATTCCGGCGTAAAAAGGCGCTTAAATGGCTGCCAATTTGTTTAGTTATGCCTTCCATAGATTTAATGAGTTTGACCATTCATCGCAGCCTCTGTAATTTGCTTGGCACCGTCGCGAATCCATGAAAACCGAGATAGCGCGGTAGGGAGGGAAGGTTTGCCTATGAAACGTGCGTACAAGTGTGCTTTGAGCTTCGCCACGGCCATGTTAGCAGTGAGTTTTGTCGCCTGGGCGCCAGCTTCGAGGGCAGCAGATGATCCACCTGCTGCGCCCTCATCGGCCGCGGCCCAGCCGGCTGCAGCCTCGCCGGCGCCCGCACAGCCGGCTTCGAGTTCGTCTGCGTCTTCCGAAACACAGCGGTTGGCGGATCTGGAAAAGGAAGTCGAGGCGTTGCAGGCGGAGATCACGTCGTTGAAAGAGAGCGACACTCCGAGCATGAGGACGGCCGCGTACGCGGAGCCCGCGAGCGCGCCGGTAAGCGCGCCCTCACCGGCCCCGGCGGACAAGATCAGTCTCTCGAGCCTGCTCGGACCGGTCACGATCAGCGGATTCGGCGATGTGTACTACGGCTACAACTACAATCATCCGGGCAGCAACGCCAGCGGCTTGCGCTACTTCGACGGTCCCACGAACGGTTTCGGCTTCAACATGGCCGAACTGATCTTGGACAAGGCGCCCGATGCAACTTCGTCCGAAAGCAGGCTCGGCTACCACGTCGCCGCCGGCTACGGACAGGCCGCCAAGGTCGTCAACGGCTCCGACAACCCCGCCTTTGCTGACGGCAGCAATTTCTACCTCAAAGAAGCGTACGTCGACTACCTCGCGCCCATCGGCAAGGGCCTGACGGTCACGGTCGGCAAGTTCGTCACGCCGATCGGCGCTGAAGTGATCGAAAGCAACGCCAACTGGAACTACTCGCGCGGGATTCTCTTCTACTACGCGATCCCCTACTTCCATTTCGGCGCGAGCGCCAAGTATGCTTTTAACAGCAAGGTGGCTCTCACGGGTTACCTTGTCAACGGCTGGAACAACACGGTCATCCAACAATACAATTACGGCCAAAGCTCAGGTCTGACGTACGGCTTGAGCTTGGCTTGGACGCCGAATGCCAAGTGGTCTTTGATACAAAACTACATGGCCGGACCAATCGTCGACCAATATTCCGACACGAACAAAATCGTGACCGACTGGAAACAGATTTCCGATACGGTCCTCTCCTACACCCCGAATGCCAAGTGGGCGTTCATTTTGAACGGCGACTATGGCTTCGGCCCGCGGCCCGGAATCACTTGCTACAACGACTACGCTGTGACTCGGGACGCTCTTCCCGTAGATTGCACCAACTCACCCGCGGTCAACTGGTGGGGCGTTGCGGGCTACGCGAAGTACACGTGGACTCCGAAAACGAACTTCGCGGTCCGCTACGAGTTCTACAACGACACGGACGGCTACACTGGTCTGCTGTTTGGCGATCCCGGCCATGCTCAAGAAGTCTCGGCAGACTGGTCGTACAACTTGACCAGCGCCCTGCTCATTCGCGGGGAATACCGCTACGACTTCGCGAGCCAGCCGATCTTCCAGCGGGGCCAGCTGGGCGACGTCAAGGAGCAAAACACGGCCACGCTGGGCTTCATCTACTCGTTCAGCAGCGCGAACGCGAAATAAACAGCTATCCGGCTCCGCGCGAAGGAGCCGCAGCTCTACACAGCATCAACGGCCAGCCGGCGTCCTCCACCCCCGCCGGTTGGCCGCTTCTTTTTGTGAAGGTGTTCGGCAGCGCTGCGGGCGCATTTCGAGTTTCGCATTTCGAGGGCGTGAGGAAGCCGGAGCGAACAACGAACTGGAACTGACAGCCCGCTTGGCTGCCAGTTCGTCGAATCGAGCAGATGTTACGGCGTGGTGATGACAGGGTTCCCGATCGCGTTCTCGATGATCGTCGCCTTCGCGGGCAGTCGGCGCACCAGGCTGTTTTTTGCCGCAGCCTCGGCCACTGATTCGTGCTGGGCGTCCAGGATAGCCTCTCCTGTGGCGATCGCCTGATTGTAGGGAAGAAAAGTTGACGGCACGAAGGTAGCGTCCGAGCCGCTCACGGCGGTCGATGGCAGCCTCGCGGGCGGAATACTCGGCGGCGTATGAAAGCTCGGGCCAGTCATTCCGCCGCCCGAGCCGCTGTAGCCGCCGCCTCCGCCGCCATACGAAACCGCTCCCCCGGCAGCGCCGCCTGCCATCCCGGCGGCCGCCCGTTGACCGTGCGCGGGTATGGACAACCCCAAAATCAAGACCGTCAGACCCAGAAATCGCTTCATCGAACCTGCCCCTTCCTGCGGAGACCCTTTCGAGACTCGACACGGTTTCGGCAATCTCCGTGCCAGACAGCCCGCGACCCCGAGAGGAGCTATCTAGTTTTGATTCAGTGAGTTCTCGAAGGAGGAGGTTGGCGGCGGGGCGCCGATGGCTGGGAACTGTGGGTAAGGATCCGCCCATGTGTGAAAATGATTAGGCGAAAAATCTTGGACCGGTCCAGTACTGCCGCTACGAAAGTTATACGAGCTGGTACCCAGTCTGCCTATAGGCCTTTCCAGCCTGCGTAGGCCGCGCCTTTGAGCGGGCATTCTTCGTCGAGCACCACATGGATGGGAACCTTCGCGAGAAAATCCTGCATCTTTTCCTTGTGCTGCGCGGCCGCGACGAACCGGCCATCCGTCATCTTCGGCAAAATCTTCACCGCGATTCCGCCCGCCACATAGATCCCGCCTCGCGCGACAGACCTCACCGCAAGATTTCCGGCCTCCGAGCCATAGACCTCGACCCACAAATCGAGCGTCGCCACGCACACCGGGCATTCGCCGGAAAGTCCCAGGCGCGTGATCGTGGGCGCTTGATCGACCTTGGGATCGTCAAATCCCGGATGCTTCATGAATGGGTCGAGGAACTCATGCACGGTCTTGAATCCCCTGCCGGACAGCACGAGCTCCGCGCTCGCGAATTCGCCGCGCGATTTCACGAATCTCCACAGGTCCGCCTGCTGCTCGGTGTGCGGCGCAAAATCCGCGTGGCCAGCCTCAGTGGCCATGGGAACATGCTTCGTGCCGTCCCAGAAGAGAATCGCCTCGCCGAGCCCGGTTCCCGCCGCAATCACCGCGCGATGCGCTTGCGGGTCGGGAACGCCCGCGTAGAGCATTTCCAAATCCTGGGGCCGCATGACGGCAATTCCATGCGCGGCCGCTTCCAGGTCGTTCATCAAGCGAACCCGCGGGAGCCCGACGAGCTTCGCCATCGTCGCGCCGTCGATCACCCACGGCAGATTCCCCGCGTGGACTTGATTGTCCACCACCGGGCCTGCGATACCGAACGATGCGGCGCTCACCTTCGCGCCGGTCACGCTCAGGAAATCCTTCACAATCTCTTCCAGGCCCGCGTGCTCGCGGCTCGGATAGCGCTTGTCCGTCACCTTCGCAAGCGTGCCGCTGGCGACGTCGAAAAGCCCGAGATTCGTCTTGGTCCCGCCGATATCACCGGCCAGTATCATCGGTGCCTCCGCGACGCAAAACCCCAATCCGCCGGATGTCTTGCACCCGGCAAGCCAAGAACTCTCTCACAATTAATTTTGGAAGGGCAAGACGTCGTCAGATCCAGTCCCGCGTCACAGCGGCCGCCAAGCCCGGCCTCCCGCCGCCATTAAATCGTGCGCAGCTTCGGGCCCGGTGCCGCCCGCGGGATAGTTTGGGAACGATGGCTTTGTGTTTGCAAACGCATCGAGGATCGGGTCGACGAGTCCCCACGCGGCCTCCACGCTGTCGGCGCGGTCGAATAGCGTCGCATCGCCACGTATGCAGTCGTTAATCAGCGTGGCGTATGCCTCGCGCGATCCCGAAGCGAATGCCTGCTTGTACTCGAAATCCATCTTCACGGGGCGTATCTGCATCTGCGATCCCGGCAACTTGGCCCCGAACGACAGCGAAATTCCTTCATCCGGCTGGATGTTCATCACCAGCGAATTCGGCTGCACATCCGACCCTTGAAATACCATGTGCGGCGCCTTCTTGAACTGGATCGCGATTTCCGTCATCGGCCGCGCGAGCCGCTTCCCGGTGCGCAGGTAAAACGGCACGCCGCTCCATCGCCAGTTGTCCACCAGCAGTTTCGCCGCCACGAACGTTTCCGTCCCGGAGTCGGGCTTCACGCCCGGTTCCTGCCGGTAACCGGGAACATCCTTGCCGCCGATCGTCCCGGGCCCGTACTGCCCGCGGATTACCGACTTCGCGATCGATTCCGCCGTGAATGGCCGGATCGACTGCAGGATCTTGATTTTCTCGTTGCGCACGGAAGTGGCGCCAAAAGTCGCCGGAGCTTCCATGGCCACGATCGAAGTGAGCTGCAGCACGTGGCTCTGAATCATGTCGCGCAGCGCCCCCGCCGATTCGTAAAACGCCGCCCGCCGCTCCACGCCCAGCGATTCCGATGCCGTGATCTGCACGTGGTCGATGTAGTTCCGGTTCCACAGCGGCTCGAAGATGCCGTTGCCGAAGCGGAAGACCAGCAGGTTCTGTACGGTCTCCTTGCCGAGGTAATGGTCGATCCGGTAGACCTGCGACTCGTCGAACACCTGCAGCACTTTCGCGTTCAGCTTGCACGCCGAAGGCCCGTCGTGGCCAAACGGCTTCTCGATAATGATCCGGGTCCACGAATCCTTCGACTTCGGCTTCGCCAGCCCGGCCTTGCCCAGTTGCTCGATTACGTGGGGATATACGTCGGGTGGCGTCGAGAGATAGTAAAGGCGATTCCCGGCGAGGTGCGCCTTCTGGTCGATCTCGTCGAGATACTGCGCCAGCCGCCGGTAGGATTCCGGATCGTCGTAATCGCCGGTGAAATACTCGATGTGCTTCAAGAAATCGGCGCGCTTCGCGTCGTCGCCTTTCTTTGGCAAGGCGTCGTCTGTTGCGGACTGAAATTTCTCGTCGGTCATCTGCGTGCGCGCGAACCCCACCACGCGAAAGCGCGGCGCGAGGCACGAATGAATCGCCAGATCGAAGAGCGCCGGCAGCAGCTTGCGCTTCGCTAGATCGCCCGAGGCGCCAAACATCACGATGGCGCACGGATCGGAAGGAATCTCGCAGAAATAGCCGTCCGTCAGGATGGACTCGGCTGCGTCGGTAGTCGTGCTCATCGTGATCTCCTTGGCCGGATCGTGTCCGAACTCGATTCCAGCCCTGGCCCTCAACTGCTCTCTGCGACGCTTTGGCCGCAGGGCTTGATTCTATCTCCGCTGGCCCTTATTCGCCCCACGTGTAATTAGAATTTAATGGATTGGAATCATCTGCCGGCCCATCGGCGGGCCAAAGCGACTGGCCGGCGCCGGGCTACAACAGCGCGTAGTACCGGAGCAGGTTCCCATCCGCCTTCCGCTCGCCGATTCCGATAATCACATGCCGCGTCAGCCAATCGTGCTTGCCCGCTTCCACCTCGAATGTCGGAAACGACCGCAAATAATACTCGTCCGGTGCCACAGGAGGCCCTCCCGCAAACGCCATGTCCCGCAGCCTCCGCATCGTATTGTCCTCATATCCCCAGAGGTAGCCGCGATTTTGCAGCAGGATCAGCGTCCCGTCATCTTCTTGCAGCATATAGCGCGCGTCAAACGACACCGTATCGTCCGGGCGAAACAACGCGTAGTCGCCGCCGCTGTCCGGGACCACTTTGCCGTTCAGCTTCGGTCCGGAAAATTCGCCGGTGCCCAGGTACACCCCGCCGCGTCCCGCGCCGGTCGGCATGTTGTTGATCGTCTGCACGCGCGAAAAATGTAGCCGCACCTCAAATGTAAACTCGAGCTTCGGCTCTGCCATCGTCGATGCCTTCTGCCCAAACGGTCGCGCGTGTATCACGGATCCCCCCGCCCCGGTCACTCGGACGATTTGCCCTGCCCGGTGATGTGATAAAGTCGCTCCGATCTCGGCTTCTGTCAACCGCGCGTTCGGCAGATCGCGTGGCGGAAGCCTTCGGAGGATTCCCGCATGAAAATTGCCCTGATCGGGGGAACGGGCTACGTCGGCTCCAAAATTCTCGCGGAGGCGCTGCGCCGCGGCCACAAGGTGACCGCCATCGTCCGCCATCCGCAGCGCCTCGCGCCGCGCCCGAATCTCAAAATCGAGGGTGCCGACGTGCTGCACCGCGACCGCCTCGCCCGCATCCTGGCCCGCCACGACGTGATCATCAGCGCCTTCAATCCCAAGCGCGGCACTCCCGGCCCAGAGGTCTACCACCGCCACGTTCGCGGACATCGCGCGATTATCGCGGCGGCGAAACGCTCCGGCGTGAAGCGTTTCCTCGCGGTGGGCGGCGCCGCCAGCTTGAAAACACCCGCCGGCATCGAATTCCTCGATTCGCCTGAGTTCCCAGCCGTGTTCGAACCCTTCAAGCCCGGCATTCGCGGCACGCGCGAGCTCTACTACCTGCTGAAGGACGAGCGCGGCCTCGATTGGGTCTTCCTCGCGCCTTCCGTCATGATCTCGCCCGGCGCGAGAACGGGCAAATACCGCGTCGGCAAGGATCACGTCCTCTACGACGAAAAAGGCAAGAGCCACATCTCGCTGCAAGATTACGCCGTCGCCATGCTTGACGAACTCGAGCACCCACGGCACCATCGCGAGCGCTTCACCGTCGGCTATTGAAGCTCACGCGCATTTTCGCCGTCATTCTGCTTGCCCTGACGAAGGAAGGGAGCGAAGCGAAGAATCTCTCTGAGGAATCGAGCACATGCCAAAAGCTAAATCGAAAGCCACACCAAAAGCCAAGCCTCTTGCCGTAGCCGACCGCATCGAAATCAACGACCTCATGGCCAGCTACGCCTGGGCCCTCGACACCGGCGACGTCGATTCCTTCGTCGCCTGCTTCACGCCCGATGCCGTCGTCATCGAAGAAGTCTTCGAAGAGCCCGATCGCTGGGAAGGCGCCGCCGGAATCCGCAAGCTCGGCGAACACTTCCGCGCCGTTCCCGGCTTCCCCGGCCGCCAGCATCATCTGAGCCAGTTGGTCGTAAAAGGCGACAGCCACGGCGCAACCGCCCGGGCGTTCGCCCTCGTCACCGAATGTCGCGGCGAACCTCCCTACCTCATCCGCTTCGCCGGCTATTGGGACGACAAGCTCGTCAGATTCCGCGGCCGCTGGTTATTCAAAGAGCGGATCATCCGCCTGTGGGACGGTCCCGTCCTCGCCAACTTCCCGGGCCACACTGGCCAGCGGGTTGCGCGCAAGCGCCCGACCGAGCTCGTCGTCAATCGCACGTGAGCGCCTTCGACGCTCTCTCCCGTTTGCGAGATTCGATGTAGAATGCCCGCGGCTCAGGGAGGATCGTCGCTGTAAGATGGGACGATCGGAAGGAAAATCGAGCATGAAAAATAGAATCCTGGGATTCGCCACGATCGCGCTCGCATGCGCGGCCAGACTCGTGTTTGCTGCACCCGCGCTCCTCGCGCAAGCGCCCAAGCCCGTCCGCACGCAGGCGGGCCTCGTGCAAGGCACCGTGCAAGACGGCATCACGGTGTACAAAGGCATTCCATTCGCAGCCCCGCCCGTCGGCGATCTGCGCTGGCGCGCGCCTCAACCTCCCGCGCCATGGAAGGGCGTGAAGGAGACGAATAAATTCGCGCCCGGCTGCATGCAGACTCCCATCGTCATGCCCGCGCTGGGCCTCGAGTCTATTCCGGTCAGCGAGGATTGCCTCTACCTCAACGTCTGGACTCCAGCCAAATCGCCCAAGGACAAACTGGCCGTGATGGTCTGGATCTACGGCGGCGGATTCACCATCGGAGGCACATCCCTCTCGCAGTACGACGGCATGAATCTTGCGAAAAAGGGAGTCGTCTATGTCAGCATCGCCTACCGCCTCGGCCTCTTCGGTTTCTTCGCGCATCCCGAACTCACCGCCGAGCAGGGCGGCCATTCCGGCAACTACGGCCTGCTCGATCAGATCGCCGGCCTCGAGTGGGTGCAGCACAATATCGCGCGATTCGGCGGCGATCCTCATCGTGTCACCATCTTTGGTGAATCCGCGGGCGGAATCTCCGTCAGCATGCTGGCCGCGTCGCCGCTGGCCAAGGGCTTGTTCGCGGGTGCGATTTCGGAGAGCGGAGGCAACTTCGCTCCGGCTCGCAGCGACGGCGGAGGCGGCGAAAATATGGTCTCGCTCGCCACCGCCGAGCAAGGCGGCGCCGCTTTGCTTTCGAAGCTCGACGTCAAGTCGATCGCCGACGCACGGAAACTGCCCGCCGAGGTTCTCCTGAAGGCGGGCGGCCCTGGACTCGGCAACACGTGGCCCAATTTTGACGGCTACGTTCTTTTGGGCGATCAATACAATCTCTACAAGGCGGGCCGCTACAACAATACTCCCGTGCTCATCGGATGGAACGCGGACGAGGGCGCGCTGTTTGTTCCGGCCACCACCAAGAGCGCCTATCTCGCTTCCGTCCATTCCGGCTATGGCGAATACGCGGACAAAATTCTCTCGGCCTATCCCGGCGATTCGGACGCCGCGGCTCTTCGCTCCGCTCGTGATATGGCCCGCGACACCCTCTTTGGCTGGGGCACCTGGAGCTGGGCTCGCCTGCAATCGCAAACGAGCAAGGCAAAGGTTTTCGTCTACTATTTCAGCCATCGGCCTCCGTACCCCGATGCGCCGCAGTTCAAGGATTGGGGCGCGGCTCATGGCAGCGAACTGTCCTACGTCTTCGAAAACTTCTCGTCTGTGATGTCGCCCAGCGCCGCCGACAAAGCAGTGGCGGACCAGGTCTCTTCGTACTGGGTGAACTTCGTCAAGACCGGCGACCCGAATGGCTCAGGCTTGCCGGCATGGCCGGCGTTCACGAACGCCGATCAGCAGGTGATGAATCTCGACGATCCGTCGCACGCGATCCCGACGCCGAACCTCGACAAGCTGAAGGTATTGGACGGCTACTACGCCTGGCGCCGCAGCCAAGCCGCCAATCACTAATCGGCATTGTGGTTGGACTTCGATTTTCCGGGTGCCCCTCGATTTGTGAGGGTGGGGCCTTTGAAGGCAGGCAAGAAAAGCGAGCGCAATACCAAGTAACGGGCTGAGCTGAACGCAACTACGCGGAAGTTTTCTTCGGCCGTTTCCCACCGGGCCAAATTCCCTGCTTCCCCGGCGATAAAATCCCGTTCGGATCGGCCGCATCCTTTAGCGTCTCGACAAACCGCCGCAGCGCGTGACTATTGAAATCGTACTGCTCGCCGATCAAGTCCATGTACGCGACGTGCGCGCGATATTCGCCAAATCCCAGCTTCGCCGCTTCGACCACCAGCCCTTCACACAGCTTGTTCGCCTGCACGCGATGCTCTTCATTCTGCTTGTCGTAGAGAATCATCATCACGGAATACAGGTGCCGTACGCCGAACGAAAATCCGCCGTAATAATCGAATCCATGCTCGTGGCATCGCGTCCCGACAAGATTCGCCAGCTTCACGGCTTCCTTCCCGCTGGGCGCCACCACCGGAGAAAATCCGAGATGCCCGCCGTCTTCGCCGCGATACTTCAGCACGCCGAGCGGGATCAGCGACGGCACTCCCGCCTGCGCGCTCTCCGAACCCATTGACGCCGCAAGCTCGTCCGGAGGCGTGGCCTTCACATTGAATTTCTTGCTCGCGAACTTCGCTCCCGGAATCGCCGAAAACGCTTCGCGCGCGATTTTCTCTCGTCCATCGGCGAGTTCTTCGGGCCCGTACGTCGCGAACGTCAGATTCCACGCGCCGAGCCCACTCGCGCGCAGCTCCTTCTGCACCACATCTTCCGGCACCACTCCGTCGCCCGTGAACCACAAGTTCCGCGCCCCGCGCCGCGAAATCAGCCGGACCGCATTGCTCAGCACCGCCGTATTCTGGATGATCTCCTCGCGCCGCAGCCGCGCCGTGATGTCCACAATCGCTTCGAGGTCGGACTCCCGCTCGAAATGCAAATCGCACGCGATGAAGAAATCCGGCTGCGGCATCAGCCAAAAACCGGCCCTCGTCACTACGCCGAAATTCGATTGCATGAAGAGCCCGTCGACCGACGGCCCATAGCCCGGCTTGAACGACTGCCACGTTTTTGCGCCGCTCAGCGCGCCCATGCCCGTGCGAATCAGCTCGCCATTCGCGAGGACGATTTCCATCCCGCAAATCCTTTCCGAGTGGTCGCCGTAAGGCGTGTAGCCGATGCCGCGGTCGAGCGCGTTGCCGAGCACGCTGCCCCATCCGAGCGCGGGCACCGAAATCCAGAGCTTCAGCTTTCGCCCGCGGATGTATTCGTACAGATCGAAAAACGTGACGCCCGGCTCGACCACCGCGCAGCACAGCTCTTCATTGATCTCGATCTTCTTCATCCGTCCGAGATCGAGCGCCACCGACCCCGAAACTCTCGGCGCCGGGCCGCCGTAGCCGAGATTTTTCCCCCGCGAAAAGGTCCAAAGCGGAATCTTGCATTCATTCGCGATTCTCACGATCGCCTGAATCTCTTCCACCGCGCCCGGCCGCAGCGCGACCGATG
The DNA here is from genome assembly GCA_963814735.1 of uncultured Acidobacteriota bacterium. Lineage (GTDB taxonomy): Bacteria > Acidobacteriota > Terriglobia > Acidiferrales > UBA7541 > Palsa-295. Next base: position 306,487 of record CAWFEC010000002.1, on the reverse strand, counting down.
CGGCATATTCGCCTGGATCGCTCGACGCAAACGCGAACGGATCGCGATACTCCGCCAGCCCCTTTTCCCCTCGCACGACCCATTCGTCGCCAATCGCGCGCGCAAAGCTGTCGAGCGCGCGTTCGAACGCGTCGCTCGACATTCCCGGCGGCAGTACCCGCTCGTTCCTCTTATCAGCAGCCAAAGTCCAAATCCCCCGTTAGGAAACGCGTCGCAACAGCATGTGGAGTGCGGCGGCTTGCGACCGCTCTTTCAAGCCGAGGCTTGCCTCGGCGCTTTTCTTATAGCTCTACCGAAACTGCATAGTCATCTCGTTCAGTTTCGCCAGCAGCGCCGGATCGAGCGTCACATCGAGCGCGGCGACCGTCGCATCCAACTGATCCGGGCGGCTCGCGCCAATAATCGGGCTCGTCACCCAAGGCTGCGCAAGCACCCACGCCACCGACATCGTCGTCAGCGGCATCCCCGCATCTTTCGCGAACGCATTCAGCGCGTCAACCGCGTCGAATAGCTTGTCTTTCCAGTAGCGGTCCTGATAGAGCTGGCTCACGCGCCCGCCAAACGCAAATCTGGTTCCCTCGCTCGGCGGTTTCGTCCGGTCGTGCTTGCCCGTCAGCAGGCCGCCCGCAATTGGATTGTACGGAATCACGCCGATGCCTTCCTCGAGGCACAGCGGGAAAAGCTCGCGCTCGAATTCGCGGAATAACAGGTTGTAGCGCGGCTGCACCGAGACAAATCGCGCGAAACTTCGCGCATCGCTTCGCCCGATGGCCCGCGCCAGCTGATACGCCAGATAATTCGAGCAGCCGATGTAGCGCACCTTCCCCGCGCGTACGATCGCGTCAAGCGCGCCGAGCGTTTCGTCCGTCGTCACTTCCGGATCGTAGCCGTGCAGTTGGTACAGGTCGAGGTAGTCCGTGCCCAGCCGCCGCAGCGATGCGTCGATTGCATCGAAAATGTGCCGCCGGTTGTTGCCTGCGTGAAACGGCTGCGCCCCGGTCGCGCCGAAGCACTTCGTCGCAATCACCCAGTCGTGGCGCTTGCCGCGAATCCATTTGCCGATGATCTCTTCCGTGCGCCCCGCGCGCTCGAGTCCGCCGCCCAGCGGATAGACGTCGGAGCTATCGAGAAACGTGATTCCCTTTTCGGACGCGCGATCGAGAATCGCTAACGAAGTCGCCTCGTCGCACTGATACCCGAACGTCATCGTCCCAAGACACAGCCGCGAAACTCTCAACCCGGTATTTCCCAGTCTTACGTGCTTCAATTCAACGCTCCTTCTGCGTATTGGCTCTGTGCGCCTTTCGCGAAACTAACGATACTCTCCGTGCATTCGGTCGATGTCAAGAAGTCATCCGAACGGTCTGCTCGCCATTCTCTGTGATGTGGCGTAGGGGCGGGTTTCAAACCCGCCCGGATTTGGATTGCGGGCGTCCCATCCGAGAAATGTTAATATCTTTTTCGCCTTCGCCGTTTCGGAGCTGCCATGAGCATCGTCATCACAGGCGCGTCGGGAAGCTACGGCCGCCAGGTCACCGAACTTCTGCTAGAGAAGGTGCCCGCATCGGAATTGGTTCTGGTGACGCGCAACCCCGCTGCGCTCGCGCAGTCTGCCGCGCGCGGCGCGCAAGTCCGCGCTGGCGATTTCGACAAGCTGGAGACGCTCGTGCCGGCGCTGGCGGGCGCAGAGAAGATGCTGCTGATTAGCACGCTGGCCGTCGGCCCGCGCCGCCAACAACAGCACCGCGCCGCAATCGAGGCCGCCGGAAAGGCCGGCATCAAGCACATCGTCTATACCTCAACCGTGGGGACTCACCCGAAAACTCCATCGTTCGCGGGCGCGGACCACTATTTCACCGAGGAGCTCTTACGCCGATCGGGCATGGCCTTCACATTCCTTCGCGACGCTCAATACGCTGAGGTCGTCGCCACGATGATCGCGCCGATGGCCCTGCAAATGGGAAAGCTGGTGATGAGCACGGGCGACGGCTGCATGGCGTTCGTTTCGAAAAAAGATTGCGTCGCTTCCGCCGCCGCCGTGCTTACTTCTTCGGGTCACGAGGGCGCCGCGTACGAAATCACCGGGCCCGAGCTTTATACTTTCGTTGACGTGGCGAAACTGGCGTCCGAGCTTGGCGGCAAGCCGGTCGAATACGTCGGCGTCACGCCGGAGGAAAAGCTGGCCTTCTTCGATGCGGCCGGGGTGCCGCGCGAATATGTCGAGGGAATGGCGAACGACGATGGCACCGGCGTCTGGGGCAGCCTCGAGATGCTTTCCTACGAGCGCGCCATCCGCGAACACTATTTCTCCGTGTGTTCGCATCACGTGCAGCTCCTCACCGGCCGCCCCGCGCGCTCGCTGCGCGACGTCTTCCTGGCGAATGCCACCGCGTTAAAGGTATAGACGATGCCCGTGACGATCGCCGAATTTCGCAGGATTGCCCTCAGCTTTCCCGAAGCCGTTGAGAGCGCGCACCAGGATCATCCCGATTTTCGCGTGGGCGGCAAAGTATTCGCGACGCTCGGCTATCCCCAAAAAGGCTACGGCATGGTGAAGCTCCCGCCGAAGGAGCAGGTCTTTTTCATCGAGGCGGAGCCGGACGCGTTCGCGCCCGCGAAAGGCGCCTGGGGACTTCGCGGCGCGACGATAGTTCACCTTCGCGCAGCCAACAAAACGAGTTTGCGCCGCGCGCTTGCCGCGGCCTGGCGCAACACCGCGCCGAAGCGCCTCGTGAAATGAGGGCGGCTTCGTTTCGGGCCTTGGAATTTGGCATCACCTTGCAGTATCTTGGAATTTCACGCATGTCTCGATGGAGGCACTGTCTCGATGGCCGATGAAAAGCAGGGCGCGCAAACCGTGCGCATGGTGAAATGCGCGAAGCTCGGGAAAGAACTGCCCGGGCTCGACCGCCCGCCGTGGAAGGGCGAAATCGGCAAGCGTATCTACGAAAGCATCTCGAAGGAAGCGTGGGGAATGTGGGTGAACCACTCGAAGATGCTGCTGAATGAATTCCGCCTGAATCCGCTCGACCCGAATTCGCAGAAAATCATGGAAGAGCAGATGGAACAGTTCTTTTTCGGCGATGGTTCAAAGCTCCCCGAAGGCTACGTCGCGCCGAAACACTAGCCAGAAATTGCGGTCGCATTTTCTGCTCCGACGGGAGCATCAATGATGCCCTCGTCGGGAAGCTTACCGGTCCCAAAAGGTCAAAAAGGGAAGGTTTTGGCACCCTTTTGGCCGGGACGTCTTGCCGGGGCCTATTTTGGACGAGGACCGCTGCTGGCTTCAGGCGGGTGGAGCGTCCTTCGACTCGGCCGCGTCGCGCGGCCCCTCCCACGCGTGGCCGCAAGCGCGGCACTTGCAGTTTGCATACGTGAACGGTATCGGGGGCACAATTCCGATGAAATATGCGGCGGCCACGGTGCCGTACGCCGCCGGCCTGATCAAGCCCTTGAAGGTGACGTCCATCGACTGGCATTCCGGGCAATGGGGCTGTGTGTATTCGCCTAAGCCTTCCACATCAAACGCCGAAGGGCGTTCCTGATCAAGGAGGCTCGCGGCTGCCGCGGCGTCTTCTTCGCGGACCCAGAGTTTCACGCCGCGGAGAGCGTTGGACCAAAGCCAGTACATGCGGATCGTGCTTTCGTCGCCCAGGCGGCACTCGATGCCGGCTGAATCGAGGACCGTCTTGGCCAGCAGCGCATCTTGGAGGTGCAGGTACCGTCGCAGCGTGACCAATTCCGGGGGCGGCGGTTCGTCCTCTTGTTCCGCCTCAGGCAATTCGACATGAAGCTTGCGCCGCGAGAGCTCGCGTTTCAGAATCTCTTGCGCGATTTCGGTAAGGGAGGCCGCCTCTTCCGCGAGTCTTTCCAACTCGCCGTCGGCCATGCGGGCGTATTCCTCCTGAAGGCGCCGGCGTTCTCTTCCTGGATTGAAGGCGTTCACGCTGTCTGCAATATACCTGAAACGGCACTTCCGGTCTGTGGTACCGGATGTGCGCCGGGAACATCGGTGTCGGAAAGAGCAAGCTTGCGCTAAGATTATAGTGTTGGGCTAAAGGAGAATTCGCGCTCGTATGACTGCTGCCTCGAAAAACTCTTTCTCGACTCGCCACACCCTCCGCGTAGGCAAGGATTCGTTTGAAATTTACCGGCTGGAATCGCTCGCGTCATCGAAAGTGGGCAACGTGGCGCGGCTGCCCTTTTCGCTGAAGGTGCTGCTCGAGAATTTGCTGCGGCACGAGGATGAGCGGTTCGTCCACGCGGACGACATTCGGGCGCTGGCGGCGTGGGATCCGACTTCGGCCGCCGGAGCTACCGAGAGAGAAGTTTCGTTCATGCCCGCGCGCGTGTTGCTACAGGATTTTACGGGCGTGCCGGCGGTGGTCGATCTGGCCGCGATGCGCGATGCGATCGGCAATCTGGGCGGCGACCCAAAGAAAATCAATCCGTTGCTGCCCGCCGAGCTGGTGATCGACCATTCCGTGCAGGTCGATAAATTCGGCTCCGCCAATTCTTTCGCGTTCAACGCCGAGCTGGAAATGCAGCGCAATATCGAGCGCTACGCGTTTCTGCGATGGGGGCAGAAGAGCCTGCGGAATTTTCGCGTCGTCCCGCCTGACACCGGGATCTGCCACCAGGTAAATCTCGAATATCTGGCGCGCGTCGTTTTCAGCGTGGAGCAGGATGGCAAGCGCTTCGCGTTTCCCGATTCGCTGGTAGGCACCGATTCGCACACGACGATGGTCAACGGCCTCGGCGTTTTCGGCTGGGGCGTGGGCGGAATCGAAGCGGAGGCTGCGATGCTTGGCCAGCCGCTCTCGATGCTGATTCCCGCCGTGGTCGGATTCAAGCTGCACGGGCGATTGCCCGAAGGCGCGACGGCAACCGATCTCGTCCTTACCGTGACGCAGATGCTGAGAAAGAAAGGCGTGGTCGGAAAATTCGTCGAGTTTTACGGGACCGGGCTTTCCAGCCTCACGCTGCCCGACCGCGCGACGATCGCCAATATGGCGCCCGAATATGGCGCGACGATGGGATTCTTCCCGGTCGATTCGGAGACGCTGGCGTATCTGCGCTTCACGAGCCGGCATGAGGATCAGGTGAAGCTCGTCGAAGCCTACGCGAAGGAGCAGGGACTCTTCCGCACGGATGCGACCGCCGACCCGATTTTCTCGGACACCCTCGAGCTTGACCTTTCGAAAGTGGTGCCGACGATGGCCGGGCCGAAGCGGCCGCAGGATAGCGTTCCGCTGACGCAGGCGAAATCGGCTTTTGAAAAAGTGCTCACCGAACCGGCGAGGCACGCGAGCGTGCAAAACAACGGCGACAAATTCGAACTCGCTGACGGCTCGGTGGTGATCGCGGCGATTACGAGCTGTACGAACACGTCAAATCCGTCGCTGATGCTGGGCGCCGGGCTGCTGGCGAAGAAGGCCGTGGAGCGCGGCCTGAGCGTGAAGCCGTGGGTGAAAACGAGTTTCGCGCCCGGGTCAAAAGTGGTGACCGATTACATCGAGAAGGCCGGGCTGTGGCCGTTCTTGAACGAGCTGCGATTCAATCTGGTGGGCTACGGCTGCACGACCTGCATCGGCAACAGCGGGCCGCTCTCGGATTCGATCGGCAAGGCGATCAAGGAAAATAATCTCGTTGCGGTGTCGGTGCTGAGCGGCAATCGCAATTTCGAGGGGCGCATCAACCCGCTGTGCCGTGCCAACTATCTGGCGTCGCCGCCGCTGGTGGTGGCATACGCGATCGCGGGGCGCATGGATTTCGATATCGTCAACGAGCCGCTCGGCGAGGACAAATCCGGCAACGCCGTCTACCTGCGCGATATCTGGCCCACGCCGCAGGAAGTGGAAGCGACGATGCGCAGCTCGGTGACGACCGAAATGTTTCACAAGGAATATGCGGACGTCTTCACGGGCGACGAGCAGTGGCGCGCTCTGCCGGTTCCCGAAGGCGATCTCTACGCGTGGGACGACAAATCGACCTACATCAAGAATCCGCCGTATTTCGAGAAGATGCCGGTGAAGCCGGGCGCGATTTCGGATTTGCGAGGGCTGCGCGCGCTGGCTGTGCTTGGGGATTCGATCACGACCGACCACATATCGCCGGCCGGCTCGATTCCGGCCGATAGCCCCGCGGGAAAATATCTGATCGGCCACAGGGTGCAGCCGAAGGATTTCAATTCGTATGGCGCGCGGCGCGGCAATCATGAAGTGATGATGCGCGGCACGTTCGCGAATATTCGCCTGCGCAATCAGCTGGCGCCGGGCACCGAGGGCGGCTGGACCGTCCATCAACCGGGCGATCAGCAGATGACGATTTACGACGCCGCGATGAAGTACCGCGAAGAGGGCATCCCGCTGCTGGTGATCGCGGGTAAAGAATACGGCTCGGGCTCATCGCGGGACTGGGCCGCCAAGGGGACGATTCTGCTCGGTGTGCGCGCGGTGCTGGCCGAGAGCTTCGAGCGCATTCATCGCAGCAACCTCGTCGGCATGGGCGTGCTGCCGCTCGAGTTTTTGCCGGGCGAAAACGCCAAGTCGCTCGGCCTTACCGGCCTCGAGATTTTCGATTTCGAAGGCTTGGCGCAGAATTTCGAGCCGCGAAAGAAAATCAAGGTGCGCGCGCGCGACGCCGCCGGCAAGACGAAAGATTTTACGGCGCTTGTGCGCGTCGATACGCCCTTCGAGGTCGCCTACTACCAGCACGGCGGCATCCTGCAGTACGTCCTTCGGCAGATGCTCTGACCGCAACTGTACGCTCCCGCACAACCGATTGCCCTTGACGGCCCGTGCCGGAATCGGCAATATATCGCCCACACAAGAGGGGTCGTCGTTCGCGATCGTTCCAGGCTGCGCGCAGAAGACTTGGTTTGCGCCCAGCTGGAACTGAAATCACTTGGGGCTTGGTTAGCCACCCAGAGGCGGCCATGCAAAACCGGCATCAACTCCTTCGCGGCTGTCTCGCGGCCGCAGCGTTCGCTTTCCTTTCTTTCGCCGTTTTCGCACAAACCAGCAACGTGCAGCCGCGCATCACGGCGGCCATCAACGAATCGCAGCTCACCACTCTGCGCGGGAATACGCATCCTTACGCACGCCCGCAATTCGATCGCGGCGCGGCACCCGATTCCCTGCCGATGCAGCGCATGTTGCTCGTGCTGAAGCGCAGTCCGTCGCAGGAAGCCGCGCTCGACACGCTCATGGAGCAACAGCAGGACGCATCGTCGCCAAACTATCACGCCTGGCTCACGCCGCAGCAATTCGGCCAGCAGTTTGGACCCGCGGATGCGGATATCCAGACGATCACGTTGTGGCTGGAGTCGCACGGCTTTACGGTGAGCCGCGTGTCGAATGGGCGCACGGTGATCGAATTCTCGGGCACGGCAGGGCAGGTGCGCGACGCGTTTCACACCGAGATTCACCGCTACAACGTGAATAACCAGGATCACTGGGCGAATTCGAACGATCCGCAGATTCCGACGGCGCTGACGCCGGTGGTGGCGGGCATCGATTCGCTCTACAATTTTCCGCGGCACGCCCTGCACCAGGTGGCTGGCGTTGTCTCAAGATCGAAGGCCACGGGCAAGCTGCAATCCGCGAATCCGCTATTCACGCTTGGGGGCACTTGCGGTGTGCCAGGAGTGGGTTGCTACGGCCTCAGTCCCTACGACTTCGCGACCATTTACAATGTGCTTCCGCTGTGGAATGCGAGCCCGGCGACGGACGGCACTGGCGAGACGATCGCGATCGTAGCGGAAAGCGACATCTTGCTCACGGACATAGGCAGCTTCCGGAGCTTTTTCGGCCTGCCGGCGAAGAGTCCGACCATCATCCTGGACGGACCCGATCCCGGCACGGTGCAGGGCGATGAAACGGAATCCGATCTCGACATCGAGTGGTCCGGCGCGGTTGCGAAGGGAGCGACAATTGACATTGTAACTTCGGAAACCACGGAAGCGAGCCTCGGCGTCGATCTCTCCGCGCAGTACGTGGTGGACAACAATCTTGCGCCGATCCTCAGTGAGAGCTACGGGATTTGCGAGCTGTTTCTGGGTTCGGCGGGAAACCAATTCTACGATCAACTCTGGCAGCAGGCGGCCGCACAAGGGATCACAGCGCTGGTCGCTACAGGAGACAGCGGCTCCGCAGTGTGCGACAGAAATGCGGGCACGCAAGGTGCGGCGCAGTACGGCCTTTCGGTGAACGGCATCTCGTCGACGCCGTACAACCTGGCCGTGGGCGGCACCGATTTCTTTGATTTGACGAACCCGAAAACGTATTGGAGCTCGACGAACTCCATTCCACCGGGCGCTCCAACCGGAACGCCCGCCACGCTTTCGGCTCTTTCCTACATTCCCGAAACCACCTGGAACGATTCCTGTACCAATGCGGTGTTCGGAACTTTGCTTGGCTATAGCACGAATGCCGAGACCAATTGCAACAACGCCCAGTTGACATCGTACGGTTTTGTGACGGCGGTCGGCGGATCGGGGGGAAAGAGCAATTGCACAACGTCTGACGGCACAAATCAATCGTCGTGCACGGGGGGTTACCCCAAACCAACGTGGCAGGCGGGCACGAGCGCGACACGCGCGGTGCCGGACGTTTCGCTGTTTGCGGCTTCGGGATCGCCGTCCGGGGCGTTTTACCTGATCTGCGAGGCTGACGCGCTTCCGGCCGGCTACACCTCATGCGATTCAGCCGACACGAACACCGAGTTTCTCGGCGTCGGCGGCACGTCCGCGTCGACGCCCTCTTTCGCGGGAATCATGGCGCTGATTGATCAGAAGACCGGCTCGCGCCAGGGGAACGCCAATTACATCCTCTACAACCTTGCGGCACAGTCGGGAGCGAGTTGCAATTCGAGCAGCGGCGCGGGCACAAACTGCGCGTTCTACGACGTGACGAACGGAACGATCGCAATGCCCTGCGTCACCGGCAGCCCAAACTGCAACACTTCGACCCAGGGAGATGCGGTCGGAGTGCTTTCGGGTTATTCGACAGCTTCCGGATACGACCTCGCGACCGGACTTGGCTCCGTAAACGCAAATAATCTTGTGAAGGCGTGGACGACGGCAAACACCGCGCTCAAGACGAGCACGACGACGCTGACCCTGAACTCAGGCAATCCGGTCAATATCACGCACGGCCAACCGGTGCCTGTAACGATCGGCGTGAGCGGAACGGGCGGAACGCCGACCGGGAATGTGTCCTTGATCGCGAGCACCGGCCCGGACGGGACGGAAGGGGTTCAAGGGTTCGTCCTAAGCAGCGGTTCGGCGACCGGAAGCACGAACGCGCTGCCGGGCGGAACATACAGCGTCGTAGCGCAGTACGCAGGGGACGCCACGTTCGGCGAGAGCGCATCCTCGGGCACGTCGGTGACGGTGGCGCCTGAAGCAAGCAACATGTCGATCGCCTACGAACTCTTCGATCCATCCGGCGGAGCGTTGACAAATCCGAACGCCACCACGGCGGTGTTTGGAACGCCCTCACTGCTGCGCATCAATGTGACGAGCCAGGCGGGCGACGCCTGCCCTAAAAACGCGGCTGGCAACACCGGCTGCCCGACGGGCAATGTCACATTGGCGGACAACGGCTCGGCGCTCGACGGGGGCAGTCTCGCGTTAAACGCACAAGGCTACGCCGAGGATCTGGCCATTGATCTCCCCGGCGGTTCGCATAACATCGGCACAAGCTATGGCGGAGACAGCAGCTTTAAGGCGAGCACGCCCGCGTCCGTCGCACTGACAATCACACCCGCCGTTACTGCGACAACCATCACCACCCCTCCGACCAGCACAACTGTAGGCGCCACCGTGTATTTATATGCGAATATGTCGGCACAGAATATCTACTCCAGTTACGCCCCGACGGGAACGGTGAACTTTTTCTCGGGGACGACGAAAGTGGCCAGCGGCGCGCTTTCAGGGAGCACGAACGCGTCAACGCATCAAGCAAGCGGCTCCGCTAGCGCCAGCACGAGTTCGCTTCCGCACGGCCAGAACGGTATTACGGCGCAATACAGCGGAGACGCCAGTTATGCGGCGTCCACGTCGACGGCCGCAAACATCACGGTCCTTTATTTCTCGACGATCGCTACGACTTTCACGCCGAGCAATATCATTCTTGGAGACAGCGTCACATTTAACATCACGATCGGCACGGGTCAGCCTGCCAGCAACGCCGGGCTCAAGCCGACAGGCACCATCTCCTACAATCTCGACATTGAACCGCTTTCTGGTTCCGTGCCGGCGACCGCAGGCCAGGATGCCAGCGGAAACTGGGTCCTCCAGGGCACGGTTACACTCAAGCCCCAGCAAACCGATTACATTACCGTAAACTACAGCGGCGATTCGAACTACGCCTCATCAAGCGCGCCGACTTACATTCCTGTGACGATTCCTGATTTCAGTGTGTCTGCGGGTTCGGCGCCGCTCATGATTACCGCCGGACAAACCGCCACGGTCGCAATAACAATTACTCCAACGACGAGCTACACAAGCACGGTGACACTGAGCTGTGGTGGTGGTGGTATCGCCGGCGCGCCGTGCAGCTTCTCGCCTTCGGCGGTGACGCTCAGCAATGGACTCTCGTCAACTTCCATGCTGTCTCTAACCGTTCCCGGACCGTCGACGAATCTAACTGCGATGGCGTGGCCGCGCGGACGCAGAATCGGTCCGTTCGCCGCGTCGAATCGCAGCTCCTGGTGGGTAACAGGCGCCATATCGCTATTCGCCTCGGTGCTCCTGCTTGTTTGCCCTGTCAGGCGCCGGTCGTTCCGGACCTTATTGGGATTGGTGTTCATCGGCGTCGTGGCGCTTGGAGTCGGCTGCGGAGGTGGAGGGAGCGGCGGTGGGGGTGGCGGGGGCGGTGGGGGTGGCGGGGGCGGTGGGGGTAGCGGGGGCGGTGGGGGTAGCGGGGGCGGTGGTCCCGCCGTGACGACGACCAGCCTTACCGCATCCAGTGGGAAAATTGCTCCAGGCGCGAGCGCCACGCTTACGGCTACGGTCAATTCGCCGAACCCGCTAACGGGGCTGGTGAATTTCAACGACCTAACCCTTCCCGATTACGCGCCCTACGTAAACGTGGTTAACGGCATGGCTCAAGCTCAACTGAGCAATACGGGTCTTCCAATTGGGACTCACGCAATCAGCGCAACATACCTGGGTGATCCGAACAACCGATCTTCCCAGAGCGGAAGCTTAAATATTGTTCTTACTGGCACCACCACGCTGGGCATCACAGGCCAAACGAGTTCTGACGCGAAGGGATCGATACTGACGGTGACGATTCAGTAGCCGGCCTAGGGGCCGGGTCGAATCGACGACCCGTATCGCGTACACGGCGGAGCGCCCAACGTGGAGTAGCGCCAGAACGGCGGGCGTCGTATCTTCGAGGCGATGCCATTTCACTGGATTCTGCCGTTGGCTTCGATGCTGCCGCCGGTACCGTCTGGGACCGAACTGACCGCGCTGCTGGTGGTCGTTTGCTTTTCGGCGGGGCTCAACGTGTACGCCACCGTGGCGATGCTCGGGCTGCTGAGCCACGCGCACGTTCTCACGCTGCCGGCTTCGCTGCGGCTGGTCGACAACTGGTACGTCATCGCGATCTGCGGCGTTCTGTTCCTCGTCGAATTCATCGGCGACAAAATTCCGATCTTCGATTTGCTATGGAATGCGATGCACACATTCGTGCGCGTCCCGGTGGCGGGGCTGCTCACCTACGGCGCGACCGCGCAATTGCCGGAGTGGGAGCGGCTGGTCGCCACGCTTGCCGGCTCGCTGATCGCGCTGGCCGCGCACAGCGGGAAAACGGCGGCGCGGGCGGCGGTGTCACATTCGCCGGAGCCCTTTTCCAATATCGCGTTGAGCCTCAGTGAGGATGCGCTGGTGGTGTTTCTGATGTGGTTTGCGACGCGGCATGCCTATGCGGCCGCGGGAATCGCGGTGGTGGGGCTCATCGTAATCGCGGCGACGATTCGCGTCGTGGTGCGAGCGATGCAGAGTCTTTTCGGCGACGCAGAGGGGGCGTTGGCTGAGCGAGGCTGAGCGAGCCCTATGATGCTGCGCGCTAGGAGCGGGGGGTTCCTCCGAAACGTGCCGCGCTGCCCTTCGACTTCGCTCAGGATAAGAGGGCCGCGGCGCTACATTTAAATCGAGCAGCTATCACGTGCTGGTGTGCTTGCGCCCCCGTTGCTTGGTGGTGAGCCGAGAAAACATCCGGGCTAAAGGACCCGGCCCTACGTTTACACCTTAACCGGGCTTCATTCTCGCGCCACTAACACCTCAAGTTGTTGCCTTCGCCGCAATGTTAGTTTTTCTTTTTGCCGAAGAGGCCGCCGAGCGCTTTCGCCGCGCCTTCCGCCTGCCCGGCCGTGCCCGTGGCATTCCCGCCGAGGCCTTTCACCATGCTGCCGGCCATGCCCTTTACGTCGGGAAGGAAAACCGGGTTCGAAGTTGTGCCGGTGACGGTGAACGGAATGCCCTGGGAATTGTTGCCGCCACCGCCAAATGACGTGAGCGCCGAAGTCACGGCGCCCATTCCGCCCGCGAGCTTCGCGGACATTTTGCAATTGAGCTGATTGCTCGCGCTGACGTTGGCCGTGCCGGTGACGGTCCCGATGGATGGGACGACCACGATCAAATCATTGGCCTGAGTGCCGCTGGGATCGACGTGGAGATTCGCGCTCAGCTTCTGAATCTCGGTGTCGGAGCCGCCGCCTCCGCCGCCTAGCCCAGTGAACGAGGAAAGCGCGCCGAGCTTCGACTTCAGGTTGAAGCCGGAGAGCTTGCCATTCGCGAGATCGACTGGGCCGGCGATGACGAGCTTGTCCACTGGGCCGGTAATCGTGAGATTGAGGTTCAGGCCACCGCTCGTTAGAGCGGCGCCTGAGGGCAGCGTCACGCCGACCGCCGGCAACACGCCTTCGAGGTCGGCGACGGGCATGCCGCTTCCGTTGAGCTTCATATCGAGCTTGGCCGTCGTGCCGGAGGTGTCGTAGCTGCCGGTGAGATGCGCGAGCGCGCTGCCGATGTGGACATCGCCCGTTTGGAGGACGCCCGTCTGCTTCTTCATGTCGTACGCCGTGGCGTAATCGACGTTGACCGGCACCTTCGAGGGCGAGCCCGCCGGTACAACTTTGATCTTCTCCGCCTTTACGGTGCCCTTTGAGGTCATTTCTTGGCCATTGGAAGTGAGGTCGCCCGTGAAATCGATCAGCCCGGCAAGGCCGGAGGAAGCGTCGACGAAGCCGGTCGAAGCGAGGTCAAGATGCCTGACGTCGACGGTGGCGTTGAGCGGCGTCAGGGATGCATCAGTCGGGTTGATCGGTCCGGCTTTGCCTTCCACTTTTATTGTGCCGTCGCCCGGCGTCTTCGCGGAGAACGTGAACGGAAATTGCGAGGTGTAGGAGAGATCGGAAGCTTCGAGACTCACGTCCTGGTAAGTTTGCGTCTTTCCGCCAGGACCTATCCTACCCACCACCATCGTGCCGTTCGTGAGCTTCAGCTCCGCGACAGAAAAGGCCGCCTCGGAAGAGCTCGACGAACCTTCGCTCGCGGGGGCGCTGGACTTCGCCGACGCCTGCGCTCCACCAGCGCCGAGGCTCGAGAAATTCCACTTGCCCGAGGGCGAGTGCAGAATCGAGACCTGCGGATCAGTGATCGTGAACGAGCTCACCTCGAGCTTCTGCGAAAAGATCAGCGGTATGAGCGCCACGCCGGCCTTCAGTTCCTTGGCCTGGAGGAAGGGCGAGTGGCTGAAGGCGGGGTCGTCGGCGATCACGACGTTGTCCACGTTGACGCTGCCCGAAATGATCGAGAGTCCGATGTTGCCGATCTCGACCTTGCGGCCCAGCGCGTCCGTGAGCTTGGATTCGAGCGTGGGCTTGAAGCGGTTCACGTTGATCACAAAGGGCAGGATAATGACGATCAGGAGCAACACCACAATCACGATACCGATGATGGTGAGAGGCTTTTTCATGGCGAACCTCCGGCGGAGACCTCTGCAGGCGTGCGACGCCTAAGGAGCCTTATCATACTCTTGCGGGCGTATCGGAGACGTAAAATTCTGGCTCGGGGCTGGCCCGCCTCGTAGCCGCGAATCCCATCGCCGGTCCCCAAAACTCCGATACCGTATTTTTTGGCGCGCCTCTAGGGTGTATTGCGGATTGCCTCTTATGTCACTCTGCCTCATCCTCGGCTTCCGCGTTGTGCACGGACGCCTTTAGGGAGGCCTGCATGAGCGACACATGGCAGATCATGGTTGCCTCTTCGGATTTGGAGAACCGGCGTCATCTGGTGTCGATCCTCGACCGGCAAGGATTCGGCACCTTCTGTGCGGCTAACGTGAGCCAGTGCCGCGAGATACTCGATAGCCAAAAGGTCGGGCTCGTTTTCTGCGACCGCTCCTTCGCCGATGGCGACTACCGGGACGTGCTGGCCGCTACCGCAGGCCGAAAGCCGGGACTGAAGGCTCGCGTGGTCCTGCTGGCGGCTCTTGCCGATTCCGAGCAGTACAAGACGGCTAAGGACCTCGGCGTTTTCGAGGTGATCAGCGCTGCGTGCCGGCCCACGGACGTCGAATGGATGGTGATTCGGGCGAAACGCGACGAGCAGAGGGGCGCCGGAACCGCGCTTACCAGCCATGCAGCCGGGCCGGTGGGCGTGATCCGCGAGCGCAGCCACAGCGCCGGGGCGTGACGCGAAGATGCGCACCGTACTTATCGGATTGTTCGACCTTTACGCGCAGGCCGAGGAGGCCGTCGAGGATCTCGAACTCGCCGGGATTGTCGGCGAGGAAATCGAGGTGGTGAGCGACGTCGACCGCGATCTCCGGGCCGAAGAGCTTGGCTTTCAGCCGCCCGATGGCATTCGCGAACGTGTGGCGCGCGCATTGCACGGTCTGCGCATGCGCGGCGCGGGTGACGTCCACGACGATCCCGGCGAAATGCCGAACTATATCGGCGAGCAGGAGTTTTACGCGACTCACGTGAAGCAGGAGGGCGCGATCCTGGTGGTGCGGCCTCCGAGTCAAATCCTGGCCGCCCGAGCCGAAGCCATCTTGAAGGAGCACGGCTCCAAGACGCGCGACGGCAAGGGCGGCGTGCTCATCACCGAGGAAGACGATCTGCCCCGGGGGCGCAGCGCCGGGAGCGGGGCTTAGCCACGCCCCTCGGCGTTGCGCTCCGCGCAGCCCACGCACAAGCGAGCCCAGGGCAAAGCCTCGAGCCGCGCTCTGGGAATCGACATGTGGCAAACCTCGCACACTCCGTACTTGCCTGCCTTGATTCGCGCGAGAGCTGCGTCGACCTCGGTCAGGGTTCGGCGTGCGCGGTCGAGCGCGGCCGCCGCCCAATCGGTCGAATAGTTCTGGATTGCCACATCTCCCTCGTCGTCGGGCTCCGCTTGCACAGCCACATCTTCCAGAAAGTCCGCGATCCGCGCATTCAGCTCCCGTTTTCGCAGAAGCAGAGCCTTCTCGAACGCAACGTAACTCCGGTTGACTGGCACCTTGCTTATTCTTGCTGTCGCGGTATGGCTCATTGTGATGGACCTCTTTCCCAATTCGTCGCTCTTTGCGAAGGCGACTGAATTCGAATTAGTGCGCTCCAACTTAGACTGCCTTCTACCTCGGGCCGTGAGCATAGGCGCTTCAACGGTTGGCCGCATATCCGGCCAGTCCTGTATAGGCGGCCAGGATTCGATGTAGCTTTGGCTCGTTTGGATCCAGGGTTCCTTTGGGGGCGCGACGACGAGCTGATTGCCTCGCGCTATAATGGGCTATGAGAATTTTATTGTTCAGCGGCAAGGGCGGCGTGGGCAAGACGAGCCTGGCCGCCGCCACAGGCGTGCGGCTCGCCGAAATCGGCCACCGCACGCTGGTGATGAGCATCGATCCCGCGCACAGCCTGGCGGATTCGTTTGACCTGGGCGGCGACCTCTTTCACACGAAAACCTCCGATCCGTTTCCCATCAGCGACAAACTTTCGATCTTCGAGCTGAATATCCAAAAAGAGATCAAGCGGCACTGGCAGGAAATCTCTTCGTACGTCACTTCCGTACTGCGCACCACCGGAATCAGCGGCGTAGAGGCGGAAGAACTCGCGATCCTGCCAGGCATGGAAGAACTCAGCGCGATGATGTACATCAACGAATACCGCCGCGAGCAGCGCTACGACGTGATCGTGCTGGACGCGGCGCCGACCGCGGAATCCATGCGGTTCATCAGCATGCCGACGACGCTTGACTGGTACATGAAGCACATTTTCCCGTTTCAGCGGAATCTGTTGAAGGCGGTGCGGCCGATCGCCAATCGCGTGGCGCCCTTCGAGCTGCCGACGGACAGCTACTTCGCCAACATCCGCAATCTCTTCGAGAAGCTCGAGGGCGTGGACGACCTGATGGAGGATCCGTACACGACGAGCGTGCGGCTGGTGACGAACCCGGAAAAGATGGTGTTGCGCGAAACGCAGCGCGCGTTCGTCTATTTTTCGTTGCACGGGCTGACGGTGGACGCGGTAATCGTCAACCGGCTGCTGCCCCGGGACGTGAAGGACGCGTTTTTCGCCGAGTGGCACACGTCGCAGGAAAAGGTACTCGAGGAAATCGAGGAATATTTCGCGCCCGTCCCGGTGCGGCGCGTGCCCCTTTTCGCCCACGAGGTGCTGGGAAAAGAGCGGCTGCGGGAGCTGGCCCGCGTGCTGTATGATGAAGGCGAAGACCCCGCCGCCGTGACCCGGACGGAGAAGCCCTACACGTTCGGGAAATCGGACGGAGTCTACGAGATTCGCCTGCTGCTGCCGTTTGCGGTGAAGGGCGAAGTGGGATTATTCAAGAAGGGCGACGAACTCGTCGTCGAGGTCGGCACGCTGCGGAGACATATCGGGCTGCCGCGGTCGATGGCGACGCTGCTTCCCTCTCGAGCGAGACTCGACAATCGAGTCCTAACGGTCGAGATGAAGGAGACGCAATGAGCACCGAACAAACCGCTTCAAATCCGAATCCGGCAAGTCAAAGCGTGGGAACCGAACGCTGCGTGTGTCATGAGGTGCTGGACCACGTGGCGAAAGTCTTCGAGGTTTCGCCCGCCGTGAAACAGCATCTGATGAACTCGCGCGTCGAATTCCTGAAGGCGATTCGCGCCGTCATCGATCAGCGCATCGAGCACCTTTCGGGGACGACGCAGCACGGCTCGCGCATCGCGGTCGAGTAAACTCGAAGACCCCATCCTCAGAAACCGAGGATGGAGTACCCGGAAATTCAAAGACAGGATCGCGCTGCCGCGCGAACCCTAGACCCACTCTCCCGCGCGCATCACCGGCTCGGACTCTCCTGCCGCGTTGATGCCGTCCACATCGATATTCTTCGATCCGATCATCCAATCGACGTGAATCAGGCTGCTGTTTGCGCCGCGCGACGCCAGTTGCTCCGGCGTTTGTGCGTCGCCATCTTTCAGGCACGTGCTGTAGGCCTGGCCCAGCGCGATGTGGCAGGCGGCGTTTTCGTCGAAGAGCGTGTTCATGAAGAGCAGGCCGCTCGAGGCGATCGGCGATGAGTGCGGGACGAGCGCCACTTCGCCGAGCTTGCGCGCGCCTTCGTCCGTCTCGATCATACGCTGCAACACCTGATTGCCCCTCGCGGCGTGAGCCTCGACGATCTTTCCGCCCTCGAATCGCACCGAAATCTCCTCGATCATCGTGCCCTGATACGACAGCGGCTTGGTGCTGGTGACGCGCCCTTCCGTGCGGTCCTTGTGCGGCGTGGTGAAAACTTCCTCGGTCGGCATATTGGGAATGCAGTAGCGGCCGTTGCGTGCTGTGGTGCCGCCGCCGAGCCAGAGGTGGCCGTCGGAGAGGCCGACGCGTAGATCGGTGCCGGGCCCGCGGAAGTGGAGCGCCGCATAACGCTTTTCATTCAGGCGGTCGGCGCGCGCGTGCAGGTTCGCGTCATGCGTTTTCCACGCAGCCACGGGATCGGGCTGATCCGCGCGCGACGCAGCGAAGATCGCCTGCCAGAGGCGGGCAAATGCTTCGTCCGGCGGAAGATCGGGAAATACCGCGGCCGCCCATGCGGGCGTGGCGCAGGCGCAGATCGTCCAATTGATTTCGTGGCGCGCGATCAACTCGAGCGCCGGGCGGTACGCTTTCGAAGTGGCGCGATTCACGCGGCTCACCTTTTCGGGATCCTCTTTCGACAGCAGCGAAGGATCGTTGCCGGCGATCGCGAGGCGCGCAGCGCCGCTGCGGTAGGCCGCTGCCATGCCCTCGTAGAGCCACGCGGGCGCGGCGTCGAAACTCGCGTCCGAGCCGTAGCGGAAGCGGGCGAGCGCCGACTGCTCGTCGGCGAGCAGCGACGTGACAACCGAGGCCCCCGCTTTGTAGGCATGTTGCGTAACCAGCCGGGCGAGCGGGACCGCGTCGAGCATGGCGGTCATCACCAGTTCCTGGCCGGGCGCGATTCCCAGTCCTATGCGAACGGCGACTTCGGCAAGGCGATCGAGATTTTTTTCGAATTCGGGAGCCTGAATGGAGCTTCCTTTGGCAAAGGCAGTCGTCGAGGTCATGCATTCATTATCACGCGAGGCGCGGCGTGTTGACAATGCGTGGCGGGCGCAAAACCTAAGCGCAAAGGGGCGAGTACGTCGCGCAGTAACCGCGATAGGGCCGCTTGGACTAGAATACCTCAGCGCGAAGGACTCGCGACTTGACGAGTCGTATACTCCGATTGCGCTAAAGCAGTGGGCTTCTTGTCAAATTGAGGGCTCAAGATGAACGATCAGCAAAAGACGGATCAGCATTCTGGAGCGCGAGATCAAGAGATCCGTGCGGCGCTGGACCAGCATTGGGCGGCGTCCGATGCCAACGATTTCGAAACGGAGCACCGCATCTATCTCGACGACGCGGTGCTGGAATACCCGCAGTCGGACGAGCGAACCCGCGGTCGATCCAACATACAGAACCAGCGCGCGAGCCAGCCGAGCAACAAGCGGTTTTCTATCCGGCGAATCATTGGCAGCGGTGATCTGTGGGTCACCGAATTCATCATCACATATGACGGCAAGCCGTCCTACACCGTGAGCATCATGGAGTTCAGCGGCGACAAGGTTGCGCGGGAAACGCA
The DNA here is from genome assembly GCA_963814735.1 of uncultured Acidobacteriota bacterium. Lineage (GTDB taxonomy): Bacteria > Acidobacteriota > Terriglobia > Acidiferrales > UBA7541 > Palsa-295. The sequence continues at coordinate 287,358 of CAWFEC010000002.1, read as the reverse complement.
GTACTTTGCGGATCCATTCCCGGCTCCCGCATTCCGCGCTCAATGGGTCGAACGGATGGACGCATAATCCCAAGGTCGAAGCCGATGGAGGGATAGGAGATGGATTGGAAACAGTTGGTCCAGTTTGCGCTGCAGGGTAGCAGCGATTTGGAACAATACGCCATCCTGCTGGTTCGCGTTTCGATCGGGCTGTTCTTCGCCATCTCCGGCGCAAACAAATTGTTTGTCGCCGGCGGCACGAAACCTGTTTACGACACGCTGGTGAAGGCCAAAATCCCGTTTCCCCAACTGACGGCTTATTTCGTCTCGGGCGTCGAGTTCGTAGGCGGATCCTTGGTGGCCGTGGGGCTTCTATCGAGCCCGGCCTGCGCGGCTCTATTGATCGATATGGTTGTCGCCACCCTGACCGAAGCGCTTTCCACCCTGCCTAAAGGACTTTCGTTTCTCAGCTGGCTCGACGATTTCCTTTACCTTCCGGAAGTCCTCTACGTGCTCTTCTTCGTCTGGCTGATCTGCTCCGGTCCCGGAAAGTTCAGTATTGATCACTGGCTCGCCGGCAACTTACTGAGGTGATCGCCCGTGGACGTGCGCTGAAGAAGTCAGCGCCGAGGACGCGAAAGGAAGATCGGAAATGAAAAAAGACCAGCGCGGAATCAACCCCGCTTCGAAGCCGAGTGGCGACGGGTGTGTCGAATGCCTGGCGTCACCGAAAGGCTGGTGGCTTCACCTCCGCCGGTGTGCGGAGTGTGGGCACATCGGTTGCTGCGACAGTTCTCCGAACCAGCACGCATCCAAGCATGCGGCGACAACAGGGCATCCGATCATTGCCAGCTTCGAGCCGGGTGAGGATTGGTTCTACGATTACGACAAGCGGGGGATGATCAAGGGTGTGGAGTTGCTTCCGCCACATTCGCATTCGGAGGATCAACCAGCACCTGGACCGGCAGGAAGAGTTCCAGCCAATTGGGAATCGCTGCTGCACTAGCTGGCGTCGATCGATTTTTTGAATGGCAGCGGTTCGTTTTGACGTGGCCAGCAAGGAAACACACACCGAGCCAGGGAGGTGAAACATGAAAGCAATTGTTGTCCACGAATATGGCGGTCCTGAAGTACTCAAGTATGAAGAATACCCCGATCCGGTCCCTGGCACAGGCGAAGTACTCGTGCGGGTGGCTGCCTCGAGCGTGAATCCGATCGACTACAAGCGACGTGCCGGATTAACGAAAGATTTTTACCCACTCAAGTTTCCGGGGCTTATAGGAGTGGATGTCGCGGGCACTGTGGCCAAGGTTGGGCCGGGAGTGGAAGGCTTTTCTGTCGCCGACCAGGTGTTCGCTATGGCGGACAATACTTACGCCGAACTTTGTGTCGTGAAAGCTGCGGTTCTAGCGAAAGTCCCCAAGGGGCTCGATTTGATTCAGGCGGCGGCGCTGCCGCTGGTGACGACGACTGGTAACCAGCTCCTCCTGGCTACGGAAATAAAAGCTGGCCAGACGGTTCTGGTCCTCGGTGCTGTTGGAAATGTAGGGCGTTCGGCGGTGTTCACCGCGAAGGCACGCGGGGCCACTGTGATCGCGGGAGTTTTGAAGAGGCAGATCGACGAAGCCAAGACGGTCGGCGCGAATCAGGTGATCGCAACCGACGACGACACCGCGATTGCGGATATTCCGCCGGTGGAGGCCGTGGCGGATGCGGTCGGCGGAAGGACCGCCGAAAAGATGATCGCCAGGGTCAAGCCGGGGGGAGTCTATGCATCGGTTGTCGAGGCGCCGCAGAACGCCGCGGAGTACCCGTCTGTAAAGGTGGTGAAAGTATTCTCGAAATTCGACAGGAAAACGCTCGAGTTCATGGCCGAAGCGGTGAGAGATGGAAAGCTAGTAATCCCGATTGGTCTGAAACTGCCACTCAGCGAAGCAGCCAGGGCTCACGCAATGGCGGAGAAGGGTGGCGTGGGGAAGATCCTGCTGGTGCCTTGAAACCGTGTTGCGAACAGAGGACACCATTTATACTGAATGCTCCGTCGAAAGGAGTCGTCCATGAACGCCGTACAGGTCGAACAGAAGAGCTATGAGATGCCCCCGCGCGAAGGGATCAGCATCGCGCATTTTCTTACCGTCGCCGATGTCGAGCGATCGGCTCGCTACTACGAAAAGGTCTTCGGCGCTCGCATTCTGACCATGGGTGACGGCAACGCGCCTCCGTACCTTCAGCTTGCGAATATCTGGATGATTCTGAATGTGGGGGGCGGGCCGACGCCGGACAAGCCCACGGTAACGCTCAGCGTGCCCGACCCGAATCACATCAACAGCTTTATGAATTTCCGCGTTGCGGATATTCAAGCGTGCTACGAATTGTGGAAAAGCCGCGGAGCCGAGTTCCTCACGCCCCCGATTCCCAAGTACGGCGAGATCCGCTGCTACATCCGCGATCCTGACGGTTATATTATCGAGGTCGGACAGAGCACCGACCTCAAGTACGGTTAGCGCTCGGCCCGGATGGGATTCGGATTTGAACGGTTGCGGATGTTCTCTTGAGGCCTTCCGGGCTGCAGTGTCGAGCGATTACTTTGGTCTTGATCGATACGTTCGTCCAACGGATACGTCGTCGCGCTTCTGCCAATTTTGCTTTCAACAGTCCTCGCTCTGACATCGAAAGGACCACCAAATGGACGGCACAGATGGACTGGAAGAGACCACGCGCGTGACCGCGCCTGTCGCCTCGAACACGCTTGGTGTGAACGTTTTTACCGCCCCGGGAAAGGCTATGGTCGGCGAGCGGCCAAGGCCCTTCGGCGAAGCGCTCGGTTTTGACCCGATCACGTCGACTTTAATCTTCGGCGAGCACGACGCGGTGCTGGTAGACGCGATGATGACAGTGGCGGAGGCCGAGGCTCTCGCGGATTGGGTTGCCCTGCACAACCGCAACTTGGAGACGATCTATATAACGCACGCCCATTTCGACCACTTCTACGGTCTGGGCATTCTGCTCGACCGTTTCCCGGGCGCTCGCGCGATAGCAACGCCCAAGACGCTGAACGCCATGCAGATGTCTTTCACTCCCCCAGTGGAGCGGCTGGCCCGCCGGTGCTTTCCTGGCCAAGTGCCCACGAAGTTGGTTGCACCTCAGCCCTATGAGCGCGACACGTTCACTCTAGAGGGCCACGAATTGCGCATCATCGAGCAGGGCCACACCGATAGTGCCGATACGACGTCTCTTTACGTTCCATCGATGGGCCTGATCGTCGCTGGCGATGTTGTGTACAACCAGTGCCGCATGTACGTCGGCGACACCACCCCCGAGAGCCGAAAAAATTGGATCGCCGCGCTGGACCGGTTAGCGGCGCTGAACCCGGCGATTGTCGTCGCCGGTCACAAGAAGCCTGGCGCGCCCGACTCTCCCTCGGCGATCCAGGACACCAAGCGTTACCTGCAGGACTTCGATCGGGTGCAGAAAACCGCGACATCCGACCAGGAGCTGTTCGATCAGATGACGAAGCTGTACCCGCATTGGGTAGCCAATCAATCCTGGTTGATGTTCGGATTCCCGCAGTCATAATGGTTGGCGAGCGGCCAAAGCCTTCGGCGAAGCGCTCGGCTTTGACCCGATCACGTAGACTTTGCTCTTCGGCGAGTACGACGCGGTGCTGGTAGACGCAATGAGGAGGTGGCTGAGGCCCAGGCTTTCGCAAATTGGGTTGCTCTGCACAAGCTAAGATCTCGGGAAACAGATTCGATTTCATGGAGGAGAACAGAATGACAACAAAAGGAAAAGTCTTGGTGCTCGTCTCGAGCGGTCACGGCTTGCCATTGAAAGACGGCAAGGTTTATGCCGGCGCCGGCTACTATCTCAACGAACTGACGGTTCCGGTTCGCGCCTTGATGAAGGAAAGCTACGAAATCACTTTCGCCAACCCCAAAGGCAACACGCCGCAAATGGATGTCCATTCAGCTGTCGCCGATTTCTTCGGCGGGGACGAGGCTAGGCTTCAGGACTACCTAAAATTCCGCGACACCCTGACTGGGCTCAAAAATCCAACTCGCATCTCGGATGTCATCGCATCGGGCCTGGACCAATATGACGCTGTTTTCGTCCCCGGCGGCCACGGCCCGATGATGGATCTTCTCGATGATCCCGACGCTGGCACGGTGATGAGACACTTTCATGAAACATCCAAGCCTACGGCGGTGCTCTGCCATGGCCCGATTTCACTTCTCTCAGCTCTTCCGAATTCGACGGAGGTGGTCGGAGCGCTGGCAGCGGGCGATGCCGCTGGAGCGCGGGCAAAGGCTCAAGGATGGATTTATTCCGGATATAAGATGACCATCTTTTCGACGGCGGAAGAGCAGCAGCGGGAGCCGCTTGAGATTGGTGGTAAGGTTCTCTTCTACCCGGACTTCGCCTTGCGTACGGCGGGCGGCGACGTAAGTGTGGCCGCTCCATGGAAGAGCTACGTCCTTCAAGATCGCGAGTTGATCTCAGGTCAGAACCCGTTCTCGGACGAAGCGCTTCTGAAACTTCTTCTACCGGCACTCAACGGCAGAAGAAGTGAGGCGGCTGGCGCATCCTAAGTTGGATCGAGTCTTCGCTACTAACGCAGCCATAACCTATATCAACCGCCGATGCGAATGCTTCCTCGCGCATGATGGAGGGTTGCCCCTAGTTGGAAAGGCGCCGGAAATCGCGATGCCGAAGTATCCCGCGATACCTTGGTCCAATTGTTTTGGATTTTCTGCACAAGGAAGGTTTGCATGTCTCAGAAAGCCAGCGCCGTAAAGCGTGCCCGGCAAAGCGAAGTCCGGCCTCACCAACTCGGGCAGGAGGTTTTCAAAACCATCTTGTCCGATGATGTCGATTGGAAGCCGTTCCCGGCGTTCCCACCTTCGGTCCGGCTGGCCGTCGTCGTGGGTCAGCCCTCGGAGCCCGACCCTTACACGATCAGGGTCAAAGTGCCCCACGGCGAGAAGCTGATGCCTCACAAGCACCCGGAGGATCGAGTCTATACCGTGATTTCCGGTATCTTTTATATCGGACTGGGTGATGAATTCGACGCAAGTAAGTTGGAAGGTTATCCGCCCGGCGCCGTGATCATTCTCCCTGGCAACACGCCCCATTTCCATTGGGCGAAATCCGGCGAGTACGTCACGCAAGTAACCGCGATGGGGCCGCTTGGACTGGAATACCTCAGCGCGAAAGACGATCCGCGAAATAACAACTCGTAGGAGGAGTCTGCGCGACTAGACGAGTCGTATGCTCCGATTGCGCTAAAGCAGTTAGCTCCTTGTCGATTACTGGCTCGCCGGCAAGTTACTGAGGTGATCGATCGACGAAGCAGCGAGGGCTGAATGAAGTGGTGAAAACCGGCATTCCGGTTTAGAGTCACGAGGCGCCAACGCCGCGTATGTATAATCCAATGGCTGTGAGGAACAATGACGACACCGACGAGCTTTCAAGCGGACATTCTCCCGCTTTTTACGGAGCGAGACATTCGTGGCATGAGCAAAGCGTTCAACCTGGGAAGTTATGATGACGTCAAGACTCACGCGGCCGCCATCTACGACCGCATTCGGGGAATCGGTGGCGCGGTGATGCCGCCCCCGCCCCCGAGAGGTGAAGGTCCCTGGCCTCAGGCTCGCATTGAGCTATTCGCAAAGTGGATGGCGGACGGGTACCAACCGTAGGCGAAGTCATCTCATGAATGCCCGCTTTGGCTTTGGCCCCGAAATCACCAGAGTTACGCCAGATTGATTTCGAATTTAGGTTCCCATGTCCACACTGGTCTCCGTGAATGTCGGTCTGCCGCGCGACGTGGCATGGAACGGCAAAACTGTCCGAACCGCAGTGTGGAAATCTCCGGTTACGGGACGGCGAATGGTGCGCAAGCTCGATATTGATGGTGATGCGCAAGGCGATCTCGCCGGTCACGGCGGAGAGCATCGCGCCGTTTTTGTTTATCAGATGGATTCCTATCACTACTGGGAACGCTTTCTCGGACGCAATGACTTTATCCCAGGACAGTTCGGAGAAAACTTCACTGTTGAGGGACTCTCTGACGACGAGGTCTGCATCGGCGATCGCTACCGCATCGGTGGTGCGATATTTGAAGTAACGCAGCCCCGCGTAACGTGCTACCGCGTCGGCATTCGCATGAATGAACCTCGGATGCCGGCCCTTCTCGTGGCGCATCACAGGCCGGGATTTTACTTTCGCGTGTTGCAGGAAGGAGAAGTTGGGGCGGGCGACGACATTGTAAGAATTTCTGACGGTCCAGAGCGAATCAGTGTGGCCGACGTTGACGCCCTCCTGTACTTGCCAGGACATTCTCGCGAAGAACTGGAACGAGCGTTGCGAATTCCTGCACTCAGCAAGGGCTGGCAGAGTTCGTTCCAGGCAATGCTCGAGCAAGACTTGAGCCCCAAAACTACGGTCGGGAATCCCGGGCTCGCCTATGAGGAACAAGCGCCGGCATGGCCCGGCTTTCGACAGATGCGGGTCGCGAATATTCATAAGGAAAGCGACAGCGTCACTTCCTTCATTCTGAAGCCCATCGATGGGCAACTTCTTCCTGTCTGCCGGGCAGGCCAATTTGTGGTCTTGCGGCTGCTCGTCGATCCGGGCAAGTCGCCGGTTCTTCGCAGCTATTCGCTGTCTGATCTGCCCGCGGCCGACCATTTCCGCATCAGCGTCAAAAACGAATCGAATGGGATTGGAAGTTCATTCCTGTGCAACCGCGCGCGAGAAGGAGATCTATTGGATGTGAGTGCGCCGCGCGGCAGCTTTACTCTGCGTCCCGGCCAGAGTCCTGTGGTTCTACTCAGCGCTGGAGTGGGCGCAACACCCGTAATGTCGATGCTGCACACACTCGCCGCTGAAAAATCGCAACGAGAGATCTGGTGGATCTATGGAGCGCGCAATCGTGTGGACCATCCGTTTGCGGAAGAATCGCGTTCATTACTGAAACAGCTCTCTCGCGGACGAGGATACATCGTGTACAGCAGGCCCGCTGCGATCGACCGGGTCGGGGCAGATTTCGATGCTCCCGGGCACATTGACACGGCTTTGCTAGAAAAAATTGGCGTGTCACAGGGTAGCGACTTCTATCTGTGCGGCCCCTCTTCATTCTTGCAGAATATGCGCGATGGGCTGCGAAACTGGGGTGTGCTCGCCGGGAATGTGCACACGGAAATCTTCGGTTCTCTTGAGGCTATTACCCCTGGTATGGCGCAGGTTAATCACACTCCTCACCTGCCACAAGGGCCGCCCGGATCTGGCCCCCCGGTCTCATTCGCGCGCAGCGGGATTACCGCCGCTTGGGATCCGAAATTCGGGAGCTTGCTTGAACTGGCGGAAGCGTGCGATGTTCCGGTCAGATGGTCGTGCCGGACTGGAGTCTGCCATACCTGCATGACTGGTCTGATTGGCGGATCGATTACTTATGACCCTGAGCCGCTGGAGAGGCCCGCTCCCGGGAACGTGCTCGTATGCTGTTCCCAGCCAAGCGCGGGTGTCACTCTGGATCTTTGAGAGAAACGGAAGGAGTCCAATCATGCGTTCTGATATTGTGCCCGGAGGCATTTTCCCCGATTACGAACTGCCCGATCACACGGGCACACTGCGCAAACTCAGCGAACTCCAGGGCGACGACCCGCTGATCCTCACGCTCGCGCGCGGCCACTATTGCCCGAAGGAACACCAACAGCATTTGGAACTCGCCGCGTTCCACCCCAAGATCGCGGTGGCGTACACTCAGATCGCCACGATTGCCACCGACGATCACCACACTCTTCAGGAATTCCGTGCGTCAGTCGGAGCCGCGTGGCCCTTCCTATCCGACCCCGACCGCGTGGTTCAAAAGGATCTCGACATCCAGGAGTACACCGACCCCGAGCATAATCCGATGATTCCGCACACGCTCGTGCTCAAGCCGGGCCTCGTGATTTACAGCATCTATAACGGCTACTGGTTCTGGGGCCGACCGTCGGTCGTCGATCTTTGGCACGACCTGCGCGCGGTGACGAGTGAAATCCGCCCCGACTGGGACCTGAGCGCGCCTGGACTCCGCGAGGCATGGAATGCGGGCGACATGTCGCGCTTCCACGGTTGGAACAAGCGTGGCGCCGCGAAGGCGCCCCGGCAGTAACGCCAAGAGCCATCCCTAAAGCGAACATATTTTGCAGATGGTCTATTTGTGTTGGGCCATGCGCAAATTCTCCCAAGCCTAATAGCGAGTTGCGGAGATTTCTTGGGATTTGCTCTCAGGAAGGATCCTAAGCCGCTGATTCCAAAGAGTTGGCTGGGATGCTAGGACTCGAACCTAGATACCGGGTTCCAGAGACCCGTGTCCTACCGATTGGACGACATCCCATCATTTCGATCCCCCTGCGCCGCCAGGCTGCCCGGCGCAAAGTGTCCGGCTGAATCGCTTCCCCGCCGGGTGGGCAACAAAAAAGGCCGCAGGCGCGACCTACAGATACTTTACTGGCGGAAACGAATTTCGTCAACGGGCTGCAAGGTGGCGCGGCGGTTGTGCCCCAGCCTGCGTACTTTCCACAATAGACAGGAAGACCCGAAATGAATTAACGTGAGTCGGGCGTATTTTTCGCCTCACTGCGAAACGCGCCTGTACCCCCTCTCGACGAGGGTGGAACGCTCTTTGACAATTGAATCGACGGCGCAGATCACGGGAAGCGGGTCCCCAATCCCTCGATTTCTAATCGACATTTGGCGATTAGAAATCGATGTAACTCATTGCAAACACTCGTCGGCGTCACGCTCTAATCGACACGTCTGCGGGGGTGCAATTTTTCGACTTCGGTCGCGGTTCACTCGGCGCGCACAAGACGCTTGTTGCGGACGTAGAACTGCTGGCCGCGCCAGTGGATGCGCTGCGGGAAGAAGCTCGCGAGCCAGACGATGAAGGCGAAGGCGTCGCGCAGCGGGAGCATCCACTGCTTGCGGCGGACGAGAGTGTCGCCCATGCCGCGCGCGCCCACGCCGAGCGCCACTTCAACGCGCAGCAAAGAATACGCGGCCGCAAACGCGAGCGCGCCCTGCCACGAATGGACCAGAAATATGCCGGCGAGCGCCCACACAAGCCCGTGCGTGAAGATCAGGCCGAGATGTCCCCAGGGGCGCGAATAGCGGATCGCGAGATTCCAGCGAAGCTGGTGGCGGAAGGCTTCGCCGAGCGTCTGATGCGGATAATCGATGGCGACGGGAAGCGGGCTCAGCTCGATGCGATGGCCGCGCGCGGCGATGCGATTGCCGAGTTCGTAGTCGTCGCAGAGATAATCGGCGAGCGATTCGAAGCCGCCGATTTCGGCGAGGCGCCGCTTGGTGGTCGCCATCACGGCGCCCAGCATGAAATCGATGCCGCGCGCGCCGCTGCCGAGCCATGCGACGAGCACGCCCGGCGCGAAATCGGCGCTGTTGCCGAGCGCCTCAAGATCGGCGACGAAGGAGCCGTCGGTGAGCCCACGATAGAGGCAGGTGACGCCGCCAATCGCCGGATCGTCGAACGGCGCGGCGATCGCCCGCAGGAAGCCGGGATCGACGCGGACGTCGCTATCGGTGACGATCAGGACGTCGTGCCGCGCCTCGCGCGCCATGCGTGCGAGCTTGTTGACCTTGTCGCTGATGCCGGCGGGCTCGGAGCCAATCAGCAGGCGGATGGCGCGGTCGGGAAAATCGCGGATGAGCTTTTCGATTACGGGAATCGCAGGCTCGGATTCGTCGGTGACGCAGAAGAGAATTTCGTACTCGGGGTAATCCTGGCGGCAGAAACTCGCGTAGTTGTCGTATGTTTCGCGGTCGAGCCCGCGGATCGGCTTGAGAATGCTGACGGGCGGAGTGAAATGGGAGGCCAGTTCGGCAGGCGCCGCGGGCTTACCGCGAAAGAATTTCCCGGCGGCGACGATCGCGGCGGCGTAGTAGAAAAAGGGCGCGGTTGCCAGCACCAGGAGCGCGTCGCGAAACGCCATCCAGCCGGTCATTGCGATCCCTCTTCCGCTAGCCCTTGCCCAGCGCGACCAATAGTACGCCAATGCACACGATGAGGACGCCGAACCAGCGCTGTGGCGTGACGCGTTCGCCGAGAAACAGCTTTCCGCCGAGCGTGCCCACTGCGTAGCTGAGCGCGGTTGCCGGAAACACGAAGCTGGCCTTGGCCATCGACAACATACCGAGCAGGGAAAAAAAACCCGACGCCATCAGGATGAGGCCGATCCAGAACCACGGAAGCTTCATCGCGCGCACGATCGCGCCTACGATCGCGTGCGGGCGGAAGTCCGTCACTTCGCCGACTGTCTTCATCGCACGGGACATGCACATTTCACCGCATGTGCCCGGAACCACAATCAGGAAATACAGAATCGCCGCTGTGACCACGATCAGCGCTCCGTGGTCCGCGGCTGCGTGTGTCCCACCACGAAAACTCCAAGGCAAACCAGAGCGACGCCGGCCCAGCGCAGCGGGCGCACCGTCTCATGCAGCAGGAAATGCGCGAGCAGCGCGACCACGAGCGTCGAAATCGACGATGCCGGCAGCACGTAGCTGTAGTCGGCCCAGGAAAGGACGAGCAGGTAGGCTATGAAAAACGCCAGCAAGAGCCCGATGCCGATCCAAATCGTGGAGGACGTGAAAGCGGCGAAGAAAAAATGGAAAAGTTCGGAGGGCGCCCAACCCGGCATCGCTCCTATGTGCTCCATGCCCTTGCGAAGGAACATGTCGCCAAGCGGAGCGACGGAAACCATAATCACGATCAGGACGACGGTTTTGAAGTGCAGGCCCTGCGACGACGTCATGCCTCTTGCGACTCGCCTGTCACTCCCACGGCGGGCGGGTTCATCGGAGGCACGGCGACCAGAGCCTTTTTGTCGACGCCCTTGCGCGTGCGCGATACTTTCACGCGATCCGCGCGAAGCTTCATGAAGTCGACGGCTTCGTGGTAGAGCCGCTTGCGCTCGTGCGAATCCCAGAGCGCGTCGCGGACGATGCGCCATGCCACGCGCGGACGGAAGTAGTAGCTGTCGTAGAAGCGGTTCACGGCCTCGACCATGTATTCCTTCGAGAGGCCGGGATATTCGAGGTGCGGAAGCTGGTGGCCGCCATCGTCGGTGATTGCCTCTCCGGCGAGGAAGCCTTCGCGCATGCCCTTGTCGTAGAGTTCGGTGCCGGGATACGCGTGGGCCATGGACACCTGGATCGTCTCGCAGTCGAGTTCCTTGGCGAAATTGATCGTCTTCTCGATCGTATCTTTTGTTTCGCCGGGAAGGCCGATGATGAAGTCGCCGTGGACGTGGATGCCGACCTTCTTGCAATTCTTCACGAAGTTGCGGCCCATCTCGAGCGTCTGGCCCTTCTTGATGTTTTTCAGAATCTGCGCGTCGCCCGATTCGAAGCCGACGATCAGCAGGCGGCAGCCCGCATCGGCCATGGCTTTCAGCGTTTCATAATCGCCGTGGACGCGCGCCGTGCAGGACCACTGGAAACCGACCGGCTTGAATTCCTTGCAGAGCGCCAGCACGCGGTCCTTGCGGATGTTGAACGTATCGTCGTCGAAGAAAAATTCCTTCGCCTGCGGGAACATCTTGTGCGCCTGCTTGAATTCGCGCGCCACGTTTTCGACGGAGCGCTGGCGCCACTGCGTGGCCGGAAAGCGTCTGCGGCCACAGGCAGAACGTGCAGAGCGCCGGGCATCCGCGAGTCGTATAGAAGGAAACGAAGGGGTGCAGCAGGAACGGCACGTTATAATTTTCGATGGTGAGATTCTTTTCGTAGACCTCGGTGGCGAACGGCAACGCATCGAGCTCTGCGGTCTGCATCAGCGGCCGCGACGGATTGTGAACTACCTTACCGTCTTTGACGTAACTCGCATTCCCGATTTCGGAGAGCGGCATGCCATTCGCGTACTCCACGACGGCGTGATCGAATTCGCCGCGCACGACGAAATCGATGTCGGAGCTTGCCAGCAGGCTTTCCGCCGGCTTGATCTGCACGTGCGGGCCGACGAAGGCGATCTTCAGGTCGGGCTTCGGCTCCTTTCATCGCGCGGGCCATGCGCAAGTCGGCGAGGAAACCTACCGTGGAGGTGAAAAGAACGACGAACTCGTAGTCCTGGGCCGATCTTGATCACTTCGGCGGGTGTGATGTGGTGCGGAGGGCCGTCGAGCAAGCGGCTGCCCGGCAGCATGCCTGCCGGATAGGCGAGCCAAACCGGATACCAGTACGACTCGATCTCGCGCGTCGCGGGCCAGCGGGAGCCTGCCCCTCCGTCGAATTTCTCGAAGCTGGGCGGGTTCAACAACAGCGTTTTCATCACAGACGGCATCAATACCCCCTCAGAAGTTTCGCCGACTACGACCTCTCAAAGCATTCTACTGCATTACTGAGTCCATCGAAAGCCAACCTTTTTCGATGCATCTTATTGAAAAACCTTGGCCAGCTGGCCGGTGGCCTGCGAGCAGGTCGAGTTGGGCCTGCTGGCGGGCGAAATCGGCGTCCAGGAACGCGAGCCATTTGTCGCTTTCGTCAAGCCTCGCCTGCTCGATCTGCTGCAGCGTCGCGTTGCCCTGGTCGAATTTCGCCTGTGCCTGTTGCAAGCTCTCCTGCGCGAGTTGGAGGTCGAGGCGAGCCACTTCGCGGCCGGCGTCGAGCTCGCGGACGCTGCGCGCCTTCTGCTGCACGTCGAGGCGAACCTGCTGCCGCTTGTTGCCGAGCAGCAAGTCGGCTTCGTCCAACTGGCTTTTGGCCAAGGCTACATTTGCCGAGGTCTTCGCGGCGAAAAGCGGAATCGTGATCTGCACGCCCACGTTGACGTTGTTGCGCTCAAATTTATTGTAGAACTCATTGTAATTATTGAATTTGCTCAAGACGCTGTACTGCCCCACGATGTCGATCGTCGGAAAATAGTTGAGATGTGCGCCGCGCAGAATATGCTGCCGCGCCTCGCGCTCGTTTTCGGCTTCGGCCACGCTCCGATCGTTTTGCAGCGCGAGGTCTTCCATGTCAGATTCCGATTGATCGGCCGCGAAGGACGGCTCTTGCTGCTCGGCCTGGATCGACTGCGCATCGGGTATTCCCGTGAGATCGCGAAGTTCTTCCTCGAGCGTCTCCTCGCGGTCCTCGAGCTTGATCGTCTGCTCGTTGACGCGCGCCAGAGTGAGCTGACTGCGTGTCAGCTCCATCGGCAGCTCCTGATTGGCGGCCACGCGCTCGCGCAGCGCTTCGAGGATTTTTTCGGCGCTGGCCCGCTCCGTGCGCATCAGGTCGAGCGAGTGCTGCACTTTCGCGAGTTCGAGATATTCCGTCGCCGTGCGGACGATCACGTCGTCGCGCACGTGATCCATTTCCAGCTTTTGATTTTTGGCGCGGTCTTCGGCTGCTTTCTGCTGCCCCTTGAGCCAAGGGTCGAAAATGGTCTGTTGATAATCGAGCTGAAACACCGAGGGCGCACCGCCTCCCGGCAGCGACGGGAAGCCGTGCGTATATGCGAGGCCCGCGCCCGTGTAGAGATTCGGGCGGAAGGCCGCACGGTCCACGCCGGTTTCGTTGACGGCCACGTTGTATTGCACGCGAGCGAGCTTCAAGTCGCGACTATTCTGCAACGCCAGCGTGATGGCCTGATGCATCGTCAGAGGCTGCGCGTCCTGCGCGCGCGCGGGCGCTACGAAGCAAATCGCCGCAACCACTGCTGCCATCGCAAATCTACTTACCTTCACGTTCACCTTCCTCAGCGGCGCCCTCCCGCAGCTATTCATAATGCAGCGACCTCGCCGGCTCGAGTCCGGCGGCGCGGTTTGCCGGCAAATAGCCGAATAGCAGACCTGTGGAGCAGGATACGATGAATGCTAGCGCCACCGAAACCCACGACACCTGAACGCTAACATCGCCGGCATCCGGGATGAAGGCGATCAGGAAATTCAGCAGCGGTGGAATCGAGATGGCGATCAAGATTCCGGCAAGCGCGCCCATCCCGCTGATCACCATCGCCTCCATCAGAAATTGATAGCGGATGGCGTCGCGCGTGGCGCCGATCGCTTTGCGAATGCCGATTTCGCGGGTGCGCTCGGTGACGGTGACCAGCATGATATTCATGATGCCGATGCCGCTGATGGCCAGCGCGATCAACGCGACCAGCACCAGCACTACCGTGAGACCCATCGCAACGTTGCGCGCCGTCTCAAGAATGCTGCTGAGATTTTCCACTCGATAGTGCGCGCCGGGCCGGTGCCGGCTCTGCACGATCTCTTCCACTTGGCGAGTGACGGCCGGGACATCTTCGGGACTATCCGCCCGCGCGTAGAGCGTCTGGAAGTAATCGCTCCCCGTGAAGGACTTGAGCAGCGAAAACGGAATCAGCACGGATTCGGTGGTGATTTCCGACTCGCCAAGCGTGGCCACGCGCTCGCGAAACACCCCGATCACGGTGAAATGAAGTTCGCCCACCTGAATATCGCGGCCCACGGGATCGCCGATGGGTGCTATGCGCCGCGCCAGCGCTTCCGTCAACAAACAGACCTTGCTTCCGGATGCCAAATCGTCCTGATCGAAATATCGTCCGCCGAGGACTTCCAGATTGCGAATCTGCTGAAAGCCATCCGTGACGCCCACGAGATTGATCATGCGATCGTGCCCACCCACGTCCATCGTCATCGAAAGCCAATTGGACCCGGCTGTTTGGGTCACCAGCTCAGGCAGGCCTTGCTGCACGGCCGCCCGGTCGGCAGGCGTAAGCCGGTCCGCGAAGACGGTCGTTCCTCCTTCGCCGGTTGCGACGAGATGCGCGTAGACGAGATTCGCGCCTACTCCCTCGATCTGCGCGAGAATGTAACGCTGCCCGGTAAGCGCGATGGTGACGACGAGCACGATCGAGGCAGTCCCGATCACGACGCCGAGCATTGTTAGCACCGAGCGCATCTTGTTCGCGCGCAGCGCCTGCATCGCGAGCTGGAAAATCTCGCCCCACAAAGCCGTGGTGTTCCGCGTACTCGCCATGAAGAAATTTCGCTTCGACATGCTGCCGCGGCGAAAAGAGCCGCGATCTTTGGAAACGCGCTATTGCGTGCTCTTGCCCAGCTTGTCGAGCCGCGCGCGCGCTTCCTTGTTGCGCGGATTCAGCTGCAGCGCTGCGCGATACTGCTCCGCCGCATCCGGTGTTTTTCCTTCGAGCTCGTAGAGCCTGCCGAGCCACACGCGCGCCGAGGCGTGCGACGGCCAGTCGCTGCGGTCCGGCGTGGTCGCGAGATACGACTTCAGGTCTTGATCGGCATCGGAGAGATTCTGGTTCGCCAGCACTGCCTCGACCCCACGGTAGAAAGATATGCGCGGGTCCTTGGGACTCACCGCCGCTGCCGCTTGAATGGCGGTTTCAATGTCCGCCGGGCGGTTTTGCGCGATATAGAAATCCGCGACCTCGAAATACGGCTCCGGCTTCTTGGGCTTGGCTGCCAGCACCTGCTTGTACTCGCTCTCCGCCTGCTCGTTATTCTTCAACGCCTCGCGGTCATAGAGGGCGCGCGCCAGGTCTCCGGCCACGGGATCGACTGCCGCAATCGCGTTGACCTGTGCCATCGCCTCGTCCTTGCTGCCGCCGACGATCCACGGCGCATCGAGGCAAAACTCCTCGAGATCGCGCCGCGCCTCGATATTCGATCCGTTCAGGCTGACGGCCGCCTCAAACTCCTTCTTCACTTTTCTCGCGAACGAGAAACTTCGGTCAACGTCGGCCTTTCCGCCGTCCGCTTCCCCGAGCCATTGGTGATAGACCGAATTCTTGGGATCGATTGCGACGGCCTTTTCCAGGTTGGCGATGGAATTATCGTAATCACGCAGTTCGTAATAGCTTCGCCCGAGCCAGTAATAGACTTCGCCGTTCGGCGGAGTCTGCGAGGCCGCGGGCTGTAAGGTCGAAATCACGCCCGAGTAGTTCCCTTCGTTGAATTGTTGCTGCGCCTGGGAGACTGTCGCGGAGTCGTCCGCGGGTGCGCGCGCCGCGCACCACGGAACCGCCGCGCACGCGCTCAGAATCACCGCCATCAGCCAACGCCGCCGTATTCTCACTCAGCCTCCGTCGGGCGAATCTCCATCCCGGTGCGCAGCTTTCGATCTCGGGGGAGCGCCACGCGATCGCCATTCGTCAAGCCTGCCAGCACCTCATAGTTCGACGTGTTGGCAATTCCCACCGTGATGTTTCGCCGCTGAACTGTGTTGCCTTCCACTACAAAAACATAATGCTGCCCGCCATCCTCTCCAACTGCTTCCCGCGGCACTACAACGACTCCGCGGCGCTCGTTCACGAGAATCCGCACCTCGACGTTGACGTTGGGCAGCAGCTCGAGCTTCGCGTTATCGATCGAGCAAAGCACCTCGCCCACGCTGCGCATTCCTCGCGAGACGACCTGCTTCGGTATCTGCTCCGTGTGCCCGGTCCACGTCTGCCCCGGCTTCGCGTCCCAGGTGATTTCGACGTCTTGATTGGGCTCGAGGCCGCCGAGGTCGGGCTCGTCAACAAACGCCCGCACGCGCACGTGGTGCAGATCGGCCATTTCCGCCAATGTATTACCAATCGTCACGTAGTCGCCGGTCTTTACCGGCAGCGAATACAGCGTGCCAGCGAACGGCGCGACGACTGTCGCCGAGCGCACCTTTTCTTCGAGCGCACGCACCTGGTCCTGCGCCTGGCTCACGCGCAGGCTCGCGCTTTCCACAATGGACGCCGAGCGCTGCGCCAGATCCTTCTTCTTCGCCTCGAGCGCCTCGAGGTTGGCGCGCGCCTTCGCGAGACTCGTCCGCGCCTGCGCCAATTCGTCCTGCGTGGCTACTTGTTTCGCGACGAGATCTTCGAGCGCTTTCTCGTTGCGCGCGAGGCTGGCCACCTGAATGTGCGCGGCCGCGAGATCACCTTTGAGCTGTGCCACCTGATCCGGCGGCCCGCCGGCGCGCGCGTTTTGCAGATCGGTCTGCGCGGCCAGCAGATCGGCGCGGGCCTGGGCGAGTTGCGCGCGGATGTCCGACGCATCGAGTGTGAGAATCACCTCGCCGCGGTGCACCGCCTGCCCTTCCATTGCGTCGACCTTGTCCACGAACGTCGGGAACTCCGCGCGCGCCACGAACGGCGAAATCGGTTCCACCTTGCCGTTGCTCGTGATGCTCGCGTTCAGGTCCGCGCGCATCACTTCCACTACAGGCACGGCCGGCGGCCTTTTGCGCAGCGCGAGATAGGCGATCAGCACTACGACCAAGCCCGCGATGACGAGAATTGCCCGTTTTCGGTTGTTTTTTTCCGCCATAATGCCGCGCTTCGACGCGGCCCGCTCCGAAATAAGAAAAATTGTAACAGACCGTTTCCGGGCTTCCTATGCAAACCGATTGGGCGATTTCACGAACCGCACATCTCTCGATGCGATACTCTGGCGATGAGATGCCAGTTGTCTTCGTCATCGCGCGCGATTGGAGCCTTCGAGCCGGCGTTCGGGCCGAACTTCGCGAGCGCGGCGTCGAGGCGCTCGGCATGGACACGCCGGCCGATGCGGGTCATGCCATTGCGACCGGTCAACTGCCTGCGGTCTTGGTGCTGGAAGCGATTCCCGAGCTGGCGGGCGATCCTGGCGTCCGCAAGCTCGTCGAGAGCGTGCCCACGATCCTGATCGCCTCGCGCACGGAAACTGTTCCGCTGCCTCCTGTCGACACCGTCTTCTACCGCCCGGTTCGCATTGGCGAAATCGTCGCCCGAGTGCATGAACTCATTGCCTGCGGCCATGCCGCCTAGCCTGGCGGCACGTCAGCGCCGCTAGTGTTAGAATCTCTCTGCTCATGACTTCCGATGCCCCGGTTTACGTTCGCGATCTCTCGAAACATTTTCGCAGCTTCAAACGCCGCGAAGGGCTGCTGGGCTCGATTCAGAATCTTTTTTTTCGCGATTACCGCACTGTCGCGGCCGTCGATCGCGTGAGCTTTTCGATCGAGCGCGGCGAAATGGTGGGCTACATCGGGCCGAACGGCGCGGGCAAATCCACCAGCATCAAGATGCTGACCGGCATCCTCGTTCCGACGAGCGGCGAGATTCGCGTCAACGGCTTCGTTCCCTACCGCCAGCGCGCGCAATATGTGAAAACAATCGGCGCCGTCTTCGGGCAACGCACGCAGCTCTGGTGGGATATCGCCGTGGTGGAATCATTCAAGCTGCTGCGCCGCATCTACGACGTGCCGCAGCGCGATTTCGACGCGCGCATGGAGCATTTCAACGAAATCCTTGGCATCCACGACTATCTGCACACGCCCGTGCGCAAGCTTTCGCTCGGCGAACGCATGCGCTGCGATCTTGCGGCGGCGCTGCTGCACAATCCGCCGCTGCTTTTTCTCGATGAGCCGACGATCGGCCTCGACGTAGTAGCCAAGGATCACATTCGCCAGTTCCTGCGCTCGATCAATCGCGAATTCCGCACCACGGTGCTGCTCACGACGCACGATCTCGACGATATCGAGGAGCTGTGCCGCCGCATCATGATCATCGACCACGGCCGCGTTCTCTACGATGGCCCGCTCGAAGACCTCAAGCAGCGCCTCCTACGCACCAAGCAGATCAAATTCGCGCTCAAGGACCGCGCGCAGGTTGCGCGAGTTGCCGCTTGCTGCCGCGAAGGGCTGGAGCTCGAGCAGGTGGACGAGCTTACGTATCGCATTCGGTTCGACCGTGGGAGGGTCGGTACAGCCGATCTCATTCGCCAGATTCTCGATACCGTCGAGGTCCGCGATCTGCTGATCGAAGACGAGCCGATCGAGGAAATCGTGAAGCGCATCTACGCCGGCGAAGCCTCGCTCGAAGTGAGCGCCTAACGGTGAGCGCCCGACAATGACCGCGCTGGACAAATCACCGCAATGATCGAAGCTCTCGCACCCTACGCCGAATTCATGCGCGTCGGCTTCGTCAATATTCTAGCGTTCCGGCTGCGCTATTTCACCGGCATCATCACGTATTCGCTCAACGTCACGATCTACTATTTCATTTGGAGCGCGGTCTACCATCCCGGGCAGTCGATCGCCGGCTACAACATGGCGCAGATGCTCACCTACGTCAGCGTCGGCTGGATCATCCGTTCGTTCTACACCAACACGATCGACCAGGAGATGGCATACGAGGTGATCGACGGCCGGATCGCGATGGACCTGATCAAACCCGTGTCGATCCAGTGGATGTGGATTTCCCGGTCGATGGGCGAATCGGCTTTCCGCCTGATCCTGCTGACGCTGCCGACCGCGCTCGTTGTCTCCTTTATCTTCCCGATGCAAGGACCGGCCTCGCGCGGGCACTTCTACATTTTTCTCGCATCAGTGCTCGGAAGCTTTTTCCTGATGGGCGCGATCGGCTTCCTGATCGGGACGTGCGCGATCCCACTGAAGTCGATTCTCGCGTTGGTACGCGCCAAACAGTGGCTGATTGAGCTGCTTTCGGGGCTGCTGCTGCCGATGTCGTTCTTTCCGGACAGCATTCGCAAAGTGATGGCGTGGCTCCCGTTCGAGCACATTGCCTACACGCCGCTGCAAATCTACCTCGGCCATCTGGACCATTCGCAGGCGCTGCAGGCGCTCGGAATCCAATGGCTGTGGGTGGTCGCGCTGCTGGTTCTCGCCCACCTGTGGTGGAACCGCTGCCTCGGCTCGATGTCGATTCACGGAGGATGATGTGACGCCCGGCGGAGCCAGCCAAGTCGAAACCCAGCGCCCCGTCGCGTTCGCGCGCAACACCGCGCGTTACGCCGGGCTGCTCTTCGACTATTTCACGCAATATGCCAAGGTGCAGCTCGGCTATCGCGGCGATTTCATCGTCAGCCTGATTACCAGCTTCGCCGCCACGATCTTCGGGCTTGCCTTCGTCCTCATCCTTTTCCGGAAAGCGCCTCAACTCGCGGGATGGAATCTCCCCGAGGAGCTTTTCCTCTATGGCTTTTCGCTGATTCCCTACGGCGTTTTCAATATCCTTGCGGGCAATCTCTACAACTTTGGCAACGATTACATCATCGAGGGCAAATTCGATCGCATCCTCCTGCGCCCGATTTCGTCGCTGTTTCAGATCTTGTTCGAGACGTTTCGCATCGAGGCCGTGCAAGGCATCGCCACCGGCCTTTTCTGCATGTGGTGGGGCGCGCATCGGCTGCATGTCGCGTGGACGTTCGAAAAGCTGGCGCTTCTGATTTTCTTCGGCATCTGCGCCAGCATCATCTATCTCTCGATCTTTCTGATCCTCACCACTGCGTCGTTCTGGTTCGAGGATCGCATCGGCATCCATCCGCCCGTGTGGAATGTGATCGCCTTCGGCCGCTACCCGCTCTCGATCTATAGCGGCGGGGTGCAATTCTTTTTGTGCTGGATCATTCCCTTCGGGCTTGCATCGTTTTATCCTAGCGTGCGTTTGCTCGGGCGCGCGGTCGTGCCGGAATATGCTCCGTTCGTGCCGGTGGTGGCAGTCGTATTCCTCGCGATCGCCATTTCGCTATGGAATTTCGGCACCCGGCACTACTCTTCTACCGGCTCGTAGGAGCCTTGCGGGAAGGCATGGGGGAATCATGAAACTCACTCGCGATTGCTGCATCGTCCAAAGACATGCGCGAGCAACGATCGTCCTTGTCGCTTCGTTTTTCGCATTCGCTTGTATTGCCGCTTCTGCGCTCTCCTGCCTGGCCGGCCAGAGCGGAACCACTCAGCAAACGAAAGAGGCCAAGCCCGATCTGAAGCCCTTCCTCGGCACATGGAAAGGCAGCTTCGGCGGAAAGATTTTTGCGATCCTCGTGGTGAAGCAAGACGAGAGAGGCGACATCGCCGGCACTCTGAATAATTTCGATATCGGCCGCGACAAAAACGGCAACCTCGACGACGACACGCACATCGATTTCGGCGACGGACCGATCCTCAACGTCCACGTCAGGTCGGGCGCGCTCTATTTCGTTGCCATCCAGAAAGATCAATACGCACCTTCGACCGAATGGAAATTCGTGCCCAAGACTGCGTCGGAAGGCGAGCTTAGCCAGATGCTCGACGGCCAGCCTTACTCGCCGAACGGCTCCGTCCCGAAGCCCATCCTCATGCTGCGTGAACACCCGAAGCCCTGATTTAGCTGTTTCTCACTCCAGCTCGGCGGTCCTTTCCGGCAGCGTGAGCAAATCGCTCACCTCGAGCTCCGATACACGCAGCCGCCCCACCCTCAGATCCCCAATCTCAAGAGACTTGAGTCGTGCCTCACCGACGAACATCCTGCGAATCGCCAACCGCCCGATTGCCAACGCCCCGATCGCTAAGGCGCCAACGGCGAGCGCGCCAATCGCGAGCGCGCCGGAAGCCGCCGCTCCATTTGCGACGGCTCCCGCATGGACGTGCTTCAAGCCTTGAGAATCTCTCCTCATTTACTCCTCCTGCAGCAATTGTAAGTCCGTCTGTGGTGGAAAACTGCGGCGGCAATCTCGTTGTGTCAGGTACAGGGGAGGCGTACGATTCGCAAAGTAGGCCCAGAAGGGGGAAATGGGCTTAGATCAACTGTCCGGGATCCGATCCGGACCTTGGGAACAACTGTGAAAAAATGGAAATGCGTTCTGTCGCTTCCCGGCGACAACATGTATCTGCGCGAGCAGACGCTCGCGGCGAAAGCCACCGCGGATCGCCTCGGCGTGGAGCTCGAAGTGATCACCGCCGCGATGGACCCGGTGCTGCAGAGCCAGCAATTGCTGAAGTTCGTGCAGTCGCCTGCAGAATCGCGCCCGGACGGCATCCTGATCGAGCCGGTAAGCGCCACCGGATTGCCGCGCGTGGCTGAGGCGGCGGTTGCCGCGGGAATCGGCTGGGTGGTGAGCAACGCCCAGGTGGATTACCTCTCGACGCTGCGCGCGACCGCGAAGGTCCCCGTGTTTCTGGTGTCGCAGGATCACGTGGACATCGGTCGGATTCAAGGGCGGCAGATCGGGGCGCTGCTGCCGGAAGGCGGCTCGGTCCTCTATCTGCGCGGTCCCGCGATGAGTTCGATTGCATCGAGACGATTCGAAGGACTGGAAAACGCCAAGCCCAAGAATGTCGAAGTGAAAAGCCTGAAGGTACAGGGTTCGACGGCGGACGCTGCTTTCACCACTGTAAGTTCGTGGCTCAGCCTTTCGACCGGCAAGCCCGACGGAACGCATCTGATCTTCTCGCAAAATGCGGACTTCATCTTGGGCGCGCGAAAGGCGTTCGAGACAAATGCCGCCGAGACCGAGCGCAAGAAGTGGCTGGCCCTGCCTTGCGCGGGCGTCGGCATTCCGGTGCAGATCAAGCCGCTGGTGGATCAGGGCATGATGCGCGCCGCGGTGTTGACCTCGCTAACGATGGACGCCGCGGTCGAAATGCTGGTGCAAGCCATCAAGCAAAAGTCGCAGCCGCGCGAGCAGACGTTCGTCGACGCCCAGTCCTATCCCAGCCTCGAAGACCTCGCAAAGCGCCGCAACGGCGCCAAGATGTAGCCGAAAGGCCCTCAGCAGGGTTTTGGATTTCGGCGGGCGCCGAGGATCTCGTCGGCCACCAGAATCGCCTCGGAGACTTCTTTCATCGACTTTCGCCGCTGGCGGCTTTCTCGTTGCAGTATCGCCGCAGCCTGTTCTTCGCTCACGCCGAGTTCGCAGCGCAGCACCGCCTTCGCTCGCTCGACCATCTCAAGCGCTTCCGACAATTCCGATGAGCGCGAGCTTTCGGCCTCCAGGCGTACCAGCTCAATCTCCGGACCAACCAGGAATCCAATCGTCGAAATCAGCTGGATTTCGCGCTGGCTGTGCGTGTGCGGCTCGCGGTGTTGCACATTGATGACGCCGACCAGCTTGTCGCGACACAATATCGGCACCGAAAGAAACGCCTCGAACCTGTCCTCGGGCAATTCGTGAAAGGACTGAAACCGCCGGTCGAGCGCCGCCTCGCTCGCGATCGCCACGGGCTTCTTGTGCTCCGCGACCCATCCGGTGATTCCCTGCCCCATGCGAATCTTCAGCCGGTCCACGACTTCGGAATACGGATTCTGCGAGGCGCGCAAAATCAGCTCGTTGCCCTCGATGACGTAGACGAAGCACGAATCGCACTTCACCACGCTCGAGACGAATTCAACCACGAGCTTCAGCACCATGTGCAACGGGTCGGCGGCCGCGATGCGCTCGCCGATTTCGTGCAGCGCTTCGATGCCGATGTCAGGCCGCTCGGCCATCGCTTCGGCCGATCCTTCGCTCTGATCCAGTTGCGCGTTCATACTTCACTGTAGAAAAGCCGCCGCGCCGCGCGCAATCGAAAATCGGATTGCGTGCCATTCAAATTTGCGATTAAAGACAATTCGCTCGAATAGAAACGCGGCGAGATGTAAGCGGATTACCGTGAATGCGCTATGAAGAGCAGCAAGGCGAAGATGGCGATGGGAATCAGCGCGAGCGCCAGGTAGTACCACGTACGTTTCGTCTTCGGCGCGTGAACCAGGCCGCTGTGGCTCATTTCTTGGCGTTCCGTGATTCCCACTTGTTGCGGATTCTGTAAGTCGTGCGCGAAATCGCGCGCCGTCTGATACCGATTAACGGGATCCCGTTCCAGCGCGCGAAAAATAATCTCCTGCATCTGCGGCGCGATTGACGGATCGATTTCCCGCGGAGGAGGCGGAGCGATCAGCAGCCGTTGGTTCAGCGCCGCCAAAGGATTCGGCCCGCCAAACGGCACCTGCCCCGTCAGCATTTCGTACAGGATCACGCCCAGAGCGTAGATGTCGCTGCGCCCGTCGCCTCGCTTGCCTTTCACCTGCTCGGGCGAGACATAATCCGGCGTGCCCATGGCCTTCGAGAATTTCGCAAATGTGATTCGGCGCGCGTTCGCTTCGCCGGCGATGCCGAAGTCGACCAGTTTGATGTGATCCTGGTCGTCCACCATGATGTTCTCCGGCTTCAGATCGCGGTGAACCACTCCGTGCCCGTGAATGTAGCCGAGCGCTTCGCAGATGCGAATCGTGATCCGCGAAGCCCTCTCGGGCGAGAGTTTTTTCTCCTCGTCGAGGATCTTGCGCAGCGGGCGTCCTTCTACCCACTCCATCACCATGCAGGCGCGCCCGGCCTTCTCATCGGGCAGCACTTTCACCACGCCGGGATGGTCCAGCTTCCGGCCGATCTCCGCCTCGCGATGAAAACGATCGAAGTACAGGACGTCCGTTTCGCTTTCCGGGTGTGGAATCTTGATTGCGACGGGCCGGCCCGTGCGCACGTCCGTGCCGCGAAAGATCGCCGCCATTCCCCCTTGCGTCAGGAGGCTGTCGATCCGGTAGCTGCCGATTTGTTCGCCGGGCTGAGGGGTTGTCGTCATCTGGGCGTCGCGCGTCATGGCGAAACGCTCCTGTTAGCTGCCGTATGGGACTTCTATCACACTACGGCGCTCGCGGTAAACGAGGTGTAAGCCCTGTGTAAGGATTTCATAAACCGATTGGAACCGCAGCTTTGCTACGATCCGGCCTTGAAGGTAAATGCGATCGTCTTCGATTCCTTCGGCCCGATCGTCACCGTCTGATCTTGCCTGCCGTATTTTTCCTGCCAAGCCTCGACCGTATACGTTCCCGGCGGGACGTTTTTCAGGTCGAACGTTCCGGCCGCCGTCGTCACATCGAAATACGGATGCGAGAATACGAACACGTACGCGCGCATCCACGGATGCAGGTTGCACAGCACGGGTATGGCGAAATCGGGATTGTCGAACTCTGTTTCGATCGCCGCAGAGCCCACCGGCTGCGACTGATTCCACGCGCGGTTCTCATGCGGCACAGGATGAACGTTGTGCATGATCGGATCGGTGTTCTTGATATCGAGCTTCTGCCGCGTCATCAGCCCCAGCACGTGCGGCTGGTACATGCAGCCCACCTGATCGAGCGTCGCGGGCGCCGTGGGAACATCGAAGCGATAGTTGCCGACCCCCGATTTCAGGTAGACGAGCACATTCGCCAGCGCTCCGTGGTCGCCCGTCACAACCGATGGGTACGTCAGCGGCGTCGAATGCAGTTTCGCGCACTCCGGCCCTGCCGTCATGATGATCGGGCGAGCCGGCGGCGGCGTGCCATCGAGGGTCACCGTCCCCGAAATTGCTCCAGCCGTGGTGGGATCGACAGTGGCTGTCGGCGCCGGCTGCTGGGATTGGCTCGATTCCTTGTTGGAGCAAGCGCCCAGCGCCACCATCACGGCCATGCCAATCGCGATCCGTAAGAAGTAGCGCTTCAATCGATCATCCGTGCTCGAAGTAAGGAATCGACGCGGCCGCCGTCGCCACGGCGAACCACCACAGTAACTCCAGTCCGCCCATGAATTTCGCCATTCCCGGTGTGTCTTTCGTCTGCCCCCAGATTTTTGTCTTCTGCTGCACCACGATGTGCAGAATGATCCCGAGCGGCACCAGCAGGCCCAGCTTCAACTGGAAAGCCGGATTGACGATAAATGACGTCGCCGCCGTCGCGAACAGCATGAATCCGCCGGTCACCGCGATCGCGAGCCCCGTCCAGTTCCAGGCGAAGAGCGCGTTATTTAATTCGGCGGACGTCAGCCGTTTCGGGCCAATGCCCAGCAGGTGCAGATCGACGGCGATGTTCGTCCCTACCCACAGCGACAATCCGGTGAAATGAATCGCCTGCACGTATGGGTAGGACCACGTGGAGCCCGAGATGTTCAGCGCCCACCCCGTGTTCTGCAGCCACTCACAGAAGGAATACAGTAGATGGTACATTCGCGCCCCCTTATCCCACGCCCGTCAGGGCCGGCACTTCGACCGCCGCGAGAATCGAGCCGATCCACAGCGCCAGCGAAACGAACGCCAGCAATTTGGCGCTCACCGGTATGCCCGTTGGCCTGTCCCAATTCTTCACGTTGGCTTGCACGATGATTCCAAAAATCACCGCCGCCAGAATGACCCCGAGCTTGAGATAAAACACGTGGTTGCCGTAGTAGTCCGGGGCGCCGCCGGCATAAAGAATGAAACCCGAAAGAAAATTGAGAACCAGACCGGTCCACATGATCGGGAAGAGGTCGTTTGCGAGCTCGGTGGCGTTGCGGCGCTTCGCTGCGACGCCGATGAGACGCAGATCCACGAGCACGATCGAGCCAACCAGCAGGAACATGCTGAAGTAATGCAGTACCTCTACAGCCGTCGACATCACCACCGAATCACTGAGCCACCTGATAAGGGTAGTGTGTGCGAGCCACATACTGAAGTGCATGCTTCACCCCCCATTAAACTCGTCAGTAGTACGCGATGCCTCGCCCCGCAAAAACAATAAAGACCCAAAGCAACAACGACGCCCACGCTGCCGTACGCGCGCCGCCGGGCACTTTCGTTCCAGCCTCATCCCAATTCGCGATTCCGCGATACGCCCCGAATTGAAAGATGAACGCGTTCAGCCCCGCGAGCACCAGCAAGATCAGCTTCAGCCGGAAAAACCAACTCTGATAACACCTCGTGGCCTCCGACGAAAACATCAGCGTGCCGGTCACGAACATCACCGCGAAGCTGCTCCACACCCACGGCATCACCTGCTTCCCCACGTGCGACGCGCGCTCGTGCCGCAGAAAACCGGTGTTCAGCAGCCGCATGTCGAAGAGGCCGGTCGATCCTACCAGCACGACAATTCCCAGGACGTGCACCGATTCGATGGCCGGAAAAAGCCAGTCCGAGTTGCGAATTGCCGACCCCAGCGTGGTTTTTTCAATCAGCTCACACAGATGGTAGAAAGTCATGCCGCTCTACGACCTGAGCACTTCGCCGGTCGAGAGCTTCACCGTCGTGCAGCGCATGGTCAGCGCGCCGTTCTTCGCGCGTCCGCCGGTGCAGGTGACCGTGTCACCGGGCTTCACGGTCGTGCTGGTCCATCCGTTGTGCTTCAGGAAGTTTGGGCTGTCGATTTCGATGGCCCAGTGCTCCACTTGTCCCTGCTCGTTCTTCACGTCCACGTAAATGTAGCCGTGCGGGTTGGTCCAGTCGAGCTTCGTCACGGTGCCGGTCACCGTGGTCGGGTGCGCCATATCGTACATGGACACCGAGTGGTGCGCGAATGCCGGCGCCGCGCTCAGCAGCAGTGCGCTGACAAGCAAAATGACCGATTTGGTTCTCATCGATCTACCTTCCCTGCAAGAATATGCATCTACGAAACTGTCACCAGGCCCCTCGGGCCGATATATTCCGATTGCGGCCGGATCAAGCGGTCTTCCGCGTGCTGCTCGATCACATGTGCGCACCATCCCGCCGTTCGACCGCACGCAAACATCGCGACAAACTGCTTCGGATCGAGCCCCAGCGCCTGCAGCACGAGCGCGGTATAGAACTCAACATTCGTGCGCAAATTGCGTCCCGGCTTTACCTCCGCCAGAACGCGCAAGGCCGTCGCCTCTACGTGGCGCGCGAGCTCATACAGCTGCCGATTTTCAAGCTGCGCTCCGCCCATGCGTTCAGCGACGCGGCTGAGGACTTCGGCGCGGGGATCGCGAACTTTGTAAATCCGGTGGCCGAAGCCCATGATGCGTCGGCCCTGCGCCAATTCGTTGCGCAGCCACGGCTCGGCGCGATCGGCGGTGCGAATTTCGAGCAGCATATCGAGCACAGGTCCCGGCGCGCCGCCGTGCAGCGGACCTTTCAGCGCTCCGAGCGCTCCCGTCACCGCGCTCACGAGATCCGAACGCGTGCTGGCGATGACGCGCGCCGTGAACGTGGACGCGTTCATCCCGTGGTCCATCACCGTCACCCAATACGTATCGAGCGCCTGCGCGGCGGTGGGATCGGGTTCCTTTCCGTGGACCATGTAAAGAAAGTTGGCGGCGAGCGGGAGATCTTTCCGCGGTGGAATCGGATCGAGGCCTTTGCCGATGCGGGCATGCGCGGCGACCACCGTCGGAAAGCATGCTGTCAGCCGCATCGCGGCCGCCGTGTCGGCTTCCGGTGTGATTGCGTTGGGATTCGCCAGGCCGAGCGACAGCGTGGCGCACGCCATGCGCAGCGCGTCGATTGGCGGCGCTGACTTTGCGGCGCGCAGCACTTCGAGAGTCAGCGGCGGCAGCTCTCGCAGCCCGGCCATTTCCGCTGAAAGCTTTGCCAGTTCCGCGCGGTCGGGCAAATGGCCGCGCCAGAGCAGGTGCGCGGCGCCTTCGAAACCCACGTGGCCCGCGAGATCCTCGATCTCGTAGCCGCCGACGATCAGCACGCCGTTCTGTCCGTCGACGTGGCTCAAGCGCGTCCGCGCCGCCACCACTCCTTCGAGTCCTCCCGCGACATTCGAGGGCATCGTTCCCGTCTCCCCGCTAAACTGCGTTGAAGCTGCGTTGTGTCACTACTATTTCTTGCTTTGCGGATCGTCCTGGTTGTTTTGCAGGCAAGTATGTAGCGCGGCTTGTCAACGGCGTCAATAACTTTGATGAGCGCTCAAAAATTTCGGTTATCCTAGACTTTTCTCGGGTTGTCAGTTGCGGTGGCCGACGCGGCCAGAATCCCGGCCGGAGAAAGCGAATGAGATTGGTGCAGGCGATTCGCCGTGTAACTTGCCTTGGAGCGTTGGCTCTGTTGGCCGCGGCGTGCGTTTCGGCGCAAGCCGCCGCTCGCAAGATCGCGCAGCAGACTCCCGGCGAGCAGCGCGCCGAGCGATTGCTCGAAACCGCGCGCGCGAATCCGCTCGACCTCTACACATTTCTCTACCGCATGCCCAAGGGCGCCGACCTGCACGTGCACCTCACCGGTGCGGTGTACGCCGAAACCTTTATCAAGGACGGCGCCGACGACGGCCTGTGCATCGACATCCTCTCGCATTCGTTCGTCAAGCCGCGCGCTTCCGAGACTTCGCTCACGGCGACCTGCGGCGACGGCCAGGTACTCGCGTCGCGCGCCTTCGATGACCAGCACCTGTACGATGCGCTCGTCGACGCCTTCTCGATGCGCAGCTTCGTGCCCGTCACCGGCACGACCGGCCACGACCACTTTTTCGACAGCTTCGATAAATTCGACATCCTAGGCCCGCGCCATCTCGGCGAGTGGGTGAACGAAGTCGCGACGCGCGCGGCCGCGCAAAACGAGCAGTATCTCGAGCTGATGCACACTCCAAATTTCGATCGCACGATCGAACTCGCGAAGCAGGTTGGCTGGAACGACGATTTCGCCAAGCTGCGCGACGAACTCCTCGCGCGCGGCCTGCGCAACGATGTCGCCGTCGCGCGCGGCGAAATCGACGGCGCGGAAAACGGCCGCCGCCAGCTCGAGCACTGCGGCAAGCCGGACGCCGCGCCTGCCTGCCGTGTCGAGATCCGCTATCTCTATCAAGTGCTGCGCGGCTTCCCGAAACAGCAAGTCTTCGCGCAGGCTCTACTGGGATTCGAGACCGCCTCGGCCGATCCGCGCGTGGTCGGCATCAATTTCGTGATGCCGGAGGACGGCTACATCTCGATGCGCGACTACCCGCTGCAGATGCGCATGGTCGGCTTCCTGCACGGGCTCTATCCCAAGGTGCATATCAGCCTGCATGCGGGGGAGCTCGCGCCGGGGCTCGTTCCATACGAGGGACTGTGCTGCCACATTCGCCTGGCGGTCGAAGTGGCGCACGCCGAGCGCATCGGGCACGGCGTGGATGTGATGTATGAGGATCGTCCCTACGATTTGCTGCGGGAGATGGCCGCGAAGCACGTGATGGTCGAGATCAATCTCACCAGCAACGATGTGATTCTTGGGATCGTCGGCAAGGAACATCCGCTGCCGGTTTATCGCCGATATGGCGTGCCGGTTGCGCTTTCAACCGATGACGAAGGCGTCTCGCGCATCAATCTCACGCATGAATACATTCGCGCGGTCGAAACCTACGGATTGCGCTACGCGGATCTAAAGCAGATGGTTCGCACCAGCATGGAACACGACTTCCTTGCCGGCGACGGCTTGTGGCGCGCGCCAGATTCATTCGGTGAGCCCGTTGCAGCCTGCGCAGGCGATGCGCTTGGCGCGGAAAATCCATCCACGAAATGCGCGGATTTTCTCGCGCACAGCGACAAAGCGCGCGCGCAGTGGGAACTCGAGCGCCGCTTCCGCGCCTTCGAATCGGCGCCGTAGCCCACCGGCGTACCCCCTCGAAGTTTGTCGATTAGAAGTGGCACCCGCCGTTTGTTTGCAAGGAGTTAGGGCGATTTCTAATCGCCAAATGTCGATTAGAACAGCGGCGTAAATTTCGCGGCCACCGGCATTCGTTTCGCGGAACCCGTTTCTAGTTTCAATTGTCAAAGAGCGCTCGACCCTCGTCCAGAGGGCAGGACGATCCTTCATCGTCCTACCCACATTGGCAGATTACGGCGGACCTTTCACCTGTCACGACGTACAGTTATCGGGCAGCCGCGCTCGCCTGTCCTGGGGCACCCTCGAATCCGCCCTGTAGTCAACACCCCAGAGCAAAAATCGAGCCCGTCGCCCTGTGTGGAGTGCCTTCGTGATCGCTGTGCTAGCGGCCGGCGGCGCGAGCCTGTCCTGCGACGGCGGCTTTCGCGGGCGACTTGTCGCCATCGGTCGCCGCAGCCTCTTTCTTGGCTTCGGCCGCTGAAAGCGGAGTGAGCCCGAGCGACTTGCGCAGCTCGTGCTCGATTTTGTCGCGGATGTCCGTGTGCTCCTTGAGGAAGAGGCGCGCGTTTTCGCGGCCTTGGCCGAGGCGCTCGCCCTTGTAGGAAATCCACGTGCCCGACTTCTCGAGGATATTTTTCATCACGCCGAGATCGAGGAGATCGCCCTCGCGCGAAACGCCTTCGCCATAGATGATGTCGAATTCAGCCTCGCGGAAGGGCGCGGCCACCTTGTTCTTGACGATTTTCGCGCGCGTGCGCGACCCGACCACGCGGTCGCCTTCCTTGATCGACTGGATGCGCCGGATATCGACGCGGATCGACGCGTAGAATTTCAGCGCGCGCCCACCCGTGGTCGTCTCGGGATTGCCGAACATCACGCCGATCTTTTCGCGAATCTGATTGATGAAAACCAGGCAGGTGCGCGATTTCGAGACGATCGCGGTGAGCTTGCGCAGCGCCTGCGACATCAAGCGCGCCTGCAAGCCCATCTGCGGCTCGCCCATTTCGCCTTCGAGCTCGGCCTTGGGCACCAGCGCCGCCACCGAATCGACCACCACCACGTCCACTCCGCCCGAGCGGATCAGGGCCTCGGCGATTTCGAGCGCCTGCTCGCCGTTGTCCGGCTGCGATACGAGAAGATTATCGACATCCACGCCGAGCTTGCGCGCGTAGGTGGGATCGAGCGCGTGTTCCGCGTCGATGAAAGCGGCGATGCCGCCCAGCTTTTGGGCCTCGGCGATCACGTGCAGCGTGAGCGTCGTCTTGCCGCCCGATTCCGGGCCGTACACTTCGACCACGCGGCCGCGCGGGAAGCCGCCCACGCCAAGCGCCGCGTCGATCGAGATCGAGCCGGTGGGGATCACGCTGACGGGCACGAGCACGTCCTTGCTGCCCAGGCGCATGATCGAGCCTTTGCCGTATTGCTTTTCGATTTGCGAGATTGCCAGGTCGAGATTCTTAGCTCTTTCGTCGTTCATTTTGACACCTCGAAGGGATTTCGTTTAGGTCCCGCCGCAGCGAGCTTGCTCGCCGTGGTGAGCGGCCCGATTCTACCAGAGAGCGCTTTGGACGGCCGGGCCATTTATCGAGGAGCAGAATATCAGAAGGCGAACAAAAGGCAAATATAATTTGGAATGCCTGAATGTCTGATATACTGGCATGCGGGCGTGATCGAGGGAGGATTCCATGGAATCGGCCAGAGTCGGGAAGCGCGGCGCCATTATCGTGCCGGCCAAACTGCGCAAGCAATTCGGCATCGAACAAGGCTCCATCGTCACCGCCGAGGCTCGCGACGACGGCATCCTGATCCGCCCGGCGGTGATCGTTCCCGTCGAGCGCTACACCCCCGAGCGCAAGGCGGAGTTCATGCTGTCGAACGCCACGACCGCCGAAGACTATCGCGAGGCTCGCAAGGCCGTGCGAAAGCTGGGCCTGAATCCTGATTCGATCCAGCACCAGCGCCCAAAATAAAATTTCATGGACCGTTTGTTTCTCGACGCGAACGTTCTTTCCTCAGCGGCCTCCCGGCCCAACGCCGGCCTGCTCCGCCTGTGGGAACTTCCCGACTGCACCCTATACACGTCGCGATACGCCATGGGAGAAGCCCGCGTGAATCTCGCGGAAGCTTCGCAACGCGACCAGCTCGAAAAGCTGTGCCGCCCAATTCATCTCGTCGACGCCACGTCTGCGAGATTGCCGCCCGGCACTCCCCTGCCCGAAAAGGACAAGCCGATTCTCGCCGCCGCCATCGAAGCGCAGGCGACTCATCTGCTCACCGGCGATGTGCACGATTTCGGGCGCCTGCTGGGGAAAGTCATCGCAGGTGTGCTGATTCAGCTTCCGGGCGAGTATTTGAAAGAACGGAAATAGGCCGCTTCCAGATCGCCTTTGGCCGGCAAAGCCTTGGTTAACTGACCCGATACGATCTCAGTTGTTGTAAACTGCGCCGGGTCGGAACGTCCCCGAACACGGCCAAGGCACATCGCGAATCTAGAAGAACACGGAGGGAATCAATTGAGGCTGAATCAACTGAGAATCAGGAATTTTCGGACCCTGGAGTCTGTCGATCTCGATTTTCCGTCTCCTTATACAGCAATTTGCGGCCCTAATGATTGCGGCAAAACCAACGTAGTGCGCGCGGTGAGGGCGCTGATGAAGGAAGATTCCCAATTTCGAATTTTCAATTTTGGAGAGCGCGAAGAAATTTCGCTTAAGGAGGACTACCCGAAATGGAAAGAGTCAAAGCCGTCCGAACGGATGATCCACCTGGAGGTGGCCCTGTCGATTGAACAGGAAAGAGACGCAGGTTTTTTCCAGTTCCTGACAAAGCAGCTCTCCCTGGAGGCACCGGAAGCGACCATAGGCTTGGGGGTAACCGTCACACTCCGCGCGGACAGCTCGGAACCAACTGTTCAGGTGCGATGCCAAACAAAACAGTACAGTGGTATCGAGGCGCAAGAAGTCCTGAAGCGCTTACAGTCGTCTGGTAGCATCCTTTTTCACAATTCCACGCAAATCGAGCTCCCGGTCCCCCTTCGACTGAATCAAGTCGGGTACATTCGGGCAGTTTCACCGGAGCACGAGGCTCTCGTTGCTTCAATGAAGGCCACCGTCAATAGAGGCATGGGTAGGATTTCAAAGAGCCACCAGCGCGAACTGGAAGGCCTTTTGGGTCGGCTCGATACGAAGTACAAGGTCGGATTGTCGATGCCGGCGTTTGATTTCGCTTCCGTGCCGTTCAGCGTCACGCTGGGCGAGAGAAAATTTGTGGTGCCGCTCGACGACTGGGGCGGCGGTACCAAGAACCGAACACTAATTCTACTCGCCCTGTTTCGTGCTAAGCAGCTCAGCGAGCTAGAGCCTTCGGCCTCGAAGATGACTCCGGTGATCATAGTTGAGGAGCCAGAAAGCTTCTTGCACCCGGCCGCACAAGCTGAATTTGGCCGCGTGCTTCATGATCTGTCAGAAGAGTTCCAAGTGCAGGTCATTGTAACAACTCACAGCCCCTACCTACTGAACGTCAACAGTCCAGTTTCTAACATCCTGTTGTCCAGACGCACTGCCTACAAACAAGCGCGCCAAACCGAGCGCGTTGACACCACTGGAGACAACTGGATGAAACCCTTCGGTTTAGCTCTAGGCCTCGAATCGGACGAGTTCCGACCGTGGAAGGAACTGATAATGTCAGGTTCGGACTCAATACTCCTCGTCGAGGGAGATACAGACAAGCAGTACTTCGAGATGCTGAAGGATCCGAAGCACGGTAGCAATCGGCTCAATTTCTCGGGTGAGATCGTCGCGTATGACGGAACCGGCAATCTGCAAAACACGGTTCTCTTGCGCTTCATCAAAAACCGCTACAGAAAGCTCTTTGTCACCTATGACCTCGATGCCGAAAGACAGTTGGAAAAGACTCTCGGAGTCCTAAGCCTGGAAAAAAAGAAGCACCACATGCCTGTGGGAGTGAACAGCGCAGGCAAGCGCAATATCGAAGGCCTGCTCCCCGACGCAATCAGGACCGCCGTCTATAGCGAACACGCTGATTTGGTGCAAGAGGCCACTCAAGGCTCGAGAGAGGAGCAGGAGAGCGCGCGGAACAAGTTGAAGAAGCACCTCCTCGACGAGTTCAAGAGCAAAGCGGCTCCGGGCTCGCAGTACTTCGGCGGCTTCTACCCGGTCGTAAAAATTATAAATGCAGCGCTCAGCTGATCGGAAATCTCGTACCTAATACTGGTAGAAGCCGCGGCCGGATTTGCGGCCGAGCCAGCCGGCGGCGACGTAGCGCCGCAGCAGCGGGCACGCGCGATATTTCGGATCGCCGAGGCCCTTCTGCAGGACGTCGAGGATATCGACGCACACATCGAGCCCGACGAGATCGGCGAGCTCGAGCGGGCCCATCGGATGGTTCATGCCGAGCTTCATCACGGCGTCGACCGCTTCCGGCGTGGCGACGCCTTCCATCACCGCGTAAGCGGCTTCGTTGATCATCGGCAACAGGACGCGATTCGACACGAACCCCGGCGAATCATTCACCGCGACCGGATTCTTGCCGAGCTTTTCGCACAGCGACATCGTCGTGCCGAAGGTGGCGTCGCTCGTCGCCAGCCCGCGGATCACCTCGACCAGCACCATCACCGGCACCGGATTCATGAAATGCATGCCGATGAAGCGGTCGGGGCGGCGCGTCTGCGCCGCAAGCTCGGTGATTGAAATCGAAGAGGTGTTGCTCGCAAGGATCACGCCGGGGCCAAGCAGCGGGTCGACTTCCTTGAGCACGCGAATCTTTCAGATCGCGCACCTCGGGGACAGCCTCGACCACGAAATCGGCGCCCACCAGCGGCACGGTATCCGTAACAAGCTGGATGCGGGCGAGCGCGGCGGCTTTATCGGCGTCGCTGAGCTTGCCCTTCTTCACCTCGCGATCGAGATTCTTGCCGATGGTTTCGAGGCCGCGGTCGAGCGCAGCTTTGTCCACATCGCGTAGCAGCACGCGATACCCCGCGCGCGCGAAGACATGCGCAATCCCATTGCCCATGGTCCCCGCGCCAAGCACGGCGACGGTTTTGATCGATTCGGCCGACATGATGGCGATCATGATAAACGAAGTGGAGGAGGCAAAGGAAGCGAAGGAGGCGGAGAAGGCTACTCGGGCGGCGCGCCTTCGACGACCTCGCGGACGATCTCTCGCGCGCGCTTCTCGTCGGCCGGCAGCACGAGAACGCGGCCCTTGCCACCGTCCTTGCTGACAACGCAGCCGATTCCGATACCGCTCAAGCTGTCCTTCAGGAATTGCGCGATGTCCATATCTTCGCCGGCCCACACCTGCGAGGTCGCATCCTCGGGACGGAAATCTTCGGGGCTATCGTCCGGAGGCGGCTCGGTATCCGCGCCCGACTCGGGCAATTCCCCGCCCTCCGCAGGTTCCGGCGGTTCTGACTGGCTCGCGTACACCTCACGGCGAACGTTGAAAGGATCCATCCATGCCAAGTGATCCGAATTCGCATCTCTGTGGCTCATGTCCTCGGGATCACGATCGGCAAGCACTTTATGCAAAACGGACCGCGCGGCGTCACGCAGGCGCGGATCAATCCAGATGAGCTGCGCGCTCTGCGCAAATGTCGGCAGAGATCCGAACTCCTTCTCCACATCGGTGTGGGAAATTCCAGCGGCGTCAAGGGCGTCGCGAATGGCTTCGTAGAGCTTGGAGGAAAGGCCGCTCCAGAGCAACTCGCGGCCCTCCGAGTCTGTCGCAGCATCCTGGACGCCCGGCGGGCCGCCAGCGGGCAAATGGTCGACGAGCGCGATGTCGCAATCGGCGCACTTCGTGAATCCGGGGCGATATTCGGTCTTGCAGCTCGGGCAGAACATAGTCGGCGTGCCATTGTTACCTGAAAGCCGCGTCTTGCGCCAGCAGCAGTGCGCTTCCCGGCCCGGCGTCCGGACCATGCGTCTTTTTGGCGGCCCGGGACGTATACCAAGTAGAATGAGCGCCATCTTCGCAACCGCGGCGGCAAACAGGTCGAACGTGCTCTGGGGTGCAGGGCGGGCGGGGCTGCTATTTTCCACGATGCTTGAAGACGATACGCAAGCTCTCGCGCGCGGCCTGAATCGCCGCGATCCCGATCTGCTCGACCGCCTGATCGAGGAGTATCAATATCGCCTCTTCCGTTATCTGGTCTACCTCACCGGCAATCGCGAGCATGCCGAGGATTTCTTTCAGGAGACGTGGATGCGCGTGCTCGAGCGCGCCCATCAGTACAACGGCAAGTGGAAATTCGAGGCGTGGCTTTTCGCGATCGCGCGAAATCTGGTGATCGACTGGCAACGCAAAAAGAAGCCGAGCAGCCTCGACGAGCTGATGACGCCCGCTGGCGACGCGCCCGCATTTGAGCCGGCCGCGCTGGCGGAAGAATCGCCGCTTGAGCGCGCCGTCCAGCAGCAGAGCGATGCCACGGTGCAGATGCTGCTCGGACGCGTGCCGGCCGTCTTCCGCGAAGTGCTGATGCTGCGCTTCCAGGAGGAAATGAAGCTCGAAGAGATCGCATCGATCACGGGCACGCCGATTTCGACGGTGAAGTCGCGGCTCTATCGCGGGCTCGAGGCTTTGCGCGAGATGCTGCCGGAGGGACGAGTATGAGCGAAGACATGCATGCGCGCGCCAAGCGCCTGATCGATCGGGAGCGCGTCGAAGGAATTTTGCGCGGACGCGGACCGCGCCTGGCTCGCGGAACATCTCCGCGGTTGCGATGCGTGCGTGCGCGTTGCGGGAGAAACGGAGCGCGCGCTGGCTTCGCTGCGCAGCGCGAGGATCGAATTGCCGCGCGGCCTCGCGAGGCGCGCGCAAATGAGTGTCCGCCTGCGCGCGGATGAACTGCACGAGCGCGGCGCGGGGCGGAAGCTGCTGTGGGCCGTCAGCGGCGTTTCATGGGCGCTGGGAGTCGCTTCGGCGCCATGGGTGTGGCGAGGATTCGCGTGGGTCGGCGAGCACGCCGATATACCGAAGCCGCTTTGGGTGCTCGGATTCGTGCTGTGGTGGGCGGTTCCGGCGCTGTTGGCCGCGGGCGCCGTGCTTGCCAGCCGAAAAAGAGAGTGGGATCAGGAACCGTACTGAAGAGGTGTGCGCGGACAGGCAATGGAAAGCGGAGAGCGAGGAACCATGAGCGAAAAAGATTCAGGACTGGGCTCCGGCGTCAGCAACGCCTGGAATGAACGCATGCGGTTGATTCGATTGCGCCGCAAGAACGAGCGCTGGCGCTTTCGCGACGAGCTGAAGGTGATCCCGCGGTGGATCGTGATCACGCTGAGTATCATTTTCGTGATCGCGCAGATCCTTGCGCTGCTGATCAATCTGTTCGGCGTCGCGAATAACGGCGTCGTGTGGCCGGAGCCCGGCAACCCGGTGGTATCG
The DNA here is from genome assembly GCA_963814735.1 of uncultured Acidobacteriota bacterium. GTDB lineage: Bacteria > Acidobacteriota > Terriglobia > Acidiferrales > UBA7541 > Palsa-295. The sequence continues at coordinate 249,870 of CAWFEC010000002.1, read as the reverse complement.
TCGCTGGCTTTGGCGGGGACCGTTACGCTCTTCGCCGTTTTCTCGTTCCCGTGGTTCCTGCTGCTCGGCTACGTGAATCGCGACGCGAAACGCCGCGGCATGAATGCGGCCCTGTGGACAATACTTTGCATCATCCTGATGCCGGCGTACGTCGCGCTCGGATTCATCATCTACTTTCTGGTGCGCGAGCCGCTGCCCTACGTCTGCCCGAAGTGCGGCGCGACGGTGGGCCCGCGCTTCAACTTCTGCCCCACGTGCCGGTGCGACTTGCATCCTTCGTGCCCAAGCTGCAAGCGCGAAGTCGTCGAAAACGACAAGTTCTGCCCGTTCTGCGGCCACGACCTCAGCACAAACGCAAGCCCAGCAACACCCAACAGCTAGAAGTTGCGCGCGCGTACGCGGAACCTCCTATGCGCGCCCCGCTGCGCGCGCCGGCCGCGCTGACATCGCAAGCCATGCCACCAGAGACGCCAACTTTTCATCCTGCGACCACGGAGGCCCGAGCGGGCGGCCGAGATTGGCGACGCGGTGCGTCAATTCGCCGGGCTTGCGGCGAAGAGCGCGAGACGCCGCATCGAGAACTTCGCGCTCCTTCACCGCCAGCGGCTTGAGGCCGCAGCGGGCGCTTGCGTGAAGCAGCGCTTCGCGGAAAAGCTCTCCATCGGCAGCGTGGATCAGCGAATGAGACGCGAGAATCCGGTCGAGACTGGGCAGTGTTCTTCCGGAAGCGAGCAGAAGTCCGCAGCGGGCGAGCGAGTAGCCCCGCTCTTGCAGCTCGGCTTTTAGCTTGCGGATCGCATGAAACGCGAGGCGTCGCGCTTCTGTCTGCATGCGCGCAACGAAAGCGCGGCCCTCGTCGAACCGCAGCTTTTCCGCGGTGTGGTACGGCTGGCGAAATTCGTAGGCGAAGGTTTCAACGAGGTGCACACGCTGGCGCGCGAGCACCGTCGGCACACCATTGTTCACGGCGAGCGCAATCAGCGCAGTCCAGCCTGAGTGCGCGCGAAAACCGACGGCGGCGTGCTTCATCGATCCTCCACAGCCGGTACTGCTCCCGCTAGAGGCGTTCGATCGCCAAGCCTACCGCATTGCCGCCGCCGAGGCAGAGCGCGGCGATGCCGCGCTTGAGGTTGCGGCGCTGCAATTCGTAGAGCAGCGTGACGAGGATGCGCGCGCCCGATGCGCCGATCGGATGGCCATACGCGACCGCGCCGCCGTTCACATTCACCTTGGCGGGATCGAGCTTGAGCTGGCGTGTTACAGCGATCGCGGCTACCGCGAATGCTTCGTTCAATTCGTAGAGATCGACGTCGCGATCGCGATCCCACCCGGTTTTCGCGAGCAACTTTTCAACCGCATCCACCGGCGCCATCATCACCCACTTCGGCTCGACGCCGCTCACGGCCTGCGCGACGATTCGCGCCATCGGCTGCTTGCCGAGGCGCGCGGCGGTGCGTTCGCTCGTCACCACCAGCGCCGCGGCGCCATCATTCGTGCCGGGAGCATTCCCCGCGGTCACCGTGCCGCCTTCCTTTTTGAACGCGGGCTTCAGCTTCGCCAGCGCTTCGAGCGAAGTATCCTCGCGCGGCGATTCGTCGGTCTTGATAATCACCGGCGCGCCTTTGCGCTGCGCGATCTCGACCGGCACGATCTGCTCGCTCACAAAGCACGACTTGATCGCGTGCACCGCGCGGCGATGGCTCTCGAGCGCGAAGGCATCCTGCTCGGCGCGCGAGATGCCGTATTTTTCGGCGACCAGTTCCGCGGTCATGCCCATATGGAAATCTTCGTAGGCGTCCCACAGACCGTCGGTGATCATCGAGTCGAGCAGATCGGCATTGCCGAGCCGAAATCCGGCGCGCGCGCCCTTCATCAGGTACGGCGTGTTCGACATCGACTCCATCCCGCCCGCCACCACGATTTCCGATTCGCCGAGCGCCACTGCCTGCGCCGCAAGCCCAACCGCCTTGAGCCCCGAACCGCACACTTTGTTGATCGTCATCGCGGCGACGCGCGGATCGAGTCCGCCCTTCAGCGCCGCCTGCCGCGCGGGATTCTGCCCGAGTCCCGCCTGCACCACGTTGCCCAGGATCGCTTCGTCGACCAGCTTCGGCTCGATGCCCGCGCGGCGCACGGATTCCGCAACAACGCGCGCGCCCAGCTCGGTCGCGGTGAGCGGCGAAAGCCCGCCCATGAATTTGCCGATCGGCGTGCGAACGGCGCTCAGGATCACAGGATTTTCCACGGTGAATCTCCTTTCAGGCCGTGCGTCTTGCGATCATGAACCAGGTCTTGGGTTCCTCGCCCGCGAAGATCGCCTTTGCTTCGGGACGCACCTCAAACCGCGACGCCTCGATCGATTCGATCTGCCAGCCATCGGCAAAGGAATCGCGCAGCTCTTTCTCAGTCACGCGTCTCGGCCCGATGTTTCCGGGCGTCCTGTCGCTGAAGCAGAGCAGAAACAGCCGCCCTCCCGGCTTGAGCACCGTCTTGAGGCCCTGCACGTACTGAGCGCGGCCTTCATCCGCGAAAACGTGGAACAAACCTGGATTCGATCACGTTGTCAAAGCGCTCAGTCCGCTCTTGCAATTTCACTGCGTCCGCCACGAGAAACGTGGCGGCAAGCCCGCGTTCCGCCGCCTTCTGCTTCGCCGCCGCAATCGGCGGCTCGAGATAATCGACGCCGGTCACCGCGCAACCTCTCGCCGCAAAGAACAGCGCGTTTTCCCCCGTCCCGCAGCCTACGTCGAGGACGGAACCCGCGATCCGATCGGCCACCGCTAGAAATACGGCCTGTGGCCTGTCGATATCCCAAGGCGCGTTTCCCGCGTAGGCGCTTTGAAAAACTTCGCGATTGACGGCGGCGGTTCCAGGCTCTGGCATCGGTTCCTCGTTCTGCGAAAGCAGCTGCGCGCGGCCCATTCCGCAAAGCCGGCTGCCGCGAAACTCTGCTTCGATGAAAAGTATAGGCGCTGCGAAGAGGCGGGTCAATTTCGCGCCGGGATAGTGGATGAACGCGAAAAAGGAGCCACCCTTTCAGGGCTTATCCCCAGGGCCACTGATCTGATTTGTTTTTTGCTGCCAGGAAATCGACCAAGTTTCACGCAGCGGGCCTTATTGACAATAGGAAGTCGGCGGAGCTACGGTTACGTGGCTTTGGAGGAAACTGTGGCCGACGAACAAGTGATAAAGCTTTTGGAAGAAATCAGAGACCTACAGAAGCTGCATGTTGAAAATTATAAGGACGCGCTTAAGAACCAGACGGAGTCAATTGACATCCAGAAGCGAGCGATGCGCCGTCAGAAGATAACTTCTGTGGCGCTTGGTCTCTTATTATTGGTTTTTTTGGGCTTCCTAGCTTGGTCTTCGCACTAACCACGAGCGACACAGAATTAGATCAATATCGCTCCTGGCGGGGCTGGTCCGTTTTTCGCGCCCCTATCCGCCATCCCGTCAATTTTGCGCCAACAGCGATCCAGGAAAGGACAGTCCGGCAATCGGCCCTAATCACGAGCCGCCGCCAACTCTTGCTCTTATTGATTACTTCCGAGGGCCAACGGCTGTAGAGTATCTTTTGGGAAGTAGCCGCAATTGAGGAGAGCCACCATGAAGCGACTGTTGTATGCCGCGATTTTTTTGATCGTCGCCCTGCCTGTCTTCGCGGAGGGCCCACAAGATTTCGTTGGAACCTGGAAAAGCGATCCGGGCACTCCGACGATGACGCGCAAGCTGGCGCTCGACGGCAAAGTAATCGTCATGACGGAATTGCAGCCCGGCCGCAACGGCGGTCCGGAAATGACGATCATTCGCAAGTACCCGACCGACGGCAGCACCGTCACCATGGACAACGGGATGTGGGACGGCGCGACAGCCACCGGCAAGATGGAAGGCAACGTTCTGACCGTCGATACCACCATGAAGAACGGCCGGAAGTTTCACGATGTCTGGACGCTTGCTGCGGATGGCAAACACTACACCAACGACATGGTGATCAGCGGCGGCACGGGACAAGGCGGCGGCCCGGGCGGCGGTGGCGGGGCTCCGCGCACCGTCAAGTTCTCGTTCACCAAACAGGATTAGAGCCGCGGCGATCGCCGCACAACTTTACTTCTCCGGCTTCGATTGTGCCGGTTTTAGCCGCTTGGCAACACTCTCGATGGCCCGCAAGAGTTCGGCAATTCCAGGCGTGTCGGAAGTCAGCTCGTGGGCGTCCCAATCTGATGCGATGTCGTTGTTTAGCTTGGTGCCGCGGCGCACTCGCTCAAGCGTGAGCAGCGAAAGCACCGTGGACGCATCCTTTTCCTGGAACCGGCGCTCCTGGTATTCGTAAACGGCCCAGGCGGATTTTCGCACGAAATCCACAGCTTCGCGGAACTCACGCAACACGCGCGGGTCCGCTCCTCCTTCCTTGATTGCCTGTTCGATGGTGCGCAAATCGGCAGCTGCCTTCTTGAGCCGGAACGTGGTGCCCCAGAACGTCTCACTCGGCAAGCGGAGCTCCACCGCTACGTCCATGTTCGAGCGAATCGCCACGACTCGCGCTTGGACCGTTTCGTTCGACAAGCGATTGGTCAACTGTATTTCGGTGCCGATGGGCGGCCGGGCCTTCATCCGCAGGGTCGCCCCGTAAAGGTTAGCCTGAAGAACTTGAGCGTCCTCGCTGAAAATCACATTGTCCTGTTTCCATTGTGCCAGCAAGACCAAAGTGACAGGGAAACGCGAACTCCTGCGCTGTTCTGATCCTGGCTGATGAAGGTCGGCTGCGGGATTTTCTGGACTCATCCGGAATTCCCGATTTAGAGATTCCTGCTCGTGCGGATTCTACTCGTTGCTTCGCATCGCAGCAATCAGTTCCCAGCGGATGATTACCGCGCCGACCGGACGATCTTTTAGCACTGGGCGATTTTCCTGTCTTGTGTTTTAATGCCGCTACTTCGGACCTGTCGCTTGAATTACAAATGATGGAACAACAAGGAGGAACCCTCATGGAGACCGACAATAGGCTCACTCCCCTTCGCGTGGCGCTCGTGGTGGTTGGGATCATCTTCATCGTCGGCGTGTATCCATTGACCATTGTCTGGCCGTCGGGATGGGCGTGGCACATGGGTGGGCCCTCGATGTATCTGCAGATGATCTTGGGGATTTACGCCACACTCGGAGTTTTCCTCTTACTCGCGGCGCGCAACCCGCTCAAGCATCTGAGTCTTATCTGGTTCACAGTCTGGTCGAGTGTTGTGCATGGCGGCATCATGGCGGCGCAGGCCATCGTCTACCCAGAGCATCGCGGACATTTGCTCGGCGATGTGCCGGCTCTGTTGCTGATCGCTATCGTGCTTGCGGTCCTAACGCCTCGGGCGGCAAAAGTGGGGGCATAGTTCGGGGCGAGGTCACAGGTGGGCCGAATTCAAGGCGCGATCCTCAGATGCACTTCCGCCGTGGGCCGGCAATTCTCACTGCTTGCGCTGGCCTTCCGCAGGTTTGGCTGATTCGCGAATGCGCGAAACGATATAGGCTTGGATCGCGCGCACTTGCTCGGCGCTCAGGATTTTCGCGAACGACGGCATGCCGAGCGAGGCGCGGCTCCCACCGAGAACGATGCCGTCGAACCCTTCGAGGACCCTCTTACTCGAGTAACGGAGATCCGGCACGATCCCTGCCACGGCGTTGATTCCATGGCAATGCGCGCAGTTGCCGCCGTAAAGCAGCGCCCCTTGATGCACCTCTTGCGGCGACGCGTTGATGCTGATGGACGGCATCGGCGGAGGATTCGTGTGGCCGTAAGCGCGGGGGTGAAGAATGGCGGTGCCGCCGAGCATGAACGTGAGAAGCCGTCCATAGCCGGGCTTTACCGGACCCGAGCCGGGTGCGTTGAATAATCCGGCGGTTCCACCCCATCCCGCGAGCACGGACACATACTGAACGCCGTCAATCTGGTAAGTCACGGGAGCCGCGATGATTCCGGTGCCCGCGTTGAATGTCCACAGTTGCTTGCCGTCGGTGGCGCGATAGGCGGCGAAGATGCCGTCCGCGCGCCCTTGAAACACCAGGTTGCCCGCCGTTGCAAGCGTTCCGCCGCCTTCCGCTACGGGATACTTCGCGCGCCAGGCCGCGCGCTGCCGCACCGGATCCCACGCTACGAGCTCTCCGGTTGGCGGCGGCAGAGTGGCCATTTTGGCGTTGAGCGGGCCATCGTACACGTTGTCCATGCCTATATTCAGATCATCGGGATCGTATTTCCATTTTGCATCGGGCGCGTGCAACATGTGCGTGCCCACCTTCCCCGGCAAATAGACGAGCCCCGTGGCCGGGCTGAAGGACATTGGGTTCCAGTTATGCGCGCCGTCCGGGCTGGGCGAGACGATCACGGCTTTCATGCCTTCGTAGGCCGTCTTCGTTTCGATCGGCCGCCCGGTCTTGGGATCGAGCCCGGTGGCCCACGTGATTTCGCTTACGAATGCCGTGCCCGAGATGAATTCTCCCGTCTCGCGATCGAGAACGTAGAAGAACCCGTTCTTATTCGCCTGCATGATCACTTTTCGCGCGCGCCCGCCGATGGTCAGGTCGGCCTGCACCAGCGGCTGCGTGGCGTCGTAGTCCCAGTTGTCCCCGGGCGTGGTTTGAAAATGCCAGGCGATTTCGCCGTTGCTGGCGTGCACGGCCACGATCGACGCGGTATACAGACAGTCGCCTCCGCCGCGGAGCGAGCGATACCAGGCGGTAGGATTGCCCGTGCCGAAGTACAGCAGGTCGAGCTCAGGGTCGTAGACGATTCCTTCCCAGACCGTGCCGCCGCCGCCCGTTTTCCACCATTTGCCGCTCCAGGTTTTCGCGGCGCTTTCCAGCGCCTTCGATTCGAACCCCTTCGATGGGATCGCCCGGCACCGTGTAAGTGCGCCAGACCATCTTTCCGGTTTCGGCGTCATACGCCGACACATACCCGCGCACGCCAAACTCGGCGCCCGCATTGCCGATGATCACCATTCCCTTGGCGATGCGCGGCGCGCTGGTAATCGCGTACGCCTCGGTGGCGCTATCGGCCGTCGATACCGACCACACCGGAGCAGCCGGTATGTTCGTCGAGAGCGATCAGGCGGCTGTCGAGCGTTCCCACGTACACCTTGCCCTTGTATAGCGCGACGCCGCGATTCACCACGTCGCAGCAAATGAACAAAGCGCGCGCGCGTGGCACCTTGGGATCGTAGGTCCAGCGGAGCTCTCCCGTCTTCGCATCGATCGCGTACACCACGCTCCAGTCACCGGTGGTGTAGATGACGCCGTCATCCACCAGCGGCGTCGCTTCCAGCCCCCGCGTGGTGTTGAATTCCCGGCTCCAGGCCAGGCCGAGCTTGCCGACGGTTTGCTCGTTGATCTGATTCAGCGGGCTGAACCGGTGGTCGTCGTACGTCCGCCCGTACATAAGCCAGTTGCTTGTGTCGCGATCGACGCTTCGGAGTGTCGAGTCATCGAGGCGCGTAGTCTGGCTGCCGGAACTAAGGACGAGAAGTATCGGGACGACGATCCAGGCCATCAAACTGTGCTTTAACATGCACGCAAACTACGCGGCGCAGGCTGAAAAGTCAACTTGGCTGCTCTTCGAACGCTCATTCCGGCCACCGGAATGCAGTGTCCTGCGGTTAGGTCGTTGGCTTCTACGGTGCCGTCCTGATGTAAGCTCCTGTTCCAGCTTTCTTGCAAATGTTTCGGCACCGGTGATCGATCCATTCTGAAGAGGGGCACAACTGTGAAATCAACATCGGTTTCCTCAAGCATCCAGCAGACGCTGAAGTCGTGGATTTTCTGCGTGCAGGATTACTCGTCGCTCGCCGTTCAGTCGGTCCGGGCGTTCTTCACCACGACGCGCTACCTTGGCGACTTGGTCGAGCAAATGGATCTCATCGGGGTGGGCTCGGTGCTGATCATCGTGGTCGCGCTCATTTGCGTGGGCGGCGTAATCGTGCTGAATGCAGCCTCGCAATTCAGGCGCTTCGGCGAAACAGCTTTGACGGGCGATGCCCTTTCGCTCTCGCTCCTCCGCGAGCTTGGTCCGGTATTCTGTGCGCTTCTGGTTGCCGGCCGGAACGCGACCGGAATGGCTTCCCAATTGGGTTCGATGGTGGTAACCGAACAGGTGGACGCGATGCGGAGCATGGGCGTCGATCCCATCAGCAAGCTCATGACGCCGCGCGTCTTCGCGACGGTGCTGATTCTGCCGCTGCTTGTCGCGGTCGGAGATTGCGCGGGCTTGCTCGGCGGATTCCTGGTCGCGCGCATCACGCTGCACCTGAATGCGGAGCAGTTCTGGACTCGCGCCATCAGCGCGCTGGCCGCCGGCGACCTCGTGATTGGTTTCTCGAAGCCGCTCGTTTTCGGTTTCTTCGTCGCGACAATCGGGTGTTATCAAGGGCTGCGCGTAAAAGGCGGTACGGAAGGCGTCGGCCGCGCCACGATCATGGCGTTTGTTGTGTCTTCGTTGACCGTACTCGTTGCGGACTTGTTCCTCACCCGCTTTTTGCTTTACATATTCAATTTGTAAGAGCTCTGTGCATCCATCATTGGGTTAAGGAATAGGAGCCGTGACCACCCGCCAGCGCAAGGTTGATACTCAACTCGGCCGAGCCGCAGTCCGTACCTTCGCTGCCAACGAGCGCATGAACCAGATCCTGATCGAACATCTTGATCCTGCCGCATGGAACGCCAAACCACCCGGCAAAATCCGCCCCATCGCGGCGATTTTTACCCACATGCACAACGTCCGCACGAAGTGGATCAGGCTGACAGCTCCGCACCTCAAGGTTCCGCGCCAGCTCGACCGCGCGCATTGCACGCCGCGGCAGGCCCGCGCAGCGTTGGCCGAGAGCGCCGCTCGCTGCGGGGAGATGCTCGCGGAAGCGCTCGGCGGTGAAGGCCGCATCGGGAAGTTTCGCCGAGATGGCTGGGGCCAGCCCTGGCCCGTCGGCGTGGAAATGCTCTGCTACATGCTCTCTCACGAAGCTCACCATCGCGGCCAGGTGTGCATGTTCGCGCATCAGCTCGGCTTCCCGCTGCCGAGCGCGCTAACGTCCAGGATGTGGAATTGGGAAAAGCTGTGGAAAGAGTGCGGGGCGCCGAGCGGCCCTGGCCACGATTCTTAGCGAATCGCTCGAAGACTCGATCGGCCCTCTACCTGCTCTAAAACTGGCCCTTAGAGCAGTAGTATCTTCGATTCGACGCGCCTAAAATTCTTCTAACGTTCCGGGGGAGCGTTTCGTTCCGGTGCAAAAATCGCAGCCATTTCGCGGCAAAACGCAGCCCCAGCCGGCCACCCTCCCGGCAGAACTTTCTCCTTTTCTCTCGCGCCCGGATGGATATAATGCGGTCGGTTCCTCGATAGTGATCGAGAGGCAGGCAAAACTGGCCTCTCGGACAGGACGCAGTCCCAGCCAATTTAGGGGCCCCAGCGCGGGTAACCGCGCGGCCGCCAAACTGTCGGCTGGCGTTTTCGTTTTGAATTCATCCTCCGTGTGGAATCCGCTGGCGCTCCATCGGAGCCCCGGCCTCGCATCCACGAGCGCGCGCGTCGCCCCAGCTCAACGGAGTGGGCATGGGAGAAAACGATGATCGAAGCACGAAGATATCTGCAGGGCCAAATCGTCGAAGGACGATTCCCGCTCATCCAGTACCTCGGCGGCACCGAGCACAGCGGCGTCTTCCTGACCGAGTGTGCGGACACCGAAAACCATCGGGCCGCGATCAAGCTGATCGATGCGCCGCCCGGAAATGCGCAGCCTCAACTCACCCGCTGGCGGCTTGCCGCGCGCTTTTCGCACCCGCACCTGATCCGCCTGTTCGACGCGGGCCGCTGCACGGTCGAAAACACCCCCATGCTCTACGTCGTCATGGAATATGCGGAAGAGAATCTCGCCGAGATTCTCACCCAGCGCCCGCTCTCGCCTGCGGAAACCAAGGAAATGCTCGGCCCCATGTTGGAAGCCCTCGGCTACATTCACGGCAAGGGTTTCGTGCACGGCCACATCCAGCCGTCGAACATTATGGCCATCGGCGATCAATTGAAGCTCTCGAGCGATCGCATCTGCCGCGTCGGCGAGCTCGGCGAGCGCCGCAATGGCAACGCCCGCTATTGCGCGCCCGAATGCGTCGCAGGCGAACTCACCACCGCGGGCGATGTCTGGTCGTTGGGCGTGACGCTCGTCGAATGCCTCACCGGACGTCCGCCGGAGACGGAAGAGAATGGAATGGTTCCCCTGCCCGCGGAATTGCCAGCGCCGTATCTCGAACTGGCGCGACATTGCCTGGCAAAGACTCCCAAGCGCCGCTGGAATGTCTCGAACCTCAAGGCGCGGCTCGAGCTCAAGGCTGCGCTCGCTGAAGTCGAGGAGGTTGATCCCCCGGTCGCTCTCCGTGAGGAGACGCCCGCGAAGCAGCGTTACACCCTCGCGTGGATTGGCATGGCGCTCGCCCTGGCAGCGATCCTCCTCGTCGTATTGCCCAAGTCCGGCTCGCACAAGACGTCGCCCGCAACTCATCCAGCCGCGATCGAAGCGCCCGTAGCACAATCAAAAGTCTCGTCTGCAAAAGCAAAAGAGCGGACCCCTGCGCATGTGCAAGTGCAGCCGCAGCCCTCTCCTAGCGCAAGCTCCGCCATAAGCGACGTGGCCGAGGCGGCTCCCCTGCCTGCTGCCGCTCGTCCAGCTCCGGTCAAGTCCGCAGCCTTGCCTTCGCCGTCGGCCCCCGCCCTCGCGCCCGGCGCCGTGCTCCACCGAGCACTGCCCGACGTGCTTCGCGCCGCTAGCGCCACGATTACCGGCACCGTGCGCGTGCGCGTGCGCGTCAACGTAGATCCCTCCGGCAACGTCACCGCCGCGCAATTCGACTGGCCAGGACCAAGCCGCTATTTCGCCCGATTGTCCATGGCCGCCGCTCGCGAATGGAAATTCCGCCCGCCCAACGTCAACGCCAAGAGCGCTGCGAGCGAATGGATCATCCGCTTCGACTACACGAACGCCGCAATCATGGCAACCGCCCTCGAACAGCGTCCGTAGGCCGCGAAATCCCCATCTCTCCTTCTTCCGATGGCCCGATGCTCGCGGCCGTTCCCGCCAGCCGCGCTCGAAATAAGCGAATCGGGCCGATAAATTTAATGGATTTGACGATACCAACGTCTACCCTGTATTTTTCAGATGCTCGAATCGGCCTAGCTTCTTCGCCGTTTGACATCTCATGGCCGGGCGTACGCATAAGCCGGCCCACTGGACATCCAAAACACTATGAAGAAATATAAACTGGAGTACATCTGGCTCGACGGCAGAAAACCCATCCCCGAGCTGCGCGGTAAGACCACGATCAAGGCCTTTGAGAATCCTCCCACGCTCGCCGATCTGCCGCTGTGGGGTTTTGACGGCAGTTCCACGATGCAGGCCGAAGGGCACAAAGTCCGATTGCATCCTGAAGCCCGTCGCGCTGTATCCCGATGCCGCCCGCAAAGACGGCTACATCGTCCTCAGCGAAGTGATGCACCCGGATGGCACCCCGCATCCCACCAACGCGCGCGCCACCATCGAGAACGATCCCGACCTTTGGATCGGCTTCGAGCAGGAATATTTCCTCTATAAGGACGGGCGCCCGCTCGGCTTCCCAGCAGAAGGCTATCCGGGTCCGCAGGGCCCCTACTACTGCGGCGTCGGCTACAAATACATGGGCAACGTCGCCCGCCAGATCGTCGATGAACACCTCGATCTGTGCCTCGCTGCCGGCATCAATCACGAAGGCATCAACGCGGAAGTGGCGAAGGGCCAATGGGAATTCCAGATCTTCGCGAAAGGCTCAGCCAAGGCTGCGGACGACACTTGGACCGCGCGCTACCTGATGGCGCGCCTCTGCGAAAAGTACGAAGTCGATTTCGAATTGTATTGCAAGCCCATCAAGGGCGATTGGAACGGCTCCGGCATGCACACCAACTTCTCGACGAAGTACATGCGCGAAGTGGGCGGCAAGGAATATTTCGAGTCCCTCATGGCGGCATTCGAAAAAAACATCCCCGAGCACATCGCCGTGTACGGCCCCGACAACCATCTGCGCTTGACGGGTCTGCACGAAACGCAGGCCATCGACAAGTTCAGCTATCGGCCTCTCGGACCGCGGCGCTTCCATCCGCATGCCCGTGAACTTCATCAAGAACGGCTACAAGGGCTACCTGGAAGATCGCCGCCCGAACTCCGAAGGCGACCCCTACCAGATCGTCTCCCGCATCCTGAAGACGATCAACACCGTCCCCAAGCCCGAAATGGCCGTCAGCGCCGACTAAGTCTCAAATCGCGAGGGGCCGCGGCGCAAGCCGCGGCCCACTCGCCGCTCACCATCCCGCATCACGAAGAGAAACACCCACTTTCGCCCGACATTTCCCGCCTACAGCAAAAAATGTATTTAACGTTTCGAGACGCAACCCTCCCATTGGTACTTCGCCTCAAATATCTGCATAGCAAAATATCCCCAGCATTTTGCTTCGTTAGTTCGGACACCGGTTCATTCGGCCCAAGCACCAGAAAAAGGTGAAGCAGGCAAAAGGAGGAAGCACATGAAACGGGTCACCTTCTTCATTCTTGCGGGAATTTTGTCCGCCGGAAGCGCGTACGCCCAATCCCAGTCGCAATCAGGAACGCAAGCCGGCGCATCGGCGGGGACCAGCACGTCTGCGGACGCAAGCCGGTCAAACGGCGTTCAAGCGGGAAACAGTTCTTCCGCGGCCGCCTCGGCGCAGCACAATGGCAGCCAGGCGGGTTCCTCTGCCGCCGGCGCCACTTCGGCGAGCGCCAATAAGAGCGGCGCGCACGCGAGCAACAGCGCTGTGAATTCGGCGGCCGCGAGGAATTCGCATGGCTCTGCTTCTTCGGCGACGAATTCGAGCATAAACGCCACCCTCCTTCATCCGGTCGACGCGAAGAAGAATAAGCCCGGCGATACTGTCCGGGCGCGAACCACGCGCGCCTCGAAAGCACCCGACGGAACGATGCTCCCGAAGGGCACCGAACTCGTCGGGCATGTGACGCAAGCGCAGGCCCGCTCGAAGCACCAGTCGGAATCGGACCTCGGCATCGTGTTCGACAAGGCGGTCATGAAGAATGGCCACGAAGTTCCGATGAACGCCACGATCCAGGCGATGTCCGCCGCGCAGAGCGCAGCCTCTATGGCTGACAGCGGAGATGATCTCGGAGTCGCCGGCCAATCCATGGCGGGCGGCGGAGCCGGTGCCGGCATGGCGGGTGGTGGTGGCCTCGTCGGCGGAGGTGGTGGCGCGCTGGGAGCAGTCGGCGGAGCCACTTCATCCGTTGCAGGAACGACTAGAGGCGTCGCCCCGCCCGTGGGCAATGTGGGTGGCACGGTCGGTTCCACGACAAATGTGGCGGGCAGCGCCTCGCGCGGCGCTGTCGGAGGTTTGAACTCGGCCGGTCAGCTCACCTCCAACAGTCAGGGCGTCTTCAACATGCAGGGGCTGAACCTGGCCTCTTCGGCGTCCAACGCAACGCAGGGCTCGCTGATCACGTCCACCAGCCGCAACGTGCACCTCGATGGCGGCACCCAGCTTCTCCTCAGCGCCACGAGCGCCGCGCAGATGCAAGCCTCAAGGCGCTAGCTGGAATCGCGAACCCGCGAAAATCCGGTCGATTCGGCACGCGACACAAGCGCCCGGAGCTTTGAATCTCTCCGGGGCGCTTCCTTTTTGGATCACGCGAAGGCCATGCGAGCACCTCGCTATTCGTTCACGGCCATCGCGGCAGTCGCCGGCCACTCTTCGGCAAGAACGGCGTACAAATACGAATCGCGCCACTCATTCTTTTCGAAGACGTCTTTGCGGAAATGGGCTTCGCGCCGCATGCCGATCTTCTCCATCACGCGATACGACGCGCGATTCCGCGGATCGCACGTAGCCCACACGCGATGCAACCCCGCGCGGCGAAACGCGGCGTCGACCACCGCGTGCGCGGCCTCGGGCATATATCCGCATCCCCAATAGCGCCGCGCGAGGACATACCCGATGTCCCCGGCGTGGTTGGCTTCGTCCTTGATGCGCAGCCCGATCGACCCGATCGCGCGGTCCTCGCCCTTGAGCTCGATCGCCAGCCCCACCGACTTGCGCGGCCACTCCTTCTGCTCTTCGAGCGTTTTCGCCAGGAACGCGCGCGTCAGCTCGCGCGTGTTCGGTCCCCAGATCAGCAGCCGGACAACCTCCGGATCGGAAGCATATTCGTGGATGTCCATCTCGTCCTCAGGACGAAATTCGCGCAGCACCAGCCGCGGCGTCTCGATCGGGAACCAGCGCGTCATGCCGTATTGTAAGGGCGCAAACCCCTACGCAAAGAGCAAATTGGTGAATCCTGCGGCCACGGTGTCTCCGCGCCCTCTGCGTCTCCCTGCCCTGACGAAGGAAGGGGGCGGCAACCTCTCTGCCTCGTTCTTTTCTCCGTGGCCTCATGTCGTATCTCAGTGCACTCTGTGTTTAGCTCACGGGCTCGCTTTCGCAGTCATCTAGCCACTTGCTTGCCGCGCCGTAGCGTGTTTTCGGCGAAGGCGGGTCACTCGCAACTGCATTCTATTCGCCTTCTATTCGCCTCACGGAAATCTGCTAATATAGGCCTTCCGCGCATGGCGACCACCACCAATCCGAAGGACCGCCCCGCATCCGGCTCCGGCTTCCCCCTGAATCCCGAGCAGCGCGCGGCCGTCGAGCACGGCGAAGGCCCGCTCTTGGTAATGGCGGGCGCTGGCACCGGCAAGACGCGCGTCATCACGGAACGCATCGCCACGCTCCTCGCCTCGAATCCCGATCTCGCCGGCGAAAACATTCTCGGCCTCACCTTCACCGACAAAGCCGCGGCCGAGATGAAGCATCGGGTGATGAAGGCAGCCGGGGACGATCGCGCCAAGGACGTCTGGCTCAGCACGTTCCATTCTTTCTGCCTCGAGAAAATCCTGCGCGAAGCGAATCCCGAGATTCAGCCGCTCGACGACATCGACCATCGCATCCTCCTGCGCCGCCACATCGCCGAGCTCGACCTCAAGATTTTCCGCCGCCTCGCCGAGCCGGCCGAATTCCTCCGCGACTTCCAAACGTTCTTCTCGCGCTGCCAGGACGAGCTGGTCACGCCCGATGATTACCAGCAATACGTCGACGGTCTGCGCAGCGAGCACGAAAAGATCAAATCGGCGCTCGAGCCCGACGCGCGTGCGATCGCTGAGGAAGAAGTGGCCAAGCAAGAAGAGCTGGCGCGCGTCTACCGCGTCAGCGAGCGCCTGCTGCGCGAGCGCCACCTGCACACATTCGGCGCGCAATTGCTGCAAGCCGTCGAGCTGCTGAAATCAGATGCGGCGCTGCTCGCCCGCATGCGCGAGCAATACAAATACATCCTCGTCGACGAATTTCAGGACACCAACATCGCGCAGCTCGAGCTGCTCCGGCTGCTCGCGGGCGGCCACAACAATATCGTCGCCGTCGGCGACCACGATCAGGCCATCTACCGCTTCCGCGGCGCGTCCTTCGGCAGCTTCACCCATTTTCTCAAGAAATTCTGCGGCGCCACCGCATCCGGCGCGGCGCTGCAGGAAGACCAGAACGCGCAAAAACATTTCGTCTCGCTCTCGCGGAATTACCGCTCCACGCGCCGCATTCTGCGCGTCGCGGGCGAGATGATCAAAAACAACGAGCCTTCTCCCCTGCTGCCGCCGAAACATCTCACCACGGACAATCCCGAAGGCGAAAAGATCCGCATCGTCGAATTCGCCGCGCCGGCCGAAGAGGCGCACTGGGTCGCATCAGAAATCGAGCGCCTGCACGCGGCGGGCGCGCCCTTGAAAACTTTTGCCGTTCTCTATCGCAAGCATGTGCACCGCGCGCAATTGGTCGACTTGCTGCGCCGGCGCAAGATTCCGTTCGTGATACGCAAGGCTTCGATCCTGGGCAACACGCTGGTGCGCGACCTGCTCGCCTGGCTGCGCCTGATCGCGCTGCCCGCGGACAACGTGGCCTGCGCGCGCGTGCTGGCCGCACCCTATTGGGCGCTCGAACCGCGCGATCTGGTGCGCCTCGCCGAGCGCGCGGACAAAAAGCGGCCGCGCGGCGCGCTGTGGGATGCAGTCGAGGCGGCGAACGACGAAAAGCCAAAGCTCGGCGAGCTGATCGAGACGATGCAGCGCCTGCGCCAAAGCGCGCGAAAAAAAACGATGACGGACCTGTTGGATGAATTGATCCAGACGCTCGAGCTGGCGCCCTCCGAGACGGACCGGCAATACGTCGAGCGCTTGGCGGAATTCGTAAGGGAGTGGGAACGAAAAACCGAGGACGACAGGCTGCGCGATTTCATCCAGTACCTCGGATATTTCCACGAGCTCGATGGCGACATCTGCATCGAGGAAGAAATCGCGGACGACGCGGTGCAGTTGATGAGCGTCCACGCGGCGAAGGGGCTCGAGTTTCCGAATGTTTTTATTCTGCGGCTAAGCAAGTCCGATTTCCCTTCCGGCGTGCGGCGCCCCGTGTTCGAATTCCCGGTCGAGCTCATGAGAGAGGATTTGCCGAAGGGCGATTTTCAGATTCAGGAAGAGCGGCGGCTGTTCTACGTTGCGGTCACGCGCGCGCAACACCGGCTCACGCTCTCGACGATCGTCAACAAGCGAAAAAGGGCCTCGATATTCCTGGAAGACATTTTGAAGGACGCGAAGATTAAGAAGCTGGACACCGCGCAGTCGGCGCCGCACGTTATCGTGCCGGACGAAGAGGAAAGGGGCGCACTCGAAGTGGCGGAGCCCGATCCGGCGCCGCTCTTCCGTTCGCTGCGCGAAAACTCCAAGGCGTATTCGCGAATCGCGCTGTGGGCCAAGGCGTTTCACCCACCGCGCCCCGAGCCGCTGCAACTCAGCGCGTCCGCCATCGGCACGTACGAGACCTGCCCGATGAAATACCTCTTCCGCTACTCCTGGGGAATTCGCGGCGGGCCGCAAGCGCAGACGCAATTCGGAAACGTGATGCACACCACGATCAAGGAATTCGTCGGCGAGGTGAAAAAGCACGGGAAGGCGGTGCCGCTCGAAGAAATCTTCGCCATCTTCGACCGCGAGTGGACGTCCGCCGGATTCCCGGACGAATATCAGGAAGAGGAATATCGCAAGGCGGGCCGCGAGCAGCTGGAAGCGTTCTACCACAGCTATATCGCGGCGCCCGCCGACGTGCTGTACCAGGAGAAACCGTTCGAGCTGCCGCTCGAGCACGAAGTCGTCGTAACGGGGCGCATGGACCAGGTGAATCACTGGGACAAAGGCGAAGTGGAAATCATCGACTACAAAACAGGACGACCGCGTGACGCGAAGAAAACCGCTGCCGATCTGCAGCTCGGCATCTATGCACTCGCCGCGCGCGAGGTGCTGGACCTCGAGCCTTCGCGGCTCGTTTTCTACAATCTCGTGAACAACGAGGCGGTGGCGACCACGCGCGACGAAAAAGCGCTCGCCGCGACAAGACAGAAAATCTCCGAGGTGGCGGACCTCATTCGCGCGGGAGAATTTCCGGCGAAGCCAGGCTTTGCTTGCTCGTATTGCGATTACAAACCGATCTGCCCGGCGCACGAAACCCTGGTACCGATTCGGCCCATGGCGCCGTAGCGATGTTCTTTCTTTTCCGGGTTTTCTTCTCTGCGTCCTCTGCGTCTCAGCGGTAAAGGTTTTTCTTTCTCGGATCGTCTCGAGCCGCGCATATCAATGAAGCGTGCGCCACCAAAATAAAAGCGGGGCAGCTTGTGGCTGCCCCGCTTTTTATTTCTCAGAGGCTCCGTTCAAACCAGAAGCCCGGATCGGTTCCGCGCATGACTGCCAGGAACTTCTCCCCGCGAGAAGCGCGCCGAAAATTTACGTCGCGGCTCAACTCGCTCATTCATCTATAAAGGCTGCCATCAATCAAGTCAAGCAGAAAAATCCGCGCGAGGTATCGGGACGGAAAATTTCAACGCGATGCGCGATCAGATTTTTCGCAAACGCGTGCGCCTCAGCGCCCGGCTGCAATCGCGCTCTCGTAGTAACCAGAGCGCGCCGTCACGTTCAGCCCCGGCTGCTCGACGCGCACCTCGATCGAATGAAAATCCTTGCCCGTATTCGTTTCCGCGGGAGGATAGAACGTGAGCGTGTACTCGTTGCGAGCCTGCTCGGTAATGTCGGAATAGAGCCGCTCGAGATCGGCGTCCTTCGATGAGAAGAACTTGTCGCCTCCGGTCTGCAGGGTGTACTTGTCGATCGCGGCGATGCCCCGCTGCGCGATCGATTTGCCGAACGGCACCGAGCGCGTGACGGAAATCGAGTAGACGGAGACATTGGCTTCAAGAAGCATGCGCAATGTTTCGTCAAAAGTGTGATGATTGTTGTTGGAATTGCTCCCGTCGGAGATCAGGAAGATAATCTTGCGGCGGTCGCGCGGACGCGCGCGAAGCATTTCGCCGGCCGCATAGATCGCGTCGTCCAGGGAATCGGTGGGCTTGCCGCGCATCGAGCCGTGCTGGGGTGCGCCGGTCGCCGTGGGCACCGGCTGGCCGTTGATGAAGGGTCCCGCCGTCGTGGGATCGGAAATGGTCTGCGTGGAATGCGAACCGAGCTCGAGGCGCTTGAGCTGAGTGAACAGCTGATCGTTGTTCGTCGAGAAGTCGAAGACCACGTTGGGATACTGGTCGTAGGTGACCAGAGCGACTTCATCGCTCGGGCCGAATCCCCCGGCGATCGCCTCGAGGCTCTTTTGCACCTGGGTGACGGAGCGGTCCGGAAGGTCATTATCGATGAGAACGACGGTCGATAGCGGAATGGCGTCCGACGAGAATCTCTCAATCTTCTGCTCGATGCCGTCGGAGAAGAGGCGGAAGTCCTCCTTCCGGAGACCGGCGACGAGCTGGCCGCTGGAATCTTTCACGGTCACCGGAACGATGACGACGCGCGTAATAGGCCCTACAATAGGCGGCGCTTGCTGGGGCTGCACGCCTTGCCTCGCAGCAGGCGCACGGGGTGAAGGAGGCGCGGGCGAATGTGCCTGGGATTGCGCGCCAGCGGAAACGCCGAGGAGCAGGACCATTGCAGCCAACAGCGTCATTCGGATCATGAGAGGGTCTCGATTCCGGCCCGCGGGCCTTGCAACTGAAACTCGGCCGAACATCCGGGAGCGTCTCCGCAGCATCGTACCAGTTTAAACCGTTCCCCAAGGAGATTCCACAATGCGGCTGACCAGCCTCGCGGCAGGAATTCTCACCCTCGCCATCGGCGCGTATCCGGTGGCCAGCACGATCGCGTCTCGCGCGGCCGCTGCGCCACGCCGCGCGTTTGCCACAGCGCAGGAGGAGGCACCGCCAGGACCGATGGGAACCACGCGGGACGACGTTCCGCCGCAAGCCAACCAGGACCAAACCCAACGACAGCTGCCGGAATCTTCGCAACCATTGCAAGCGGCGACCACGGTGATCAACGTGTTCGCCACCGTACGCGACCATCACAACGAGATCGTCACTGACCTGACGAAGGATGATTTCAGAATTTACGAAGACGGCGTGGAGCAAAAGGTCAGCTACTTCAGCAAGGAAGTGAACCTCCCCATCACGCTCGCTCTGCTGATGGATACGAGCGGCAGTATGTACAATATTTTGTCCGCCGAAAAGGATGCCGCGTCGCGATTCGTGCGGGAAGTGATGCGCAAGAAGGACGAAGCTCTTGTGATGTCCTTCGACACAGACGCTAACCTGCTGGCGGATTTCAGCGAGGACCCGTCGGTGCTCGATCGCGCGATCCACCGCGCCACGATCAACGTGGATGCGTCTGGAATCGGTGGCACCGGCGGAACGATTCCGTCGAACGGGCCCGGAACCGACCTCTACGACGCGGTCTATCTTGCCTGTAACGACGAGCTCGCGCATGAGGCGGGCCGTAAAGCGATCGTCCTGTTGACCGACGCCGAGGATACAGGCAGCAAGGTGAGCCTCGGCCAGGCCGTCGAGGCCGCCCAACGCGCTGATGCTGTGATTCACGTGATCCTGATTACGGACCCCGGCGCGACGGAAGGATATGGGCCCGGAGTGGCGGCGAGAATGACTTCCGACACGGGTGGCCGCGTGATCAACGTCCGCAACGAGAACGGACTCGAGAAAGCGTTCGACGAGATCTCCGAAGAACTGCGCTCGCAGTACGTGCTCGGCTACTATCCCTCGAATTCGAAGCGCGATGGCACTTTCCGAAGGATCAAGGTCGAGGTGCACCGCCCCGACGTAAAGATCCTCGCGCGCAAGGGATACTACGCGCCCGGAAACTAGCCTGGTCTAATTAGCTCTTGAAAATGAAAGAGCTGAACAAAAAAGCCTTCGGCGGACTGCTGCGCCTTTTCGCCACCATCGCAGCGCTGTTGTTCCTCCCCGCATGGACCTTTGATTACTGGCAAGCCTGGATTTTCCTGTTGGTATTTTTCGCGCCGATCTTGGGGATCACCTTGTACCTCATGAAAAATGATCCGGCGCTGCTGGAGCGGCGAGTCGATGCAGGTCCAAGCGCGGAAAAAGAGCGCACGCAAAGGATCATACAGACTCTGGCGGCGATCGCGTTTGTCGCCGCGATCACTTTTCCGGCGTTCGATCATCGTTTCGGCTGGTCCATGGTGCCCGCGTGGGCAGCGGCAGCCGGGGATTTCCTTGTGGCGCTCGGGCTCGTCGTTATTTTTTTCGTATTCAAAGAGAACACCTGTGCCTCGGGAACCATCGAAGTCGGCGCGAACCAGAAAGTGATATCGACAGGGCCCTACAAACTGGTGCGGCATCCGATGTACGCGGGAGCGATCGTAATGCTTCTCGGGGCGCCCGTTGCGCTGGGTTCATGGTGGGGGCTGCTGGCCGTCGTTCTCATCACGCTGGTCATCGTGTGGAGGCTTCTTGATGAAGAACGATTTCTGGCCGAGAAACTGCCGGGTTACTCAGAGTATCGAAACAAAGTGAAATATCGGCTCGTTCCGCTCGTGTGGTGAGCACGACAGCGTCTATCGCGGTGATGGATCGCCGGCCGCGGGGGCGACCGCGTAATAGCCCTTGCGCGTGCGGACGATGAGTCCCTTGCGATCCGTCTCGACCTCGATTTTGCGGTACTCGCCCCTGGGCGGCGGGCCGACCGGCGAATAGGCGATGTAATACTGGCTGCGCAACTCGGTTCCAATGTCGAGGAACGACTGCGCGAGATCGTCGATGCGGTACGGGAAGAAGGCCTGCCCGCCGGTCTGATCCGCGAAGTTCTGCATAATCTTGTCGCCGGGATCGAGATTGTATTTCTTGGGGCGGCTCGGCTCGTCCACCGAGAGCCAGTCCGTGTTCGTGCTGACCGTGAAGATGGCGGCCTCGGAACGAATCGCGGCGTCGGTGGCATCGCTGAGGGCGTGATCGCTCAGATCGTCGTTGCCGTCGCTGATGATGATGATGACGCGGCGAACTTCCGATTCTCCGGTCTTCGGGATTGGCGCGTGCTCGAGCTTTTCCGCAGCCATCACGATCGCGTCGTTCAGAGCCGTGCCGCCACCGGCTCGCTGCTCCTCGATGGCCGTTTGCAGGAGCGAAAAGTCGTCGGTGTAGTCCTGAATGATCTGCGGCTCGTTGTCAAACGTCATCAGGAACGCCTCGTCCTTCTCGAAGCGGATCACCTTCGAAAGGAAATCGGTGGCAGCATCCTTCTCGAATTGGAGGCGCGGGCGAATGCTGTTCGACGTATCGAGGAGCACGCCGATGCGAAGCGGAAGATCCGTCTCGCTTCCGAAAAAGCGAATTTGCTGCGGCCTGCCGTCTTCGAGCACCGTGAAATCACCTTTATCGAGGTCGGTGATGAAATTGTGGTGATGGTCCATCACGGTCACGACGAGATGGACGAGGCCCGTGGTGGAAACGAGCGGAGGCACAGCTGGGGTGGGTGGCTTTGGAGCTTGCCCCTCCTGCGAACTTGCAGCCCCAGTGGGCGGCGGGGGCGTGGCAGCGGCCGGAGTTTGCTGGCCGCGCGCGAGAGTGGCCGAGAACACAAGCACGGCGAGCGCTAGAAATGCGGACGAAACGAAAACAGCTACGCGTCTGGCCGTGCGGCAAGTCACAATCGCGATTATAGGTACTCTCGCAGGAGAGCGTCAATCAAAGTGCGATCGGCCTTCGCGGCGCTTCCGAGCGCCACGAGATAGTCGCGCAGCTCGGCAGGCAGCGGCGCGCGGATTTCGATGCGCTTCGTGGTGCGCGGATGATCGAACGCCACGCGCGCGGCGTGAAGAAAATTCCGCCCCAGCGGCCCAAGCAGCTGCGAATCGACGCGTTCCTGGCGCGGCGCGCCGTAGAGCGTATCGCCGACCACAGGGCATCCGAGCGCCGAAAAGTGGACGCGAATCTGGTGCGTGCGCCCCGTGCGCAGATCGGCTTCGATAAAAGTAAAAGCGCCGAGCCGCAGCCGTATGCGCCAATCCGTGCGAGCGGCGCGGCCTTCGCGGCGGCGAGCCGTCATCCGGGAGCGGCGCCGCAGATCGCGCGAGACGGGAAGATCGACCGTGCCCGCATCGCCTTTGATCTTTCCGTGCAACAATGCGACGTAGGTTTTCTGCACCAGCCGGTCCTGAAAACCCTCCACAAGCTTGCGGTGTGCTTCGTCCGTGCGCGCGATGATGATTGCGCCGGAAGTGTCCTTATCAAGCCGATGGACGATGCCTGGCCGCAACGGGCCTCCGATAGTCGAAAGTCCCTCGCTGCCGAATCGGTACAGAAGCGCGGCCACAAGCGTGCCCGCATTCGCGCCCGCGCCCGGGTGCACGATCATTCCGGCGGGCTTGTTGATCACGGCAACGTCCGCATCTTCATAGAGCACATCGAGCGGAATGGCTTCGGCTTCGACACCCGCGGGCGGCGGAGGCGGAATCTCGACCGTCACATGCTCGCCCGGCGCGACGCGATGCGACGCGCGGCGCGAGGCGCCATCCACCTGCACGCGCCCCTCGTCCATCAGCGATTGGATCCGCGCGCGGCTGAGCTCGGGAAGCTGCGAGACGAGAAAGCGGTCGAGGCGTTCGCCGGCGTCTTCGGCGGAAACCACGAATTCGCTGTGAGTGGCGGGATTCACTTGAGATAACAATCAGCGGCCAGCCGCGCGCGCAGGCTCCCGCGAGATCGGCGCTTCGCCGCGGAGCCCGCGCCACCAGAGAAACGCGCCGGTAAGGACGAGCCCCACGCTCACAAGCTGCATCAGCGAAACCGAGTCATGAAACATTAGCGTGCGGCCGGGATCGTCGCGCAGGAATTCGATCGAGCCGCGCTCGAGCCCATAGAGAAAGAAGTACGCGCCGATCAGCTGGCCGGAGAAGCGCTGGCGCGTGCCAATCCAGACGAGCAGCAGAAAATTCACAAATTCGGCGCCGGCCTCGTAAAGCTGCGTGGGGTGCAGCGAGATATTGAGCGGCGTGCCGGAAATGCGCGCGGCGATCGGATTGGTAAACGTGACGCCCCAGGGCAGCGAGGTCGGCTTGCCGTAGCAGCACCCCGCGACGAAGCAGCCCACGCGCCCGATCGAGTGCCCCAGCGCCACCGGAGCGGCGCAAAGATCGAACACGCCGAGCAGCGGCAGTTTGTGCAGCCGCGTGTAGAAAAGCACCCACAGAATTCCGCCGACCACGCCTCCGTAAAACGTTCCGGCCGATTGAAACGTACCGAGGCTGAAAATGTCGCGCGGATTCGCGATGAAGTAATCCCACATGCTGACGACGTACCACAGCTTCGAGCACACCAGCGCAACGAGAATGCCGTAAACGCCCAGGTTCCAGACTACGTGCGGATCGAGGCCCGCGCGCGGCGCCTGCCGATAGGCCCACCACAGCCCCAACAGGAATCCGGCGGCGGCCAGCACGCCGTACGTGTAAATCGTGAACGGGCCGAATTGAAAGAGGACTGGATGCATGTCAAGCGCGCTCGTGCGTAGGATGCCGCCAATCGCGCAGGAGTTCGAGGATCACCAGGCCCGCGCCGACGACGATCGCGGAATCCGCCAAATTGAAAGTGTACCAGTGGTGCGTGCCGATGTAGAAATCGATGAAGTCGGTCACGCTGTGATGCAACACGCGATCGAGGACGTTGCCGACGGCCCCGCCGAGAATCAGCGTCATCCCGCCGCGCCCCGGCCAGCCGCCCGCGCGCCCCGTCACGAGCAGCCACACGATCAGCCCGATCACCGCGGCGGAAAAGACGATCAGCATCGGCGCGCGCCACGGCATGTCCGAATCCGCGAAGAGGCCAAACGCGACGCCCGGATTGCTCGTGTGAATCAGATTCAGCATGCCGGGAATAATCACGCGAGACGTGCCCGAGGGCATCATCCGATCCACCGCGAATTTCGTGGCTTGGTCGGCGGCGAGCACGGCGAGTGCAAGCAGAACCAGAGGCCAGGCCGAGCGTGAAGCCGACGACATCAGGACTTCGCGCTCCCCGTGAGGACGCCGCCGCCCGCTTCGATCTCGTTGAACGCGGCGATGCAACGTTCGCAGAAGGTGGGGTAATCGGAGTTTTCGCCCACGTGCGTCGAGTAGTTCCAGCACCGCTCGCATTTCGAGCCGAGGGCGCGTTCAGCGCGGATCGCGAGTGTCCCCGGGCCGCTGCTAGCCGCGCCGCCATTGGAGGCGGCAGATTCGATCTCCACCTGCGAGACAATGAAGAATCCCGGAAGATAGGCTGCGTATCGCCGCAACAATGCTTCCTGCGCCCCGGACGCGGTCAGGATGACGCGCGCTTCGAGGTTGGCGGAGATGCTTTTCTGCGCGCGCATCGGCTCGAGAACTTTCAGCACTTCCTCGCGCACTGCAAGCAGGCGATCCCAGCTGGCCGCGCGCTCGGAATCAAGGGCGCCCTCAAGCTGCTCGGCGGCCGGAAACAGCGCCATGTGCACGCTTTCCGAATCGGCCGGGCCCCGCGGCAAGAATTTCCATATCTCCTCAGCCGTGAAAACGAGGATCGGCGCGACGAGCCGCAGCAGCGCGCCCGCGATGCGATAGACCGCCGTCTGCGCGGAACGCCGGCCGCGATCTTTCGGCGCAAACGTATACAGGCGGTCCTTCAGCACGTCGAAGTAAAATGCGCTGAGATCGACGGTGCAGAAATCGTGGATCGCATGGTAGATGCGATGGAATTCGAAATTCGCGTACCATTCGCTGCATTCGCGGACGAGCTGCCCGGTGCGGCGCAGCATCCAGGCGTCCATTTCCCACAGATCGGCGTCGGCGAGCGCGTCGCGCGCCGGATCGAAATCGAAAAGATTCGAGAGCGCGAAGCGAAACGTATTGCGAATCTTGCGGTACGCTTCGGAAAGCTGCGTCATCATCGCCGGCGAATTCCGCATGTCCGCTGTGTAGTCCTGCGACACCACCCACAGCCGCAGCAAATCCGCGCCCCACTTGTCGACGATTTCCTTAGGATAGAGCGCGTTGCCGAGTGACTTCGACATCGGCTTGCCCTGCTCGTCGAGCGTCCAGCCGTGCGTCACCACCTGCTGGTACGGCGCGCCGCCGCGCGTCCCGATGCCCACCAGCAGTGAGCTCTGAAACCAGCCGCGGAATTGGTCCGGGCCTTCGAGATACACCTGCGCGGGCCAGTGGAGCCCGTTGGCCTCGGTCAGCACGGAAAGATGCGTCGAGCCCGATTCGAACCAGACGTCGAGAATATCGTTCTCTTTTTGCAGCTTCGCGGAACCGCACGCGCACTTCGTTCCGGGCGGAAGCAACTCTTCCGCCGAGTGCGTGTACCACGCATCCGAACCTTCGCGTTCGAAAAACGGCAGCACGTGCCGCAGCGCAGCCGGGTCCGTCAGATGGTTGCGCTGGCCGCAGGCCTCGCAGCGAAACACGATCAGCGGCACACCCCAGAATCGCTGCCGCGAAATGGTCCAATCCGGCCGGTCGGCAATCATGCCGCGCATGCGGTCACGTCCCCACTCAGGCAGCCATTTCACTTTTTCGATTTCCTCAAGCGCCGTCGCGCGCAGCGGCGGCGCCTTCGGCGCGGGCACCGTCTCCGATCCCGCGTCCATCTGAATGAACCACTGTTCGGTGGCGCGGAAGATCACGGGATTATGGCAGCGCCAGCAGTGCGGATAGCTGTGCGTGATTTTCTGCTCCGCGAGCAGCATGCCGTTCCGCTTCAGCAGGTCGATGATGAAAGGGTTCGCCTCGAAGACGCCCTTGCCCTTGTATTCGGGCAAGCCTTCGCATAAACCGGCCGTCGTCATCGAGCGGCGCGTAAACCTTGAGCCCATATTCCTGCCCCGCGCGATAGTCCTCGATGCCGTGCCCCGGCGCCGTGTGAACGATTCCGCTTCCCTGCTCGAGGTTCACGTGATCGCCGAAAACAGCCGGCAACTCCCGATCCAGGAATGGATGCTTGAATTTCGCGGAGGCGAAAGCCCAGCCGGGAAACGCGTCGGTTCTCGACACGAATTGCAGGCCCGTTGCGGCCGCCACTCGATCCACCAACTGCTCCGCCAGAATGTAGGTGTCTCCGTTCGCGTCCGTCGCAAGCACATAGGGCAAAGCCTTGTTGAATGCCAGCGCCATGCTGGCCGGCAGCGTCCAGGGAGTCGTGGTCCAGACGATGGCGTAGAATCCGCCCTTGCCGTCGGCAGACACCGGAGATTGAATCACCGGATACCGCACCCAGACCGAGGGGCTCACATGGTCGTCATACTCGACTTCCGCCTCGGCAAGCGCGGTGCGGTCGTACATGCACCAGTAGACCGGCTTCAGCCCGCGATAGACGTAACCCTTCTCGAGAAAATCGAGGAAAGCTCCCGCGATCGAAGCCTCCATCGCAGGATCCATCGTGAGGTAAGGCTTGTCCCACTGCCCGAAGATGCCGAGCCGCCGAAATTCGCGCTTGTGAATCTCCACATAACCCGCGGCGAATTCCCGGCACATCCGCCGGAATTGCGCGGCGTCCACTTTCGTCGTCTTGCCGCCGAGCTTCTTTTCCACCTGCGTCTCGATGGGCAGGCCATGGCAGTCCCACCCGGGAATATAGGGCGAACGGAAGCCCGACATGGTCTTCGACTTGACGATCATGTCCTTCAGCACTTTGTTCAGCCCGGTGCCAAGGTGAATTTCGCCCGTGGGATACGGAGGCCCATCATGCAGGACGAAGAGCGGCGCGCCGTCGCGCGCTGCGAGAATGCGGCGGTATAGGCCGGACTGTTCCCAAGCGGCCAGTTGCTCGGGCTCGCGCTCCGGCAAACGCGCCTTCATCGGGAAATCAGTCTTGGGCAGATTCAGCGTGCTTTTCAGGTCGATGGTTTTTGCCATCCTGGGGTATCGAGAGCCTTTCTTTCGTTGCAGCCCGGAGGATCAAGACACTTTGCTCTGGTGCCCGTGTGGCCTGTGTATTACCAGATGGCGCGGCGGAAACCGGAATTTCGGGTCAACCGTCGTATGTTACAATGAAATGGAAAGCGTGTCAGCCGTGGGGGGAGCCTAGACATCCTTTTCCGCAAATAAGCGTCTAACTTTCGTATATCTCGGGTAGGGGCGAGGCAGCCTGGATGTCAGATTTTGGCGCGAGACTCGACGAAGCAGGTCGCTCGACAAGCGAGCCGACGCTGAGGCTTGGGCGGGCGGCCGCGCCCGTGGCCCACGGGTCTTCCCTGAAGAGCCTGCTTTCCAACCTCAAGGATTTCCTCACCGAGCGCCCGGCCAAGGTGCGTCCTGGTTCGCCTACTTCATTCGACATGCCGGAATTCGGCGCCGGGTTCGGCGGCAACATCAAGGAATTTTTCCGTTCGGGGCCGCGCGGCCGCGTGAAATCCGACCTGCTCGTGAATTGGGACGAAGAGCCCAGCCTCTGGCAAAACGTGATGGACCTGATCGCCCCGAAGAAGCTGCCGCCTCTCAAGACGACGAGCCAGCCGGTGGCCGTGCCGGAAATCTGGTCCAAGCGGAAGGGTTTTTCGGAGGCGCAGCTCCTTTCGATTCTCGCTCACGTCGTCGTGATCGGGCTGATTGTTCTGGTGCCACTTCTCATATCCGAGTGGCTCCCGCCCTACACCACGAAGGCGAGCGACGTCGACATGACGCCGATCGACACCGTTTCGCCCTATCTCCATATCATCAAGCCATCCGCCAAGCGCGCGGGCGGCGGCGGCGGCCAGCACGATTTGGCACCGGCGGCAAAGGGCCAAGCGCCGAAGTTTTCCTACATGCAGATCTCGCGCCCGCTCGTGCATCCGCCTCTGCATCCAGAGATCGCAATCACGCCAACGATTCTGGGCAATCCGGCGATCGTCGTGCCGAATAACCTCATGAAGAACTGGGGCGATCCGCTGGGCAAGGCGAACAACGATTCCATGGGCAATGGCCGCGGAAACGGCGTTGGCAATGGGAACGGGAACGGATTGGGTCCCGGCGAGCAATACGGCACCGGCGGCGGGACTCCGACCGAGGGCACGGGTGGTTACGGGTATCCGGTTTGCCTGTATTGCCCGCGAGCCGATTATAGCGACGCTGCCATGAAGGTGAAAGTGCAGGGCGTGGTCGTGCTCGAGGCCGTCATCACGGCAGATGGGCGTGTCACCGACGTACATGTCGCCAAGGGCCTAGGCTTCGGCCTCGATGAGAAGGCGGTGGAAGCCGTTCGCACCTGGCGATTGACGCCGGCGCGCGGTCCGGACGGAAAACCTGCGGCGGTACGGGCGCCTATCGAAGTCACCTTCGCGTTGTATTGAAACCCTTCAAGTCGATCCGCGTCCGTGGCCCGTTGGAGCATCCCGGCCGGAATCCCCAAACAGAGGTAACCAACTAGACCCACGCGCCCCGATGGCGGCGTTGCTTCTGCTACGATGAGCGGCATGAAAAGACACTTTCAACTGGGAATCCTCCTCTCCGCGGTCGCGCTGGCGTTCGTCCTGCCGGCGTCGCCGCAAACCGGGTCGATCGAATTCGTGGCGCAGGCGACGCCCACCGACGGCCTCCAGGAACCCGTGCGCGGCTTTCCGATTTTCCTGCTCAGCAAGAGCTACGAGGGAATCTGCAAGGAAGCAAGCGAGACCACGCCGCCGCCCGACATGGACGGCTTCATCAAGAAGCTCGATGTCTCGCCCGAGCTCAAAGCGTGGATGAAGAAGAATCACTGGGTGACGCTCAACGGCGAGGATTTCATCCATCTGCTGAAAGTGCCCGACGTCATGGGCGTGCCCGAATTTTACAAGGCGTATCGCGAACGAAACGCCGGCGACGAAGCCTCGAATTTTCCGGACCCAAAGTTCAAAGCCTCCGACCAGCAGAAACACCCGGATAAATACGCGCGGCTCCAGAAGGAATACGAGGACGCAATCCGCGTCTTCATGAAGGCGCACCCGGAGAGCATCGACGGGATCGACGGAAACCTGACCGAGGTCGACCCGAGCGCGAAATGGAACGAGATCGTGGGGAGACACGACACGATTGTCCGCCAGCACGAACTGAATCTGGCTGAATCCAAGTATCTCGTTGCCCGCACGCAAACCGACCTCCAAGGCCAGGGCGTCCTGAGCGGCGTGCCGCCGGGAACCTACTGGCTGAGCTCGCTCAACGTGGCTGCGCAAGTCGGAGACGCGCACCCCAAGTGGGACGTGCTGGTCACAGTCGAGCCGGGCAAGACGGAACACGTTGCCCTCTCGAACGTGAACGCGTTGCCGCCGTCGTTTATCGCTCCCTAGCGTCCCGGGTCAGAAATTCGAGCACGGTTTTTCAGGAGGCCGGGTTTTCAGAGTCTGTGTGACGAACCTCGCTCTTGCGTCAGGGCACGACTTTAGTCGTGCCGTAAACGGCGCAAGATCATCACGGGCTTTAGCCCCTGAAGAAACTCTTCGCTTCCGCCGCGCACGCCTACGAGTCGGCTTATACTTGCATCCACCCCGTCCATGAGCGAACCTCGCGACATCGCCCGCTGGATCGGCCAACTGGCCGATCCGGACCCTGCACAACGCAACGCCGCCGCATCCCTGCTGTATCGCGAAGGCGCCTCGCTCTGCGCATCCGCCACGAGCAAATGGATGAACGATCCCGAATTTCGCGCACTCGCGCGTTCCACCGAGTGCACAGTGGGAATCGCCGCGCAGCCGCAAACCTTCGAAGCGATTCGCGCGGCCCACGGCTCGCCCCGTCTCGCCGATGTGCCTCCCGATCAGGATGCAAAGGAATTCGAGCTGCACCTCGCCGGGTCGAACTTCGATATCCTGACGACGCGCGACCCAGGCGGCACGGGAGCCATCGCGCGATACCTGCAGAAATTCGGCGAAGGAATCCAGCAAATTGAAATCAACGTTACCGACGTGGATCGCGCGACGGACATTCTCCGCGCGCGCTTCGGCATCGAACCAGTCTATCCGGCCACGCGCCCCGGCGCCGACGCCACTCGAGTGAATTTCTTCCTCGCACCCGCGCAGGGGAAAAAAGCGTTGATCGAATTGGTCGAGGTAGCACTAACGTAGAGGAACTGATCGGGGCGAAGGATTTGTACGCCGGTCGCCGTGCACGAGGAGGTGTTGTAGGGGCGCTGCTTGCTGCGCCCCTTGCCGAGGCAACTCACTCCCGCAACCCAGCTCTACCGAAGGCTCCACGGGGTGTGGCTGTGCAAACGCCGCGCTATTCCCCGCTCTGCTCGAGCAGCTTGGCCACCAGCGCCGTCCACCCAGTCTGATGGCTCGCGCCGAGGCCGAGCGCTGTGTCGCCATGAAAATATTCGTAAAAGAGAATGTGGTCGCGCCAGTAGGGATCGTTCTGCAACATCGCGCTATCGCCGTAGACCGCGCGGCGCCCGTCCCGCCGCAGAAAAATCCCCGAAAGCCGCCGGGCCAAATCGCTCGCCGCATCCCATAGATTCTTCTTCTGCCCCGAGCCCGTGGGAAATTCCACCTCGAACTCATCGCCGTAGTAGTAATGAATCCGCTGCATCGATTCCATCAGCAGAAAATTCATCGGAAACCACACCGGCCCGCGCCAGTTCGAATTCCCGCCGAAAAGATTGCTCGTGGATTCGCCCGGCTCGTAATCGACAGACGACGACTGCCCGTCGAAACTGAGCATGTAGGGATGATCCTTGTGGAATTTCGAAAGCGCGCGGATGCCGTGCGGAGAAAGAAACTCGTTTTCATCAAAGACGTATCG
The DNA here is from genome assembly GCA_963814735.1 of uncultured Acidobacteriota bacterium. GTDB lineage: Bacteria > Acidobacteriota > Terriglobia > Acidiferrales > UBA7541 > Palsa-295. The sequence goes on along the minus strand of CAWFEC010000002.1, from coordinate 218,693 downwards.
GTAAATTCGCTCGAGTTTCTTGCGGTTGGCGATCGTGAGCAGCAGGCGCGGCCCCTGCTCCGTGTGCCGGCTCATATCCACATGCTCGCTGACGTCCGGGTGATGGTCGAGGAACCAGCGCATGCGCCGGGAAAACGACGGCAAGTTGGCGATATCGTCGGGCTCGAACGTTTCGACGGCGAAGAGCGGCACCAGCCCCACCATCGAGCGCGCCTTCATCGGAATGTGCCGGCCGTCGCTCAGGTGAAGGCAATCATAGAAAAAACCGTCCTCTTCGCTCCACAGGCCCATGCCCGTTCCACCCATGTCGTTCATCGCCTGCGAAATGTAAACGAAGTGCTCGAAAAATTTGCTCGCCACATCTTCATACGCTGGATCATCGTGTGCGAGTTCGATGGCCATCGCCAGCATGTGAAGGCAATACGCCGCCATCCAGCTGGTGCCGTCCGATTGCTCGATGAAGTTGCCGTCGCCGAGTGGCCGCGAGCGGTCGAAAACGCCGATGTTGTCGAGGCCGAGGAACCCGCCCTGAAACACATTTTTCCCCTCGGGGTCCTTGCGATTCACCCACCACGTGAAATTGATCAGCAATTTATGGAAGATGCGCTCGAGAAAGTGGCGATCCGGCTTCCCGCTGATGCGGCCGGCAATCTTATAGACGCGCCACGCTGCCCACGCCTGCACCGGCGGATTGACGTCCGAAAAATTCCATTCGTACGCGGGCACCTTGCCGCTCGGGTGCATGTACCACTCGCGCATGAAGAGCACCAGTTGCTCCTTGGCGAACTCAGGGTCGATCATGGCCATCGTCACGCAATGAAATCCAAGATCCCACGCCGCGTACCACGGGTATTCCCATTTATCGGGCATCAGAATGACGTCGGAATTGTACAGGTGCGTCCAATCGTGGTTGCGCCCGAAGCGGCGCCGCGGATCGGGAGCGGGCTGCGTGGAATCGCCATCGAGCCAGCGTTGCACTTCGTAGTGGTAGCTCTGCTTGCTCCAGAGAAGCCCGGCGAAGGCCTGCCGCTGCACGCGCCGCGCGTCTTCGCTCGCTTTCGGATGCTCCCGAGCAGCGAAGAATTCGTCCGCCTCCTTCATACGCTGGACGAAGACAGCGTCGAAGGCATCGCCGAAGATTTGGCTCGCCTGCGTCGGCCGCTCCGATGGATTGCGATCGGTGAAGCGCAGGCGCAGCGTCCAGCTTTTCCCCGGTGGAATCGCGCAGACGTAGTGCGCCGCCATCTTCGTCCCCGATAGCGCGGGATTGACGGCGGACTTGTCGCAGCCGATCAGATAGCGGTGAAACGCGTCTTTCACGTAGGGCGTGCGATTCGTTTCGTTGTAGAGCCTCTCCGTATTGGTTTCGTTGTTGGTGAAGAGCAACTCGGGATTGCCTTCGGCGAGCAGCCAGCGCATGCCGTAGTGGTAGTCGTGCATCTCGACGACCTTCGCGCCCGGCACCCCATCCACCCACGCGACGTGCGGCATGTCGTAAGGGTCGCCCCAGCTCCAGCGGTTGCGAAACCACAGCGTGGGCAGCGCGTGCAGCCGCGCGGGCTCAGGTCCGCGGTTCCACGCGGTGATGCGAACCAGCATTTCTTCCGATGTCGCTTTCGCGTACTCGACGAAGATGTCGAAGTAGCGGTTCTCCCCAAAGATTCCCGTGTCGATCAGCTCGTATTCGGGATCTTGGCGCGAGCGCCGCCTGTTTTCGGTGACCAGCTGGTCGTACGGATACTCGGCTTGCGGATATTTGTAGAGAAATTGCAGGTACGAACTCGTGGGCGTCGCCTGGAGGTAGTAGTAATATTCCTTCACGTCTTCGCCGTGGTTCCCCTCGAGATTCGTGAGCCCGAAAAGCCGCTCCTTGAGGATCGGATCCTTTTCATTCCAGAAAGCGAACGCGAAGCAGATGTGCTGGTGGCGGTCGCAGATGCCGCCGATGCCGTCTTCGCCCCAGCGATACGCGCGCGAGCGGGCGTGATCGTGCGGAAAGTACTCCCAGGCGTCGCCGTTAGGGCTGTAGTCCTCGCGGACCGTCCCCCACTGGCGCTCGGAAAGATATGGCCCCCAGCGCTTCCAATGGACCTCGCGCTCGACGCTCGCTTGAAGTCGCTCTTCCTCTTTGGTCATTTCCCCACCCGAATACCCGCCCCAGCAATTTAGCGTGCTCGAATGGCGGGAGGCAAGGCGCAGGGTTGCTTTTCGCGAGAGGCCGTAGCGCAATCGCCACTCGATTCTGTATTCTCGATATGCTGTCCATCCAAGGGCGAACCACCTTGGCACAGCTGACAACCGAAGTGGTACCTCCGGCAAAATCGCCCATAAGTTGCGATGAGCGCTCGTGGCGCATCCGGACGCTGCTCTCCCTGATGGTGGCGGCGACGGCCGTGATCGCCCCGATGCCTTTTCTCGGCAATGCCTCCGGCCACGACTTCCAATTTCACGTCGCCTCGTGGATGGAAACCGCGCGCCAGTGGCATGAAGGAATCCTCTATCCGCGCTGGGCCGAGTGGGCCAACTGGGGCTTCGGCGAGCCGCGTTTCATTTTCTATCCGCCCGCGTCGTGGATGATTGGCGCGGCGATGGGGCTGGTCCTGCCGTGGCGCATCGTGCCCGGAGCGTTCATCTGGCTGGCGCTCATCGCCGCCGGGATGGCGATGTGGAAGCTCGCGCGCGAGTGGCTCGACGGGCCGCAGGCAGCTATCGCCGCGGTGCTCTATGCCGTGAATCCCTACCAGCTCATCCTGGTCTACTACCGCAGCGATTTCGCCGAGCTGCTCGCGGAAGCGCTGTTTCCGCTGCTGCTCTGGGGAGCGGTGCGCATCTCGCGCGGCGAATGGCGGAAGGTTCCCTGGCTCGCGGCAATATTCGCCGTAATCTGGATTTCGAATGCGCCCGCGGCCGTAATGGCGACCTATTCGCTCGCGCTGGCGATTGCCGTCGGGTGCGTCGTGCGCCGCAGTTTCCGGCCCCTGATTCCGGGCGCGACGGCCATGGCGGGCGGCTTCGGCCTCGCCGCGTTTTACATTTTGCCCGCTGCGTGGGAGCAGCGCTGGGTGCAGATCGCGCAGGCCATCGGCGACGATCTTCGCCCGTGGCAGAATTTCCTCTTCACGCGCTCCAACGAACCCGGCTTCGTGCAGTTCAACTGGCACGTGTCATGGGTCGCGCTCGGCGCAATCCTCGTGGCCACCGCGGCAACGGCTTTTGCCGCGCGACGCCGCCGCGAGGCGCCGGAAGTCTGGTGGATCGTGGCTGCGGTCGGCGCGGCCGCGCTCTTCCTGATGCTGCCGCCGAGCGCGCTGCTCTGGCGCTATCTGCCGCAACTCCAATTCATGCAGTTCCCGTGGAGATGGCTCGGGGCTCTGGGTGTCGCCTACGCGCTTTTCGCCGCGGCGACGATGGCCTGCTTGAAAAAACGGACGGCGTGGCTCGTGCCAGCGCTGGTCTTGCTCGCGACCGTCGGAGCAGCCACCGCCATCATCCGCACCGGATGGTGGGACGCGAACGATGTGCCCACCGTGGCCGAAGCGCTCAGCTCCGGGCGCGGTTACGAAGGCACCGACGAGTACATGCCGGTCGGCTGCGACCGCTACGAATTGCCCGGCAACCCCGACGAGGAGACGCGATCCGCTGACACCTCAAGCGAGCCCGCCCCACGAATCGCCATGGTCGATCCGGATTCCGGCGCAATCGTTCCGGCAAAGGCCGCGCGAATTCACATCCAGCAATGGAATGCGGAGCAAAAAATCGTCACCGTAGACAGCGCGACTCCAATGCGAATCGCGCCGCGCCTCCTCACCTACCCCGCGTGGGAAGTGAAAGTCGATGGCGCACCCGCGCCCTACGACTCAGCGCCCGAGACAACGCAAATGATCATCCCGCTGCCGCCAGGCAGCCACCGCATCGAAATCCGGTTCGCGCGAACCTGGGACCGCACAGCAGGAGCCGCAATCTCAATGCTCTCAGCAGCACTGCTACTGGGATTCGCCATCAAGCAGCGAACGATCGGTCGAAGCGCGAGCCGTCGCCTTTGACTTTCCGATTGCCCCATCCTCGATTTCCGAGTCGTCCGACGTGATTCGATTTTCAGTTCGTTGGGGGAATGAAGCGCGTGGTGTTCAGCAGGCACCGACATCTCTTCCCGAAATTCAATTCGCTCAGTCGCGAGGTCACTCAGCGAATTTCTGAATTGACTTCTCAAGAGCGGAGCGTTTGAAAAACCGCGATTCGCTGCCCTTTTGCTTGTTGTACCTTGGGAGTTCAAAATAGAGATTTCGAAACGTGTGGAGCAACGCGCTCTCGAGTTCTTTCCAAGTTCGTGTGCGCTGCCGTCTGTTGCAAGTAACGATGTGAACTTCAATTCGCTTTACGCCGTGCAGATCCGCAAACGCCTCACTCGCTTTATCGACCGCTGAGGTTGCAGGTCGCCCCGCGCCCCTGCCTGTGGTTCCAATGTAGATGATCCGCGATCTACCGTTCCTATATTTGTAGGGCTTGTTTGACAAGAGAACGTACACCATCTTGGAGGTCCAGTGGGTGCTGCGGACAACAGTGAGCAGAGGTTTTTTGGAGCACTTTATCTGAAGTGCGCGTCCCATTCAGACTTGGCCCTCCGAAATCACCGCGAAGACGGAGGGTATAACATCGAAGTTTGTTAACGCAAGTGCAACTGAGAGAATCACATCTGCTCTCACCGTGGCTCCGTGTGGCCTATGTACGAGGAACCGATTCTGGCGAGTATCGTTATGCGGTCGAGCCGTGTGAACCAATGGTGGCCGTGGCAAGCAGTCATCGCTAGTTTTACAAAAAGACGCAAGGCCAACGCCGCCTCAGGGAGAATAGACTCATCGCGTTCTCCGAGATTCCCAATCGAATACGCCCAAATGTCGGCCACTTGTAGTTGAGGCAAATCAGCCGGTTCGCCCACCGAGTACCGATCCATCCAGTATCCAAACATATTGAAGCGTTTTATCGCATTCCAAAGATGTTCCGCGGGCCCGGTGAAACCTCGACAGCGTGCATAGGTCATGGAAACTCTCGCCGGAGTCGCGTAGTCCCAGTCGTGAAGCGGACGACCCTCTCGCTCGGCCTCGACATCTTCGCGAGCCTTTTCTAAGTTAATGCTCAAGTCCTTGCTACCGACCGCAAAGCCGAGATTGGATGTCACTACTTGAAAAGCCAAATGGTACGGGTCTCGACACCATTTCTGCTGATCCTCGGTCAGAGAATTGAAATCCGGTAGATTGACGGCTGCGGCGACCGGTATAACCTTCGCGGTCTCGACGAGAGCAAGCAGCAGTTGTAATACGCGAAGGCGCTCTGAACGATCCTTCCATCTTGAATCGGAGAAACCTTCGGCGTGATGTACGAAATCGGCCATGTGGAAGGGCGAGAGAATGTTCTCGCGCCCGAGAAGCTGAACCCAGTCTGCGGCAAGCCTCGTCCAGTCTTCCGCCCACGCGAGCACCCCCGCGAGGCCCATATACTTCCTATGCGGATCATTCGCGTGACCGAACTCGTCGCAATAGCATTCAAATTTTCGGATCATCTTGAAAAAAGCGAAACTCCGTTTGGAATCTTTTTCGTCGGAACTTTACCGTAAGTACCGGCAGTTGAGGATTGTTCTTTCCTGAAGCGAGGAAAGTCTACTTCAAACGCCGATGCTTGAACCGCTTCTCGCCTTTGGCGTAGGGCGCGACGGTCTGGCCCTTGCCGTAGAGCTTGTACTTGTAGGTAGTCAGCCCCTCAAGCCCCATCGGGCCACGCGCATGCAGCTTGTTGGTGCTGATCCCAACTTCCGCGCCAAATCCATAACGGAAGCCATCGGCAAATCGCGTCGACGCGTTATGAAACACGCCCGCGGAATCGACCTCGTTCAGAAATTTCTTCGCGGCGCCGGAATTTTCGGTCACGATCGCATCCGTGTGATGCGAGCCATAGCGGTTGATATGCTCGATGGCCTCATCGAGCCCCGCGACGACTTTGATCGAGAGAATCAGGTCGCCGTATTCGGTGCGCCAATCCTGCTCGGTGGCGGGCACGATTCCTGATTTGGGCAGCAGGGCCACCGTCTTCGCGCAGCCGCGAATCTCGACTCCCGCCTCTTTCAATTTCGCAACGACCTTCGGTAGAAACTTCTTTGCGATCCCCTGGTCGACCAGCAGCGTCTCGGCGGCGTTGCAAACCGCGGGATATTGCACCTTCGCGTCGTAGGTGATGTCGACGGCCTTCCGCAAATCCGCGGCGCGATGCACGTACACATGGCAAATCCCCTCGCCGTGGCCCAGCACCGGAATCCGGCTGTGCTTCATGATGAACCGAACGAGTTCGTAAGACCCGCGCGGAATAATCAAATCGACATCGTGATCCATCGCCAGCAGCTCTAGCACGGCGGCGCGCGACTGCAACAGGCTGATCGAATCGACCGGCACTGCGGGAAACCGCCGCAAAGATTCGCGCCAGATCGAAACGAGCGCCTCATTCGTCTGCGCCGCTTCGGAACCGCCCTTCAGGATCACCGCGTTGCCCGATTTCAGCGCCAGCGACGCAAGCTGCGGCACCACATCCGGCCGCGATTCGAAAATCACGCCGATCACGCCAATCGGGCACGATTCACGATGCAGGACGAGGCCCTTGTCCAGCTCCGTAGCAGCGAGCCTGCGCCCCAGCGGATCTTCCATGCGCGCGACTTCGCGAATCTGCGTGGCCATCTGCTTGACGCCCGATTCCTTCACTCGCAGCCGCGCGAACATCGCGGCCGACATTTTCCCAGCCGTGACCGCAGGTTCTGCGGCGCGGCAATCAGCGGCGTTCGCTTCGAGGATGCGCGCGGCATTCTGCTCGATCACCTTCGCGGCCGCGAGCAGCACATCGTTGCGTTGCTTCGCGGAAAGCTTGGCGACTTCGCGCGATGCCGCTCGCGCACGGTGCGTAATGGAAGCGACCGAGTCCGCTCCCGTATCAATCGGCGTTGTGGCAGGCTCGCTCATGATTTCTGCAGTAGCACGATATTGTCGCGCGTCACGAGGACAGCCGAAGGCGCTGCATCCCGTCCCGCCCGCCCGGCTTTGCGGCCGGAGCTTTTCTCGGCGTCTTCACTCGCGCAATTGGCGATCCCGCGTGCGAATTCCCTGCCCTCGGAATCGACGATGCTCACCACATCCATCGGCGCGAAATGGTTTTCGACGCGCACGATCCCCGAAGCGAGCAGGCTCGCCTTCCCCTGGGTGATCGCACGCTGCGCGCCCGCGTCGACCACCACGCGCCCGCGAACATCCGCCGCATAGGCGATCCAACGCCGCTTGCCGCGCATCCGGCGCGCCGGCAAAAATGCGGTGCCCACTTTTTCGCCGGCGAAAATGCGTTCCAGCGCCCGCGGATCGTTTCCATTGGCAATCACAGTCGTGCCACCGCAGTTCATCGCGATTTCCGCGGCTTCGAGTTTCGTCTTCATCCCGCCGCGTCCGCTCGCAGAAGGCCCCGCGGCAAGCGCTTTCAACTCTGGCGTAATCTGTTCGACCACCGGCACGACTTCGCCCCCGGAATCCGAAGATCCGTTTCGCAGCAAGCCATCCACATTCGTGAGCAGCACCAGCGCGTCGCCTTCGAGCCCGCTCATCACCAGCGCCGCGAGCCGGTCGTTGTCGCTGAAAGCAGCCGCGCGCGATCCGGCGGCAACGGATTCGAGCTCCGCGGTCGAAACGGTGTCGTTCTCATTCACGATCGGCAGCACGCCAAATCCGATCAGCTTCTCCATCGTCTCGCGTAGATTCGAATAGCGCCGCCAGTTAGTGAAATCTTCTTCGGTGAGCAGCACCTGCGCCACCTTGATCTCCCACTGCGCGAAAAGATTCTTGTACGCGTCCATCAGCAGGCTCTGCCCGACGGCTGCGCACGCCTGCTTCGTCACGAGATCATCGAGCCGCGAGCGATGCAGCCCAAGCCAACCGCGTCCGAGCCCGACCGCTCCCGACGACACCAGCACCACCTGCCGCCCAGCCTTCATCAGATCCGCAATCGAGCGAACAATCGGCTCGATGCGCTCGCGACACAGCTCTCCCTCGGCTCCCGTGACCGTCGCCGTTCCGACCTTGATCACCAGCCGCCGCGCTGTCCGCAGCTTCTGCCGCTCCGCTTCCATATTTCGTCCCGCCCTAATCGCTCGAGTAACGATCGTCGCGTCGTGATGGAATGACACCAACTCGCTCGATTGTACCGAAATCGCCGAGCGCGCGTCTTCCCCTTGTGCGGCCGCGTTCCCGCATTCTTCGGCTGAGGCGTGCTGCCTTCAGGGTCTGTCGGGCTCAGTCTTCGTCAGGGCACGACTTCAGTCGTGCCGTAAGCTGTCATCCCGAGCGAGTCCCGCGCGATTTTGCCGTCCCCGCCTGCCCTGACGAAGGAAGGGCGGTGTATGCGGGCGCGGGACGCAGAGAGGGATCTGCTGTTTACGCCCTCCGAGCAACGCTTCGGCATTTTTCAGCAGCCTCTTTAGCCGCGGCGATTCAAGCTTCGAGAAACATCAGTCGATTCGCCGCCGCGCGTTGACGCCAAAGATTCCATTAGGCGCGTAGTGGAAACCGTGCTACATTCGCATTGCGTTTGTTGCTCTTGTAACACCTTTAGATTCGATAGAAGGGGCTGCAAGTACAAACTTGCAGCCTTTTTTGCATTACGGCTGGAGGCGGTCGAGCAGCACAAACAGCTTAAAAAGAAAAGTGAGTACATCAGTGAGAGAACAAGGAACAGTGAAGTGGTTCAATGCCAGCAAGGGTTTTGGATTCATCCAGCGCCAGTCCGGCGAGGACGTTTTCGTCCATTTCTCGGCCATTCAGGCGGAGGGATACAAGTCGCTGAACGAAGGCCAGGCGGTTGAATTCGAAGTCACCCGCGGCCCCAAGGGCCTGCAGGCTGCGAACGTCACCAGCCTCTAGTCGGAAAAGGGCGGCCCGGCATCAACCGGTCCGCCCTTTTTCTTTGTCCGCACGTTTTGGATCCTGCCTCAAGCGCTTTCGAGCACTCATCCCGAATCTCTGGTACCGGGGTACTTCCGTTTTGCGCCCCTGTATTATCTAGTTGTACGAATCGCCCACAACTGGTGCAACCCGCCAACCGCCTCCAAGGTAAAATGAACGATCAGCAATACCCCCGGCGCCCGGCCCGGGAGCGAGCCCGTTTAAGCTAAACGAGAACTCGCAGCCAGAGGGAGATCTCATGTCCGACACCAAACCCAACCTGCAGGGCACGGCCACTGACAGCAGTGATCGCCGCCGCTCGCATCGGGTCTACATCTCGATGCCCATCTTGGTTCGGGGAAAACACGCCGGGCAGCCCTTCGAGGAAGAGACCCAGACGATCTCCGTCAGCGCGCACGGCGGCCTCCTGCGGGTCGCGGCAAAGCTTACGCGTGGCCAGGCGGTGTCCATCGTCAACGCCAAAACAGCCGAAGAGCTTCCCTGCACCGTCACTTCTCTCGGCCAAAAGGAAAACGGCAAGACCGAAGTCGGCGTCGAGTTTACCGAAGCCTCGCCGCTCTTCTGGCGCATCGCATTCCCGCCCGAGGATTGGGACCCATCCGAGCGCAAGCGCCCCGGCTCGACTCACCACCGCCCCAGCCCACCGCCACTCCCCAAGCGCTAACGCGCCTCCGGTTCTTTCGACCCGTGATATGTTTGTGTGCAGGCACGCGAGACGCGCACATTGACGCAGGAATCTGATCCACTGATCGCTCCCACCAGCCCCAATCAGATTAGAGAACGCGCTGCCGCGCGCGAGAACGAATCGGTGCTCGCGCAATCGTCGCGATTTACGCGCGAGCACGCGCGCCGCATCCTCGCAATTTCCGCGCTGCTTCTCGTGCCGTGCTGCTGGCACCGCCGCATCGAAGCATCCGATCTTGGCAGCCACGTGTACAACGCATGGCTCGCGCAGTTAATTCACCGCGGGCAAGCCCCCGGGCTCTGGATCGCCCACCAATGGACCAACGTCCTCTTCGATCTGCTGCTGAGCTTTTTCGGCTCGATATTTGGCCTCGCTGGCAAGTTCCACCTCGCGGAGAAATTCGCCGTTTCGCTGTGCGTGCTGATTTTCTTCTGGGGCGCCTTCGCACTGGTCTCTGCCGCGACGCGCCGCGCGCCGTGGTTGCTCACGCCTGTGATCGCGCTCGTCGCATACGGGTACACATTCCGCATGGGATTCTTCAATTATTACCTGGCGATCGGCCTCTCATTCTTCGCGCTAGCGATTTTCTGGCGCGGACGCGGCTGGGAACGCCTGCTCTCATTGGCGATTGCGCCGTTCGTCTTGCTGGCGCACGTGATCGGGTTCATCTGGCTGATCGGTGCCGCAATCTACGTGTGGCTCGCGGAAATGGTTCCCGGGCGAAAGCAATTCCTGCTGCTCGTGCCGGCCGTGGGCGCGCTGATCGCGCAGCACTATTATTTCTGGCGCCACTTCGTCGTCGAGGCGGCGCCGCGTTCGCCGCTCTGGTATAGCGGCGCCGACCAGTTGCTGCTCTACGGCGACCGCTACTGGATCTGCGCCGATGCGCTGATCGCGTTTGTCGTGATCGCGCTCGCGATCGACGTGATCCGCAGATGGCGCAAGCCGCACATTTACACGCAATCCGACACGCAAGGCGACCGCAATTCCGGCCGCAATTTCATTGGCGATTTCGCGATTCCGCTGCAACTCTACATCGTCGCGGAGCTGGCGGTGCCGCTTTTGCCTCGCGGCATTCAGCTTCCGCACACAGTCCCGATCGCGCTGCTCACGGACCGCCTCACGTCGGTTTCCGCGGTGCTGCTCTGCTGCCTGCTGGGCGCGATGCGCCCGAGCCGCTGGCACCTCGCGGCGTCGGCGGCGATCGCGCTCGTTTTTTTCGCGTTCGTCTATCAGGACACGGCCGCGCTCAATCGCATGGAAGCGCAGGCCGAGCGCCTCGTCCGCACGCTGCCGCAAAATTCGCGCGTGATGGCGACCATCGAGCCGCCCTGGGAGTCGCGCATCCTGATCCAGCACATGATCGATCGCGCCTGCATCGGATACTGCTTCAGCTACGGAAATTACGAGCCGAGCACGGGCGTCTTTCGCGTGCGCTCCACCCCGGGCAATCCCTACGTGTTGAACAATTACAGCGACGCCGTCGATATGGAAGACGGCTACTACACCGTCCAGCCCAAGGACCTGCCCGCCTACGAGGTCTACGAATGCGATCCCACCGGCATGCTTCTCTGCATCCGCCCCCTCGCAGCCGGTGAAGAAAACGACGCCACCGGCTACCACCCCGGCCCGCAGTAATTTCCCGCCACACAAGAGATCGGAAGCGCACCGCAATATCGCCGTTCGAGGGTGTGCGCGCTTCTTCCGCGCGCGTCAGGAACCTTGCTTCCAACGGGGGCTTAAGAGGGATTAAACGGCTGAAAAAAGACGATTTTGGCGGGATATCGCCACATGGCCAGGTTGAGAGGGTCGTGGGGTCGAGGTCACTGCTCCGGACTGGTTCACCCCTTCGAAACCTGTTCGCCTCTGGGTGTACTTCCGTACCATTCTGAAACTGCCCTTTGTACTAGAGACACCCTCCAAGGTCCTGGCCATACTAGGCCTAGGTGAGGAGGTCTTATGCGACGGGTATCGACGGCTTCATTTCTCCCTTTTTCAAGTGATTCTCATTCTCATCAGCCTGGGTCTGCGGACCATCGACACCACGTCTCTCATTCCCATACCGCCACCGCGGTGCTCGAGCTGGACGAGCCCGCGCCTGATTCCGGCTGGGGACGATCCGAGGCTCGTGATCGCCAGTTCCGAACCGGTCGCCTCCGATAACCTTCGGTCCTTCAGCGAGAAGCCTTTCGGACGGGTTGCAGTGTCCGGGAGGCCTTCCATGATGGCCGCACATCAGCATCCGGCCGTCGGCTCCTGGAGGCTGATTTCATCCGAAGCCACTACAGTGGACGACGAGGGAAACACAGAGGTGATCGTCACGGAAAACCCGCAGGGATACATCATGTTTACTCCCTGGGGGCGAATGATGACGGTCTGCGTCGGTGGACACAGCGACCGAAAGAAGGTTCCGACAAGCCAGGCCGACTTTTCCGATCTGTGGAAGAGGATGCTGGCCTACACAGGAACGTATCGCATCGAGGGCGATGAAGTCGTCACCAACGTAGAGATCTCCTGGTACCCGCTGTGGGCAGGCAGCGAACAGCGCCGAAAATTCACACTCGAGGGCAATAAACTCACCATCGTGACGATACCTCAGCCCATGGGCACCGGTCATCGCGCAAAATCCATGGTCACATGCAAGGTCGTCTGGGAACGCGAGGCCTAAGCCTCGGCCGGCCGGCGCATTTGTCGTTGCCGTCGCGTGGTAGCCGCTGTCGTGGTTGCCGTTGCCTTCGTGGCAGCTTTGTCCTGCCTGCCCTGAGCGAACTCGAACGGAGCCAACTCGAAGGGCGACCTTCAGGTCGGCGGTTTTGGCCTTGAAGTTCGGCGGATACCCATTCTCGCGCTGCAATCCTTCGGCTCAGCCCATGAGCCAAAAGAACCGGTGTATAATTGTTTTATGGCTGAAGATGTCATCCACATCTCCGAGGCGGAAGCGGCGAGCGACTTTGCTGCGCTGATGGCGCGCGTGCGCGCGGGCGCGAAGGTCGTCATTGAAAATGGCGCGAGGCCGGTAGCGGTCCTTCATGCCGCGGAGCCGGTGCGTCGCACCATCTCGGAGTGCATCGCGTTAGCCAAAGCGCACGAAGAAGAAACCGGCAAGGCCCCGGTCCTCGATCCTGACTTCGCGGAAGACGTGGAAGAAATTCTCAGCCACCGTAAGCCGTGGAACCCGCCCGCGTGGGAATAATCCTCGACTCGAGCGTCATCTAGAGCTTTATTTGCCTCTTCTTCCAAGCGTTGTACTCCCCCCGAGAGATTTCGCCCTTCTCGTACAAATGCCTCATGAAATTTCGCGCATTTTTTATCTCAATGAGCTCATACATGGACCGCACCAAATACGCTACGTTAGAGGCTGTACGACGGCTCACCAGGCTCTTCTGAAAAAGGTGTGCGTGTACCCCGTTTCTCGCTTCTCGCAATTCGTGGAGACAAGTCTTGAGTGGGACCTGCTCGGTCTTTTTCCAATATCTCAGCCCGTCGTGTGGAATCCAGTGTTTGGCAAACGCTCGATCAATTAGAGCGTTGAAGCTGCGGCAACGATCTTTTGCTCGCAGAGTTTGAACGAAGTCAAATATGCGCAGCAAAGCCTCCAACTCGCATCCGCGGGCAACCATCGCGGAGAAGTACGCTTTTGCCTTATAGCATTTCTCCGCTTCTTTGCGATAAAGCCTCGCGGCTTCCCACATCTTGGCCTGGTATACCCGCTTTGGCTTCTTGATCCCTGTTCTCGACATACCGGGAAAAGGCTACCCCCCCTTTGTTCGGGCCTCGAATGGACCCAGGGTGAATCGGACGTGACTCCTCGGCCGTGTGGGACGCCCGCCCCTCACCCGGAAACTGCATCGTAGAGATTTTCTGAGTAACTTTCACTACCGTCTCTCCCCAATCCCCGGCTGGTAATTTCGAAACTAAATCGGCAGCGACCAGTGATGCCGCATTACAGGCCCATTCTGCGACAGCTTTTGTGCCGACTGCCTGTATCCAGCTCATATTTGTTTCCGGCGCTGAGGAGTCGTTCAGGATGTGTTTTGACCGCAACTTCTCAAGTGTCGTGTGGGTGGGCTTTGACTCGCCCTGGTCGATCAGCGGGTCTGGTTTGAAATGCACCAAATCATTGCGGACTTGAAACAAGAGGGTTAATGCTTGAAAGTGTTGTGAGTCGGTGTCATACGGGCCGCCTGTAAGTATCCAGTGCGCCATGCTAAACCTCAGCAAAATTGGGACCCTGCTTAGCTGCGACATCAACTGAGCGAAAGCAGAAGTCATGGGCAGGGCATTTTCGTACTCTGCAAAGTCTCGGGCTAGCTCGACCAGTTCATTCAAGAAGGCTTCGAGCGACACGGCCGCAAAAACAACGCTTATTAGCGCCTCACGTTTTCCGCCTTCCCGCCGAGGCGCATCTATGCGCTTGGCTGCTTCGAGAGCTATGTCGAAGATCACCTCTGTATTGAGAAATCTGCTGCTTATCATAATCCGTACCTTTCGTCGCTAAATGTTTGGCTCATTTTGCGGTCTCCGCAAGCAAGGCATCCCACTTCTCTTTGAACTCGAAGAACTCCATGCGAATGGCTGCCTCAATTTCCAGACCGATGTCGATAGGGTTGCCCTGTTTCTCTGCGTCGGCGAGTTTTCTCCTAGCCTCATCAGTCGGATGCCCGCTCGCTTCTTCGACAACGGCTTTCAGCACTGCGTCAACGTACTGTTCCAGCTTGGGAAACCACTGGTCGTATGGTCCGGCAAAAGTAGCGGTGTCGAGGACGTCCAGGCGAGACCTGAGGTCATCTGCGATGTCGAGAGTTTCGCCCCAAATAAGCCCTTCAAGGGATTTGTGGTCTAGCAAAGGACCGATAGCCCGATGCAGTCTACGGGTTAGCGCCGCAATCTCCGTCCGTTCTCGATTGGTTTGCCACAGCCACTCGTGTTCGTGCTGCAATCGGATCAGCTTGTTTTGAATGCGCTCGTGACGTGCGGACGTGCGTCCCTGCCAAATCATGACGCACACCTGCCAGATGATGACGATCACCGTGACCAGACTGAAAAGGGAACTGGCGAAAACGGCGACCCACTCGGGGTTGTTCAAGAGCAGTTGCCACAAACTCAAGGGGTGCATGTCTACGGATGTCATTTCCGACCCCGGATTCTGCGAAACGATACGAAATGAATCTCGCCGCTTACCATCAGCGAGTTGTACACAAGTTTGTGGATGCTCTCGTATTCGTTGCCGTGAACGTCTTCAAACTCAACTCGAAAGGTAACGTTTTGCGTAAGCGCCGCCTGGCCGTGGGAGGTGTAATAGTCGTGGAGAAGATATTCGAAATCCCGCTGAAATTCTTCCTTGTTGCTGCCCTCTTTCCAAATCAGGGCACCAACGCCTACAGGATGCCCGTTCTCTACTTTCGATACTTCGCCGAAATCCGCCAAGTAGTTACCAATTTTCACGACATTGAAGCGGACCTTGACGGCAACCGTGGAGCCTACATTCTTCACTAGAATCTGACGCTTGCGAATAGGAAAGCCTCCCGCAGGGACAAAGGGGATGTGTGGCCATTTGCATTCCAGATGGATTTGAGGCCAGAGGCTCGCTCGTTGGTCTTCCTCCAGCTTCAAGCGTGC
Organism: uncultured Acidobacteriota bacterium; assembly: GCA_963814735.1. Lineage (GTDB taxonomy): Bacteria > Acidobacteriota > Terriglobia > Acidiferrales > UBA7541 > Palsa-295. The sequence continues at coordinate 203,408 of CAWFEC010000002.1, read as the reverse complement.
CCGCTTCTCCTCGTCCGCCTCGGCACGCAGCGACGCCTCTCTGTCACGAGCGGTTTTGTCGTGTTCGTGGATCACACGGTATGAAGATTTCAGGACGGCGATCAGCAAAGCCAGAAGACCCATCGCCGCCCATACTGACCAATGCCAATGCGGCAGGACTTTGGGTATCTTCCACTTCTCCTGTGCTTCGGGGGATAGAAACTCGTCTCTTGCCCACGTGAGCGCACTAATAACGGTGAAAGCGGTGCCGATCACCGCCATGCTAGGCTTCCAAAGAATTTCTTTCCAGAACTGCTTTCGGGTGAGCTCCACGAGCGGGGAGTTTACCACTTCCTACCGAGCAGGTTCCTGTTCCGCCGTTCGTAATCAACCGGAAACTTCATAATGAATGGCAGGCGGGTGGCGCATCCTTCGAGGAATCGCGACCGGTTCACACCGGAGTCCATTCGAGCCGCGAACAAATTTGCAGGGTGCCGCATCCCTTCACGGTTTGTGTGAAGGGTGCGCGAGGAGGCTGATCGCACGCCGAGCCGTTCGGCGTTCCTCGGCCGATTTCCATTCCGGGTTTGGCGGGCGGGCATCTTCAGCGCCGTAGGTGCGGCACGCGCTTTCATGTTCGGCTGGGTGTCGCACCTACGGCGCTCGCGATTCAATTTCTATGTTTTCCCAGCGCTTCCGGGCTGGGCTAAATTGTCCCGCGCGTACCGCGCTTGGCGCGAATTCACTCCTACGACACGACCGAAGATGCCGCGCTGAAGACCGCGGCGCTACATTTAAATCTCAAGCAAAGAAGATGCCCGCCTGGAAGCGATGCGGCCCTTCGCCACGGCACTCCCTTCCTGCGTCAGGGCAGGCAGGACAAGCCGCCACAAAGGAAACCCCGCAAACGACAAGGCAGAAACCTCGACCTGAAGGTCGCCGAGAATTGGCCACCCGCCTATGCGGAGAGCCATGCCGAGCGAAGTTTCGCCGCGGCGCTTCGCCCTTGCGCGAGTCCGGCGCGCGCTGCTCCCGGCCGGCGCCCGAAGTCCATCATGTTTGGGCCAAACGCCTCCAGGCTGGCGGCATCAGGAATCATCAGTTCGATGTGGCTGCCGCTCTGGCGCACCGTGTCCAGTTCCCCTTCGAGTCGGCGGCGGAACACATCGGCCATCGGCGTAGCGGCGCCGGCACCGCCTCCAGCGCTGATCGCCACCAGGAACACGACGTCGAAACCCTTCGCCACGTCCGCATTGGTGGGGCTGCGCATACCCCCGTCCATGTACCGCCGCCCGCGGAGCGTCACCGGCGGAGCGATTCCGGGCACGCTGCAACTCGAGGCCACCGCGCGCGCCAGGCTTACTCCCGATTCCTTGTTCCAAACGACGAACGACCCGTCCGACGCATCGACGGCTGTGCAAGCAAATCGATCCGGCCAGGAGCCCTCGGGATAATCCCCGATCGAACGGGCGAAGCGCGCGACAAACTCGTCCTCGCTCCCCGTTTCGGCCTGTAGCGCCCATGCCCCGAGTTCAGCGCGCGCCTCGTCGGCCGGACCGGTGCTGGACATCGCTTTCGCCATTTTCTGGATCAGCACGGAAAGATCGGGCGGCGGGGAACCAGACGATCGGCTTGGAGAAGAGCCTTGCGATCGGCGCTCTCTTTCAAGACCGGCGCGGCGAGCGCGGTTGCATCGCGTCCCATCGCCAATTGAGAGCCGACGACGGACCCGGCGGACGTGCCCAGAATAAAATCGGCGCCGGATAAATCCAAACCCGCTTCCGCCAGCCCGGCCAGCAATCCGGATTCCCAGGCGACCCCCACCGCGCCGCCTCCGCCCAGCACCAACGCTCGTTTTGGCATCGATCCTCAGTAACGATTCAGCCGAAATTTCCGTCCCGCATTCTGCGGCGGGACGAGTGTAATCGAAACCGCCCTCCCTTTGAAGCGCCACTTCCCGCCTGAAAGGCGGCCCTTCGCCACGGCACTCCCTTCCTGCGTCAGGGCAGGCAGGACAAGCCGGTAGGAAGGCAATCAATCCTCGGGCTCCGCCATCCTGATCTCCCTCACAAATTTCACGATGTCCCCCTCGCGCAATTTGCGGCAGAGCCTGGCCAACGTTTGCTGTTCGGTGCCATTGAGGGTGCGCATGAAGGCTTTCACGAGCTTGGAGTGGCGCGGCAGGACATTGCGGAAAAACTTCTTGCCCGACTTCGTCAGCCCGACGACGGTTGCCCGGCGGCCCTCGCGTGGCTCGTCGCGCATGGACGCCGGCCGGTGCATTCGCTCGAATTCCACGGGCGGCAGCGTGACCACCCTCCTCGCCATCCATCCGCGTTTCTCCAGGCGGCCAACGAGTTCATCGGTCCACTGGCGGCTCTTGTTTTGCTTTTTCGCAAGCTCCGTCGCGAACTGCGCTCCCTCGCGGTTGAGGAGCTCGAGCAGGCGGAATTCGTTCAGCGTGAGATCGAAAGCCGCGAGCGGGGCGCGAACCTCGGCCTTGAACCATTCCGCTGTGTCGAGGAGTTCGATATAGGCATGGAAAGCGCGGAGCGTTTTCTCTTCATGGGTTGGCTGGCGAGGCATGTGCGAATCCTTTCAAAAGCGGATTTTATTGGCCATTTAACCCTTTTTCAGCGTCTCGTTGGCGGCAATTTTCGTGAGGGGCCGGACGAGGCGCGCGCACCCCCAGGCAAGAAAAAACGCCCGCCTGAAAACAAGGCGGCCGCTACAAAAGCAAAGTAGCATTTGCCGTTTCCTTTGTAGCGGCCGCCTTGGTTCTAGGCGGGCGCCTTTGCTTTTATTGCGAGGGAGCGTTGCGGGCGAAGAGATTGTTACGGGCCGCCGCGAAAGTTGGGCGGCTGGGGTGAGATTCGCGCGAAAGGCCGCCGCCCGCGCTATTGAGCAGGCCGAAGACGGCGACCGAATTCGGCGTGCCGATGTAGACTTTGCCGTTGGCGATCAGCGGCGTGATGAATTTATTTTCGACGAATTGGTCGCGGCCGCCCGAGGCCTGATTGCTGTTGTACAGTTCGTTGGCGAGATTCGCGGCGTCGTAGGCGTGGAGGACGCCGGGCGTCGCCGCTTCCACGGCCCAGACGATGCCATCCGCGGCGCCGTCGGCGGAAATGCTCGGCGTGGCGCCGGGATAGGCGAATTTCGTGGGGCTGTGCGAAGCTGCGCGCGCAGCGAGTTTCGCGCACGATATGGGAAAGGCCTTCAGGTAATCTCCCTGCGCGCCGTAGTAAACCGTGTTGTTGAAATACGCGGGGAGGGCAAACACGCCGTCGGTGCCGCCGAGGCCGTTCGAAATTTTCTGATAGAGCGCCTCGTCGCTATGCGGATTGAATTTCCCCATGGAATCGCGATTCACCACGTAAATCACGGTCTTTCCGCTGCTGAAATTAGCCTTGCCCGCGCCGACGGCCAAATGGTGCGTGATTCCGTGGTCGTCTTTCAGGTCGGGCAGCAGCAGCAGGCCGCCCGAGCCGAGATCGCGATCCTGATTCGAATTGAGAATCGTATCGTGCGGGGCGAAATAATCGGCGACGCGCAGCGCGTTGCCTTTCGCCGAAAGCTTGAGGAACGTGTTGCCGAAGTCTCCGTTGACCGGCATGCCCGCCGCATCGAGCTTGGGATCGAACGTGCCGTTGCCATCGAGAAGAAAAATATTGCCCGCGGAATCGGCCGCCATGCCGCCGCCCGACATCCAGATGGCTCCGGCGCTGCCGTTGGGAGTCAGGTTGAGGACGCTCGTCTGGCGAAGCGTGGATTCGCTGTAAGCCATGATCCAGCCGGTGTACGGCCACGCGTCGCAATGGGAGCTCCAGCCCATGTAGATCTGGCCATTCACAAGCAGAAGCGCGCTGCGCGCTTCGTATTGGCGCGGATCGAAGACGACCGGGCCGGATTGGCCGTTTTGCGTAGCCTGAATTTCGACGGGGCCGCCGTCGAGTTCCGCGTGCGTGACGAGATCGAGCGCGTGCAAGCGCTGGTGATATTTGCCGGCGGAATCCTTCGACATGGCGACGACGAAAATCGTGCCGTTCGGGCCGGCGTGCGGGTTGATGACGGGCGTGGCCGTGATGCCGATTTCGGGCGTCACCTGCGCGCAGTTCTGGTCGTCGCTGGGCGTTTCGCCCGCCGGAATCAGGGACGCCTGCCAGAGCGGCGGGCCGAGCGTGTCCGCATCGAAGGCGTAGACCATTCCGTGTTCGGTGGCGACGTAGAGAACATCGCGGGCCGCGCCGTTGATCGTGAGCTGCGGCACGTAGAGCGGCTCCGCGTCGACGCCGCCGGCGACAGGAAGCTTGCCGAGCTGGCCGAAGCTGGCGACGTTGACATTCGAGGGTTTGAGAATCGTTTCGTGCAAATTCTGGCCGGTGCGCGCGTTGTCGTTGTGTTGCGTGAGAACGCTGACGACGCTACGCGCAGCCGACAGCTGCGGCCTGGCGGCGGGAGGATCCGGCGGATCGGGCGAATCCGACTTGCAGCTTGCGAGACCGACGGATACGACAATTAGGAATATCCCAAGCGCGGCGAGCTTCAAATGCGGCGTCTCCTGAGGCGACCCGGTATGCTGGGTACGATGCCGAAAGCCAATCTCATGATTCTACCTGTCTGCGACTAATAGAATAGTCCGAAAGTGAACAGGGACAAAGCTAGGCGGATTCGGCTGTGGGGCTCTCGGGACGCGGGGCGGCGCTGGTGGCGGGGCGGGAGCGGTCGATGAACCACGTGCCGAGGCGCCAGGCGAGTAGTACGCCGACGAGGAGGGCGTATTCGAGGGGCTTGTGAATGTCGGATTTCACGAGCCACCAGTAATGAATCACGCCAGCGATTGCGGTGATGTAGATCAGGCGATGCAGCATCCGCCAGCGCTTTCCGCCGAGACGGCGAATCGAGGCGGCGGTGGACGTGAGCGCGAGCGGAATCAGCAGCACGAAACCGAAAAAGCCGACCGTGATGTAGGGGCGCTTCGCGATATCTTTCGCGATATCAGACAAGTCGAAGGTGAGGTCGAGGCCGAACCATGCGCTGAAGTGGAGGCAGGCGTAAAAAAATGCGAATAGGCCCAGCATCCGGCGAAACCGGATGAGCTGCGGTAGATGCAGGATTTTGCGAAGAGGCGTGATCGCGAGCGTGATGACGATGAAGCGGAGCGTCCAATCGCCCAGCCAGTGTTCGATGAACTTGACCGGATTCGCGCTCAGGTTGGCATAGAACGGCTGGCCCAGGAGCACGGGATGGACCGTCCGCCAAATCAGGAGGCCGAGCGGAACGAGGCATAGGAGAAACACAACTACCTTGGTCCACTTGCTGGTCAAAATCGCATTCATCTAGAAATTTTTCCGCAGATCCATGCCCGCGTACATGCTGGCCACGTAGTCGCCGTAGCCATTGAACATCAGCGTCGGGCGGCGGAAGAATTCACCGAGGCGGCGTTCCTTGGCCTGGCTCCAGCGCGGATGATCGACGTTGGGGTTCACATTCGAGTAGAAGCCGTATTCGTTTGACGCGTAGAGATTCCAGGTCGTGTCAGGCTCACTTTTCACGAACTTGATTTTGACGAGCGATTTAATACTTTTGAACCCGTACTTCCAGGGGATCACCATGCGAACGGGAGCCCCATCCTGATTCGGGAGCGTCTCGCCGTACATGCCGACGCAGAGAAGGGCGAGCGGATTCATGGCTTCGTCGAGGCGCAGACCTTCGATGTAAGGCAGCCGGATACCGGTGCTGGCGCCCCAAGGCATGACGCGCGGGTCGTAGTAGCTTTCGAAAGCGACGTAACGGGCCTTGGGCGTCGGTTCGACGAGATTCGCGATCGTGCTGAAGGAGTAGCCGATCCACGGCACGACCATCGACCAGGTCTCGACGCAGCGGTGACGGTAGATGCGCTCTTCAAGCGGCGCGAGCTTCAGGATTTCGTCCATCGTGAACTTGCGAGGCTTGGCGCATTCGCCTTCGACGGAAATGCTCCACGGCGTGGTGACGAAATTCTTGGCGTTCTGCGAGGGGTCGCCCTTATCCGAGCCAAATTCGTAGAAATTGTTGTAGGTGGTCACATCATTTTCGGGCGTGAGCTTTTCGCCGGTGGTCGTGTACTTGCTGCTCACCAGACCGTTCAGCTTGACGGGCACCGAGCCAGTGGGCTTGCCCGCGAAATAGCGCGGCAGTTTCTTCCAGCCGGCCACAAGGGCTGTAGTCGCCAAAAGGCCGAGCAGAAAATTCCGGCGGCCCATGTAGAGGGCCTTCGGTGTGACATCCGCATAAGTCAGATCCGGCTTTTTCTGGATTACCATGAGTGCCTCCCCCTCCAATCATAATACGCTTGCGAGAGCCAGGCGGATTCAGGAAGTTTTCGCAAACGGAAGTGATCGGAGGGGGCTTCGAGGGTCCTTTTTTTCACATACGATTCATGTGGCGCGTGCGGGGAGCACGCCCGGGCAAGCCCGGGCGGCAAACAGCGGGAGCGAGCTCCCGCACTCCACGGGTGCTTTACGTCCAGATGGCTATTTTGTTGCGAGTTCCTGGAGCAGGGCGGCGCGGATGCGCTCCTGATGTTCGGGGGAGAGCTTGTCTCCGGCGGAGGTGAGGTAGAAGACGTCGATGGCCATCTGGCCCTCGGTTTCGATAAGGGCGATTTCGATATTGCAATTCTGGTGGGAGAACTGCGAGCTGATGCGATAGAGCAGCCCGGGCCGGTCCTGCGTGATGACTTCGATGAGGGTGGTGTGGGGAGAGCACGCATCGTCGACTTCGATGCGCGTCTCGATTTTCACCTTGGGCTCGACGTTCTTTTCGGCGCGCAGGCGGTCGCGCAACATGCGATCGAGGTCGGCTTTATCGGTGAGCACGTCGTGGATGCTCTTCTTGAAACGCTCCCATTCGGGAAGATTCAATTCGAGCGTCTGAAAGCGGTCGGTGAAAAGAAATGTGTCGACGACGACGCCGGCGCTATTCGAGAAAGCCGACGCTTTGACGATGTTCATACCCCAGGCGGCGAGCGCGCCCGCCATTTTCGCAAAGAGGAATGGACGGTCGCGGGTGACGAGGGTGAGTTCGTACCAGTGCCGGCCGCGTGTTAGATCGAGCTGCACGGAATCTTCGCCGAGATGGCTGGACATCTCCATATGGCGGATGACGTCGCTCGCGGCCTGTGTACGGAGATAGCGGCGCGGCAGGCCGTCGAGAAATGCGTCGATTCTCTTTCCGGCGGCGGGCGCGAGAGTGCGGAGATGATCGAGGACTTCGTCGTCCGCGTGAGCATGGAGACGCTCGTCGGCACTGCGCATCATAAAATTCGCCGTGCCGATGTAGAGTTGCCAGATGTTTTCCGCCTTCCAGGGAGTGAGCGCCTCGGGATTCACGGCCTTGATATCGGCGTAGGTGAGAAGGCAGAGCATCTTCAACTGCTCGGGCGTGCCCATCCTTTCGGCAGCCAGGCGGACGGTACCGGGATCGAAAATATCGCGGCGGAGCAAGTTGCTGATTTCGAGATGGCGCTCGATCAGGAAGAGAACGGTCTCGCGATCGGGTGGATCGAGATCGAGGCGCTCCAGGCAGGTTCTGGCGAACTCGACGCTCGCAGAAACGTGACTATCTGATTCGGCACCCTTACCGGTGTCGTGGAGCAGGAGTGCAAGGTAGAGCAGATCGGGCTGCTCGACTTCGTCGAGGAGCTCCGCGTAGCGCTGGTCCCATTTCGACTGCGATTTTCGCAGATCGTGGAGATTTTCGATGGCGACGAACGTGTGTTCGTCGACGGTGAAGCGGTGCGAATAGTCGCGAATCACGAGCGAATCGATGCTCTTGAATTCCGGCACGAGCAAACCGAGCAGACCCAGCGAATGCATGGCGCGCAGGGCCTCGGCGGCGTGCGGAGCCAGCAGGATTTCCTGCAGGTAGTGCCACGCGGCCACGCCCTTGGGCGGATCCTTGGCGAGCGACGGCAGGATTTCCTCCAATTGATGCTCGGTGGCCGAGCTGAGGCTCAAGCCGTGGCGAGCCATGAAGCGGAACATGCGGAGCGGCAGTTCGGGATCCTTGAGCGACTCCTCACGCTGGAGAAAAATTCTTCCGTCCACGACGGCGAATTCGGCATTGGAGAGACGCGAGCGCAAATTCTGAAACTGGCGATAGAGCGACGGGCGCGCGGCGGGAAACTCCTCGAGGAGCTGCGCCGCGACGCGGTGGATCAGGCGTGCGTGGCCGTAATAGATACGCATCCAATCCGAAGCGGTGAGCGAGTCTGCGTCCGGAACGCCGATGGTGCGAGCGGCGGCTTCATCCTGAGCGGCCCAGGCGAGCGTGTTGTCGTCGCGGCCATGGCGGAAATGCAGAAAACACCGGATGGACATCAGAAAATGGAGGGCGGTTTCGAAACGCGGGCGAAGCCAGGCCGGCAGAAGCTCGGCTTCGTCAGGCCAGCCGGACTTTTCCTCGATCGCGGCGATGAGCGCGAGCCAGTGCGCGAGGTTGTAATCGCGCAGCCCGCCGGGGCCGTCTTTGACGTTGGGCTCGAGATGAAAGACGGTGTTGCCGAATTTATTGTAGCGGGCGTGCGTGAGATCGGTGAGGCGTTGCACGATGGAGCGCGATTCGCGCGAGACGAGTTTCGGAATCGCCTGGCCGTGCAAGCGGGTGAAGAGGGCGCGATCGCCGGCGAGATAGCGGCAATCGAGGAGCGAGATCGCGAATTCGACGTTGTTCGAGTCGAATTTCTCGCATTCGGCCAGGGAGCGCGTGGCGGGGCTCAACTTGAGCCGTATATCCCACATTTCCTGCGAAAATTTCCGGATGCGATCCTTGAGTTCCCGGCCGGTCCCGCTATCGGAATGGAGGAAAAGGATGTCGATATCGGAGTGGGGGAAAAGCCAGCGACGCCCGAAACCGCCAAGGGCGAGAAGCGCAAAGTTCTGGGGGCCATCGGGGGCGGGCGAGACGAGTTCTTTCCAAAGACGGGATGCGATGGACTCTACAAGGGCGGTGCGGCCTTCGACTGCGGCGCGGCCGTCACCGCTCGAGGCGAATTCTCTTTGCAGGCGCGCCGAACCCGCCGCGTACTCGTCGCGGAGTTCGGTTGCGAAAGTGGGCTTTGTAGACATCGGTATCTAATCGAATCCTGATCGCGCGCCGGGCTCGCTGCGATGGTCTCATTGCCGGTTGCCTGGATCATGCGGCTCAGCCATCCCCTTAGAGCGCAGTCTCGCCGCGCTCGTCGTTTCGAATGCGGATGGCATCGTCCACCTTGGAAAGAAAAATCTTACCATCACCGATCTTTCCTGTGCGGGCGGCCGTGATAATGGCTTGGACGGCCTTCTCGACCATGTCGTCCGCCAGAACCATCTCGAGCTTGATCTTAGGGATCAGATCGACGGTATATTCTCGGCCGCGGTAGAACTCGGTATGGCCCTTCTGACGTCCGTGCCCGCGCGCCTCGAGGACCGTCATGCCTTCCACGCCGATTTCGTGAAGTGCATCCTTCACTGGATCGAGTTTCGACGTCTGAATAATCGCTTCGACTTTTGTCATCGTTCTCCGCCTCAGCCTTCCTTACGCCCAAAGCGACCCGAAAGAGATTACGCCTAAATCCACCGGCTGGCTACGCGGATGTCTCCCAAAAGTAGCCTTCTTCGCCGTGCTGAGTGAGATCGAGACCCTGCGATTCCTCTTCCTCGGAAACACGCAGGCCGATCACCAGATCAACGATTTTAAGGATGATCAGGGTGCCCACGATCGCGATAGCCCAGGCGATCGCGACCCCGATCAATTGATTCAAGACCTGGTGAAAATTTCCCTGGATCGCGCCGGAAGGCAGAGCGTTGCCGTTCGCGTCCTTGAAAATCGGATTGATGACGCTCGAGGCAAAGATGCCGGTTAACAATGCGCCGACTGTTCCTCCTGCTCCATGCACGCCAAAAGCGTCAAGCGAATCGTCATAGCCGAACCGCGTCTTCAGCGAAGACGTCATCCAGAAGCAGACGGCGCCGGCGATTAGCCCGATCGCCAGAGCGGACATCGGGCCGACGAATCCCGAGGCCGGAGTGATGGCAACGAGACCGGCGACCGCTCCTGAAATCGCCCCGAGGGCGCTCGGCCTGCCGCGGCGCATCCATTCCGCCGCAGTCCATCCAATCGCGGCGGCGGCGGCGCCGAAGTGAGTAGCGACAAATGCGCTGGTTGCCAAGCTCCCCGCCGATAGGGCGCTGCCCGCGTTGAAACCAAACCACCCGACCCATAACATGCAAGCGCCGATGAAACTAATCACAACGCTATGCGGCGGCATCGACTGCTTTGGATATCCGAGCCGCTTTCCGAGGTAGAGCGCGCAAACCAGCGCCGAGACGCCCGAGGTAACGTGGACGACGGTGCCGCCCGCGAAGTCGAGGGTGGGGAAACGGCCGCCGAGCGAGGCGTTGAGCAGCCCGCCTTTGCCCCAAACCATGTGCGCCATCGGGCAGTAGACGAACAACGACCAGAGCGTGAGGAACAGCAGCATCGCGCTGAACTTCATGCGCTCGGCAAAAGCTCCGGTGATAAGCGCCGGAGTGATGATGGCGAACATCAACTGGAAGATCATGTAGGTCTCGGCGGGGATGGTGGCCGAATAGGAGGGGTCCGGCTGTGAACTGACGCCCCATAGGAACAGGTGATGGAAGCCGCCGATGAAACTGTTTCCTGGGCCGAAGGCCAGGCTGTAGCCGACAATCGCCCAGATCACGGTGATGACGGCCATCATGGCGAAACTCTGCATCATGGTGCCGAGGACGTTCTTCTTGCGCACCAAGCCACCGTAGAAGAGAGCGAGACCGGGGCCTGTCATGAAGAGCACCAGGGCCGAACTTGTGAGCATCCACGAGTTGTCGGCGGAGCCCTTTGCCTCCGCAACGGCCTGCTCGACGGCTGCAAGCCGGTCGACATGAATCTGCGGCGCGATCAGGGCTACGAGGGCGTGCGGCGCCGTGCCGGCCAGCGTCCGCGCAAACACAGTGATTGGAGTAACGCAAAACAGCAAGAGGACAACTGCGAATCGCTGGGTGAATGGTCGTCGCATCGGAACCGCCATTTCCTTGGCAGGCAGACGCCCGGGTTCGTTCACTCACACCACGGGCACCGTCTTGTCGGTAAAAGACTTAAATTTTTCGTTGGTATCGCTAATTAATCGTTGTCCCAAACCCATACGCATTATACACAAGCGAGGATTCGTCGAAGCCCACAACTCGCGCAGCATAGATTCGACCGCTAGTCCGAATAGCCCTTTGGGTGCTTCTTGCGCCATTCCCATTGAGACTTGAGAATCCGCGGCAAGTCGGATTGCACGGCTTTCCAGCGCAACACCTTCTGGGCTTTCGCCGCGTCGGCGACGAGTTTCGGAGGGTCGCCCGGGCGGCGGCCTGCGGTGCGCACGGGAATCGGCTGGCCCGTGACTTTGCGGGCCGTTTCGATGACTTCGAGAACGGAATAGCCCTGGCCCGTGCCGAGATTAATGAAATCGGACTTGCCGCCCCGGCGCAGATACTCGAGCGCGGAAATGTGCGCTTCGGCTAGATCGATGACGTGGACGTAATCGCGAATCGCGGTGCCATCGGGCGTGGGATAGTCCGTGCCAAAAACGGTGACCTCGGCTTTTTCGCCGAGCGCGGCCGCAAGCACATTGGGGACGAGATGCGATTCGGGTTCGTGATGCTCGCCTCGAGCTTCCGTGGCGCCCGCGGCGTTGAAATAACGAAGCGCGATGAACCTGAAACCATAGGTGTGATCGTAGGACGCGAGGATGCGTTCCATCATGAGCTTCGACCAGCCGTAGGGATTTGCGGGCCACTGCGGAGTCGTCTCGGCGATCGGGACTTTCTCCACTTCGCCATAGGTGGCGCACGTGGATGAAAAGACGATGCGGCGGACGCCCGCGTCCATCAGCGTGTTCAGGAACGCGATGCCCTGCTCGACGTTGTTCTCGAAATAGCGCGCCGGCTGGCCGACGGATTCGCCCACATAGGCGAGCGCCGCGAAATGAACGCACTCCTCGATTTTGTGTTCCTTGAGGATGCGCGTGACGAGCGCGCGATCGCCCACGCGGCCCTGATAAAACGGCACATCCGGATCGACCGAGGCGCGGTGGCCCCGGAAAAGATCGTCCAGGACGACGATAGGCTCCCCCTTGGCTTTTAGGCGTTCGGCGGTCACGCCCCCGATGTAGCCTGCGCCACCTGTGACCAAAATTGCCATGGTTCTCCGCGTGCGTCGATCGAGTTGGAGGATCCGGAGTGCGAGCCGGAGGCCTCGTGAATCCAGACGCGCGATTATACCCGAATCGGGCGTGAGCCCTTCAGGGATAGAAAGCGCTTTCGGAGCAACATTGCGCAGGCCGCGCGCGTAGTAAGATTGAGGGTCATGACTTCGCCGAATATCAGCGCTTCGCAAGGCGCATCCGGAGCCGCCGAGCGGAACGGCAAGGCTGCCATCCGCACGGAGCATCTGGTGCGGCACTATCCCATGGGCGACGCGCTGGTGCGCGCCGTCGATGACGTGACGATGAGCGTCGCCGCCGGCGAGTTCGTGGCGCTGCTGGGGAGTTCCGGCTCGGGCAAATCGACATTGCTGAATTTGATGGCTGGGCTCGACCGGCCCACTTCAGGGGCGATTTTCGCGCATGAGCGGAATCTCGCCGAGATGAGTTCCGACGAACTGGCGCGGCACCGCAGCCATACGATCGGGATCGTCTTTCAATCGTTCAATCTGCTGCCGCGGATGACACTGGAGGAAAATGTGGAGCTGCCGCTGCGGCTGGCCGAGGTGGAGCGCGGCGAACGGACGGCGCGGGTGCGAGAGGCGGTCGATCGGGTGCGGCTGAGCGCGCGGCTCACGCACCGTCCCACCGAGCTTTCGGGCGGCGAACAGCAGCGGGCGGCGTTGGCGCGCGCGCTGGTGAACCGGCCGACGATTTTGCTCGCGGACGAGCCGACCGGGAATCTCGACAGCGCGACCGGAGACGAGATCATGCTGCTGCTGCGCGAGATCAACGAGACGCTGGGCATGACGATCGTCATGGTGACGCACGAGCAGCCGCGCGCCGAGCGCTTCGCGCATCGAATGATCCTGATGGGCGACGGCAAAATCACGAACGACGGAGTGCGCGCGTGAAGACACGCGATCTGGTGGATCTGGCCGCGCGCAACCTGCGCGAGGCGATTTTTCGCAATTCGCTGACGACGCTTGGAATCGGGGTCGGAGTGGCGTCGCTGGTGGCGATGCTCTCGCTCGGAGTGGGATTGCAGAATCTGGCGAGCGACAGCCTCTCGCACTCCGGGCTATTCAACGCCATCATCGTGACTCCGCGGACGAATTTCACCGGCTTCGGAGGGCCCAGACGCGCGAATCCCGCCGAGGCTGCCGCAGCGGCGACGCCTATTGTGCCGCTCGACGACAGCGCACGGAGCGAGATTCGGGCGCTGCGCAACGTGATCGAGGTGTATCCGGAGATTCGTTTTCCGACCGAGATTCACTACAACGGAAATCCCTATCCGACGATCGTGGCGGGAATACCGGAATCGGATCGCGACGGCGGGTCGTTTGACGGGATGCAGGGACATTTCTTTTCGGGGCCGGACGCGAGCGAGGCGATTTTGCAGATCGACCTGGCAAAGCAACTTTCGGACCAGCCGTATTCGTTGCTCGGAAAAGATCTCGTGCTGCGCTATGCGGAACGGACGCCGCTGCCTGCAACCGGCGGCGGCGGAGATTCGGGCGGGGGCGGATTTTCCATTGTGCCGCATGAGGAGAAGCTGCGCGTGGTCGGCATCGTGACGACGGAACCGTCGGCCGGGCTCGGGACATTCGGGCGGGGACGGCTGTTGATCCCGCTGCAGCTTGCGGAACAGCTGCAGGCCACGCAGACGAACGACTTGCGCGATCTGATCCGCGACACGACGGCATCGACGAAGAAAACGTACGACAACCTGACCGTGCGCGTGAAGGACGCGGTCGACGTGAAAGCCGCGGAAGATGCCATCAAGAAGATGGGCTTCAGCGCGTTTTCGCTACTGGATGCGACGCGGAATCTGCGGCTGGTTTTCACCGTGTTCGACCTGCTGCTTTTGATTTTCGGGAGCCTGGCGCTTGTGGTGGCTTCGCTCGGGATCATCAATACGCTGGTGATGGCGATCCTCGAGCGCCGCCGCGAAATCGGCGTGCTGAAAGCTTTGGGGGCGGCCGACCGCGACGTGCAAAGGCTTTTCTTCGCCGAGGCGGCCGCCATGGGCCTGCTCGGCGGCGTGCTGGGCGTAGCAATCGGATGGCTGATCGGGCGGGCGCTGAACTTTGGCACCGACATTTATTTGACGCGGCAGCAATTGCCGGCGATCACGATAGCCGCCGTGCCGTGGTGGATGGTGGCGGCGGCGATTGCGTTTTCGGTTGCGGTGAGCCTGGCGGCGGGGATTTATCCGGCGTCGCGCGCGGCGAAGCTGAATCCGGTTGAGGCGCTGCGGTATGAATAGGCGCGGCGGGCTCGCGCTCGCTGGATTTCTGTTCGCGCTCGCGTGGCTTTTCTTTGCCGGCCCCGCGCATGCGGCGGGACGCGCGGAGTGCAATTCGGTTCCGAGCAAAATTTTGCGCCGGGCGGTTCCCTACTGCGTGCTGCTGCCGCCGAGCTACGATGCTGACAAAGCGCGGCGGTATCCCGTTCTCTATTTCCTGCACGGGATCGGCGAGAACGAGCAGACCCTGCTCAATTCAGGCGGCTGGGACCTGATTCAGGATTTGTGGGACCAGAAGCAGATGGGAGAGTTTGTGATTGCGGCGCCGGCGGGAGGCCGGACATTTTTCATCAATTCGCGCGACGGGAAAGTGCGGTACCAGGATTTCCTGATGCGCGAATTCCTGCCGTACATCGAGAGCCTCTACCGCATTCGCGCCGGGCGGCATTCGCGGGGCATTGCGGGAATTTCGATGGGAGGCTACGGCGCGCTGCGGCTCGGACTGCTTTTTCCGCAAACGTTTGCCGCCGTGAGCGCGAACAGCCCCGCGCTGATCGCCAGGCTGCCGAACATCGAGATGGCGGCCGCCGGTGACTCGAATATTCTGGCACGCCTGCTGGGATCGGCTTTCGGAGTGCCGTTTGGCCGCGCCTTTTGGGAGCGTGAGAATCCGTTTACGATCGTGCGCAACGGGCCGCGGCCCGTTGGACTGAAGATCTATTTCGACTGCGGGACGGAGGATAGCTACGGCTTCAACGTGGGAGCGCAGGCGTTTCATGAACTGCTCGTTTCGCGGCGCATCCCGCACGAATTCCACCTCTATCCCGGCGCGCACGACTGGACCTACTTCGCGCAGCATTTTCCGGCGTCGCTTGAATTCCAATCGGATGCTTTTGGCGTGACGCCGAAGAAATAGCCCATGCCGCCTCTCATTCTGGAATCGCCGCAGGCACTGAAGGAATTCGTCGGGCGCGAGCTTGGGGTATCGGATTGGTTTTTGGTGACGCAAGAACGTATCAGTCAATTTGCGGCAACGACTGAGGATCACCAGTGGATCCACGAGGATCGCGAGCGCGCGGCGCGCGAATCGCCCTACGGCACGACGATTGCGCACGGCTTTCTGACGCTATCGCTGATCGGCCATCTTGCGAAGCAGGCGTTTCAGGTGCGCGGCGTGCGCATGAGTGTGAATTACGGATTGAATCGCGTGCGGTTCCCTGCTGCGGTGCCGGCGGATTCGAGGATTCGCGCGCGAGTCGCGCTGAAGGCGTTGAAGGAACTTGCGGATTGCGTCGAGGCGGAAGTGGTGGTGACGGTCGAGGGAGAGAATGCTGCGAAGCCTTGCTGCGTGGCTGAGTGGGTTATGCGGTTTTACGTGTAGCGCTGGAAAAAGAGCCGAAGGCCCCACCCTCACAAACCGAGGATGGGGCACCCGGAAAATCAAAGGCGGCTAGTCGGCGGCGTGGACGCTTTCGCGCTGGAAGTCGGCGAAAGTCTTGCCGGACTCGGCGAGTTGCTTGAGCAAGGGCGCGGGTTCCCAGATTTGGCCATGCTGGCGGTGAAATTCGGAGACGCGGTCGTAGATTTTCTTGAGTCCCACGGCGCCCGCGTACCACATGGGGCCGCCGCGGAAAGCCGGGAAGCCGTAGCCATTCACGTAGATCGTGTCGATATCGCCGGCACGCAGCGCGTAGCCTTCCTCGAGGATGCGCGCGCCTTCGTTGATCAGCCAATAGACGCAACGCTCGACGATTTCCTCGGACGAAATCTGGCGCTGCGGCGTGCCGGCGTCCGCTCTCCACTTGCGGACGAGCTCGGCGACCTCGGGATCGGATGACGCGCGGCGATCGGCATCATATTTGTACCAGCCCGCGCCGGTTTTCTGGCCGAGGCGGCCCATCTCGACGAGACGATCCTCGACATAGGGCTGGCGCGTGCCGGGCTTTTCGAGGTGCCGATACTCCTTGCGGATGCGATAGGAGATGTCGAGTCCGCCGAGATCTCCGACGGCCAGCGGCCCCATCGCCATTCCCCAATTGGTGAGCGCGGCGTCGACCGCTTCGGGCGTGGCGCCTTCTTCCACAAGGAATTGCGCCTCGCGAATGTAGGGGAGAAACATGCGGTTGCCGACGAAGCCGCGGCAATTGCCGACGAGCACGCCGATTTTGCCGATTTTTTTCGAGAGCTGCATGCAGGTGGCGATCACGTCCTTGCCGGTCTTCCGGCCGCGCACGATCTCGAGCAGGCGCATCACGTTGGCCGGGCTGAAGAAGTGCATGCCGATCACGGCTTCGGGGCGCGAGGTGGTGGCGGCGATCTCGTCGATATTCAGCGTGGAGGTGTTGCTCGAAAGAATCGCGCCCCGCTTGCAGACGCGATCGAGCTCGGCGAAGACTTCTTTCTTGACGGGCATCGTCTCGAAGACGGCCTCGATCACCATGTCCGCGTTGGCGAAATCGGCGTAGCTGAGCGTGGGCTTGATCAGCGCCATCCGTTCGTCGACTTGCTGCTGCGTGAAGCGGCCGCGCTTTACGGAGGTGGCGTAATTTTTGCGGATGTTGGCGAGGCCGCGATCGAGCGCGGCTTGATCCGAATCTTTCAGCACCACGGGAATGCCCGCGTTGGCGCAGACCATCGAGATGCCGCTTCCCATCGTGCCCGCGCCGACAATCGCGACGGAATTCACCGGAATCAGCGGCAGGTCTTTCGGGATGTCCGGGACTCTCGACACTTCGCGCTCGGCGAAAAATACGTGGATCAGGGCTTTCGATTCGTCGGTGTAGAGGCAGGTATCGAAGAGGCGCGCCTCTTCGAGGCAGCCTTTGTCGAAGGGAAGCTTGGTGGCGGCTTCGATTGCGTCGATGGCCGCGAGCGGCGCGGGGAGGCCGCGCTGCTTCTTGCGGACGTTTTCTCGGGCAGCGGCGAAGACCGGAGCATTTTGCTCGGGCGTGCCGAGTTTCTCGGTGCGCTCGCGCGTCTTGCGGACCGGCTTGGCGGCGATTTCGCGGGCAAATGCGATTGCGCCAGCGAGCAGATCGCCTTCGACGATCTTGTCGACGATTCCGGCTTCGAGCGCCTCGGCGGCCGTTACCGGCTTGCCCGTGGTGCACATCTCGACCGCTTTCGCGATGCCTGCGAGGCGCGGCAAACGCTGCGTGCCACCCGCGCCGGGAATGATCCCGAGATTCACTTCCGGCTGTCCCACGCGAGTGCCCGGAGCGATCAGGCGATAGTGGCAGGCCTGCGCGACTTCAAGGCCGCCGCCGAGCGCATTGCCGTGCAGCGCGACAACCACCGGCTTGCGGCAATCTTCGATTTTCAGCAGCGTGGGCAGCAGGTCGATTTTGCCGCCCTTGCCTGAGGTCATTTCGACGAACATGTTGATGTCGGCGCCGGCGATGAATGTCTTGCCGCCGCCGATCAGCACGGCGGCCTTGATCGAGTCGTCGCTGTTGATCCGCGCGATGGCAGCTTCGATTCCTTCCGGGACTCCGCGACTGAGCGCGTTAACCGGCGGATTATTGATCGTGATGATGGCGATGTCTTTGTCCGTGGTGAATTGAACGAGTTCGCTCATGTGGGTTCGTGTCTCCGGGTGGAATCGTAAATTGCTGTGCCACTTCGATACCCGCGATTGAAAACTCAGCCGCTAAACGGCACAGGAGCACAGACAGGATTGTCTGTGCCACCCGGCAGCATGAAACGCGCTACAGAATCTGGACGACCGGGGCCGAGGCCGTCAAATTCACGACCGAGAGTCGGGCTGCGACGTTGCGCGCCATCGCGTAGATGCTCTTCGCGCCCGGCGCCTCTTGCCCGAGCGACGCGACCGGCTTCCCCGTATCGCCGCCGATGCGAATCTTGGGATCGATCTCGATTTCGCCGAGGAATGGCAGGCCGAAGGTCTGCGCCATCTTTTCGCCTTCGCCGTGCCCGAAAACATCGATGTGTCCCTGGCAGTGCGGGCAGGCGAAATAGCTCATATTTTCGACGACGCCGAGAATCTCGACATTCACCTGGCGGAACATTTCGACGGCCTTGCGCACATCGGCGAGCGCGACGACCGACGGCGTCGTAACGACGACCGCGCCGCTGACGGAGACGCTTTGCATCAGGCTGAGCTGAACATCACCTGTGCCCGGCGGCAAGTCGACGATCAGATAGTCGAGCTGGCCCCAACGCACGCTGCGCAGGAATTGCTGCATCACGCTGTGCAGCATCGGGCCGCGCCAGACAAGCGGCTTATCGCCCGGATTGAGCAGACCCATCGAAATCATTTTCACGCCGTGCGCCTGCACGGGGATGATGGTGCGTTCGTCGAGAGCGCGCGGCTGCTCGAGCGTGCCGAGCATCACCGGGACGTTGGGGCCGTAGATATCAGCGTCGAGCAGGCCGACCGTCGCGCCCATATTTTTCAGGGCGATTGCGAGGTTTACGGCGACCGTCGTTTTGCCGACGCCGCCCTTGCCGCTGGCGACCGCGACCAAATTCTTCACGCCTTCGATTGGGGCTTTGTCTTGCAAACGTTTCCCCGGCGGGACCGAAGCATCGAATTTCACCTCGACCGAGCTGACACCCGGAACTTTTGCGAGCGCGGCGCGGACGTCTTTTTCGATCGTGTCTTTCAGCGGGCACGCGGGGGTGGTCAAGGTGACGAGCAGCGATACGGAGCCATCGTTCACCTGGATATTTTTCGCCATGCCTAGAGTGACGATGTCCTTGTGCAGCTCGGGGTCCATGACCCCGCGCAACGCCTCGATCACCGCCGCTTCACTCGCCATGATTTCCTTTCGCCGCAGGCTCAGATCGCCGCCAGCCGCACGGCGCAGTTACCCATGATAGACGCCTCGCGTGTGCGCGGCAACTGGCCGTCCGATGTTTCAATCGACCGTCGGCGCGGACTCGAACGCCCATCTAAACACAGAGCACGCAGAGAAGCACTGAGTACACGGAGGCGCCTGGGGCGAGCGTTACTGCTTGCCGTAGGCGGCTTTGTACCAGTCCCAGGTGCGCTGCAGGCCTTCCTCGAAGAGGACGCGCGGGTCGTAGCCGAGGATTTTGCGCGCGAGCGAAACGTCGGCCTGCGAATCGCGGATATCGCCGTCGCGAGGCGGGTCATACGTCACCGGAAGCTTTTTGCCCGTGATTTTTTCGAGGAGCTTTACGACCTGGTTCAGAGTGATGCGCGCGCCGGTGCCGCCGTTGAAGACCTTGCCCGAGGCGCCGGGCGCCTCGCAGGCGCGCAGCGTCTCGTCGACAATGTTATCGATAAAGGTAAAGTCGCGCGATTGCTCGCCATCGCCGTAAATTACCAGCGGCTCGCTCTTGAGCACCGCCAGCATGAAGCGCGAGAGGACGCCCGAATACTGCGACGTCGGGTCCTGGCGCGGCCCGAATACGTTGAAATAGCGCACCGACGCGTTTTCGAGGCCGTAGACGCGGCCGAAAACCTGCGCGTAAAGCTCGCCGACGAATTTCGTGACACCGTAGGGCGAAATCGGCTCGGGCTGCATCGACTCGATTTTCGGCAGCGTCGGCGTCTCGCCGTATGCGGACGATGATGCCGCGTAGACGAACCTGCGCACTTTGGCGTCGCGGGCGGCGACGAGCACGTTGAGCGTGCCGTCGATATTCACGTGATTCGTTTCGAGGGGATCTTTCACCGATTTCGGCACCGAGGTGCGCGCGGCGAGATGGATCACGTAGTCGGCGCCGACGCAGGCCGATTGCACCTTCGCGAGATCGATAATGCTGCCGATCCGCAATTCGATCTTCGAGCGGACGCCCGCCAGATTCTCTTCGCTGCCGCTCGAAAGATCGTCGAGCACCACGACGGAATGGCCGCGCCGCACGAGCTCGTCCACGACGTTGGAACCGATAAAACCCGCACCACCTGTCACGAGATAGCGCAAATGGTGAAACTCCTGTGCGGAAGGGGCGCCGAAGCAAGATGTCCCAATCTCAACGAGCTTTGGAGACTCCCGGGACGAGGTGACCCTGCTGCGCGTTTTCGGGTACGCTTGAATATAGCCCGACAGCTGATATGCGGCAAGCGCCGTTGCACGCGGCGCAACACTTTCGGGCAAAGGAGAATCACAGCTAAAGGAAGATGAGGGCACACGGAAATTGGAGGAGACGCGGCCCGATCGCCGCGATATTTGTGGCAGCCGGTGCGCTATTGCTGCCGGCGGCGACGGCGAGCGCTCAGAAAACGGCGCACCACAAGGCGATCAGGTCGAAGGCCGATCCGCCCGCGGCGATGGAGCCGGTTGCGATGCCGTTTCGCACGGGCGAGACGCTGAATTACCGCGTGTCGTGGTCGGCATTCTCGAATGCGGCCTCGGTCCAATTGACCGTCCCCGAGCAGCGCGACCTTTTCGGTTACTCGACGTGGCATTTCCGCGCGCTGGCGCACACGCTCAACCCCGTCCGCGAGCTGTTTTCAGTCGACGACCAGTTCGATTCCTACGCCGATCAATCGACGCTCGCATCCCGGCAGTACGAAACGCATCTCGATGAGCTCGGCAAAATCGAGGATCAAGTATTCCATTTCACGGCGCCGGGTGTGCCATCGCGCGGGCCTGGGCCGAGCATCGTGGTGCTGGCGGGCACGCGCGATCCGCTGGGCACGCTCTACGAGCTGCGCCACGTCGATTGGGAGCGCACGCCGGAATTCCTAGGAACCGTCTACGATGGGCACGACCTGTACGAAGCCACGGCCAAGCGCGAAACCACGGACGACAGCGTGGCAATCGCCGCGGGCACTTTTTCCACGTCGCGAATCGCGATCGATCTATTCCAGCACCAGAAGCCGGTGGCGGGCGTCCACGTGATCGTATGGATTGCGAACGACGCCGCGCGCACACCAGTCCTGATGCAGGCGCAGCTTCCGTTCGGAAACTTGCGCGCCGAACTTACTTCATCATCGCAGTAATTTCTCGGAGATGTCTCTTCGGGCGGCGAAATGCGCTCAACTTTCCGGGACCACCCAGTCGTCCGGAGGAAAATCGATTTGCCAGAATGCGCCCGACGGCTTCACGAACTCGATTCCGACCTGTATTTTCCCGGCCGCCTGCGTTCCCACATGCACCACGCGGCATTCGCGCGATTCGTTGGTGGCTTTGTGCTCGACGGTAAGACGCTGATTGGCAGCGATGGGAGCCTGCAGGGAAATCAGGGCGCCATGCGCATTCACCACGAGGGTGCGTGTCTGCTCCTCGAAGTCCTCGTTGGCGGCGGTTTTGCCTGTGACCCGAATCGGCACGCTCAGCAGCACCCGCATGCTGCGGCGGCGGCTGGCTTCCACGGTCACGGCTTGCTTATCCTGGCGCGAGACGGTCTGTGCGTCCATGTATAGTACGCTAGGGCTATTGTATTAACGTGGCAATAGTACGTTGGTCCCATTGGCACCTCACAGTTAACCTCAAGCCTGGAGGGCGCGGCCTCAGCAGTGGACGACCTTTTCGGGCGCCTCTTTGACGCGGCGAGTGGCATTACGGGTATCGACCACCAGCCGGGCGTGCTTTACGATCGCATCGTAATCGTAGCTGGAATGATCGGTGGCGATCAGGACGCAGTCGTAGGCGCCGAGATTCGCAGGCGTCAGCTCGACCGAGCGTTTGTCCGAGAAATCGTAGTGGCGCATCTTGTGAAGGGCCGGGAAATAGGGGTCGTTGTAGTCGATGGCGGCGCCGCGGGCGGTGAGCAGCTCGAGCAGCTTTAGCGAGGGCGATTCGCGCAGGTCATCGACATCTTTCTTGTAGGCCACGCCGAGCAGCAGGATTTTCGAGCCCTTGATGCTCTTTTGGCGGTCGTTGAGCGCGCCCGCAACGGCGTTGACGACATGGTAGGGCATCTCGGTATTGATTTCGCCCGCCAGTTCGATGAAGCGAGTGGCGAAATCGTATTCCCGCGCCTTCCACGACAGGTAATACGGGTCGACGGGAATGCAGTGCCCGCCCAGCCCCGGGCCGGGATAGAAAGGCATGAAGCCGAATGGCTTGGTTGCGGCGCTGTCGATCACTTCCCAAACGTCGAGGTCCATGCGGAGGCAGAGCTGCTTCAGTTCGTTGACCAGCGCGATATTCACGCAGCGGAAGATGTTTTCGAGCAGCTTGGCCATTTCGGCGGCGCGCGTCGAGCTGACCGGCACGACCTTGGAAACAATCTGCGCGTAGAGGCCGGCCGCTGCCCGGCCGCTCGGAGGATTGATTCCGCCGACGACCTTGGGAATCTGCGCCAGGCCGTATTGCTTGTTGCCGGGGTCCTCGCGCTCGGGCGAAAAAGCGAGATAGAAGTCGGTGGCGATGTTTTCGGCGGCCGGGCCGCGCGCGATCGGACATTTCAGGCCGGTCGCCTCGAGGATCGGGAGGACTAGCTCTTCGGTGGTGCCAGGATACGTGGTGCTCTCGAGGACGATCAGATGGTTGCGCTGGAGGTTCGGGGCGATCGCTTTGGTCGTATCGGCCACGTATGTGAGGTCGGGCTCGCGGCGCTCGTCGAGCGGAGTGGGCACGCAGATCAGCACCGCATCTACTTGCTTGAGCCGCGAAAAATCCGTGGTGGCGTCGAAGCGTTTTCCCTCGACGTGTGCGCGAATTCTATCGGCCGAGATGTGCTGGATGTAGGACTGGCCGGCGTTGAGCTTGTCGACCTTGGATTTATCGAGGTCGAACCCCGTGACTCGGTGGCCCACGTCCGCGAAGCGCAGCGCGAGCGGCAGGCCCACGTAGCCGCACCCGATGATTCCAACGTGCCCGTCCTTCCCAGCGAAAAACTCCGGCTTGCGCTCCGTTGCCACCCCGTCCCCTTCCTCCCGAGTTTGCATGGATTTGCTTCGGGCCGGATTATCCGGGCCGAACACGTCTGAAGCCAAACAAGAGGTCGACACTGCGAAGCAAGAGAATAGCAGGAAGCGCGCAGTCTGAGGAGGGCCGGAGGCGTGGCGCCACTCGTTGCTACAAGGAATCGGACACCAGCTAAGCACAGAGTGCACAGAGAACCGCTGAGAGCACGGAGGCCCCGGGGATCTCCGAACCGCGGGTGCGATGAATGCGCACCAGACGAAAATGACACGACTACGCCGCAGGACCGGCGTTGTGATCGCATTTCGGCTGCGCTATGCTGTTTTAAATGGTCGATATTCACTGCCACATTCTTCCCAATCTCGACGACGGCGCGGAATCGATGGAGATTGCTTGTGGAATGGCCGAAATGGCCATCGAAGACGGCGTGACGCACATTATCGCCACGCCGCACGCCAGCCCCGCGTGGCCGTTTCTGCCGGACGCGATCCGGCAGCGGCGCGATGAGTTGCAGTCGCGATTCGAGGGCCGGATCATTTTCGCCACTGGATGCGATTTTCATCTGAGCTTCGAGAATTTGCAGGATATCCGGCGCGATGCATGGCGGTTTACGCTGAATCAGAAGAAATACCTGCTCGTCGAGTTTGCGGATTATTCGATTCCGCCGTCGCTCGACCAGGCGCTGCATGAATTGCAATTGGCGGGTTTGCGGCCGATCATCACGCATCCTGAGCGCAATCCGCTGATCCGTTCGCAGCCCGAACGGCTCTACCAATGGCTGAACCAGGGCTGCTACGCGCAGATCACGGCGCAATCGTTGCTCGGCAAATGGGGCGAGGCGGCGCAAGCGATGGCCGAAGAGTGGCTCAACGCAAATGCCGTCCATTTCATCGCGAGCGACGCGCACAACATCACAACCCGGCCGCTGCGGCTGAGGGAAACCTTCGACATGGTGGCGAAGACGCGCGGAGAAGACGTGGCGCGAGCGCTGCTGATCGATAATCCGCTGGCGGCGTTCGAAGGACGCCCGCTGCTGTGGGTGCCGGAGCTGCCCGAAGGCGCGGGCATGGATGAAGAAGCCGTGCGAGGAATACGAACCGGCCGGCGGAAGCGATTCTTTTTCTTTTAACCAGAGGTGCTGGCAACAAACATGATATGCACCCAGTTCCCGGGGGCCGAGACATTTTGCGTCGGCGCTAATCGTCTTCTGGTTTGGGGACCGCGCCGAACTCCTCTGGATGTGCCTCCACATAGGCAAAAAG
Source organism: uncultured Acidobacteriota bacterium (assembly GCA_963814735.1). Classification (GTDB taxonomy): domain Bacteria; phylum Acidobacteriota; class Terriglobia; order Acidiferrales; family UBA7541; genus Palsa-295. The sequence continues at coordinate 178,883 of CAWFEC010000002.1, read as the reverse complement.
AAGGTCCGTCAGATTGTGCGGATATGAGAGGAACTCTGTATCTAAGGATTCCAGCTTCTCAACAGTTCCATGGGAAAGCTCGGCTGCTTCAGAACCAATAGCCTGCGCGGTTTGCGGCAATCCATGAGGAAAAGCCTCAACGATCGCACGGCTGCAGATATTCGCAGTCTTGGGAGCCTCGATTGTTTCAAGTGCCTTGACGACGAACGGCGCAGATTCGGCGCCGTTCGAGAAGTACTGCAAAAAGCCTCCGTTATTGACTTCCGATTCGACCTGCCAGATAGCGGAGAAAACCTTCTGAGGCGGAGATTGCCGCTCAAAATCCTCTTTTCCAAACTTCGTCATGTCCGATTCAGATAGGTCGATCAGTATTTCATTTTTTGTCATGATCATTCCAAGCGTCGGTTGCTGACGCTATGACTTCTTCCGCCTTCTTCGTTGGGCAGCATGAGACTTCGTGCGAGCTGCGAGCGCGTCGGCGAGTGCACGCCAGGAAAACGCCTCGCCGAATCCTGCCGCCTCGAGGCTCAGTCCTCGCGCGGCAATCTCATCGACCAGCCAATCGTGGCGCTTGGCGGTTCTCTCCGCTAAGAGCGGATCCATTCCCACATCCGCGACAGCGAGCGCGGCTTCGCGCATCTCGGCGGCGCGGCGGCGGCCGTGTTCGGCGACGCGGCTGATGAGGTAGTCGGGCAGCTTCGCCTTCCACCCCATCGAGGGATAGGTCGCGTCGAGCGAGGCGAGGACGGCGTCTTCGGCGCCGTAGCGGCGCGCCGCGAACAGGCTTTCGATCGCGAGCGCTTCGAGCCCTTTGATCATCACGCTGCGGCACATTTTGATCGCGGATGCGACTCCGATTCGATCGCTCACCGCGGTGGCATTCATCCCCGTCGCCTGCAAGCGCGGCGCGAGTTCGGCTGCGCACTTTCCTCCGAGCAGCATGGGGACCTTGATCCGCTGCGGCGGAACGGGCGCCATCACTGCTGCTTCGACGAAGTGCCCCTTGCTCTTCTCGAAGTGGCGCGCTTCTTGGCGTTTCGTTTCGGGCGAGACGGAATTGATGTCGAGGAAAATCTGCCCCGGTTTGAGGAGCGACGCGGCTTCCTTCGCGACGCTCGCTGCTGAGGAGGCCGTGACTGCGGAGATCACGAGTTCGGCATCGCGCAGGCATTCGCGCAGCGTTTCTGCGGCGTGAACGCCGAAGGCCTGCGCCTTCGCGAGCATCGCCGGGCGCGCTTTCGTCGATCGGAGCAGAATGTCGAAAAACGAGACTTCGATTCCCTGCTGCGCGAGGTCGTGGCCGAGGATTCCGCCGGCTTCGCCGAAGCCGACGAGTGCGATCCGTCGAAAGGGTTCGTGAGCCATGAGGCTATCTCTAAAACCCCACCCTCACAAACCGAGGATAGGGCACCCGGAACTTCAAAAGCAAAGGCGCGGAGCCGGCGGGACGCCCTTCCATATCTCTCAGGGTAAACCGGCGCTACGGGCGTTCCTATCGATATTCTAGGCCCAGCTCGGCGAGCTTCGCGCGCAAGCCATACATATCGAGGCCGAGTTCGCCGCGCGCCAGCTTTTCGCGCGTGACGTCTTCCTTTTTTACGCGCTGCTCGGAGGCTGCCGCCACTTTCGCGGCGTCCGCGCGCTTCACCACTACGACGCCGTCGTCGTCGGCAACGATCACGTCGCCGGGATCGATCGCCGCGCCCGCGCATACGATTGGGACGTTCACCGAGCCAAGCGTCGCCTTCACCGTGCCCTGCGAGTGGATCGCGCGGCTCCAGACCGGGAACTTCATCGCCGTGAGCGGAGCCACATCGCGGACGCCTGCCTCGATGATCAAACCTTTCACGCCGTGCGCGCGCAGTGACGTGGCCAGCAGCTCGCCGAAATAGCCGTCGGTGCAATACGAGGTCGGCGCCACCACCAGGATATTGCCCTTGCGGCAGACTTCGACCGCCACGTGGATCATCAGGTTGTCGCCCGGCGGCAGCGAGACGGTGACCGCCGCGCCTGCTATTGCCGCGCCGGGATAAATCGGCCGCATGTAACTTGCCAGCAGGCCGATGCGCCCTTGCGCTTCGTGCACCGTCGAGACACCGTATTTTTCGAGCGCGGCAACGGCGTCTTCCGCGGGTTGCTCGATATTTCGCACTACGACCGGTTTGCTCATGAAGTTCTCCTAGACTCCGCTACGCTTGAATCCAGCGGCTCGCACGGGGATACACGCGCCGCGCGTTGGCGGCATAAATCCGGGCCTTGTCGGCGGCGTTGAGCTTCGAATCGTCCACATAGCGCCGCGTATTGTCGTAATGATCGTGCGTCTCGTCGTTCACCACGCCAGGGAACGCACCGTCGCACTCCGAGCCGAACAGGATGCTCTCGAGCGGGACAGCGTCGAATAGCATCCGCATGTTGAGATCGTTGTACACGCAGGTATCGACGAAAACATTGCCGTTGCCGAGAATCTCGTCCGGGCTGGCCCAGCTGTTGTACTTCGCGATCGCCCTCCAGCGCCCGATCTGGCACGGCAATGCGCCGCCGCCATGCGGGATCAGAAATCGCAGACGCGGAAAATCCCGGAACAGATCCTTGGCCATCATAAGTTGGACGAAGCCCGTAATATCGGCGACCAGATATTGGACGGCCGTGTGCGGGAAATTCTTATTGATGGATTCGCTGCCGTGCAGCACGAGCGGCACATCGAGCGCCTGGGCCGCTTCGAAGACCGGATAATTGTGCTTTCCGGTGAAGGGCTGGTTCTGCCAGCGGCCGCCGGTGCCGTCGGGATCAAAATTGAATGCGATAAAACCTTCCTTGGTCCAGCGCTCGATCTGTTTCGCAACCTGCTCGGACGGACACGAGGGATGTTGGCCGAGCATGCCGACCGGCGCAAAGCGGCCGGGCGTCAACTGGCAGGCGCGAATGATAAGGCCGTTGTTGAGATCGGCCCAGATGGCGTTCTGTTCCGGAGTGCCTTCGTGAGTGGCCATGGCTTTCGCGCGGGGAGAGGCGAACGCGACGTCGATTTTGCGCGAGTCCATCAAGCTGACGACCTGCTCGAGGCTCTTTGTGACATCCGCATCGGAAATCTTAGGAATATCGAGATTTTTCCCGGCAAGCTGCGCCGTGCGAAAGCCTTCGACTTCCGGATGTTTGGCGAGACGAACGAAGTGTTGGTGAGAGTCGATGATCATGTCGCGGCTAGTTTAAATCCTTTCTATTCCCGGCTGGCGATTCTAGAAAAGCTGCCGGGTGACGTCAATCGGACAAGCCCGAGAACCACTCAACGAGCGCGGCGGTGACGGCTTCGGGGCGCTCCATCGTCGCCATGTGGCCGCAATTTTCGATGATGGCGAGGCGCGCATTGGGCATGCGCGCGGCCATATCGCGATGCACGTCGAGCACGCTCCATGCGTCTTCGCGGCCGCAGAGCACGAGCGTGGGACAATGCGCGGCCGCCAGCGACGGAGTCGCGTCCGGCCGGCCCAGCAGCGCTTTGATCTGGCCGGCAAATATCTCGGGAGACTTCCGCGCCAACATCTCGACGATCGATTCGATCAGCGGCGCATCCGCGAGGCGCGATGGGTGAACCATCTTTTGCAGCCACGTACGCGCCATGGCCCGCATCCCTTGCGTGCGCGCGATCTGCACATATCCGGCGCGCTCGGCCTTTTCGCGCTCGCCCGCTTCGCCGGGCTGCAACGGCTTGTAGGCCGTATCGAGGAGTGCGAGACCCTGAATGCGATCCGGCGCGCTGCGAAAAACTTCCATCGCGACGCGGCCGCCCATCGAATGGCCCGCCAGCGCAAAGCGTTCCGGGGCGCGCTCGATCGCCACGCGCGCCATTTCCTGAATCGAATCACTCGCGCCGTAGTCCGCCACCTGCACGCCGGTGATTTCGCGCAGCGCGCGCGCCTGGTGCTTCCACACCTCTGCATCGCACGCCAAGCCGGGAAGCAATAGCAGATGCGGAAGAGCCATTTTCACTCGCGCGTCATCACTTGGTGACCGTCTCCACGGGAGGCGTGCCGTAGGTGTGAAACGATTCGATGGTCTTGAGTCCCCAGGCCTGGCCCTTCTTGCGTTCGGCCTCGCTCCAGCGAATCGGTTTCCAGTCCGGCGCGAGAATCAGGCGCGCGCCGGCATTGGCGACTTCCACGCGGTTGCCGCCCGGCTCGTACAGGTACAGGAAAAATGTCTGCTGAATCGCGTGTTTGTGCGGCCCCGTTTCGATGGGAACTCCATTCTCCAACGCGATATCCGCCGCGATCAGCACCTCTTCGCGGCTGTTCACCGCATAAGTGACGTGGTGAAAGCGGCCTTTCGTGCCGGTGTGGTCGGCCGTGTATGCAAAATCGTAGCTCTTGTTCGTGACAGTCATCCACATCGCCGCTTCCTTGCCGCTGCTGAGGACAATCTGCTCCGTCAGCCGGAAGCCGAGGTAATTCTCGAAAAATTCGCGGTTCGCTTTGATGTCGACCGCGAGGCCGTTCCAATGATCGAGCCGGCGGACATTCATGCCGCGCGCGGGAAAGCGCTGCGCCTGATTCTTCAGCGCCGGCTTCAGCTCGGGCGGCGCCTCATACCATTGCGTCTCGTAGTACAGCTCGATCTTGTGGCCGTCCGGATCCTGGCACAGGAACGCGGGGCCATGCGCGAGGTCGCCCTTGGTCCAGCCAATATCGAAGCCCGAGCCTTTCAGCGCCGCGACGCGCCGCTCGAGCGCCTGCGGGCTGCGCGCGCGGTACGCGACGTGTCCCATACCCGGCAATTTCGAAGCGGTCAGCTTCAGCGTGTGGCGCTCGTAGTCGTCATAGGCGCGCAGGTAGACCGAATCGCCTTCGCGGCCCGATTCCGTCATGCCCATCACATCGACGAAAAATCGCAGGCTTTCCTCGGGCTTCGGAGTGAGCAACTCCAGATGCGCTAAATGCGCCAAATCCATGATCGGTTCGCTTTGCATACATTCCTCCGGGGTCGAATAGCTACCGACGATCGCCCGAGCGCGGGCGATCGCCTACCAGCAAGCCCCATGCGTAAACTCGAATTAATTAAGTTAGGATGTGCGAGCGGCGATGTCAACTCGGCGTAAGAGTGAGGATAGTGGTGTCGTTTGACCGCAGGGCAGCTTTGATCGCCCAACGAAACACAGAGCTCACAGAGAAGGCACGGAGTGCACAGAGAAACGTCGGCGCACAACGTATAATGTGGAAACATCGACGCCAGCGATGACGACACCGATACAGGCATCCGCGCATTCGAACACCGACGACCGCATTCGCGCGGTGCACGTGCGCACTTCGGGCGCGACGATGGAGCGGCGGGCGGACGGCACTTACATCATTCGCGGCGACGAGCCGCTGGAGGCGTACCCGCGCGTCATCACCGAGCGATTGGTCGAATGGGCGCGGCGCGCGCCGGATCGCGTGTTCGTTGCGAAGCGCGGGGCGGATGGCGCGTGGCGCTCGATGACCTATGCCGAGACGCTCGAACGCGTGCGCCGAATCGGGCAAGCGCTACTCGAGCGCAACCTCACCACCGAGCATCCGCTCGCCATACTCTCCGAAAACAATTTCGAGCATTTGCTGCTGATGCTTGCGGGGCAGCACGTCGGCGTGCCGACGGCGTCGATTGCGCCTGCCTACGCGCTCGTCTCCACCGATTTCGGCAAGCTGCGGCACGTGATGAGCGTGCTCACGCCGGGCGCGGTTTTTGTGGCGAGCGGGACGCGCTACCGGCGCGCGCTTGAAGCGGTGGTCGATCGCGACACCGAAGTCATTTTCGGCGCCGAGCCCATCGACTGGCGACGGGCGACCTTATTCGAAACGCTCGCGGCGACTGCGCCTACCGCCGCCGTGGATGCGGCGCACGCCGCGGTCCAGCCCGACGACATCGCGAAATTTCTTTTTTCCTCCGGTTCGACCGACATCCCGAAGGCCGTGATCAACACACACCGTATGATCTGCAGCAACCAGCAGATGATTTTGCAGGAGTTTCGCTTTCTCGCGGACGAGCCGCCGGTGATCCTCGATTGGCTGCCGTGGAATCACACGGCGGGCGGCAACCACAACATCGGCATGGCGCTCTACAATGGCGGCACATTCCATATCGACGAAGGCAAGGCCACGGCTGCGGGAGTCGCCGCCACCATCGCGAATCTGCGCGAAATCGCGCCCACAATCTATTTCAACGTGCCCAAGGGCTACGAAGAGCTTCTGGTCCATCTGCGCGCCGATCGAGCGCTGCGCGAAAAATTCTTCAGCCGGCTGCAATTCATGTTCTACGCGGCCGCGGGAATGGCGCAGCCGCTCTGGCAGGCCTACCGCGACCTCGCGCGCGAGACGATCGGCGAGCGCATCCTGATGTGCACCGGCCTCGGCGCCACCGAAACCTCCCCGATGGCGATCCAGTGGACACGCGACTCCGAGCTTACCGGCGTGATCGGCATTCCAGTACCGGGCGTCGAGCTGAAATTGGTGCCGATCGGCGCGAAAATCGAGGCGCGCGTCAAAGGGCCGAGCGTCACTCCCGGCTACTGGCGCAATCCGAAGCTCACGCGCGCCGCGTTTGACGAGGAGGGTTACTACCGCTTCGGCGACGCAGTGCGCTTCGTCGATCCGAACGACATCAACAAGGGACTCATCTTCGACGGGCGCTTCGCCGAAGATTTTAAGATGGCGTCGGGCACATGGGTCAACGTCGGCCCGCTGCGCACGCGCGTCATCCACCATTTCGCGCCGTACGTCCGCGACGTGGTGATCGCCGGGCACGACCGCGATTTCCTCTCCATGCTCGTCGTCCCCGATCTCGATGCATGCCGCGCCCTAGCGCAAAAAATGGAAGGGCGGGGCTTCAGCCCCGCCGTCAGCGGCTCTGTTTCTTCCGGGGTTTCAACCCCGGAAGCCGCTGAAATCTTGCAGCACGAAAACGTCGCGCGCGTTTTCACCGAGCTACTCGAATCTTTCGCCGCGCAATCAACCGGCGCATCGAATCGCATCGAGCGCGCCATCCTTCTCGACGAGCCGCCCGCGCTCGATCACGGCGAAATCACCGACAAAGGCTCGCTCAACCAGCGCGCCATCCTCGACCATCGTAGCGGGCTCGTCGACGAACTCTACGCCGGGAATCCACCGTCGCGCGTCCTCCACCTCCGCAGGCGAATTTCGTAGAAGCGCCGCTCCAGGCCAATCACCGGCTCAAATCGGAGTTCCATACGTATGAGAACGCGCGGAGACTTTCGCCGTGTAAGTGCCGGATAGCTCGGACATCAGCAGCTTGCACATTCACTTTACGCGCATGGTCTATGCCAATGATTACACGGTGGATATCGACGGCATCAATACAGATGTTAAAGCGATCAGCCCCGGATTCGATCGCGGATCGAATCCGCTGGAGCCCGCCGCATTTGCAGGCGGCTATTGGCCGATGGCCGTCATCCGCTCGCCGCTTTTCCGAGCTCCGGCTTGAAAGGCTCGATTCGCTCTGCTGCGGGTTCCATTCGCGTAAGGGTCGGCTTGGTATAGGGCCTCTTCATCTGTGCCCCACAGCAGCACCTTGGAGTCGAGCCGCCTTCGATGGAGTCTTTCGCAATCACGATTTCGGCGCCGCACTGCTTATTTTGACAACGATAGACTTGCTCTTTCAGCATCATCATGGAAACACTCCCTGAGTCGTGTGGATTGACCCCAACCGCTACCACCAGCCGTTCGCTCGTGCGATCGCGAAAATGCAAGCCATCGAGACGCCCCAAAGAATTAGAGCGATCGCGATCGTTGCGAGCCGGGCTGATGGGATAGGCTCGCGCACAGCCGGAAAGGAATCCGGGGTGCCCGGGTGCGTGGGGGGCTGCGTCAACTCGTCGTATGGAAGCGCTTCGTTATGTGGTTCGTTCATAGGCTCCAGCGTTCCCATGATCCCGGCTTGGATGAACTCCCTGTCTTCCGCTAGGGCACCGCGTATGTTGCTCGATTCTGTAGCTAGCATGGAAGGAAATTAAAAATGCTTAGGATTGTAAGCACTGAAAAACCATCACTCTGTAGCCCGATAGCAGGTCTCGCTTAACGCAGCGAGCGTCGCAGCGGCGGTCGCAGCTCCCGTCGCGCAGTAATGACCTGTTTCGATCCGAATGCACCGGCCGCGGACGCTGGACCAACCCTGTACTCGCGGACAAGTGACGCGCACGCCCCGATCTGCCATCATGACTGAGACGACGAAAGTCGCCCGCCCTCTGGACGAGGGTCGAATGCTCTTTGAAAATTAGGATGGATAAAAGGGCCCGCCACTCGGGAAACTCTTGACTATGTGGCTCACCCCACTGTCTCTGGGTGAGGCTTTCTCGGCCATTGCAAAACACGGGTCGCACAATACTGCCGTCGTCGGCTTCTCTGCGCACTCTGCGTCTCTCTGCCCTGAGTCCATAGCGAAGGGAGCGGTGAATTGCTGTGGCCTTACCCTCGAAGCCGCTTGTCGCGCAGCGCCACTACTCACCAATCACCACTCACTACTCACGGTTTTCTAATCGACATTTGGCGATTAGAAACGTCCGTAACTCGCTGCAAACAAACAACGGGCACCATGTCTAATCGACACGGCTGCGGCAGCTCTTCGAAGGCCAAAATGACGCCGAAAAAGAAATGGCGCGCCCGGAATCTGTTACTGAATGTCTCTGTGTCTCGCGCTAAAATGACCCATCCTCCAGAGCGCCCGTAGCTCAATTGGATAGAGCATCTGCCTTCGAAGCAGAGGGTTGGGGGTTCAATTCCCTCCGGGCGCGCCATTCCTCCCATCGTCTGTATCCCGATCGATCCGCAACAAAGCAAGTTGCCTGTCGCGGCGTCATTCAGTAGTAGAATCCGGGCGCGTTTTGCAGCAGCTGCCCGTCCCGGAGATCACCGATGATCCTTGCGTTCGCCGCCATGTGGCCGCAGCCGCTCGCGCCCGTGCATTCGCTCGCCATGTCCGCGCTCGTGGCGGCAGTGCCGCTCGCCATCGTCCTCGCACTGATGGGAATTCTGCGAACGAGCAGCCTGCTCGCGTCGGTATGCGGGCTCGCGGCGGCGGGCGCGCTCGCGATCTTCATATGGCATATGCCGTTCGTGCTGGTCGCGTGGAGCACGGTGTTCGGCTGCGTGTACGCGGCCTGGCCGATCATGTGGATCGTCTTTTGCGCGCTGTGGCTCTATAACCTCACGGTCGCGACGGGAAAATTCGATCTGTTGCGGCACTGGATGGAACGCCACGTTTCAAACGATCCGTGCATTCAGGCGATCGTGGTCGCGTTCTGCTTCGGTGCGCTCCTTGAGGGCGCGGCTGGGTTCGGCGCGCCAGTCGCGGTGACGGCGTTTCTCTTGGTTGGGCTCGGATTCGACGCGCGGCGTGCAATCGTCGTTTCGCTGATCGCGGATACGGCGCCGGTCGCGTTCGGTGCGCTGGGAATTCCGATCGTGGCGCTCGCGGGCGTGACGGGCCTCGATCTGCAAAAGCTTTCGTCGATGGTCGGGCGGCAGCTCCCCTTGATGTCGTTCCTCATTCCGTTTTATCTGGCGTGCGTTGTGGCTGGATGGAAAGGGCTGAAGCGGACGTGGCCCGCGGCGCTTGTCGCGGGCGGTAGTTTCGCGGCGGCCCAGTTTTTCGTCTCGAATTTTTGGGGGCCGTACACTCCGGATATCGTCGCCGCGACGGCCTCGATCGCGGCGACCGTAGGTTTTCTCAAGATATGGAAACCGGGCGCGGTTGTGGACGAGCCGCAAGAGCAACGGGGCGAAAAGCTTTCGTTCGGCGCCGCGTTTCTAGCGTGGCTCCCGTGGATACTCCTGGCGGGAGTTGTCGTGCTGTGGTCGTACCTGAAGCTGACTCCGATCGGGCAGGTCGTGTTCGCGATTCCTCACCTGCACAAAGGAGTGCTGATCACGCTCTACAATCAGCCATACTCAGCGCTCTACACGTTCCAGCCACTCGCGGCTGGGACGGCAGCGCTGACGGCCACCGCGCTCACCGCGCTGTGTTTTCGAGCGCGGCTGAGCGTCTTCGCGAAATGTGGATGGATGACACTGCGCCAGCTTTGGCTTCCCGGGCTCACCGTGATCGTGATCGTCGGCTTGGCGTACCTTTACAATTATTCGGGGATGGCGTACACGCTCGGAGCAGCGGCGGCGCACGCGGGGCATATCTTCCCGTTTCTGAGCAGCTACCTCGGCTGGGTGGCGTGCTTTCTGAGCGGAAGCGACACCGCGAGCAACGTGCTCTTCGGCAATCTGCAAGTGGCAGCCGCGCATCAGCTTCATCTGAGCCCCGTGCTGATGGCGGCGACGAATTCCTCGGGCGCAGTGACGAGCAAGATGATTTCGCCGCAGAACATTGCGGTCGGAGTTACAACGGTAGGATTGATCGCGCAGGAAGGAAAAGTGCTGCGGTCGACCTTCTGGCACAGCATCGTTTTCGCGACGCTGGTCGGCGTGCTCGCCTACGCGCAAGCCTATTGGGTGACGTGGATGTTGCCCTAGAAATTCTCCCGGACGAAGAAAGGGGCGGCCGATTTGCGTGATAACGCGTTCGACCACCCCTTACACACCCCGAGAAAACACTTACAAGCCAAGCCGCCTATTTGAAGGTGAAGTTGGCGTGGGCGGTTTCACCCGCGCTGACTGTCACCTTTTGCTCCTGGGTGCCAAAGGTCGCTGTCCAGGTCGTCAACGTATATTCGCCCGGAGGAACACCCTTGATCGTGAACGTCCCCTCGGTGCCGGTGACGGCGTAGAACGGATTGCTGGTTACCCCGATGTAGGCGCTCATCCAGGGGTGCTGGTTGCAGTGCACCGGAATCATGATTTCGGGGCGAGCGAACTTATGGATCAGCGGAGGAGCGCCGGGCGGCTGCGATTGATTCCATTCTTTGTTGATCTTGCATAGTGGATGGATGTTGTGAGTCGTGGGGTCACTCGATACGATCCGCAACGGCTGATTGGCCATGAGGCCCAGCACGTGCGGTTCGTACATGCACCCCTTCTGGTCGAGAACGACGGCTTGCGAGGGCGGCGGAAACGTTCCCGGAACGTCCTTGATGTAGATGAACGCGTTGGGAAGCGTGCCGTTGCTGTTGACGGCGCCGTCCTGTGCGAGCACCGGTTCCGAATGCGCGCCGGCACAGTAGGGATCCGCGCCCATGTCGAGCTTGGCTCGTCTGAGCGGCGTTCCTTCAAAGTGGATCGTGCCTTCGATCGTACCGCCGGCTGAGGCCTGTGCGCCGGCCGAAAGCCGTCCCGAGACGCCGACGGACAACCCCAACAGAACCACACCGAAGATCGCGGTTGCGATGAAGCGTGAGTCATTCATTTTCATAGTGGAAGCCTCTCGTCCTGCAGTCGCTCTTCGCCCTGTCATTTCTTCTCCTGCGCGCATCAGAACACGATCCAGACGACCATGTACAAGGAATTGTTCCCGTTGGCATTTCGATCGGCGCCATCGTAATTCGTCTTCGCACCATTGAAATGCAGGTAGCCGGTGTACTGCAAGCCGAGCTGAAGGTTCTGCACCGGCCAGTAGGAGAAGCCGGCGATGTAGCCGTTGCTCTTGGGGTCTCCATTGGCGCTCCCGGTGACGTCCGCTTGCGGGAACAGCAACGGATCGGCGGTTCCCCAGGTGTCAAACCCGGCGATCGTGGCTGAGTATTTGTTTCCGAAGTGGTAGACGCCATCGATCTTGAAGGTTTGGAGATTGTGATGCACCTGAGAAGCGCCCTCGGCGTCATACGTGGCGTACAAATCGGAACTCTCGTGGATGTAGGTGCTGTGGATGGTGATGATGTCGTTGTGGAACGAAGGCAAGACGCGCTCGTATTGTGCGTCGACCGCCGCGTCCGTGTAGAAGTCCTGCAGACTGGTGATGGCGACGGCTCCCGGCGACGAGGCGATGTGCATGCCGTAGGTGCCAATCATGAAGTAATTGTTCCCGGCTGTTTGCTGCCAGGCTGCCCGCCAATAGGGCGCGAGTCCGTGTATGTTGTAGGAGAAGGGTGCGCCAGTGGGATCCACACCAGGATTCGGCTGGCTCCCGCCGATATGCTCGGAGCGATAGACGGTGAAGTCCAGGTAGAGGTGGTCGTCCAGCATGGTATACGCACCGACGCCGGCCACATCCTGAGCGAGCGTGCCGTCAACGATTGTAGCCGCCGAAGGTGAAGGCGCAACATCGGTCGAGACCCACGGGAAACCCCAGGCCGGCGTGCTGTTCCACAAATCCTCGACGCCGGGGTTGTTGTCGAGCGTAAAGCCATAGACAACACTCTTCCCGCCGATTGAGCCGGTGTTCGCATAGCGGACGTCCGTATTGTCCCAACTGAAGTGATCACCCTGGGCGTCGTAGGTGACCTGCACGAATCCGCCAACGTGTTTTGAAAAAGCGCCCGCTAGGAAAATGCTGGCCGATTGCGGAAACTCGTAGTTCCCGTTCTGCGCATTGGGCTGGGGCTTCTGCACAACCGTGTTCGAGAACTGAACGAACGCGGAAAGCGGCAGGTACGAACTCAGATTCAAACCGGACTTGCTTCCGCCTCCCTGCTCCGAGATCTGCTTCAAGCTGTTCATCGTGTACCCGTTCAGCTTGAAGGATCTGCCGAACGGCGTCAGCTCCGGAATGGTCGTGTGGCACGAACTGCAAGGCAATCCGGTTTGCCGGGCGTAACTCGGCACGGCCGACGCTTCACCTGCCCCGCCCAGGATTGCGGCGATCAAAACGCCACACATCCAAAGGGGAATACCAATTCTTGATCGCATAGGACGTTCTCTCCTCGCTACCGGACGGCGACGAAACGTGCCCTCGGTCTAAGCGAATATCTCTGAGGAGTGTTCATCAAGGCTGTGACGTGCGTCACGTAAAAATGTGGGAAGTGTCACAGAAGCATCACGGTGCCGTAAGGAAACAGATCTGAAGGTGCGGAGGAGCAAGGTCAGTGGGAGGCGAAGCGGCCGGTGGCCTTGATCTTTTCGGCGCCGGCGCGACGCAAGCGCTCTTCGAGGCTGGCACGAGATTCGTCGGATGGATCGACGACGCCGATCAAGACTTTGCCATAGGAAATTTCGGAATCGTAGAGCTTGTCGCTCCAGTCGGGGATCCGCGAGCCGATGAGGAGCGCGATTACGGTCGTCAGAACCGCCGCCATCATCGTGAGTTCATAGGTAACGATGCCGGTGGGCCAGGGCGCCACGATCGGCATGCCTCCCGTGACCAGCGGATAGGCGGTCTGCACGAAATACGCCAGCGAGAAGCCGGCGAAACCGCCGCAGATGCCTCCGCCGACCGCGATCCACCCCATTTTGGTGGATCGATCGCCCTGCGCGAAGGAATACTCCTCGAAAGGTTCCGACGCCATCACTACAATCTTGTCGGCGGGGACGCCCGCATCGCGCAGAGCGTTCATGCCCCGCTCCGCCGAGTGCGGGCCGGGAAAGAGACCGTAGATGCTGTTTACCTGAGACATCTAGGCGGTGGCCTCCTCTTCATCCGCTCGCGAGAGCACAGGATCGCGAACCTCCTCTGTGTGCTGGCCCCACTTGAGTTCCCAAACCGAAATGATCGGGATGAACTTCGAGAACAGCATGTAGAGCACCACCATCGCCGCGAACGTCGCCGCAGTGATGGTGATTTCGACCCACGAGGGCTTGTAGAAGTTCGTGGCCCAGGAATACGGGAGATACTTGTGCGAGAGCGACGGCACGATGATCAGGAAACGTTCGAGCCACATGCCAATCACGACGGTGGTTGAAGCGATCACGCAGCCGGTGATCGTGCGGAGCTTCTTGATGGCCAGGAACGGGAACGGGATGATGAAATTGCAGGCGACCATCGTCCAGAAAAGGGGCGAATAACGGCCCGTCTGAGTGAGCCAGAAAACGGCCATTTCCGAGGGCGCGTTGCCGTACCAGTTGGTGAGGCGCTCGGAGAACACGAAGTAGACCCAGAGGAGGCTCATCACCAGCAGAAGCTTTCCCAGGTTCTCGAAGTGCATGCGGAGCAAATATTCCTCGAGGTGCAAGAACTTGCGCAGCAACGCCATGGCAATGATGAGCGCGGCGATGCCGCTGAAAATGGCGCCGGCAACGAAGTAAGGCGCGAAGATCGTCGAGTGCCACATGGGCACGGGCGCCATGGCAAAGTCCCAGGAGACGATGCTGTGCACCGACACGGCTACCGGGATCACGGCGATGGCCATGATCGACATGGCTTTTTCAAGACGATGCCACTGTCGCGGCGTGCCGCGCCATCCAATCGCGAGCACCGTGTAGATCTTCTTGCGCAAGCCTGTCGAGCGGTCGCGGACCAACGCGAGGTCCGGCAGAATCGGCAGAAGAAGGAACGTCCCGCTTCCGAGCAGGTAGGTGCTGATGGCGAAGAAGTCCCAGAGCAAAGGCGAGCGGATGTTCGGCCAAATGCCGCGCTCGCTCGGATACGGCACGAGCCAGAAGAATAGCCATGGCCGGCCAAGGTGGACGATCGGGAACATCGCGCCGATCGAGAGCGCGAAGACCGTGATGACTTCCGCGCAGCGAGTGACCGGACGGCGCCACGTGGCGTTGGCGAGGCGTAGAATGGCAGAGATCAGCGTCCCGGCATGGCTCAAGCCGATCCAGAAAACGAAATTGGTGATGTAGAAGCCCCAAAATACCGGGCGGCGCAGGCCCGTGGCTCCGATCCCATGATTCACCTGCCAACCGTACGCGAAGAAGCCGGCCAGCACGATCGCCGCGAAGAAAGCGAGGATCACCAGATAGCGTGCCGAAACGCCCGACAGCGGGCGCATCAAGTCTTCGTTGATCTGTTCAGGCGTTCTCGCTGGCATTCGCTGAGTCCCGTTGAAGGTACGTTACCTTCGGCAATGTCCCCAATTCGGCGAGAAGCTTGGTGGCGCGATTCGAGCGCGCCATCCGCGAAACCTCGCTATGGGGATCGTTCAAATCTCCGAAAACCATGGCTCGCGTGGGGCACGATTGCACGCACGCGGGCTGAATTTCGCCGTCCCTTACCTCGCGCTTCTCGGCTTCGGCCTGGATTTCGCCCGCCTTGATGCGCTGGATGCAGAACGTGCATTTTTCCATCACGCCGACCGAGCGGATGGAAACGTCCGGATTGAGCTGCAGCTGCAGCGGCTTGTCCCACACCGGATTGTAGAAATTGAAGAAGCGGACCGTGTACGGGCAGGCGTTCGCGCAATAGCGCGTCCCGATGCAGCGGTTGTAGACCTGGCCGTTCAGGCCCTCCTGCGTGTGATAACTGGCATACGTGGGGCAGACTGGCTCGCACGGAGCGGCATCGCACTGCTGGCACAGGACGGGCATGAATTTCGCCTTCACGTCCGGGAACTCGCCTTCGTAGTAGCGCTCGACGCGAATCCAGTGCTTGGCACGCCCGATGGCGGCCTGATCTTCGCCGACCGTCGAGATATTATTTTCCGCGTGGCAAGCGACGACGCAGGCCTCGCAGCCCGTGCAGCGGTCGAGATCGATCACCATGCCCCATTGATGAGACATCAGTTGTGCCTTTCTATCGGTGGTGCGTATCGGGCGGCGTTTCGCTGAGGCTGCCACCGAACAGAACCATGTTGCCCTTGCCGATACGCGAAATCTTGACGCGGGTCGCGGCCCACGCGAGCGAGCCTGTCTCCGAGTCGGTGAGCGGCGCGAGAATCGAGATCGGATTCGCGCCACGATCCTTTGCATAGCGCGTGAAATTCGTGTGCCCCTGGCCAACGGGCATGGCGACGCAATCCGGCGCGATCCCGGGCGTCACGAATGCCGGAGCTTGGAGCGTGCCGTGCTGCGATGCCACTTCGAGGAGATCTCCTTGCGCGATGCCGAGTTTGGCCGCCGTTTGCGTGTTGATCTCGACCCACGAGCCCCACATCACGCTCGAGATTGGGTCGGGCGCTTCCTGCATCCACGGGAGGTTGGCGAGCGAGCCGTCGTACCACATCTGCGAAGCGTACGGCAGCAGGTGGAGTGGAAATTGCGCCGGATCGCCGTCGAACTGCGGAGCAACATTTTTCGCGGGGCCACCTGCTAATTTGCCCGCACTCACGGGAAGCGGCCTTTCTTCCGCGCTCCACCAGCCGCCTTGATCCTGAACCTTTTGCCAGAAATCGTCGGGATCGGTAGCCGTAACCGAACCTTTTTGCTGGCGGAATCCTTCGAATGCAGCCTTGAGGGCCTCGTCGTAGGTCTTCCACGGCAGCGCTTTGGCGAGATCGCCGCCGAGCTGCTGCGCGATATCGAGAAGCACATCGGGCATCGCACGCGTGTTGTGCAACGGGCTCATCGCGGGCGCCGCGAGGCTCGCGACCATGCGCGTGCTGCCGGAGGGTGGCGCGTCATCCAGCCACGATTCGAGCGGCGAATGATCGGGAAGAATCAGGTCGGCGAGGATGCTCGTTTCGTCGATGAAACTTCCGAAGCTTGCGATGAAAGGGATCTTTTCGAAAGCTTCGCGGACGCCGGAACTCTGCGGCGTAGCGAACGCCGGATTCGCGTTGAATAGAAGGAGCGCCTTTGTCGCGTCTGACGCCGACTGGATTTGCCGAAGGAAAGCATCGAACGGCGAAACGGCAGCCTTCCCGGGTTCGGGCTTTGCCGCGGCGCTAAAGAGAATCCCTCCCGGTTTCCCTACGCTGCCCAGCAGCGTGTTCAAGACGTTCACGGCAAGCGCGGTGAATCGCCCGTTCGTTTGCGCGGCCGCCGAACCGCCCGCCAGCGCGAGTGCGGGCGCGTTCGCCGCCACTTCATGCGCGATGCGCGTAAGCTTGGCCGCCGGGACGCCAATCTGGTCCGCGACTTTCTCTGGCGCGTAATCCGGCAATCCCTCCGACCAGCCCTCGATTGCGGCTACGGAGACGGCGGGACGCAGCTTCTCGCGCAGAATCACATGCGCGAGGCTCAGCGCGAACACGCCTTCGGTTCCCGGCTTGCAGGGGATCCATTCGTCGGCATTTGCCGCGGTCTGCGAAAGGCGCGGCTCGACGTGCACGAACTTCCCGCGCTGGCCCGATCGTCCCTGGCGCATCACGCCATAGCCGATTGACTGCGCCACCGGCGAATTCCAGGTCCCAAGAAAATCCGCGCCGAACGAAATCAAGTAGTTCGATTGCGCCAGGTCTGCTGTCGGGAGCGCTGCTTGATTGAAACTCGCCGCATTGGCTGCCCGGACAACCGCATCATCGAAAAACGCAAACTCGCCGACCGAGGAATGCTGGAAAGATGCAGCGAAGCCCTCAACGATATTCTTTCGATGTCCTCGAAGTGGAGACGTGAGGACGGCAAGCCCGCTCGCTTGCTTGCTTTCTTTCAGCGGGCTCAATTGCGCGATGAGCTGCTTGATCGCGTCATCCCAGGCGATTTCCTTGAATTGGCCGGAGCCGCGGGGTCCGGTGCGCTGAAGTGGGGTGTGGATGCGGTCGGGATGATACGTGACCTGCAGGCCGGTCTGGCCGCGGGGGCAGAGCTTTCCCTGATTGATCGGGTGATTCGGGTTGCCCTCGAGCTTTTTCGCGAGGCCCATCTTAATCAGGCCGAGCTGGCCGTGGCGAATCACTTCGGCTTCGCCCTGCATTACGCGGACGAGCAGGCCGCAACCCGCGGGACATTGCGTGCAGATGCTCGGCTTCCAGGTGGCGATGCCGGGAAGCATGTCCTCTTCCGGAATGAACCGGATCAGCTGGTGATCGGGATTACCGCAGCCTTCGAGCGCCGCTGAGGCCGTTCCGATCGCCGAAATTTTCAAGAAGTCGCGACGTTCCATGAAAACCTGTTGTCCTCAGGGGCTAAAGCCCAAGTGCTCCCAGCAACCGTATGTCGGAGCTGAAGCTCCGACCCCCTAAACATCCCACAGCAAAACTAGTAGTGACATGTGACGCAATCAATCGATGCTTTGTGCTGCTTGTGACACTGAATGCATAGGCCCATCGTGAAGTTGACTTTGCGCTCGGCGACCGTTTGCGTCGTCATGTCACCGTGGCATTCCTTGCAATCGATGCCCGCGCGAATATGCGGCGCGTGATTGAACTTCACGTGCGCGGAAGGCTCGAAGCCATAGACGCGCTGCCAGGGAATGTCCTCGCCGCGCGCGAAATACGCGGCGACTTTTTTGATCTCGGGCTTGTCCGTGGCAATCACCCGATGGCAGTTCATGCAGAAATTGACGCTGGGAATGCGCGCGTCGGGACCTTGATCCACGCCCGTGTGGCAGTTCACACACTGTAAACCATTCGCGAGGTGCACTTTGTGCGTAAAGGCGATCGGCTGGACCGGCGTCGGAAGAATGCCGAGGTATTCGCGAATCGCTGCGAGAACGGTGCGGTGTGCCGTGGTGAAGACTTCGTCGCTTGGCGCTGGAGAAGCGGATTGCTCCTGGGCGTGGAGCCTCCATTCGAAAACGGAGCAGCCAAGAACGATCACCCCACTCACAATTGCAAGGCGAACCCACCGATTGAAAGAGTGCGGAAACAACGAAAAATTATCCTCGTCGAATAAAAATCTGCATGCGAACGGGACATACTACATGCCGCCGTGACGCGTGTAAACCATCATTTCAGGCGTGTGATGGGCGTCACAAGTGAGAATTTTCTTGTTATGGTGACGCTTGTGCCAATTACCAGCCGGATTTCATCCCGTAGGGGCAGGTGTTGACGATGGCTTCGACACGCATGATCTTTCCATCCTGAATCTTGAACATTTCGGCGATCTCCCAGGTCCAAGGGGCGGTGCGGGTTTGCTTCACCGTGCGGCCATCGGCGAGCGTGTAGGATCGCAGCGTGGCGTCGTGGTCGAAGAAGCCGAGGACGAAAACGAGGCCACGCTCTTCGTCAATCACCGCGAATCGGCGGTCGCGAATCAGCGTGTCCGGCTGGAAGTTGCGGGTTTTAAGCTGATCCGCACAGCCGAGGCCGAGAACGGAATCTGGACCGGTCGCGAGCTGCTTGTTGTTGGTGGTCTGCACGCCGCTTTCGATGCGATTGCAGTCCTTGTCGAAGGGGACGTAGGAGGCGTGGCCCTTTTCGATGGCGCTGAAATAGCTGTTGGCGATGGCGATCATATTTTGGCGCGAGCGGCGCTCGGAGGCCGGGACCGTTTCGGCGAAAAGCGGATTGGGCGTGACGAGATTCTCGGGGCGAGCCAGGCTGCCGGCTTCCTTGCGCGCGACAAGGGTTTCGATTTCGGTGATGCGGCGAAGCTCGACCTTCAGGCGGAGATTGAAGATGATCGGTGCGCCATTTTCGAGCATGGTGCCCATGAACATGACTTCACCCGCCTGCGGATCGTCGGCGTAGATTTTGTAGTTGCCGATGCCGGTGGCCGTGCCCCACAGACCGTCGCCAGGCTTGAGCTCCTGGCCGTTCTCAGTGAACTTGACCTGGCGCGCGAGAGGAAGGCGCGAGGGATCGTGAGCGACGAGCGCGGCGAGATACTGATCGACGTAGCCGTCGAGGCAGGCGCGGCCGCAATCGTAATTGAAATTCGGATCGTAATCCTGCGGGATCGCAGCCGACGATTGAGCCACGGCGGGCCGCGCGGCGATCATGACAAGCATAAACGCGCAGACGAAACTGATTCTTACTGTGCGCATGATTCCCCCAATCTTCGCTTCGGCGCGAACCGGCGTGCCGAAGCAACTATTTCATCGGCGTGGGAGGCCAGGGCGTCGGCATGTGGTACGGCACCGTCAGGATTACGGCCTCGATCTGGCGGATTTTGCCGTCTTCATTGACCTTGAATAGCTCGAACATGTTGAACGAATAGGGCCGGTCGAATGGCGGCGCGACGGTGTGCGGCGTTCCGTCGGTCAATTTGTAGTGTGTGATCACGCCGGCATGATCGAAGAAACCGTTGACTAGCACGAGGCCCTTCTGCTGGTCGACAACCACGAAGCGGCGATCGCGGCAGCGCGTGACGAAGATCAGCAGGCCCTTGTTCAATTGCTCCTCGCAACCCTGCTTGGCGACTCCGGTGCCGTCGGGATTGTTGGCCGTGATCATGCCGTTTTCTACACGCTGGCAATCGCTGGCGAACGGCGCGTAGATTTTTCCCGAGTTCTGCTGGATCGTGGAGAAGTAGGAGTCGGCGATGGAGATCAGCTTCGCGCGGGAAAGGCGTTTGTCCGCGGGAATGTCTTCGGAAAAGACCGGCTTCTCCTTCAGGTTATCCGGGTTGCCGAAAGGGCTGTTCGGCTGGTCGCGGCGAGCGACGACGACCTCGATCTCCGAAACTTTCTGGTGCACCACTTTCATGCGCATGCCGAAGATGCTCGGATGCGTGTCTTCGCTCACGATGCCGTAGTAGCCGACTTCGCCGGCCTCGGGATCGTCGATGTAAATTTTGTAGGAACCGATTCCGTCCGCGGTGGCCCAGAGGCCGTCGCCGGGCTGGAGCATCACATTGTTTTCGGAATACCTCAGATCGGGCGTGTGGGGGAGCTTCGACGGGTCGTGCGCCACAAGGGCGGCGAGAAACTTGTCGACGAAACCGTTGAGGCATGCGCGATCGCAGTCACTCGCCGCGGCGGGAACGGGCGCGGCGGCGGCCAGCGTCGGTTTGGCAGATCGAAGCGCGACAAATCCGCAGATCAAAATGGCAAACACGCCTGCTAAGAACAGTTTTCTGGCCATGGTTCCCCCGTTCGAAAAAGCGTGCGCCGCATCTATACCAAAACGCCTGCGCGACCGCAACCGCGCTATGGAATTCGGCGGGCGAAAAAAGTAGGCTGGGAGAATGGCCGCGAAGATTGAAGTCGAGCAGATCGGCGAAGGCGATTTTCGCGTGCGCGTGATCGAAGGCAAGACGGAGACGTCGCACCGCGTGACGCTGAAGGGTGAGGATTACGAACGGCTCGCGAAAGGCAAGGCTGAACCGCAGGAACTTGTGCGGCGCTCATTTGAATTTCTGCTGGAAAACGAGGCGAAGGAATTGATTTTAGCCCGATTCGACTTGTCGCTGATCGGGCGCTATTTTCCGCAATTCGAGCGCGAGATCAAGCGCAGGCTCGGCCGATAGCGCAGCGTTCGTTACGACTTCGCGTAGACCGCGAAGGATTTCGGACCTAGCACCAAGGAAACTTCGCCCTGCGAATCGATTGCGACCGGGGCAGGGCTCCCCGGGCCCGACCAGCGCTCTTCGGCGGAATCGATCAGCTTGTTCCACGCGCCGCGCGCGAACGGAAACGCCACGCGCGCCGGCTCCGCGCCGAAGTGAAGCGCGACGACTGCGTCGCCGCGTTCGTGCGGGCGGCGGACAAAAAGGACCCCGCAATCCTCGCCGGCAACGGCGCGAAGGCTCTGCATTTCGAGGCTCGCGAGAGCGGGGACTTCGCGGCGCAGGCGCAGGAGTTCCTTGTAGAACGCGCGCAGGGCGCCGTGCTCGCCGTTGTTGCGTTCGCCCCAGTGCAGCTTGCATCGCGCGAAGGTCTCTTCGCTCTGCGGATCGAGCGGCTCGCCCTCCCAGCGGAACGCGCGGAATTCGTCGGCGCGGCCCTTGCGTACGGCTTCGATCAGGTCCGGATCGGAATGGCTGACGAAATAGAGGAACGGCGCCTTCTCGCCGTATTCTTCGCCCATGAAAATCAAAGGCACGAACGGGCTGAGAAGGATCGTGCCCGCCGCGAGTTTGAGGCTCTCGAACGAAACGAGCGAGGAGAGGCGTTCACCGCGCATGCGGTTGCCGACCTGATCGTGATTCTGCGAGAAGACGACGAAGCGCTTGCCGGGCAAATCGCGCGCGGAATTCCCATGGCTTCGCCGGCGATATTTGGAGTACTGACCTGAATAGACGAAGCCTTCGCGAAGGACCGTGGCCAGCCGCGCAATGCCGCTGAAATCGGCGTAGTAGCCGTTCTGCTCGCCGGTGAGAAGCGCGTGGACGGCGTGATGGATGTCGTCGCTCCACGTGCCATCGAGACCCCAGCCGCCTTTTTCGAGATCGCGAACGATACGCGAGTCATTTCGATCGCTCTCGGCGATCACCTGCACCTTGCGATCGAGTTCGCGCGCTCTATCGTGGACAGCAAGTGCAAGTTGCTCGACGAACGGGCGCGCGGAAGAATCGATGATGGCGTGGACGGCGTCGAGACGCAGCGCGTCGATGTGAAATTCGGTGATCCAATACAGGGCGTTGTCGATGAAATAGCGGCACACCTCATCGCTCAACTGCAAATCGAAATTGAGCGCATCGCCCCAGGGCGTTTTGTAATGGTCGGTGAAATACGGGCCAAACGACGAGAGGTAGTTCCCTTCCGGGCCGAGGTGGTTGTAGACGACATCGAGAGTGACGGCGAGGCCGTGCTGATGGCAGGCGTCCACCAACCGTTTCAGCGCGAGCGGGCCGCCATAGGCTGTGTGGACGGCGTACGGATACACGCCGTCGTAGCCCCAGTTGCGCGCGCCGGGAAATTGGGCGAGCGGCATCAGTTCGATCGACGTGATACCGAGATCCTTCAGGTCGCCGAGCCGCGGGATGATCGCGTCGAGCGTGCCTTCGGGCGTGAACGTGCCGACGTGCAGCTCGTAGAGAACATACTTTTCGAGCGATAAGCCTTTCCACGATGCATCGCGCCAATCAAATCGCAGATCGAGGATTTCCGACGGCCCGTGAATGTCCGGCTGAAGGCGCGATGCCGGATCGGGGCGGTCGATGTCGCCATTGAGCCTATAGAAGTAGCGATCGCCCGGCTTCATGCCATCAGCGACGGCGCGATGATAGCCGCGCGCCTTGGGCTGCATCTCGATGAATCGCTCGGTGGGCGAGACGATGTGGACTTCAACCTTTTCGGCGCGAGGCGCCCACACCAGGAACTCGTACCGGTCACCACTGACGTGCGTGCAGCCGAGATCGGCCTTTGCGCCCACGCTCACGTGGCGGCGGGCGTTCGGAGGAGCATGACGATTCCCTCGAGCGGGATCGCGACCCAATCCAAGCGATGATTGAGCTCGTATTTGAGTTCGTAGATGGCTTTGCCGAGGAGCCAGAAATTTAAAACGAATTCGCGCTCAGCGGGATCGGCGGGAAGGAAATTGGCGCTCGACGCTGTGGCCGTATCGAAATACGCGCGCAGGTATTCGCCCGAAGCGACGCGATACCATGCGTTTGCGAATGGGACGAGCGACCGCGATTCGTCCGATTGCGCGCCGGCGCTGCCCGCGCGGCGAAACAGCGCCGCGTAAGCCGCATAGTGGAACGACCGCACCATTCCGGCCACGTCGCGAAGAGGAGAATGCTTTTCGCGGCGCTCGGCGAGCGTGCGCGCGGGTTCGCCCTCAAAGTCGATGAACATAAAATCTTCGCCAGTGAAAAGAACCTGGCCGAGATGAAGGTCGCCGTGTATGCGCGTGCGCAAGGCGGTGAGCTTTCTGACCGCGAGCGAACGAAAACGGTCGATCAGCGTTTTCTCCGAAGCGAGCGTGCTGGTGGCCGCGGCTCGTGGATGCTCAGGCAAATCCGGCGCGCGCAGGCGAAGCATGCCGAACGTCTCACGAGCGAGGCTGATCATGGATTCGGATATTTCGCGCTGCAGGCCCGCAGAAAATGCTTCCGGCGCAAAACCAGCATCACTGCGATCCGAGGCGAGCGCGCCGTGCATCTCCGCCGTGCGCCGGCCGAGGAGCGCAGCCTCGCCCGCGTAATCTCCCAAGAGGTCCGCGTGGGAACTGGCTGATCTTGCGCTCGGCCCTGAGACACTTTCGCTCGCGACTCGATCGTAATAGCTCGAGAGAGCTTCCAGCGTGTGCTCCCACGCGTCGCCGTGATTCGCGACGAAGCCCTGCAAGATCGCCATTGTGGCGGGCTCGCCATTTCCCGTTCTGTATTCGAAGGCGCCCGCAGACCGGCGGAATATTCCGAAAGCCCGCCCTTTCGGATAAAAAGCGGCCAAGCTCAAGGTCTGGATTGACTCCCATTTCCAGATGCCGGAAAAACTTCAGAACGAATGCTCGCCCGTAGAGCACCGAGCTGTTGCTCTGCTCGGCTTTCATGAGGCGAGGGCTCGAGTTTTCCGGCTGCTGCGATTCGCAGCCGTTCGAGGGAACGCTCGGGGACGCCAACCAACTCGCCCGACCGCACCCGACAAACGGCGCGCCTCGCGAATGGCATCGAAAAATGCTTCCAGGATGGCTTCTATTCGAGAGCGCGTCCGAAAAGATGTGTTCCATGCCATCAGCGTCGCGGACGCGAATCCGCATGTTGTCGTCGCTCGCTCGGCTGAGCCCCGCCGGGGGCTTCTTCGAGAAGCGGCACGGTATACGTATCGCTCGGGCCTTCGAGATAGTTCACGCGAGCGACAACGATTGCGGCCGCCACGGCCGGGTTCGGAATCGGAATCACGTCCGCGATTTCGACCGACCGGATAGTGCGCGTCTTGCCGCCGAACCACCTGCGAGCCCTTATAAAATCGGGAAGTGCCCGCTGCAGTTCGTTCTGCAAGCGCATCCAGACTGTCGATCGGGAAGGGGCGCTCATCGCTTCGTCATCCATACCGAGCCCGGCACTTCACGCTCACAGAGGGGAAATCTCTTCCTGCTTAGCTCGCTCTTCTTCTTTCTTGGGCTCGGACGGCGGAAACATCCTGTCGAGCATGCGGTGCGCGGCGTCCCGCCCGCCGCTTCCAAAAGCAATCGCGAGCGCCAGCATGATCGCGCCGAAAGGCGATGGCGAACGTGATCAGGACGGTGCTGCGCGCAAGAGCGATCTGTTCGAGAGCCATCGCGACGGTGAGCAAAATGATGATGAACCGGACAAATCCGCTGATGACCCGCGCGGACGGCAGATTCGCGTTGACCGCTGCCAGCAGAGCGGCGCGCGAGAAAAAGTTGGCCGCGAGCAAGCCGCCGAAAAGCACAAGCAGGGCGACGAAAATCTGGGGCAGAAACAGAAAGAATTTCCCGACTTCCTGCTGCAACTCCGGAACGCCCAGGGCATCGACTCCGATCAGCAGAAATGCAAACCAGACGACCCAGAAAACGAGGCTGCTGAAAAGCTCGCCCGCCGGAGGAAGATCCGCCTTCGAGAGAATCTGGCTGAGTCCCGCGTCCTTCGAGAGCTTGCTGAGCCTCACGAGCGCGAAGATGCGGCGCGTTACGAACTTCAGGATGATCGCGACGAACCAGCCCAGCACGAAAATAATGAGCATCACGAGCAGGTGAGGCAGGAATTGCAGCAGCATGTCGCCAAACTTCCCGAACGTCTCGTGGAGACTTCGAAGAACCACATCCTTCATCGCTCACCTCCGGCTTTGGCGCTCCAGCGGTCGATTAGATAGGGCTTCTGGCGCTCGAATTCCTGTCCCAATTCCTCCACTCTTTGGTCCAGCTTCGCGGCGGGCGCTTTGTGTTTTCCAGTATGAACGAACTCACGCGGGCCCTATAAAGCGGCGTCAGCGCCTGAAGAAGATGGTCGCGATTGATCACCGAATGGTGATAGGCAGCGGCAAATTCATAGATCGTTTTCACCCAGAGCTCGTCGGAGCAGCGGAACTGCTTGTCCGGCAAGTCAATCATTTTGCGGATATCCACGAGCGTGGCCGGCGTGAGGATCGATTCGAGAACAGGGACGAGCTGATCGATGTTGGAGCGGAAATTATCGAGAATCGTCTTCGTGCTGAGTTTGAGCGGCTCAAGCGCGACGTCGTACTGAAAGCCGAACGTCGGAAGGCTCTCCGAGCCCGTGCGCTGGAGCCAATAGGATTCGTGCATCTCGAGGCATTTGAAGAGCGCCCCGACCACCTGGCGGATGGTGCCGGGCAAATCCTGGCCGAATTGGGGCGTCGGCTGAATTCTGGGCCCGAGGAATGCCTCGGAGATTTTGAAGCCGTCGACGATGGCCGTCGTCGTCATCCAGATTTCGAGGCCGAACGCCGTCATATCCTGATCCCAGATATTTTGCTCGAGGAAATGGCGAGCCAGTTTGCCCGAAAGACCGAGGTCGCTCGCGATCGGCTCCCGGATTCGAGCACCGTAGGCGGCGCGAATCACCGGCGAGAGCAAGCCTTTGACGAGCAATCCATCGAATTTCTGGCGCTGATAGAGCGGCGCTACAAAATCAAAGTTTTCGCGATACACCGGCCGAACGAGACTCTCGACCCATTCCGGCGTGACGCTCAGCGAAGCCGGCGACAAAATCGCACAGGCCTTCGCGCGCAGCAGGTCCGCCGCGACAAATAGCGTGCGCAGCGCCGTTTCCTTGCCGGGAATGCCGTGATAAGGCGCGCTCACGCGGTGAAACGTGCGCAGCGGATTCGAAGTGAGCATAATCTCGAAATCGCTGACAGAAGCGTTCTTGAATATTTCCGGCGTGCCGTCGGTGGAACCGCCATCCGGATTGATCAGGACGCAGCGGTCCCGGTGAAAATACTTGGTGAGGCCGATCTGCACGGCGCGCACGACGCGTTCGATCGTGTCCTTATTATTGAAGGTGGGGATTCCGACGAGGACGTCCACCTCGCCGACAGCCGAGAGCTGCCGGATGAATTCGTCCGAGAGTTGCGCGGTTTCAGCCAACTTACGTCCTCGCCATTGCTAGTTAGTTTGTGGCGGCCACTTCTCTTCATCTATTCGCATCGGTCGCGCGAGTCAAGATCAAAGCTGACGCAAGCGAAACCAGTAAAAGTGATACGGCCCGAGCGTCAGCAGGTAAGGCAAGTCTCCTATGCGCGGAAAGGGATTGCCCCCGAACATTTCGATGGGCACGGTTCCCTTCCAGCGCTGCAGGTCCAGTTCGGCGGCCTGGGCCTGGCTCGATAGATTGCTCACCACCAGAATCTTCGCGCCCTCGAACTCGCGCACGAAGGCCAGCACGCGGTGATTGAGCGGATGCAGCATCTCCATCGTGCCGCGGCTGAAGACGCGCGTCGATTTGCGGACGCGGATCAGTTGCTTCATCCATGAGAGCAGCGAATGCTCGGAACGCCGCTGCGATTCCACGTTCACGACCTGATAGCCGTACAGGGGATTCGAGATCAGCGCCGCATAGAGACGCTCGGGATCGGCGCCGGAGAAGCCGGCATTCCATCCGCCGTTCCATTGCATCGGGGTGCGCACGCCGTTGCGATCGCCGAGATAGATGTTGTCGCCCATGCCGATTTCGTCGCCATAGTAGATGATCGGCGTGCCGGGCAGAGACATCAAGAGGCCGTTGAGAAGTTCGATGCGGCGGCGGTCGTTCTCCATCAGCGGAGCGAGGCGCCGGCGAATGCCGATATTCAGCTTGGCGCGCGCGTCTTTGGCAAACTCGTCATACATGTAATCGCGCTCGTCCATCGTGACCATCTCGAGGGTGAGTTCGTCGTGATTTCGAAGAAAAATGCCCCACTGGCACGCGGCGGGAATCGCGGGCGTGCGCTGCAGCACGTCCACCAGGGGCTTGCGGTCTTCCAGTTTGATCGCCATGAACATGCGCGGCATCAGCGGAAAATGAAACGCCATGTGGCACTCGTCGTCATTCCCGAAGTAAGCGCGAACGTCCTGGGGCCACTGATTGGCCTCCGCGAGAAACATTTTGTCAGGAAAATTCTCATCCAGGCGGTGGCGGAGAAACTTCAGCACTTCGTGAGTCTCTGGCAAATTCTCGCAGGAGGTCTTGTCGCGCTCGACGAGGTAAGGGACGGCATCGAGGCGGAGGCCATCGACGCCCATGTCGAGCCAAAACTTCATTACGTTCCACATCTCTTCGCGAACGGCAGGATTGTCGTAGTTGAGATCGGGCTGATGGCTGAAGAAGCGATGCCAGTAGTAGGACTTCGACGACATGTCCCACGCCCAATTGGATTGCTCGGTATCGGTGAATATGATTCGGGCGTCCTTGTAGCGATCGGGCGTTTCGCTCCAGACGTACCAATCGCGCTTTGGATTGTCCCGCGAACTGCGCGCCTGCTGAAACCACGGGTGCTGATCGGAAGTGTGGTTCAAGACCAGCTCGGTGATCACGCGGATGTCGCGGCGATGAGCTTCTTCGAGGAACGCCTTGAAATCATCGAGCGTGCCGTAGGCGGGATGAATGCCCGTGTAATCGGAGATGTCGTAGCCATCGTCGCGCCATGGAGAAGGATAGAACGGCAGCAGCCAGACCGCGCTGACTCCGAGATCCTTCAGATAATCGAGCTTGTAGGTGAGCCCCTTGAATTCGCCGGCGCCGTCGCCATCGCTATCGTAGAAGGCGCGCACGTGCAGCTCGTAAATGACGGCGTCCTTGTACCAGAGGGGATTACTCTGCATCGCTCGATCCTAAATCCTATCCGCACCGATCCTGCGGCTCGGGTGCTATTCGAAATAATCGAAATCCTGCTCGGAGCGGACGTGCCGACGAACGCGGAAAATATGCGCCGGCGCCGCGGCCGGATCGAGCTCCACGTAATTGCGCGAGCCCTGCCAGATGTAGCGCGCGTCGCTGAGAAGATCGTGCATCTGGTATGGCTGATGCTCCGACAGGCCGAGGGCTTCGAGCGGCAGCGTAACCCAGCCGTTGTGCTTTTGGTACGGATTCAGATTCACGACAACGACGATCAGCGACGAGCGATCCTCGGTCGATTTCGAATAGGCGATGAAATTGTCGTTATCGATGGAATGAAATCTCAGCCCTGCGTCGCTCTGCAGGCACGGGTTTTCGCGGCGGGCCCGGTTGATCCGGGCGATCCAATCCTTCAGGCTGTCGGGACGCGCGATGTCCCAATTCCGAATCTGATATTTTTCCGAATCCAGATACTCTTCGCTTCCCGCGTAGATCGGCCGGTTCTCGCACAGCTCAAAGGCAGGACCATACATTCCGTAGCTCGCGCCGAGCGTGCCGGCCAGAACTGCGCGCGCCATGAACGCGGGGCGTCCACCCAATTGCAGATTTTCCGTAAGGATGTCGGGCGTGTTGGGCCAGAGATTCGGACGAAAAAACTCGCTGACCTCCGTTTGCGTCAGCTCGGTGAAGTATTCGGTCAATTCCCAGGGCGTGTTGCGCCACGCAAAATAGGTGTAGGACTGTGAGAATCCGCGCTTCGCGAGCTCATACATCACCTTGGGCCGCGTGAATGCCTCCGCCAGGAATAAAACATCCGGATAGTCGCGCTTGATTTCCGAGATCAGCCACTCCCAGAAGGGAAATGGCTTCGTGTGCGGATTATCGACGCGGAATATGCGGACGCCGTGGCCGATCCAGAAGAGGACAATGTCTTTCAGCTCGGCCCAAAGTTCGCGCCACTGTTCCGTATCGAAATTGATTGGAACGATGTCTTCATATTTCTTTGGCGGATTCTCGGCGTATTGGACCGTCCCGTCGGGGCGAATGTGAAACCACTCGGGATGCTCGCGAACATAAGGATGATCGGGCGCGCACTGGAAGGCGATATCGAGCGCAACTTCCATTCCCTGCTGGCGCGTGGCCTGCACGAGCGCGCGAAAATCCTCGATCGTGCCGAGCTCGCGGAGGATCGACTTGTGGCCGCCGTCGCGCGAGCCAATCGCCCACGGGCTGCCGGGGTCGTCGGGGGCCGCGACGGTGCCGTTGTTTTTTCCTTTGCGATGGACGCAGCCGATCGGATGAATGGGCGGGAGGTACAGGACGTCAAATCCCATTTCGGCAACGTAAGGCAAGCGCGCAACGCAGTCTCGAAACGTACCGTGCCGGCCGGGTTTCGGAGAACAAGAGCGCGGAAACATCTCGTACCAGCTGCTGAAGCGCGCTTTTTCTCGATCGACCACGACGCGGAGAGGCTTGTCATAGGTGCTGCCATGGCGCCTGTCGGGATATCGATCCATCAGCTGCGCCACCCGCTCGTCGAGCGCCTGCTCGGCGGCATAACCAAGATCGCGCTCGGCATTCGCGCGCACTGAATCGGCATGCGTGCGGAGTTCCTTGCTTTCAGCGCCCAAAGCGCGCTCGGCGGCCCACGCGATCAGACCTGCGCCAATCAGCAAATCGACCGAAGCCTGTTGCCCTGCCTCGACACGCTTGATCATGTCGCGGCGCCACGTCCTGAAAGGGTCGATCCAGGCCTGAACGGTGTAGACGTGCTCGCCAATCGACGAAACGCGAAAGCTGGCTTCCCATCGATCGTTCTCGAGCGCTGCCATCGGAACTTCGTTCCATAGGGTTTGCCTGTCGGTGCGATGGAGTAGGACAGCTCCGAGAACTTCGTGGCCGTCCGCGAAGACGTTGGCGCTCACTTTGACTTCGTCGCCGATGATGCGCTTGATCGGATAGCGGCCCCCGTCCAACGCCGGTGAGACACTGGTGATCGTGACACGTTCCGGGTGGCCACTGTCCGGCTCGGCGATTCGTGAGTGCTTCTGGCCATTCATCGCGTCGTTTCCTCCCTGAGTGGACGCGTTCCAAGATCCGAAGTGGAGCGAGCAGCGCGCAAAATGCTCGCAGCTTTTATCTTAGCGTATTCCGGCGAACGGCAAGAAGGCGGTTTCGGCGCTCTTTCACAGGGTGAACCGGGAGCCCGCGCCGCGCGGAATCACACGATATCGACACGATGGGCGTCGTCATACGCTCGCGGTCGTGCTTCGTCGCGACAACGAAGCAAACGCAACTAGCGGGATTTCTTCTTGGGAACCTTCGCGCCTCTTTTGCGCGCTTCCGAAAGTCCGATCGCGATTGCCTGCTTGCGGCTCGTCACCTTGCCGCCTTTTCCGCCCTTCCCGGACTTCAATTTGCCACTCTTCTCAAGACGCAGCGCCCGTTCGACGCTCTTGCTGGCTGCTTTGCCATACTTTGCCATGATCGCTCCTCCTGAAATCCTTCTACACTGAGAATTAGATTACTTCCCGTCCCCGCAAGCAACCACGGGGAATATTTTTAGATCACGGCGATCTGGCTATTGAGGCGTACCGCGACCTGCTGTAGGATGCCCCCGGTTCTTGTGCGCGCGCTTATTTCGGCCACTGGGCTCGGGGGAACATCGTATGGTTCGGATCCGGACTCTTGCTGTGTGCCTATGCTTCGCGGGGATCGTCGTGCCCGCGTTTGGGCAGACCTTGGACAATAAGCCGGTCGAGTACAGGCAAGTCGAGAACTACAAACCCGTCACAAACGAAATGCTGCTGCATCCCAGCCCGGACGACTGGCTGATGTATAGCCGCACGTACGATGCGTGGCGCTACAGCCCGCTTTCGCAGATCAACACGAAAAACGTGGGCCAGCTTCGCATGGCGTGGGTGCGCAGCCTTCCGGATGGCGTCACCGAGACGATTCCGATCGTGCATGACGGCGTGATGTACGTGATCGCGCCGGGGGGCATGGTCGACGCGCTCGATGCCACCACCGGCGACCTCATCTGGGAATACAAGCGCGAGTACAAGAATCCGCAGATCGGCTCCACAGAAAGATCCAAGTGTCTCGCGATTTATGAAGACATGGTTTATTTCACGGCGCCCGATGGCTACGTGGTCGCGCTCGACGCGCGCACCGGAAAAGTCCGCTGGGAGACCTTCAAGACGCAGACGGCCAATACGTCGGGCCCACTGGTGATCGACGGCAACGTCGTATCCGGGGGCACCTGCGGCCACGGCCGCGATACTTGCTTCATCGAGGCGGACAACGCCGAAACGGGCGAAAAAGTTTGGCGCTTTTACAACGTCGCTGGACCCGATGATCCCGGATATTCCTCATGGGGAGGCGGTGACAACTCGCAGGATACGGCATCCACATGGGGATTGCCGGGGAGCTTCGACCCTGCGCGCAACGTGATCTACTGGGGCGTGGCGAATCCCATGCCCGATCAGCGCATTCTGCGGCACGGCGGCAATCCTGATGGCACCGCGCGGACTTCGCCCGCAGACCTCTACAGCAATTGCACGCTGGCGCTCGATCCGAAGACGGGACGGCTGATCTGGTATTACCAGCATCTGCCGGGCGACGACTGGGACACGGATCACACGCACGAGCGCACGTTGGTGAACGAACCCTTCGATCCCGATCCGAAAGCCGTGAAGTGGATCAATCCCGATGTTCCGCGCGGATCGAAGCACGATATGGCGGTGATGGTTTCCGAAGGCGGCTCGGTTTTTGCCCTGGATCGGAACAACGGCAAATTTCTCTGGGCCATGCCCTTTCCTTACGACGACCCGAATTTCAACCTCGCGAGCGTCAACGTGAAGACAGGGCAAACCACGTTGAACTGGGACATCGTCACCAAGAAGCCGGGCGAGCACCACATCATTTGCTTCTGGAACACGCGCAGCTATTGGCCCACGTCGTATGACCCGCTCACGAATTCTCTCTACGTGCCGTACGTCGATAATTGCCGCGATCTCACCACGGCCGCTCCCGGCATACGCGGCTCGTGGAAAGTGATTCCGCGGCCCGGGTCCGATCCCAACAAACTCGCCGGCCTGGCGAAGATTAATCTCTCGACCGGCGACATGGTGCGTTTCGACGAGGGCCGCGCCCCGAGCACGGCTTCCGTGGTCACCACAGCGGGGGGTCTCGTGTTTCACGGGGACATGAGCCGACGATTCAGCGCCTTCGATGCGCGAACCGGCAAGAAACTTTGGGAATCGATTCTCGGCGGCAACGTCTCGGTGAGCACGATCACGTATGGGGTGAACGGCAAGGAATACGTCTGCGTGATGACGGGCTACAATCTCAAAGTTCCGGAGCTGGCCAACGAGATACCCGACATGCATACGCCGACGACCGGGAGCAACGCGATCTACGTGTTCGCGTTGCCATAGACAGGGTTTCGGATGTGTAACCGAATTCGATGAGCGGCAGTCTAAATGTGCGTCAGGTGTAGTAATGTGTCGCAGGTACTGATAGCCGTCTGACGCAAGACTGTGGGGGAAAAAAGATGAAGATTAATCGAAGAAAGCTACTGTCGCTGATTGGCGTTTCCTCGGCTATTTTGGCCGGGTCGTCTCCAACGCTCGCCGAACCAGCGAAAAAAGCGAAGACCTCAGCGGGGCCGGCGAAACTCGAGACGTTCAATCCCAAGGGTGTGCCGCCCGGGGTTCAGCTAATTCCGATGGCCCCGCGCCTGACCACGCTCGACGGAAAAACCATCTACCTCGTCTCAGACGGCTTCGCCGGAGCCGATCGCTTCCTGAATCAAATCGCGATCTGGTTCTCGAAGAACATGCCGAGCGTCAAGACCGTGTACCGACTGAAAGCCGGGTCGTATTTCGATGACGACCCCAAGCTGACGGCGGAAATGAAAGCGAACGGCAACGCCATGATCATGGCGTATGGGCATTGAAGCACCTGCACACCAGCGACCGTCGGTCACTGCGCACAAGTTGAGAAAATGGGTCTCCCCACCGCTCCCTTGGTCACGATCGCCTTCAAGGATCTTGCGAGGTCGAATGCGGCTGGCCGTGGCATGCCTGACGAGCGCATTTGCTTCCTGCCTCACCCGATGACCAACAAAACCGACGCGGAGATGTACCAGGTCCTCTTGGGCAACGATCCGGTTACAAACAAGCCGCTGATGCCGGAAATCATTTCCGCCCTGACGACTCCCTTGACGGCGGACGAGAAGAAGACCGGCACCGTCACTCCCGACGTCGGCCCGCCCATGTACTCGGGCACTCCGGATGAGCTGCAGCGCCTGTATTGCGACAACAACTACACCGATTTCATGCCCATCATCCTTCCCACCGAGGAAAAGGTCGAGGCGATGCTGAAGGGCACGAGCCACAAGCCGGATGAAGTGATCGGCACGTTGAGCGCCGCCCGCGGCGCGCAGGCTTCGTGGACGTTCACCGTCAGGCACGTTGCCATCAATGCCGTCATGGCTGGCGCGAGTCCCGAACACCTGCCCGCCATCTTGGCGATCGCATCGACCGGACAGCCGTCGCTTTTCAGCTCGACGTCATCCTTCACCCGGATGGTGATGCTGAACGGTCCTATTTCCGACCAAATCAAGATGAACTACGGCATCGGCGCGATGGGCCCCTTCGCCGAACCCAATGCTGTGATTGGCCGCGCGTGGACGATCCTTTCGAAAAACCTCGGCGGCTGTGGCGTGGCCGGACTCACCTACCTGGGCACCCTGGGATCCAACTTCAATTACAACAACTTGTGCATCGCGGAAACGGAAAACAAGCTGCCAGACGGCTGGAAGCCGTTCCACGTGCAAAAGGGCTTCAAACCCGAGGAAAGCGTCGTCAGCATCTTCAGCGGCTGGAGCCTGAACAACGTCGCATGGTTCCCCAAGATGCCCTACCACGAACTGATCAACAACTGGCTGACGCATTTCTTCTCGTTCGGCACCAGCGCCGCCACGCTGCTGCTCGATCCAACCGTGGCCCGCGAGGCAAAGGAAAAGGGATTCAACTCGAAGGAAGAGTTAAGCGACTACTGGTCGAAGAACACGAAGACACCGGCGTGGCTATACTGGGACACGCACCAGAACGACCTAAAGCAAGCGCAGGCGGGCGTCGAACCCTACGCCTCGTACCTGAAGATGGGCGACGCCGATCTTCCTTTCCAACGCTTCTATCGGCGAGGCCGTTTTGGCGCGCCGCCCGATCCCAACCCCAAGTCCTCCATCGAAATAATCGTGCTGGGCGGGGAAACAAACACGTACTGGGCCGGCGGAGACTTCAGCTACTTCGGCAGCGCGTCGATAGACAAGTGGCGATAGCCGATCCCGGCCGCACGAGGACGTGGCGCGCACGGACATGAATCTATGCGGGCTCGTCAGCGGCCGGGAATGCAATTTTTGGCACCCACTCAGCCTCTGGAAGGAATCTCGCCCTCTCGACATCCTGCGGCTTGGGCACGAAGCGCGTTTCCTTTCTGCCGAGACCCCATTCTGTTCCGCGTCTGTCGCGATATCCGGCTGGTGGAAGCGTGAGGCTTTTATCCTCGCGAAAACGCTCGTGCCAGGATGAGCGTAGATGGCTGAAGCCTGAACGCAGCCCATAAAGGAAACTCACAGATGAAGAAATCCGCAGCTTTGGTAGGACTCTTGATTCTGGCGGTTGTGCTGTCGGGCGTTTTAGTTCGCGTGCGTGCTCAAGCTCCGCCGACGAGCGACAAGGACGAGATCGAGGCGCTCATAACGGCGTATGGCGATGCCTTCAACAGCCGGAATGTCGACGGGATCATGTCCTGCTACGCCCGCGGGAAGGCCCTATTCGTTTTCGACGCCGTCCCTCCGCGCGAATATCCCAGTTGGGACGCCTATAAGCGAGATTGGGAAGGGCTTCTTTCCGCTTTCCCCGGTCCGGCGAAGACCACAGTGTCGGATATAGACATTACGGTCGTCGGCCCAGTAGCCTACGGTCACGACATCCAATCAAGCACATTCACGCGC
This sequence comes from uncultured Acidobacteriota bacterium, assembly GCA_963814735.1. GTDB lineage: Bacteria > Acidobacteriota > Terriglobia > Acidiferrales > UBA7541 > Palsa-295. The sequence goes on along the minus strand of CAWFEC010000002.1, from coordinate 143,615 downwards.
AAAGACGGCTCCTCGCTGAACGCAGTGGTGCGCGTCACCGACGTATTCCGCAAAATCAAGGGGAAATGGCTGATCGTCCAGGAACACGTATCGTTTCCCGTCGACCTCGAAACCGGCAAGGCCGATCTTCTTTCGACGCCCTAACGCCGCAGAACGAACCGTGTTCCGGCAGCGTCTAGATTTCAAGCGCCAATTCTAATTGGCCGCACGCGCCGAGTGCGGCTCGCTCATGTAGCGCGATGCAAATTCCAAGAACGCCGGCCAATTCGGCAAATCCGTGTGCGGACCTTCATGCTGGCGAAACGCCAGGTCGCCGTCGATCAAGGCAGTGCCGATCGGCGGCATCTCCGTCACTCCCAATCCTCGTTTTCCGAGAAGTTCGTATACCGGCCCGGCTGCCACTTCGGCCATGAATTGACCCTTGTCGTCCACCCACGTGCCCTCGACAAGAGGTGAGCCGCAGCTGATAAACACGGGCCGCGGCGCGGCCATCGCGATGAGTTCGTGCGCATCCACCGGAAGATCGCTCGCGTTCAGCGGCCCAGCAAACTTCAGGAAATTTCCGGCCATCCAGTGGTATTCACCGGTGGCTGCCAGGTTTTCCACGGCCTCGCCGAAATTGCGCCGGAAGAGTTTGGCTCCGCCCGCCCCCGACGAGCCAACCAGCGCAATCGCGAACCGCTGGTCGTAAGCCATCGTCACGAGCGTCGCCTTCCCGTAGCGCGACAGCCCCTCGATGCCGACTCGCTTGGCGTCTACGCTCGGGTCGGTCTCAAAGTAATCGAGCAGGCGGCTCGCACCCCATGCCCACGCTCGCAAAGCTCCCCAATCATCCGGCTTGCGAGGCTGCCCCTTGTTGCACAGGCCGATGATTCCCTGAGTCAAGCCGGCGCCGTTGTCCGCCTGATAGCTCGTCGGAACGAGAATCGCGTAGCCCCAACCCTTGGCCAGCACTTGCTCCTGCCATGTAGGACCGGGTGGAGGAGCTGGAAACTTTTGTCCGCGAGCCTCCATTTGCGCGCGCAGCCGGGCCATGAACGCCTGATCGAATCCGAAATCGATCATCACCGGCACGGGCCCCGCGGCATTCGCGGGCGTCGTGAGCGTCGCCTGAATGTCCACAGTGATCAGCGGATACGACGAGTTATCTACGTGCCCTACAAGCTTCTTCGTAACCACCGGCACGCCACCGATCGTTTCGCGCGTTGTGTCCGCCACTTCCCAATTCACTTTCGGAGTGTCCTTCGGCACGCGCCCATACACTTCTCGATCGAAGTCCTCGACAATCTCGGGACGCCGTTTCGTCCACCACATCTTCGCCGACGTCACCTTCTTTCCGTTGTTCAGTCTCAGCGGGTCCGGCAGTTTCGGGTACGGGTTGGCCTTGGACTCGTCGGAATTCGCCGCGTACGGCGAGGCGGGATTCGCGTCCCGGGCCCGGCGGAGCGAAGTGATGTGCAGCAGATTCATCATCCTCTGGTGATCTTGTTCCGCTGTGAGCTGCACTGGCGCAGGAAGCGCGCGCTTGTCCGGAGATTGTGCAAAATCGGCGCCGCAAGCAAGCCACCCGGCAATTACAATAAGGGCAAATAAGATCGAACGCGATGGCCACCGAATCGTTCGCTCGCTTAGCACGAATTCTCCTTGGCCACAGCGCCGTAAGTTTCCGGGCAATGGCGGTCGCAAATAAGCGCCCCGAACATATCGCGTTCAATCGAGCCCTTCAAGGTGCAGACTTCGATGTATTAAGAGCCATCGCGTAGACATGGGATTGGCGGAAACCGCTTGCTTCTCGATGGACTCGGTCCGAACGCCTCCGCCCGGTTCGATCACGACGTGCTCGCGCAGACAGGCGCCGGTTACTTGATCGTGCTCGAAGGAATCAACGACATCGGCATGCTGACGCACGATGGCGAGGTGTCGCAGTCAGAGCACGACGCGCTCGTTCACCGTGTCCTCGTCGCATACCAGCAGATCATCACGAAAAGTCATACGCACGGCATCGAGCTCATTGGGGCGACGATCATGCCGTTCGTTGGCTCCGAGTTTTATCACCCCGGTCCGGCCAGCGAAGCAGACCGGCAAGCGATCAATCAGTGGATTCGCGATCCAGGCCATTTCGACGCAGTAATCGATTTCGATAAGGCGATGCGCGATCCTGAGCACCCGGACCGGCTGCTTCCGGCATTCGATTCGGGGGATCACCTGCATCCATCGCCAGCAGGGTATCGAGCTATGGCCGATGTTATTCCGCTGTCTCTTTTTGCCGGCGACTCGGCGGCCGTCGTCGAGGCACCGCAGATTGCAATCACATTCGACGATCTTCCCGCGCACGGCCCGCTGCCGCCGGGGACCACTCTCTTCGCTTACCCAAAACGAACGCCCGATTGAATCCCGGCGAGCCCCGATGTTTTGCCTTCAGTTGGCGCGATGTGTGCTGCCACCAGCGCCTGCCCCAGGCTCAGGCCGCCGTCGCCCGCGGGAACCTCGGAATGAGTGAAAACTTCAAAGCGCTCTGATTCCAGCCTGCGAACTAAAGGCTCGAACACAAGCATGTTATTGAACGTACCACCGCTTAAACAGATCCGATTGATCGAGGATTCCCCGCGCAACAGAGACGCGACGCGCACGAGCGTTTCGACAAGGCCGTTGTGAAATCGGCGGCTGATCGTTGCCGCGCACACGTTCCGGCGAAGATCTTCGACGATGGCGGCAAACAGCGGCGACGCATCGATCTGCCATCGCCCGTCCTGGGCACGCATGGCGAATGGATAAGCAGCGGTTTCGGCTGAGGGCCGCGCCGACATTTCGAGTTCAATGGCAGCCTGCGCTTCGTAAGTCACTTCTTGGCGAATGCCGAGTAGCGCCGCCACGGCGTCGAATAGGCGTCCGCAACTTGAGGTCAATGGACAATTCACTTCTCGCGCGATCATGTGCATCACGAGCTCTGTCTTGCCGCGATCGAGTCCTCGCACGAAGGGAATGTCCAGGTTCAAGAAATCTTCGCCGAACGCTCGCATCAGATGGCTCACCGCCATGCGCCAAGGCTCACGAATGGCGGCCGCGCCTCCCGGAAGCGGAGCATAAGCAAAATGCGCCACGCGCTCGAAACCTGCGAAATCCGCGAGCAACACTTCGCCGCCCCAGATATGCCCATCCGCGCCGTAACCGGCGCCGTCGAGGGCCAGGCCAATCACGCGTCCCTCGAGATTGTTTTCCGCCATGCACGCCGCTATATGAGCGTGATGATGCTGCACGCCGGCGAGACGCACGTCTTTCTGCTGCAGAGCCCATTTTGTAGACAGATAATCCGGATGAAGATCGTAGGCCACAATTTCCGGCTCGACTTCGAGAATCTTCGAAAACTGCGCGATCGCATCGCGAAAAAAATCGAAGCTCTCAACGTTTTCGAGATCTCCAATGTGCTGGCTCAGGAATGCAAGGTTCCCGCGCGTGAGACAGATCGTATTCTTTAGTTCGCCGCCGACCGCAAGAATCTGTGGAATCTCCCGGTGCAATCGCACGGGAGACGGCACGTAACCTCGCGACCGGCGAATCTGCCGTGTTCCTCCGGCCGAATGGCGAACAACCGAATCATCGCAGCGAAGCAGAATTTCGCGGTTGTGCATCAGAAAAAGATCGGCGATGCCGCCCAAGCGTTCCACGGCCTCGCGATTGTCGATCGCAATGGGCTCCTCGCTCAGGTTCCCGCTGGTCATAACCAATGCCGGGAAGTCGCTGAGGGAAAAAAGCAAGTGATGCAGGGGTGTGTACGGCAGGAAGACTCCGAGATCACCCTGGTTCGGCGCTAGGTTCTCGGCGATTGCAGCAGCTTTCTTCCACGCCAGCAGCACAATGGGCCGCTGCCGGCTGCTTAGGAGGTGCTCCATTTCGGCATCGACGTGGCAGAATCGGCGGGCGGCCTCCAGATTGCGCACCATCACGGCAAACGGCTTTTCGATGCGCCGCTTGCGCTGGCGCAATCGCTCCACCGCCGTTGGGTTCGTGGCATCCACTGCGAGGTGGAAGCCACCGAGTCCCTTTACCGCAAGGATTTCGCCCGATCGCAGGCACTCGACAGCCGCGCTGATAGGATCGGATGTTTCGATCCGATGGCCCTGGAAATTCCAGATTTCGAGATGAGGACCGCACTCCCAACACGCATTCGGCTGGGCGTGGAAGCGGCGGTTTCGAGGGTCGTCGTATTCGGCACGGCATTTCTCGCACATCGGGAACGCCGACATCGAAGTCCTCGGCCGGTCGTATGGAATGTCGCGCACGATCGTAAAGCGCGGGCCGCAGTTCGTGCAATTAATGAAGGGATAGAGATACCGCCGGTCGTGAGGGTCCAGCAGCTCGCGAAGGCAATCGTCGCAGACGGCCACGTCCGGGGAAATCAGTGCGCTGGCGTGATCGCCGGTGTGGCTGGCCAGAATTTCAAACGATTGATCCGGCTGGCACGGCATCTCGCGAACGATCACGCGAGTAATCTGCGCGAGGGCCGGCGCCTCTCCGGGGAGGCGCGAGACGAAGTCTTCGACCGCCTCCGGCGGGCCCTGAATTTCGATCGTCACTCCCGCCGGCGTGTTGCTGATGTTGCCGCGGAGGTTCCGGTCCGTCGCGAGCCTGTAGACGTATGGCCGGAATCCCACTCCCTGTACCAATCCCGAAACGTGGATTTCCTTGCGGACTTGCATGGCATGTCAGGATGCGGCGGCGGACACACGCGTCCTTTCGCGCTTGCGCTCGAGCCAGGCAACCCACTCCGCAATCCCCTCGCGCGTGACGCAGGAGGTTCGAATGATGTTCATATCCCGGTGAACGCGCCGCGCGTTTTCTTCGGCGGCGGCGATATCGAACGGCACGTGCGGCAAGAGGTCGGTCTTGTTGAGGACCAGAAGTTCCGACTTGAAAAAAATCGAGGGATATTTAAGCGGCTTGTCCTCACCCTCGGCGACGCTGAGAACCACGATCTTGGCGGCCTCGCCTAAATCGTAGCTGGACGGACACACGAGGTTGCCTACGTTTTCGATCAGCAACAGGCCGATATCTTCGAGGCGCCAGTCGAGAAGCGCCTTTTCGATCATGCGAGCGTCGAGATGGCACGTGCCGCCCGTTGTGATTTGTTTCACCGGAAATCCAAATCGCGCCAGGCGTTTCGCGTCATTTTCCGTCTGAATGTCTCCCGTAAGCACAGCCACGCGCTCGCCGCGGCCAAAGCTTTCCAGAGTGCGCTCGAGAAGGCTGGTCTTACCGGAGCCGGGCGAGCTGATCAGGTTGAGGCACAGGATATCGTGTTCGGCAAACCGCGCCCGCAAACGGGCGGCAATCAAGTCGTTTTCGTTAAGAACTTTACGCTCCAGCGACACGCGCTCCATCTTCGACCTCCATATAGGCGAGCTCGAGTTCATCGCCTCCGAGGAACTGCGAATCCAGCTTGCCGCATTCGGGACACGCGAAATCATCTCGCGACGCGGCGTACGAATGCCCGCAGGCGCGGCATTGATAGCGTCGAGGGCAGTATTCGATTTCGAGCGCGAGCGGCTCGAGTTCCGTTCCGCGCACGAGGGCTTCAAAACAGAAGCTCATCGCATCCGGATCAACGCCCGCGAGTTCGCCGATCCGAACGCCGACTTTGTGGATGTGGCCATTCGGGAAGCGAAGCGTTTCCTTTCGAATCACGTCGAGCACCGAATTGGCGATTCCCATTTCGTGCATCGGGCAGGTCCCGGCCGGGCCTCAGCAGATGCGCGGCAATTGATCGCCAGAGAGGAGATCGACGATCCGCGAGGTTCCGAGCCGCGTCCGCATGGTGACCATTTCCGCGTGGCAATCCGTCACTCTTCCGATGAGCCGTGCGTCGCGCCCCAGCGGATGGCGCTGCATTGCTTCGAGGATGACGTCGGCTGCCCCCGGATCAACAATCGCCACGAGCTTGCCTTCATTTGCGACGTACAGCGGATCGAGCCCCAGCATCTCGCACGCGCCCTGCACTTCGTCGCGAATCGGAATCGCGCTCTCTTCGAGTTCAATCCCCACGCGCGAGCGGGCCGCAATCTCATTCAGCGAACTCGAGAGTCCGCCGCGGGTCGGGTCGCGCAGGCAACGAATCTTCGGGCTCGCGCGCAGCATGCCGGCCACAAGCGTATGCAAGGCCGCCGTATCGCTCGCGATCGCGCTTTCGAATTCGAGTCCTTCGCGCTGCGAAAGAATCGTGATCCCGTGATCGCCAATCGTACCGCTGAGCAGCACACAATCGCCCGGACGCGCCTGGTCGGCCGAAAGGCCCACGCCGGGCGTAACCAGGCCGATTCCCGAAGTGTTCACGAACAGCCCGTCACCGCTTCCCTTTTCGACGACTTTCGTATCTCCGGTGACGACCACCACGCGCGCGATGGCCGCAGTCACGCGAATGGATTCCATCACCTGGCGCAGCGTATCGAGCGGGAAGCCTTCCTCCAGAATCAACGCGAGGCTCAGAAAAAGCGGCTCGGCGCCGCCCATCGCCAGATCGTTCACGGTGCCGTTGACTGCGAGCGTTCCGATGTCTCCGCCGGGGAAAAACAGCGGCTTCACCACAAAGGAATCGGTCGTAAATGCAATCCGCGAGCCGCCTACCTCGATGATGGCTTGATCGTCCAGCCGTCCGAGCACCGGATTTTGCAAGGCCGGGAGGAGAATGTTCCGCAGCAGATCCCCGCTCATGCGGCCGCCGCTTCCATGGCCCAGCAAGACCGACTCCGTGGATGCAATCGGAACCGGGCAGCTCAGCGCCACGTCGACCTTCGTGCCGCGCGACATCAGTTGCTCCCCTTTGCCGCCATCGCGTGCCGGCGATATCGGTAGTAGGCGGCGCAGGCGCCCTCGGAGGAAACCATCGGCGCGCCCAGCGGATTCTCCGGCGTGCAACGCGTCCCGAAAGCAGTGCAATCGGTCGGCTTCTTCAATCCTTGCAGCACCTCGGCGCTGATGCACTCCGCGGGCTCCTCCGCGGTCACTCCTTCGGTCCCAAACACGCGATCCGCATCGAATGCGGCGTATTCTTCCCGAAGGCTCAGGCCACTCTCTGGAATTCCGCCGATGCCCCTCCATTTCCGATCGCAAACCTCGAATACCTCCGCCAATATTTTGCGCGCGAGCTGATTGCCTTCGTAAGTGACGGATCGGACGTATTGGTTCTCGACCTGCGCGCGGCCTTCCTCGAGTTGCGTCACGAGCATCAAAATCGCTTCTAGCAGATCGAGCGGCTCGAATCCGCCCACGACGATGGGCACGTGAAATTCCCGGACGATATCGTCGTATTCGCGATAGCCCATCACCGTACAAACGTGCCCCGGGCCGATGAAACCCTGCACGCGATTCCGTGGCGAACCAAGAAGCGCGCGAATGGCGGGCGGCACGAGAACATGAGACGCGAGCATCGAGAAATTCGTCAGCCCCTGCCGCTTCGCCTGCCACACGGCCATGGCATTCGCCGGCGCGGTGGTTTCAAATCCAACTGCAAAGAAAACCACCTTACGCCCTGGATTTGCCCGGGCGAACTTGACCGCCTCGGTGGGCGAATAGACCACCCGCACGTCCCCGCCCTGTGCCTTCACGTGGAACAGGTCGGTACGAGAGCCCGGCACGCGCAACATGTCGCCGTAAGAAATCAGAGTCACGTCGGGCTGCGAAGCAATCTCGATCGCTTTGTCGATCATCTCGAGAGGGGTTACGCAAACTGGGCAGCCCGGCCCGTGAACCAGTTCGATCCCACCCGGCAGCATTTCGTCGATGCCGTAGCGCATCAGCGTATGGGTCTGCCCGCCGCAAATTTCCATCAGCACCCAGGGTCGGGTGACGCGCCGGGCCAGATGGGCCACGATTCCGCGGGCAATTTTCTCATCCCGATATTCGTCGAGATACTTCATATGTTTGTGCCTACGAATCTTCCAAATCCGACGCTAATTCGCCCTTGAGCAAGCCCATCGATTCGAGCAGTTCGTAACTCCGCTCCGCCTCTTCGCGGTCCACGCGGCTGATTGCAAATCCTACGTGCACGATCACGTAATCTCCCACCGCGGCCTCGGGAACAAAATCGAGGCAGGTTTCCCGCGTGATGCCGCCGAACTGAACGCGGCCGCTCCGAATTCCGTTGTTCACTTGGCTGCTGACGATCATTCCGGGTATCGCAAGGCACACGTTACAAGCCCCCCTCTCGGCAGGAATCGACTCTTCGCTGCAAAGATTGCGCGGGCAGCGGCGACGCGGCAGGTTCCGGGCCAGATTGTCTCCACAGTTGGAGCTGGGCTAAAGCGGCATCCACCAAGGGTACGAGGGCGGCCTCGACAGCGGGAGACAACGACGTGCCCCAATCCGTGTTCGCTGGCTGCACGCCCAGCACAACGATATCTTGAGGCCGCGTCGATACGAGGGCGAGGGCCGCAATCAAGTCGGCAACGCCCAGTTGGTGAGCGCTGCGGCCTGTCTTCGTAGCCAGCAACTCATTGCCAGTCATCCGGGCGAGCGTTCCGGGCGCTTGGCCCGAGTTCATCGCATCGAGAAGCAGAAGGTAGGACGCATCGCAGGCGTAGGGGACCAATTCGAGCCCGATCGTCCCCCCGTCCAGAATCGCGACCCCTGCTGGCACACGGGGATCGCTTTGCAGCAGCCTTGCGGCATGCACACCTACGCCCTCATCCGAGAGGATCGTGTTGCCGACTCCTATCACCACCGTATTCGAGGACAGCAACTCTTCCATGTCACGCTCTCGAGCGGGTACTCCGGCCGCCGGCGGGGATCGCGCGGTCCTCTTTCGCTCGCTCCTGCAAATCCGCTTCGTCTTCTTCGGCGAGCGCTTCCTGCAACTCGTGTTCCGGGATGAATTTGTATCCGCTGAAGATGCTCTCCATTACGCCGTTCTCCTCCTCGATCGAGACGAGAATCGCGGTGTAGAGATGGTGAATAAAAAACATCCAGAAGCAGAACATCAGGATGAAATGAATCTCGCGCAGCCACTGGATGTCCACAACGTGAGGAATCCAGCCGACAAAAAAGCTGAGCACCTTATTGCCGAGAACCTGCGAGTAGAGCGTGAGTCCAGTGATGATCTCCACGATCCCCATCCCGAAGACCGCGGCGTACGCGGCACCCGCCAGAGCGTTGTGGCCGATATGGGGCCTCGGCGACCAACTCATGAAGCCGTAATACCGGCACGTTTCGACGAAATCCTCCCACCGCTTTTTCGTGGTGGGAATCAGTTGGTCCCAGCCCGACCACCGGTTGCCAATAAACATCCAGGCGACGCGGATGAGGATCGCGCAAAGAAATGCGAAGCCGGAAAGGACATGAACGAAGCGCATCGTTCCCATCACCCAGGCAGTTCTTCCGTGCGGAATGATGTACGGAGAATGCATATAATAGCCCGTGATCGACAGCGAGAGGATCGTGGTAACGATGATCCAGTGCGCGACTCGCACGGGCCATTCCCAGACGTACACCCTGACCTGTTTGTGGGTGGGCTTTCTCCAGTCGACTTCGAGTCCCCAGTGACGCTTCGTTTTTCTCACGGGCGATTTCCCCTGGCTCAGGCCTTCGCGCGAGCCTTCAATTGACCGGTGGCGTCCACCACGTGAACGGCGCACGCCAGGCACGGATCAAAGGAGTGGACGGTACGCAAAATTTCCAGCGGGCGTTCCGGGTCGGCCACGGGCGTCTTGAGAAGCGCCGCTTCATAAGGTCCCCGCTGGCCGTGGGCATCTCGCGGTCCTGCATTCCACGTGGACGGGACAACCGCCTGATAGTTCTTGATGGCTTTGTCTTCGATCTCAACCCAGTGTCCCAGTGATCCGCGCGGTGCCTCGAAAAAGCCAAAACCGCGGGCGGTATCGGGCCACGTGCTCGGGTCCCACTTCTCCCCGTTGTGGATACGCACGTTACCGCTCGCCATATTCTCTCGAAGCTGCTCGATCCAGCTGACGAGGCGGTCTGCGAGAAGTTGTGTTTCCAGAGCGCGCGCGGCAACGCGTCCCAGAGTCGAAAACAGCGCAGTGGCGGGCGCCTTCAGCTTGGCGAGTGTGGCATCGACCAGCGCCTTGACGTCCTGCTGACCTGACGCATAGGCAACCAGCATTCGTGCCAGCGGCCCAACCTCCATCGATTGATCTTGATAGCGCGGAGCCTTCAGCCAGGAGTACTTCTGATCCACTTGGAGGAAGTCGTAGGGAGGCGTTGGTCCCGAATACTTCGGATTGGTCTCTCCTTCGTAGGGATGCTTTGCTACCTGGTCTCCGCCTGAGTAGTCGTACCAGGAACGCGCCACATATTCCGTGACGTTTGCCGGGTCCACCGGGTGCACCTTTGATAGATCACGATTCAGGATGATGCCCCGGGGCAGAAAGAAATCCCCCGGATCTTTGATGGATCCTTGCGGGTAGCCACCATAAGACATGTAGTTGCCCACGCCCGACCCGAGTCCGAACCAGTCCCTATAGAACCCCGCCACTGCCAGAACGTCGGGAATATAGACTTGGCTGACGAAATCGCCCGCCGACTTGGCCACTTCCAGCAGGAAATCGATTCGTTCGGGATTGATCGTCGCGTTCGGCTCGTTCGGATCGATCGAGGTCGCCATGCCGCCGACCAGGAATGTCTGCAAGTGAGGATTCTTGCCGCCAAGAACCGCATGGATGCGGATGAACTCTTTCTGGAAAGTCAGCGCTTCCAGATAATGCGCGACGGCCATGAGGTTCGCTTCGGGTGGCAGATGGTAGGCGGGGTGTCCCCAGTAACCCGCTCCGAAGAGGCTGAGCTGTCTGCTCGCAACCAGCGCAGCGACGCGATCCTGCACGCCCTTGAAATACTTCGCGCTCGACATCGGCCAATCGGAGATCGATTGCGCGAGCTGCGATGTTTTCGCTGGGTCCGCTTTTAGCGCGGAGACCACGTCCACCCAATCGAGTGCATGGAGATGGTAGAAGTGGACAACGTGATCCTGGATCGTTTGCGTCGAAGCGATGATGTTGCGGACGAGGCGCGCGTTTTCCGGAACTTCGATGCCCAGTGCGTCTTCCACCGCGTTGACGGAAGCGAGCGCGTGAACCATCGTACAGACGCCGCAAATGCGCTGCGCCCAGATCCACGCTTCCCGTGGATCACGTCCGCGCAAGATCAGTTCGATTCCCCGGAACATCGTCCCGGAACTCCACGCGTCCGAAATCATCCCGCCTTCGACTTGCGCTTCGATGCGAAGATGCCCTTCGATTCGGGTGACCGGATCGACCACAATCCGCGCCATGGATTCCTCCTACTCTCCGCGAGAATCTTTCGGTTCGTCGGCCTTCTCCGCTGTTTTCGGCCGAATTCTGTCGCGCACAAAATTACCGGCCACTTGGGCGACCATCGCCGCGGCAACCACCCCGGTGCCAACCCATCCAATTTCGGCTGCAGTGACGTCCACTCCAAATCCGGGCACCGACGGCAAGCGCTTGTAGAAAGGCGATTTCGTGTCCCAAAAACGGTGCGAGGCGCAGGCGATGCAGCCGTGGCCCGACTTTACCGGCCAACTCGTTCCATCGTTCCAGCGGACGGTCGGGCAGTTATAGGTCGCTTCGGGACCTTTGCAGCCCATCTTGTAAAGGCAATAGCCCTTGCGATGGCCTTCGTCGCCCCATTCCTCCACAAAACGTCCCGCGTCGTAATGAGCACGCCGCTCACACTGGTCGTGGATGATGTTGCCGTAGGCAAAAAGAGGACGGTTGTACTGGTCGAGAGCCGGCATCTCGTGGAACGTGAGGTAGTGGGTCAGCACCGCGGCTGTATTCGCGGGATTGTGCGGGCAGCCACCGAGATTCACAACCTTGATGCTCGGCACGGCTTCCTGCAGACCCACAGCGCCGGTCGGATTGGGATTCGATCGAACCAATCCTCCGTCCCAGGCGCAAGCGCCGACCGCAATATTTGCGGCCGCGTTGGTGCAGACGTGGGTCGCAATGTCGAGAGCGGTCTTGCCTGCAATCGTGCAGTAGACGCCGCCGTCCGCCGTCGGGATCGCACCTTCGACCACTGCGATGTATTCGCCTTTATTCTCGTTGACCACGCGTTCAAGGGCTGCCTCCGCCTGCTTGCCCGCGCCCGCCATGATCGTTTCGTGGTACTCCCAGGAAAGAAGTTCCAACACGAAGTCGGCAACCGTCGGATTGCTGGTGCGAAGCATCGATTCCGTGTTGCCCGCGCAATCCTGAAATTCGAGCCAGACAAGGACGGGGCGCTTCGCCTGACTGAACGCCTTTTCAACCGCCGATACGTACCGCGGAGGGAGGGCCAGCGTAGCAACCATCAGTTCGCAAAACTTGACGAATTCCCGCCGGGATACGCCGCGCGCCTGCAGCGCTGCTGGCAGCGCATGTCTGCTTGGCTTCATCGTTTGCCTCCACAAAACAAAAGGCTGCGAGGGTTTTTCAGAGGAGATCGGGCGGAATTCACGTTGGTCGATTTATGAAAACACGGTTGCCGTAAACGCTCCTTGCGACGGGACAGTCCGCCAAGAGATTCGGTATGCGCGAACGACATAAAATGCCAACGGCTCTCAGCACTGCGCATTGTTCTGAACTTCCCTTCAGAACGATCGCATACTTCACATTACGTAGAAGACGAACGATTATCACCTCAGGTCATTTCTTGTCTGTGATACAAGTCACAGGCTCGCAGCATAAGATTTCCCGAGTCTTGCGCTTGGACGGAAAAGCGATTCCAACCTTCTGTCCCAGAATGGGGCGTCGCAAAAGCTTCTCTTTCTCGCGGGGACAGCAGTGACGGACTTGGGAAGGAGGCGGACTTTAATTCTGGCGTACGTGAATGGGCGGCATCGAATATGGGCGGCCAACCGAAAGCGGGACTGGCTGCTCCGTGAGACCCGTGCTCCCAACGGGCGCCAGGATTGGATGGCCACCAAGACACTCGCCGGACTTCGGGCATTCCGCGCAGCGCACCGAAGGCAGTGCTTCCGGGTTCAGCCGTGGCTCGGCGCCCAGCCAGTAAAGCCCGTTAGCCATTACGCAAAACCCCGTGGCGGCGAACCACACCATAGCGCCACCCACGAAGCCCGTGAACAGCGTCGCCCATTTGCTGAAAAAAAGCACGATCAGCGACGCGACGGAGATGTTGATGCCAACGAAAAGGTAGATGCGCCGCTCGAGATACCACTTGTCCGTCTTCATGCGATACCAGCGCGTGGTTCGCTCCGAGCCGAGCATCGACGTGAAACCAAGGAGCCGCAGCACGTTGCCTACCGGGCAAAACCCCGTAAAAGCCACATTGATCGAAACGAGTCCCGTCGCGATCACTCCCAGGATCCAAACCCGATTCACCACTAACGCCATCGTCGTGCTTGCGAGCAGGACGATCCCGGCGATCAGCCAGACGGTCCGCTCAATGTACCAGCGGTCCGTCGGCACGACGTAAACGCCTGAGCGCAGCTTCATAGTTCGGCGAATATACCAACGCGAAAAGGCGAAAACAAGCCAATATTCCAATTAGAAAGGGCCGCATCGGCTTTTCCAATTCAATGAAGGGCAAGCATTTGAAGTGGCGCGCCCGGGGAGACTCGAACTCCCGACCCTCTGCTTAGAAGGCAGACGCTCTTTCCAACTGAGCTACGGGCGCGTCGAATTTCTCCTTCTATCTTAACTACTTACGGACGCCTCGGCAGCTTCTTTCTCCGCTTCGGACGCACCGTAGTAAGATCATCCTATAAACCGCATTGATTATAAAGAGGCCGAAGAGAACAAGACTCCCCCTCGACTCGATGCCGACATTATTTTCGTCTCGGCATTCGGCCAAACTGCTTGAACCAACACGCGCGATTTCTCGCGGTTTTCTCGTCTTTGCCGGTGATTCCGTTTTCCGTTATGGCGGCGCTATTCGATCATTTGAATGATGAGCGCACACGATACTGAGCCGCTCATCGAATGGTCCTATTGGAGGCTCGTGGCCTATCGTTCTCTTTTCGATTAGCCGAGGGGGCATAGGGTAGTACCGGAGGCTCAGTGCCAAAACATGCACGACACCTAACGTTTTTATTGATACTCTCCCTCGAACCGAGCGTCTCAAGAACGAAGTTGTCCCGCCTTTAGTTGAAACCTGAAACAGAAGCAGCGACTCTCGAAGGATTGCACCTTAAGCGACCCGGACCCGTTGCGTCAATGACGGATTCAAGCGGTGCTGCAATGAGTCGAGTTCCCGGTAGCCTTTCACTCGCCGGAATTTCGTTTGCGCCTCCAGCAACCCGGTCGCTGTCCAGCGCAAGGCTTGGTCTCCGGCGTGCCAGCGCTTCACGTTTCGTGCTACTTTCTCGACGGTCGACAGGCACGATTCGATAGGATTGGTCGAAGCCAATGTTCTGCGCAGCCGTTCACCCACGCCCAGCCGGTGCACCGTCAGCGTTTCCTCCAGACCTTCCTCCAGACTCCGCGCTGCGCTGGGGTTGATGCGTTCCAGTTGCCGGAAGATTTTCTCCAGCTCGGCCTTGGCCGCCGCGTACTCGGCCATCGCGTAGGCGTTGCGGATTCTCCGGTCGTAATCGCCCTGGGCGTTTTTCGGCAGATGATCTTTTACGTTTCGCCGTTTGTGGATCTGGCAACGCTGCACCTCGGCCCGCTCACCGAACACCCGCTCGATCCCTGCTCGCAATGCTTTCGCTCCGTCGATCACGAACAAGTAGCGCCGCTCCGGATCCAGACCGCGCGCCACCAGGTCTTCCAGCAACTCCTTCACCACCGTGGTGTTTTCCGTCGCTCCTTGCCACAGCCCTAAAACCTCTTTTTCTCCGCTGGTTTGAATGCCCAGCGCCACTACCAGCACCTGCTTGCCAAAATGAATCCCATCGATCAGGATGGCCACCAAGTCCAGATCGCTGAGTTTCTTCTCGCACAGTTCTTTCAACTGCGCCGCACTGGCCTGGACGAATTCCCGGCTCACGCTGGATTTCTCGATCCCGTACCCGGAAAGCACCGAGTGGACCGCACGCTGGTAATTCCGCGAGGTCAGTCCGGCCACGATGCCTTCGCGTACCGCGCGCTGCCGCCGTCCGTCGTGTTGCAGTCGCGCGTAACTGTCCAGTTCTACTTCCTGGCCCTCGCGTGTGCGCACCCGCGGCCGCGTCACCGCCACTTTCTGTCCGCTGAAAATCACGTAACCCGGCTGCCGCCCCCAGCGCACTGCACCCGACTCTGGCCCCGGACGGTGTGGTGGCCCTACGCGCCGCGTGACCTCGTCTTCCAGAATGGCCCGCAAAATCTGCATCCCAGCTTCACCGCTCAGTTGCTCCACCCGGGGCTGCAAATCCTCCCACACCTCCACCAGCGGCAGCGGCACCTGGACGGACACTTCTTTCCGCCCCCATACTTCGAACTTCCCCTTGGACTTGACTGGCTTTCCCTGATAGTTTTTTCTCACAGCGGCTCTCCTCCTAAAAAGAGATCTCACCCCAGACTCTATCCGAGTCTGGGCCGAGAGCCGCTGCTTCTGTTTCAGGTTTCAACTAAAGGCGGGACAACTTCCTCAAGAACTCTACTGGCTCATAACCGCAGCTTCCTAGGCGATAGAACCGAGACCCTGATGGGAGACGCTCAAGCTGCCTGTTGTTTCAAATGTTGAGCGTCGAAACTCACTCCTTTCTTCCAGATGATCAACGTGATCGCTGCAATCTGGAATTTACCACGGCAATCGAGATCGTTTCTTTGTGGACGTCCATGCCGACATATTTCGCTTTATCCATCGTGGATTCGCTCCTTTCACCTCAAGACCATCGCTCAAAACCTACGTCATAAGAAGTGTACTTTTGCAATGCACGGGGCCGATCGTCGTTCTCTACTGACTCGGATCACCATCAACTCTGCCCAAATGATTCGCCATAAACAAGATCGCCGTCCTGGATTGTCGCTTGACGAATTCTGAGAGGCAGCCAGAACGATTGCCTTATGGAGGGTCGACGCAGGACCTGACCAAGAGGATCCGCTGCGCCACTGCATCTAGCGCGATCCAACTGAAACGCGTGCAAAATAGATGACGTAGGTTGTAAATCGGGAAATACGATGCGCCAGCTTTGTCGAGAGCTGTGCGCCATGCTCGCCTGACACTCCGTATTGGCTTACCCATCCCGTTTGTGGCAATGATAGGTCGACCTTCCATGCTGCTTGCGGATCGGCTTCGATTTGTTCCTGACGCGGGCGCGTCCACGAGGCGTAGTGACGTTCGGTAGTTCGTAGGGCCATTGGCCTGTACGGCGAGTCGCCGTACAATCGCCTAAGAAGTGGAGGCACGCTATGAAGCGAACTGCGGCGATCGGTCGACGGGCACGGAAAGAGGAACGTCTGGAAGCTCGAGTAACGCCGGAACAGAAGAGGTTAATCGCGCAGACGGCAGCTCTGCGCGGCACCTCGGTAACGGAGTTTGTCGTTTCGAGCGCACAACAGGCGGCGACTGAGGCGATCAAAGGCGACGAGATCTTAAGGTTGCAAGGCGACGCTCGCGAAGTTCTTGTGAATACAGTTTTGAATCCGCCAACGCCAAACGAAGCCGCATGTAATGCGGCGCGACGATATAGGCAACAGATGGGGCTGGTGCTTGATTCTCACCTGCACGATCACTATGGCGCGGCCTTGAAAGTACGCCGACAAGCGGGAAAGTCAATGGTGGGCAAAGCTCAAGATTAAAGCGCCTATCGGAATCAAACCGCCGACTCTCGATTCGCCGAGCAGAGAGTCAAGGGTGAAGACCAATTCTTCTTGATCTTTTTAGCTCAATGAGATGGCGCGATCAGCGCGAGTGCGATGAACGTTTTCAACAAGCCTTTCATCAGTCCTCCGGTCGCGTACCCAGCATCACTCCTTCTCCTCTCATAACCCACTTCCATCGCCCACATCTGTGACCTGAATCACGAGACTATCGCTTCTCCACATGGGTGGGGCTGTCACGCATCCAGCGGAGCTTTTTCTTGAATAGGAGCACGCGCCAGTCGATTTTCGTGAACAGGAACACCAGATACAGCAAGAGGATTTGAGACACGATGAAATAGACACTCAAGTATGGCAGGGCTTCATCCGATCCCATCGAAATACGGCGCGCGACCGTCGACGATGTGAAGCCCCAAAATGCATAGCTGACTGAACGCCCGAGGAAGAACGGTATCGCAATGAGCCTTAGCTGCATCGTCGTCAGACCGTATGCAAGGAACAGGTAATTCGACGGCAGCGGAGAAAACGCGTACAAGAGAAACACGCTGAATGTAAGCTTCTTACGGCCCTGAAGTCCTTCGCGAATCGAATCGATGTTTTGTTTCTTCGCCTCGCTGAGAAAGCGTTGCCGGATCACGACGTGTGCTAACCGAGCCAGCGTCACTCGACCAAGCGTCGCTGCTCCGGCCCCGACCAACGCCAATAACGCGACGTTCGAAGATGGGCTCCGAAATCCTAGATACGAAAAGACCATCCACGTTGGCGGCGCGAATGCAGGTATGAGGTTCAGGAGAAAAACGACGACAAAAAGTAGGACTAGGGATGGCATGGGATGGCGTTGGTGTTCCTACTACTGAGCTCGAACTCGCATCCCTTCGGTGAGTTGATTCGGTGGATGCATGATCACGACTTCGCCTTCCGCGAGGCCCCTCACGACTTCCGCATCCGATTCGTTGCGATGCGCGATCTCGATCTCTTTTGTTCTAGCTCGGCCGTCGGCTATTACAAGAACGCTCCAGCCCTGCCCGCGGCGGAAGAGGGAGCTCAAAGGAAGCTTCAGTGCGTTTGCGGCGGTCCACGTCACGATGTGGACCTCGACGCGATAGCCGTCTCCCAGAGGCCCGGGAGAATCCACGAAGTCCGAGATGACGTTGACGCGCTGCTCTTCAACGCCGAGGGCGGACACCTTGGTGAAACCATACGGTTCGACAAGCCGGACGCGGGCATGGAGCGGATGGTCCCCGCCCCAACCGTCGATGAGCACGGGAGCCTGCGGCTGAATCTTAACAGCATCGGTCGAAAGCACATCTGCAACGATTTCAAGCTGGCCGGGTTCGCCGAGGGTGAGGATCGGAGCGCCAACGGAGATGACTCGCTCGCTCTTTTCCACCACGCGAAGCACGCGGCCCGAAACAGGGGCTTTGATTTCGAGCAGAGGACGCGGCTTTGACGGATCGGCGTCCATGCTGACGAGTCCGGCTCGAGCCACTTTTTCTTCCGATTCGGCTACTTGCACTCCGAATTCGGCGGCGCTCAGTTCGTCGCCGGCGGTGATGTCGGCGTTTCTGGCCTGATCGAGAGCCTGGGCGGAGATGACGCCCTGTTTTGCGAGGCTTTCGGCGCGGTCGCGGTCGCGGCGGGCTTGGTCTCGGTCGGCGCGGGCGTGCGCCTCGCGGGCTTTGGCCTGGCGCAAGGCCGCTTCAGCCGATTGCACGCGGGCAGACACTTCTTCGCGCTCGCGCTGGTTGAGCGGAGTGGGATCGATGCGGGCGACGACTTGTCCCGCGCGAACAGGGTCGCCGTCGTCGAGGTCAATGCGGAGAAGGCGGCCTACGATCGGAGACGACAGGACGAAGCGGTCATGAATGCGCGTCTCGCCTTCCTGATTCACCGTCACTTCCATCGGCCCACGGCTTACCTTCGCTGTTTCGACCAGAATCGCGGAAGGGCGGAGCGCCCAGGCGATGAGCGCGGCGAGCACCAGCACGACGAGCACCGTAAGGATGCGACCACGGAGGTTCTTGCGCGCCACGCTATTCTCTCTCTTTCAAAACCGCGATCAGGTCTAGATGCCGGACTCGCTGCATAATCAATATTCCAGACAGCGCCGACGCAGCAGCGACGATCAGTCCCGAGTACATGTAAGTGCGGCCGTTAATCACCAGCGGCAAACGGTACAGCTCCGACTCCATGGACCGCGCAAGCAGGGCGCAGGTTCCGTATCCGAGCAGGAAGCCGATCGGAATGGAAATCGCGGCAAGCAGCGCCTGCTCCCCGAGCAGCATCCACCCGACTTCCTTGCTGCTGAAACCGAGCACGCGCAATGACGCGAGCTCGAAGGAACGCTCTGAGAGCGCGATGCGCGCGCCATTGTAAACCACGCCGAATGCAATCACGACGGCGAAGCCGATGAGCGCACCAACTGAAATGTTCAGGCTCCGGGCAATCGTTTGCCGAAAGCTAGCCAGCGTGGCCTCACGCACGGCGACGCCGGCTACGCCCGGCGTCTGTTTCAAAAACGAATAGAGGCGACCGGCTACGAGCGGATCGACCGCTAGGAAAGCGCCCGATGTCGTGGCGCCCTCGTGCATGAGCCGGTTCAGCGCGTGGATATCCATGTATGCCAGAGCGCCGATCAGATCGTCGACGACGCGAGTCACCAGGACCCCCCGCACGGGACGCTGCCCCTCCAGGACCTCGACCGTGAGCCATTGACCGGGAGCCACCCCCAGCGTCCTGGCGAGGCTCGCGGAGAGCACGATTCCGTCTGGAGGCAGGTCGACAGGCTTCAGGCGCACGTCGATGAGGCGGCGGAGCTGAGGATCCGGCTCGAGGCCGGTAATCGCGACCCGGCGGGAGCGGAATTCGAATCGAAGGCGGGCCGCGACAACTCGAAAGGTTTCCGTGCGCATTGCTCCGGGGAGCTCCGAGAGCGCGTAGCGAGCGGAAGAGTCCAGCGGCTGGTTGAAGGTCACGGCCACGTCTTCGCGGGAAGCAGTCTGAAATTCGACGCGAATCATGTATTCGATCGCGTCGTAGAAGAAGAAACCGACGACGAGAATGGCTCCCGCCAACGCCAGAGCAAATGTCGAAAGTAGCGACTTCCATGGGCGCCGCTCGAGATTCCGCAAGATCATGCGGCCGGAAAGCGGCACGAACTGCTGAACTCCCAGCCTTTCGGCGAGGCCCGGGCGAAAGCGAGCCGGCGCCTCGGGCCGCATTGCTTCGGCGGGAGGCAGTCCGATCACGGAACGCAACGCGCCCAGCGCGCCCAGCGTGGCGGCGCCCGCGCTGATGAGCACCGCCGAACCAACCATCGCGGGACTTACGACGAAGCGAAGTTCGGGAAAGCGGAAAAAATCTTCGTACATCTTCGCCAGTCCCCTGCCGAGCCAGATTCCCAGCGGGGTGCCCGTAATGGTGCCCAGGAGCACGGCGGTAAGTGCGTATTTCAGGTAGTGAAATCCCACGGACAGGTTGCCGTAGCCGAACGCTTTCAGCAGGCCGATCGCGGCGCGCTGGGTAATTACCAGGCGCGAGAGAACAACGTGAATCAGGAAAGCGGCCACCCCCAGAAAGATCGTCGGAACGAAGAGGCCGGTGATGCGGTCCTGCGCGATTTCGTCGGAAAGAAACCGGGCGGAAAGCTGCTCGTAACGCCCGTATGCGCCCAGGCCTCCGTACGGCTCGAGCAGCTTGTCGAGCCGCGTGATCACTTCCGCTTCGCTGGCGCCGGGCGCAAGAGCGATGGTGAGATCGTTGAAGGCGCCTTCCATGTTGAATGCGGAAGCGAGCGAGTCGCGGCTCATCCAGATGACGCCGAATCGGCGGTTATCGGGGAATACCTCGGAGCCCCGGATTTCGTAAACATATTCCGGCGAAATCGCGACGCCCACGATCTGAAGTTTTTCCCGGCGCCCGTTGATTACGGCACCGATCGTCTGACCCACATCCAGTTTGTTGGCCGTGGCGAAGGCTTCACTGATGATGACGCCTTCGGGCCTGCCAGGATCGAGATAGCTTCCGCGGCGGATGCACAGGTCGTTTAGCATCGGCGTGGCGCGAACGGGAATCGAGATGATCCGACCGAGCGCTGGCTCGTCGAGACCGGGGACGTCGAGAGTGACTTCAACAACCACACGCGACTGCACGGAAGCAACGCCTGGAATCGACGAGATGGTCACCGCGAGCGAGTTTGGAGCGCGCTGCAAGTGCGCGAAGACGTCCGAAAAGCGATAGCGCGCATAGTAATCCTGCTGAGCGTCGCGAACCGATTCGTAGGCGCCACGCATCGTCACGTAGGTCGCGATACCGCAAGCTACGACGACGGCCACGGTGATCAACTGGCCTCGCAGGTGCCACAGATCGCGGAGGAGTTTCTTATCGAGGGCAGTCATGTCCGGCTACCACGCCAACTCGGATGGAGCCAGCTTCTTGTCGTTCTTGTGAATGTCGGCGATTGCGCCGCTGCTGATTCGAATCACGCGGTCGGCCATGGCGGCAATCGCGGCGTTATGCGTGATGACAACCGTGATCGTCTTTAGTTGCTGGTTGACTCGCTCAAGCACTTCCAGAACGAGCTTTCCTGTCGGATAGTCCAGAGCGCCGGTGGGTTCATCGCACAAAAGCACCTCGGGGCGCTTGGCGATCGCCCGCGCGATGGCCACTCGCTGCTGCTCCCCACCGGACATCTGGGCCGGGAAATGATGCAGCCGCTCGTCGAGGCCGACTAGATGAAGGCAATCACGTGCATCCAGCGGACTCTCGGCAATTTCCGTCACGAGCGCGGTGTTTTCAAGAGCTGTCAGACTGGGAATTAGATTGTAGAACTGAAACACAAAACCGACGTGTTCGCGGCGGTAACGCGTAAGCTCTTTCTCGCTGGCCGAGGTAAGATCATGGTCCAGATAAATGACTTCGCCCGCGGTCGGGACATCCAGCCCGCCCAAGATGTTCAGCAGAGTTGATTTGCCGCTTCCGGAAGGCCCGAGCAGAACAACAAACTCGCCCGGATATAGATCGAGGTCCACGCCCCGGAGCGCATGGACCTCGGTTTCCCCCATGCGGTAAACCTTGGTCACGCCTCGAACGTGAAATACCACATCATCGGCTGATCGTGCCCGGTCTCTGGCGAGCCAGTCTGCCCCCGTTGCGCGCCTAGGTTCGGGCACGTTCCATCTCCTTGCAAAGGCCCGCTAGATCAATGACGCCGCTAGCCCGCCAAGGGGCTCATCGCCAGCGATGTAGCCCCATCGACGTTTGGCGCTCCCTATGTGTTATTGCGCCGAGGGCACCCAGACCGCGTCAGCGGCACCAAGCTCCACGCCGGCAACCTCTGTATCGACATTCACGTATTGCAACCCCGCCTTATTGCCCGGTTTGACTGAAAAACCCAACACGAACTGATTGTCGAGTATGCTCTGCAGCTGATCGAGGTAAGGCTTGAAACTCACCGGGGCTCCGATCCCCAAGCAGAAAGACTCGCCTCCGGTCTCTTCCGAGAGCTGGGCAATACCGTTCTGCCCTCTCGTCACTTCCCAGAAATTGCGAGCCAAGCGTCCCACACCCGGAGTGTAGATCGTGTGGATTACGATTCCTGTCCGCTGCGCAACATTGATCGCGGAAGTCACGTCCGGGTTGATCCCGAGTAGAAAACGCGGTCCGCCTCTGGCTCGGTCAATTCCATCGGTGATCATCAGGACCTCGCGACGGTTGGGATCCTCGGGCCAGCGCTTCATGATGTCAATAAGCGAGAGATACGGACTGCCGAAGGCGCCGGCGGACTCCATGGGCAACCGAAGCGCCTTGGATGCCTGCGCGTGGTCAGTCGTAAAGTTTTGGACGACTTGAACTGCGGTATTGCGCATGTAGCCTACTCCAATTGAAGTCGTCGAGGCCTGGGCGTCAATGAAGGTGCGCAAGTCCTCGAGCTGCGAACCGAGACTCGAAGCGTTAGAAGCGTCATCAATCAGAATGAACAGGTCTAGCCCGGCATGGTCTCCTCGGGCCGGGGCCCAGTGCGTCACCTGTAACCGTTCGCTGTCGCGTTTCACAAGAACATCTTCCCGCTTGATTTCAGGCATCTCTTTGCCGTTGAAGACACTCGCCGTAACTGTGATCGTCACGGGGACGACTATAGACGTTGGCGTTTCTTGTGCAGGCACTGAATAGGTGGATACGAACATCGCCCCGAAAACCAGGAGCGCCTTGAGCGTAATGCCTTGTTTCTTCATTTCAGCCTCCCATGCCACTTCGGTATTCTCTGCATCAAGTCTTTGTTTTGCGCATTCGCCGATTTGACGGGTAATGTGGCTGTGCTGCTTTTCGTTTATGGGCGGCCGCCATCGCGACAAGTGCGTTAGCGTGCCGCCAGAGAGCTTATTGCGGCGACCCCGCCGTCGCTACTTGAGCAGATTGCGTCCAGCGGCAGATTGTTTGGATGTCTGCGTCTGAGAGCTTCGCCCCGGCATGCATCAGCGGGTACATCATTCCTGGCATCTCTTTTTCGGTCACTTCCTTGCAGATCTCGCCGAGCATTTCTTTATTCTTTTCGGGGGCGCGCATGCCCCATTCGGAAAAATTCAGCGCCCTTCGGCCGTGCTTCACGTCGACCGCAACCAGCCAAGAGGCGGGAGCGGCGTTGCTGTACCAGGGCCAGACTGTTCCGTTCGAATGGCAGTCATTGCACGACCTGCCCAGGATTCCTGCAACATCCGCCGGAACTGTTATGGCCGCTGAAACGTGATATTTCGGATCCGCTACCGGATTCGTTCGCGACGGGCGGAATACCTGAATCACGATCAAGGTGATAACAGCCGCCCATAGCACGTTTTTGATCCACGTCCGCATGGATCTCTCCTTGCCCAAAAAACCGGACATGAGTCCGGGTAATGTTCTCAATTTCCGCCCGGCTTTGATTCCAGCGCCTTCAGGGCAGCCTGAAATGCGTCGCGATGGGTCATTTCGTCTTTTCGAACTTCTCCGAAACGGTCCGCCGCCGCCTTATCGCCTGCGGCTGCGGCTTGGCGCGCGAAATCGGCGTACATCGTTTCGACTTCGTACGATTCGCCCTTGATCGCATCCTTCAGGTTGTCAGCGTCGCTTCCCACCAAGCCCGCAAGCTGCGCCTCTTCCGCGAAGTGCTGAAAGCGCTCCACACGCGCGGTGCTTGCGAAAAGGTCCGCCAACTTCTTGTTTCCCGATTGCTGGGCGTGCTGCGAGTACAAATTGTATTTGGCGTAAGCAAACGCTTCGCCGTGCATTGCCGTGAACAAATCGTCGAGTGTCTTTTGGTTTAGGTGGGTGGCAGTCCCGGTCGTGCTTCGGCCCATCACAAAAAAGAGGGCTGCGACTATCGGTAGAACTAAAGCTGCTTTCGTCCTCATCGGGTACTCCTTCTCCGCGATTCACAAACGGGCAGTTTTGAAGCCGAATCCTCCTAAACTTATATTCCCCCGAAGAGCGTCGGGCTGTGATGGGTATCACGAGCTACTGTGACTGATCGCACCGACTAACTTCGTCCTCGGGCGTACACGTGTTCTTGTAAGGACCGCCTCGATGACTAGCCGAGTAGGCCTGCACGTACCCAGCGTTTAACGAACCCTCAAGCAAGTCACTGACTAAGTCACGGTCCGGCCCTCTCGAAAGAAGGAGGAAAGTCATGAAAACAAGAAGGGCGGTGCTGCTCGTACTGGGCATGCTGCTCAGTTGCGCTATTGCGAGTCAGATTCACGCGCAGACGTTTAACAAGAGGACTAAAGTCACCTTCAGCCAGCCCGTAGCGGTCCCAGGCAAAATTCTCAGCGCGGGCTCGTACACGTTCACCATCCACGACTCACTCGGCAGCCGGAATATCGTGCAGATATGGAATGAGGACAAAACCCAACTGATCACCACGATACTTGCGATCCCAAACTATCGTCTTGAGCCAACAGAAGAAACGGTCATCGAATTCAGCGAGCGGCCGACCGGCAGACCACAGGCGGTGAAAGCGTGGTTCTATCCCGGCCACAGTTACGGCATCGAGTTCGTATATCCGAAAGAAGAGGCCGTGCAGATTGCAGAGGCCTCAAACGAAGTCGTTCCCGCGGAAACCGTCGAGCCGACCCCAAGCACCCTCAGGAGTGTACCGCTGATGGCGGTGACTCCTAAGGGTGAGGAAGAACCGATAGCGGAAGCGTTCCCGCCGGAAGCCGAGCAGCCAAAAGAGGTTGCTCAGGAGCTTCCCCGGACAGCGAGTCCACTTCCGTTAATTGCGTTGTTCGGTGCATCCAGCCTTTTCGTTGGATTTGGGCTCCGACGGTTTGCGGCGAAGATGCGGTAAACGCGAAGTCTCTTCGGATGCCGCGCAACCGATTTTCTCCCTTGCTGCGGCATTAGGAGGCCCGAAGATGCAAACGTTAAAGTCCTTTCTCAGGGTCAAAGCGGCGGGCATCCTCGCCGCTTTGATTTTAGGGGGTTTCGCGACTTCAACAAATATCGCCGCCGCTCGGGTACGGCAGGAAGCGGCTACTCACCAGCCCGTCCTTTCGTCCAGGACCGATCTCGTTCGCATTCCGGTTGCGGTGGTGGATTCTCAGGGCAATTTTGTCGCGGGTCTGAAGGTCGAAAATTTTCGCGTGTTTGAGGACGGCCAGCGGCAGAACATCACATTCTTCGAGCAGGAAAACACTCCTGTTACCGTTGGGCTGATCGTCGACCATAGCGGCAGCATGGGACCCAAACTTCGCGATGTCGCCGCGGCCGTACTGGCGTTCGCCCACTCCAGCAATCCGGACGACGAAATGTTCGTCGTCGACTTCGATGACTCTGTATCCGTTGAGCTCCTGCACGGGAAGCCCTTCACCAGCGACCCGGAGGAGCTTCGTGGGGCTGTGACGGCGGTTTCCGCGCGCGGCCAGACTGCCCTGTATGATGCGATCGCCGAGGGATTCCTGCATCTGCAGCTCGGCCGATGGAACAAGAAAGCGCTGCTAGTTGTCAGCGATGGCGGCGACAACATCAGCCGCAACACGTTCAAACAGGCTCTCGAGATGGCGCGGAGTTCGCATGCCGTGATCTACGCCATCGGGCTGGTCAGCGAATCGGGCCAAGAGGAGAATCCGGGCGTGCTTCGCCGGCTCTGCCAGGATACCGGCGGAATTGCGTTTTTCCCTGCCACGGGGGCGTCCATCGAATCGGTGATGAGTCAAATCGCACGCGACCTGCGCGGAGAATATATGCTGGCATACCCTCCGCCCGCCAACGTGGAAGCCGGTACGTTTCGCAAGGTGGAAGTGACGGTCTCGGCGCCCGGCTACAGCGCATTGCATGTCCGAAGCCGGCCGGGCTATTCAGTTGCGCCGAAGAGCACGCCCGGCGAGGCGAGGACCCAGCCATGATCTCGCAGGATCGCATTACGACATGGCAAACGGCACGCGTTAGGCCCGCTGTGCGGATCGTCTCTTGGGTGCTGCTCATCGCAGGGGTTATCGCGTTGGCCTACGTCGCATACGTACTCGTGAGCGCTGCCTATTTTCGAGCGCGCGAATCACGCAAGCTCCGTCACGCCGTCTCACAACCCTCGGCCACCGAAGCCTCGCCTCGCGTGATGGCGGAAGGCGACGTGATCGGTCAAATTGAGGTACCTCGCTTGGGCTTGAGCGCGATCATCATACAAGGGGATTCAGACGACGTGCTGCGGAGAGCGGTCGGCCACGTACCGGAAACGGCGCTTCCGGGTCAGGGGGGCAACATCGCGCTGGCCGGACACCGCGACACAATCTTCAGGCCTCTCCGCGACGTGAAGATCGGAGACACCATCTCGCTGAGGACTACCGCGGGCGATCATTCCTATCGCGTCACCTCAACGGAAGTCGTCCCACCCACCGACATTGGCGTCTTGCAGTCTCGCGGCGAAAATGAACTGACCTTGATCACCTGCTTCCCGTTCCACTACATTGGGCACGCACCGAATCGCTTCATCGTACGCGCTTTAGAAACGGGGTCCTTTCGGAAATAGCGGATCGAGAGTCAAGGGACACATCGTGCCTTTTTTGCAATATCCAGCGCTGCGCCTCGTCGTCGCCCTTGGAGTCGGGCTGATGATAGGTGCCGAGAGGGAGCGGAGAAAGGGCGTAGGTCGATACCGCTCTGCCGCCGGGGTGCGTACGTTTGCTCTCACAGCGCTTGCAGGCGGAATCAGTTTCCTTATTGGGCGTGAACTCCTCGTAGCGGTGGCTGCAGCCGCGGTCGCCATCTTTGGCGCCGTGTCGTATCGACGGACCGCTCCCGTAGATCCGGGGCTGACCTCGGAAATGGCACTTTTCGCAACTCTACTACTGGGCGCACTGGCAATGGAGAGGCCCGATCTGGCCGCTGGTCTGGGCGTCGTGGTTACAGTCTTGCTCGCGATAAGGACATCCCTTCATCGGTTCCTGCGCGATCTCTTGACGGAGCAAGAGGCTCACGATGCCCTTTTGTTTGCTGCCGCCTCCCTCGTGATCCTTCCTCTCGTGCCGAATCATCCGATCGGACCGTACGACGTTCTGAATCCGCGCCGCTTTTGGGAACTGATTGTGCTTGTTATGGCCATTAGCGGAGCCGGATACATCGCATTGCGTGCGATGGGATCGCGTTTCGGATTGGCACTTGCAGGAATCGCCGGAGGTTTCATTTCGGCGATTGCGACAATCGGCGCTATGGCAACTCGCGCCGCGCGCGACCCGAGACTGGCTCGTGGGTGCGCGGTTGGCGCCGTGCTTAGCAACATTGCCACGGTGCTTCAGCTGGCGGCCGTTCTGCTTGTGACGAACCGTGCGACGGCTCGCGCTGTTATTGTTCCGCTATCATTAGCCGGCGTCGCAGCGTTGGGCTACGGTGCGCTTTTCCTGTTCGGCCTGCGCTTGTCTGACGACAGCTTTACCGCTGAGGCGTGGGGGCGTGCGTTTAGTCTAAGAACCGCTTTCCTCTTCGCGGCGACCCTCCTGTCCGTATTGTTCGTTTCCGCTGCGATAACAAGGTGGATGGGAATGCGGGGTTTGGTCTTGGCCGCCGGACTGGCTGGCTTCGCCGATACACACTCCCCCGCGATCGGTGTCGCCTCGCTTGTCAACGCGGGCAAAATCGCCCCCGCGGATACGGTGATGCCGATTCTCACCGCTCTTACGGCGAACAGCATCACGAAGGCCGCATTCGCCGTTGTCCTCGGCCGCCGCGACTTTTTCCTTCGAGTTTTAACTGGACTGATCCTGATGGTGCTTGCAGCTTGGGCTGGGTTCCTTTTTTGTAAGCGAATGGCAGGTATTTCGGGCCTGCAGTTGGTGAGCGTGAGTTCAGGTCGGCAGGTGATACGGTAGAGAGCCTCGGCGCCGATGAATCCCTAGGGCTAACCGCGGACGGGATAGAGAGTCTTCCAATGACCAGCGCAACGGCCGACACAACGAGGAAGCAGGCAGCCGTCATCTGCTTGCTGGTTTTGGCGGCGGTGGCGCTCTACTTCTGCTACCTGATAGCCAAACCATTCGTGGGTCCCGTTGTGATTGCGGTGATGCTGGCGATCGTTTTCTATCCGGTCCACGCGAGAATGGAGCAATCCTTTCAGCGCCCCAGCCTGGCTGCCGCGTTTTCAACGACCTTTGTGTTGCTCATCGTGGCTATCCCCATGGTGCTTTTGGCAATGTCCGTCAGCGGAGAACTCCGCGCGGTGGCGCAATCGCTGCGCGAACAGAGCGGGCCACACGGAGGTTGGAGTCCGTACCTGGCGCGGTGGAGCGAGAGCCTGACGAGACGCCTCGGGAATTACGTGGATCTCTCGCAGCTCGACCCCAAGGCTGAATTGCTCCGGTGGGCGGAGGAAGCAAGCCGTTACCTGCTTTCCATCGGCGCGGCGGCCGTCAGGAACGTGCTGTTGTTTGTCCTCGATACAGTTGTGGTTTTCTTCAGCCTGTTCTTTTTCTTCCGGGAAGGACGAAGTATTCGCCGGGGTATTTCGGAAATGCTCCCTCTGTATCCTGACCAGACCGAAAAATTCTTTTCGGGAATCAGCGAAACCATGATCGCTAACTTTTATGGCGGTCTGGCCGTGGGCGCGGCGCAGGGTATCTTGACGGGCCTGGCGTTCTGGGTTCTGGGGTTGGAAGTTCCGATTCTGTGGGCCGTGCTCACGGGTCTGGCATCACTGGTGCCGTTCGTAGGGTCGGCTTTGGTTTGGGGCCCGGCTTCGATTCTCCTGCTCCTCAGCGGCCACTGGGTGAAAGCTGTCATTCTTCTCGCTTGGGGCGCGGCGGTGGTGGGACAGATCGACGTGGTGGTGAGGCCCTACGTCGTGGGCACGCGCGTCAAGGTGCATACTCTATTGGTTTTCTTCGCGCTGCTCGGCGGCGTCGAGGCATTCGGCATCATAGGAATCTTTGTAGGTCCGGTCATCCTGTCGATTGCGCTCGCGGCTCTGGGCATGTTGAGGAGCGCAAATTTCTCTTGGCGATCGAACGCCGAGAGCGCGCCCGGCACCTCCCTCAATGACAAGCGAAGCGAATAACGCCACGATTCGCGGTCTTACTCGCGACCAGGCCCTCGCGCGGCTTCGGGCTGACGGACCGAACGAACTACCTTCCGCCAAGCCTCGCAGCTTTCTGGCAATTGCATGGGAGATCCTTCGTGAACCCATGATCCTGCTGCTGGTGGCCGCCGGCGCGATCTATCTGATCCTGGGCGAACCGCGCGATTCGCTTGTTCTGCTGATTTCTATCTTTGTGATTCTGGGGATCGACCTATATCAACAGAACAAGACGGAGCGCGCGCTGGAGGCGCTTCGTGACCTCTCCAGCCCAAGGGCTCTTGTGATTCGAGAGGGGATCCAGACCCGAATCGCGGGCCGCGACGTGGTGCGCGGTGACATTGTGATTCTTACTGAGGGCGACCGTGTGCCGGCTGATGGGGTTGTTCTTTCTTGTCTCAGCCTTTCAGTCGACGAATCGCTGTTAACCGGTGAATCGGTTCCCGTTCGGAAGTCTTCGGGGGATGCAAAACTCAGCATGGCCAGGCCTGGCGGTGATGAAATCCCGTTCGTTTATTCAGGAACTCTAGTTGTGCAAGGGCATGGGATCGCCGAAATCAAAGAGACAGCATCGCGAACCGAGCTGGGGCGGGTCGGCAAGGCTCTTCAGACGATTGAACCGGAGGTAAGTCACCTTAAGCGAGAAACAAAACGCGTCGTCGCGGTTATGGGTGTAGCCGGCCTATCGATATGCGCTCTGGTGGCGGTTATCTACGGTCTGTCAAGCGGCAACTGGCTGAGCGGCATCCTCGTGGGAATCACTGTCGCGATGTCGTTGCTGCCGGAAGAGTTTGCCGTCGTGTTGACGGTGTTTCTCGCTCTCGGGGCCTGGCGCATCTCACAGAGGAATGTGCTGACGCGGCGTGCGAGCGCAATTGAGACGCTGGGATCGGCCACCGTCTTGTGCGTGGACAAAACCGGCACTCTCACACAGAACCGGATGACGGTAAGGAAGCTGTTGGCGAACGGCCAGACTCAGGCAGTGGATGGTTCCGACGACACTCCGCTTCCGCGCAGCATAGCTCAGCTTCTCGAATTTGCCGTTCTCGCCAGCCAGCAAGAGGGCTTTGATCCCATGGACTCGGCTCTGCAACAAACCGGCAAGCACTACCTCAATGGGACCGCTCAATTGCACGAGACATGGAATCTTGTCCGGGAATACCCGCTGTCGCCCAAACTGCTGGCCGTGACTCGCGTTTGGCGTTCTCCCGGGCAAAACGATCACGTTGTAGCCGTGAAAGGCGCTCCGGGTGCCGTGGCCGAATTGTGCCGGGTTTCACAATCGCAGTTCGAGGAGATCAAGGGCAATGCGGAGGCGCTGGCGGCGGAAGGATTGAGAATTCTGGCAGTGGCTCGGGCCGATTTCAGGAACAGCGCCCTACCGGAAGATCCCCACGGATTCGACTTCAAGTTTCTCGGTCTGGTTGCATTGGCCGACCCCGTTCGTCCGGAGGTCGCAGGTTCGGTGAGGGAATGCTACGCGGCCGGAATCCGAGTTGTGATGATCACCGGAGACTTTTCTGGAACTGCGCAGAGTATCGCTCGGCAAATTCAACTGCGAGAAAGTGATCGCGCGATTACCGGTCCGGAACTGGATCGCATGGACGAAGCTACGTTGCGCCGCGAAATCAGGTCGGTCAACGTCTTCGCGCGTGTCGTGCCGGAGCAGAAATTGCGGTTAATCGAGGCGCTCAAAGCGAACGGCGAAATTGTGGCGATGACGGGAGACGGCGTAAACGATGCGCCGGCGTTGAAGGCCGCGCACATCGGCATCGCGATGGGCGCCCGCGGCACAGATGTCGCGCGCGAAGCCGCCGACCTCGTCTTGCTTGACGATGCTTTCCCATCTATCGTGCATGCGATCCGCCTGGGCCGGAGAATCTTTGACAATCTCAAAAAGGCAATGGCTTATGTCATGGCCGTCCACGTGCCGATTGCGGGCCTTGCTTTGGTTCCCGTTATGCTCAGGTGGCCGCTTGTCATGCTGCCGTTGCATGTAGTTTTTCTGGAGCTTGTTATCGATCCGTCGTGTTCAATTGCATTTGAAGCTGAACCGGAAGAATCAAATGTGATGGATCGACCGCCCCGAGACGCCAAACAACCTCTTTTTGACCGACGAACCTTGACGCTCAGCCTTCTCCAAGGGGCAAGCGTGTTGGCGGTGGTGCTCGCCGTGTTTGCGGCTGCAATGTATCGCGGCGAAACGGAAACCAGCGTCCGCGCTTTGACCTTTACGACGCTGATCATCGCGAACCTGGCTTTGATCCTCACGAACCGTTCCTGGACCCGGACGATTCTGAATATGTGGCGAGCGCCGAATCCGGCCGTGTGGTGGGTAGTTTTAGGGGCCGCCGCCTGCCTCGGTGTGGTCCTCTATGTGCCTTCAGTCCAGATGTTCTTCCGATTTTCGAGGCCGCACGTAGTCGATATAGCGTTGAGCTTGACGGCAGGCATGTTCAGCGTCGCGTGGTTCGAAGGGCTCAAGATACTGGGGCGCCGGCACCGGTTTCCTACTTCGTGAGATTCTTTTACCCCTTGCCAATGAAAACAAGCACGACGCCCGTACAAACGATCAGAACACCGAACCATCGCTGGGGCGTCACACGCTCACGGAGAAACAGCTTCCCTCCCAGTGCGCCCGCCACATAGCTGAGCGCCGTGGCCAGAAAGACGAAACTGACATTGGCGATCGATAGCATTCCGAGCAGCGCGAGGAAGCCCATGGTCATCAGCGAGAGGCCGATCCACATCCAGGGAACCTTCATGGCCCGCCCGATGACGCGCACGATGGCGCGCGGGCGGAAGTCGGTCACTTCGCCGACATGCTTCATTGCCCGCGAGATGCACATCTCGCCGCTGGTGCCGGGAACAACAATCAAGCAGATGTAGAGCAGTTGGGTCAGCACGGATCGTGCTCGGTGGTGCGCGGCTCCGTACGGCCCACCACAAATACGCCGAAGCAGATCAACAGCACACCAGCCCAGCGGGTGGGCGTGATCTTCTCGTGGAGCACGAAGTAGGCCAACAGCGTGATCAAGCCGTAGGACATTGCCGAGGCCGGCTGAACGTAGCTATAGTCCGCCCAGGAGAGCACAAGAATATAGGCCGCGAAAAAGACGCAGAGTGAAGCAATCCCAAGCCAGATTGTTCCGGTAGTGAAGGCTCGTAAGAAAAAGTGAAAGTTGTCGGCCGGCGGCCGGCTCGCCACCGCGCCGATACTCTTCATGCCTTTCCCGAGCAGAACATGACCCAGGGACCGAAAACAATCATCATGAAGACCAGAATGTAGGTCTTCAGACGTACCCCTTCACTCAGGGAATGCGGCAAGAAGCTTTTCATTGCTGACGGCATCTGTGCACCATGCCCCTTAGCTCAATGCAGCATCGTGCGCCCTGTTTCTTGCCTCGGACACAGAGTCCGCTGCGAGCGCAAGCCCGGACCGTGCGGCGCAACGACGCTAGCCAAGTCTGATCGTCGGCATTTCTCGGAAGTCTCGCACAAACGTCCTGCCTCAATAGGTGACATGCGTCACAGACCGGCAGGTACGCCGCGGGTAGGTTTGAGATTGCCTTCTTGAGCGCCTCCAGAAAATAGTCGGTGCTCGGCTGGTTGGAAGGAGAAACCTCACTCATGCGTAGGGCCCTCGCACTTTTGCTCGTCTTCTCTCTCGGCAATCTATCGCTGCTGGAAGCCGCTTCGGCCCCTTCCGCAAAATCCGCCTCTCAATACTATGAGGACGACTCCTACGAATCCTTCTCACCCGACCAGCTCGACAACCTGCTCGCGCCGATCGCGCTCTATCCCGATCCCCTTCTTTCCCAGGTTCTCGTTGCCGCCACCTTTGTCGATGACGTGGACGAAGCGGCCCGCTGGGTGCGCGCCTACGGACCCAGCGGCGTTGACGATCAGCCCTGGGACGTTAGCGTCAAGGCCGTGGCGCACTATCCTACGGTGATTTATATGATGGCCGACAAGATCGACTGGACTACCACCCTCGGCCAGGCCTACGCAAATCAGTCGACCGAAGTGATGATGTCCGTTCAACGCCTGCGCCGCATGGCTTACAGTGTCGGAAATCTCATCACCACGCAGCAGCAGCAGGTCATCGTCGAACCCGATTACATCAGCATTGTTCCTTATCAGCCGCAGTACATTTACGTGCCAGTTTACGATCCGTACATCTGCTACCACCGGCGGCCGCTTTGGGGAGTCGCCATTACCTTCGGAGTGGCTTTCCTCATAGGCGCCTGGCTGAATCGCGACTGTGACTGGCATAACCACCGCATTTACTATCACGGGTGGGACGGTCCCGGTTGGATCCGGCGCGGCCGTCCTTACATTCACGTGACGAATGTTTACGTGAACAATCGCTACAACAACGTGATCGTCAATCGCGGCATATTCCGCCGCAACGTCAACGTGAACAACATCGACCGATACAATTCCATCCACCGCGACGTGCAGTACAAGAACATTCAGGACCACAACGCGCGGCTCGACCGCGCGAATCGGGTTCGCCCGCCCGATGGGCCGGTCCATCCGCCGCTCAACAACAGAACCATCAACCGCAACATTGACACGACCAATCCGCGCTTGGACCGCTACCGCGGACGCGAAGGCGCCCCTCGTCCTGGCGGGCCACCCCCGTCGACTCAGCCGACCCAGCCACAACCGAGGCCGGGAGCCCAGCCGCAACCTGCACCGACCGCAACTGTGCCCCCGGCACAGCCCAGGGCACCACACACCGTGCGCCCCGGACCTTCGGAGGCTCGTCCTGCGCCGCGCGTCTTTTCCAAACCGGACGGCAATTTCGATCCGCGCGCTGCCAGTCAGCGCGGCCAATCCAGCCAGCAGCAGATGAGCAAGCCGAGCCGCGCTCCTCGATCTGAGCCGCAACCAAAAGCACAAGGCAAGCCAGCACCCACGCCGCGCGGTGCGGCACAACCAAAAGCTGACGGCAGATCAGCGCCCGCTCCGCGAGGCAGCGAAGGGAGGAAGCGATGAGGAAGGCTACCGAAATACCCAGAGCGTATCGGCAGACCAGAACTGGAACGGATGCGCTTTCGCTGAAAACATTGCTTCGTGGCGATCACCGTTCTCACCGTCTTCGTAGCGGTCGGTCTGCTGAGCGGCTCCGCCGCTTTCGCGCAAGCACCCGTGCAATCAACGTACGCATCTCCCGACGAAGCCATGCAGGCTCTCGCCAACGCCGCCAAAGCGAAGGATCGTGCCGCGCTCTCCGCGATCTTCGGATCCGACGAAGAGCAATTGCTTTCCGGTGACGACGTCCAGGACACGCAGGATCTCAACGATTTCGCCCAGGCCGTCACGGAATCCTCGCAGCTTGAGAAGGTCACCGATTCCAAGTACACGATGGTCGTCGGCAAGGATAGTTTTCCCATGCCCATCCCGATCGTCGAGAAGCAGGGCAAGTGGCTCTTCGACACGAAGGCCGGTCTCGACGAAATTCTCAGCCGCCGCATCGGCGAAAACGAACTTTCCGCGATCAACACGTGTCGGACCTATGCTGTCGCTCAATGGGAATACTTTGCCGAAGGCGACTGGGACCACGACGGCGTAGCCGAATACGCGCAGCGGTTGATCAGCTCGCCGGGAGAGCACAATGGCCTCTACTGGGAGACCGCCGAAGGCGAAGCGCTCAGCCCTCTCGGGCAGCTCGTTGCCGACGCGCGAGAGGAAGGCTATGGCCCGAAGTCCGGCAATCCTGCGGCAACTGATAAAGCGAACGAAGCCAAAGCAGCTAACGACGCCGCCGCAGCTGAACCGCGCACCCGGCCGCGAAGGCCGTACCACGGCTACTACTTCAAGATCCTCAAGGCCCAGGGGTCGCATGCCCCCGGCGGAAAATACGGCTACATCATCAACGGCAACATGATCGCCGGCTACGCCCTCGTTGCGTTTCCCGACAAGTGGGGCAATTCCGGCGTGATGACATTCATCATCAATCAGCAGGGTCGCGTCTATCAGAAGAATCTCGGGCCGGACGCGGCCAAACTCGCCGCGGCCATCACGGAATACGATCCCGACCCAAGCTGGAAGCTCGCTGACGCGCAACCCTAGTTGTAGAACGTCAACTCAGATGTGAATGCGACCCAAGAATGCCTGGTGAGGCAAACAGATTGTGACCACCATCACATCGGGCAGTGTTCAACGACACGTACCATGAACGCTTACTGGGCTTATTGTCGGGCCGGTTCCCATCAACCTCGATCTTGAGCGATCAATTTCGGAAGGAGAAAGAACATGTCAGCTACGCGAGTAGTCCTGCAACCTACCCAAGTGAAAATCGTCGAACCGCAAACACTATTGGAGCGCCTCAACAAACTATCCGAACAGATCTCCCGTCGCGCCTACGAGATTTTTGAAAGCAACGGGAGAACGCACGGTCACGACCTGGAAGATTGGTTTACGGCGGAGTCCGATATTCTGCCTCCCTTACAGCTTAGAATCAAGGAAACCACCGACTCTCTCACCGTTGATGCCGAGACGCCCGAATTCAGCGCGAAAGAGCTGGAAGTCAGTCTTGAACCATGGCGGCTCACAATCAGTGGCAGCAAGGAAACCAAGGAAGAACAGAAGAAGGGCGAGATGATTTCTCAAACCCAAACCACGAACGAGCTTCTGAGAGTCATCGATTTGCCATCGGAGATCGATAGCACGAAAGCGACCGCCATTCTCAAGAACGGACACCTGGAACTCAACCTTCCCAAG
The DNA here is from genome assembly GCA_963814735.1 of uncultured Acidobacteriota bacterium. GTDB lineage: Bacteria > Acidobacteriota > Terriglobia > Acidiferrales > UBA7541 > Palsa-295. The sequence continues at coordinate 107,636 of CAWFEC010000002.1, read as the reverse complement.
AAGCTAAAACCGGTCACCGCGCCTGTCACTGCGAAGGTGGCATAAGAAGTTAATCGGTACGCTGTAGAGAGCTGGCCTGATGATTCAATGCCAAATGATAATCAGGCCAGCCATCTCTCCAGACGTGCGATGATCGGCGTCGCGTGTCCCAATACGTTCCTGTACCCCAAGTATCTTGGCTTACTCGCCGCGCTCCTCGGCTCCGCGCAACCGCCCTTTCCCGAAGTCGATCTCGAAGCAGCAAGTTTGAGCCTCTGTCTCGTTGGCAGACGCTCTTACCGTAAAGCGAACACAAACACGAAAACTGGTTTCGTTCTTCTTGCAACAAGTTGCGACTTTTTGTGGTGTTGCGTCGGCTCCGGCAAGATTTAATAAATTTGGTTTCCCGCTTAGAAGGCAGACGCTCTTTACAACTGAGCTACGGGCGCACCGATTCTCGGATTCTAAAGCATTTTGCGTCCCGCATTTGCAATGTTTTCTGCAGAATGACTTCATGCGCAAAGACAGGCGCTCCCACCATCAGGCGCGGCCGTTCACCTCGCAAGTATTCGCCTGAATTATTTGACCGGGAGCGAGCTCTTCAGGACAATCTGATCGACCGAGCTTCCCACCGAGACGGTGTACGCTCCGAGATGATCGATCCTCCAGTCGTGGGCGGCCGCGTCGTAGTAGGCGAACGCCCGGATGTCGAGCGCAACTTTCACTCTGCGCGTTTGCCCGGGGCGCAAATCGACTCGGGCAAATCCCTTCAGTTCGCGGGCCGGGTGCGGCACAGCCGAATGATCGTCGCCCACGTAAACCTCGGAAACATCCGCTGCTTCGCGGCTTCCGGTGTTCGTCACGTCCCAGGAGACTTCATATTGCGGGACCGAGGGGCGGCCCGGGCCAGATTCCGCCCGCTGTGTTCCCCTGCTGCTCACGCGGCGGATCGCCAGATTCGCGTATCGAAAAGTCGAGTAAGAGAGGCCGTAGCCAAACGGGAAAAGTGGCCGAACGCCGCTGCGCTCGTAACCACGGTAGCCAACGAACACGCCTTCCTTATAGACAACTTGATGCGTGCCGGGCTCAGGGTAATAACTATCGTGCACGGGATTGTCTTCCCAGCGCCGCTCGAAGGTCATGGGCAGGCGGCCCGACGGGCTGACATCACCGAAAAGAATCTGAGCGAGCGCCGTGCCTCCTTCCTGGCCGGAATACCACGCTTCCACGACGGCAGGAACTCGGTTCAACCAGCGGGTCATATCGACGGCGCCGCCTGAAGTGACGACCACGATTACGTGCTTATTGACGGCGCTTATTTTTTCGATCAGTTCATCCTGCCCCGGCGGCAGGCCAAAAGTCCGATCGGCGCCCTCGCTTTCACTCGAGGGATCGAAGCCGACCGCCAGCACTACGGCGTCGGCGGACGCGGCGATCTTCTCGGCCGAGGAATCGACATAGCTATCCTGCGGAACGAGGCCGAAACGGAATGCGCCGCCGAGAAAGCCTGGCCGCCCATGGCGCTCGACGACCACCTTGTGAGGTCCCGCACTAAGCGAGACTGTAACGTAGCCAACCATCGCGCGAGCCTCGGTCCAATCGTCGAGGATTATCTTGTCGTCGAGATAGACGCGATAATAGCCGCCCGCTTCTCCGGTAGATTGCACGAAAGCGTCATAGGGAGCGCTTTTCGACGCAACGTAGTAGCCCGTCCAGCGCGCGGAGCCGGAATCGGCGGGATAGGCAGGCGCAGGGGCGCCAAGGTCGGCGCCGACGACCGCGCCGAAATCAATGTGCTGATCGGTGCGGCGCATCATTGGATCGCCCTGCAAATTCGCGTTGGCAAAATATTCCGCTGCCAAGCCGGCGGCGCCGCCCGATTCCGCTGTTGAAAACGCCGTGCGCTCCGCCAGTTCGTTCAGCTGAGGAATGCCGCGATCGTAGTAAGTGGGAATGGACGCGCCGAGTTCGTTCGCAATGCCCTCGAGGAAACTGACCGCGGCGAAGGGACGCACGCCCGCGCTGCCCCCTCCAACCGGAACCGCCGGATACGCGCCGGGACCGATCACGGCGATGGATCGAATCGCGTGCTTGTCCAACGGCAGGACATGCGCGTCGTTTTTCAGCAGCACCATGCCTTCGCGCGCGGCCTGCAGCGCCACCTCTCGACCCTTTAGGTTGTAGCGCGGGATCGAGAGATCGGTTTGGTCGCGATCGAGCCAGCCAAATCGGATCGCCAGGCGCAGGATGCGGCGAACTTTGTCATCGATCACCGCCACCGGCACGCGTCCATCTTGCACGGCCGGCAGAAGCTTGGCGCGGTTCATGAACGCGCCAAAAGGCATTTCCAGATCGAGGCCCGCATTCGCCGCGGCGACGCCGTCATAGGTGGCGAACCAGTCGGACATCAGCACTCCGGGAAAGCCCCACTCCTTTTTCAGAATTTCGGAATCGAGGCGCGCGTTCTGAGTCATGTGCGAACCGCTCACCAGATTGTATGAATCCATCACGGCGCCCACGTGGGCTTCCTTCACGGCAGCCTCAAACACGGGGAGATATATCTCGCGCATCGTGCGCTCGTCGATGATGTCGTCGACGTTGTGGCGATCGTATTCGGAGTTGTTCCCCATGAAATGCTTGATCGTGGCGCTCACGCCTTCGCTCTGCACTCCGTCAATGTAGCCGACGGCAATTCGAGATGCGAGGTAGGGATCCTCGCCGAAATATTCGAAGTTGCGCCCATTCATCGGGGCACGGTAGAGATTCACGCCGGGGCCGAGAAGAAAATTCACGCCCTTGGCGCGCGCGTCCCGCCCGATCTGCTCGCCGACTTTTTGCGCCAGGTTCGCGTCCCACGTGGCGGCGAGGTTGATGCCGCCCGGCATCGCCGTCGCAGGCCCGTAATTCCGCACGCCCACCGGACCATCCGCCATTTTCAGCGCGGGAAAGCCCAGTTTCGGCATTCCCCGGATGAAAAAACCGTTCACGCCGCCGATGAAATCAATTTTCTCCTCCAGGCTCATGCGGCGGAGAATGCCCTCCACGCGTTGCTCGATTGCCGACGAGGAATGCGAATCGGCGGGCGCGACGGCGTGGCTCTGCGCCGCGATCGCTGCGAGTAAGAGCGCGAATACAAACGACGCGGCTCGCGCGGCAATCGTCGCCGTCCGACTCAGCTTGCGATCCATAAACCCTCCGCTACGGAAATTGCGCGGCGACGCCGAGGATGCCGGGGCGCCGCTTGAATGACGGTGAAGATCACGTCGCTTTGGTGATGCCGAGGGCCTCACGCTCCTCGCGATCCGGATCGTTCTTCGCCTGGCACTCATCGTTGAAGATCATCACGGCCTTCTCGCCAGCCGTGAAAGCGGGCCATTTTGGGAGGCCCGGATGATTCGGATCACCCTGCCGGGCGAGATGGATCCACGCTTCGCTCACCTTTGCCGCGAGTGCGCGCGGACCGAATCCCCCGCCGGTCATCGGCGCGCAGCGATCCGTATTGTCGAAGACAAACGAAAGCTCGGAGCAATGAAACGCGCCGGGCCTGCGATCGAGCACCGGCGTCTGCCAGCAGAACCAATAATTGAAAACGGGCGCCCCGCCGAGCGCCGATTGCCGCTCGGCCTGCGTGATCGCGCTCTGCCGCACCGGCGCCGCTGAAACGCGCGACATGATTTCACCCGGCATGTCTTTCGGATGCTCCGCGCGAAACACCTCGATGATGTGATCAGCGCGATCGCCGTAGGACGCTGCGACTCGCGTTTTCAGCTGCTCCAGTGTCAGTGTGGAGAGCGACGGATCGAAGAGCGCGTTCGAAAATTCATTGAGGACCGTCCCCACAATCAACGGGATGTGAGCCGACATCTGCGGCGCGACTGGATCGCATGGCTGCGTAGGCAGGTTGCGCCCATCGACCACCGGCTGCCAGCCGATGCGCGGCAGGCGAAACGCGCCGCCCGGATTGAACGGCGGCGCGAGGCTTTTCACCGCGGCGATCCCGGCGTCGATGAGCTTCTCGACCGGCACGTCGTGAATCCGATCGATCTGCGCTGCGCTCAGCCCGAGCTGCTGCATCACGGCCGCGCCCAGCTTGGCGGAATCTTCCGGCGTCGAAGCATTCAAGAGCGACCCGCTCTCGACCGTCGCGCGATGGAACAGCCCCTTCGCGGCGGGCATGGCCATCAGCGTGTTCACTTTTCCGCCGCCGCCGGATTGCCCGAAGATCATCACGTTGCCGGGGTCGCCGCCGAAATTCGCGATGTTGTCGCGCACCCATTCGAGCGCGGCAACGATATCGAGCATGCCGAGATTCGCGGAATCGGCGTATGCCGCGCCGCCGATTTCGGCCAAGTTCAGATAACCGAGCACACCGAGCCGGTGATTCAGTGAAACGACGACCACGTCGCCGCGGCGGCTGAGATTTTCGCCGTAATACGATTTCAGCTCCTGGCCGGAGCCGGCGGAAAAACCGCCGCCGTGCAGCCACACCATCACAGGACGCTTCTTGTTGTCGTTCACTCCAGGCGTCCAGATGTTGACGCGCAAGCAATCTTCGCCGGGACGCCCGTCGTCCCAATCGAACACCCACGCTCCCTCATCATTCGCCCAGCCTGCCCGGGGCTCTTGCGGCGACACGAACCCGTATTGCATCGAGCTGCGCAAGCCCTTCCACGGAGCTGGCTTCGTGGGAGGCTGATAGCGGGCCTTGCCGGCCGTCGAGCCCGCGTAGGGAATGCCTAGAAATGTGTCGATGCCGTTGCGGGTGAAGCCGCGAACTTTGCCGGCCGTCGTCTCGACGATCGCATTTTCATTCGACGCGACGATGGTGGTGTTGCAGTGGCCGGGCGCGGCTGTAGCAGGCTCGACTGCGGCGCGCGCCGCGCTCGCGGTAAGCAACACCGCAGTCACCGGAATGCCTGTGAGAACAGCCGCGCCCTTTATAAAGGCTCTACGCTCGATCGACTTTTCCGCCGCTGAATCCCTTGGCGAATTTTTCTTTCCGCCGCTAAGAATGGGCGTCTTTTTCTTCATTGGCGTTCCCCCGGCCGAGAGTATAGATGAGCTTGAGCAAGATTCAATTCCCTTCCATGATGTTCGACGTTCGAGCGGAAAGCGCAGGCGGGCCGGGAGGGCAGGCTGCATCGGCAAGAATCCTGAGGGGGCGGCGGAGCTAGCTTCCGTCGCGAATGATGCGGCAGGATTCGATGTCGAAGGTAACTTCTCCGATCGTCAGCCGCGTTTGATCGCGGAACCCGGCGATGAAGCGCAGGAAGCGCCAGATGTCGGCGAAATTCGTGACGAGGCCAATGGATGCGCGAATCGATCCGGCGCTCTTGTGGCGCTGGTCGCGCATCAACCGCGCGAAGCTCAAGAGATTGGCGTCGGTTCCCAGCGCGCGGCCGGCTTCCATGTCTTCCTCGGTCAGTCCTTCGGCCATTTCTCCCGCGCCGGGATTGCAGAAGCATCCGGTACGCAGCGAAATGCCTTCCGCGCCGGCCAATTCTTCGACGCGGCGATAATCCAGCAGGTGTCCTTGTGGATCGTAGAGATTGAAGGTAACGGTGCCACCGCGGTTCTCGCTGGTCGCCGGGCCGTAAATGCGGACCATCGCGCGGCCATTGCTGTGCCGCAGCGCCAGGAATTCATCGAGCAGCCAGCCCGTGAGACAGCGCACGCGTTCAGCAATCACTTCGAGGCCGATCGCTTGAATATGGCGCAGACCGATTTCAACGGCGGGGATCGAAAGATAATTGAGCGTGCCGTCTTCAAAGGCAGCTTCGTTTGGCGAAAGCACGTGCGCCCGCCCCTGCACCGATGCGAAGTTGATGGTCCCGCCGGCGAACCACGGGCGCTTGAGCCTTGCCAGGGTTGGGCGGCGGATGAGCAGCGCGCCGACGCCCGCTGGATAGCCGAACATCTTGTAAAACGAGACGCTCACGAAGTCCGGCTGGACCGCAGTCAGATCGAGGCGGTTTGTCGGCACGAAGGCTGCCGCATCGAGCAGGACGTCCCAGCCTTTCGCGTGCGCCTTTGCCACGAGATCGAGCGGGTGCTTGACGCCCGAAAAATTCGATTGCGCGGGATACGCGAACAGATTGTCGCGGCCGGGATCGGCCTCCGCCAGCAACGCATCGAGCTGCGCCGTGTCGAGCTGCAAGCCCGGCGTGACCAGCGGCGCGTAGGCCACGCTCGCGCCCTTGGCATGCGCGAATTCGCGGATTCCGTTCACGGAGTTGTGATTGTCAAAGGTGAGCAAGTAGCGCCCGCCCGGGGCGAAGGGATACGATTCGCCGACGAGCTTGAGCGCCGCGGATGCGTTCTGCGTGAAGACGAGGATGTAATCCTCGGCAGGCGCGTTGAAATAGCTCAGCACGGAGCGGCGCGTGCGTTCGACATGCTCGGTCATGGCTGCGGACGTCGGGTTGGCAGAGTGCGGATTGCCAAAGATGCCGGAGCGCAACAGATCGAGATGCTCGGTGAGCTGCGATTCGGCGTAAAGGCAGGCGCCGGTGTAATCGAGGTAGATCTGGCGCCGTTCATCGAGCATGCCATATTCGGCCGCGCGCAGCCGATCGAGAGAGGACGTCTTGGCGTAACCCGGATAGCGCGCGATGAAATCCACGTAGGCTTCGTCCGCCTGCAGGATCTCGCGTGCGTCGCCTTTTGCCATAGGCATCCTTGAATCTTATGCCTTCACGCCCGCTTTGCGAAGGATCGTCATCATGGGGCACCAGTTGGTGAAAGCCGATTGCAACAGGTTCAGGCCCACGAAAGCCGTGAACAGAAACCAATACGGATTCACCCAGTATCCCAATGCAAGCGAGAGCAGAACGAAGGCCCCCGCAATCAGCCGGATCAATCGTTCAACGTTCATGGCATAGCCTCCTTTCAATCTGTTTCGGAAAAGAGAGCTTCGTGCGCGGGCGGCAGATTTCTCGCGGCACCGCGCTGGCTCAGGTAATAGAGCACCGGAACAGTCATTCGAGAAAGCACCGTGGAAGCGACTTCCCCCGCCATCAGCGAAATCGCGAGCCCCTGGAAAATCGGATCGAAGAGAATCACGCTCGCGCCCACCACGACGGCCGCCGCCGTCAGCAGCATCGGGCGGAAGCGCACGGCGCCTGCTTCGACCACGGCCTCCTCGAGCGACATTCCATGCTCGCGGCGCAGTTCGATGAAATCCACGAGAATGATCGAATTGCGAACGATGATTCCCGCCCCGGCAATGAAGCCGATCATCGAAGTTGCCGTGAAGAATGCACCCATCAGTGCGTGAGCCGGCAAAATGCCGACAAGCGTAAGCGGAATTGGCGCCATGATCACGAGCGGCGTCTTGAATGATTTGAACCAGCCCACCACCAGCACATAAATCAGCACCAGCACGGCGGCGAAAGCGAGGCCGAGATCGCGAAACACCTCGACGGTGATGTGCCATTCGCCATCCCATTTCATTGAGTACCGACCCGTGTTCTCCGGCAACGTCGTGCCGAAATCTTGCTGCACGTGATAGCCGCCGGGCAGCTGGATTTTGTCGATCGCGCCTTTCATCTTGAGAATGGCGTAGACCGGGCTCTCGATCGTCCCCGCCACGTCGCCCGTGACGTAGACCACCGGGCGCAGATTCTTGTGGTAGATGCTCTGATCGATCGTTGTTTCCGTGACATCGGTGACTTCGCGGAGAGAAACTTGCCCGCCTGAGTCGTCGGGCAGCTTCAGATTCTCGAGGTCTTCGATCCCGGAACGATCCGCGCGCGACAAGCGCACTTCGATGGGGATATCCTCGCGCGACGCGGGATCGTGAAGGAGCCCCGCGGAGGCTCCGCTCAGTCCAATCTGCACGGTGCGCGTCACTTCCGCCGCGGAAACTCCCTGCAGCGCGGCCTTATCGAGGTCCACCTTCATCTCATATTTCTTTTGCGGATCCTCAACGTACCAGTCGACGTCCACCACGCCCGGAGTTTCCTGGAAGATTTTCTTGATCTTCGCGGCGAGCTGCGTCTGCCCCTTGTAATCCGGCCCGTAAACTTCGGCGACCAGTGTCTCGAGCACCGGCGGCCCGGGCGGAACTTCCGCGACCTTGATGCGCGCGCCGAAGGGAGCCGCAATCTTGTCCAGCTCCGGCCGCAACCTGCGCGCGATGTCGTGGCTTTGGGCTTTGCGATCGTGGCGAGAGAGAAGATTGACCTGGATGTCGGCCTGATTGGGCTGGTTCCGCAGGAAATAATGGCGGACGAGGCCGTTGAAGTTGTAGGGCCCCGACGTTCCCGCATATATCTGGTAGTTGATGACTTCCGGCTGCTGTCCCAGGTAGCTACCCAAAGCCTGCGCCACGCTCGTGGTCTGTTCCAGCGGCGTTCCATCGGGCATGTCGATGATCACCTGGAACTCGCTCTTGTTGTCGAATGGCAGCATTTTCACCTGCACCCACTTGAGCGGGATGAAGGCGACGGCCGCGGCCAGCAGCACGACCACGCCGCCGAAAAACATCCATCGCCGCGACGGCTTCTGGATCAGCGGAACCATCAAGCGGCGATACAGCCGCGTGGTCCAGCTTTCGCCTTCATGGCTGGATTCGGGACGATTGGCGTAATGGCGCAGCAAGCGCAGGGCGGCCCACGGCGATACGACAAACGCGACGAGCAGCGAAAACATCATGGCGGAAGAAGCGCCAACTGGAATCGGACGCATGTACGGTCCCATCAAGCCGCGCACAAAAGCCATCGGCAGGATCGCTGCGATCACGGCAAATGTGGCGAGAATCGTTGGGTTGCCGACTTCATCCACCGCCTCGACAGCAACATCGGCGAGCGAACGCCCGCGATTATCCGGCAGGCGAAAATGGCGGACGATGTTTTCGACCACGACGATGGCGTCGTCGACCAAAATGCCGATGGAAAAAATCAGCGCGAAGAGCGTGACGCGGTTCAACGTGTAGCCGTAGATATAAAAGATGGCGAGAGTCAGCGCCAGCGTGACGGGAATCGCCAGCAGCACCACGCCCGATTCGCGCCACCCCAGCGCCAGCCCGATCAGCAAGGTGACCGAAAGCGTGGCGATCAGGAGGTGCTCGAGCAGTTCGTTCGATTTGTCCTTGGCCGTTTCGCCATAATTGCGCGTGACGGTGACGTTCAAATCGGCCGGAAGCATATTGCCGCGAAGCGAATCGACCTTGCGCAACACATTCTCGGCGATCAGCGTGGCGTTCGCACCCTTCCGCTTGGCGAGCGTAATCGTCACGGCGGGATATTCGGGATTCGCGCTACTGCCGGATGTTCCCTTCGCCTTGGCAAACATGACGTAATCGTGCGGTTCCGCGGGGCCGTCCTCTATCTTTTCCGCCACGTCTCGCAAATACACGGGCCGCCCGGCATGAACGCCGACGACTACTTGTTGCAGTTGGTCCGCGCGCGTGAAAAAATTGCCGGCTTCGACCTGGAATTCCTGGTTATTACGCGCAAAATCCCCCGCTTGCGCGCGCGTGTCCGCGCCACCGAGTTGCGCCACAACGGCGCCCGGCGTGAGTGCGTAGGCCGCGAGCCGCTGCGTATCCAGCACGACGCGCACCTCGCGCGGCTGCCCGCCGATGAGCGCGGTCTCGGAAACCTCGTCCAGCTGTTTCAGCGAATCTTGGAGCTCGGCCGCGATAAGCCGCAGCTGGTAGGCATCGTAATTCTTGCCCCAAAGCGTGAGCGCGAGAATCGGAACGTTATCGATCGATCGCACCTTGATGATCGGCTGCGAAACTCCCTGCGGAATCCGGTCGAAGTTCGAATACAGCTTGTTGTAGGTCTTGACGATCGCGTCTTCTTCGTTGGTGCCCACGTAAAAGCGCACGGTGACCATGCTCAGCCCGGGATGGCTGACTGAGTAGACGTACTCGACGCCCGGTATTTCGCGCAGCAGCTTTTCCATCGGCACGCTGGCCCGTTGCGTCACTTCCTCGGCCGAAGCGCCCGGCATCTGGACGAAAACGTCCAGCATCGGGACCGCAATTTGCGGTTCCTCTTCGCGCGGCGTTTGCTTGATGCTGAACGCGCCAAGCAGCAGCGCCGCCACGATCAGCAGAGGCGTCAGCTTTGAACGGATGAAAATGTGCGCGATCCGCCCCGCCAGCCGCAGGGCGTGCGTGGGATTTCCCGATTTAGCCGCAGTGTCGTTCATGGCTGAGCTGCGATTCGCTTGCCGCCCAATTCACGTTCTCCCGGCGCCGCCACGAGCTTGTCCCCGTCTTGCAGCCCCGAGAGGACTTCCACCTTGTCTCCGGCATTCGCACCCAGCGTCACGTAACGCAACTCCGCAATCTGGTTCGCGTCGAGCACGTAAACTCCCTCGAGTTGTCCTCGCTCCACAACCGCCGTTCGCGGGATCAGCAACGCCTGCCGCTGGCCGCGTGCGAAATGGGCGCGCCCGAACAGTCCGGAACGGAGCCGCGCATCAGCCGACAAAGTGATCTTCACGAGAAAACTGCGGCTCGCAGGGTCGGCTGCCGGAACGATTTCCGCGACCTTGCCGGAAAGTTGTGCGTTGCCGAGCGCGTCGATTTCCACGGGAGCGGCCTGCCCAACATAAACAAGGTGCACGTCGCTTTCATCGACATTTACTTCAAGCCGAAACGCGCGCGTGTCTTCCACGGTGAAAATGGGCGTGCCGGGCGAGGCAAGCGTGCCAGCATCGGCCATCTTTGCGGTCACCACGCCGGCAAACGGCGCTCGGACGCGCGTGTAGCCGAGCGAAGTCCGAGCCTGCGCCAACGCCGCAGCTGCTTGCGCCTGTCTGGCCCGCGACATATCCCGCTGCGCTTCCGCCGATTGGTACTTGGCGTCGACCTCGTCGAATTCCTGCGGGCTCACCGATTTCTTTTCGTAAAGCTGCTGGTAGCGTTTCAACGTCGATCCCGCGAGCGCAAAATCAGAATCCGCAGCGGAGACTTCTTTCTCGGCCGCGGTCAGGGCAGCGGTGGCTTGGTCGACTGCGGCGCGCGGTTGCGCGTCGTCGATCACCGCCAGCACTTGCCCGCTCTGCACGCGATCGCCTTCGTGTGCCCTGATCTCGAGAATATTCCCCGTCGTCTGGCTCGAGATTTGGCTGGTTTGTGCGGCCTGCACGGTTCCAACAGCCTCCAGCCAGTCAGGCACCACCACCTTTTGCGCGACAATCACCGAAACGTCGCTGATCGTTTCCGGCGCGGCGTTTGCAACCGGGCGCTCGTTCCCGCAGCCTGCAAGCGATGCGCCGAGCGCAGCAACCAATAACGATAAAAGTGTGATCGCGACTGCATTCCTTTTGCGGTTCATGGCACCACCACGGGAGATTGCGGGCTTAGTGTTCCACTGGCCAGTTCGAGGTTTGCGTATCCGGTATGGTAGCGATAGACGGCTTGCCAATAATCTGTCTGGCTGCTTCGTGCAGCTTCTTCCGCGGCGAGCAGATCGGTAATCGTCAGAAGCCCCGAATCGTAGCGGTCTTGATCGATGCGCAAGCTTTCTTGCGCCTCAGCGATCGTTGCCCGAGCCACGTCCATCTGTTGCCGGGCGGCGTCCAGATCGTAATAAGCGCGGCGGACCTCGAGCCGAATCGCATCGGTAGCCATTTCCTTGACGGCTGAAACTTTCTCTTCCATCGCGCGCTCATGTGAAAGCTCGGCCCGCTTCGCTCCGCCCTGAAAAAGATCGAACTGCACTTCGATCCCGGCGAGCCAGTTGTTCCCACCGCCTCCAGCGAGAAAAGTCGGATTGTCCGCTTCCCATCCGGCGTAGGCATTGACCCGCGGCCCGAAAGCCGATTTCGCCATCGAGACGCTTTGCTGTTGCGCCGCTTCCTCCGAGCGAATGCGATTCAGATCGGGGCGATCCTTGATGGCTTGCTTTTCCAGATCGTCGAGGGACATTGGCGGCAAAGCTTTCTCGGCGAGCGCTTCCACAGGATCGAATTCATCATCCACGGAGACGCCCATCGCGGTGCTCAGCTGGGCCCGCGCCAGCGATAGATCATCCTGCGCACGAATGAGTTGCTGCTTGCGCGCCGCCACCCGCACCTGCGCGCTCAGGTAATCGGACTCCACGACGATCCCGCTGTCAAAGCGGTTCTTCGCCCGATCGAGGATCGACTGCGCCGTCTTCATGCTCTGCTCCGCGACGCCCAGCTGCTTCTTCGCGAGCAACGCACCGTAGTAGGCGTCCACCACGCGGAAGATCACTTCCTGATCGGCGCGCTCCAGTTGATGCCCGGCAGCCGCCTTCACGTCTTCCGCGCGGCTCACCGCGTGCCAGCTGCCGAAAGAATCGAAAAGATTCCACGTCCCGCCAAAGCGCGTCCCAAAATTTCCATAGGGCGTCGGCGTATTGAGGACGTTCAACACCAAGTCCGCCTCCGTGAATCGTTGCTGCCGCAATTTACTGCCAAACACGTAGACGGGATCGTTGCCACGCGTGGCCGTTTCTGAAAACATGACATGTGGCAGCAGTGCGGATCGAGCAACGCCCACGTCCGCCGAAGCGGCTTTGGTATCGGCGAGTGCGGCTTTGCGCTCCGGGTTTTTCTCGAGCGCGACATTGACAGCCTGTTGCAGCGTGAGAGGAGACGGCGCTTGCGCTTGTTGCGCGATAGCGGAAAGGGAGAGACACAGGACAAGCAGCCCCGCCCATTTGACTGGCAAGACGAATTGGAGGCACCGATCGAAGTACATCGTATCAACACCTTTCGTCCAAGATGGCTTTCCTAATGCGTTTATCGTCCCATCGCGCCTGCGCGATAGCGTGTGATGTGGCTCACTCATGGCCCGCACGCGTCTCACGCCGAGAGCTCCGTCATGGCAGTCAGGCCGTGGCCAGTTCTACCCAGGCAGGTTTCTCTTCGACGATTTCGTACGTCGTGTGCAGGCTCGCCGTCTGTTTCACCATCGCGCCCACCGAACAATATTTCTCCTCGGAGAGCCGGATAGCCGCCTCGATCGCGGCCGAATCGATTCCGAACCCGGTGACCACGTGGTGGATGCGAACAGCCGTGAACACTTGCGGCGGGCGCTCCCCTTGATCCGCCTCGACGCGCACTTCGTATCCCGTCACGCGCTGGTGATACTTTTGCCGGAGGATCGTGATGACATCGAACGCCGTGCAGCCGGCAAGCGCCACGGCAACCAGCTCAACGGGCTTGGGTCCGGTTCCTCCGGCTGCGTCGTCTAGCAGCATGTGGTGCTCACTACCGGTCGTCGCCGCAAACTGCCGCTCCGCCTTAAATGGTTGAGTAAGCAGAACCTTAGCGGTAATCATGTGCTCCTCCCATGGGCTCCGGTCGCTCGGAGCCACACGAATAAATGCAAGGGTTGGGATTTTGTTACAGCGAAATGTCGGGAATTATATGTGGACTAGCTGCGAGCCACTTCGCGTGCATCGTGCCGGACAATTTTGCTCATCACTCCCTGATACTCCGCCATCAATTCGCGCCTGAGCCTGGCGGCAACGCGCGGATCGGGTGACTCGTTTGGAGCCATTCGGCATTGCCGGATCGCCGTCTCCAGGCTCGAGAGAAACGCCTGGCACGGCTCGCAGCCGTTCATGTGCTTCTCCAATTCTTCGCAAAGAGAATCGTCGAGCGCGTCATCGAGGTAGTTGGAAAGTTGGGCGAACATTTCCTTGCAACGTCGCGGCCGCGGCTGCGCGGAGACATGAGCATTACCCGGCGCATTCGCCGATTCGCGGCTCGTGCGATGCTGATTCTGCTTGGCCAATTCCTTTCGCACAAAAAGCCGCGCGCGGTGCAGCCGCACGCGAATCGTTCCCGGGCGCAGGCCGGTGATTTCGGCGATGTCCGTGTCGGAAAGCTCTTCCATATCGTGCAGCACGAGAATGAGCCTGTATTCGGGCGGCAATTTCTGCACCGCTTCCCGGAGGCGTTTTGCACTCTCGCGACGGAGCAACGAACTTTCCGGCGTGCCGTCGGGGCTGCCCGAGAGCTTCTGCAATTCGCGGCGATCGGGCATCAATTCTTCCAGCGACAGCGCTTCTTTCGGCGCAAATTTGCTTTTCCGGCGGCTCATCAGGCAGCGGCTCTTGGCCACCTTGTAGAGCCAAACCATCAGGGCCCTGGGGCTGTCGAATTTCGGCAGGTTGGGAACCGATTTCACGAGAACTTCCTGCATGGTGTCTTCGGCGTCCTGCCGTTGCCCGCACACCTTCATGCTGAAGGAAAACACCGTCTTCTGAAGCAGCGCCAGCGCCTCTTCCAGAGACGCCGGGTCCTTCCGCTGGATCAATTGGACGGCTTGCTCGATCTCGGGACGCACGCGCCAACTGTAGCACAGTGAGCTGCCCGCGATTTTGCGCGAAAGAGATTTCAGAATGATACCGAAAAGAGGCTAGAATGCTCCGTTTCAACAAAGCCCGGGTCGCGACGCGAGCCCGAACAACTGCCATTGTTTCGGCCGTAACGAAGAGAGAAAATCGCCGCGCTTCGCTGGCGACGCTATGGGAAATACGCTGCTCCAATTCATCCCCAAGGACGGCGCACAGATCGTCCTCGTGCTGTTCCTCTCCTTTCTGATCGGCCTCGAGCGCGAAGAGCAGAAAGTCACATCGGAACAGTACCGCTTCGGCGGAGTCCGCACGTTTCCGCTGCTGGGCCTGCTTGGCTACGCGTTCTGCGTATTTTCGGGCGGAAATCTTGCGCTGCCTTCCGTGGGCTTCGCGGTCGTCGGCGCGTTTCTCTGGCTATCCTACCGGCACAAGCTCGAGGCCGTGACGCTGGCGGGAATGACCACCGAGCTTTCCGGCTTGATGACCTACGTGATCGGGGCGCTCGTTTCGCGCGAGGAGTATTGGATCGCCGTCACCCTTACGGTGCTCGCCGTCGGGCTGCTCGAGCTGAAGACCGGACTCGAAAGTCTCGCCAAGCGAATGCCAGGCGATGAAATCCTTACCTTCGCGAAGTTTCTGCTGCTCGCCGCCGTAATCCTGCCCATCGTGCCAAATCAGACGTTCGGCACCTTTGGCTTCAATCCTTTCAAAGTGTGGCTGGTCGTTGTTGTGGTCAGCGCCATTTCCTACGGCAGCTACCTCTTGCAGCTCTGGACGAAAGGACGTGGCGGCGTTCTGCTGGCGGCACTACTCGGCGGCGCCTACTCTTCCACGCTCACCACAGTTGTGCTGGCCAAGCGTGCCCGCGAGCAGTCGCGCCCGCATCTGTACTCCGGCTCGATCCTCGTCGCCTCCGGAGTCATGTACTTGCGCCTTCTGGCGCTTCTCGCCATTTTCAATCGCGAACTTCTTCACAGGCTTGGATTGCCGTTTCTGCTGCTTGCCGCCGCAGCTCTTCTCGGCGGCTGGCTGTGGACGCGCATGCCGGATCAGGGGGCTACAAAAACCGAGCAAGCGCTGCAGCCGAAAAATCCGCTCGAGCTGAGCGCGGCGTTCTTGTTCGCTGCACTCTTCGTGGCAATGCTTTTCATCACGCATGTTGCCCTGCTCCATTTGGGTCGCGGCGGCCTTTTCGCGGTGGCTGGCGTGATGGGAGTGACCGATGTGGATCCTTTCATCCTGAGCCTGGCGGCGTCGAACGCGACGCTGACGCCGGTTGCCCTCGCCGGCGGGGCCATCGTCATCGCCGCCGCAAGCAACAACCTCATCAAGGGCGTCTATGCATACGGTTTCGGAGATCGCCGCACCGGCATGCAAGCGCTCGCGCTCCTCGCAATTCTCGCGCTGCTTGGGTTGTTGCCTCTGCTCGTCTGAGGCGCGCGGCGAAGGCTCAGGCCTTGCCTTTCTGCAACACTTCCACCGGCATGTGACTCAGCTTCGTATAGATCCGGATTCGCCGCTGCAGCGGCCACCAATCGTAAAGATAAATCTGCATCGGCCGCCACATCGCCACCCATCCGGCAATCGTGAGGCTCTCCCGCGCGACGGCGGCCCATGTGCCCGCAGCTCGCCCCAAAAGTAGATTCGTAAGAATTAGACATGCGGCCAGGAACAACAGTCCGATGAAAAGACTCGTGCGCCCTTGCTCGAGGAGCCGCTTGAACTCCAAGCGGGCAATCTGGACGCGGTGCGAAAAGTGGTTATGGACCGCCGTCTTGATCAGCTCCTTGGGGTCTTCGGCCGGCCACTGATCCAGGTAAATGCGCAGCCTGATCGAAGCATTCGAGGGACATTCTTGGGCCCAACTTACGATGAACTCTTCCGCGTCATCGTCGAGGTCCCGTTCAATGAACGGAGAAGGATCCATTGAATTGAAGAGCTGGTTCATGTCGTGCAGCTTCAGCCGGATCGTGTGCGTGTGCGTTCGTTCCTTGCCGGCGGCGCTTGGCAAGGAAAACCGCGAACGAGGATCCGCACTATCTAGGCCATGGGAGGTTTCATCGATATGGGCTTTCTCGACCAAGGGCGGTTCCTTCCCGAGCAGCCGTGGGCGATCCGATCTTGATGTTCCTTCCGGCGTCGGAATTCTAGCAAAACCACGGGCAGCAGCACTTAGATTCCCTTAATCCCGGATGGCTCTCGAGATCAATCAGTTCGGAACACTAACGTCGTCACATGCGTTTGCATCGACTGGCTTGCTTTGGACATCTGATTCCGTATGAAAGGATAGCTCATAATGGAATACACAATCATTTCAGGCACGAACATGAACGTCTCGCGCGTCGCGTTGGGCACCTGGGCAATCGGCGGTTGGATGTGGGGAGGCAGCGATGAGACACAATCGATCCGCACGATTCATGCCGCCCTCGATAAGGGGATCAATTTCATTGATACCGCGCCGGTCTACGGCTTCGGAGTCTCCGAAGAAACGGTCGGAAAAGCCATCGAGCAAAGGGGCCGCCGCGAAGACGTCTTCATCGCCACTAAAGTGGGCCTCGAGTGGCACGACGGCTCAATCTCCCGAAATTCCTCGCGCGACCGGATCCGGCAGGAAATCCAGGATTCGCTCCGCCGCCTTCGCACCAATTACATCGACGTCTATCAGGTCCATTGGCCGGATCCGGCCGTCCCGATCGAAGAAACCGCGCGGACCATGCGCGCGCTTCATAAAGAAGGACTCATCCGCGCAATCGGCGTAAGCAATTATTCGCCGGAACAAATGGAGCGGTTCATGTCTGCGTCGGAACTCCACACCGTGCAGCCGCCGTACAACCTCTTCGAGCGGCAAATCGACCGCGACGTCCTGCCCTACGTGCACAAGAAGAATCTGAGCGCGCTGGCGTACGGACCGCTGTGCCGCGGGCTCTTGAGTGGTCGCATGCGTCCGGACACGAAATTCACCGGTGACGATTTGCGCAACTCAGACCCGAAATTTCAGCCTCCGCGCTTCGCGCAATACCTGAGTGCGGTGCAGCAACTGGATGATCTGGCGCAGAAAAGATATGGAAAGCGCGCGATGGACCTGGCCGTACGCTGGGTGCTCGACCAGCCCGGCGTCAGCGCGGCGCTGTGGGGCGCCCGCCGTCCCGAGCAATTGGAAGCGGTGACCAGTGCGTTGGACTGGAAGCTCGACGCAGACGCGCTCGCGTCAATCGACCAGATTCTAAAGCAAACAATCGCTGATCCCGTGGGTCCCGAATTCATGGCCCCGCCGGCACGAAGTACCGCGGTCGCCTGAACGGGCGTCATCCGCTTGCGCAAGCGGGCGGCGTCGGCGGGCCATGAAAGTTCCGTTTTGAGCGCAACGAAGTCCGTTATCCGCGCTGCCCGTAGCGGAAACTCGCCTAACTCAAGAGGGACCATTCGAAAGAAATTCCCTTTCCGCCCGTGAAACGCGAACTCGATGCTGACGACGAGGGCTAACAAGAGCGAAAGGTAACCGTATCTCCCTGCATCGATTGGCCTTGGCCTGTCGCTGCCCCACGCGTCCCGTCCGGCTTCGCAAACCGATCTCTCCACGCCTTCAGCAACCATTCGTTGCACCAAAAACGAGCGATCGCCCCGGCTTTGGAAAAGTGATTGCATCTAATGGGAATCTCTGGCAAAACTCTTCGCACGCTACGAGAGGGGTCGTGTACATGTCTATTTCGATCAGGCAGATCGACAACACAACCGTTGTCGATGTAGTAGGCGACATCACGCTTCACAACACGCCGGAAGTCCGCAAAGTCTTGCTCGATCTCCTGAGGGAAAAGCGTGCGAGCAGGGTCGTGATGAATCTCAGCTCCGTGAAGTACATCGACAGCGCCGGCGTCGCCTCGCTCGTGGAGGGCCTGAAGATGTCGCGCGAGATGAAGAGCGGATTCGCCCTGTTTGGTTTGAGCCGGACCGCGCGCGAAGTGCTGGAGCTCACGCGCCTCATCAAGGTGTTTGAAGTTTACAACACCGAAGAAGAGGCCGTGCTCGGCCGCGCGGCGGCCTCGGCGTCGTAGGCTCGATCCCGGCCGGAACCTGCCGGATCTCAGCACCCTAATATTCGAAGATGCCCTCGATATGCCACTAACCGAAACGATCGGCGAAGCGACGATCAATGGCTTGGCCTACGTCGGCGGCCTCGCGCAACTCACAGGCGGCGCAGCCCACGCGGTTTTCATCGCACCCTTCCGCGGCGGCAAGCTCCGGCTCGGCCGGGCCATTCATCAGGCGATGGCCGTCGGAGTCGAAGCCCTTCCCATCGTTTCTCTCATTTCCTTTTTCGTCGGAACGATTCTCGCCCTCCAAGGCGCCTACGAGCTGCGCAAGTTCGGCGCCCTGAACATGGTCGCGAATGCCGTCGCGGTCACCATGACGCGCGAGCTCGGCCCGCTGATGACCGCCATCGTCGTCATCGGCCGCTCCGGCTCCGCGTTCGCCGCCGAGATCGGCACGATGAAGGTCAACGAAGAAATCGACGCGCTCGAAACGATGGCGCTCGATCCCGTGCATTTTCTCGTTGCCCCGAAATTCCTCGCCATGATCCTGATGATGCCCTGCCTCACCACCTGGGCCGATTTCATGGGCGTCCTCGGCGGAGCGTTTTTCGGCATCGGCGCCGCCGGCTTCACTCTCGGCACGTACCTCCAAGCAACCCTCGATGCCCTCATTCGGCGCGATATCATGACCGGTCTGATCAAGAGCGTCATGTTCGCCATCGTGATTACGGCCGTCGGCTGCCACGAAGGCTTTTCAACCGGCCTGGGCTCCGAGCAGGTGGGCCGCTCCACCACCTCCGCCGTCGTAAAATCGATTTTTCTCG
Organism: uncultured Acidobacteriota bacterium; assembly: GCA_963814735.1. Lineage (GTDB taxonomy): Bacteria > Acidobacteriota > Terriglobia > Acidiferrales > UBA7541 > Palsa-295. Next base: position 88,511 of record CAWFEC010000002.1, on the reverse strand, counting down.
TCGTGCTGGTCGATCTCGTATTCACCGGCATCTTTTATTTCACGGCGCCGCGCTAAAGACAAATGGCCACGAACCCCATCCCAAAAGACGACCCGCCGGACGGCCCCGCGGAATGCGCCATTTCTGTTCGCGGCCTTCGCGTCCAATACGGCACTCGCGAGGTCCTGCACGGCATCAGCTTTGACATTCCTGCCGGCGACACATTCGTCATCCTGGGCGGTTCCGGCTCGGGCAAGAGCACACTTCTCCGCACCCTCGTCGGCCTCGAGCACCCCAGCGGCGGCGAAATAAAGATCCACGGAAAGAACTACGCCCATCTCTCCGAAGACGAGCGCGAGGAAATTCTCAAGAAAATGGGCATGTCGTTTCAGCAGGGCGCGCTCTTCGGCTCGATGACCGTCGGCGAAAACGTCGCGCTTCCCTTGCGCGAACACACCGAGCTCGATGAATCCACCATCGAAATCGTCGTCCGGCTCAAGCTCGATCAGGTCGGCCTCACCGGCTTCGACAATTACATGCCCGCTCAGCTCAGCGGCGGCATGCGCAAGCGCGCCGCCATCGCCCGCGCCCTCGCCATGGACCCGGAAATCCTCTTTTTCGACGAGCCATCCGCCGGCCTCGACCCGATCATCGCCGCGGGCATCGACGAGCTGATCCTCAAGCTGAAGAAAGCTTTTCGCATGACGATCGTCGTCGTCACGCACGAGCTGGCCAGCGCCTTCCTGATCGCCGACCGCATGATTTTGATCGACAAGGGCGTGATCGTGGCGAACGGAACCACGGCCGAGCTGCGCGCCAGCAAGCATCCGCGCGTCCGGCAATTCTTGGATCGCGTGCCCGAACCCGAAATCTCGGAGGAGATTGACTACCTCCAGATGCTGACGGGCGAGACCCCTCCGGACCGGCGCTAGGGCTGGCTGGCCATCCGCCGGACTCGTGATATACTCGCCGCCCTGTGGGCGGCCGCCAGGCACGCTTGAAGTAGCGCTAATCGAGGAAACGAATGGACGCAAAACGAGAGTCGGCTCTCGTCGGCCTCTTCGTGTTGGTGGCTTCGGGCCTGCTGATCGCCGTCGTTCTACTGCTGTCCGGCTTGCTGACCGGCGGCGACGTTCCCTTCCGCGCCTATTTCAAGAACGCGGGCGGCCTCGAGCCCGGCTTCGAAGTTCACTACGCAGGCGGTCCGCCGGTCGGGCGCATCACGAAGGTCCGGAGCGACCCGCAGGATCCCGCGCGCATGGAGGTCGACTTCGCGGTCCGTCCATCCGTTCCCGTGAAAACCGACAGCAAGGCCGCGATCACCAGCAATAGCCCGCTCGGCGACAATTTTCTCGAAATTGAGCCTGGCACTACCGCGGCCCCGCGCGCCCCGAGCGGCGCGACTCTGCAAGCGAAAGACTATACGAGCCTCGATCAAATTAAGGACACCATCGTCGCACTTGGGCCGAAAGCCAACGAGCTCATCGATAATTTGAATCAGCGCGTCGTCGCCCTCAAGGAAACACTCGACCGCGTGAACGACCTTCTCGACGCGCAGAATCGCGCCAATATCTCCGGAAGCTTGGCCAGCCTCAATGGAATGCTTAAGGAAGATCGCCCGGCCATTCATTCGACCCTCGATCGCATGAATGATGCCAGCGGCAAGCTGGGCCCGCTGATCGACGACTTCCGCAAGACTTCTGCGCAGGCCAACGATGCCATCAAGAATCTCGATGCCGCCCTCGCGGAGGATCGCCCCGATCTTCACGCATCGCTCGAGACTCTCCGCAAGACTCTCGCTTCGGCGCAATCGCTCACGGATCAGCTCGACCGCACCGTGGATGCCAACGCGGATAATCTCGACGAGATTATCGAAAACTTGCGCCGCATCACCGAGAACATGACCGAGTTCACCAATACGATCAAGACGCGGCCCTATACTTTGATCCGTGCATCCACACCAAAACCGCACGAGCCCGGAGAGCCGCCTCCAAAATAGTGCGGGAAGGAGCGAGAGTGTCGAAGCAACGCATCTGGCAGGTTGCGCTTGTGATTTTACTGGCGGGATTTTCCGCGGCGTGCGGCGCGTCGCGCCCTTACAAGTATTATGTGCTCGACATCAATCCCCCGGCGCCGGCGGCCCAGCCTGCTCCCTACCCGGTGAACCTCATCGTCGGCCGCATCACCGCGCCCCAACTTTACCGCGATTCGCGCATCGTCTACGGCAGCGGCGACGTCCAGTTGGGTGCCTATGAGTACCACCGCTGGGCGGAGCTGCCGCCGGAAATGCTGCGGCAGGTGTTGATCTCTTCGCTGCGCGCAACCGGGCAATATCGCTCCGTCACCCCGATCGGAGGCAGCGCCCGCGGCGACTACATCCTGCGCGGCCAGCTCTTTTCCTTTTACGGCGTCGACAGGCCCAACCTCGTCGCTCGCTTCTCGATGGAGATCGATCTGTTCGATAGCAAGTCCGGCGAAACGATCTGGAGCGACAAGTACTCGCACGACGAACCTGTGCAAGGCAAAACAGTTGCGAACGTCGTCGAAGCCATGGATCGCGACGTTCTCGCGGGCATGAATCAGTTCACGGCGAACCTGAGCCAGTACTTCGCCGCCCACCCGCCGCAAACTTCTCAGAACTGACTGTAGGGTTTGTTCTCGAACGGAGAAACATCCTGCGAGCCGGAGTGCACGTCGCAAATCCCGTTCATTGAGGTCTGGTCGGAATCAAAATACGCGTCGCACTCGTCCGTCACCCAGTCGTTCTGACCGGTGATCGGATCATCCTGGATCGAACCAATGTATCTGTTGTCGACGAGATCCTGCAGCGATCCCGGCGCGGCGTTTTTATCGTGAATGTATTCCTGAATTGCCCGGCGCATCACGTCGAGGTCGCTGTGGAGCGCCGCTTCCCGCGCGTGAATCACGGTCTGCCGATAACCGCCCACGGCAAGAGTGGCTAGAATCGCGATAATCACGCATACGATCATCGCCTCGAGGAGCGTGAAGCCGCGCTCTTCCCCGATTTCTCGATTCGTCTTGTCTTCGCGCATATCCAGGATCGTCATGATGCGTGGCCGAGTGCTCCCATGCTTCTACCAGTCAGAATATTTCGTCCCGTCGAGCGCCGTCCCTTGCGATTTGCTGTAAACATCGAAAACGTCCTGCCCGCCCCACGACGTCGAATCCGCATCGTCTTGCACGGAACGCAGTCCCCAGTCCGTGTTTCCGGTCATGGGATCAACCGGAATCTCCCGCAGGTACCGGACCCTTTGGTTCGTCCCGCTTTGGTCGCCGGTCGCAGTCCCGCCCAAAACCCCGCCCAAAATCCCCGTTCCTTGAGCGCTCATCTGAACGCCGTCCTTGAGCGTTTCCAGATCGGGCGGATAGTTCTCGGTGCCCGCCTGCACCTGAAATTTCCCTTTTTCGGCGTCGTCGTGATAGCGATCGATCGCGTCGCGCATTTCACGAAGGTCGTAGCGCAGCACTTCCTCTTTCGCGCTAATCACTCTCACGCGTTCCAGCGGCAGCGCCACAGTCGCGAGGATCACGAGGATCGAGCATGAAATGATCAACTCGAGCAGCGTCATTCCGGTATCGTTCGCGTGCCGGCGCGTCATCCACGAATGTTTTGCCCTGCGATGAATCCTGGCCATCTTCGTTCTTCCTACGGCACCTCGATGGTCGCCTCGCCGGAAACCATCGGGATGGTTTGCTGCTGCGAATTGCGTGCATTCACCTGAAGGACTTGGAGTGCGGTTTTGCCCGGCGCCACAGCCCTGACCACGAGTCCGAGCAGCGTGCCAGACCCGTTCACGCCCGGCGTATTCGGCTGGCGTGTGGCCGACACGATCACCTGGCCTTGCTGCTGGTCGATCCGCTGCACGATCGCGATCTCCTGCTTGCCGCCGGAGAGGAATCCTCCATCACGCACTTCCTCCACCTGCACAACAGCCGGGTCGAAGTGAATCAGCAGCGGGATCGAATACAGGTCGTTGACGTTCGAAACGGCCAGCCCCAAAGTCGTGCGCTGGCCCACCTGCAGCGTGACGTTCGACGGCTCGAACTGAAGCTGACTCGCTGCCGCTGCACCGGGCTGCGGTGTCGCTTGCGAAGTCGATGGCAAGGGCGAGGCCGCGCTCGTGCCTGCCGGTGCCTGCGTGAACTCGCTATCGGGATAGACCCGCGCATTCGAATCCGTTCCGGCCGCCAGCGTCCGCAGATTCTCCGCCGAAATCGACGGGAAGCGGATCACATGCGGAGTCATAATGATCAGCACTTCGCTTTCCGCGACACTCGTGCTGTTGTCCGAGAACAAATAGCGCAGCATGGGAAGCTGGGCCAGGCCCGGGATGCCGTTGATGTTTTTCGTATCCGTGCGCTGGATAAGCCCGGCCAGCATGCTCGATTCGCCGTTTTTCAGCCGGACGTCGTTCTCGATGTTGCGCTGGCCGATGATGGGCTGGTTAATTCCGCCGATGCTGCTCGTGCCGTCGATTTCCGATACCGTAACCGACCCGTGAATGCTCACGTCGCCGTCCGGATGCACGTGGGGCGTCACCTCGATGTTCACGCCGACGTCGATATATGTAAACTGCGTGTTCACCAGAGGATTGACCACGCCTGCGCCGCCCGCCGCCCCCACTCCCACTCCGGCCTGAAAGCTTCCCGTGGCGATGGGCACCCGCTCGCCGACCTTTAGCGTCGTCTTCTGGCCGTCGCTCATGCGCAGTTCGGGATCCTGGATGATCCTCGTCTGGTTGTCGGTGAGAATCGCGTTGGCCGTCGCCCCGGGCAGCGTCAAGCTGTAATCTGCCGACGAGAGATTCTTCAAGCTGCTCAGGGCGATTTGCGTGACCGTGGAACCTGTTGTTCCGGTGCTCGTGCCGCAGCTGCCGCTGCTGCTGTTCGGCTGGTTCTGGCAGGTGGGATTGAATGCTATCGAAACGCTCTGGCCGGGAAGGAGTCCCAGGTCGCGCAGCCGGTTGATGCTGGCCGTCAGCACCTGCACGTGAATCAGAACCTCCGGCTTCGCCTTGTCGATATCGTTGATGATTTTCGCGGCCAGCTCGATCTTATCGGGTGTGTCGCGGACCACGATCGCGTTCTGCGAGTTCATCTGGCTGATGCGCCGCAAATCGAGAAGCTGCCGCAGGCTGCTCACCACCTCCGTCAGGTCCTGCGGGGTCAGCGTGTTCGAGAGATAGAACGTTTTGACTTCTTCATTCTCGAGGTCCCGCCGCTTCTGCGGATTGTCCGGCGCAATAAGGATCACGTTGCTCGTCATCGGCTCCCAAAAGGCTTTACTTTCAAACGACACAGCGTCCAGCGCCTCTTCCAGAGTGATGTTCGGCAGGTCCACGGAGATGCGGCGCGAAGTGAAATCCGGGTCGAAGATCACGCTCAGGCCCGCCAGCTTCGCGATCGTCTCGAAAACCGTGCGCGAGTCGTTCGTCATTTTCAGGTTGATCGGTTCGCGCGAAAGAGGCTTGAGTTCCGGCGGGGCCGCCAGCAGGTCGCTGTCATCCGGGGGATTCGGATTTATCTTCGGAGTCTCCGCCGCGGTCTTCGCGGCCAATAGATCCATCGTCCGCTTCACTTCCTGGTCGGCGGCTGCGTTGGAGGGATCGACCGCCTGCGCCTTCTGAAACTCCCCGAGAGCCAGTTGCAACTGGCCCTGTTTGAGCGCTTTTTCGCCCTGCTCGAGATGGTATTGGCCGTCATGGAATCGTACGTTGGCTTCGCGGAGCTTGTATTCAGCGTTGGTGGGGTCCGACCTCAGCGCCCGCTCGTAGTGAACCAGAGCGGTATCGTAGTCCTGAATCGCCTCAGCCTTTTTTCCGGCGTCGTAATCCTCATTCCCCTTGGGACAGCCTCCGAGGAGAATGGCGAACGCCAAGACGGCCACGCACGTTGGACGGCGCAACAAGAACCTCCGGGGTCACCCGAGCCTTGTGAAGTCTAGCACCCGCGTTTTGATGCGGCAAGGAATCCTCCCCGTTGCCGATCATCTTGGTTAATATAGGGGGTTGCGGGACCTGCATCTGTTACAACACCGTGAAAGTCCGTTAACAACAACCCGGAAATCCACCACTCAGTATAACTTGCGGGTGCCTGCGACCCGCGGCTATCATGGCAAAACAGTGAAATCCACGGCGAAAAAACAGAGCCGCGAGGGCGTTCAGATCGTCGCCCAGAATCGGTCGGCCTCTTATAACTACGATCTGCTCGATAAACTCGAAGCCGGTCTGGTCCTTGTCGGCACCGAAGTGAAAGCCCTCCGCGAAGGCAAAGGAACCCTTCGCGAAGCTTATGCCGAGATTCGCGCCGGAGAACCTTGGCTGGTAAACTTTCATGTCCCGGAGTACCAGCCCGGCGGATTTCGCAATCACGATCCGCTGCGCAGACGAAAACTCCTGCTCAATCGCCGCGAGATCGAGCGCCTGATCGTGCAAACACAGCAGAAGGGCATGACCATCGTCCCGCTGAAGATTTATTTCCGCGACGGCATCGCAAAATGCGAACTGGCGGTGGCCCGAGGCAAGAAATTCCACGACCGCCGCGAATCCGAAAGACGCAAGGAAGCGAAACGCGAGGCCGACGAAGCGATCTACCGCTCCCGCCGGCGATGAGGTGAAAGGAAGCCATGGAGATCCGACTTGAGTCGCAGCCGTACTTTGCCGTACAAACTGACGCCCTCGTCACCTACGTCTTCGATAAGGACGACAAATTCGAAGGAGTCCTCGGCGAAATCGACCGCGCGCTGAATGGCCAGCTCGCCTCGCTCGCATCGAGCGGCGAGCTGACCGGCAAGTCGCTCGAGCTCACGCTGCTCCATTTTCCCCAGGGGCTCACGGCCAAAAAGCTGCTCCTCGTCGGCGCCGGCAAGCCTGAAAAGTTCGCGGTCTCCGACCTCCGCAACATCGCCGGCACCGCCGTGCGCCACCTCAAAACGCGCGGCGTAAAAAAGCTCGCGTTTCTCACGCGCCAAGGCGAGCGCGGACCCGCTGCCGCGCAGGCCGTGGTCGAAGGGTTGATCGTTGCCGATTTCGAATCGGACAAATACCGCACCGACCGCAAGAATCGCGAGATCGAGTCTGTTTCGCTTTGCGGTTTCGACGGCGGCCTCGGCGCGGATCTTCAGGCCGCCATCGAAAATGGCCGCGTCCTCGCCGAATCGCAGAATTTTGCGCGCGACCTGATCAACGAGCCTTCGAATAAGCTCACGCCGCGCATGCTCGCCGCGCGCGCCGAAGCCATGGCCAAGGAAGCCGGCCTAGCCATCGAAATCCTCGACGAGAGAAAAATCGGCGAACTCAAAATGGGCGCGCTGATCGGCGTCGCGCAGGGCAGCAACGAGCCGCCGCGCGTCATCGTCGTCCGCTACACGCCCGAACGCCCGAGGCAGGGCGCTCCCGTGCTGGGCCTGGTCGGCAAGGCCGTCACCTTCGATACGGGCGGCATCTCGATCAAGCCGGCCAACAATATGGAAAAGATGAAATACGACATGGGCGGCGGCGCCACGATGCTCGGCGCCATGCGCGCGCTCGCGAAATTGAAGCCCTCAATTTCCGTGATCGCCGTGATTCCTGCCACCGAAAACATGCCCGGCGGCCGCGCCCAAAAGCCCGGGGACGTGCAGACCGCGATGTCCGGCAAAACGATCGAGGTGATCAACACCGACGCCGAGGGACGCCTCATCCTCGCCGACGCCGTCTTCTACGCGCGCCAGCTCGGCTGCACGCATCTCATCGACGCCGCCACGCTCACCGGCGCGATCGAAGTCGCGCTCGCAAACGTCCACGTCGGCGCCTTCGGCACGCCGCGCGAATATCTCGATCGCTTCCTCGAAAGCGCCAAGGCCGCGGGCGAAAAAATGTGGCCGATGCCGATGGACGAAGAGTACGAGGAAATGATCAAGAGCAATATCGCGGACATTCGCAACACCGGCAGCGGCAAGGGCGGCGGCGCCAGCACCGGCGCGTGGTTCATCAAGGAGTTCGTCGACGACACGCCGTGGATTCATCTCGACATCGCCTCCACCTGCTGGGCCGACGACGGCCGCCCGTGGCTCGCGAAAGGCCCCACCGGCATCGCCATCCGCTCCATCGTCGACTTCGCGCTGAAGCAATAGTGGAGTGCACGGACGAATTTTCGTGTTTTTTTCTGCTCCGACGCGTACACCTTTCATATATTCGTCGGGAGCTTAAACAGGCTTAAAAAGCCGAGGAAAGCCAGATTTGCCGCCTTAACAAGCCATAAGCGGAAGTGGCGCAGGCAATCCCGTCGGTGCTCCCACTTACATCATTTCCGGCGCGGTAATCCCGAGCAGCGCGAGCGCGGCTTCGAGCTGTTGGTGTACGAGACCGGTCAGCCGCAGGAGAAAAGATTTTCTCTCGGGGTCTTGCTCCGAGAGTATTTGGTGCTTGTGGTAGAAGACGTTGAACGCTTGCGCGAGTTCGAACGCGTAGCGCGTGAGAAACGCCGGCTCCTGCCCGTCGACCGCGGCGCCAACGCGCGCGTCGAGCGAGCCCGCCAGCAGTGTCAGATCCCATAGGTCGTCTCCCGCGGGAGCAGCGAGGAACTGCGTGACGTCAAGCTCTTTGTGCTCCATGCGAACATAGTTTTGAATATCGGCCTGGCGTATCTCCTCGCTCAGCTCCGACCACTTTCGTCCGATTCCGTTGATTCGCACGACGGCGTATTGGACGTACGGCCCCGTCTCGCCCTCGAAGCTCAGAGCGTCCTTGAAGTCGAAAGCGATCACCGTCGAGCGCGTGAATCGCAGGAGGAAATAACGCAGCGCGCCGATCGCCACGGCATTCGCGATCTGGTTGCCCTCGTACGTGCCCGCCAGTTCGGGATGCCGCGACGCGACTTCCTGCCGCGTGCTCTCGAGAAGCTGGTCGATCAGGTCGTCCGCCTTCACGCCCTGCCCCTTGCGCCCGCTCACCTCGATGTACGGCCGCTTGGCGTCCTCGGGCGGAATTTCGTAGCCCATTTCGAGCGCGCAGCGCGGCGTCAGCGCGACCACGTTGTACGAAAAATGTTTGAGGTGATCGGCCTCTTCGGTGTAGCCGAGCGCGCGCAGGCCCGCGACTACCACTTGCTGCGGATACGCCTGCCGCGAATCGATCACATTAAACACTTCTTTCGCGTGGCCGAATTCCGGCGCGCCCGCTTCGCCATCTTCGCTGGCCGTCGTCCAGGCCTCGCGCCCATCGGGATGCTTATGAAATCGGCGATAGAAGAAATCGCGCCCGAGCAGCCCAAATTTCCAGAGATGGTAGGCGATGTCTTTGCCCACGTACGTGACGGTACCATTCGACCGCACGATGATTTTCGCGTCGGCTAGCCCGGCAGGCTCGTCATCTGCGGCAGGCGCTTCGGCGCCCTCGGGCTTCTCTTTGTCCGAGGGAAGCTGCATCACCCAGCATCCCGCGTTCTTGCCAGTCGCGGCGTACTGGATCGCGCCGCGCTGCTTGAGCATCTCGAACGCCGCATCCCAGAATTTCAGGTGCAGGATTTCGCTCTCGCGCGAGAGCAAATCGTAGTCGATGCTCAGCCGGTCGAGAGTGCGCAGATGGCAGTGGACGATCGCCGTCGAGACGACATCCGCCATCTTCGCCGCCGCACCGTGCCCCTCCTCGATTTCCTTCAGCGTCTGCGCACGAAGCTCGAGCCGCGATTTGTCCTCCGCGAGCCATAGCGTCACGCGCGTATACAGATCCCAGCAGAGGTAATCGAATTTCGGCTGGTCCGCGAGCGCGCGCACCTCGCCCGGCGTTCTCGGCTCGAGATGCGTGAATCCGAGAACTACATCCGCCACCTGAACCCCGGTGTTGTCTATGTAGTTTTGCACTTCGACGCGCTTGCCCGCGTAGCGCAGCAGCCTGCAAAACGTGTCGCCCAGGACAGCGTTGCGCAGGTGCCCGATGTGCGCGGCCTTATTTGGATTCACGCTGGTGTGCTCGACCATCACCTTCGGTGCATCCGCTTTCGGCGCGGCCGCTTCCTTCAATGATTCGCTGCACGCCGCGCGAAAGAACTCGCCGCGGGCGAGAAACGCGTTGAGGTATCCGCCGCCCGCCACTTCCACTCGCGCGACGCCTGGAATCGGCTTCAGCGAATTCGCGATCTCCTGCGCCAGCGCGCGCGGCGGCTTCTTCAGCCGCTTGGCCAGTTCGAAGCATACGGGCGAAGCAACCTCGCCCATCGCGAGCTTCGGCGGCCGTTCAGTGACCACCGGCACGTCCGTCTTGTAGCGCTCGTGGATGTGGTGCCGCAGCGCCTTCCGTATCCGCTCGTCGATCGTCTTGTACACTCGTAGCCTCGAATGGAATTGTTAGCCCAAGAAGGTTAGCAACATCGAGTCGAATTACAAGCGCCAGCTTCTTTGTATCTGGCGCAAATTAAGACTTGGCCTCTGTGTCGTGCGGTTATAGATTCCAACTGCATGGGCCGCCCTGGCAAATGGTTCGAGGACCGGTTTAAGACCGCCCGATTTCTGCCTTCTTATTTCGAAACCTTAGCGCGTCAGTGGATGAACATTCTCTTTGGAGAAACCATCCTGGGCGTTGTCTTTCTTATTTGGTGGGCGTTGGGTACACCACCCCTAACTCTGATATTCGTCCTGGCTATGCTCGTGGCTGGCTACTACGCTTGGTACCCTTATTACTCGCGGTCGGTTCCAGCGATCGGGATAGAGGGCTTCGACATTCTGAAGACCCCCACCAATCAAGCGGACGTTTCCAGGATCTACATCCAAATTACTCCAAAATGCTTATCGGACTCCCCCCTTACTGAGTGCAGAGGGCACCTCTTACGCGTGTGGGGCCGACCTATGCCTACGGCCGAGTGGAAACTTACGTCGCTGGATGAGCCTCTTGAACTGATGTGGTCGGTGTCGGACAAACCTTCAGTGACGCTGCAACGAGGCATAGACCAACGGCTAAACATCCTGTGGATAGACAACATGCACGAAAGAATAACTCCGCAGGTAACAGAGCTCCCCCTTCGCGCCTACTCTATCCTGTCGGCAAACGAGTATTTCAAATTTGATATCAGGATCACCGCGAAAGAGTGCGCCCCATCTGACGTATCCTTGGCAATAAGAAAAGGGGAGAGATGGGACCAGCCTAGCGTGGAGATAGTCTAGCAGCATCGGTAGGAGCATCGCTTCGAAGTAAGCTCGTTTGACAGCCGTCCCATGCCAGAATAGTATCGTTTTCGTCGATTCCGCAGCGGAAATACAGATCGCTCGCACAGACTCCATGGATCAATCGGACGGCACCAATCAGAAGCCCTTCGCGGCAAACGCTCAGGGTAAACCTAAGTTCTACCTGACGACGCCCATTTACTACGCGAATTCGCGGCCGCACGTCGGTTCCGCGTATACGACGATCGTCTGCGACGTGATCGCGCGGTACAAGCGGATGTGCGGCTACGATGTCGCTTATCTCACCGGCACGGATGAGCATGGCGTGAATATCGAGCGCGCCGCCGAAGCAGCCGAGATCACGCCGCAGCAGCTTGTCGACAAGAACGAAAAGATTTTCCGCGATCTGTGGAAGCTGCTCGGGATCACGATCACCGATTTCGTCCGTACCACTTCGCCGGAACACGAACGCGCCGTGCAGACCTTGGTGCGCCGCACGCTCGAGCGCGATAAAAATCTGCCCGCCGAGAAGCGCTCGATCTACAAAGCGAAATACGAGGGCCGCTACTGCATCTACGACAACGCTTACGTCAGCGACACGCCCGAACCGGTGAATTGCCCGACGTGCGGGCGCCCTGCGGAGCTGATTTCCGAGGAAAACTACTTTTTCCGGCTTTCCGCCTACCAGGAAAAGCTGCTGCAGCTCTACCGCGAAAAGCCCGAATTCGTTCAGCCCGATTTCCGGATGAACGAAGTGAGAAGCTTCGTCGAGGCGGGGCTGAAAGACGTCTCGATCAGCCGCAAGACGATCAAATGGGGCATTCCGTGGCCCGGCGATCCCGAGCATGTCTTCTACGTCTGGTACGACGCGCTCACCAGCTACATGACCGGCATCGGCTACGCCAGCGAGGACAAGCAAAAGCAGGAGAGATTCGAGCGCTTCTGGCCCGCGAATCTCCACATGATCGGCAAAGAAATCATCCGCTTCCACGCGGTCTACTGGCCCGCATTCCTGATGGCCGCGGATTTGCCGCTGCCGAAGCAGATTTTCGCGCACGGCTGGCTGCTCTTCGGGCAGGAAAAGATGAGCAAGTCCAAGGGCAACGTTGCCTACCCCGAGCCAATCGTGAAGGTATTAGGCAACGACGCCCTGCGCTATTACCTCCTGCGCGAAACCGTCTTCGGCCAAGACGGGAATTTCTCGCTTGACGCCCTGCTCACTCGTTACGAGGCCGATCTGGTCAACGGGCTTGGAAATCTGGCGAGCCGAACACTAGCGATGATCGAACGTTACTTTGACGGGTTGGTTCCCGTCCCATCCTCGCTGGAGGTTCCGTTCAATTTGGATTGGTACGCGGAAAAGACAGCCGAAGGGTTCAAATTCTTCTTCGACTATGTAAATGTCGGTGAATCCGTTTCGTTCATACCTCAGTTTGTGTCCAAGGTCTCGGAGATTGTGTCTAGAGTCGATGTCTACCTGACAGACCATAAGCCCTGGAAAGTAGCGGAGGATCCGCTACGGCGCAAACTCCTTGCGGACGTGCTGTATACCGCCATCGAATGCACTCGAATGATTACGGTGCTGGCACATCCAGTGATTCCAGAAGGAACTCAAAAGATCTGGGGACAGCTTGGTCGAACTGACGACTTGACGAGAACGCGAATCGATCAGTTGAAGTGGGGCGGCATGATTCCGGGGACTCGGGTTAGAAAACCTCAGCCCATTTTCCCACGTGTCGAAAAAAAGGAAGCGATGGAGAGGATTGAAGCGATGGAAAACGAGATACGGAATCCCGCCTCGGCGGGCAAGCCCGGAAGCCCCTCGCCTTCGGCTGGAACCGGCACAGGGAGCACTAGCCCCTCGACTTCGCTCGGGACGGGCGCACAAGACGCGCCCGCGCCCGCAAGCGCGAAGATCGGCATCGAAGACTTCGCCAAGGTCGAGCTGCGCGTCGGCGTGATCAAATCCGCCGAGCGGATTCAGGGCGCGGACAAGCTGCTGAAGCTGCTCGTCGATATCGGCGACGAAGTCCGCCAGGTACTCGCCGGCATCGCGCTGGCGTACACGCCCGAGGAGCTGGTCGGGCGCAAAGTCGTGATCGTCGCGAATCTCGCGCCGCGAAAGATGCGGGGCCTCGAATCGAACGGCATGCTGCTCGCGGCGTCGGTCGGCCCGGACGGCAAGCCCGTCCTCTGCACCTTTGCCGAAGACGTCGCCCCTGGCGCAAAGGTCAAATAGACATCCCACGAACCTCTAAAACCTAAAAGCCTCACCCCGAAAAGCGGGGTGAGCTACATTCAATCTCTCGGTCGTTAGAATCTGCACGAGTATTCAGATCTTTCAGAGGGCATTCGGCCTTGCCGAAAGGACCCATGGCATTTGCCGCCAGGGCGGCCGAGTCAATCGCCCCTCCGGGGCTAGGGTTTGGGCGCGCCATACCCGGCACTTCGCTGCAGCCGCGTGCCGGGCCAAGCTACAATCGCCGCTCCGCGGCTGATTCGGCATCGCGCAGGCCGTGCGAGCGCCCCTTTCGGCTCCGTTTTTTCGCGCAAGTAAACGCGGGCGCTTGCGCAAATCCCGGTAGAATTCTCTCGACAGCCATGAAAATTATTGATTCGCATGCGCACCTGGAGACGGCGGAATTCGAGGGCGACCGCGCGGCGATGCTCGAGCGCGCCCGCGCGGCGGGCATCGAGGCGCTGCTGGCGATCGGCAGCGGGACCAGCCCGGCCGAGCGCATCGACGCCGCGATTCCCTTCGCCGAGCAGCACGATTGGATCTACGCGACGATCGGCGTTCACCCGTACGACGCGAAGGCCGCCACCGACGAGCATTTCGCGCAGCTCGACCAACTCGCCCGGCACCCGCGCGTGATCGCGTGGGGCGAGATGGGGCTCGATTACCATTACGACGAGGAACAGGCGCCGCGCGACGTGCAGCAGCGCGTTTTCCGCCGCCAACTCGAGCAGGCGCGCGCGGCAAAGCTCCCGATCGTGATCCATTGCCGCGACGCCTGGGACGATTGCCTCGCAATCCTCGAAAGCGATTGGCGCGCCGAGCGGCTTGGGCGGCATTTTCCACTGCTTCACGGCGACGCCCGCCGAGGCGCGGCGCGGGCTCGACATGGGCTTCCTCGTGTCGTTCGCGGGCAACATCACCTACCCGAAAATGCAGCATTTGCGCGACGTGGCGCGCGAGCTGCCGCTCGAAAACCTGCTCACCGAAACCGATTCGCCCTTCCTCCCGCCGCAGGGACGCCGCGGCAAGCGCAACGAGCCCGCCTTTGTGGTAGAGGTAGCGCAAGCCTTGGCGAATGTGAGAAACTTAGCCCCCGAAGAGGTTGCGGCCACCACGGCGGCGAACTTTCGGCGGTTCTTCAGACTCGGTACGCCAGCTTCTCAGAACCAGCCCCACGAGGGCGCGAGGTAGACCAGGGGATGGCTTTCGCTGTCCAAATCGCCAAGGGCATCAAGGAGATATTCGATCTCGTGCGGGACGATCTCGCGCTGGTCGAGCAGGAGATTGCCGCGCAGAACTGCGGCGCGATCCAGCCGGTGGCCGAGATTTCGAGCTACCTGCGCGAGGGCGGCGGGAAGCGGCTGCGTCCGGCGCTGCTGCTGCTGAGCGCGGGAGCGGCGGGCTATCGCGGCGAGAGCGCGATCCATTTGGGCGCGGTGGTCGAGATGATCCACAGCGCGACGCTGGTCCACGACGACGTGATCGACGGCGCGGAGACGCGGCGCGGCCGGCCGAGCACGAACGCGCGCTGGGGCAACCACATGAGCGTCCTCGCGGGCGACTGGCTCTACATGCAGTCGTTTGAGATGGCGCTGCGCGAGCGGAATTTCGCGGTGCTCGATATTCTGATCGATCTCACGCAGAACATGGTCGAGGGCGAGTTGCTGCAGCTCGCGTGCCTTGGGCGCATCGATTTGACCGAAGCCGAGGCGATCGACCTCGCCTATCGCAAGACGGCGTGCCTCTTCAGCGGCTGCGCGCGGCTCGGTGCCGTGCTCGGCAAGCAGCCGAAGCATATCGAAGAAGCGCTTGCGGAATATGGGCGCAATGCGGGGCTGGCGTTTCAGCTGGTGGACGATTTGCTCGATTTCACGGCGTCGCTCGAAAAGCTGGGCAAGCCCGTGCTGAGCGATTTGAAGGAAGGCAAAGTGACGCTGCCTCTTATTTTTGCGCTGCAAAATGGCGCGGCCGCGGCCGATGGCAACGGCAACGGGCATTCGGCGTCCGAAGGCCGGAAGCTGATCGCGCGGGTGCTCGAGGAACGCGGGTTCCTGAGCGTGCATCCTGACCAGATTGCGAAGCTGGTGCGCGAAACGGGCGCGCTCGATCGCGCCTCAAATCTCGCGCGCGACTACGTGAACCGCGCGAAGGCCTGCCTTGACGAACTTCCCGACACCGAGTATCGCCGTGCGCTGCGCGTCGTCCCTGATTTCATCCTCGAACGCGAAAATTAAAGAGAAAACCGCGGACGACACCTGCCGCTTCGCCGCGTCTCGGACGCGTTGCCTTGGCGAAGAGCCGGGCTGAAGGACCCGGCGCTACGTTTAAATCTTAGGACGTCAGTTCGCGCGCGGGCCGTCTTTCGCAGGATCGGATTTCGCGACGGCCGTCGAGCTGTTTCCTTCTTGCAGCACGGCGCTCGCATCGGCGACAAGTTCCTTGGGCGTCCACTGATTGTCCTCGTACCACTTGTAGACGGTTCCCTCGGGCGAAATCACGGTGGTGCTCAGCGAATGGACGATCTGGCCGCCATTGTCCGTGAAATAAAGGCCGAAATAGTCGGCGACTTTTTTCAGTTCGGCCTGCGAAGGCGGCACCGCGAATTCCCAGCGATCAAAGGGAATCTTGCCGGCGACATCTTCGAACGATCCGCCGTACGCGCGAAGGACTTTCGGCGTGTCGTGAGCGGGATCGAAGCTGATCGTGAGCAGGCGGACTTTCGAGGCGAGCGCGGGATTCTTGCGCGTCTGCGCGTAGACCTCGGCGAAGTTGCGCGAGACGAGCGGGCAGAACGTGGGAAACGGGCATCGCGTATAGATGAACGTGACGAGCAGGACGTGGCCCTCGAACGAGCTCAGATGGATTCGCTTGCCGTCCTGATTGGTGAGCGCGAAATCGGGAACTTTTTCGCCGGGCGTGGGCTCGTGTTCGCTGGTCGGCGCCTGACCCTTGCCGCCCGTGCCCTTTTTCGTGACGACGATATTCTCGAGATACGCGCCGTCGGCCGCGACGACGACGTCGGCGGTGATTTCATCGCCCACTTCGAGCGGCTGGAGAATGCGAACGTCGCGCACGGGATAGGCCATGGTCATCGCGTCCATGAAGCCGGGGATGGCTTGGTGGTCGACGACGACGGAACTGCCCTTCGTGTCGACGGCCACGACTTTGCCAACGAGATGGAAGCGCTTGACGTTGGCGTCTTCCTGCTTCTTGCATGCTGCGAGGCCGAAAATAAAACACACAACGACGAGCGCGAGTGCCGCGTGCGCCAGCCGTTGTTCATGATTTCCCTGTTGCATTTTTGAATTCACCTTTCTGAACCACCATACATTCTACGCGCACGAAATCGGAAATCGAAGTCAGTAATGGAAGCGCCAGCGAAATTCCGCGTAGATTTCGCGCGGATTATCGTAATGGAATCCGCCGAAGGTCAGGCTGTTGTCGATCAACAGGTGACGATTCGCGACGTTGAGCGCCGTCACCGAGAGCGACAATCCTTCGCCGAATTCCTTCCCAAGCGATAGATCGATCTGCGCATGGCCCGGAAGATATGCATCCTGATACGGCGACCCTGGATTTCCCTGGGAACCGTTCGAGAATCCCGAGCCGTAGTAGACGTTTCCGCTGGCGTACGCCTGCCACGGCAACGTGACGTTCGAGCCCACGTTGAGCGTGTTGCGCTGGTCGTGATCGAGCGCGCCCCAGTCCGGCGGATCGCCGGCCGTGATCAGGCCGCCGGTAAATGCGCCGGCCGCCTGCGCGATCTGATTCGAGTAGGCGAGGTGGAACTGCGCGCGATTCCAGACGCGCGGCGAGCGAATGGTGAGCTCGGTGCCGCGAATTCGCGATTCCGCAATCGTCACCGGAATGAAGACGCTCGATTCACCGATATTATTGTGGTCGAGGAAATTTACGCCGCGCGTTTCGAAATTGTCGATGTCGAGCGACCAGCCGCGAATCGGGATGGTGACGCCGAACTGATGCTCTTCGTCGCGTTCGCCGTAAAGCGGCAGGAAGCTACAGCCCTGGGAGCCGCAAAGATTGATGAGCGGGCCGCCCAGCGTGACGAGCGGAGGCGGCTGATAGAACTGGCCCCAGAATGCGCGGAAGACCCAGTTCAAATGCGGAATCCGAAGCGTGCCGCCGATGCGCGGGTCCGTGGTGTTCTCGGTGACGCCGCCCGAGAAATGAGTGGCGCGGACGCCGCCGATCAGCGTGAGCCAGGAAGTGACGGTGAATTTGTCGCTCGCGAAAAGGGCGATGTCGTCGCCGGGGACGCTGTCTTTCTCTGGAGCAACAACGGTGCCGCTGCCATCGTTGAAGATCAGCCCGAAGTTTTCGTTTTGGTTTGCGGCGAAGGAGTAGATGCCGACTTGCGCGTCATTTCGCGGCGCGTGGAACGAAAGAACGGCCTGGCCGCCGCCATAGTTTGTCGAGAAGACCGTATTCGTGACGACCGGGAAGTCGTTGAGCGGGCTGTGATAGCCGGAGCTATTGTAGTGATAGAACGGCGAGACGGTAAGCACCACGTTTGGGTTGAACGTGTGCACCCACGAGAAGAGCGCGTAGCCGTCAGTTTCAAGTTCATGGTCGCGCAGCGCGTGCGTATCGAACTGGGAGTTTTCGAAATCGGTGGGATCGGGATCGTAGGGAATCTGGTAGTAATCCTGGCGGAGCTGCCCATCGAAACGCAGCTGATCTTTCTGGTCGAGGTTGTACATCAGCGAGCTGAAACCGCCGTAGCCATTCGCGGCGTCGTGATAGACCTGCGAAACCGGAGTCTCGAGCCCGAGATTGCTGCGGTTTCCGTTGACGCTGGCGTAATAGGCGAACCGCTCCGTATGGCCGCCGAGACTGAGCTGATCGTCGGTTTGATAGAAGCTGCCGACGGTGGTGGTGAGTTCGGCGTCGTTGTTCATGTCGAAGCCGGACTTAGGGAGGATGTTGAACATCCCGTAGGTGCGGTCGCCGTATTCAGCGTCGTAGCTGCCGCGGAGAATCTCGACGTAGTCGATATCCTGCGGAAGGACGTGAGGAGCGAGGCTTGTCGCAATGTTCGTGTCGGGAATGGGAACGCCGTCGATGAGCCACGAAGTCTGGTGGCCGCCGCGCATGTGAAGCATGTCGTGCGTCATGTAAGCGGCGGGCGTGAAATCGGTGATCATCGCGAGGCTGTTGGTCAGATCGGCGCCGGGCGTGCGCTGAATGGTCTCGCGATTGACCAGCGTAGTCGGCGTAAACGTTTCCAGCGCGGACGTGCCTTCTTGCGAGGTAACGACCGCGGTTTGCGTGACAGCCGCGATGGAAAGCTGCAAGTGAAGCACCTCAGAAGTATCCGAGGCCAGCGTAAGGCTCTGCCCTAACTCAGCGAACCCCGGAGCTTTTGCCGAGACGGTATAGTCACCGAAACGACACGGCAGGAAAGCTGAATTCGCCTTCGGAATTGGTCTGCGTTTTCTGCGACCACGCCGAAGTGGCCGATTTCAGCGTCACGCGCGCGCCCGGCGATCGGACGGTGCTGCGGATCGTGCACGATTCCGCGAACCGTGCCAAACACCGTCGCATGCAGCCCCGAGAGCGACACGAGCATAAGAGCAGCGACACCTAATCCTATCCACACCCACCGCATAGAAATGCTCCTCATCTGTCCGGCAGTTTTCCACACGGACGACTGTCTGTAGCGCGTCGAGAATCGTGCCCGACCGCGCATTGAGCGCGGCCGAGGCGGACACCCGCAGCTTGAACTCAGAGACGTTCAGCCTCGGCAAGCACGGACGCGAAAACTGAACGCGAGTTTATTTCGGGAGATGGACTTAGCTTCGCGGAGGTTCGAAGGGAGCGGCGAGAAAACCGGACGGCGTGGATAGCATTTGCGGCGCGAACACCTGCGCGATCGTGATTGCTGCGGCAAGCGATGCAATCGGCAGTGGCGCTGTGGGGGCCATCAGCGTGTTCAGGCCGTAGTCCGGCGGGTGATGCTTCGTATGCATCGCGCACTGATGCAGCGAGCCGGCAGCCTGCCCGCACAGCAGCGGAGCGTGGCGCCCGTGCGCGAGAAGAGTCTTATTCACGAGGGTGCACATGCAGTCGCACGCCGATTGGTTGCAATCGGAACGGGCTAGCAGCGCCATGGGCGTCCCCAGCAGGGCGAGGATCACGAGAATGGCATGCGCGCGCCGCATCGCAAAAACCCTAGCACATGGCGACGGCAGGCGGCAACGCCGAAATCGGCCTGTTGGGCGGGGTAGTGGGCCAGCATTAATCCGATCTTGCCGGTGGCACGCGACTCCGAAGCCCAATAGAAGCACCGCGTTAATTCTTCTGGGCCGGAGTGGGCTGCGCGGAACGGGCTGCCGCGATCATTTTCACAATCTTTTCAGCGAGACTCGGAGCAGCAAGGTCCCCGCTCGCGGCCACGACCTTGTCGCTGCCGAGTAACATGCTGGTGCGGGCATCCTGCACGACAACGGTGAAAGTGTAAGTCCATAGCGGTCGGTCCACCTCAATGTCCAGATCTGCGAGCCTGCGATCTCGTACGATTGCAAGCCCCCAATCTTGAAAATCCCGCTGTTTCATTAACTCTTTTTCGAGCGTGGCAGTCGTGAACCAAACGGTGCGAGAGTGGACAAAAATGGTGCGTGCGCTCCGGAGTAACTCTGCAGGCCTTTCACTCATGAGGCTGGCGCTGGAAGGAGGCCTTAGGGCTGCCGGGGCTGCAGATCCTGGCCCAGGAATTGACGCATGCCCTGACGCAGCAGCCCAAACACGGTTTCCAGGGGAACGGCGAAATTGAGGGCCTGGCCTTGCTTGGAGAAAACCACAATGCCGAGCGCACGACCCTTCGAGTCCACGACAGCGCCGCCGCTTGAGCCCGGAGATACGGGTGCGGTGAACTGCAAAACACGATAACCGCTCTGTGTCGTCAGCACTTCTTCCACCGGTCGCACTGCACTCAGAACTCCCGCCGACGCGCTCCACGTCAGCCCGGAGGGATTGGAAACGATGAAGATGGGCTCGCCCGGCCGTACCTCTTCGAGCGGCGCGACTGGCAGAGCGGGCAAGGCTACCGCCGGAATGCGAATGGCGGCCACGTCGCGTCGCTCGTCCACGGCGACGAGTTCCACATGGTCATATATCTCACCGGTCTTAAGTCGGACTTGCACTTCTCGGGCGTCTTTAATCACGTGATACGCCGTGAGAATGACCCCGTCGGACCGCACAATGATTCCGGAGCCCACGCCGCTCAGGCGCCCCGCGCCCTCTCCGGTGAGGATCACCGCTACGGAGGGTGCAACATGTGCGATGACCTCTTCGGAAGAAAGCTCGGTGGGCGGCGGAGCCTGGCCCAGGGCGGCGTGAGCTAGTGCAAGCAGGGTCAGAATCGAGCATAGGTATCGAAGTCTCGCGGTCTGCTTTGTAGTCATCTTGCCAACTCCTCTTTTCCAAAGGCCCGCCGCATATGTTGGCGAGCGCCTGAGCAGTATTAGCGTCGTGAATTAGATGCAAGATTCTGTGGCGGATTCTCGCATCCCGACTTATCCGTTGCAGCAACCCTCTTGCCAACATGGCGTGCCATTGCAGGAACGGGAATGTATTTGAAACAAACAAGAAACGCAAATGGGCTTTTCGGACTTCGCCTTGGGGTGGTGGTTGGTCACTCCATCGCTGTCTGCTTATCCTGACAGGGCAACCGCTCAACTGGGTCAACCCCTGATAAGTCGCGTAACCGGAAACTGACCCACCGCCGGAGCGCCGCGCGAATTGTTTTCCGCGGGCGTTCGCGATAGGCTGGCCGAATCGTGCTGCCATTCAAACTGATATACGACGAGCGCTACGATCTGAACCTGGGAACGCATGTATTCCCTTCGCAGAAATTCCGGCTGATCCACGACCGGCTGCTCGCGGAGAAACTCGCTGCGCCCGATGATTTCCTCGCGCCAAAGCTTGCCTCCGATGAGGATATTCTGCGCGTCCATTCGCAGGACTACGTGTACAAGCTGAAATCAGGCTCGCTCAGCCCCGCCGAGATTCAGCGAATGGAAGTTCCCTACTCGAAGAAGCTGGTCGAAGCCTGCTGGCTCGCCGCCGGCGGATCGATTCTTGCGGGGCAGCGCGCGCTCGAAGACGGCTGGGCCGCAAACGTGGGCGGCGGCTTTCACCACGCCTGCCCGGATCATGGCGAGGGATTCTGCGTGATCCACGACGTGGCGGTCGCGATCCGGCGGCTGCAGTTCGACGGCAAGATCGAGCGGGCGATGGTGGTCGATACGGACGTTCATCAGGGCAACGGCACCGCCGAGATTTTCAGCGGCGATGGAGACGTCTTCACGCTCTCGATTCATCAGGAACACAATTATCCGTTCCCGAAATCGCGCTCGACCCTCGATATCGACTTGCCGGACCGCATCGGCGATGCCGACTATCTCGCGATCCTCGAAAAGCACCTGCACCAGGCGTTTCACGATTTTTCGCCGCAGATTCTTTTCTACGTTGGCGGCGCCGATCCCTACCGCGAGGACCAACTGGGCGGGCTCTCGCTGACGATGGAAGGCCTCGCGCGGCGCGACGCGCTCGTTTTCGATTACGCGCGCCGCCATGGCGCGCCGGTGGCAATCACGCTGGCGGGCGGGTATGCCCGGCAGCTGGAGGATACGGTGAGCATCCACATCAACACGATTCTTGCCGCACGCGATGCCGCACAACTAAGCAGCGTAAACTCGCCGACCCTGTGATCCTGCGAGGAAATCGTTACTTTAGATACAGAGGAGAGACGCCGAGTTTCGAGGCGCCCGTTGAAGCGTATTTCCCGGCGATCCGAAGATGTTCAATGCGCGGATAGTTCGCCGGCTGGGAGGGTTCCCGCAGGAACATCGTGCTCCATATCGGTACTGCGATAACGACCCAGATTATCGCAATGCTCGAACCGTACCGGAGGTCGATAGCGACGCATAATGCGAGAAGGGCCAAGGATGCCACAAAGATGAAAACCCCGGCGAACGACAGAAAGTAGCGCTTCCGAGAGAGGTGGCTGCCTTTCATCTTGGATGCCTCCTAGTCGGGCCGCCGACCGGACTTCTTTTCGCAATTATACACAACAAGCTACTCGTGAGTTGTCCCAAGCGCGCTCTGGATCGCTGCTGTGAGGGATTCGGTGAATCCTTCGGGCGGAAGGCCGCCGACGCGGTACACGATGTTTCCGCCGCGGCCGAGAATCAAAACCGTCGGCAGGCTATCGACCTTCATGAAATCGTCGAGGCCGTCGGCGTAGATTACCGGCACATCCCATTTCTGGCTCGCGACGAACGGCGGGACTTGCGCCTGATCGTCGTCGGTATTGGCGGCGAAGAACGCGACATCGGTGTTCCCCACGTAATTCCCGGCTACCTGATTGAAGAGCGGCTCGAGTTCCTCGCAAGGCTCGCACCACGTGGCCCAGAAGCTCAGCACAACCACTTTGCCCTTGAGCGGCGCCAGCGGAAGCGGCGTGCCATCGAGCCGCCGCACCACAAACTCGAACGCATCCTTGGCCTCTTTGTTTCGCGCCGCGGGGGCCTTGGCGGCGTCGGCTTGCGCCGGATAGGCGCGGTCGTATGCGGCAAGGATGGCGTCGCCCAGGCCCTGATCGCTGCCGTGAACGTGCCGCCAGACGTTGCCGAGTTTGAGCCGCAAATCCCGCCGATCGACCGTCCCGGCGGGGCCATTTTCGGGCAGCGCAAACGCGAGAGCATATTCATCTATCGCCGCAGTGGGATCGTTTTTTAGTTCCGCGATTTCGCCGAGTTTTTCAGCGGCAAGAGCGTTCGGGCCGCGAAGAATTGCTCTTCTGCAAATCCTTCGTGGCCGCATCGTAATTCTTCTGGGAAGTTTCGATCTCGCCGCGAACGTAATAGAGAGCGGCGAGGAGCTGCGCGTGGCCGTCCTGCCATTCGGAGAGCGATTCGCTGGCAGGGCTTCTCTTCAGGCAGAGTTTTTTCGACGCGATCGAGCACGCGCGAGACGTATCCCGAGGCCCGCACGAGGCTCGCGTCGTCTCCCTTTTTTTGCAGGAGGCTCGTTGCGAGCAGCATCATCTGCGAATCATCGGGACGAAGCGCGATGAATCGCTCGGCGTAGTCGAGGGCGCAATTGTTGTTGCGAATCTGCTGGCAGGCCTCGACGAGCGCGCGGTAGATGCTCGGGACGCCGCGGAGAATCCGGAAAGCGCGCGAGATAGGCGGTGAGATCGCGCACCAGCGCGGCGCTGTCGTCGGCCGCGTCGGCGAGCGCCTTTTGCAACTCGGCTTCAGCCTCCGCCTGCTTTTTTGCTTCGGCGTCCTGAGCGGCTTTGGAGGAAGGCGCGGAGGCATTCGGCTCCTGCGCCATAGCAGCATTCGACAAAAAGAGACCGCCTGCGAGGAACGCGAGCAGTAAGGCAGATCGCATCAGTCGGCCATCCCGTCGCGAGAGCTACGAAGCACTCGGCGCATCGATTGACGGCTCATTGAAAATCGAGCATGACGTCGACTGTGTCGTTCGCGGGATTTTTCTGGAGGAAGCGCCCGATCTTTTCGTAGTGAAAGGGAAAGCCCGCAAACGCCTGCTTGATTCCATTCTCGAGGAAGTCCTGGTACATGCTGTTGTCAAACACCTCGCCCGCCGGAATCTTCCACGCGGCACGGGCGCGGCTTTCACCGTCGATCGAAAGGCCGCTGAGAACGAGCTTGCCCATGTGATATTGCGGTCCCTCGGTGACGGAAACGGCATAGCTGACTTTCGCCGCAGCGGCATCGAATTTCGCTACCGGCTTGAGATCGACATCGAGGTAGCCGTGCTGCATGTAGAGTGCGCGCGCCGCGTCCCATCCCGCCTCGATTTTCATTCCATTGGCGGCATCGCCGGCGTGCAGAGGGGTTGCCGTATCGAGATCGAGCACTCCGACGGCCGTATTGCCGCTCCACGTGGCGCCGCCCCAGGTGAAGGCGGGACCGGGAACGATCTGCGCTGTGACGGCGACCGCGCCATTCACAAACTTCGCCTGCGGCGGATCGAAACGCACTTGCAGGAAGGCGTGCGCCAGATAGACGGGGCGCACCTGCTCGAATTCGAAGATCTCGATCGCGCTGCGCGAAAACGGCTGCCCGACAACGTCGCCCAGGCGCGCGCGAATGTCGCGGTCGGTCTGCGCGAGCGGATCGGAGAAATCAATCGACGCGATCCTGATCGCGTCGCCTTCGATGTGGAATTGCTGAACGTCATCGCCCGAGGGAAGCCGAACGAGCGCGTGAGAGACGGCAAAATTCATACCGCGCTTGGCGATCAGCTGCGCGAGCGCGTCCGACATGGCATCGAGAATCGCGCCGTGCGGCGGCGCCTGGCCATCGAAAAGCACGCCGGCGGATTTGATCGCCGCTTTCAGCTCGTCGTCCGTGAAGCCGGGGAAATTGTCGAACGAAAGCGGGACCTCGGGGCCATCCGTCACCTGATATTCCACGCGCACGCCCGCATCGGTGCTCGAAAAGCGGTAGTTGACGGTGACGAACGGGCCGAGCTGCGCGAGTGTGTTGGCCGCTTTCTGCAGATCGTCGCGAGAGACTTGCGTGCCCACCTGAAGGCCGGTGGCGGCGGCCAGCTGCGCGGAGGGAAAGCGCGAAGAGCCCGTCACCTGCACAGAATCGAGCCGTGACGTCCCCTCTTGCGATTGTGATTGTGCCGACCCGCACGCCGGGAGCAGCGCGATCAAGAGCAGAATGGACGCAATGCGCATCATTCAAACCTATTGGAAGCTGATCAGCACGTCAACGGTTGCGTTCGCTGCGTCGCGTGCCGGGGGGCGGCTCGGCCGATTCATGCGCCGATTCTATTCGACTGTGACGGATTTTGCGAGGTTGCGCGGCTGATCGACGTCGCAGCCGCGGCGTACGGCGATGTGATAGGCGAGCAGTTGCAGCGGTACGACCTCGAGGATCGGCGCAATCAGCTCGGGAGCCGCAGGAATTTCGATCACGTGGTCGGCAGTGCCCTTCGCGAGATTGTCGCCTTCGGTGACGACCGCGATCACGATGCCGTCGCGCGCCTTCACTTCCTGCAGGTTCGAGATCGTCTTCTCATAGCGCATCATCGACTCGGGATCGGATTCATCGCGGGTCGCAATCATCACGACGGGCAGATTTTCATCGATCAGCGCGTTGGGGCCGTGCTTCATCTCGCCCGCCGGATAGCCCTCGGCGTGAATGTAGGAGATTTCCTTCAGCTTCAGCGCGCCTTCAAGCGCGATCGGATAGTGGATGCCGCGCCCGAGATAGAGAAAATCGGTGTGGCGGAAAAACTGCCGCGCGAGATCTTCGATCTGCGCGTCGTGCTGCAAGATCGTTTCGATCTTGTGCGGAGCGCGCGTGAGCGCCTGCATCAGCCTCTGCGATTCGGTATTGGCGAGCTTGCCGCGCACCTGCCCGAGATACAAAGCCGTCAGCATCAGCGCGGTGAGCTGGCCGGTGAAAGCTTTCGTCGAAGCGACGCCGATTTCCGGGCCCGCGTGCGTGTAGATCGTGCCGCTCGCTTCACGCGTGAGCATCGCGCCCACCACGTTGCAGATCGCGATCACCTTGCGCGCCCTTTTGCCGCGCTTCGCGTTCGGCGGCCAGCGTGTCGGCCGTTTCGCCCGACTGGCTGATGGCGATGATCAGGCTGTGCTTGTCGACGATCGGATCGCGGTAGCGAAATTCGCTGCCGTAATCCACCTCGACCGGCATCCGCGCCAGGCGCTCGATCATGAATTTCCCGGCGAGCGCGGCGTGCCAGCTCGTGCCGCAGGCGACGATTTTCACGTCGCGGAAATTGCGGAATTCCTCCTCGGTGATGTCCATTTCGTCGAGGAAGACCTTTCCCGTTTCCTGCGAAATCCTGCCGAGCAGCGTGTCGCGGACGGCGCGCGGCTGCTCGAAGATTTCCTTCTGCATGAAATGCTTGAAGCCGCCCTTTTCCGCCATGATCGGGTCCCAGGTGATGTGCTGGGGCGGGCGCGTAATCGCATGGCTTTCGAAATCGGTGAGCTTCACGCCCTGCGGCGTGAGAACGGCGATTTCGCCGTCGCCGAGAAAGAAAATGCTGCGCGTGTGCGCGAGGATTGCCGGGATATCGCTCGCGACGAAGAATTCGCCATCGCCGAGGCCGACGACGATGGGAGGTCCCAGTCGCGCCGCGACGATCTTATTCGGATCCTTCGCCGAGACGGCGACCAGGGCGTAGGCTCCCGCTCATCGCCTTGACGGCTTTGCGCACTGCTTCCTCGAGCGGCGCGTCCTTCGAAAATTTCTCGATCAGATGGGCGATGATTTCCGTGTCGGTTTCGGTGACGAACTTGTGGCCCTCGGCGGCCAGGCTGTTTCTTCAGGTCGATGTAATTTTCGATGATGCCGTTGTGCACTACGACGATTTCCCCGGTGCAGTCGCGATGCGGATGCGCGTTTTCTTCCGTGGGGCGCCCGTGCGTGGCCCAGCGCGTGTGGCCGATGCCGTAGACTCCATCGAGCGGAGTGGCGCGAATCGACTCTTCGAGATTGCGCAGCTTGCCGGGCGCGCGCCGGATCTCGAGCTTGCCGTTGTCGCCAACGACGGCGATTCCGGCGGAATCATATCCGCGATATTCCAGGCGCTTGAGGCCGTCAAGGATGAGGGGCACAACACGCTTCGGGCCGATATAGCCGACAATACCGCACATTTGGGTGTCTCTCCTGGCCGCGCCGCCGCACCGGCGAACTCAAATGTTAGCGCAAACGAGCGGCGATAGCCTAGGCCCGCCCAACAGTCGTTACTTGGATGCCACTACGACTCTCGAGGAGGAAGTTGTCCCGCCTTTAGTTGAAACCTGAAACAGAAGCAGCGACTCTCGAAGGATTGCACCTTAAGCGACCCGGACCCGTTGCGTCAATGACGGATTCAAGCGGTGCTGCAATGAGTCGAGTTCCCGGTAGCCTTTCACTCGCCGGAATTTCGTTTGCGCCTCCAGCAACCCGGTCGCTGTCCAGCGCAAGGCTTGGTCTCCGGCGTGCCAGCGCTTCACGTTTCGTGCTACTTTCTCGACGGTCGACAGGCACGATTCGATAGGATTGGTCGAAGCCAATGTTCTGCGCAGCCGTTCACCCACGCCCAGCCGGTGCACCGTCAGCGTTTCCTCCAGACCTTCCTCCAGACTCCGCGCTGCGCTGGGGTTGATGCGTTCCAGTTGCCGGAAGATTTTCTCCAGCTCGGCCTTGGCCGCCGCGTACTCGGCCATCGCGTAGGCGTTGCGGATTCTCCGGTCGTAATCGCCCTGGGCGTTTTTCGGCAGATGATCTTTTACGTTTCGCCGTTTGTGGATCTGGCAACGCTGCACCTCGGCCCGCTCACCGAACACCCGCTCGATCCCTGCTCGCAATGCTTTCGCTCCGTCGATCACGAACAAGTAGCGCCGCTCCGGATCCAGACCGCGCGCCACCAGGTCTTCCAGCAACTCCTTCACCACCGTGGTGTTTTCCGTCGCTCCTTGCCACAGCCCTAAAACCTCTTTTTCTCCGCTGGTTTGAATGCCCAGCGCCACTACCAGCACCTGCTTGCCAAAATGAATCCCATCGATCAGGATGGCCACCAAGTCCAGATCGCTGAGTTTCTTCTCGCACAGTTCTTTCAACTGCGCCGCACTGGCCTGGACGAATTCCCGGCTCACGCTGGATTTCTCGATCCCGTACCCGGAAAGCACCGAGTGGACCGCACGCTGGTAATTCCGCGAGGTCAGTCCGGCCACGATGCCTTCGCGTACCGCGCGCTGCCGCCGTCCGTCGTGTTGCAGTCGCGCGTAACTGTCCAGTTCTACTTCCTGGCCCTCGCGTGTGCGCACCCGCGGCCGCGTCACCGCCACTTTCTGTCCGCTGAAAATCACGTAACCCGGCTGCCGCCCCCAGCGCACTGCACCCGACTCTGGCCCCGGACGGTGTGGTGGCCCTACGCGCCGCGTGACCTCGTCTTCCAGAATGGCCCGCAAAATCTGCATCCCAGCTTCACCGCTCAGTTGCTCCACCCGGGGCTGCAAATCCTCCCACACCTCCACCAGCGGCAGCGGCACCTGGACGGACACTTCTTTCCGCCCCCATACTTCGAACTTCCCCTTGGACTTGACTGGCTTTCCCTGATAGTTTTTTCTCACAGCGGCTCTCCTCCTAAAAAGAGATCTCACCCCAGACTCTATCCGAGTCTGGGCCGAGAGCCGCTGCTTCTGTTTCAGGTTTCAACTAAAGGCGGGACAACTTCCTCGAGGAGGCCGCAAGTTGCTTTCATAATGTTTCGACGCGGATCGAATTCGTTATGCATCGCGCGCGATCTGTGCTATTTATTCTTCGTGGCACGCGATCGACATCTTCGGTTCTTTCAGCACCATCTTTCATCCCACGAATTTTTCCGTCTGCTGAGCTACACAGCCAGCTACTTCTAAGCCATCACAAGTAACGCAACGCTCCATTCGCTACGGGTGTTTTTACCATTTCAATCTCCATTTTGAGCCGGCTCGATCAGGAGGGCACATGAGCACAGCTACAGAGGTATTGGCAACGAGTTCGATTTCGGCGTTCATCAAGCACCACTATCGCCATTTCAACGCGGCCGTGGTTGTCGACGCCGCGGAAGGCTACGTGAAGCATCTTGCCAAGGGCGGCAAGATGTTTCTCACGCTTGCCGGCGCAATGAGCACGGCGGAGCTTGGCATCTCAGTGGCCGAGCTGATCCGCCAGAACAAAGTGCACGGCATCTGCTGCACGGGCGCGAATCTGGAAGAGGACCTCTACAATCTCGTCGCGCACGATCACTACCGGCGCGTTCCGGATTACCGGCAGCTCACTCCGGCGCAAGAGGTGGAGCTTCTCAACAACCACTTGAATCGCGTCACTGACACGTGCATTCCCGAAGAAGAAGCGATGCGTCGCATCGAACGCATCGTGATCGAAGAGTGGCGCGACGCCGACCGCACCGGCCAACGGTTCCTGCCGCACCAGTTCCTCTACAAAATTCTCAACGCGGGAAAGCTGAAGCAGTTCTATCAGATCGATCCGAAAGACAGCTGGATGATCGCGGCGGCCGAGAGGAATCTGCCCGTATTTGTTCCCGGATGGGAAGATTCGACCCTCGGAAACATGTTCGCAGCGCAGGTGATCGGCGGCGGCGTGAAAAATGCCACCACGGTTCGCGGCGGCGTCGAGTACATGGTCGAGCTCGCGCGCTGGTATATGGAGACGGCGACGAAAAATCCGCTCGGCTTCTTTCAGATCGGCGGTGGCATCGCCGGGGACTTCCCCATCTGCGTGGTGCCGATGCTGCACCAGGATCTGCGCAAGGAAAACGTGCCCCTGTGGGGCTACTTCTGCCAGATCAGCGATTCGACCACAAGCTACGGATCGTACTCCGGCGCCGTGCCGAACGAGAAGATCACGTGGGGCAAGCTGGCTGTCGATACGCCGCGATTCATCATCGAATCGGATGCGACGATCGTCGCGCCGCTCGTCTTTGCCTACGTCCTGGGCTGGTAAGGTTACTCGGGCGCGCCTCAAAGGGCGCGCCCACCCTCATTGTCTGCCGTGGTATTGCTTCGATACCGCGATTTCCTTGCAGGTGATGAATTCGAGCAGCGCGGGTACGCCTTTCTGCGTCTGCTCGATTCCCCTGTGAATCGCGGGAACGATGTGCGCGGGATCGGTGACGCGCTCGCCGTATCCGCCGAAAGCACGCGCCATCGCCGCGTAGTCGCCGGAAATATCCGTGGCGCGATATTTCTCCGTCGAAACGGGCATGATCGGAATTTCCATCGCCATGCTGAAATTATTCAGCAGCACGGAAAGAATCGGAATGCGCTCGCGCACCGCCGTCTCGAAATCCATGCCAGTGAAGCCGATCGCGGCGTCGCCCCACACGTTGATGCACAGCTTGTCGGGGCAGGCGAGCTTCGCGCCCATCGCAAGACCAAGCCCGTAGCCGAGCTGCGTCGTTTTGCCCCAGCCGATGTAGGTAAGCGGCTTTTTCGTCACCCAAAATGGCGCGAGCTGATCCCGCGGGCTGCCGGCATCGTGCGTGATGATCGTATTCGCCACATCGACCGTCGCCTGCAAATCTCGCAGTACGCGATAGGGCGAAAACGGCGCTTCGTTCGAGTTGATCCGCGGCGCCCATTCGTCGAGCCATGCCTTGCGCACTTGCGCGATCTCCGCGGCGACGCCGGAAGATTCTCGCGGCTTCTTGATCAGGCGGTCGACTTCGTCGCAGAGCGTATTCAGCGTGATTTGCGCGTCGCCGATCAGGCCGATGTCGGCGCGAACGTCCTTGTTGAGGTGATTCGGATCGAGCGTTGCGTGAATGAACTTCTTCCCCGGCGGCATGGCGATGCCGAACGCCGTCTGGGTGAAACTGCAGCCGACGCCGAAAATCCAGTCGGCCTTGGCCAGGAAATGCGGGACGGTGCGCGGAAATGCATTGCCCCCCGCACCGAGCGCGAGGGGATGGTCCTCCGGAAACGCGCTTTTGCCTTGCAGGCTCGTCGCCACCGGCGCGCCGAGCAGTTCGGCCAGCCGCTTTAGCGAATCCCAGGCGCGCGCGTAGTGGGTTCCCTGCCCCGCGTAGATCACAGGGCTTTTCGCATCAACCAGCGCCGCAGCCGCCTTGCGCACATCCGCGATATCCGGGCCGTAGCGCGTCGAAATCACCGGCTCGTACGACCAGGGCTCCGGCATCTCTTCGGCGAAAAGATCGAGAGGGATCTCGACCAGCGCCGGGCCGCCGCGCCCGTTGCGCAGCCGCGAGAAAGCGCGCCGAAAAATATTGGGAATTTCGGCGGCGGCCGTGATCGGCTCCGCGGATTTCGTCACCGAGCGCATGCTCGCCACCGAATTGAAATTCGGATCGACGTGCGCAAGCCGCCGCGCGTAGCCCATCGGCAGCACCAGAATCGGCACGGATTCGCTATACGCCTGTGCGACGCCGCCAAACGAATTCTCCGATCCCGGGCCGTGCTGCATCGCGAAAACGCCGAGCCGCCGCCCGCTCGTGAGCCGCGAGAGCGCGTCCGCCATGTGCAGCCCGACGCGTTCCTGGCGCACAATGATCGGGCGAATGCCCGCCGCGGCTGCCGATTCGAGCAGGTGGTTCACCGGATAGCCAAAGATGACGTCCACGCCCTCGCGCTTTAGTATTTCGGCGATCGCGTCGCCAACCTTCATAGGCCATGCCCTCCGGAAAATGTATACTCACCGAACGCGCATCGGCGAGCCGCCAGCAAGTGTTCGAGAATACCCGGTAGACCGAGCGCCGGAAAGCTTAATCCGCCGCCGCGGGAATCTCATGCACAAATTTCCGTGCGGCCGCTAGCACGCGCGGGGATGGATTGATGACTCGACAGGAACGAAAGGTTTCGTCGCCGCACGTGGTGAACATCGGCGACTTGCAGCGCCTCGCGCAGCAGCGGCTGCCGCGCGTCCTCTTCGACTATCTGGACGGCGCGGCCGACGCCGAGGTGACCCTGCGCGAAAACACCCGCGCGTTCGAAGAAGTCACCTTTCGCCCGCGCAATGCGCTGTACATCCCGGAGCGCGATACGCGGATTTCTCTGCTAGGCGGTAACCTGAGCATGCCGATGCTTCTCGCGCCGTGCGGTTTTAGCCACATGTTCTATCCGCACGCTGAGCCGACTGCGGCGCGCGCGGCCGGCAAAGCCGGAATCGGCTACGTCCTCACCACGATGTCAGGGCACCGGCTTGAGGAGGTCGCCCAGGCCACGACCGGGCCGCTTTGGTATCAGCTCTACCTCGCAGGCGGGCACGAAGCGGGCAAAGGCGCCATCGAGCGCGCGCAGAAGGCGGGCTTTTCGGTGCTCGTGATTACGATCGATACCGGCACTTTCGGCATGCGCGAGCGCGACGTGCGAAACGGCGCGGGCGCGCTGCTGGGCGCGAATCTGTTCGCCAAGATTCCCTTCCTGCCGCAGGTGCTGGCGCATCCGGGATGGCTTGCCGGCTTCCTCGGTGCAGGCGGCGTGCGCAGACTGCACAACATCGTCGTGCCGGGACGCGGCACGCTGCCGCTTTCCGAAGCGCAATCGAGCCTCGCGAAATCCGTCGTCACCTGGGACGACCTGAAATGGATTCGCAAGGAGTGGCCCGGGCCAATCGTGGTGAAGGGCGTGATGATCGCCGAAGACGCGAAGCGCGCGGTCGACGAAGGCGCGGCGGGCGTGATCGTCTCGAATCACGGCGGGCGCCAGCTCGATGGGGTTGCCTCAACTCTGCGCGCGCTGCCGGAAATTGTGGCCGCAGTTGGCGACCGCACGGAGGTGCTGGTCGATGGCGGCATCCGCCGCGGCAGCGACATTGCCAAAGCTATCTGCCTCGGCGCGCGCGCCGTCCTGATCGGCCGCGCCTACATGTACGGCCTGGGCGCAGCGGGAGAGGCGGGCGTCGCGCGAGCGATTGCGATTCTGCGCGCCGATCTCGAGCGCGCGATGGCGCTGCTAGGATGCAAGTCGATTGCGGAGCTGAATCGTTCTTACGTGGATATTCCCGCGAGCTGGGCGGCTCAGCCTCTTTAGGGGGTCGGAGCTTCAGCTCCGACATCAGAGCGTCGCGCGAAGCGCATACCGCTGCGCGGACCCAACCGCAGCTACCACAGCGCGCGCGGTTCGACCATTTTCCCCGGGTTCATCCGGTTTTCGGGGTCGAGCGTCTGCTTGATCGCGCGCATCACGTCGAGCGCCGGGCCATGCTCGATCGGCAGATACTTCTTGCGGCCCGTGCCGATGCCGTGCTCGCCGGTGCACGTGCCGCCCATTTCGAGCGCGCGCAAGATCACTTTTTCTTCGAGGGCTTTCGCCTCGGCCAATTCGGTGGCGCTGTTGGGGTCGATCATGAACGACATGTGAAAGTTGCCGTCGCCCACGTGCCCCACGATTGGCGCCGGAAACGATGCGCGCTCGATATCCTTCTTCGATTCGACGATGCAATCCGCGAGCCGCGATATCGGCACGCAAATATCCGTGGTGAACATTTTCGCGCCCGTGCGATACGCCACGTTCGCGAAATACGCCTCGTGCCGCATCTTCCACAGTTGCGCGCGCTCTTCAGGCGTCGTGAACCACCTGAATTCGCGGCCGTCATGCTCTTCCGCCAATTTCTTCACGGTCTCGGCCTGCTCGTCGACGCTGCGCACCGAGTCGCCGTGAAATTCGAAAAACAGGATCGGCGCGACAGGATAGTTCGTTTTCGAATAGCGGTTGCACGCTTCGACCTGCACTTCGTCCATGAACTCGATCCGCGCGACGGCGATGCCGAGCTGGATCGTCTCCATCGCCGTCTCGATCGCGTCGCGAATCGTCGCGAAGGTGCAGCTCGCTCCGCCCACGGCTTCCGGCAGCGGATGGAGCCGCACCGTCACTTCGGTAATCACGCCAAGGGTGCCTTCCGCGCCCACAAAAAGCCGCGTCAGGTCGTAGCCCGCGGCGGATTTTCGCGCGCGCGAGCCTGTCTTGATCGCGCGGCCATCGGCGAGCACCACCTTGAGCGCCAGCACGTTTTCGCGCATCGTGCCGTAGCGCACGGCGGTGGTGCCGGAAGCGCGCGTCGAAGCCATGCCCGCGAGCGTCGCGTCCGCGCCCGGATCGATGAAAAATGTGAAGCCGGTATTTTCCAGCGCTCGATTCAGCTGGAGCCGCGTCACGCCCGCTTCGACCGTCGCCTGCAAATCCTCGACGCTGATGCTCAGAATCTTATTCATCTGGCGCATGTCCAGCGTGATGCCGCCATAGATCGCGTTGACCTGCGCTTCCATCGATGTACCGCCGCCAAACGGAATCATCGGCACGCCATATTTCGCGCTGATCTTGACGATCGCGCTCACCTCTTCGGTCGATTGCGGGAAGCAGACCACGTCCGGCAGCGCGGCGGGATGATACGACTCGCCGTGGCTGTGATGCTCGCGGATCACTTCGGCCGTCGTGGCGCGCTCGCCGAGCAGCGTTTTCAAGTCTGCGATCGCGCCCTGAATCTGCGCCGCGCCCGGCCGAGTGAACTCTGCAGTTTGAGTGGCAGTCTCTGTTTTCATAGTCCCAGCCCGAAGCAAATATACCGCAACACGAAGCTAGCGCCGAACACCGTTCACGGATGCACGGTCACGTCGTAGTAGAGCACCGAGCCGTCGGCCGAGAGCGCTGGATCGATCCGCACCACCTGAAACGTCTGCCCCTTCAGATCGCCCGCCGTCCGGCCAAGAATATCGTGCGTCTCGCGCTCAAGCTCGGGAGTGGATTTCGTCGCGCGCTTTTCGCGAAGGCAGCGCTTTTGCATCGAGGCGGTACGTGCGCGTATTGCTGTCCGGGATCCTGGGAGACCATCTGCACGGCAGAGCCCGCCAGCACGGTCGCGTCGCGGCTCATCGTGAAACCATTTGCGCGGCGTCACGAGAACGAAAAGAAGGATCGCGACAACCATCACATCGTAGGGCCAGCTCCCGCGCTCGTAAGACCAAAAAACAACCCGCCCAGCGCCGCTCCAGAAGGATCGCATGTTAGTGGACGGCCGGTCCGTCGACCACGATTCCGTCGCGCATGTGCAGCACGCGGTTGCCATAGGTCGCCGCTTCGGGATTGTGCGTGATCATCACGATCGTCTGCCCGAGTTCCTTATTCAGCTGGCGCAGCAAGGCCAGCACGATCTCCGAAGTTTTCGTGTCGAGGTTGCCCGTCGGCTCATCCGCGAGGACGATCTTCGGCTCGCTGATGATCGCGCGCGCCAGCGCCACGCGCTGCTGCTCGCCACCGGAAAGCTCCGAAGGCTTGTGATGCAGGCGGTCGCTCAAACCGAGCAATTTTGTCACAACATCGAAGCGGTGAGGATCGAAGCCGTCGCCGTGGATGTGCTGCGCGAGCGCGATGTTGTGATACGCGTCGAGCGTGGGCAGCAGATTGAACTTCTGAAACACGAATCCTACTTTGTGGCGGCGCAGCAGCGTTCGCGCCGCGTCCGTCATGCCCGTGAGATCGTTGCCATCGAGCAGGACGTGGCCCTTCGTCGCCTGTGCCAGGCCTCCGATCACGTGCAGGAACGTCGATTTTCCGCAGCCGGAAGGCCCCATCACGGAAACGAACTCGCCGGGAAAGATTTCGACGTCGATTCCGCGCAGCGCCGGCACGTCCATTTTGCCCGTGCGATACACTTTCCACAGATTTTCAGTCTTGAGTATCGGCTCCAAAGCCGGCTCCCGGACGAGCGAACACACTGGCGCGGATAAAATCATTTTAGTCGCGTTTTGCATTCTTGCCTAGGAGCGAAAAGGTTCCGGCAATCATTCGTAAGCAAGTGCTTCGACCGGATCCTTGCGGCTGGCAAGCCATGCGGGATAGGCGGCGCCCAGCAGGCCGCCGACGATGGCAATCAGAGTGGATAGCAGCATCCATTTGGGCGTGATCAGAATCGTGAGCGAAGGAAACACGCGGAGGCAGATCATCCGGACGAGATAGCTGAGCCCGATGCCGCAGGCGACGCCCCCGAGGCAAAGCAGAGTGGTTTCGCTGAGAATAATCTCGACGATGTAAACTTTCGATGCGCCCAGCGCCTTCAACACGCCGATTTCGCGCGTGCGCTCGATGATCGTGGTGTACATCGAAAGAAAAATCACCAGGAAGCCGATACCGACGGCGATCGTGATCATCACGTTGATAAATGCGTTGAGGCCGGGCAGGTTCGACGACGTCATCAGCGATATGAAATCCTTCAGCGGCCGCACCTCGTAGCCGGGCAGCAAGGAATGGACTTCATCCGCCGCCGCCGCGGTGTGGTCCGAGCGGTCACACTTGATGAAAAACACGGACGCCTTGTCGCGCGCCCCCGACATCTCCTGCAGCGTGGACATGAAAACGAACAGCCGCGCGCCCTTGCCGTGTTCGACGATTCCGGCCACATGAAAATCGTGCTCGAGGATGTGCAGCTTCTGCCCCACATGAACTTTCTTGGCGCGCGCGTAGACGTCGTCCACCAGGATATCGTTCGGATCGGCCAGCGTCGTCCCTTCGCGCACCACAAATCCGCCGGAAACCGCGTCGAACGTGTCCGGCTGGATGCCGTAAACGATGTCGAGGCCATTCACGGAATTGAACTGGATCAGAACGGGCGCCACCGCGTGCACGTAATCGAGCTGCAGCAGTTTGTTGGCAATGCTGATCGGCATCGGCGCGCCGCTGAACGCCATGAAAATCGACGCCGACGGCGGCTGCACCATGATGTCCGCGCCGATTCCCTCGGTGCGCTTGGCGGATTCGAAAATCAAGCCGCTCGTGAGCCCCACCACGATAATCACGAGCATCACTTCGATCGCCACCGCAATCATGGTGATCGCCGTGCGGACCGGCCGGTGCATCGCGTTGCGCAGAATCAGGTGGCCGATCAAGGCTTGGTCTCCGGCGCGCTTTCGCCCACGCGCTCGAGCTGCGTGCCCGGCGGCTGCTTCAATACGAACCGGTCGGCGGTAATCGTTTCGTTCAGCGTCATCTTGGTGATCCCAATATCAAGACGGTAGTCGTTCTCCGGCCGTTCCAAGGAAATCTGCCGCGCGTATCGTACCCCGCCAAGATTATCCCAGCCGGTGTATCGCACGTCGGAGACGAGCGCGCCACCAGGATCGTATGTCTCGATGCGGGCAATGCTCAGGTCGGCGCGATCGAACCAAATCCTGCGCGCGATTTCCCAATCCTGCGGGCTCGCGCCGCTCGCCGCTCGCACCACGGTCAACACGTAAAACTGCGAATTCCCTTCGCGCTCCTGCTCGAAAAGAACCGGCGCATCCGCTGGAATCGGTTTCAAGAAAACCGCGTTGATCAGGTGCTGCGGCCGCAGGTTTTCGATGGGCTTCGCCGAGGGCCGCTCGATGTTGGCCGGCCCCACGATGAACTTGTTTTGCGACGGAATGAAAATCTCGAATGTCTCGCCGTCGCTCACCATATCGAAAATGTTCGTCCCGACCACCGGCGCCTGCCCGATCACTCGGATGCTCGAAGGCCGCTCGGCGAGAATGAATCCGGTAATCTGATGGTACTGCTTGATCACGCCCGTATATTGCGAGCCCGCCGTCAGCGTCATGGTCACGCCAGCGTTAAGTGACATAACGGCTGCAGCTTGCCGATTGTACTCGGCGATCAGGTCGGCCTTCGACGCGGTTTGCACCACCACCGGAGGCCCCGCCGGCTTCGTCGCCGTAGGCTGGCTCATGGCGCAGCCCCAGGCCAGCGCCGCGCCGAGCGCAGCCGAAACCAGTAGGAATAATCCAGGAGGTCCTTGTTTTCGTCGAGTGAGGAACACCAACCAACAAATTTATCAGCAGCCTCCAGTCGAGTCAACAAACCGCGGCATTGCGGCGTCCTAACTCGGACGTTTTGCTTTCGCTGCTTGATATTCTCTTATATGAACGACTGCTTCGTCACATTGGACGTGCCTGAACGGTTCGTTTGGATTGGGCGGGTACACGGGCAGAAATGCATCGCAAGAAGTGTCGGAGATAGTTTTCCCGAATCCGTTTTCGTATCTATAGTCGGACCTCATCTCGATCCATCGTTTCCCCTGAACAACGAATTGGGAATCACGTGGCAGATCAGCCGGGTAGTATTTGTGGTTCAGACCGCTATCGAAGCCGGGGCTGCTAGTAAGCTTAGGCTTGTACAGGTCATCACAGATCGTTACGGGTAGTCCTATCATTCGTCCGGTGAGAGCATCCCTCTGTGTCATCACAACATGGATGTGAATATTGGACGCGTCAACATGGCCGCCATTGGAAGCTCCCACCTCAACGGTGCTCAAATCCTTATCAATTCCTACACCCGCCTGTATGAAAGCAGCGTTGGTTGCTTCCATCTCGCGTCTCATAAAGTCATTTTGCTTTTGCATCTCTGCTAACTGTCCTTGCATGGCGGACGCTTGAGAGATTGCCTGCTGCGCGAGAGCGTGGGTATCGATTCCGCTGACATGCATCTCGCGCCATTGCGCACAAACAAATAGGGCGGCCAAGCCAGACATCAACACTGCGACTTTGGCCCAACGAAGCGTCGCCTTCTCAAAGCCAGTCATTTCTCTTTCAACACTTGCGAGTTGCTGTGCGGCTGGCTCTGTTGTCACGGGGCTGATTAGTTCGGATACACCGACCGGAGGCGTAGTAGTCTCGGTCTTCTCTTCGCTTGGGGGGGCTGGGGGGCTCGCATCCATAGCGGCTTTAGAATCCTCTACGCGGAATTGGAATGATATCTAGGCATGCCGCCTCACTGCACCGTCGAGTGAGGCGCGGTCGCCAGAGGCGAGGCGTGATGCGCGACGAGCAGCCACTTGCCCTCGCGCTCGGTAGCAGGCGAGGGCGATTCATACCTTCTTGCGGTTTTCAAGATCTTCGCCAAGCGTCTCCCTACCAGCCTCCGTTGCGCCCTGGCGCGACGCCATTTCGTCTCTATGGTTTTTGATCGCTTTTTCGAGCACGTCCCGCAGAAGGGCATCGGGGATGTCGCTGTGGAACACGAGCCGGATAGCTTCAAAGGCTTCGCGATCGTCCATGATTGTGCGCCTCCGAGTACGTAATGATCCCTGAAGATTGCCGGAAATCAATACAAAAGTGATTTCGCGCGGCCTCGGGACCGCGAGAATCTTACCTATTACTGCACCGTCGAGCGCGGCGCGGTCGGCAGCGGCGAGGCATGATGCGCGACGAGCAGCCACTTGCCCTCGCGCTCGACGAAAATATTCGTCGCCTGTACGGTGGCTTCGTCGAATCCGTCCGCAAACGCCGTTGTGACGCGCGCCGTGCACGCCACCCAGCCGACCGGCCCCTCGACGCGCACCCAAATGCCGCTCAGCGCCACGCGGACGCGCTTCGTATTTTTGAAAATCCGCGCCCAGCGCTCGCGCACTTCTTCCCAGCCGAGCAGCAGGTCCCAGCCCGGCTGGACGCATTCGACGCCGTCGTCGTGCGCCCACACCGCTTCCATCTCCGGCAGATTCAGCGCCTCGAAAGCCGCGTAAAACCGCTGGTTCGCGTCGCGAACCGCATCTTCCGGCGTCTGTTTCTCTCGCGCAGCTTTTGGAGGCATCGGGATCAGGAACGGAACTTGGACTAGCATTATACCCTCAAGGTGACCGGACGCCGAAGCTCGGCCTTCCCGGAAATGATCGGACCGGTGGCAGCGGTCTCGCGCGACATCTTCAGGAGGTCGGAGCTTCAGTTCACCCTGAACGAAGTGAAGGGCTCGGACACGACCGCGAAGCGCGAACGATGGAAGGGCTGGGCTTCAGCCCAGCCAAAAAACGCGAGCGAAGCAAGCTACCGCTGCGCAGCCTCACCTGCAGCAAGTATTCGCGTTTCTTTGGCAAGCGAGACAACTCCTACTGCTGCGCACTATCCGTCACGGCAGGGTCGTCAGCCGTGGCCATCTGTCCGTTCTTGTCGGCGCCATGCAGCTTCCCGGCGCCATCGAGCAAAAACGAACGCCGCCCGCTCTTGCCGTAATTTTCCGGAGTTGCCGCGAGCTCGAATTTCGGGTCGCCCGGTTGCGCCGGCTCGGCCCCATCCGACTGCTCCGGCGCCGCAGCGGTCACGCGGTATTGAAATCGGTAGCCGCCCACGCTGCCCGTCGCGAGCGTCGCGTCGATCAACGACGCCTGCTCGTCCGAAATTTGTCCCTTGGGCGCCGGGCCGAGCTGCGCGATCGAGACCGGCAGCTTGCCGTACGCGTCGCGGTACGTGCGGATCGCTTCCGCAAGATTGTCCAGCGTCTGGATGGCCGCATCTTCGCTCGCGAGAAGATCGCTCTCCGCCCACTGGCTCGAAAGCTGCGGAATATCGAGCAGCACGAGCCCCAGCGAAAGCAATCGCCAGCCGCCATTCTCGCGGACGAGCCCGAATTGCGTCTGCTCGGCGTTCACCACGGTCACGGGAATGAACGCCAGGTTCTCGTGCGTGTTTGCCGTGCCGAAGCGAAACTCGGCAGTCTGCTGATCGGTAATGCACCGGAAAACGGTGTGGCCCTGCATGTCGGCCGAAATCAGCGGCCGGCCGGCTTGATCGGAAAGCGAAAACCTTTTCACGAATGCCGTGCGCTGATCCGGGGAAAGCGCGCGAAAAGCCGCCGCATTTTCCGCGGTCAGGTAGTTCGCGAAATCGGTTTCGTTTGCGCGGCACGCAGCCGAAAGCGCGCCCACCAGCGCCGCAACGGCACCTTCCGGCTGCTCGTCCGCGGGCGATTGCTGCGCCACAGCCGGAAGCGCGAAAAGCAGGAGGGCGAAGAAATGCCGCCGCAACGCCGACGGCGCGCCCAAACGCGTTCTCGCGTATCGCAAAGATCGAAACCGCTTTCATCAAGATTCGGATTTCGCGCGCGCGAGGATGGTTGCCAGGTCCTGCGTGAACTTCGATCGCGGCATCACGTCCGCGCAGCCCGCAGCCCGCGCTCGTGCCGCAAGATCGACCTGCACGTGGGAAAGAAAGCCAATCAGAGGAATTTCCGGCCCGCTGGCGCGCACGCGCTCGATCGCCTCGAGCGGATTCGACCGCGCATTCAAATCCACCACAATCAGCTTCGGGACGCTCGCGCTCCAACCTCATCCGCCAGCGCGTCCGCCGTCGCGCACGTCCGCAGCTCCACGCCCAGCTGCTTCGCCGTCTCGATCAGCTTCGCCTGAAAAAATAAATCATCGACCAGCGCCACCACCTGCGCCATACCCATCCCTCCGCCCTTCAG
Source organism: uncultured Acidobacteriota bacterium (assembly GCA_963814735.1). Taxonomy (GTDB): domain Bacteria; phylum Acidobacteriota; class Terriglobia; order Acidiferrales; family UBA7541; genus Palsa-295. Next base: position 47,390 of record CAWFEC010000002.1, on the reverse strand, counting down.
TGTACACGCAAGGAAGGCACAAGATAGGCTACCTCGAAAAAGCGTCTGTTTGCAGCCGCACGGCTTGCCGCAGTTGCGCAATGGGAGCGCGGCCCTTCTGGCGACCGTTTGGGCATGGTATGCTCCTCGAGGAAATGAACAATTCAGCTATTCACGGCCTTCCGTAAGGGAGTCCGCCACGGAAAATGAAAATTTCACCTTCACTGATTGCTGCAATGCTGCTCGCCGTCCTTCTACTCGTTGTTGCTTTGAGAGTTCGGGCGAAAGGGGGAATCTTTCCGCCGCATGAATTCGCGTACGGCGCTGCACTCAGAAATTCTGCAGCGATTCCCGGGCAAATGGACGAGTTTCTTTCATTGGAGGCTATCGACCCTGATCAAATCCGAATTCAAACGTACGTCGGGAATCACAGCGAAAAGAATCTAACACCTTTGATAGAGTACGTCGCTTCTGAAAAGAATCCCGATTTCGGGCCATTGACGGCCGCGTTGAAGAAAACCGACCAATTGCCCAATCAAAAGGATAAGGCGATTCAACTCATCAAGACGCTTCTCCCATACAAAGACCAGCTGCGAGACGAATCTCAGCAAGACGCGATCATTGTTTTTGTCTATTACGGAATGAAACAGCCATCGAACCTCTCTCAAGCAGCCAGAGCGAAGGCTAGTAACTTAGTTAGGCAACTCGATACAGCCCAACAGTCAGCCAAATTCGACTCCGGCCAATGTCCCGAGAATTATCTGGTAGGCAATATAAACATTTATCCTCTGGCGCTTGACAATACGTCCTGGCACAGCGTGGCGGAGTTTGCCTCACCGAAGGACGCGCCAATATTGGAGATAAGGTTCATGGGCCTTAAGGGGATATTCAGGTACCTGCTGGACGAAATGACGGTGAGGACGGGAGATTCGTTCCTACATTTGGACGGTGAATCAATATAGTCAGGGCCAGGCTCTAGACTTCATCTCCGACATGAAATGACTGCGCGAAGCACGTACCGCTGCGCAGCTTCACCCGCAGCATGCGCGCCTTTCGCGCCCGCCGTGGCGGGTAGTCGCTGTTGTAGCGGCTACCTGCGCGCTCTAACTCCCGGCGCGCGCGACCGAATAGCGGCCGCTCTCGAGCGCTTCCTGTGACACCCACATGCCGTGGAACGTCATGCGCACGCGATGCGGCAGCTTGATGATCGCCACCGGGCCGGCATCGAGATTCTGCGCGTCGAGTATCGCGAGGTCGCTGCGATTTTCGGCCATGCGATTGACGAGCGCCAGCAGGTAGCCATCGCCTTCCGGCGAATTCGGCTTGCGCGGCGCAAACAGCGGCTCCTGCACGCCCGAATCCGGCCCCGGATTCCACAATGTGGCGCTTCCCGTCTTGTGATCGAACTCGCCGACCGCGCCGAATCCGATGTTCCCCGCCCCAGGCGTATTCGGATCGCGGCAAATCACGTAGCCTTTTCGATACATTCCGTTGCCATAGTAGCGGTCGTCGGCGCGCGGCATTTCGCACATCCAATCGTAAAGCTGGTCGGTTTTGTAGTCTTCCGTGTTGCCAGCCAGATCGAAAGTCAATCGAGTGAGATGCGGAAGCGCCGTCGTGGGATCGGGGGGCGTGCCATCGTGATTCGGGAAAAAGAAGAACGAGCTGCCTTGCGAGAGGCACACGTCGAGGCTCACCTTCGAGCCGTTCGTGCTGCCGTTCATCATGTGTCCCGCAAAGCTCGTCGGCCCGCGGAACCAGCGCACCTGATCCGACCTGCCGTAGCGCGGCACCACCGCGACCACCGTTTCCTTGTCGCGATGCCAGGTGTAGAACGGCCCGCCCTTTTTCATCACGTCCACATCGGTGAGCAGGGGAAAAAACGGAAAGATCACATACTGGTCCGAGATCGCAAAGTCGTGCACCATTCCCGCCCACGGCGCGTTGAACCACACCTCGTGCTTCAGCTTGCCGTCCGGCCCGATCACGAAATACGCCACGTCCGTCGTGCCGTCGCCCTTCGCCTGATACGCGAACGTGAGCAACTCGTTCGTGGTCTGATCGAGATGCGGGTGCGCGGACATCCATACCGATTTCACGCTGCCGTTGTAGTCGTAGCGGCCAACCGTCTCGAGCGTGTAGGGATTCAGCTCGTACGGCATATCGTCTTCCTTCAGCGCGAGCAGCCTGCCCGCGTGCCACACGACGTTGGTATTCGCCGTGCCGGGATTGCAGCCCTTCACGACCGGATCGTGCGTGTAGCGATTCCGATAGCGCCCGAAAAGCCCGCGGCGATGCTTTTCCTGCAGCTTGAAACGCTCGGTGCGGACGTAGCGGCTCTTGTAATCGACGTGGCCGTTCTCGAACTTGAACATCACCACCATGCCTTCGCCGTCGATGAAAATATCGTCGCCAAGCAGCGGTGGATATTGCCGGTCGGGCCCGCAGCGATAGAGGATTCCGTTGAGATCCTTCGGCACCGCGCCGTACGTCACTTCGCAGTCGCGCAGATCGGCCTCAAGCCGGCTCGGCGCGCCGAAGCCCTGATAGATCGGAATGTCCGGAAAGCGGATCGCGCCCACCGCCGAAAGCTCTTCAAGATATACGGTCGACATAGGAACTCCTCGCAGCGCGCCCCAACTCGCGCTGTCGCCTGATTCTGCGGCCATGCTATGCGCCCGCCATTCCGCTTGTCAACTCACAGAAAGCCGATGTCGAGGGCTCCTGACGGCAGCCAACTCATCGAGCACAAGCATCGTGGTCTGACGGCGATCAGAAAGAAACTCGGACATATACTGTCAGTGATTGCAGTCGCCAGGAGCTTTCCTGCCGTGTGGCCTTGTCTGGGACAATTGTCTTTCGGGATCATGGCGCTTTGGCTCTCCCTCAAGAAGGGACCGCTGCTCCAAAGAGGCGGCGAGCCATGGCGCAATCAACGCTTCGTGAGAGCCGCTTTTCTTATACTCGGGCTGTCGATGACGACGCTCTCCCTTTGGGGGCTGTACCTGATTCGTCAGTAGCCAAAGCTAGAGCCTTGAAGGCGCACGCGGCGGCACATCTGAAATTTTGCATCTGCGACGCAACAAGACTTGTCATCCCGAGCGGAGTTTCGCGCGCCTTTGTCTTTCCCGCGTTTTGTGCGGGCGCGAAACGCAGCGAGGGATCTGCTTCTGGTTTGCTGGCGCGATCGGACAACGTCCGTCTAGTGCTCGGAGGATTCTTCGTGGGCGCCGACGGTCTCATCGGGCACATCGCCGGTGCGGCCTTTCACGCGGTCGTAGACGCTGTACTGGCAGGTGGAACCGAGGGCTTCGTTGTAATACGTGGGCACGCCGAGCGCGGTCCGGAGCTCTTCGTTGAACGTGCGCAGATCGCCGAGCTGCGCCACGCGGATCGGCAGCTTCAGCCCTTCGTTCGTCAGCAGGAATTTCTGATACCCGGCGTCCCACAGGCGCGTGAATTGTCCCTGATGCATGATCGAGGGAACGATCGTCATCTGGAAGCGCCCGGCGGGATTCTTGCGCAGTTCCGCGCCGCAGCTATGCTTCTCGATGCGGACCACGCCGCCCGAGCTGCGCACCAGAAATCCCTTCGCCGCGAGCGACTCAACCTGCGCCTGATCGAACAGCTTATTGACGTACCACATGGCCCTTCAGCATAGGGATTCCCCCGCCCTCGTGTAAAGCCCAAAAAGCGCGCGACTCAGAGGCAGCCTTCCGACGTTTGATACAGCGAGACTGCCCTCAAGGTGTCTGAATCGTCGTCGCGCATTTCGTAGTCGTGTCGTCGCTCATGGTCAACAAACTGGAACGCGATGTATATGTTGTTGGCGCTGCAATACCAAGGTGGCTTCTCTTCTCCAATCTTTACTAGGTCGTCCCACGACGATCGAACTCCCGTTTCTTTGGGGTCAACACAGCATGTCTGTTGGAGCTGGGCGTTCCTTGCTCGGATATAGCCCTCTACTTCCTTTCGGGTCATTCCGGGCTTGAGCACCTGCTGGTAAGACCGGAGCGCCAACTCGTAGCCCGCTTGGCGTTTCCGTTGCGCCCGCGCTTCGAGCTCATGCTGCAGCCCAGCTGCAACAGCCAACATTGCGAGCAAGAGCGCTGCTACCACCAACCATCGCTTTGCGGCGGCTTTCATATGTTTCGATGATATACGCATCTTTTCGGCGAACCGTAATCATCTTGCGCCGGAGACGCAAAACTGATATGCAGTCGCCGATGAAAACGAATCTGGTCCTCCTCGCTCTTGCATTACTCGCAGTGACACTTGCCGCGCCGCGCGCGGCGGCGCAGGCGGCGCCCGACGGCGCCGCGCTGTTCCAGCAGCACTGCGCCGCGTGCCACGCCGGGCCGGCTGCCGCCACCAGCCGCGCGCCCACGCGCGCGGTGCTCGCCGAAAAGACGCAGCAGGAAATTTTGCAGACGCTCGAATCCGGCGCGATGGTGATCTACGGCAATCAGATGAACGAAGCCGAACGCCGCGCGGTCGCCGCGTTCCTCAGCTCGAAAGTCGCCACGGATGTTTCGCGCGCCAACCTCTGCGCCTGCGCGCCGCCCATCACGCCCGCGGGCCTGGCGAATCCGCACAATTGGAACGGCTGGGGCGTCGACGTCGTCAACTCGCGCTACCAGCCGCACACGAGCCTCGATCCCGAAAATGTCGCGCACCTGAAATTGAAATGGGCGTTCGGCATTCCCAACGCGAGCTCGGCGCTCGGCCAGCCGACGATCGTCTCCGGCCGCCTCTTCATCGGCTCGGGCGACGGCACTGTCTACGCGCTCGACGCCTCGACCGGCTGCACGATCTGGGCGTTCAAAGCCGATACGACCGTGCGCGATGCGATCACCGTCGCTGCCGGGCGACGAATGGCCGCGCGTTCGCCTATTTCGGCGATAGCGAAGCTAATCTCTACGCGCTCGATGCTGCGAGCGGCAAGCTCGTCTGGAAGACGAAAGTCGATCCGCATCCGACCGCGCGAATCACCGGCGCGCCGCAGCTTTACGAAGGCCGCCTGTACGTCCCGCTCACCGGCAACGAGGAGCTCACCGGCGGCGACCCTGCGTATCCCTGCTGCACGTTCCGCGGCAACATCACCGCCGTCGATGCGCGCACCGGCAAGCTGATCTGGAAGGCTTACGGCATCGCCAAGGTGCCTGGCCCGTCCGCGCCCGGCACGAGCCACGCGAAATTCAGCCCGGCGGGCGGCGCGATGTGGAGCGCGCCGACTATCGACGCGAAACTCGGGCGGCTCTACACCGGCACCGGCGACGCCTACGTCGATCCCGCCGATGAAGGCACCGACGCGATCGTCGCTTTCGATCTCGCCAGCGGCAAGCGCCTCTGGCTGCAGCAGAAAACTTCCGGCGATGTTTTCAATTTCGGCTGCTTCCAGGCGCAGCCGATGAACTGCCCGCCGAAAGTCGGCCCCGATTTCGATTTTGGCTCGTCGGTGATTTTGCAGAATCTCGGCGGCGGCCATCGCGTCCTGCTCGCGGGCCAAAAAAGCGGCGTGCTCTTCGCGCTCGATCCCGATAATGGCGGAAAAGAGTTGTGGCACGTTCGCGTCGGCCACGGCGGCGGGCTCGGCGGAATCGAATGGGGCTTCGCCACCGACGGCACGAACGCCTACGTCGCGCTCTCGGATATTCCGTCGTCGCTCTCGCCGCCGAAGCCTGGCGCCGTCGTGCCGCCATCGGGCGGTCTTTTCGCGATCGACATTCGCACGGGACAAACTCGTGTGGAAGACGATGCCGCCCAAGCCCGCGTGCGAGGGCCAGCCGGGATGCAGCGCGGGACAACTCGCCGCAGTCACAGTCGTTCCCGGCGTCGTCTTTTCCGGCTCGATGGATGGCCACCTCCGCGCATATTCCGCGAAGACCGGCGCGATCCTGTGGGATTACGACACGCTGCCCAGCGTCCCACCGTGAATGGCGTGAAAGCGCACGGCGGTTCGATGAGCGGCAGCGGCCCCACCGTTTCGGGCAACATGGTTTTCGTCACCTCGGGCTTCACGGGAACGTCGGGAATGCCCGGGAATCTGCTGCTCGCTTTCGAAGCGCCGGGATCGAAATAGAGTGCGGAAATAGAAAAGAACGCCTGCCCAAGCCGTGTCGATTAGACTGTGCACCCATCGTTTGTTTTGTGCAGGTTGCGGTGATTTCTAATCGCCAAATGTCGATTAGAAAAGAGTGAGTGGTGATTGGTGAGCGGCGGAGGCAAGACGGGGATCGCCGCTCCCCGATAGGGACAAAGATTTTCAGGGCAGGGAGACGCAGAGGACGCAGAGAAAAGCGGTACTCGCCGCTACGTTGCTCGACGCTGAGGCCTTAGCGTTACAGGCCGGAAAAGCCTCGCCCCGGGAAAGCGGAGTGAACTACATTTCAAAAGCTCCCGAGTGGCCCCGTTACCAGCCCAAATTTTCAAAGAGCGCTTCAGCCCTCGCCGGGAGGGCGGACGGCATTCGTCGTCACACCACACTCGCACATTGCGCCGCGCGAATCAGCTGTACGCGAGTACAGTTTTGGCACGGGTCTCCGGACCCGTCCTTCGATCCACCGCTCACCTCGGGCTCAAGCATGGGTGCAGCACGCCCCGGCAAGCAGGGGCGCCAAAACAGCGGGAGCCCTTCGAAGCTCAGGGCAAGCAAGCTCCCGCACTCCACACGACGCTTCGACAAGTGAGCCCGTTGGCGCTTATATACGTTCTTGTATAGAATTGGCCGTGACTAGAACCAGGCCGAGCATGAAAAGCAACGTCTTCGAGCAAATCGGATTCTCCCGGGAAGAGGCGGCTGCACTCAAAATGAAGTCGGAGTTGCATTCGCAGATCATCAAGGCGGCCAAGCGGAAGGGCTATACGCAGGCAGACTTGCAGAGCGCTTGGACGAATCGCAGCCGAGGGTCAGCGATTTGATGACGGGAAAGATTGCAAGTTCAGTCTCGAAATGCTGATCACTTACGCGGAGGCTCTGGGTCTGCGCCCTCAGATTTTGGTTGAGCAATAAGCCTAGGAACCGAGTCGAGCGCGCGTGAATATTACGAGCGCCGACACCGTCCCTACCAAGGCCGGAAGCGGCAGTATGAACACGATCAGAACGCCACAGATAAACTGCGTGCTGAAACCGGGCGATCCTTGAGGCGGGTGACCATTTAGCAGCGACACGACGAAGCAGGCCAGAAGCAGAAAATGCGGCGCGAGCAGCAAAAGGCCCGCAATCCGTTTCCCGGGTCCCATCTTTCCCCAGGATCGAGCGGCGAAATAGAGAGCCGCGAAGAACGCCAGAACAATCACACCAAGCAGGACCATCCAGGGCAGTTCCTTCATTTCCGCACTATACAAAGCCTCCTATACCCCCGCAAGATTATGTGGCGCCAATGTGTTACTGATGATTCGGCTGCGCGTTGTATAATTGGGGCATCGTTCTTGCCTTAGGGAGGGTGGGAGATGCAAAGACCCTGTTATGCCAGTGGCGATGTAATCGGGTTGGGCGACTGGGTTAAGGTTCTCGTTCCGCGTTTGGGAGTTTGGCACCACGGCATCGTGTACCGCATGTTTCCTGTCCTCGAGGGGATGGCGGTGCAAATTGCCCACAACATGAAGGCGACCGGTGTGACCATCTCGGACTGGTACGTCTTTGGAGACGGCAACCCGATTCTTTTGGTGTCGCACCCATCGTCTCAAGCCCACGTTCACGGGATTCTCGCGCGCGTCGAAGCCAACATCGGCAAGCCGTACAACTTGTTCGGACAAAACTGCGAGCACTTTGCCTCGTTCGCCTTCAGCGGCAAGGCCGAGAGCAAGGCGTTACAAGCCGCGCTCGGTGTGGCTGCGGCCGTCGCGATCATCTTGGGACTTTTCGGAGGCTAATGCGTTAGGCTCAATCGCGTTCCAAGTGCCCATGTCGACGATGGTCATTTGGTTATGTGATGGCGCGAGTGTTTAGTTCGATCTGGCGCTGACAGAGCAGTTGTTGGGCTTGCAACCTGAGTCGAAACGATTTTCGCTTTCCAGCTCCAATACCGATGATCGCTCCGACGACGCCGCCGACGAGAATCACGAACGGTACATTACCCGAGACATCGCCCTTAATACCCAACTGAGGGCCGTACGCGCTGAAAAGCGCGGAAAGCACCAAGGCCACAAGCAGTCCCACGCATGCGAACCGGATAGCGGTCCACCACACGATCCAAGAGCCGCTTGGATAGCGCTCCGCGTGCTGTTGCAGAACATTTTCATCGTATGCGGTCATCTGCACCTCCCTGGGAGTGGCGGCACTATAACTGCCGCTATGGTGTCTTGGCAAGTAAGTGTACTTCTCTAGAACTTACCCGAATTTCTTGTGTTGGGCGATCATGACATCGGGAAACCTAACGACGATCTGCATCAGCTAACGGCCGGGTCGACATGCAGCGTCAAGGATGGCGCGAGATGAGCGACGCGATCACCAGCCCATTTGGCGCATGCGATCGAGGATCAGCGCGCTGTAGTGATTCATGCGATCGGGGCGGCGCTTCAAAGGCAACGGCAGAATCGCGGCGAGGCGAGCCGAGCGCTCGCGATCCATATCCCGCGCGGGGGTTTGGTAGTAGTAGCGGCACGCCGACTCGGCGCCGTACACGCCGGGGCCCCATTCGACCACGTTGAGGTAAAGCTCGAGAATGCGCCGCTTGCCGAGGACCAATTCCGCCACCGGCACAAGCGTCGCCTCAAAGCCCTTGCGCACCACCGAGCGGCCCGTTCCGAAGAACAGGTTTTTCACCAGTTGCTGCGTGATCGTGGACCCTCCGCGAATGCGGTGCCCGCCCTCCATATCGTCTTCGGCGGCAATCTCCATCGCCTGCCAATCGAATCCATGATGCTGGTAGAAGCGCGCGTCTTCCGCGGCGATCACCGCATGCTGAAAATCGGGCGAGATTCGGCTCAGCGGAACGAAGTCATATCGCTTGCGATACGGCTTGCCGTGAATCCAAGCCTCCAGGCGGCGCTCCGTCTGGACCGCGGTCGTCGGCGGATCGATCCACTTCGCGGCCACCAGAATCAGCGCAGCAACCGACCAAAGCAGCGCCGCGCCGATGACAACCCATCGAATAAAGGGTCGGAGAGAACCTTTCCTAATCGGAGGCGGGGGCTGGGCAAGTGCGCTTGCGTCTGCGTTTGCGTCTGGATTCTCGATCACATCTCAGAATAGTCGTCTCGGCCGGATTTACATAGTCCGCGGTTACGTCGGCTAACCCCTCCAGCGTGGACCTCAGGGACGAGAAATACTTGTCACCAGAATCTCAATGGATGCCGATGATAAGATTTCTCCATGGAGAGCCAAGGCAAATTCTGGCACGTAAGCGACAAACGACGCTTGTTGCTGGCTATGATGAAAGCGCTGGCGGGGGACGCTCACATTTCCTTTGAAGGGGACCTGAAAGCACTGCGCTTTTCCAGCATCTCCGGAGCCTCGATGGAAGAAACAGAGGCCCTCAAGCGAAACACCATTTGGCCAAAACAGGACTTTATTGTCGTGCCGCTGGAATCATCCAATATCAACCCAATTGTTTCGGCGATTGGGGGGACAATTCCTAGCACGATAATTCATATCCAAATCGAGAAGGGTGGCAGCCTTCAGTTTGCCGCCTACGATCATTTCCATCCTGAATGTATTGTCTTTCATCCCGCGACGGACAAAACCATCCTCGAATCGCTGGTATCGGAGGGCATAATGCGCCCATACACGCAGCGACCGTCCCGCGGCTGAGCGTACGAGCCTGCGCGCTACTCGTCGTGCGGATTCTTATACTCAAACGGGATGCGCACCACAGCCTCGATATCCACCGGCACTCCCGCGCGCTTTCCCGGCAGGAATTTCCATCGCGCGAGCGCGGCCATCGCATTTTTGTCGAGGCGCGGATCGAGGCTGCGCATCAGCTGAATGCTGTCGACCGAGCCATCCTTGCGGATGATCGCGTAGAGGACGACCTCGCCATCGATATGCTCCTTGATCGCATCCTCGGGATACTCGGGGTCCACCTTGACGATCGCCTCGGGGCCCGATAGCACGCCCTTCGGGCGGTACGGCGGCCGCGGGTCCTCGTCGAGCTGCGCGAAACTCAAATCCCAGCTTCCGCTCTCGCTGGTGAGATTCGGCAGGTCGATGCGCATCGAGTGGATTTCCTTGCCGCCGAAGATGGCGTCGGGCGGCTGGTTCGGGTTGAGCGCCGCGACATTCGCTGGCCCTCGCCGGTAGCCCGCCGACGGCTCCGTCGGCACCATCGGCTGCAGGATCAGCCCGCGATGCACCGGCCCGAGGCCACCACCCGCCGGGCGCGGGCTTCCTCCGCTCACGCTGATCGCCGCGGGCAATTCGCTGTTGCCATTGCCCGCGCCCGCCATTGCGGAAAGATTCCCCGCTCCGCCGTTCGCACCTGCTGACGCGGACTCGCCCGCCGCGGCGGAGCCTTTGCCTTCGTTCGCGCCTGTGGCGCCGTGCGCCGCGCCCGCTGTAGCGCCGGGCTTGGCATCCGGTCCCATCGAAATCCGCGCGGCTAGATTCCCTTGCGGCACGCTCACCACCGGGGCGGGCGGCGCTGGTGTGGCGGAAAGCGCTATTAAACGCCGCGCACTGGCATCGCCCGCGCTCTCCGCAATTTCAGGGGCGGCGGCGGGATTCTCGTGCTCCGTGCGCTCGCGCGCGACAGGCTTCGACATCGGGTTTATCGGAATTTGCGGGCGCGCGATATCCACTTGCGATGGCGCGATATTCAGCGGCCCGGAATTTTTCTCATTGTTCACCACTTCCGGCGCGGCGATGTCGCGCACCTTGCGCCGCTCGATTTTCGGCGCGACCGCCGTGGGCACCACGGGAATCCGCAGCTTCGGCTGCTCGTTCGCGGCCCACTCGACGATATTCGGCAGCGGCGTGACGATCTTCGGCGGCGCGGCCGGCGCATCGGGCTGAATCAGCGTCTGCCGCGGATGCGTGACTTTCACGGGAACGGAGAGAATCGTTTGCCGCGGATGATACATATCCTCTCCGCGCGCGACCGGCTGCTTGCTCGCATCGTCCGCTTTCTTCGGCGGCGGGCTTGGCTTCATCGCGGCTCGCGGCAGCGAAATTTTCGGCAGATCGGGCGGATCGTACACGTCATATTCGATCTGAACGGGCGCGAGCGTGGGATGCGTCTGCGGCAGAAAGCCCCAAATCGGCAGAATCAGCAGCCAAACGGCAACCACATGCCACAGGCACGCCGCCAGAAACGCCTTCGCCGGCGGCTTCCCTTCGATCCAATCGACGCGCAGCGGGCGGCCTTCGGGCAGTTCGCCATTCTTCGGGGCTTTTGGCCCGGTGAAAAACACTCGGACGCTGGTGACGAACTCTTGCTGCGGCGATTCCCAGTCGATCGCCAGATCGAGCCTTGGCAGACGCGAGTGTGGCGGGAGTTCCTCGATGGAACCCTTGAGGGGATGCGGATCGCCCTGGAGAAGGGGGTGCATGGGGTCCGGCCATTATACCTGCCCGGCGGGGCCAACAGAATAAAAGGCCAGAAGGGTCAGATGCGTGCGGTCAAGCGGCGGCTGCCAGACAGTAGAAACTCAGCGACGCGTCTCCCTGCTCGACCACGCGCATGCGTTCGAGCCGCGTAAACCTTTTTGGGAGTTCGACTTTCGAGGAATGCTCGACGATCACGAGCCCTTGCGGAGCCAGCAGATGCGATTCATCGAGAAATTCGAGGACGAGCAGCTGCTCTTCTTTATCCTGGTAGGGCGGATCGAGAAAGACGAAATCCGCCATCCGGTGCCGCGCCGCCAGCTTTTCGAGCGCCTTCGCGGCAGGCATCGCCATCACCTCGGCCGTGCCGGCAGCGCCCAGCACCTTGAGGTTTTCCTGGATCAGCCGCGCGCTCGGCGCGTGCTCTTCGACCAGCACCACCTCTTTCGCGCCGCGGCTGATCGCCTCGATGCCGATCGCGCCCGTCCCGGAATATAAATCGACGAAAAGCGAATCCGCCACCGCCGGGCCGAGGATATTGAAGAGAGTCTCGCGCAGACGGTCGCTCGTCGGCCGCATCCGCAGCTTCCCCGGCCCCTTCAGCCTCCGGCTGCCGAATTTTCCTGCAATGACACGCATTGTTTTAGCCCGAGGAAGACGCAGCGCGGAGCGGGAAAGAAGAGAGATTCTTCGCTTCGCTCAGAATGACGGCGCGGCCCTTTCCTTGCCTCCTTGCTTCCCTACTTCCTTGCTCCCTGCTTCCTCATCCAACCGACGCGAGCTGATACCGCGCGCGCCACGTCGGGCTCACCGCCTCCAGCCGCTTCACAATCTCCTCGGCCTGCGCCGGATTCTCGGCAATCGCGAACGCCTCGCGCCGCGCCATCTCCAAAATCTCGTGATCGCGCAACGGCTGCGCGAACGAAAACGCCGCGTCACCACTCTGCCGCGTGCCGAAAAATTCTCCAGGGCCGCGCTGCTTCAAGTCGCGCTCGGCAATCTCGAATCCGTTCGACGTCGCCACCATCGTCTCGATCCGCTCTCGCGCATCTCCTAGGATCGTTTTGGGCGCCACAAGGATGCAATACGATTTCTCCCTTCCGCGCCCGATCCGCCCGCGAAGCTGATGCAGCTGCGCCAGCCCGAAGCGGTCCGCGTGCTCGATCACCATCACGGTCGCATTCGGCACGTCCACGCCGACCTCGATCACCGTGGTCGCCACCAGAATCTGCAGCTCGCCGCGGCGGAACTGCTCCATCACCGAATCTTTGTCGTCGTTTTTCAGCCGGCCGTGCAGCAGGCCCACGCGCAGCTTCGGAAAGACATTTTTCGCGAGCCGCTCGTATTCCGCCGTCGCCGCTTTCAGCTCCTGCTTCGACTCCTCGATCACCGGATACAATACATACGCCTGCCGGCCCTTCGCGATTTCGCGCCGCAGAAATTCCCACACGCCGGGCAACTGCGCGTCGGCCGTCCAGCGCGTGTCGATCGGCGTGCGCCCGGGCGGCATTTCGTCGATCACCGAAAGATCGAGGTCGCCGTAGAGCGTCAGCGCGAGCGTGCGCGGAATCGGCGTCGCGGTCATCACGAGCACGTGCGGCGACGCGCCTTTTTCGATCAGCCGCTTGCGCTGCAGCACGCCGAAGCGGTGCTGCTCGTCGACAATCGCAAGGCCAAGCTTGTGAAATTTCACCGGGTCTTCGATCAGCGCGTGCGTGCCGACGACGAGCTTCGTCTCGCCGCTCTCGATGCGCGCCAGCGCTTCTTCGCGTTCCGCGCGTTTGCGCCCGCTGACGACCAGATCGACGCCGTAGCCCGCAGGCCCGAACACGCGCCGCGCCGAAAGAAAATGCTGCGCCGCCAGGATTTCGGTCGGCGCCATCAGCGCCACCTGGTAGCCGTTTTCGATCACGATGGTCGCCGCCTCGAGCGCCACGATCGTTTTCCCGCTGCCGACGTCGCCTTCGAGCAGCCGGTGCATCGGAAACGGCTTTTCGAGGTCGCCCGCAATCTCGGCGAGCACGCGCTTCTGCGCCGCCGTCGGCTTGAACGGCAAAATCCGCTTCAGCGCCTCACGCACTTTTTCCTCCCGGACGCGCATCGCGATCCCGCGCTGCCGGTGATCCTGCGAACGCCGCAGCGCCAGCGCGATCTGGTAGTAGAAAAACTCCTCGAAGATCAGCCGGATGTGCGCCGGGCTGCGAAACGTGTTGAGCCGCTCGACATTTTCATTCTTCTCCGGAAAATGCACCGCCAGCAGCGCCTCGCGCCTCGACGGAAAGCGGTATCGCGTGCGAATCTCCTCGGGCAGCGGATCGGGAATGTTGCCGTCGAAATTCAGCAGCACCGCGTAGATGATTCGCCGCAGCATCCGCGAACTGATCGCGCCGATCGCCTCGTAGATCGGCACGATTCGCCCCACTTCGGTCGAATCCGCGGGCGCGCCGTCGCCGCTGCCGCTCAGAATCTCGATCTGCGGATTCACCATCTCGATCCGCCCCGGCCGGTAGGCATCGAACTCCGCCTTGCCGTGCAGCACGAGCCGCAGCCCTTCCTTGAGCCGCCCTTCGAGGTACGCGCCATGAAAAAATCGCGCGTGCAGCGAGCCCGACGCGTCGCGCACCATCACGTGAAACACCGGGCCGCGCCCGCCGCGAAACCGCACCGTGCTTCCTCCGCCGCTCGCCACTTCCGCCAAGATTGTCTGCACCTGCCCGGGAATAATTTCGGCGATTTTCGTGAATCGAATTCGGTCCTCGTAGCGGAACGGCAGATACCCGAGCAGGTCGCCGACGGTCGCGATGCCGCGCTCCTCGAGCGCCGCCGCGCGATGCGGCCCCACCCCGCGCAAATATTTCACCGGATTATCGAGATGGACGGACATCGCCAGGCGTACAGTGGCACCGACAATCCTGTCGGTGCTCTTACCCGAACGTTCTCCAATTTATATCATCGCGTCGCTTGCGGTATAGTCTCGGGCGTCAATTGGGATTGCCGGTGGGAGGCACAAAATGAAAATCCGAACTCTTTCACTCGTTGCGGCTGCTGGCCTGCTCGCCACGAGCGCCGCCTTCAGTGCCATCGCATCAGCCCAGGCGCCGCCGGCAACAACGCCCGTCACATCGCCAGCCACGGCCACGCCCGTCCCCGCCGACCAGCTCGCGAATCGCTGCGCGCCGGACGTCAAGCCCGGTGCGCCAAGCGCGCCTTCCTGGATGGACTGGGGCGCCAACCCCGCGAACTGGCGCTTTCAGCCTGCCGCCGAAGCGGGAATTTCCGCGGCGGACGTGCCGCACCTCAAGCTGAAATGGGTCTTCGGCATTCCCAACGTGCGCATCGTGCGCTCGCAGCCCGCGGTCTGGGGCGGCCGCATCTACGTCAGCGGCAACGACGGCTCGGTCTACCCGCTCGACGCCGCCACCGGCTGCACCTTCTGGGCGACTTCCACGCCGAAAGCCGTGCGCTCCGGCATGCTCGTCGGCAAATCCGGCTCCGTCGAGGCGGTTTTCTTCGGCGAAGCGGACGGCACCGTCTACGCGCTCGATGCCTCGACCGGCGCCTTTGTCTGGAGCACCCGCGCCGACACCCACCCCGCCGCGACGATCACCGGCACGCCGTCGTATCTCGATGGCCGCCTCTACGTCCCCGTTTCATCGGGCGAAGAACAAGCGCGCCGCCGCCCCGGCTACGAATGCTGCACGTTTCGCGGCAGCGTGGTCGCGATGGACGCGGCCACTGGAAAAATTATCTGGCAGACGTACATGGCGCCCGACACGCCGTCGCCGCACGGCAAGATGCCCGACGGCCGCACGATATTCGCTCCTTCCGGCATGGCGATCTGGTCCTCCCCCACAATTGACGTCGCAAAAAAGCGGATCTACGTCGGCACCGGCGACAATTATTCCGAGCCGGGCACCGACACGAGCGACGCAGTCGTAGCCCTCGATCTGAAAACCGGCAAGCTCCTGTGGTCCGCGCAGTTCGATAAGGACGACATCTACAAAATGGAATGCGGCGCTCCTCCCGCCGTGGGCTGCGAGCCGCCGACCGTCCCTGAATTCGATCTCGGCGCCTCGCCGATTCTCGTCGCGCTGCCCTCGCACGAGCGCGTCCTGCTGCTCGGCCAAAAAACGGGAATCATCTACGGCGTCGATCCCGACGCGCGCGGCAAGCTGCTCTGGTACAAGCACGCGGGCGTCGGCGGCCTGCTCGGCGGCGTGCAGTGGGGCCCGGCGACAGACGGCACAAATGTCTACGTCGCCGTCTCCGATCTCGCATTCGGCAAAGGCGGCCCCGATCCCACGAAAGGCGGCGGCATCTCCGCGTATCGCGTCGACGACGGCACGCTGCTCTGGAAGACTCCGCCGCCCGGCTGCGGCGACCGGCGTCCGTGCAGCCCCGCGCAGTCGCAAGCCGTCAGCGCGATTCCCGGCGCCGTCTTCTCCGGCTCGATCGACGGCCACCTCCGCGCCTACGCCACCGCCGACGGCAAAATCATCTGGGATTTCGATACCGCGCAGTCGTTTGATTCGGTGAACAAAGTTCCCGCGAAAGGCGGCTCGCTCGACGTAGGCGGCCCCGTCATCGCCGGCGGCATGATCTTCGTCGTCTCCGGCTACCCCGGCTTCGGCGCCATGCCCGGCAACGCCCTCCTCGCCTTCAGCCCAAACTGAAGCGCTGCGCTGCGCGGCCGACGGGCCGTACGTCTCGAGCGACGCCGGAATCAGAACGAACCGGCCGTTCTTTACGAGTTTGATCTGCTGCTCGGCGATTCCAAGCTCCAGAGGCTATCAGCCGGGCGAGCAATGGAAATGCGCTAAAGACTTTCAGCCGCTGAGCGTGTAGACCACGTCCCACTGCGTCTCAACTTCGACAGGTTCACCCAAAATGAGGAAAGGTCGAAACCGCCACTGGCGCACGCCGTCGACCGCACTTTGGCGCAATTCGCGCGGCCCACTAACGGCCGTCGCAGCGATCACGCTGCCATCTTTTCCGATCGTAGCTTGAACGACGACCGTGCCCTGGACGTAGTTGGCCCTTGCGAGAACTGGATAGGCGGGTTGGACGGTGAGCACACGAAATGCGTTTGCTGCCTCTTTCGGAAGCTTGGTTTCGTCAGTTGGAATCGCCATCGCATCACTGGGAGGAACGAACAGAGCCTCATTGACCTGAGAAATTGACTCGATGGTCTCGACATGTACGAACAGGCGCGGATTCCCTCGATGCTCCATCCGGATGTCCTTCGCGATGCCGCGCCCTTGGAAGATGACGATGCCATTGAAAATAGTCTGGTCGGCCCCGTGCGCCGAGGTGCTCCGGAGCACCGGTTGATCCTGAGAGAAACAGTACAGGTCGCTTAGGGCATACCTTTGGGCCGACGTCAGCGTTACGCAAAGAAGCTTTACCGAACCGACGGACCGCTTCTCTTCATCCAGCTTGAAATCCTGGAAACTCAATTCAGGAATGGGTTCGGTTAAGTCCTCGCGGACAGTTGCTTCCAGAAGTCCCGGCCAATCCTGGTCCCCACTGCGATAGAGGTGGCCGTCGGCGGCGATATCGGTCTGCATGAAACCAGCGCTGGTGTAGCTGCTCCGGTACTTCTTATCGGAGATCCAAAACTCCTCGTAGGTTCCCGAGTCCTGTGGCTTACCCTTCAAGTCGAACGTTTGGTAGCTTGCCTTGAGGTGCCACGGATGAAGATTCGGGCCACTCAGACCGTTGACCTTCGCGGCCATATTGAGGAGCGTGCCGGGATCATTCGGCATGGTACCCGAGCTCTGTGCGCCCGCTGCAGAGGCGGAATTGGCGCCTTGCGCGAAGAGCGAGGGACCCACCGCGAGGCTGAACGCCAGCGCGATCCTTGCGAGAGGTAATGCCATCGTCGGGTTCTACCTCCTTGGCTTCAGCGCGGCGACTCGTCGAGAAGCTGCTTCAGGTATTGCTGCCAGACGGCCGCGTGCGTGTGCGTGCCGTGGCCGTACGTCTCGAGCGACGCGGGAATCAGGATGAACCGGCCGTTCCTGATGAGCTTGATCTGCTGCTCGGCGATTCCAAGCTCAGGCGGATTGATGAAATCGTCGGCCGAGTTGATCCACATCACGGGCGCCTTGATCTTTTCAAGCTGCGACGAAGGATCGTAGTTCCGCGAAGCGCTCACCGCGTAGAGAAAATCGTTCGCGTCAAGAATCTTCGCAACTCGCTTCCGATAATCTTCAAGGTATTGATCCGCCGCGTCGCGCGTCGGGTAATTCTTCTGCATCTGGAGCGGCGCACTCCCCGCAAGCACGAAAATATCCGTCGCGATTTCCAGGCCCGCTTGCGGCTCGGTGGTGTATTCGCCGTTCTTCCATTCGGGATCGTTCTGGATACCGTCGATGATCATTTTTCGCCAGATGCGATTTCGCCCCGCAACCGCAACCGCCTCGCACGCGAGCGGCATCAGCGCGTCCATATAATCGGGATACGTTTCGGCCCACACGAACGTGTGCATGCACCCCATCGATGTCCCCATCACCAGCCGCAGATGATCGACGCCCAGCCCCTTCTCGACCAGCTCGTGCTCCGCCGCCACCATGTCGTCGTAATCGTAATGCGGGAAGCGCGCGCGCAGCCCGTCGCTCGGCTTGCTCGATTTGCCGTGCCCGACGTCGTCCGGAAGAATGATGAAATAGCGGTTCGCATCGAGCAGCTCGCCGGGACCGAACAACACGCCCGCGAAAATCGGCTGCAGCAGACTATGACCGTCGCCACCCGTGCCGTGCATGATCAGGACCGCATTCGTCGTGCGCCCATTCGCATCGCGCACCGGCGTGCCTAGCGTCGTGTAGTGCACGCGCAGCTCCGCCATCGTCTCGCCCGACTTGAAATGAAAGTCGCGCGCCACGTAATCGCCTTCGCTCGTCTTCAGCGCGGCGAACACTTGCTGCTCGCGCTGCTCCTCGGTCTGCTGCGCCCGCAACGGCGCAGCTGCCAGCAGCAAAGTTGCAATAATCGCGGAAATCAGCGGAGCACAAGTGAACGTTTTCATATCGCCTCGCAAAGGTTCGCCTCGTTTATCCTAAATCTGGTAATCGATGATGGCCTGGAGTTCGTCGGCGGCGCGCGAGTCAGCGGGCACGCTTCCCTCCAGCTTTTGCAGACGTTCCTTCAGGTCCTTCACCTGGGTTGCCACCGCCGCGAGAGCCTCGGACAGGGGATCCTGTATCTGTTTCGGATCGGTGATGATGACGCGCTGGCCCGCCCGCAGGATGATGTGGCCGGGGACGCCAACGATCGTGGAATTGTCGGGCACGTCCCGAAGCACGACCGAGCCGGCGCCCACGCGGCAGTTGTCTCCAATTCGTATGTTTCCCAGGATGCGCGCGCCGGCGCCGATCGTAACGCCATTCCCAATCGTGGGATGCCGCTTGCCCTTTTCCTTGCCGGTTCCGCCCAGCGTTACGCCTTGATACAGCGTCACGTCGTCGCCAATCACGCTGGTTTCCCCGATGACGACTCCCATGCCGTGATCGATAAACAGGCGCCTCCCGATCTGCGCCGCGGGATGAATCTCGATTCCGGTTAGGAGGCGCGCCACCTGGGAAAGCCAGCGGGAGAGCAGGCGCATGCGATGGTTCCACAGCCAGTGATTGAAACGATGGAACCACAGAGCGTGCAGCCCCGAGTAGCACAGCAAGACTTCGAGGACGGATTTGGCGGCCGGGTCGCGATCGAAAACCGACGCGATATCCTCTCGTATCGATCCGGACACTGCTTCCTCCCGGCTCACATCGGCGCTGCGGTCAGTTGCTGTGCTTCGTTCTTCAAACTTTCGAAGAGAACGCTGCTTAGATATCTCTCTCCGAAATCCGGAATGATGGCGACGATGAGTTTCCCGGCGTTCTCATCGCGCCGCGCCACTTGCAGGGCCGCAACGACCGCGGCGCCCGATGATATCCCCACCAGGAGACCTTCTTCCAGCGCGAGCCGGCGGGCCATATCGATCGAGTCCTGGCTTGAGACTTGGACGATCTCGTCGATGTAATCCCGGCGCAGAATGCTCGGCACAAATCCCGCTCCGATGCCCTGGATCTTGTGCGGCGACGGCTGGCCGCCCGAGAGCACCGGGCTTTCCGTCGGCTCGACGGCAATGGCCTTGAACGAGGGCTTTTTCGGCTTGATGTATTGGCACACGCCGGTCAGGGTCCCGCCCGTTCCGATACCGGAGATCAGAATGTCGACCTTGCCGTCCGTGTCGTTCCAGATTTCCGGACCGGTCGTCTCGAAATGAATCTTGGGATTCGCCGGATTATCGAATTGCTGGAGGATGAAGCCGTTCGGCGTGGCAGCCAGCAATTCATTGGCCTTGGTGATCGCGCCATTCATGCCCTTGGCGCCCGGCGTCAGGACGATCTCGGCCCCGAACGCCTTCAGCAGCACGCGACGCTCCAGGCTCATAGTGTCCGGCATCGTCAAAATGAGTTTGTAGCCCTTCACCGCCGCCACAAACGCCAGCGCAATCCCCGTATTTCCGCTGGTCGGCTCGATCAGCACCGTTTTGCCGGGATGAATCTTCCCCGCTTTTTCAGCCTCCGCGATCAAGCTCACGCCGATGCGGTCTTTCACGCTGGCATTCGGATTAAAACTCTCCAGTTTCGCCAATACGGTCGCCTTACAGCCGTCCGTGACCTTGTTCAACTGAACGAGCGGTGTTTTGCCAATCAGTTCGGTAATGTCCTTCGCGACTTTCATTCCTATCTCCTTGATTGCGGCAGACTATGCCGGAGTGTACAGCATTTTGCGGGATAGATCAGTCGAGGCGCCAAATACCTCCGCTTGCTCGGCGACTCACGGCGCGCGCAAGGTGACGGCGGTCACCGCCGATCGTGATTCCCATCACTGATCGATTGCGCCCATTCAGATATCCAAGTTGGGGCATTCGTACGCGCTCCCGTTCAGCCATGCATTGGAACCAAGAATTCAATGTGGCCACACGCTTCGTGGATCGGCACATCCTCGAAGGCAGAGCGGGGAACACTGCGATCGAGTGTAGCGGCGAGCGCGTCAGCTATCAGCAACTTTCTGACCGGACAAACCGCGCCGGCCATGTTCTTCGCGGATTGGGGGTGAAGGCCGGAGAGCGCGTGCTGCTCCTGCTGCCGGACTCGCCTGAGTTTTTATACTGCTTCTTCGGCGCAATCAAGATTGGCGCGGTCGCAGTGCCGCTGAATACACTTTTGAAACCCCACGAATACGAATTTCTATTGAATGACGCACAAGCCAAGATCGTCGTGGTCGACGAGTTCCTCCTTCCCCTCCTGGAAGTGACTCCCCGCGAGCGGTTCAAATATCTGCGGGAGATCGTCGTTGCCGGCAAATCGAACCAGCGCCATCTTCGTTTGGGCGACGCGATGGCCGAGTCGTCCCCGGAACTTCATCCCGCGCCAATGGGCAAAGAGGCCCCCGCCTTTTGGCTGTATTCGTCCGGCAGCACCGGCTCGCCCAAGGCGTGCGTTCATGCTCACCAGGACATGCTCGTTTGTTCCGAGCGCTACGCCAGGGGAATCCTCAACATCAGCGATCGCGACCGTTGTTATAGCGTCGCGCGCCTTTTTTTCGCGTACGGTTTGGGCAATGCCGGCTACTTTCCGCTGTATGCCGGGGGCACTTCGATTCTCTCGCCCACTCATCCCACACCCGCCGGTATCTACGCCGTTATCGAACGCTACCGGCCGACGTTGTTCTTTTCGGTGCCTTCGAACTACGCCGCATTATTGGCTCACCGGCGTGAAGATGGACGGGAATTCGACTTATCGAGCGTGCGTCTCGCGATTTCGGCGGGCGAAGCGCTTCCGGCAGTAGTATTCGAGCGCTTCAAGCAGCGCTTTGGCATCGAAATCCTGGATGGCTTGGGCTCCACGGAAACGCTGCAAACGGTGATCTCCAACCGTCCCGGGGAAGTGCGCCCGGGATCGAGCGGCAAGGTCGTTCCCGGATACGAAGCCAGGATTGTCGACGAAAATGGCCGCTCGGTTGCCGTTGGGGCCGTAGGGAGCTTGATGATCAAGGGAGATTCGGTTTGCTCCGGCTATTGGAACGGACACGAAAAAATTGAAGGCGGGTTCGCCGATCACTGGTTCCGCACGGGAGACAGGTATTACCAGGATCACGAAGGCTACTTCTGGAATGCCGGGCGCACGGTCGACACATTCAAGGTCAACGGCCGATGGTTGAATCCATCCGAGGTTGAGGGAGCGCTGGTCGCGCATCCTTCCGTCTACCAGGCGGCCGTAGTCCCACGCGAGGACGAAGTTGAACTCACGAAGGCGGCTGCTTACGTCGTCCTTGCCCCGAATGTTGATCCGAGCGACCAACTCGTTCGCGAACTCAAAGATTGGGTCGGGCAGCGGATCGGCAGCTACAAACGTCCGAAGTGGATCGAGTTTCTGAGCGAACTTCCGAAGACTGCCACGGGCAAGGTACAGCGCTTCAAGCTGCGTGAATTGCAGGTGCATCACGATTCGAATAGCGCGGTGGACCATCCGAAACCCACTTCGTAGCGTGGCGCGCTATCGATTCTTCCAAATAGGCTTTCGCTTTTCCAGATAGGCGTTCAGGCCTTCGCGGGCATCCTCCGTCTGCATGAGTTCCCCCAAGTAGAGTTTCTCGGCGGCCGCGAGGCCCTCGATCACATCCGCATGAAGTGCCAGGTCCACTGCTCGTTTCGTCAGCTTCAGCACGGGCGCGCTCAAGGACGTAAGCTTGCCGATAAATTCATCCGCCTTCCGGCGAAATTCCTCCGTCGGGAAGACCTTGTTGATGAGGCCCACCGCCTTGGCTTCCGCCGCGTCGATGACGTCTCCGGTCAGAAGTAATTCCAGCGCGCGGTTTCGCCCCACAAGCCGGGGAAAAATGACCGCCGCCACCGGCGGAAAGACTCCCACCTTGATCTCGGGCTGGCCAAAAGTGGCTCGCTCGGAAGCGACGACCATGTCGCAAAAAGTGGCCAGTTCGCAGCCGCCGCCGAGCGCCATGCCGTCAACGAGGGCCACGGTAGGCAAAGCGAGAGAATGAAGCAGCCGGAACACCGCGTGAAACTTTTCGATCATTTCCGATACTTTGTCCGGCGTGTGGTCGCGAATCGAGACCCCCGCCGAAAATGCCTTCCCCTCGTGGTCGATCACGAGAACCTTCACGTCTTGCTCCGACTGAACGCGCGTGATGGCGCCATGGATTTCGCCGAGCATGGGGATGTCGAGGATGTTCAGGGGCGGCAGATTGAGGCTGATCCGGGCGGCTCCGTTTTCGACTGCGCACAGAATGCTTCGATATCGATCCGGCATCGGGTCAATCCTCACAGCTCTTGAATGAATCCCATTTCAGCCGGCCAGATTCCAGAGTCACTTGCCGGTCTTTGCAGGCTGAGCGACCCACGGAGCGATTTCGCGGACCAACTCCTCATTCCACCGCGCTCCTTGGGCAAGCCGTTGCCGCAAGAGAACGAAATCCACTTCCCGCTCGTCTTTGGTCCCGTAGTGAAAGGCGCGAAAACCCGCATTGGCTTCGGTCATCATGTTCAGCGAAAGCCAGGCGCGGTTGCTCTCGCGGTTCTTGTCCCAGTGCACGAGTTTGTGCTTGCGGAGGCTTTCGATCGTCTTGATGAGGCAGTCGGGCATCGTGTAGAGGAGCTTCGTGCACATCTGATTGACGGCCTCGTCGAGCAGCAAAAGGTCCACGCTGCCCTTGGCCAGCACTGACTTGCCTTCCTCGCGCGCCGGCCCGGTCTTCCATTCGCCGAGCACGATGCGTCCATACTCGTCCAGCACCCGGTCGGTTACGACGAGGGGATTGGCCGTCCACCGGCCCTCCACTTTCAGGGCTGGCACAATCTGCGTGAGCCCTCCCAGCCAGTAGAAACGATGCGCGCTCCAGGTCTCGCAAAGCGTTCCGCTGTACATGGCCCGCTCGATTCCCAAATAAACCGGAAGAAAATCCGTGCTTCCTCCGTCCGGAACGGAACCGTGCTTCGGCCCGGCCTGGCTGAAAAGCGCGAGATCGCTCGCGACCGAGAAATCACAGGCCATGCCAATTTCCTGGCCGCCTCCCACGCGCACTCCATTCACGCGGCAGATCACGGGCTTGTCGCACTGGAGAATGCCCGTGACCATGTCGTTGAAGACGCGCATGTACTGCCGGTATTCTCCCGGCGCTCCCGCGTAATACTCGGCGTATTCACGCGTGTTTCCGCCCGCGCAGAAGGCGCGCGTTCCGGCGCCCGTCAGAACGACGGCCACCGCCGCGCGGTCGTTGCTCGCCTCGCGCAACGCCAGAATCACTTCCTTGGCCATGGAAGTCGTATAGCTATTGAGCTCGTTCGGGTTGTTGAGCGTGATCCAAACGTTGTGGAGGCCGTCGACGGGCTTGCCCGAGCGATCGCGTACGGGCCGGCGTTCGAAGAGTATTTCTCGCGGAGAAAAAGCCTCAACGAGGTTGTGATTTTTCACGGCTGCCTCCCATCAGTGCTTCCCATGATTCGGGCCCGGTTGCAGGATGGCCCGGCGACGCACCGCATGTTTTGCGACTGCATCGAGAATAGCGGGAGCCTCCGCCAGCGGATGGAGCTCTACATAAGGACCGAGTGCGATCCTTCCATCGAGCACCATCTGCAGCGCGCCGGGATATTGATCCGGCGGGCAGCCCCAATTGCCGCGCGCGGTCGCGTCGAAGGCCATCAGATTCGACAGGCGAAGCTCGACGCTCTTCGGTGTGAAGCCGACGATCCCCAGATACGCGCCGTAATCCAGCAGTCCAAAGGCCGTCGCCTGGCCGGCGGGCGTGCCGCTCATCTCGAAAATCTTCAACCCAACGCCCTTTCGCCCGCTTTCTTTGACGAACGTGCGTACAGCTGCTTTCAGGCCCCTGAGGTCCGTGGTGCTGGCATCGAGAACGAGGCTGGCGCCATGCCGAGCGGCAAGATCCAGCCGCTCGCGATCGACGTCGATGACGGAAACCGCCGCTCCCAGCGCGGCGGCAATTTGCACGCCGAACCCGCCGACACCGCCGGCCCCCACAATCACTGCGACGTCTTCGGACCCGAGATTCGCTCTTCGAATCGCTTCATATGGCGTCGTCACCGCGTCGGCAACCACAGACAGCATCTCGAGTGTGACGCCCGATGGCAGAGATTCGGGCACGGGACACAACCCGCGAAAGGGTACGAGCACGTGCGTGGCAAAGCCTCCGTCGCCATCGTTGCCCGGCATGAACTGTTGGCGGCAAATCGTAACTCGTCCCGCCCGGCACGCCGGACAGGACCCGCACGGAATCACAGCCGGAACAATCACCGATCGCCCGAGCCAGGCAGCGGCATTTTCTCCCGCGGCCACGACTCGTCCGGAAATTTCATGCCCCAGGACAAGCGGTAGCGCATGGCGAGTCGGAACACCGTCGAATGCAAAGCCGATGTCCGTGTGGCACACGCCGCAGCCAGCAACCTGCACGACGACTTCATTTGGGCTTGGGTCAAGGGTGGGGAGTTCGCAAGGCTCTATAGGCGTGTTTGCGGCCGTTAAGTGAAACCCGTAGCCTCCAGTCACACTTGTCACGATGGACCTCAGCGGCTCACTTCTCGCAAGGTCAACAACTTACGAAATACCGCAGGCGAACGCGGTGACGAACGTCACAGCCCTACGTGATGTTTGTATGGAACGGAGCCGTTATTCCAGAGACGCCGACCAAAAGCCCCAAAAGTCATTGCCGAGGCGTCTGCCTCGACTTATGGAGAGGGTCGATCGATAGCTTGGGAAACCGCGCCCGGTCGGGCTCGACCGCAGTGAGCGCTTCGGCTGATTTCAGACTCTTGAGGCATCGCTGGGCAAGCGCCTGGTAGGTCGCGGTCGCTTCACTCTTCCAGGCGATGTCAGCATCCGTCAGCTCGCGCACGACCTTGGCGGGAACGCCGAGAACCAGGCTGCGAGGCGGAATTATCGCCCCCGCCTTCACGAACGCCACCGCCGCTACGATGCACGACTCGCCGATGATGGCTCCATCCGAGATCACCGCATTCATGCCAACCAGAGAGTTCTTGCCGATGCGGCAGCCGTGGAGGACCGCGCCATGGCCGATGTGACCGTTCGTTTCTACGATGGTTTCCGCGCCCGGAAAACTATGCATCACGCAGGTGTCCTGCAGATTGCTTCCCTCTTCGAGTATCAGGCGCCCGAAGTCTCCGCGCAAAGAGGCGCAAGGACCCACATAGCACCGCGGCCCCACAATCACGTCGCCGATCAGCACGGCGGTGGGATGCACGAAGGCAGTGGGGTCGATCACGGGAACAATTCCGTCGAGCGAATAGACCTGCGCCATCACACTCCTGCCCTGTGCTCGATTTGCGGCGCCTGATCCCGCCGATCCGCGGCGATAGGATGATCTGCGGTCATAATCCTTCGGAGGACCTAACTCTCAAGCGCGTATCTTAGTGTCGCATCCAGCCGGTTTCAATAGACATTCCCGCCCAAGCGGGGTCGGCCCTGAGTGAGTTCGTTTTTCGTACCATCGTCCGCGCCGCTCACCATGCCGGCTTGCCGCAAAGACCTGCCCTGCTGCTCAAATGCCAGGGAACATTTCGAGGGCCCATTCCGTATTAACTCGCAAGACGGGCTGAGGAGGCCCACAAGATGAGAAAAGCCACGCGAAGTCGAACGCAAACCGCGGCGGTGCTCTGCCTGCTCGCGGCGGGAATCACGGCCCTGGCAATACCCGCAAAGGCGGCGCCCGGGGAAAGGTACCTCCACGTGAACGTCGAGGACCCGGCCCAGGGCGAAAGCGTCAAAGTGAACGTGCCGCTCGCCATGGCCGAAAAAATTCTGCCCGCCATCAACAATCAGGACCTCCACGACGGCAAGGTCTCGATCCATAACGCGGATATGAACGGCGTGGACCTTCGGGCGCTGTTGGATGCGGTGCGCACCGCCCCGGACAACGAATTCGTCACCGTCCAGGATAAGGATTCGAACGTCCGCGTGGCCAAGGCCAACGGAAACATCATCGTTCACGTGATCGACGCGAAGAGCAAGGAGCAAACAGTCGACGTCACGGTTCCCCTCAAGATCGTCGACGCGCTCGTTGCCACCGCGAAGGACGACCAATTGGACGTTGCCGCCGCACTGCACGCCTTGAGCGATGCGGGCGACATCGTGTTGGTGACCGTGCACGACTCAGGCCAAAGGGTCCGCGTCTGGGTCGATTCGCTGAACACGCAGAACTGAGCCCGTCATGAACGCCCGAAACGGGGCGGGCCATCGCAGCCGAAGATTAGGAGCGAAACGATGATACTGCTCGGAAAGGTCATGCTGGGAATGGCCGGCGTGGGACTGGCCGGCGCGAGCATTCTATGCAGCGAAGGTATCGTTCACGTAAAAGTGATCGAGAAGCAGCCGCAGGGCGTGCACCTCAACATGTTTGCTCCCGCGATGCTCGCGCCGATCGCCGTGCACGTGGCGCCACAGCGCGAGATGGCGCAAGCAGCCCGGCAAGTCCAGCCCTACATGCCGGTGATTCGCGCGGCGCTCGATGGCTTGCGCGATTCGGACGATGTCGTGCTTGTCGAGGTAAACGAACCCGGCGAGCACGTCGAGGTTGCGAAATCGGGCAGCTCGATCATCGTGGACGTCAACGATGAAGACGCGACGGTGCACGTCTCCACTCCAATTCGCGCCGTATCGAGCACGGTCGAACAGCTCGCCGCCGCCAACTCGAACCCGCTTTACGGGCAAGCGGCTGCGCCCGATCAACGATAACCGGCTGCGCGTGCCACGACCGAAGCTCAACGATCACTTATTCCGAATTCCCGCGATCCCGCGCTATACTCGGACCACTCGACAACCTGTCGACATCGGCTCCTTAGCCGAGAAGGAGGTGATCCAGTGAGGTACGATTTACGTTGACGCAGTAGAGGAGGCGCTTGTGATTTCGCCGAGCGCCTCTCTCCTTCTTTCCGCTTACCAAGTAGTTGATGGTCGTCTCAGCGAGGCTGCGTTGGGCGAGCTATGAATCCTGCAACCGCACCCGCCAGGCTCGCGTCGTATCGTCATGGTGCAAGCCGTATTGCGCCTGACTCGGTAGATTCATATAATCGGGTCCCCAAATTGCCGTCCCGGGTGGACGGCTTTCACAACTAAGGAGGTTTTTCATGAACCGCCGCGATTTTTTACGATCCGCCGGCATCGTTTCAGCCGGTCTTGCCTTTCCGAAGCCGAAGCTCTTGTTTGCGCGAGAGGCCGCGCCCGACAACTGGCGCACCTTTGAACTCACCACCGATATCGAAGTCCTGAAACCGGCGGGCGCCACCCGCGTGTGGGTGCCCACCACGCTCATCAATCCCACGCCTTTCCAGCGGACGCTCTCCGCCTCGTACCACGCCGAGGGAGGCAAGGCGAAGCTCTACAAATATTCAACCGACTCGCTCGGAATCGTCGCGGCGGAATTTCCCGCCGGCGTCAAGCCCGTCCTCACGGTGAAGAATCGCGTCGAGACGCGCAACATCGCCGTCGACGTCTCCGCGCCCGGCCATCCGATGAAGGAAAACCACGCGCAGCTCGAGCATTTTCTCCGCTCCACGGATCTCCTGCCCACCGGCGGCATTGTGAAGCAAACAGCCGATGAAATCACCAGCGGCAAGAATACCGACGTCGAAAAGGCGCACGCCATCTACGAATGGATCGTCGACAACACCTTCCGCGATCCGAAAACACGCGGCTGCGGCCTCGGCGACATTCGCTTCATGCTCGAATCCAGGGATCTCGGCGGAAAGTGCGCCGACCTCAATTCGCTGTACGTCGGCCTCGCCCGCGCCGCCGGCCTGCCTGCACGCGACGCGTTCGGCATCCGCGTCGCCAAATCCGAGCTCGGATACAAGAGCCTGGGCGCTTCCTCCGAAAATGTGTCGAAAGCGCAGCACTGCCGCGCTGAAGTCTACCTCCGCGATTACGGCTGGGTTCCCGTCGATCCCGCCGACGTCCGCAAGGTCGTCCTCGAGGAACCGCCCGGCCACCTCCCGCTCGATGACGAGAAGGTCGTCAAAGCTCGCGCGCGCCTGTTCGGCTCCTGGGAAATGAACTGGGTCTGCTACAACTTCGCGCACGACGTCGCCC
The DNA here is from genome assembly GCA_963814735.1 of uncultured Acidobacteriota bacterium. Taxonomy (GTDB): domain Bacteria; phylum Acidobacteriota; class Terriglobia; order Acidiferrales; family UBA7541; genus Palsa-295. The sequence continues at coordinate 18,797 of CAWFEC010000002.1, read as the reverse complement.
TGCCCGGATCAACCGGCAAGCCGATCGGCTTCCTGATGTATCCGCAGGCGCAGACAGACAACGGCCCGATCGATAGCCTCGACGCCGCCAATTTCAAGTACGAGATCACGGCGAAAGAGATCGTGCCCGCGTCAGTCGCCTAGCGGGCCGCTGAAAAACGCTGAGCTGTCATTCCGAGGGCGGGGTTTGTGCGAGGAATCTGCTCTTTTCTTCGGATGTTGAAAAGAACAGATCCCTAACTTTGCTCGGGTCTTTACTGGTAACCGTATTCAGATTTTTATTCTCTGCACCGGCCGCCAGCAAAAGAGCTGTCATCCCGAGCGAAGTCCCGCGCGCTTTTTCTTTTCACGCGTTTTCTGCGGGCGCGGGACGTAGGGAGGGATCTGCTTCTTCCTTGCTTCCATGCCTCCTTGCTTCACGGCTTCACGGCCGGGCGGGAAGAGGCGGCAAAGCCGGTGCGCCGTTCTCCAAGTACTCGCGAATCATCTGCTGCTGCTGAGGCGTCAGAATCGTCTTCGCCTCGAGAATCGCGCCGAGGTAGTGGCTGATCAGCTCCGACGTGTCTTTCGAGATTTCGTCGCCCTTGCTCATCACCGCGGCCTTGTCCGGCTTGTCGGCGCGCAGCAATTCCCGCAGCTGGATTGAATCGACCGCGATGTTCGCGCCTCTTTGAATCGTGAATATTTCCGTATCCGTGACGATTTTCCGCAGGCTGTCGGCCTGCTCCTCGGATATGCCGAGCATCTTTTGTGCGCGCGGGTCGTCGAGCGCCGACATCAGCCGCGAAAACCTCTCAAGCGGCCCGCCCTCTTCCCGGCCGCGCACCCTCACGTTCTGAGAACGCATCAGCATCGGCCCAATCATCTGCATCATCTGGGGCGTCATCATGCCCCCGCCCATCGCTGCGCCGCCCATCGGCCGCTGGCCGGGCTGCCCCTGGTCGGTTTGCGTCGAAGGAGGCGCCGGCGGATTCTGCGCCTGCGCTCGGGCAGCGCTGCCGCCAAACAGCGAAAGGCTCGCCACAAAAGCCAAAGTGACCATTGTCTTGAATCGCATCGGATTCCTCCTCTTGTTACTACGCACCGGCACAATCGGAAGTTGCACGCCGTCGCGGCATGCGCCCACGTCCTGTGCCTGCAAGGATACTCCTCGCGGGCTGCGACAGCCTCGCAACAAGCCGCGACGTGCGCGAACCCGTCATGGCCTCGCGTGGTCATAGCGCCTCGAGCCGCACGGACCCGCCGCTCGTATGCAGGCGCAGCAAGTCTCCACCGGAGCCCAACGTGCCGCGCAAATTGTTCCGCCAGAACGAGTCAGTTCCGCGTAGAGGAAGGTTCGAGCTAACGCCTCCGCCGGACGAACTTGCATCCACATTCAGATTTGCCGCGGGATCGATCTTGGCGTAGATGGATCCGCCCGAAGTCTCGATCACCCCGCCGTTCGCGTTCCCTTTGCTGAGGACCACCTCGATCGATCCGCCCGAGGTGTGCGCGCGAACGCGGCCCGTGATTCCGTTGATGCGAATTCCCCCGCCGCTCGTGTCCGCCGTGAGTCCGCCGTCAATCGAATCCGCCTCGATTCCGCCGCCCGAGGTTCCCACCTCGACTTCACCTCGAATCTGCTCCGCGCGGATCTTTCCTCCGGAGGTATGCGCATGCACGTCTCCGGTCAAGTGCGAAAGTTCGATCGAACCGCCCGAAGTCTTCAACTCGGCGTAGCCCACGATGGAATCGACCTGTATGCCCCCGCCGCTGGTTCTGATTTCGAGCGTCGTCGATTTGGGCACCCGAATTTCGTAGTGCAGCCCCAGGGGATCGAACAGAAAATCGAGGGGATTCCAGTATCGCCGCTGCTCGCGGACTCGCACGATCCCCGCATCTTCCTCAAACTTCAAATCGACTTCCCTTTCAAGATCGTTTCTATAGCTGGTCACCTCCACGCTCGCGCCGGCCTGGTCGGCGCCCACCACGTCCACACTGCCCTCATCCGCCTCGAGAACAAATGTCCCGCCCGGCTCCAGCTTCAGCGTCTTCTCGATCTGCGACCCAGCCCACGCGGGCGCGGCCATCGCCAGCAACCCAGCGGCAATCATGCATTTTCGAGCTGTTTGCAAATTCATGGCAGAATCCTCCCGTACCCGGCTCGTGGCCGCATTGCTTTTGGGCGGGTGCCTCTGGCCGCGGCTGCCTTTGGTCGCCTTTGCCTTTGCCTTTGCCTTTGCCTTTACCTTTACCTTTGCCTTTGCCTTTGTAGCGGCCGCCTTGTTTTCAGGCGGGCGCCTTTGGTTGCCGCTTCCCCGAAGGTATCTACGTTGAACCTCCGGGGTTTGTTCCACCCGTAATCGAGCGAGGCATGTTCATTTCCTTCCAAGCTTGCTCAGAACTCCTAGCAGCCGTATGACAACGTCAAGAAGCCTTTCCATCAGGAATAGCCTTATAAGAAAGCACGCAAGGCAGAAAACGAGCAAAAGTGCGATGATTTTCCATGGTTTGGACATAGGAACCTGCTCCACCAAAGCCGTTCTGCCCAGCGCAGGAGAAGCGTACGATGCGCCGGTTCAAGGTCCAAATCCGAAATTCGCGCCTCGGGATTTCGGCAAGTTCGGACTCGGCATGCGAAGGATAGTGGTGTCGTTTGAGCGGGGGTCGATTTGATCGCCGAGCTAAACACAGATCTCACAGAGAAGGCACTGAGTACACAAGAGAAACGTCGACTATTTCTCCGTGTCCCCAATGATTGGCTCTGTGATCTCTGTGTTGAGGCACCCCTTTAGTCTGACTCCGCGTGACATCCCAAATCGCCGCTGCAATGCGCGCCAGATTTTCCCAAATGACGCCACCACTCTGCGAAGGCCGGATTTGCATCGACACAGCCGCCAGCCTAAAATGCCTCTCTCGGTCCGGCCGGCGCCTTCGGCGGGCGTCGGACGTTCTGGCAGGCTTGTCGGGGCGAATCGATCTCATGGCGCAGCAATTCTTAGGCGTGACTCCGCGTCGCTGGCTCGAATATCTCGTCGCCATCCTCATCGGCAACGCAATCTACTACTTCTCCCTCCTTCCCCACTTACCCGGCGCCCTGCGCCATCAGGGCTTCCGCACCGACTGGGGCGCCGGAATCGACTTCGTCGTCTGCGTCGCCGTCTACGGCCTAATCCGCCTCGGCTCCAGCCTCTAGCAGCTGCGTCGCGTAGCGTCCCGCCGGCCTTCCCCGCACTCTCAACTCGCCGACAGCGACCGCACAAGAGTTGTCATCTCGAGCGAAGTCCCGCGCGCCTTTGCTTTTCCCGCGGTTTCTGCGGGCGCGGGACGTAGGGAGGGATCTGCTGTTTCGTGGCGGCGACCGGAAGGCCCCGACAGCCGCGAACTGCTCATCCGAACCGCTTGGCGCTGGAGTCTCGTCGGCTCTCTCTCGCGCCCAATTTGGCTGGAACAACCGCCAAAGCTCAAACGTATTAATCTGTGAAGGCGCGCCGCCTCATGTCACGCTTCCTCTAGGAGGAAACGACCTTGGTCGAACCGTCCGACGGTGCCAAAATGGCCTCCTCGGGTGCTAACCAACCGCCGGTCCCCCCGTCTATATGGACAGGGCCCGGCAAGGGGCCCGAGCAGGGGCCCGCGGAAAAGCCTCAAGTGGCTGACAGCGGGCCGGATGCGCCGGATCGCTCCACTGAATCCGGGCGCACCGAAGCACAATCCAGTTTGGCGGCGAATACGATGGGGATGAGCGTCGCACTCGACGGAGATGCGCGCCAGGCAGCGGCAGTGAAGCTCGGCGAAGAGCAGGCACTGGTCCGTAAGGCCCAGGCGGGTGACCGGCTGGCTTTTGAGGACTTGGTGCGCCGGTACGATCGCGACGTTCTTCGCTTGGCGTTGAATCTGGTCCATCGCCCCGAGGACGCCCGCGACGTCTATCAGGAAGGTTTCCTGCGCGCCTACCGGAACCTGCATCGCTTCCGGTTCGAGTGCAGCTTTTATACCTGGCTCTATCGCATCGTGACGAATGTGGCGCTCGATCATCTTCGCCGCCGCACCAGCCACCGCGAAGAGCAAGCGCCGGCGCCGAAAGAGACCGAAGGCGTCGCGCCGGACTTTTTTGATCGGCAGCCGGAAGTAAGGGCCTCGGCGAATCCGGAAAAAAGCCTGTTGGGCCAGGAAGTCGGCCGGCAAATCGAGCGTGCCATGAAAAGACTTTCAGCCCGCGAGCGCGTCGTTTTCGAAATGAAGCACTACCAGGGCCTTCGGCTCCGCGCCATCGGCGATCTGCTCGGCACGTCCGAAGAAACCGTAAAGAATTCGCTGTTCCGGGCCACGCGCAAGCTTCGCGAGAGCCTGGACGGCATTCGGTGAGGAATTCCGAAATGAATCAGGACGCAGCGAACACGCCCAACACGCCATGCGCTGAGTGGCAGCCGCTGCTGATGCTTTCCGCCGCGGGCGAGGAGCTTGAAGCCGCCGAGCACGACCGCCTCGCCGCTCACCTCGCCGAGTGCCCCGCCTGCTCCGAATCTCTCGAACGCGAAAAGGAACTTCTCGCTCTTCTCGCCGAAAATCATGCCGAGCCCGACGCGGCCCTGCTCGCCAGCTGCCGCGCCAGCCTCACCGATGCGCTCGACCGCGAAGAAGAAGGTGGCTGGCTGCGCCGCGCATTTGGAAGCCTGTTGCCCGCGAATTGGTTTTCGCCGAGTCCCGCATGGAGCGCGGCTGTGCTTCTCCTTATCGGCTTCAGCGTAGGAGTCCTGGCCCCGCGCCTTCTTCGCCATCCTGAAAATCTCAAGGCTCCGGTCAATTTCAGTTCTCAAGTCGCCGTGACCGGTGACTCGGACTCGGCTCAAAATGCGCCCGCGGGTTCATCCGATCCCAACGCGCTCGCAAATCTCGCTCAGTCGCCGATCGATCTGCGCACCGCCGACGTTGCCGGAATCGACGTCCTGCCGTCCGATGGTGTCGACGATTCTCCCCGCGTCCAGTTGCAGTTGCGTTCGCAGCAGCCCGTCACGCTGAGCGGCACGGTGAATGATGACGACGTGAAGGACGTTCTCCTCGGCGTCCTCCGCAATGGCGAGCGCTTCTGCCCCGACGTGCGCCTCGATGCCGTCGACTTGCTCCGCGCGCGCAACAACGATCCCGACGTCCGCGCCGCTCTCTGCCACACCGTCCGCAACGATCGCAACGCCGCCGTGCGCCTCAAGGCGCTCGAAGCTCTCGATGGCGCCGAGCCCGAGGATATCGTGCAGCAGACGCTGCTCAGCGCGCTCGTCGACGACGATAATCCCGGCGTCCGCGTCGAGGCCATCAACGAGCTTCGCGAGCTCGCCGCGAAGGGCCGCGTCTCTTCGAATGATGGACACATGCTCTCCGTCCTCCGCGACCGCATGCAGAAAGATCCCAACACCTACATTCGCCTGCAGAGCGCGCAGGTGATCCGCGAACTCGGCCCGCGCGAAAAATTCTGATCATGCAAAGCCCAGCGCCTTTTCGCTCAGCCGCGCACGCGGCAAAAATACAGAGCACATTCCTCGTAGCATCGCTGGTCTCCGTTTTCGCGTTGGCGGGCGCCGCATGGGCGCACCGCCGAATCGATTCCTCGCCCGCCCGCGATTCTGCCAAGCATCTCACTTCCGATTTGACCGGCTCCATCGCGACGCGCCCCGGCGAGCGCATCCGCCTTTCTACCGAGCTCGGCAGCATCATCGTCCACACGCACGACGCCGACACGGTCGATTACAAAATCCATCTCGAAACCGACGCGTCGCAAAAAGATGCGCAGAAGCTCCTGAAAAGTTTCACCATCTCCTCGCACGACACGCCCGACGGCCTGCTCCTGAAAGCAGAAAGCTCCGCGCGTTCCTCCGGCCGCCTCTGGGTCACTCTCGAGCTCGACATTCCGAAAGATAACGGTCTCGACGTCACCACCGGCGGCGGCAACATCGACGCCACCGAAATCGACGGCAAGGTTTCGCTCTCCACCGCCGGCGGCAACATCACGGCGGGGAATATTGGCGGCCCTGCCCACCTGGAAACGGGCGGCGGTAACATCAGCGCGAAAAGCGTCGCGGGCGAACTCACGGCCGACACCGGCGGCGGGCACATCACCATCGGCGCCGTTGCGGGCAACGCCACGCTGCACACCAGCGGCGGCCACATCCGCGTCACCTCCATTCAGGGCACCGCTCATCTGGACACTGGAGGCGGAAACATCACGCTCGAGCATTCCGGCGGCGAACTCACCGCCGAGACGGGCGGCGGCGAAATCGAGGTTGGCGAGGCGGCCGGGCTCGTCCGCGCGCGCACCGGCGGCGGCGGCATTCGCGTGGTCCGCGTGATCGGCCCCACGAATCTCGAAACCTCGGGCGGCAGCATCTATCTCACGCAAGTCGATAGCCCCGTGAAAGCATCGACGAGCGATGGCGGAATCACGGCGTGGTTCGTATCGCCGCCAAAATCTTCCGGCACCTGCGATCTGCAATCGAGCGCCGGCGATATCGTGGTGCACATGCCGCGCGATCTCGCGGTCACGATCGACGCCGAGGTGGCGCGCGGCAACGAACATCGCGTGATCGTCGATCCCGCGTTCCCGCTGCACGTTTCCTATGATGATTCGTCGCACGGCGCGCGCACGGTTCGCGCCGAGGGCTCGCTCAACGGCGGCGGCCCGCTCGTTCGCCTGCGCACGGTCGACGGCAACATCCGCTTCGAGCTCAGCGACGTCAGCAAGCAGCTTGAAATTTACAAGCAGCAGATGGCGCAGCTTCAGCAGCAGTTGCAGTTGCAATTGCAAAAGGCCGGCCTCTGGCAGCCCGGCGCCAACGATGGGCCGTAGAGCATGATGGGCGCGCGAGCCTTTGCCTTTGGGCTTGCGAAGAAACGCGCTATGTTAGGAGGGGTTTCGACCCCAGGGTGCTAGCGATTTCGAGCAGTCGCAAATTGCAAACGGAAGCTTAGGGGGCGTACCGTGCAAAAGACGACCAGCCTGTTGTCTCGGACCCATTCGTGTGTTCACTCGAAATCCCAATCGCCACGCCTCGCGCCATCGCTCGCGCGAATTTTCCTGGCGCTCGCCGCGGTTCTCTGCCTCGCGCTTCCCGGCTTCGCCGACGTCCAGGTCTTCGAGCAAACGTACCCGCTCGCGTCCGGCGGCCAATTCGTGCTGCAAAACGTGAACGGCTCGGTCCGCGTCGAGGGCTGGGATCGCAACGAGGTCGAAGTCCGCGCCGTGAAAACTTCCGAAAGCGACGCGCGCGATCTCGCGCTCGTGAAGATCGACGTCCAGAGCCATCCCGGCGAAGTTGACGTCCACACGCTCTACCCCAATGGCGAGAACGCCGAAGTCGCGGTCGAGTACATCGTCCACGTGCCCTATCGCGTCCTGCTGCACAGCATTCGCACCGTGAACGGCAGCGTCTCGGTGCGCGGCGTGCAAGGCGCGGGCGAACTGAAATCCGTGAATGGCAACGTCGAAGTCCTCAATAGCTCGGGCCGCTTCAGCGCGCGCACCACCAACGGCAATCTGCACCTCGAACTCGCCAGCCTCGCCGACGGCGCGCCGATGGATCTGGAAACGGTGAACGGCTCGGTCACGCTCGGCCTGCCGTCCAACGCGAGCGCCGATCTCAGCGTCCGCAACATGAATGGCGATGTCTCCTCTGACGTCCCCGTCACTTCGGCGGCCGCGCTTCCCGGCGCGCAAGTCCTGCACGGCCGCCTCGGCCACGGCGGCAATCCAATCTCACTCCGCACGGTGAACGGCGGCATCCGCCTGTTGCTCGAACATCCCGGCGTCTGATCGGCAGCCGGACCGCGAGAAAAAAACCAAAAAATGCTGCGCGTGAAGCGCAGCGCTACATGGGGCAAAAAACCTCGCCCGGGGGGCGCAACAATATTGGTTCCTTCGGGACGTTAAAAGGCGTTAAATGGCCGGGAAAAGCCAGTTTTGGAGGTTTTTGCCGCCATGCCGCGCTATCCAACCCACAAAGAGAAGGCCAAGCGAGCTTTTGGGGCTTACATGGAGTTGCTCGACGCCGCGGAGTGGATGAAGGGCGAACTCCGCGGGCCGCTTCTCGTCTTTGACCTAACCATGGGAGAGTTTCGCCTGCTCGAGCTGCTCTATCGGGAGGGAGCGCAGTTCCTGCCGGATATCGCGCGCAAGCGCAGGTCTCATCCGCAAGGCATCGACGTGATCGTGCGGCGTCTCGAGAGACGCGAATTGGTGCGGCGAGGGATCGTAAGACTTCCGCCGGTGGATTTCGAGAGAGCCCACCTGGCGACGGCGATGCGGGATGAACGGCGGGAGGGAAAACGGGTCACGGTGGTGGGACTGTCGAAATCCGGGAAGAAGTTGATGGGGAATGCCCTGCCGAGGCATACGAAGGTCGTGAGAGCGCTAATGCGCGCACTCAATGCAACCGAGCAGGATTCGCTAGCCCGCCTTTGCTGCAAATTGCGGGAGGGCGATGTAGTGAAGTTTGTCCGGGAGATCACGCACGAGGATGTGGATTGAAGTGAAAAGTTGAGGTCGGGCTTTAGCAGAGCGGAAATATGCGCCGCGGTCAGTGATGAGCGACTGGCGGATGGATCTCTTTGAGTCGATGGGGCATTTGTGTGGCAATATGGGCGAGCTAAATGCTGTAAGGCGACTTCCCTCTCATGGCCAGAACGGGCGAGAAATACGTCCGCGAGATCAAGCAGCGAGGTCTCGGCATCTACGACGCTATTGCCGTAGGTGACCCAGACCTATGGATACCAGACCCCGAACTCGAGAAACTGCTTAACGCCGGGTTACGCGGGGAGAGTTTGCGAGGGCTGCCCATACGGACTCGCGCGAAGGTCGTGAAGGCGCTCGTGTGCCGGGCCCTCGGATATCCAGCACCTCCCGTCTTCAAAAAGACAAAGCCCCGCTTTCCAGGACAAAATTTTGACACATATGTGCAGAAATCGAACAATCTTCAGGTATGGAACGAGGAGCTGTCACCGAGCCGTCGGTACGTTCTGATCCGGGTTTCCCCTCAGGACATCATCACACGGGTTAGGGTTGTGGACGGCGCGACCCTAGCACTGCTAGACACCACGGGGACTCTAACGCAGAAGTATCAAGCGGCAATAGCAGCCCTCGGAGACACGCCGGGAGAACTGGTTACCCGCAAAGATACAGACAATTTGATCCCGCTATTAGCGAAGTCCAGCCCGCGGATCATCGCGGGAGTCGACCCAACAGACGATCCTGTTGGGGGAGGGATTCTTCCAATCGAAAGGCTCTTTGAACGCTTGAATGGTCTGGTCGGAACACTAATTGTCGATGCAGGACGAGACCAGGAACGGAGCAGAGGAGGATCTCTTCACAGGTTGGTCTGTAAGCAACTCGGATACGCGGAATATGCTGACGACGGACGTTTTCCCGATGTGCGCAATCAGCTCTTGGAGGTCAAGCTTCAGACATCCAGAACGATCGACCTTGGGCTAGTATCTCCAGACGATAAGGAACCGCTAGACACGCCGATGCAGATGGGGCGACAGATTCGAATCTGCGACGTGCGCTACGGAGTGTTTTACGGAACGTCCGACGGAGCACTCATCACAGTCAAGCGGTTTTACTTGACGACGGGCGAGGGTTTCTTCACAAGGTTCCAACGTTTCGAAGGGAAGGTCCTCAACAAAAAGCTCCAGATACCGCTTCCGGACGGTTTCCTCTAGGCGACAGAGCCGGCTCTACTCCGAAGCTCTCATGCACAAGTACGTCAACTTCTTGCTCAAGGTTTTTCGCGCCAGCGACCGTGGGATTGGAGTATAGACTTTGCGCGAGTTCCACAAGTCGCCGGCTCTTTTCCGCGGCTGGATCGGGCAGAGGGAAAGCCTCTACGTATTGAGTCATAAACCGTCGCCGGCCGGAATACAGCTTGTTGTGGAACATATGGTCGTAGAACGTTTCGATAAATCGAGAGTTGGCAACGGCGAGAAGAAGCCATAAGATTTCGTCAAAACCGTCGCCTCGTGCGTTGTCAGAATCAATCCAGTAGCAGTCGCCGTTCACAACGGTGCCGCCGAGGTCCATCCAGAAAGTCGGCAGTTCTGCGATGTCACGGAAGACTACTTTTGGGTTGCCCCATGCCGCAGGGTCCTGCGGGACCCAAATCTCGTACCATCGCCTTCCCGCCTCGCTCACGTATTTCCGGCCCTCTAGGCTTTGCCTGTGCGCCTCAAGATATCTTCGCGTTTTAGGAAACAGCCTTATATCAACTGGGCTCCGCATGCCATTTTCCGATTCATGAGGATAGAGGATTTGGCGTTCCGGAATCGCCTCAACTGCCCTATACCGCCGAGCGATGTGATGGGTTGTAAGCGGCCGCAAAAGTTCAGGCCTTTGATCCTCCGGTATGGACGACCAGTCAGTCCTTATAAACACGCTGTCCGCAGTGGTCTTGACACCCACTCGCACCTTGCCCACTTCCCCAAACGTACAATAAGTGTTGCTGGACACCGTCTTAAGCCAATCATCAACCGCAGGAGTCGACAAACGCCAGATGTCTCCGGGGGCAGGACCGCAATCGAGTATCCCGTGACGGACTTCAAGCGTTTCCCCACTATCGGTGCGCACAAGGCCTTTAAGACGGAGGGCGTCGATTGCATCGGTTGCCGTCTCGGCCTCGCCTTCGGTTTGGTGCCGATAGACCGCCGTAAACAAGCTCGTTCTCTTCCGATCCGCTCCTTTTCGCTTCAGCAGGAGGACCGCCGGCAGCACCGCCGCCTCAAAAATCCTCGTGTCTCCTAAATCCCACACGTGCAGGATATCAAAGTGTTCAGCGATGCCGGCCCGGGTAGACGCTCCTGCCTTGGTTGTCATAAAGCGATTTGAAACAATTATCCCGGCTATGCCCCCGGGGCGTAGGACGTGCGCAATCGCCTTAACGAACGCGTGGTAAAGGTCCACACGCCCGCTCAACTCGAAGGCTCGGGCAAGTGCCTGTGATTTGGCAGCGCCCAGAACCTGTGTCCTGACATATGGAGGGTTGGCAATCACGAGGTCGAAGGAACCTAATGAATTGGGTACCGAGCCAAATAGGCTGCTTTGAGTTGGGCCACAAAGACCAAAATCCAGGAAGTTCTGCTCCCTCAAATCCAGCCGCGCTCCGGGGAACGCAGCTGAAAGCCGTTCACGAGAGAAGAGAAGGCTGGTCCTATCGGTATCAAAACCAACGGCATCAACGGATGCGCCTCGCTGCTTCATCTCGCCCAGCAACGCGGCCATCAGTTCTCCCTGTCCTATCGCTGGGTCCAACACGCGAACGCGATCGGCAGCGCCGGAAATCTTGAGTCGGCCAACTATCTGCTGGGCCACGTGACGGGCCAACGGCAGCGGGGTATAGTGCACACCGCTCCGTTTTCGAATTTGTTTTTGCGAAGAGGAGTTCATCAGTTCAGGCTTTCAGATATGTCAGCGGTTGCAATCTTACAGCCACAGCAATGTTGTCGGCAACCGTATCCAAACCCCTGCTCTACCGCCAATTCCCATTGGCTCGGTCAAGTCGTGAGTTCGGAAAGGGTCCTTTGGGTCAGATCCGGGTCCAATGTGGAACGCAAATCGGTTCGATCTATATTTCGAAGAGTTGGAGCGGTTGGCGCGCTGATAGAATCTCGCTATTCGCCGAGGCGGTCGGGTTGCGGCATTCCCCCCCCCACCCAAACCTTCCGTTGCTCGACCGCTCGCCGAATCATAGTTCGCCCCGCGCAAAGGCAGGCCTCCGCTAATTCAAACGCAAAAGCCTCCGCCTGAAAGGCCGCCGCTACGAAGGTCACTCCGAAGAGAAAGGCCCCGCCCTCGCAAACCGAGGACCCTTCGGTCACGCTCCCTTCGCCACCACACTCAGGGCGAGCAGGGAAAGTGGAGCACCCGGAAATTCAAAGACAAAAGCGAGAAGCCCGGCAAAGATGCCGCGTTCAAAGCGACGGCGCTATCCGCCACGGCGGATGCAGACTGCGCAGATGACGACGAATGCGATTGCCGGCTATAGAAGGAGCGACGCGAACGGATTATTGCCGGACGATTTCGGCGTTGGCGCTGGGGGCGACGATGCGGACGACGCGGGGGCCGTCGAGGTAGACGTCGACTTCGAGGTCTTCGGTTTTCACGCTGAGTTCGTCGAGCTTTTTGCCGGGTGCCCCAGGTTGAGACGTGAAAGTGAAGTTGCAGGCCCCGCTTGACACGCCCTCCTCATTAACTGTACATTTGATTATGTGGAACGTACGTTAAGGAGAATTTCAATGGCACGGGCTTCCATTGCGGTTAAAAAGGTGACAGCGACCGATCTTCGAGACAAGCTCAAGACTTACTTGAAAGAGGCGACCGCAAACCGGGTGGTGCTTGTCGAGAACCGCCGTCAGCCGTCAAAGTACCTCGTGGACAAAGACTTCCTGGATTCGCTGGTAAGCGAGCGTGAGTCAGTTCTCGCCACTCTGGAGATTCTCGCAGACCGCGAACTCACCGATCGCTTGCTGAGTTTGTCCAAGACCATCGACCGGGAGGTTGCCGCCGGCCGGCTGCTCAAAACAGCAGATGTCTTTGGCAAATGAGCAAAGGGCGAAAACAGCCTTCACCCGCTGCGCCAACGCCCGAAGAGGCGCGCTCCAAACCTCCCTTTGAGCTTCGATACACACCAGACGCCGCGGCGGAGATCAAAGCTCTCGACGGCAGCGTGCGCGGTCAACTGCGAAAAGTCCTGGAGAAGAAGCTCGCCATCGACCCCGAAGGATACGGACTCCCGTTGCGCGGGCCTCTGGCGGGCTATTGGAAGCATCCGTTCGGCAACCACCGCGTCGTTTACCGAGTTTATCCGCAACATCACGTGGTAGCCGTATGCAGTGTTGGCGTTCGAAAGCAAGGTGATGCGGAAGATATCTACAGGCAACTCGAAGCCATCGCCAAAACGGGCCGCCTCGCGGAACAACTCGCCGCCGTGCTCAGGAACCTCTTGCCTCCCAAGAAGTAGGATTTCACTACTTCTCGACTTCCCGCCGCCCACCTCAGTTCGATTTGAGTCTGACGGCTCGCGCGAGTTTCCGTTGACGTTCGTCGAAACTGTACAGGCGGTCGACGCTCAATTCGAGGGCGGCGGCGACGTGCAACACGTCCGCGCTGCGGGTTCCCAGCTTGGGCGTCGTTTGCCGCGACAGGCGAAGCGCCCGCTCGAAGACGGGCTCCGCGAGAGCGCGCAGCTGAAAGACTCCGTCTCGCAAATCGCTTTCGAAATCCTTCCATGAAGATTTCGCCTGCTCGGCGGTAATCTCCTTCCGAAACAGCCGCAATCCCAGGGCGTTGACGAGCTCAAGTTCGCCGAAGGCAGTCAGGAAGCGGTCCGCCGGAGAACCCTGCATGATGCGGGCCGCGGCCGCGGAGTTCGCGTCAGGGCTGTATAGCGACACGAGAAAGCTGGTATCGACGTAGATTTTCAATACCGGTTCCGATCCTCGGCAACAAGCTCGGCGCCGCTCACCGCCAGCAGCTTCTCTCCATAGATCGAACGCAACCGCGCGAGGAAGTCCGGAACCTTCTTCGCGCGCCGCTTGCGCTCCGGAACCAGCCGCGCGATCACGCGCCGCCGCTTGGTGATCTCGATCTCTTCGCCTTCGTGGAGAAGGCGTTCCACCTTCTTGAAATCGTAGCGGAGATCCCGAATCGAAGCCTTCTTCATGTGATACATTGTAGCATCACACTGCAGGTTCGGCAAACAAAGAAAAACCACTAAGGCCACGGCGAAGAGAAAGGCCCCACCCTCACAAAGTCAAAGGCAAACGGCTAAGATGCCGCGCTGAAGACCGCGGCGCTACATTTACACCTAAAGGCCAGGGCCGGGCGGGTTTCAAACCCGCCCCTACGGAGGAAAAACCATAGAGGCCACGGCGAAGAGACCCCCCACCCTCGAAACCGAGCGTGGGGCGCCCGGCAACCCCCTTATGGCGGGATAAGGTGCCAAAATCGGCTTTTTCCGGCCATTTAAGGCCGTCTAAGCCCCCGACGGCGGCAACGTCGTTGCGCCCGCGGGAACAGGTTATTGGCGGACGATTTCGGCGTTGGCGGTGGGGGCGACGATGCGGACGACGCGGGGGCCGTCGAGGTAGACGTCGACTTCGAGGTCTTCGGTTTTCACGCTGAGTTCGTCGAGCTTTTTGCCGTCGACGTCCTGGCTGCCGAGCGAATCGACGGTGATCGTGCCGGGCGTGTTCTCCTGCGGGACGAGGACCGGGAAAGTTTGCGGGCCTTTCGTATTCCAATCATAGATGTGCGCGAGGACGGCGTACTGATCGTAGAGATTGTTGTCGAGGACCACGATCAGCGGCGAGCTGAACGTCAACTGCTGCGTGAAGGGGCGCGCGCCGGGGATGCGCAGCTCGATCGAAGCGACGGGGCCGTTGAAGGTGACCGTGGCGGCGGCTTTCTTCGCGCCCTGCGTGGACCATTCGTAGCGGACGGGCGTGCCGTCGGCGCGAAACTCGAGCGTGCCGGTGACGCTCGTCTTACTGCCGTCCGGCGCCGCGATTTCGGAAGTGCCGTGCGCGATCCAATCGCCGTTGCCGCCCGGGCCAATGTCGAAATCTTCCTTCCCCGCCTGCGCGCCATTCACGAGGATCTTGAAGGTGCCTTTGTCGGGCGCGAATCCGGAGAGCGGCTTCGAGGCGAGCGAACCTGCAACGCCGAGCGCGAGAAAAAATGCGAAGACGGAGGCAGCGAGGATGCGGCGCATGGCGAGCGGGCGGCGCGGGCGAATCATACCGTCACCTGCGGAAAAATGCCGAGCGCGAGAATTTGTTCGACGACGCGCAACGGCTCGCAGCTGCTATCGACGCGATAGTCCGCGAGTTCGTAAGCGGGCACGCGCTCCTCGTAGAGGCGGCGGAAGCTGGCTTCATCGCGAAACAGCGGGCGGTCGGTGACCTGCGCGCAGCGGTGCAAGAGCTGCTCGACGGGACACTGGAGCCAGATGAGGATCGCGCCATTCTCGCGAAGTAGCGCGAGATTTTGCGGCTGCGCGATCGTCCCGCCGCCGAGAGAGACGATGCGCGGGCGCTGCGTTTCGGCGTATTCGGCGACGATGCGCTCGAGCTGCTCGCGCTCGATGCGGCGGAATTCGGCTTCGCCCTCGGCGGCGAAAATTTGCGCGATGGTGGCGCCGGTGGCTTCCGTGATGTTTTTGTCGAGATCGGTTTTCGGCCAGCCGAGCTGGCTTGCGAGCAGGCGCGCGGTGGTGGATTTGCCGCTGCCCATGAATCCGGTGAGGCAGACCAGCCTTCGAGGACGGTTTTCAATCGGCATCGGATTCGGATTCGAAGCGTCGCGCAATACTGCGCGCATGATGGGGCGCGCTCGTGCGCGGCGCGGTCAATCGCACAGTCGATCGCTCGATCAGTCGCGCTTCAGGATGTTGATTGTACCATCGAAGGAACTCAATTCGACGTTGGCGCGGCCGGAATTGAGCGTTCCGAAAAGCGCCTTGCCGAATCGCGGCAGGAAATGGTGATGCGAAGGCGGGTCGAGCCGCGCCTCGTTGTTCACCCGGCCCTTGAGCGAAGTGGCGCTCAAGTCGAAGGAGTCGCCGGGCGAGAAACGCACTTCGATCACGCCGCTGTAATTCTTGAGGCGGTAGGTGGCCTCGGGGAGAAACTTGCCGTTGAAGGTGATGTTTCCGGTGGACGTCTGCGCGCGGACGTAGGGGCTGCTGATGTCGATGAAGTGGAAATTGCCGCTGATGGAAGAAACTTCGATGCGCCCCGTAGCACCGCACGCACTGGAAGGAGCCGTCGACGGTTTTGACGTTGAGGTAGCCGGCCGCGTCTTCGAGATCGACGCCGGCTGCAATCGTGTCGACATTCATGTCGCCGAGGACATTGGAGACGTTCACGCCGCCGGCATCATCGTGAATCTCGAGCTCGGTATCCTGCGGGACGCTGATCTCGAGATCGGTGCGCAGGTCGCCGGGCGCGGCGGAATCGGAAACCTGGTGCGTGAGGATGTCGACGCGATTGCCGGTCTGCTCGGCGTCGACTTCGACGTCGGTGGTGGCGCGGTTGGCGATGACCATTACTTCGGACTTCGTCCAGGCGCGGACGGTGACAGTGCCGCTGGGATTGTGGATGGCGACAACGGGGTGAGCTTCGACGCGAAAGTGTTGGGTGATGCGATCGCCTGCCGACGCGGACGCCACGCCGAGGATCAAGAGTCCCGGCACGAGGAGCGTCGCTTTCTTGAAATGGTGAAACGAAGCCGGCTGGGTGGCTAGGGTCCTCATTGACCATCGTCTCCGCGGTCGCTCATCTGTGCAAGCAAATCCGCCTTTTGCTGATAGGCACCGTACAAATAATCGCGTGCGGCTTCGTCCTGAGGATCTTCGCGCACGCTTTTTTCACACAAAGTGATGTAGTTGTCAACAATCGCGAGATTCTTCTGCAAGGAAGCGGTGACGACGGGATCGGCATTCTTCAGAGCGGAAAAAGCGTCCTGCTCGGCGGTATCGAGCTGTGCGCTGAGAGGCTGTGTGGAGTTTTCGGTGCGAGTGAGCCAGCGGGCATCGTTGGCGTGGCGGCTGCCCGTGCCGGTGAGCGCGGCGCCGACGGCGATGAGGGCCGCGAGATACGCGCCGGCGAGCACGGGCCGCGGGATTGCACCGAATATGACGTCGAGCCAGTTTCCGGAACTCCGGACCGGCGGCGTGTGGCGACCGGAATGGATCAGGCCTTCTTCCTCGAGCTGCGCGCGCAGGGCCAGCCAGACGTGCGGCGAAGGTTCTACATCGTCGAGGGCAAATGATTGCGCGGTGTGGTGGATGGCCTTGAGATCGGCTGCGAGCGAGCGGCACTCGCTGCAGGCGCGCAGATGAGCGTGAGCTTCGGCGGAATGGTTGCCCTCCATCCAATCGCCCAGTTGATTGTGAAATTCGTTACATCCGATTGTATTCATGTTCAAACCTCGCCACCGGAACCGCTTCCTGCCGCGCGGCGGTCCTCGCGGGCCTTCGCGCGCACGGCCTCATGGAGCAAATCGCGAAGGCGCATGCGCGCTTTGTGCAACTGCGATTTCGAATTGCCGATCGAACAACCCATGATCTCCGCAATCTCGTTGTGCTCGTATCCCTGCACGTCGTGCAGGACGAACACGGACTTATATCCGGGCGGCAACTGATCAACCGCACGCTGGAGGTTGACCCGGTCGATCGATCCGGTGAGCTCGATATCGACCGCCCCGAAATCCCGCCGCGGGGTACCCGCCTCTTCATCGCCCTCGGTGACCTGTTCGAGCGAAGTTTCCTTGCCCGACTTCTTCCGGAGCTTCATCAGGACGACGTTGACCGCCAGCCGATGAAGCCAGGTCGAGAACGCCGACTCGCCCCGAAAGGTCGCAATCTTGCGGAAGAGCTGCAGGAACGCTTCCTGCGTCAGATCCTCGGCCTCGGCCGTATTCCCCACCATCCGAAGGCACAGCGAATAGACCCGGCGGCTATGCAATTGATAAAGCCGCTCGAAGGCGGGTGCATCGCCTTGCTGGGCAAGCCGGATTGCGTCCGGCTCGGCCATCTCCCCGGCATCACTTCGTCTCGTTCGGGCCACGCTACCCGTCGGGACGCATCCTTCACTGCGATGCATCCGCCACTCCGGAAGTTGTACTTCGTGTTTCCTGCCGCACACCCCTGATGCCGAGAACTTGTCCTGGCGGGCGGTTTGCGGTGAGCCGCGATCTCAGAATCGCGAAACGCTTTGGAAACGTTGTCCGGTCTATTGTCGTCGGAATCGCGCCGCGCGTCCAGAGCGCCAGCGCAGATATCAGTGAAGGGAAACGCGGTCTCGAGCGCAAAGAACTCGACCACATGCTGCGAGAGAAGCGGCGCGCAGGTGGGCGCTTCGCGCCGCCGTCTTATGGCAGGGCTGGAAGCCCTGCTCTTCGACCCTTGGCGCTTCGCACGTGCCAGTTGGCGGAAGTGAAGAGCGCACGTAGCGCGTGCGGGGAGCACGCCCGGGCAAGCCCGGGCGGCAAGCGGCTGGAGCCCTTCGACAAGCTCAGGACAAGCGAACTCCCGCATTCCACGAACACGAGCTGCAAAGACTAGGCCGGGGCGTCGGAGAGACGGGGCTTGGCGCGCAGGCGCTTGACCGGCGGGGGCGCGTCGAGTTCGGTGGCCAAGCCGGACAATTGTTCCGCGGGCAACAAACGCAGGAAGCCCTTCAGGACAATTTCGGTTTCGCGCAAGCATGTGCTGAAATCGTAGTGGAGATTGTCGAGCTTCGTCCAGCAATCGGCGGGCTCGATGGACGTTCCCCTGGCAATATCGCCGGCCGCTTCGTGAAACTCGCGGTCGATCTGCTCGAGAGTGTCGGAGAGAATGCGGAGCTTGTGGAAAAAGCGCGAGCGATCGCCGAACAGGAGATGGTGGAGGATTGCGTTCCAGGAGGCCGCACTTTGGCCCGTATTTCCGCGGAAGAATTCGTTGTTCAGAGGCTCGACGGCGGGAACGCGAGTGATATGGCGGCCGCGCGCATAGAGCGTGTCGCAAAAACCAACGAGCGTGGAGGAAAGACGTCCGAACAGATCGGCGGCGACGGAAACCTGTTGGCGGGCGCAAACCAGCTCACCGCGCGCGCGCAGGGATAGTGCTCCGTCGAGCGCCACGCTCATCATCGCGTACCCGCACTCCCAACGGCGAACGACCGTGTCGAAAACCTGGCCCTTCTCGCGGGGCAGAGCCGCGAACCACTCTTCCGTGACCCTGCGACGCTCGGCAGAAGGGCGCCCATTGTTGCGCCTAGAAAAAACCACACCGCCCC
>CAWFEC010000001.1:0-135470 GCA_963814735.1 uncultured Acidobacteriota bacterium | reverse complement strand
AGGACGCCGAATGTCGCGGCATTTGTGGATGCCGGCGCGAAGGGAACGTCAATCACGGCAGCAGAATCGCCTAACCTCTTGGCGCGCGCATCCCGAAACGCAGCGCGTTTCGCGTGGCGCGCACGAAATCATCAACGCGCGGCAACGCGAATCGCCGTTTCGGCTCGGCTACCTCAGCCGGCATCCCCTGCACCACGAAATCCACCACCGCTGCGGCAGGCACCCGGACCGCGTCGCGGTCGATCGAGGCGAATCGCACGCGCCGGCCGCGGTCCACAACGAAAACCGCCGGCTTCGCGAGTCCGCCCATCACTTCGAATTCGAAAAGCCCCCAATCGCGCACAAGTTCGCGCCTCGTGTCGCAAAGGATGGGGAAAGGTAGCTCGATCTGGCGGCGCACCGCTTCCGCGCGCCCCGGCGGATCGACCACTACTGCAGTCACATCCGCGCCCGCGCCGCGAATCTTGTCCCAGAGGTCGCGATATTCCGCCAACTGGCGCAGGCAGAAGACTCACCAGTGCCCGCGATAGAAAATAAAGATCCTCGGACCCACTGCCACGAGATCAGACAAGCGCTGTGGCGCTCCTGTCGAATCCGGCAACTCGAAATCCGGAGCGATTTCGCCAACGACCGGAGTTTTGCCGCCGCTCACCGCCCATCACCGTTCGAGCTCATCGCCAGTTCGCCAGTGTAGCTGACGCGCTGCTTCCCGCGCGCCGCGCGCTCGATGCGCCCGATCACGTAGAATTTCTCGCGCCGCCGCTTGAGTTCCGCTTCCACGCGCCCCACGAATTTTGCCGGGACTACCAGAATCATCCCCACGCCCAGATTGAAGGTTTGAAGCAGTTCGTCGCGCTCGATCCGCCCCAGGTGCGCCAGGTAGCGGAAAATCGGCAGCACCGGCCACGATCCCAGCTCGATCAAGGCCTTCACGTTGGGCGGCAGCGCGCGCGGCAAATTTCCCGTGATGCCGCCGCCGGTAATGTGCGCGATCGACGAAACCCATCCCTTCGCCACAATATTTTTCAGCAGCGGCCAGTACGCACGATGCGGCTTCAGCAGCTCCGCGCCGATTTTGTTCCGCACCTCGGCCACGTACGTGTCCGGCGCGAGCTTGGCCACGCCGAAGCACAGCTTCCGCGCGAGCGAATAGCCGTTCGTGTGCAATCCGCTCGAAGGCAGCGCCAACAGAACGTCGCCGGGCCGCACGCGCCGGGGATCGAGAATCTTCTTTCGCTCGACCACGCCCACGATGAACCCGGCGAGGTCGTAGTCGCCGCGCGCGTAGAGGTCGGGCATCTCCGCCGTCTCGCCGCCGATCAACGAGCATCCCGCCTGCTTGGCCGCGCGGCTCATTCCTTCGATCACCTGCTCGATTACGTTCGTATCGAGCTTTCCCATCGCGATGTAATCGAGGAAAAATAGCGGCTCGGCGCCCTGCGTCAGAATGTCGTTCACACAGTGGTTCACGATGTCCGCGCCGACGCTGGTGTGGATTCCCGCCGCCACCGCGACCTTCAGCTTCGTTCCGACGCCGTCGCAGCTTCCCACCAGCACGGGCTCGCGCCAGCGTTTGCGGTCCAGCGCGAATAGGGAACCAAATCCGCCGATCGGCGCGATCACGCCGCGCCGGAAAGTCTTTCCCGCCATCGCGGCGATCCGCCGCTTGGCTTCATCCGCGACCGAAATGTCCACGCCTGCGTCGGAGTAACGCATCGAGGAAGCTCGTTTTCTGGAGGGGGCTGGGCCAGCTCGCAATTTTAGAACGTGTGAAACAGTCTGCGCCAACGAATCATGCTCGGATGAATGATCGCATCAAAATACGTCTCGAACCGCTCGCCCAGGTGTCCCGGATTCCACACCTCTTCCGGCGCTCTGATCGACATGTAGATGATCAGCGGTGTCCCGATGAAATCCTCCCTCGGGACAAATCCCCAGAACCGGCCGTCGTTCGAATCGTCGCGGTTGTCGCCCATCATGAAGTATTCATCCTTCGGGACGACCAGTTCGCCGTTCACTGTGTCCTGCGCCAGTTCCGCAGCCCATTCGGGCCGGTCGACAAACGCCAACTGGTTGGCCTGCGCCGGATAATTTTCTTGCGGCAGCTCGGCCTCATCCGGCGCATGATCCGTGTAAGGCTCCTTCAGCGCTACGCCGTTCACGAATACCGTCCCCTTCACGATTTTGATGTGGTCGCCGGGCACGCCGATCACGCGCTTGATGAAATCCGGAAAGTCCTGGTCGGCCAGCGGCGCGCGAAACACCATGATCTGCTGCCGTTTGGGTTCGCGCCACAGCGGCACGTGGTATTGGGTGAACGGAATACCGGCGTCGTAGCCGATCCGGCTCACGATCAGATGATCGCCGATCAGCACCGTCGGCTCCATCGAGCCGCTGGGAATCACGCGCGCCTGCACGAGCGCGCCCTCAATCACCAGAAACGCCACGATCACCCAGAACCACGAAACGACTTCGTCCCAGATGCGGTCATTGGCGGTCGTCCGCGCCGTTTTCTTTCCCGCTTTTTCTACCGCCACCGCTTCCCCCACGTCAGCCTTCACGATGAGCCTCCACCTCGAGTTGCACCAGCTCAGTCGGATAGCTGCCGGTGTAGCAAGCTGTGCAGAAATTGCCTTCCGTATCTTCCACCGCCGCGCGCAACGATTCGAGCGAAAGATAGCCGAGCGAATCCGCGCCCAAAAATTGCCGGATCTCCTCGACGGAGTGCTGCGCCGCGATCAATTCCTCGCGCCGCGGCGTATCGATACCGTAATAGCACGGAGAAATCGTCGGCGGGCAGCTCACGCGCACGTGGACTTCCGTCGCGCCCGCGTCGCGCACCAGCCGGACGATTTTCCGGCTCGTCGTCCCGCGCACCAGTGAATCGTCGACCAGAATAACGCGCTGCCCTTCGAGCATTCGCCGGATCGGATTCAGCTTGAGCTTCACGCCGAAATCGCGGATCGCCTGCTCGGGCTCGATGAACGTCCGCCCCACGTAATGATTGCGGATCAGGCCCATGCGAAAGGCGATGCCCGATTCCGCCGCGTAGCCCACCGCCGCCGGCACGCCCGAATCGGGCACCGGCGTCACGATATCCGCGTCGACAGGATGCTCGCGCGCCAGCAGGCGGCCCAGCCGCTCGCGGCTTTCGTTTACCGGGCGGCCAAAGATCAGGCTGTCCGGGCGCGAAAAATAGACGTGCTCGAAGATGCAGTGCTGGTGCTGCTTTTCGGGCGCGAAATGGATCGATTCGACGCCGCTGCGCGAAATCCGCACCATTTCGCCCGGCTCCACCTCGCGCACGTATTCCGCGTCAATCAGATCGAAGGCGCATGTTTCCGAGGCCACCGTCCATGCGCCGTCGAAGCGCCCCAGCACCAGCGGGCGGAAGCCGCGCGGGTCGCGAATTGCGTACATCTCGTCGCGCGTCAGCACCAGCAGCGAATACGCGCCTTCCACCTGGCTCAGCGCATCGGCCAGCGCGCCCGGCAAATTCCGCGCCGCGCTCCGCGCCACCAGATGGACGATCACTTCGGTGTCGCTCGTGGTCTGGAAAATCGAGCCGCGATGCTCGAGCCGTCGCCGCAGTTCGAGCGCGTTCGTCAGATTACCGTTGTGCCCCAGCGCCACTTTTCCCTTGTTGCAATCGATCACGATCGGCTGCGCGTTGATCAGCGTCGTGTCGCCGGCTGTCGAGTAGCGCGTGTGACCAATCGCCGCCGATCCCGGCAGGTGCGCGATCACCTCGGGCGTGAAAATTTCCTGCACGTGTCCAAGCGACTTGTGGATATGGACGTCCGAGCTGTCCGAGGACGCAATTCCCGCCGATTCCTGTCCGCGATGCTGCAGCGCGTAGAGCCCCAGATACGTCAGCTTCGACGCCTCCGGATGGCCGAATACACCAAACACGCCGCAGTGATCGTGGAAATGATCGTCGTCGATTTGGATCAGTTTGCTCACGCGATTTGATTCCTTCGCAGTGGCCCGCTCACGCTGTCCGATGCCTCTGCCAGTATCCCGCGCGCACCGGCGGCAGCACAAACCATATTACGACGCCCGCGTTCAGCGCCGACCATAAAATAATATTTCGATCGAGCGAAAGCGGCCCGTACATCGCCACCATCGCGACAATCACCGCAAGCTCCGAGCCCGAAAGGACGGCCGCGCCAATCTGCCCCCATCGCCGCCAGCGCAACACTCCCCACGCACACGCCGGATACGCGACCCACGGCACCAGCAGCAGATAGTCCTGATACGTCAGCGGAATGTGGTTGCGCAGCGCATGCGTGAAGTGCGGCACATTTTCGTAAATGAACAGAAACCCCTTGAACGCAAAAAACGCCGCCACTAACCAGTGTCCCCAATTGGCGACTCTGCTCACGCGGTGGCCTCGACCGCCTTTTCGAGCAAGCCCGCCCAAATCCGGCGAAGCGAATCGATGCTGCCTCTCACGACGGACGCGCCCATATATTGGATGCGAAACTCGCCGCGCGTGACCGTCCCGATCCGCAACGCCTGAACGCCACACTCCGCGGCAATTGCTTCGAGCCGGGCAACCTCAGCAGCTGGCAGCGACACAACCGCCCGCGCCCCGCGCTCACCGAAAAGTGCGCTTTCCGCAGCCTCGCCATCCGCGGCCGCAGCGCTCGCGTCCACATCCGCCGAAAGCCCGCCGCTATCGAAGCAAGATTCCGCCAGCGTCACGGCCAGCCCGCCATCGCTCACGTCGTGCGCCGAAACGATCGCTTTCGCGCTCGCAAGCTTCACCAGGCATTCGATCAGCCGCTTTTCCCCAGCAAGATCAATCGCTGGCGGCGCACCCGCCACCAAGCCGTGAATCGTCTTTGCGTATTCGGACGATGCAAACTCGCGTTGCGATGATCCCGCCCCGCCGCCATCAAGCAGCACAATCGCATCGCCCTCATTCTTGAACGCCGAATCCATCGCGCACTCGGCATCTTCCATCAGCCCGAGGACGCCAAGAATCGGCGTCGGATAGATCGGCTTGCCCAGCGTCTCATTGTAGAAGCTGACGTTCCCGCCCGTGATCGGCGTTTCGAGCACGCGGCACGCCTCGGCGATACCGTCGATCGCCTCGGTAAACTGCCACATCACCTCCGGCTTTTCTGGGTTGCCGAAGTTCAGGCAGTTCGTCGCGGCGATCGGGCGTGCGCCCGTGCACGCCACGTTGCGCGCCGCCTCGGCCACGGCGTGCATCGCGCCGAGCCGCGGCGAAAGAAAACACCAGCGCCCGTTGCCGTCCGTCTTGATCGCAAGCGCACGCTTCGTTTCCTTTAATCGCAGGACAGCCGCGTCGCCCGCGCCCGGCCCCACCCGCGTGTTCGTCCGCACCATCGAGTCGTACTGCTCGGTGATCCATTCCTTCGACGCGATGTCGGGCGACGCCAGCAGCCGCCGGAAATTCTCGGTGAGGTCGGCGTTTTCCGGCGCGAATTTCACGAGTGGCGGCGCGCCGGTCGCTGTCGCAGCTACAGCAGCGGTAGGCGCCGCGATCGGCCGCTCGTAGCGCGGCCCTTCTTCCGCCAGCGCGTGCGCGGGAATCTCGGCGGCCACCTGTCCGTGATTCAAGACGCGCAGCTTGCCATCGTCCGTCACGCGCCCCACCTCGACCGCATCGAGCCCCCATTTGTGGAACACATCGAACACTTCGCGCTCGCGCCCGCGCTCCGCCACCAGCAGCATCCGCTCCTGCGATTCGCTGAGCATGATGTCGTACGCCGTCATGTTCGTTTCGCGCTGCGGCACGCGCGCCAGGTCGATCTCGATGCCCAGCCCGCCGCGCGACGCCATCTCCGAGCTCGAACTTGTCAGCCCCGCCGCGCCCATGTCCTGAATCGCGACGACCGCGCCCGTGCGCATCGCTTCGAGGCATGCCTCCAGCAGCAGCTTTTCCATGAACGGGTCGCCCACCTGCACGTTCGGCCGCTTCTGCTGCGATTCCTCGCTGAATTCCGCCGACGCCAGCAGCGAGGCGCCGTGAATCCCGTCGCGCCCCGTTTTCGCGCCGACGTAGATCACCGGATTGCCCACGCCGCTCGCGCGCGCAAAAAACAGTTCCTCGCGCCGCGCGATGCCCAGCGCCAGCGCGTTCACCAGCGGATTATTCGAATAGCACGGCTCGAACATCACCTCGCCGCCCACGGTAGGGACGCCAAAGCAATTCCCGTAGAAACCGATCCCGCGAATCACACCGTCAAGAATCCGCCGGTTGCGCGCAATCTCCTCTGGGCTTACATCCTGTGAGCTGTCATCCCGAGAGTAGTCCGCCGCGCTTTTGTTTTGCCCACGGGTTTCGTGGGCGGCGGACGGAGCGAGGGATCTGCTGTTGTCTTTTTCGCCCGCCGTGATCGGCCCAAACCGCAGCGAATCGAGCACCGCGATCGGCCGCGCGCCCATCGTGAAAATATCGCGCAGAATTCCGCCGACGCCCGTCGCCGCGCCCTGAAACGGTTCGACAAAACTCGGATGGTTGTGCGATTCGATCTTGAACACCGCCACGAGCCCGTCGCCGATATCGACCACGCCCGCATTCTCGCCCGGGCCCTGCACCACATGCGCGCCGCGCGTCGGCAGCTTCTTCAAATGGACCCGCGACGATTTGTACGAGCAGTGCTCGCTCCACATCACGCTGAAAATTCCCAGCTCGGTGATGTTCGGATCGCGGCCAAGGATTTTCTGGATGCGCGCGTATTCGTCGGGAGTGAGGCCGTGCTCGGCCGCGACCTGCGGCGTAACCTTAATTTCGGTTTCTGTCGTGCTCATCGATTTCGTACCTATTTCCAGTCAAGCTCGGGGAATCCGAGGTCGCCCTCGGCTCCCCCCTCCCATGTCAATCGCCCGCCGGAATCCTTTTCGATTACTTCAAGCTCGACGCGAATCGTAGCCAAAGCAAGCTGCATAGCCTGAAAGGCGTCTACTCCGCCGATCGCCATTAGCTTATCTCGGCCGTCGCCCTTAAATTGATATGGACAGTAGTAATTCGTGTGGTCAGGGAATTTTTCTGGCTTGCCCATCAAGACGATTACATCGACTGGCTGATGTCCTTCGCGAGCAAGAATGAATTTCCTGGCCGCGACAACTTTACCAACGCTTTCGAGATTCATGCTTCACGCCGACACGCGTTCGGCCGCCCTGCTCTCGCTGCGCGATAGATACTCGACCATCGACCGGAAAATCACGAGCCCATCGGTCGATCCGAGCGCCGCCTCAACCGCTCGCTCCGGATGCGGCATCAGTCCCACAACATTTCGCTCGCGATTGCAAAGCCCTGCGATCGCCGCCAGCGCGCCATTCGGATTCGCCTCGAAATCATCCGCGCCCGCGTCCCGCCCATCCGCATGCACGTACCGGAAAACGATCTGCCGGTTGCGTTCGAGTTCCGCCAGCGTCGCCGCATCGCAGAAATAGTTCCCTTCCATATGCGCGATCGGCATTTTCAGAATCTGTCCAGGACGCGCCGCGCACGTAAACGGCGTATCCGTGTTTTCCACGCGCACGTGCACCTGACGGCACAGAAAACGCAGCCGCTGATTCCGCAGCATCGCGCCCGGAAGCAGCCCCGCCTCAAGCAAAATCTGAAATCCGTTGCACACGCCGAGCACCATCCCGCCCGACCGCGCAAAACGGCTCACCGCCTTCATCACGGGAGAAAATCGCGCGATCGCGCCCGTCCGCAGATAATCGCCGAAAGCAAATCCGCCGGGCAGCAAAATCGCGTCGAAGCCCCACACCTCTTCCGACTGATGCCAGATGAATTCGACAGGCTGTTTGATTACTGACGCGATGGCATGGTAGGCGTCGTCATCGCAGTTCGACCCGGGGAACACCACCACTCCAAATTTCATCGCGGGAGTCTCCGAAATTCGGATTCTATCACACGCCGGACGCTTTCCTCTGCTCGAGCGATTCCTGGAGGAAGTTATAAACGGAACGTCGCTCAATCCACTTGATTACCCGCTCGGTACCGGGAGTGGGGGCCAAGCAAGCCTGCGAAAAGCCGTCGTGACAGGCGGTGTCCATTTCGTCTATTCTACGTCGGGGATTGGACACCGTGCCTGACACCGAACTGAGAGCGCTCTACGAATTGCCTGCTTACGGAGTGCCGGAAGCTGCGGAGTATCTGCGCACGCCCTACCAGACCCTTCGGTACTGGCTGACCGGGTTCGGTCACATGCCACCCATCGTTAAGATGGTTGTTCCCAACCGCCTTTCGTATTTCAATCTCCTGGAATGCCACATGGTTATGGCCATGCGTGAGGTTCATCACCTTCGGCTCCCTAAGGTGAGGAAGGCACTGGCAAGTCTGAACAGACTGTTCCCCTCAAGGCACCCGTTCCTGGACAGGATTCTTCAAACGAACGGCGTGGACATACTGACGGAAGACCTCGGCCGGATGGTCAATTTGAGCCGAGATGGCCAACTGGAGATCACGAATTTGCTAACCCTTCATCTACAAAGAATTCAAGCTGAGGCAGGGGGTATCTTCAGATTCTTCCCATTCGTGATGAGCCGCGTGCCCACGGAACCTCGGTACATCGTAATTGATCCGACCGTCGGCTTCGGCAAGCCCATTATCGCCGGGACGGGGATATCTACTGCTACAATAGCCGCCCGATTCAACGCCCGGGAGTCAGTCGACGAACTGGCTGAAGAGTATGGACGAAGCAAGCGAGAAATCGAGGAAGCCATCCGCTGGGAAGAAGGGCGACCAATCGCCGCCTGAACAGTTTGTCCTCTATCTCGACGAGAATCTTTGCAACTGCGTTCCGGTCCTGGAAGCCCTCCGACAAAACAGCATTCGACACGAACGACATCTCGCACGTTTTGCCAGCGGCACGCCCGATCATGTGTGGCTCCCATTTGTCGGGCAGAACGGATGGGTACTGCTTACGCGAGATCAGGCCATACGTTATCGAAGCATCGAACATTCCCGCGTTGTTCGGTACAACATCCGGGAGTTCGTGTTCAAGGCGGGCAATCTCGATAAGCAGGAACTCGCGAGGGTGCTAATCATTGCGATACCGAAAATGCGCGAGGTTTGCCGAAAGTATAAGCCTCCGTTCATCGCTTCCATAACCAAGCTAGGCGTGGTGAATATGAGATTCGATGAAAATGGGCCGCTTCACGGACGGTTTCCGCCAGCGCGCCGCGGTTCCGAGAGTGACGCGAGCTGAGTAGCGCACGAGCCGTCAACTCGACGACTCTAATTTCGGATGGCTGATCGAGAAAAAGGAAAAACGGCCGGCAGTTTGCGCTGCCGGCCGTTCGATCCGCTGGTATGAATTGAGGTATGAAACTTATCGGCGCCCGCCGCCGTGGGATCCACCACCACCGTGAAAGCCGCCACCGCCGTGCACCGCCGCGCCGCCATGGAATCCACCGCCACCGCGCACGGCGCCACTGCGGAATCCGCCGCCACCATGGACTACCGCACCGCCACGGAAGCCGCCAGGTCCAAAGGAGCGGTATCCACCCCGACCGTAGAATCCGGGATGGCCCCAATAGCCACCGTGACCCCAATAGCCGCCGTGGTACCACGGCCCTGCGCCGATGAAGACTCCGCCCATGAACCAGCTAGGTCCGTAGTAGCCGTAGGGCGCGCACGCGTACGGGGCATATGGATAATACCCGTACTCGCAAACAGGCGCTGGTCCCACGTAGGCGGGACCCGCGTAGACCGGCCCCACGCCGATGCCCACCGAAACATGCTGTGCTTGCGCAAAGCCCGCCGGTATCAGGAAAAGTCCAACCAGGGCGAGAACTCTTAGATATCGCATCTTGTGCTCCTTCCGAGATCCCCAATCCGATCTCGAATTTCGTCAGCTCCAAAAACTCTGGCAGCCTTTTTCGTTGCAGTCCGCCCCTAGCAATGCACTGCCATTGCCAAACAGTCGCGCTGTCGGGATGTGTCAAGTAAGCACAATAGTATCAGTAGCATAGAAGAAGAGTGGCTTCGCAATCTGATGCCGGTCCGTAGTCGGCCAAGTGGTGCTTTTCGCGCACCCTTGGTGCTCCTCAACCAATACGGAGATGGGGCTGACTAGTGCGGTGGGCCCATCAACGTGGGCGCGCCAGCGGGCCGCGCCTGCGGCACAATCGCGGACTTCGGCTCGGGCGGAGGCGCGAGAATCCAGGAGAAGCCGTCCTCCTCGGTCATGCGAGCCATGGTTTCGGGAGCCTTAGCCGGTGCGATCGCGTCCAGGGCCGCGCGGAGGAATTGCGTCGCGTCCGCCGCGGAGATTTTGTTGCCTTCGCCCTGAAGGAAGCGATTTGCCACCTCCGCCATTTTGGGGTCGGACGCGGCGATCTTCTCGAGGCGTGGATCGTGGTTGCGCAATAGCTCGAGCAACGTCGGCGGCGGGTTATCGGGCGGATACGCAAATTCGACCAGCGTGCGAGGCTGCCCCTTTTCCGGCGGCCAGAACTGCAGATAAACGGGCCGCAGAACGCGCGTCGTCCAATAGTCGTTATCCTGTTCCTCCTGCTGGATTCCGTACGAGAGTTGCCACACTTCGGGACCGTAGCCCGGCAAATAGTCGGCCACAATCAGCTCGGCGAGAGGCTCGCTTTCGGGCAGGTCGAGCTTCGCGTGAAGTTGCGGCGCCACTTGGTCCAGGCGCTCGAGCAGGCCCTGGCCGACGGCCTCGATGTCCGTGGCTTCGTCCCCACCCTGCACGGCCCCAATATGGGGCGTCGGGGCCACGAGTTGAGGGCGCAGGTGGGGCAGTTCCTGATCGAGGCGGGCAAGCTCCTGGTGCGAAGATGGCGAGAGCCAGTCCACAGCGCCCAAGACAACGCCGAGACGATTGGTGGCGATCGGAACCGGGATTGGAGGATGAGTCCCCTCTTCGATGGGGTTTTCCACGGTTCCCACGAGGATCGCGTCCTTGACGACCGCGATCACCACGCGCCCGGCCGCGAGATTTGCCACGATTTCGTCGGTTGGCGTGCCCGGCTGTTGCGCTCGTGCCCGAAGCCAGAGTGGCATTAGGCCCAGGCAGGCGCCAAAGGCCAGCACAAAAGCGATCCAAAGCGAACGGCCGAAGGCTGAACCCGGCCTGGGCAATAGCGCCATACTTGCATGATCACGCAACGCCGTCAGCTTGTACAGATAGGCAGAGCGCCGCTGCATTTAGTAAAATAATAGGGCATAGGGATTTCATCCGGCGAAGGAACTAGGCGTTCCGGGATTATCCGAAAGGCGGGAGCTTGCGATCTCCGAAGAGCGTTCGACACAACGGCAGGAAAATCTCTGAAATCATCGAGGCGCATGGAAAATTCGTCCGCGGGCAGGACGCCGGCGCGAGGGCGGACCTCACGGGAGCCGATCTGTCGCGCGTGGATTTCGAAAAGGCAGAGCTTGCCCTCGTGAACTTCCAGGGCGCGAATCTGGAAGGCGCGAGTCTGCGCGAGGCCAAGCTAAGCAATGCGAATCTGAGCGAGGCAAACCTGCGCGGCGCGGATCTTCGCAAGGCCGACCTCACCGAAACGAACCTGCACAAGGCCGATCTGACGAAGGCGCAGGTGGGCGGCGCGGAGATGTTCCGCGCCAACCTGAGCGAAGCGATTTTGCGTTACGCGGACCTCGGCGTCGCCAACCTTCGGGACGCGGATGTGAACGGCGCCGACTTCACAGGCGCGAGCCTGAAAGCGACCATCTTGCGCGAGACGAGGCTTGACGGCGCCAAACTCGACGGCGTGGACCTCTCGACCACGCTGCTGCCGAAGGGATATCTGGCGTCCAGGGGCCAGGCATCCGGCCGCACATAGGACCATTGAGAAATGAAAGCGCTAAGAGGCGAAGCGCATGCCTGATCCGTGGATCGCAATCGACGATTTCAAGCCGGGACGTGGCTGGATGGAGCCGAACCAGCGCGCCCGCACGTGCTGCCAGGCGCTCGAGCGCGGTCAAATACTTTTCTTCCGCGAATTGCCCTTCAATCTTCCCCCGGAGGACCGGGAATTTCTACTTTCGCAGTCGTGGACCGAACTCCGGCTGCACAAAAACGTATCGTACCGCCCGGACGAGGACACTCTGCGGGGCGTGTCCGGCGAGCGTGAGACGGTCGAGCGGTTGCATTCGATCCTGCGCAACTACACGGCGCAGGTGATCGACTTCGCGACGAAATCTCTCGCGCCATACGCCGGCAAATGGAAGCTGGATTTCTCGAGTTTCCGTCCCTTGGAAGAAGAACGCCGCGGCCTGCCGCTGCACAAGCGCAACGATTTGCTCCACGTCGATGCGTTCCCCAGCCGCCCGACGCGCGGCGGCCGCATTCTGCGCGTCTTCACGAATTTGAATCCGACGAAGCCGCGCGTGTGGAACGTGATGCAGGATTTCGAGGCGCTCGCGCGCTACTACGCGAAGGACGCCGGGCTCGACAAATTCGCCGAGGAATCGCTCATCACCCGCACCGTGCAGGATTGGGGCGGAAAACTGGGATTCCGCGGAATGGGCCGCACGCCCTACGACATGTTCATGCTGCGCTTCCACGACTACCTGAAGGAGAACGCCGAGTTCCAGGCGAATTGCCCGAAAATGCGCCTCGAGTTTCCGCCGCTGGCCACGTGGCTCGTCTACACGGACGGCGTGGCGCACGCGGCCATGTCCGGCCAGTTCGCCCTCGAGCAGACTTTCCTCATTCCGCCAAGCGCTCTGGTGGCCAAAGAGCAAGCCCCGTATCGAATCCTCGAAAAAATCGCCGGCCGCCCGCTCGTTTCGTAGAAAGCGCCCCGACGCTCGCTTGCATTTTCCGCGCCCTCTGCGTCTCCCCCTGTGAACTCGTGTTGAGTTCTGGTGCCGCGGTTTCGCTTTTGGTTCGAAGGCTTACTAGGGTGTTTCGCCTATGACGCTTTCGCGCTTCGCCTCCTCACTTTCTGTTTGGCACGCCTCGAAACGCGCTTGTAGCATCTAAGTTAGGAGCAACTGATGCATCGCGGGAATGCCGTTATCGCGAATGAAAAGAGCGCGTTTTGGGACAACGAGTTAAACGTATCGCGGAAATATGCGTTTTGGCCGCAGCTTATTTTGTGGCCGGCAAGCTGGGTCTCGGCATGGCGTTCGTCCATCCCAGCTCGACGGCCGTGTGGCCGGCAACGGGAATCACGCTTGCGGCGTTTCTGATTCTGGGTTACCGCGTCTGGCCGGGAATTTTCATCGGGGCCTTTCTCGTCAACATCACAACCGCTGGCTCCGTGCTCACGTCGCTGGGAGTGGCGACGGGCAACACACTCGAAGGGCTCGTCGGCGCCTACCTCGTGCTGCGTTTTGCGAACGGCCGGCGCGCCTTCGACCGCGCGAGCGACACGTTTCGATTTGCGGCACTCGTGCTAACGAGCACGACGGTCGCCGCGACCATCGGCGTCACATCGCTTTCACTCGGCGGATACGCGCTGTGGGCGCACTACCGCGAAATCTGGGCCACTTGGTGGCTGGGCGACGGCGTGGGCGGCGTGCTTGTCGCGGCGCTCCTGATCCTCTGGATTTCGAATTTCCGTTTGCGACTTAAGTGGCGCGAGTATGCCGAACTGTTGGCACTGCTCGTCGGCCTCGTGCTGACGGCGCAAATCGTGTTCACGGGCCTTTTTCTTCGGGCTCCCAGGAACTTTCCCCTCGAGTATTTGTGCATTCCTTTTCTGATCTGGGCCGCGATCCGATTCGGCCAGCGCGAAGCGGCGACGGTCACAGCCGTGCTATCGGGAATCGCGATCTGGGGCACCTTGCGGGGATGGGGACCTTTCGCGATCGGTTCGCCCAATGACTCGCTTCTCTTGCTGCAAGCGTTCATGGGCATCGTCGCCGTGATGACGCTCGCGCTTGCTGCGATGTCCGCCGACCGGCGGCGCATCGAAGAGCAGGTGCGCAGCCTCGCCGTCACCGATCCGCTCACCGGCCTCGCGAATTACCGCATGCTGATCGACACGCTCGATGGAGAAATCCGCCGCTTCGGCCGCACCGAAAGGCCGTTCGCGGTGCTGCTGCTCGATATGGACGGGCTGAAGCAGATCAACGACACCTACGGCCACCTCACGGGCAGCCGCGCGCTCTGCCGCCTCGCGGATATTCTTCGCGTCCACTGCCGCAGCATGGATACGGCCGCGCGCTACGGCGGAGACGAATTCGCGGTCATCATCCCGGAGACCGACGTAGACGACGCGCGCCGCGTGGTGCAGCGCATTCAAGACCGCGTGGCTCGCGACGCCGAGCACCCGCCGTTCACCGTGAGCATCGGCGCCGCGGTCTACCCGGAAGACGGCGGCACGCGGGAATCCGTGCTGATCGCGGCGGATGAAGAACTCTACCGCATGAAACGCGTCCACAAGGGCAGCCATTCGCTAGCGGGTCAGTGGCGCAAAGACCAAGTCGATACGTAACCGCGCAGCGTGACAGGCAGGGTGATCTTATTTGCCGGCGGTAAATTCGGCGGTCTCGTCGCTGCCGTAGCCGAATGCGGCTCCACGCGCGGCAGGCTTGCGGCGAGTCTCGATCCCGAGCCGCTTGATCTTCTGGTTGAGCGTCGAGAGCGGAATCTGGAATCGCTCGGCGGCTTCCGTCTGATTCCAGTTGGTGCGCTCAAGCATATCCATGATGATGCGTCGCTCCACTTCTTCGAGTATCTCGAAAAGCGAAGGAGGCGGCGCGGCGCCGCGCGCGCCGATCTCGCCCGGCAGCGGCGGCAGAAATTCGGCCAGTTGCAGCCGAACGCCCTTCACGATCTCGCGCGTACGCACGTTTTCCGGCAGCAGATCGATGTCGATCGATTCGTGGTTCGAGAGCACCACGGCGCGCTCCACCACGTTCTCCAGCTCGCGCACGTTCCCCGGCCAGTCGTAATCCATCAGCAGCTTCATGGCGCCGTGCGTAAACGCGCGCAGCGGCTTCGCATTTTCACGGCAGAATTGCTCGATGAAACGCGCCACGAGCAGCGGAATATCTTCCTTGCGGTCGCGCAGCGGCGGCAGCTGCAGCGAGATCACGTTGAGCCGGTGGTACAAATCGTCGCGGAAGCGCCCCTCACGCACCAGCTTCCGCAGATCCTCGTTCGACGCAGCGAGAATCCGCACGTCCACCTTGATCGTATCCGTGCCCCCAAGCCGCATGAACTCGCGTTCCTGAATCACGCGCAAGAGCTTGGCCTGCGTTTCCGGGCTGACGGTCGATATCTCGTCGAAAAAAATCGTGCCCTGGTCGGCCACCTCGAAAAGGCCCTTCTTCGATGCGATCGCGCTCGTGAACGCGCCCTTCACGTGCCCGAATAGCTGCGATTCAAGCAGGTCCACCGGAATCGAGCCCGTGTTCACGGGAATAAAAGCCTTGTCCGCGCGCGCCGAAGCGGCGTGAATCGCCTTCGCGATCAGTTCCTTGCCCGTGCCGCTTTCGCCCGAAATCAAAACCGTCGAGCGCGAAGGCGCAACCTGCGTCACCAGATCGAAGAGCGTCAGCATCTTCTCGCTCTT
This sequence comes from uncultured Acidobacteriota bacterium, assembly GCA_963814735.1. Lineage (GTDB taxonomy): Bacteria > Acidobacteriota > Terriglobia > Acidiferrales > UBA7541 > Palsa-295. The sequence continues at coordinate 119,990 of CAWFEC010000001.1, read as the reverse complement.
GCCGATGATGTTGGGAAAGTTGTAGCGCTGCTTCAGGGCGCGCTTCAGCTGGACGTTCTCTTCGCGCAGCCGCCGCCCTTCGATCGCCAGCGATACTTGCGTGATCAGTTCGTCGTTCGACCACGGTTTCGTGATGTAGTCTTGCGCGCCGCTCTTGAACGCCGCGCGCGCCATATCGATCGAGCCGAAAGCGGTGATCAAAATGATGGCGAGATTCGCGTCGCGCTGTTTGATTTCGCGCAGCAGGTCAAGGCCGTTATGGTCGGGCAGGCTCACGTCGAGCAGGACGAGATCGTAGGGCTGTTCCTCGAGCCTTTGCAGGCCGGCCGCGGCCGTTTCCGCGGGCGTCACCTGAAACCCTTCCGAGGTGAGCAGAGCTTCGAGACCTTCCCTGATTTCGAGTTCGTCGTCGACTACGAGAATCGAACCTCTAGGCATGGACAGCTTTCCTGGCTACGGGGAATTCCAGGCGGAAGGATGTACCCTTTCCGGGTGTCGAGCGTACGTCGACTTTGCCCGCATGTTCCTTGATGATTCCGTAGCTCACCGAAAGACCGAGCCCGGTGCCCCGTCCGGTTGCTTTGGTCGTGAAAAATGGATCGAAAATTCGATGAAGATGCTCCGCCGGAATTCCGGCGCCGGTGTCGACCACTTCTACTTCCACCGAGCCGTTGTGCGCGCCCGTGCGAACTTCCAGCATTCCGCCACCCGGCATGGCGTCGCGCGCGTTCATGAAAAGATTCAGAAACACTTGCTGTAGGCGCGTGGTTGAGCCGAGAACCACCGGCAGCCGTTCGGCGTAGTTGCGCACCACGCTGATGCTCGCCGCCTTGAACGGATGCTGCACCAGCGTCAGCGTTTCCTCGAGCACGGCGTTCAAATCGACGTCCACCGGCGCCGCGCCGCCCGTGCGCGAAAAATTCAGCAGGTTGTTGACGATCTCGCTCGCCCGGAACGTCTGCTTCACGATCCGCTCGATCGTCTTCTGCCGCGGATCGTCCGCCGGAATCTGCTTCGCCAGCATCTGGATGTAGTTTGAGATCACGGCCAGCGGCGTATTTACCTCGTGCGCCACTCCGGCCGCCAGCAGGCCGAGCGACGTCAGCTTCTCGGTCTGCACCATCTGATCTTCCAGGCGCACCCGCTGCGTAATGTCGTCCAGCAGCACCAGCCGGCCAAGCCGCGCGCCGTCTTTGCCCAGCAGGGGCGCCACCGACGCGTTCACCACTAGATGTTTCCCGCTCCGCATCGTCAGATGAAACTTATAGATGCCGGAAACGTGCTCGGAGGCCGCATGCGCGAAGATTTCGCCGGAAAGGTCGCGCGGCAGCACTTCGTCGATCGTGCGCCCGATCGCCTCGCTGCGCGGCACCTCGAGCAAATCCTCCAGCTGCGGATTCCACGATTCGATGCGGTCCTCGAGATCGGCCGTCAGCACGCCAATCCGCAGCGATTCCACGATGTTTTCGTTGAAATCCTTTAGCCGCTCGATCTGCAGCGCCTTCTGCTCGAGCGACTGGTAGAGCCGCGCATTTTCCACCGCGATGGCGACGTAGCCGGCGATGGTCGAAAGCAGTTCGAGGTCCTCGCTTGAAAGATAATCGCCATCAACGGTCTTGCCGAGGCCGAGCACGGCGGGCGCGTGATCGTGAAACCGGCACGGGATGAAATAGTTGAGTCCGAGCGCCTCGATGGTCGCGCGCGCCGATTCATTTTCTTCCGTGGCGGCGCGCGCCGATTCGAAAAAGAGGCAGCCGTTGGCCAGCTCCGGCCGCGCCGGATCGAGAAAGCTCAAATCGAGCGGGCCTTCCGAGCGAATGCCGATCGATCGCGAAAGCGCGAACTGTCCGGGCCGCGCCGAATCCTCCAGAAACACCGCGAGGCGATCCACCAGAAGTGTCTGTGAAACGCGGTCGAGCACGGAAGCGAGCAGCGGCTCGATGCGGACCTCATTGGTGAGCGCGCGCCCGAATTCGATCAGCGTCCGCCGATAATCAAGCCGGTCGCGGTAGAAGAAGTGGTCGAGGCGCGCTTGCACCCAGTCGCGCACCGGCTGAAAGAGAAACGCGGCAACCACAATCGCGATGATCGCGCCGCCCGGGCCCGTGGGCCACGCCGTGTGAAAGAGTTCGCCGATCACGGCGATGGTTGCGAAATAAATCGTCACCACTGCGGCCGTCGCAAACGTATACGCCAGCCCGCGCTTGAAGATGATATCCACGTCCATCAGCCGGTAGCGGATCACCGCGTACCCGAAGCACAGCGGGATCAGCGCCAGCGAAAACACGGAAACCTTCGTCCAGGATGGGAGAACGGCAGAGAACAGGAAAGGCAGAATGTAGAGCGTGAAAAAAGGAACGATTCCCGCAATCGTGCCGCCCGTCACCCATTTCAATTGCTGCCGCAGCACGCCGCTCGGCGCCGCGAAATAGCTCGCGAGAAACACGCCCGCGGCCAGCAGGAAATAAGCCCCGAGGTAGAGTAGATCGATCTGATCGAGAAACTGCCGGCTGCTGATTGATGGCATGAAATCCAGCGTGCCGGTGGCGACAAATATCTGCAGCGCCAGCAGAATCGCGGGAACGCCGTAGACTCCGAACGGAGCAATCGTTCCCCAGAAAGTTCCGCGGCGGCGCTCGGGAAATACCAGCGCGAAGTGCAGCAAAAGCGCGGGCTGCAGCAACAGCGCGGCCGCGTTGCTCCAGTAGATGATCCAGTCGAACGAATTCAACTTGCCGGTGTAATGAAAGCTGTACAGGATGAACGACGCCAGGCAAAAAATGTAAAAGTGGATCGCGCGCGGCGCGTTCCACCGGCGCACGAAAATAAAAAGCCCGATGAAAAGATAGAGCAGCGCCGTCAGCCGCAGATAGTTGTCGATCGAAGAAGATGTGTCCTGCGGGACTGTAACGAGTGGCACGTCGAGCGATTCGCCGTTGCGCCGCATTCCATAGTGGACTTCCGTCCACGGGCCCGAGCGAAAGAGAATCCGCGTCACATCCGTGGCGCGGTGGATCGGAACACCGGCGACGGTCTGCACCTCGTCGCCCTCGCGCATCCCCGCGCGATCTGCCGGCGAGCCGGGAACGATGTGCCACGCCGTCACGCCCTGCGCGGCATCCATCCAGGTCACGCCATCATCGGGAAGTATGAAGTGCGAGCGCTGCTGGAAATTTAGGGCCGCGAAGATGATGGCCGCGAGCGTAACGAGAGCGAGTAGAACCGCCCCGAGCCGCGTTCGGAGGTGATCGTTCATCAAACGGATCCCGTGACTACCCTTCCACCCGAGTCTATTCCGTTGCACCCCATGCTAGCACGTGAGCTTCCAGCGAACCAGCGCGATTATCGCATTTAATACGCCTGTTTTGTGCGGGTTACAATTTATCGACCCGGTCGGCTCCTGAGGCCAATCCCATTTGTGGAAGGTGCATTCCCAATTCCAGTAGGACAATAATTTCAACTATTTAGAATTGAAGGCTGAGGCCGCCCCTGAAGAAACGATAGGATGGGACCAGCATCACCGACCCATCGCCGGTCGCTACGGGAACATACCCTTGCGCCAGCAGGTTGCCGACATCCGCCTGCACCTCCATGTGGCAGGGGAAGACGCTGGGCAGCGGCTGCCGGATTTCCATGCTGAGGTATGGGTCGATTTGATACATCGACTCGCCATAGGAATCGAGCCGGGAAACGGTTAGCCCGCTCAACCATTTGTAGCTCGCGGACACCTTCGTGCCGAAGCGCGGCATGGTGGCGGAAACGCGCCCGGCGAGGCTGTGACGGTAGCGGGTCTCTAGCTCGTCGCGAAGAGTTGCCGCGTCTGAATCGCCGGTGGGCACCAGCGCGCCCGCATACGCGTAGACAATCGTCGTGTTCAAATGCGATCCGAGCTTTTCACGATACGCGACGCGCGCGCCCGTGGAACTCGAAGAACCGCCATCGTACGCGAACGCTTCCGAGAAGTAATCCTGAAGGAAATCCGGGCCGTCGGCCACGCCGCCGCGTCCAATCACCGCCGTGTGGCTCGAGTGATCGTGAAATACGGCGGCGCTTAGGTCGGCGCGCTTGCCCATCGTGTGGTCGATCGCGAGTTCCTCGTGCACGCCGTTCTCGAACACCGGCCGCCTGTCGCGGATTAGGAGAGTGGGCAAGGTGTCGAGCGTGTCGACTGCAGATTGCAGCGTGTCGGCGGACGCCACATCGTTCTGCCACGGACGCGTCGCGGCGATCAAGGATGCGCGCCAGCCCGAAGCGATCTGCACGGCAACTTCGCCGCGCGGCCTCAACGCTGTAGTCGTGCCGTTGAATCCGGCCATTAGAAACTCGGCGCCGTAGCGAATGCTCACTCGGTCGCCCAGGCTCAGTTCGTCGTCATGCGATATGCGCAGTCCCCGGAAAGCCGGGCCGCCCGGAGTGACGCGCGATTCGCGCACGAGGATCGTCGTGACCGGTCCGACACCCTCTTCGCCCGTAGGCAGCCACTCGGCAGCCAAGCCGGCGGAAGAGGAAGCGTCCTGATAGCTGAACTGGCCCGCCATCAGCATCTCGCCCTTTTCTCCAAGTCCAACGCCATAAGCAAACGCGGTACCCGGAGAATCGGCGACGTCTGAAACGGAACCCGGATGGTCGGCGCCCGAAGTGACTTCCAGCCGGGCATGGACCGCCCGGGCCTGCGATCCGTCGGAATTGCCTTGAGTGACGATGGGAACATCCTGCCAGCGCAGCACCGAACGCGTGGCGGCGGAGGTCCGCAGCACCCACGTCCAATCATCCGACGAAACTTTTTGATCGGCCGGGCGCCGCAACTTCTCAAACGACGACATCACCGAACCCAGGACAATCTGCAGTAGTGCCTCGTGGTCGCTATCGACCTGGATGTGCTGTTCGATCGCCGGTAGGAATCCCGCCAGCGTCACCTTGATCGAGTACATCCCGACCGGAAGAATCGACGTCGAAAATCGCCCGCCGTCGTTCGTGAGCAGCCGGATCGTCGAAGTGTCGAGGAGTTGTTCGGAAGACACCACCACGGTCGCACCCATCTGGGGCGTCCCGGCTGGGTCGACAACCACGCCGGCAATTCTTGCCGCGTCGGTTGCAGCGTGCAGCGGCAACACAAATGCGCAAATCAGAGACGCCAGGCCTAGGAGACGAATGGTTCGAGAGCCCAACCCTTTACCTCCCCTGTTTTGCACTCGCCGGTATCGGCTTGACGGTAAATTCCGTCGTGGGAGTAATCGTTTGCTTGGTCACATTATCGGTCACGGCGATTTCGAGCTTGTATTTTCCGGGTGCCAGAGAGCCCAGAGTGATGGTGTTCGCGAGCGTCATTTCCTCGCCGTGCTCGGGGATTTTGTCCGTCGGAAGGTCGAATTTCAAAATCGGCGCGGTCGCGTCTTTTTCGGCCTTCGTCACGCGAAACTCGACGGAAGCATCCGCTTTGTGGGTCTTGTCGTCAACCTTCAAATTGTAGATCTGAAGGAAGACGCCCATGCTGTCGTCGGGCGTGAAGGTCTGATCCAGCTTGGGCCGGACTTTCAGGTCGCCGAGGACGAATTGGCCGAGCCCGATGTCCTTCGATGAAACGCGTTGAATGTCATCCGCCAGGATCAGGGAACTATTGCTGAGCTGGTCGTCGTTGAAGCGGGGCACGTCCAAACGCGCGTTCACCACGCCCACATTGCCGCTGTTGACGTCCTTGACCACAATGTCCAGGCGGTAGAGTCCCGGAGCGAGCGGAACGGCCTTCTGATAGATTCTCGAAGTGCCGATCTCCGCTTGCAGCTGCGAGGCCGGCACGTTGGTCGCCAGCGTGTCCTCAAAGGTTTGAATCACGCGTCCGCTGAGGCTCGTGATCCGCGCGAAGAGATTCATGTTCGCGCTATCAACTCCATCTTTTTCCTGGAAGCTCAGCTGCCGCACCGGAATCTGCACCGTGATCGGCACCAGAACCGTGTCCGACGTAATGCGCAGATAATCGTAGCGGTAGTCGAACTTCAACTGGTCGCGAATCAGGCGCGAGGTCGAGTCCGCTTCGAGATCTTTGAACTTCACCGGGGGCGGCCGGAAGATATTGGCTTCCAGTTCGAGGCGTGTAAACTCGTTCATGCTTTCCGACTGCATGTTTGCGCCGAACTCGTTCTCGGCCATGTTCGTGCCGTCTGTATTCGAGAAGCGTTGCGATTTGTTTGCCATTCCCATGGATTCGGCCATCGTGAGCCCGGCGCCGGGAACGCGCAGGAGAGCGTCCTTTTCGCTGGGGTCGGTGGTCAGGTGGTATTCGCCCGTTCCCGTCGGATCCACGAACTCGAGCTCCACGTTTTCGCCGATGCCCTCGAGATACCGATAGCGCCAATCTTCATAGGCATACGTCGTCGTCTCGCCGCCGCCCTGGTCCATCGGACGATCCCAAGTGCCGCCCGTCGGATGCGAATCGACTTCGTCCGGCGGTCCCCACATGATGTAGATCTTGCCGCGATCGGTCTTCCAGCCAGGTATGCCGGAGGCGTAATGCTCGTTGGCGTAAGCGATCCGGCGGTAGTGCTCTTCCTTGTAGGTATTCTCCGCGGAATCCGGATCGGGATTGCGCCGTTGCCAGAAGGCCTCGATGAATTGCTCGCGCTCTTCGTTGGTCGAGAGGTGCAGGAAGGTGTGGCGCTCCTCGGGAGTGATGATGTACACCACGTCCTGATCGAGCCAGTTCTTGTACTGAGGCTCCAGTTCCTTCTTGAGTTCGCTATCACTCTTCTGCTTGAGCTTTTTCTCCCGCTTCTGCTCTCGGCGTTTCTCCGCCTTGTCCTGCGCCTGCGATTGATCCTGGGATTGATCGGGTGACTGAGCCCGGGTTTGGTCCTGCGATTGATCCTGGTCCTGAGCCACCGCGCGGGAAGGGACCGTCGACAGCACAAGCCCCCCCATCAGCGCGATCAATGGGAACGTCTTAACGAAACGATCCATAATGGCATCCTTGTCCGATTGGGCTAGAATCCTAACCTGTCCTAAGGTACAGGTCAATCAGTGTTTGCTTCCGCCCCACCTCTTGGAATCCCATGTCTTTCAAGGGGTTGCTTCCGCCGAGGCCACCCACAACCGCCAGTGATGTCTGACCATCCTTATAATGAGAGAAGCACTGGCAGCCACCCCAAACTGATTTTGTTTTGATGCCGCAAGGAACCGAATTAGAATATTCGACGGTCGTCGAGACGGCGGCGTCTGAGCGTGGAGTGGGACCGCGTAACCTGACCAGCTTGGCCCGCGCTGAAAATCGTAAACTCTACCTTTACCCAAGAAACATTCTGCCGCGTCTAAGCGTATGTATCAGGTGGTGGGTAAAGTTGTCAATCTGGGACCCTCCAATCATCCGAAGGTTGGTGCAATGAAGACTTGGCAAAAAGCTGGCATCGCGCTCGGCGTGGTTTTAGTCCTCGGGGGCGTGACTTGGTACAGCATCTATAAGCAGAGCGAGGGTGTCGTCACCGTCCAGACCGGCCAAGTGGCCCGGCAGGACTTGACCTCGATCGTCACCGCCTCCGGCGAGATCCGCCCGAAGAATTACACGAACGTGCTGGGTGAGGGTATCGGGAAGATCACCGACATCATCGTGAAGGAAGGCGATTACGTCAAGAAGGGCGACGTCCTGCTGCACCTGGAAAATATCCAGCCGGGCGCGGACGTCCAGGCGCAGGAGGCGAGCATCGGCGCGGCTTCGGCTGCTTTGCAGGCTGCGGGAGCCAATTACCAGGGCGCTTTGTCGACGGTGGCCCAGCGCCAGGCGGATCTCGACAAGGCCAAGCTCGACTGGCAGCGCGGCCAGATTTCGTATAAAGAGCAGCTGATCGCCAAGCAGGAGTACGACGCCGACAAGGCCACATACGATAGCGCCGTGGCCGCACTCCAGGCCGCGAAAGACCAGGTGGCTCAGACGCTCGCCGCTCGCGAGCAGGCGCGTTCGAATCTCGCCCAGAATCAGGCCGAGCTCCGCCACACGGCCGACGTGCTGCGCAAGACCACCTACACCGCGCCGATCAACGGCATCATCAGCTACATCGCGGTGCGCGTCGGCGAAAACGTGGTGCCGGGCATTCAGGGCACGGCGGGCAGCTCGATCCTCACGATTTCCGACATGAGCGTGGTCACCGCCGAAGTGATGGTGGACGAGACGGACATCGTCAACGTGAAAAACGGCCAGCCGGCCGAGGTGTCGATCGACGCCATCCCGGATAAAACCTTCAAAGGCCACGTCACCGAGGTCGGCGAGCTGGCCATCCTGCGCACCTCCGGCCAGGCCTCGATGACGGAGGTCACCGCGAACGTTCAGGAAGCGCGCGACTTCAAAGTCGTCGTCACGCTCGATAATCCGCCGAATTCGCTGCGCCCCGGCCTTTCGGCGACCGCCAAGATTCAGACGGCCAGCAAGAGCAACGTCCTGACGATTCCGATCCAGGCGCTCGCCGAGCGCACGCAGAAAGAACTCGACGAAGCGAAAAACGGCACCAGCAGCAACATCACGCTGGCCGCATCCAACGACACCGCCAGCAAGGACATCCAAGGAGTGTTCGTGGTGCGCGCGGGCAAAGTCCAATTCGTCCCGGTTCAGACGGGCATCACCGGCGTGACGAATATCGAAGTCACGAGCGGCTTGCAGGAAGGCGACGTCATCGTCACCGGCAGCTACAAGGCGCTGCGTTCGCTCAAGCCCGGCACCAGCATCAAGATCGACAATTCCACGCCGGCGCTCGACGATACGACATCGTCGTAGCATCGCAGCGTTACATCATCACCAGTCGCAGCAGCAGATCGGCCATTCCCGAGGGAGCGCAATGCACATGGCGGTGGAAGAGACCGGCTCGCAGAGTTTCCGGCAGGACCTTGTCGACGCCGGGATCGTGATCCAGACCGACGACCTCTGGAAGACGTACGAGATGGGCACCGAGCAGCTGCACGCGCTGCGCGGCGTCAGCATGCAGATCCGCAAGGGCGAGTACGTCGCCATCATGGGACCATCCGGCTCGGGAAAATCCACGCTGATGAATCTGATCGGCTGCCTCGACACGCCGACCAAGGGCGACTACTGGCTCGCGGGCCGCTTGGTCAGCCATCTCGATGACGACGAACTCGCCGCCATCCGCAACCGCGAAATCGGCTTCGTCTTTCAGACGTTCAACCTGCTCGCGCGCGCCACGGCGCTGCACAATGTCGAGCTGCCCATGATCTACAACGGCACGCCCGCCGAAGAGCGTCTCGATCGCGCCAAGAAAGCGCTCGCGCAGGTGGATTTGAGCGACCGCATGATGCACAAGCCCAACGAGCTTTCCGGCGGCCAGCGCCAGCGCGTGGCCATCGCCCGCGCGCTCGTCAATAATCCCTCGATCCTGCTCGCCGATGAGCCCACCGGCAATCTCGATTCCGCCACCGGCGAGGAAATCATGGGCCTCTTCGCGCGCCTCCACGAGAGCGGCAACACCATCATCCTCGTCACCCACGAGCCCGACATCGCCGCGCGCGCCCACCGCGTCATCCGCGTCCGCGACGGCAAAATCGAAAAAGACGAAGCCACCCGCTAAGTATTTCTCCGACTATTCGCCGCGCATTTCCTGGTGTAAAGAGAGCAAGTGCTTTGCTTCCGAAAGCTGGCTTAACGGGCCCTAAATGGCTGGAAAAAGCCGGTTTTGGCGGGATTTTTGCCATGTCGCGTTACCCGAGTCAAAAGGAAAAGACCGTACGAGCGTTCCAAGCCTTTCTGGATGTGATGGATACGGCGGACTGGTTCAAGAATGAGCTGCGCGGACCGCTCGAATCGTTTGACCTGACGATGGGAGGATTTCGCCTGCTCGAGATGCTCTACCGCGAGGGCGCGCTGACGGTGCCGGACGTGGCGCGAAGGCGCTTGTGCACGCGGCAGAACATCAACTTCGTGATCGCGAGCCTTGAAGAGCGCGGATGGGTGCGGCAGATGGTGGTGAGGGTGCCGGCTGCGGCGATCAAGGAAAGCCGCCTCTCGAAACTCCGGCGCGGAATCCGGCGCGACGGGCCGCGCGTGAGCGTGGTCGGGCTGACGAAATCGGGAAAGAATTTCGCGGGGAACGTATTGCCTCGTCACGTAAAGGTGATCAAGGCGCTGATGCGCGCGCTCGACGGGCGCGAGCAGGAATCGTTGAGCAAGATGTGCGAGAAGCTGCGAGAAGGCGATGCCGTGAAGTTCCTGCGCGAGATGCAAATGATGGACGAGGCAGAGGAGGCGGCCGAGCTGAGGGACAAGGTGATGGCAGAGATGGAACGACTCGCCAGCCCAAAGAGAATAAAACTCCCGAAGGCGCTGATGCGAGCGCTCAACCGCGCGAGCAGAAGTCGCTGAGCAAGATGTGTCGGAAGCTGCGCGAGGGCGATGTGGTGAAATTTGTTTCGGAGATCATGCACGAGGATACGCGAGAGTAAGCGGGGTTGGGTGCGGCGACGGTCGGTCAGGTTGGCCCCGACGCCATTCCACAAAGGGAGTCGCGTGGCGAAGTCTGGCTGGAACGATGCGCGAGAGCAGGACACGCTGAGCCGGATTTGCCGGAAGCTGCGCGCGGGCGACGTGCTGAAATTCATGCGGGAGATCAGGATGGAGGATGAGTAAGCAGGTCAATAGCACTGGTGTTACAATCCGCGCCGAGAAGTGTTCGTCGGGAGGGGGTCGTCCTAGGCGTGGAAAAAGGTGCTGCCCTTAATAAGAGGGTTTGGACGCTATTTGAGAAAGCCGGCTTCAAAACCCAACCTAACTCGCAAAGTGCATCGGAACATGTTGTGAAGCTGGCGTCAGGTAAAACGCGCAAGGTTGACCTGTTCGCAAAAGACGATGAACTTGGGGTAGTGATCATTGCCTCGAATAAATCTGGCGGTATCGAGGATACATTTAGCGGACACGTAAACGACTGGGAGGATATCGGCACCGCGGCCGGGGCGAACAAAGTCTTGTTCGTAATTACGGGAAAAGATATGTCGCCTGAAAACATAGGATACGCTAAGACGAAAGGTATGCATGTATGGGGCGAAAAACAACTCGAGTATTACGAAGCTCTGACAGAAACGATAAAGCAGTACGCAAAATACGAAATCATTCATTCTCTGGGGATAGCGACAAGCGAGGAGAAGAACATACACAGGGTTCTGGCCCTGAAGGTCCAGCAACCCGTAGCCGGCTCGGGTCATGACCTGTTTTTGTTCTCAGTCCCAGCAGAGCACCTTCTAAGAACCTGCGTCATCTTTCGACGTGCGCAGGGAAACGCGGACGCATACCAGAGAATGCTTCGCCGTGAACGCTTGCCTAAGGTGCAGGAGTTTGTGACAAGGCCCGATGCGATGTTGCCAACGAACATAGTCGTGCATCTAAGTGACAGAGTTTTGGTAGAAGACGTTCCGATGAGCGACGTTCGAGACAGCCAAAGCAGGCCTGTAGTCCTGTCGCGCGCGACCAAGCCTGTAGTCCTAAACATTCCTTTGGAATTTTCCTCACTGGAATTGATCGATGGACAGCATCGGCTTTTTGGCTTCGTCGGGACCGACCCAGCGACCCGAAAGGGTTTCGACCTCCTCGTGACCGGCGTCAAGGATCTAAGCGGAAAGCAACGTCAGGAGGCATTCGTCGCAATTAACGACAACTCCCGAAGAATGGATCCCGAACCTTGTTGCGTATCTAAGGTACACCACTGATTTGATCGAATGTCAGCGGGATGGCTCGTTGATGGCGATTCGTGTCGTTGTCGATCTCAACGACCGTACACCGTTCAAGGGCTCGATTCGTCTCCTGGACGTCGGGGAACAGTCGATCACGCTGAAGGGGTTTGCAGGATACGATCTCAAGGGCCTGCTCGGTAGTCGCGGCTTGCTGCGGAAGTGCTATCCCAATAATGATCCAGGCGAGTTTCTTCAGGTTCTCAGGACTTACTTCTCAACGATCCGCAGCTTGTTTCGCGAAGAATGGGATCATCCTGGTATTTATATCGTTGCGACAAACCGCGGGATATCTGCGTTTCTCAAACTCCTCCGATCCATGCTCAAGACTGAGCGCAAGCCCCTGACTCATGCGGAATTCAAGAAATACCTGTCGGCACTCAAGACTGGAATCAAAACGTGGAAACTTTCAGATTCTGAAGAAAACGTATGTGGGCTCGCAAGGATGGTCGGAGTTCCATGAGGATTCTCTTACGGCCATTCGGCGGAAATTTCCGGACTTCAAGAAGTAGGACGCGATCACTCATTTGAGGTTGGGCGCGAGCACTAAGCGTTGCATGTCAGCGCTTGTGCTCCGAACATCGCTCGGCTAAAGTAGCCACCTGACGCGCGAACGCGGAGACCGTATTGAGAATCGAAAAATTCCATTCTCATCTAAACGGCCACGAGTGGATACTGGTTCACCAGCCGAACATATGGCGGGAAATCGAACGCGTTGTAGCGAAAATTGACGCTGCGAAATACAAAACGAAAATCAGTAAGGAAAAGGGGATGCACGGCAAGCGGCTCTTCGCCCCTATCGAGCTGAACAAGCGGTTTGCGGTTGAGTTTGAGAAAGACGGTTGGGGCGAGAGCCGAACGAGTTATTGGGTAACGGACGACTATGAGTTGATCAGGCGGACCCTCCTGCTTTCCGCGGACGAACAGAAAAGAGAAATCGAGAGCTCGGGGCATCGAGCGATTTACTCTTACAACCAAACCGATTTTGTAAAGAACCGAGTGGCTGTAGAGATTCAGTTTGGGAAGTACAGCTTCATCGCCTACGACCTCTTTGTGAAGCACCTGGCGTTTTATGTCGGCAACGCAATTGACGTAGGGATTGAGATTCTCCCTATGAAATCAATGCAACAAGAACTGTCGTCTGGACCCGGCTATTACGAGGGGGCGTTGTACGACGTTGCCCGCCAAGGACGGGGCGTCCCTGGGGTCCCGCTTGTTTTGGTCGGTATCGTGCCATGACATTCATGCTTGACGGGCCTGACCTATTTCGCCTATTCTTCGCCTATGTTGGCCGGCCTGGGGGAGAGCATCGACTTGCTTAACGGAAACGCGCCGCGCATTGCAGGGCACTATCGACCCAACGTTTCGGTCACCCTCTTCGAGGGGGACCGGCTGGATCTCCTTCGGGAACTGCCAGATAGCGCCGCACGCCTTGTCATTACCTCTCCGCCCTATAACATAGGGAAGAAATACGAAAAGCGTCTCGGCTTCGAGGAATACCTAAGATCGCAGCGGGACACGCTCAAGGAATGCGTTAGGACCTTGGCGCCGAATGGCAGCCTGTGCTGGCAGGTGGGAAACCATATCGGGAAAGACGGTGAGGTCTTTCCGCTCGACATCTTCATCTATCGCCTTTGCAAGCGGCTGGGGCTCAGGCTACGAAACCGCATCGTATGGTGTTTTGAACATGGCCTGCATTGCCGCACGCGCTTGTCTGGACGATATGAGACGATTCTTTGGTTTACGAAGAGTGAAGATTACGTTTTTAACCTAGATTCTGTGCGCGTGCCGCAGAAATACCCAGGCAAGAAGTATTTCAAGGGCACCAAGGCCGGACAGTATTCATGCAACCCCCTCGGTAAGAATCCGGGCGACGTCTGGATCATTCCGAACGTAAAGCATAATCATGTCGAGAAGACAATTCATCCCTGCCAATTTCCTATCGAACTGGTAGAGCGCCTAGTTTTGGCGCTGACGAAGCCTAATGACCTAGTTGTAGACCCTTACATCGGAGTGGCCAGCGCGGCTTGCGCCGCCTTGCTCCACGGGAGGCGGGCCGCTGGCGCGGAGGTTGTCCCGGAGTATGTGCGAATCGCGAAAGACAGAATCAAGCATGCTTTTGAAGGCAAACTGCGTCGCCGACCGTTGGGACGACCGATTTACCAGCCGAGCCCCACAGACAAGATCGCGCAACGCCCCGCCCGTCAGTTGTCGGCAGACTCCGCTCAGCTCGCATTTTCTTCAGCCGTCTAAGCCTCTACTCAACCCGCGGCCCCGAGCGACTTACCTTCGAGGCCGGACCTAAGCCGGGAGGCTGCGGCGCGCTTTTAGCTCCGTGAGCAGGCGCTCGACTTCGGCGTCGCGGTCGAGGCGCGTGAGCTTTTCGTCGACGTCGTCGGTGAGCAGCTCGACTTCGGCGCCGGCGAGCGCTTCGGTGCGGGTGGCGCGCTCATTGAAGCGATCGAAGGCTTGCGACTTCGATTGGTCGCCGAGCGTGGACTGGGCGCGCGCGGCTTTGCCGAGCGCGATGCCGCGGCGATGGCGCGCGATCAAGAGGTCGCGCTTCGACTTGGCTTCATCGAGCTTCGCGCTGAGCTTCTGCAAGGCGCTCTTCAGGATATCGACTTGCGCGCGCTGGTCGTCGACCTGCTCGCGAAAGCTCTGCACGAGGCGCTGCGACACCTGAAAGCGGTCGAGCGCCGCGCGGGCGAGATCGTCCTGCTGCTTATCGACGGCGATTTCGGCTTTACGCATCCAGTCGCGCGAGGAGTCGTCGTTTTCGCGGAGGCGCTTCTCGAGGATGTGCAGGTCTGCGATCGACACCGCTACCTGCGTTTTCACTTGCAGGTACTGATTCTCCATGTCGAGAATCACCTGCTTGATCATTTTTTCAGGATCTTCGGCGTGGTCGATCATGTCGTTCAGATTGGCGCGAATCAGAGTGCTTACTCGTTCCAAGAGTCCCATCGAATTTCTCCTTTCACAAAAAACAACCACTCAATACCGGAAAGCCTCCGAACTAAAGAACCCCTTCCGGTGTCAAAGCAACCCGGCGCTACGTTTAAACCTTCACAGCTTGTCACGGCGAGCGAAGAGCCCGCCGGGACGAAGCAAAACTTACGACTTGCCTGCCGGCGCCGCGGGCGGAATCGCTTTCGGCGACTTGTCTCCGATCAGGCGAATCTTGCCCAGCAGCTCCGACATTTCCATGCCCGAGAGCGCCTCGAAGAGCGCGGGGACTTGCGCGGCGATCTTGGTGATGTCGCCGGTAAGCTTGTAGGCGCCGGCCGCATCGCCGTTGCCCGTCGAGACGATTGTGATTTTGTCCACTTTGCTGAGCGGTTCCGAAAGGGCGCGCACGACCTCCGGCAGGCTGCTGATGAGCTTGTCGACGACGGCGGCCTGGTTGTATTCCTGGAAGGCCGCGGCTTTCACGTTCATCGCCCGGGCTTCCGCATCGCCCTTCTTGAAGATGATCTCGGCTTCGGCTTCGCCCTGCGCGCGGATGGAGGAGGCGCGGCCTTCGGCTTCCGAGATCAGGCGCTGGCGTTCGGCGTTGGCGAGCGTCTCGATGCGCTGGCGCTCGACCTCGGCCTGTTTCAGGACGGTGGCGATGAGTTCGCGTTCGCGACGCTCGATCTCGGCGTCCTGCACCTTGACTTGCGCTTCGCGCTCGACTTGTTGCGCCTTGACGCCTTCGATCAGTACCTGCTGCTGCATGACGTTGGTTTCGATTTCGTAGGCCTTGTCCGCTTGCGCCTGGGCTTTCTTGGTGGCCTCGACGTAGGCGGCTTTCTTGACGTTGAGATCGCGCTCCGCTTCCGCCTGCTTGGCGAGCGAAGCGGTTTCGGCGGCGACGCGTTCCTGATCGGCTTGCGCCTTGCCGATCGCGGCGGCGCGAGTGGCCTCGGCACGCTTGATGGCGATGTCGCGCTCGGCTTCGGCTGCGGCGACTTCGGCGTCGCGCTTGATGCGGGCGACGTCGGGGCGTCCCATATTGCTGATGTACTCGTTCTTATCGCGGACCTCCTTGATGGTGAAGCTGATCACCTCGAGGCCCATCTTGTTCATGTCGGCGGCGCAGGTGGAGCGCATGCGGTCGCCGACCATTTCGGGCTCCTTCACGATTTGCTCGACGGTGAGCTGGCCGATGATGCCGCGGAGGTGGCCTTCCATCACGAGGCGAATCAGGCCTTCGCGTTGCACGGGCGTTTTCGTGAGGAACTGTTCGGCGGAGGTGCGGATCGAGACGGGATCGGATTTCACTTTCAGTTGAGCCACCGCTTCGACCGTGACGGCGACGCCCTGATTGGTGTAGAGGTCCTGCTGGGGCGCGACGTCGAAGGACATGAGCTCGAGCGAAAGGTCGCGGCACTGCTCGAGCATCGGGAGAATGAGCGTGCCACTTCCCTGGACGACGCGCGTGCCACGGATGCCGTAGACCACCAGCGCCTCATGGGGCCCGGCCTTGCGAAACATCTTCGCGAAGGCAATCATGAGGAAAAGCACGACCAAGACGCACAGGCCCGCCATTACCCAAACGCTTGAAAGATCGAACGACGGATGCATAAAGCCTCCCTCTTTCCTCTCAAAAGTTTTCCCTCAGGCCGATTCGAAACTCTTAGCGCGTGAAATCCTCCCAGCGCTCGACGAAGGCGATGCCGTTCTCGAAGCGCGAGATCACGACTTCGGCGCCCTTGGGCAGCGGCTTGCCGTCGTCGCTGCGCGCGCTGGCGCTCTTGATGGCGCCATTTCTCTCGAATGTGATTTCGCCCACTCCGTTTTCTCGGATCGCGCTGCTGAGCGTGCCGACGGAGCCCTCAAGGCGATAGTCCCAATCGCGCATCTGGCGCTCGCTCGCGCGCACGATGCGCGCCATGAAGGCGAATACCATCCAGCCGCCCACGAGTCCGACCGCCGCTGAAATCAGCAGCGACAGCGCCGCGACGATGTGCGAATTGCGGGTGAGGATGTAGCCCGTCCCGCCGAACCACGCCAGGAACGCGAGGATCGTCGATGCGTTGAGCCAGGAAATCCCGCCGCCGCCCGCGTGTGCGTGGCCGCCGCGAAGACCCGCGATCGCTTTGCCGTGCAGCGCTTGCGCCGGCAAATGAATGTGCAGCTTCGCCGGAATGTGCAGATGCACGGCGCCCGCGAGAAACGAGAGCAGGCTAAGGGCGAACCCAATCAGAAAACAAAACAAGTAGAAGTTTGCCCACGTCATAGAGCGCCTCCACAACTTCGACCGTGACGCCGAGAATTTCCTGTGCCTCGAGCAAGGTTCGCATCGCTAGCTCCGCGCGCCGATTTCCGGCGACTGTTGCCTTCGATCATCAGTGTCCCTTTGTTGAGTTTCCGGGCGAAGCACATCGCCGAGCCGATCGGCGAGCCCCGGCGTGCGCACGATTTCGCCGAGCAAAAGCAACAGGCGGCGCGAATCCTCGTGGCGAGCGAGTTCGAGCAACGCGTCGCTCAGTTGTGTGTCGGACGAAAACTGCTCGGCGCCCGCGAAGAGCCAGGAGTCGACTTTCGCGTCGATCACGCGCAGATCGGATTGCAGCGCGGCGGAATAGCCCTCGGGATCGTCAACGAGAAAGCCCGGATAGACGCGAAAGAAGCGCGCGAGCAATTCGCGCGTGGTGTGCGTGATGTGCGGGCGCAAGCCGCTCTCGATCTGCGAAAGATAGGCCTGGCTGAGGCTGCGGCCGAGTTCGCGCTTCATGGCCTTGGCGACTTCGACCTGAGTCATGGGGCGATCGAAGCCGCGGAGCTGTCCTTCGACGGAGCGGAGGGAACGGAGTTTGTCGCCGAGTTTCATGGGCACGCTCTCTTATTACAATGTGCGATTTATATATCGCAATCTGCTACTTGTCAAGACGAAAGTTTGGCGAAGATTTTGGGGGCTGTTTCGCGGAGGAACCTAGCGACTAGCGGTGCGGGTGGGTGGATTTGAGGACGAGAGCCACGCCGACGAGGAGCGATGTGGCGGCGTTGGCCCAGATTACCGCCGCGGCGTGAATCATGAGGCCGTAAATCAGCCAGAGGACGATGCCGGTTAGGTAGAGAAAAAGCATGGGATACGAAAGATCGCGGCCGCCCTGGCGATGGATTTTGACGATTTGCGGGATGAAGGCGGTGGTGGTGCAGACGGCGGCGATCGTTCCGATGAGATCGATGAGTGGCATTTGCGTTTGATTATGGCTGAACGTTTGGTTTTCGCCAGTGCGTTTGGCGAAGGCGTTTCGAAAACGATGCTTGGGGACCGAAAGCAAAAGTGTCGCACCTACCGCGCTCTGGCCTAATGCTTCGTTTCCTCCGAAAGATGCCGCGCTGAAGGCCGCGGCGCTACATTTAAACCTTACGGCTCTACGTAGTGAACGCTATTGCGGGTGGGCGGGCTTGGCGTGCTATACTTTTTGGCCTGTCGCCCTCAGATTGCGGTTTGAAAGGCCGGCGACAAGAAAACGGGCGGCGAAGACAATGTTTCGCCGTTCGGAGGTGGGTTTATCGCAGAACCTAGAGGTTCGGGTGGTCTCCGAGTAAACGAGCGCATTCGCGCTCGTGAGGTCCGTGTGGTTGACGAGGCGGGGAATCAGCTGGGCGTGATGTCCCTGTTCGACGCAATGAAGGCGGCGCGTGACGCGGGGCTGGACGTGGTGGAAATCTCGCCGAGCGCGGTGCCGCCGGTGTGCAAGCTGGTCGATTACGGCAAGTTCCTGTACGAGCAGAACAAGAAAGCGCACGAGCAGAAGAAGCACCAGAAAAGTTCGCACATCAAGGAAGTGAAGTTTCGTCCTTCGACTGCCGAGCACGATTATCAGGTGCGGAAGAACCAGATCATCCGGTTCCTTGGCGACGGTTTCAAAGTGAAGGCGATGATTTTCCATCGCGGCCGCGAGATGGCGCACCAGGACGTGGGGCGCGCGAAGATGGACCGGCTGCTCAAGGAAATCGTCGAGCACGCGCAGGTGGAATTCGGGCCGCGGATGGAAGCGAATATTCTGCTCGCGCTGCTCGCGCCGAAAAAGGGAGCTGTCGCTTCGGCGCCGGCGCGGCCTGCGCAACCGACGGCGTAGAAGGTTTCTTCAGGGGCTAAAGCCCATTTCTGGTGGCGCTGAATGTCGGAGCTAAAGCTCCGACCCCCTAAAGTGCGAAACAGCTGCAACGACAAGGAATTTGCGGAAGAGGGATTTGTGAAAAAGAATAAGAAAATGAAATTGAAGACGCATCGCGGGGCCGCCAAGCGGTTCAAGATGACGTCGACGGGAAAAGTGATGCGGTGGCATTCGGGGAAACGCCACTTGCTCGGCACCAAGCTGCCGCGCCGCCAGCGGAAACTCTCGGGCAAGATCGAAGTGAATGCGGCGGACGTGCACAACATTCGTCTCGCGCTGCCGTACGGGGTTTAGCGGCTGGCGCTTGCTTTTCGACGCTGCTTCGAGCGCTACCCCTTCTCGTGGATCGAAGCCGAAGAGAGATTCTTCGGGCCAAAGGGCGGCCCTCCCTTCGACTTCGCTCAGGGCAGGCAGAATGACGACGCTATGGTGTAGCGAGCCCAGTTAGTGAACGAATTTTTTCGGCCAGGCAGAGCGTAACCCGCCGCGGCGGGCCTGCCGGCCCAACTTACGTCCGCAATTTGGACGAAAGGTCGCAAGCCGGAATTTCCGGCTTGTTTTGCTTCCGCCTCCGATAGTCATCGGAGATGCGGGAGCCCAACGAACACGCCGCGGAGACTAGCGCAGTCGCGCTGTGCCAAGTCCGATTTCGGGCCGGGCGTGGCGTTGCCGCGCATCCTCTCCGCGTAACCGACTTTCGGAAATCAAAACAGGAGAACCAGAGCCATGCCTCGAGTAAAACGCGGAACGAAGCGCCGCGCCCGGCGCAAGAAGCTGCTGAAACACGCGAAGGGATTTTTCCTCACCAAGGGAAAGCTCTTCCGGTCGGCGAAGGAGGCGGTGAACCGTTCGCTGCGGTATACCTATCGCGACCGGCGGACACGCAAGCGGGATTACCGCACCCTGTGGATTCAGCGCATCGGCGCGGCGGCGCGCGCGAATGGCACGACCTACAGCCAGTTGATCCACGGGCTGAAGGCGGGTGGGATTGATATCGACCGGAAGGTGATGGCCGATATGGCTGTGCGCGATGCCGAGGGATTTACGTCGCTCGTGTCTACGGCAAAGCAGCATATGAAGGCGGCACCGACGCAGCCTGCCTGACGGCAGGCAGGCCCGCCGCGCCGACGGGCGTCGCGGCGAATCGTTCATGCGAGGCGGGCGGGTCTGAGACCCGCCCCTACGGACGAAAATCGGTTGCCCGTGAAGATCGAGGCGAATTGTTGCTATGTCAAACCTGGAGTCGATCTCAAAAAACCTCGACCAGTTGGGCGTCCACGTTGCGGACGACGTTATGCATTTGTTTTCGGGGGTCCGCGAGGAATTCGACCGACAGATCGAAGCGCATGTAGAGCATGACCGCCAATGGGACATGTACGGCTGGCAACTGATGCGGAATGCGTGGCTCGGCCGAAAAGATGGCGTCATCTTGCAGATCACGAACAACTGGTTGAAACCCGCAGCCGCAGCTCTCAAGCGCCCCGTTGGCCAAGAGCTGAATCAACTCAAGTCGCACATCGAGAGCGTATTGGAGGAACAGCAGAAGCTCCTGGAAGCGGCGGCGGAACAGGCGGCTGCGGCTCGGGATCAAGTCGATTTGTCGCTGCCGGGGGTGGAGCGGGCGATTGGGACGCGGCACCTGATCCAGCAGACGTTCGACGAACTGCTGCGGATTTTTCTCTCGATCGGGTTCAGCGTGGTCGAAGGGCCTGAGATCGAGACGCCCTACTACAATTTCGAGGCGCTCAACATTCCCGAGCACCATCCGGCGCGCGACAACATGGACACGTTCTACATCGAAGGCGCAAGCGGTGGCCCCGCCACGGCGGGCAGGCACTTGCTGCGCACGCATACCTCGCCGATGCAGATTCGCACGATGGAAAAGCAGGCGCCGCCGGTGCGGATCGTGGTGCCGGGGAAAGTCTACCGGCGCGACAATCCGGATTCGACGCACGGGTACATGTTCCACCAGATCGAAGGGCTGGCGGTCGATACGGACATCACGTTTTGCGATTTCAAGGGCACGGTCGAATATTTCGTGCGCGAATTTCTGGGGCCGAAAGCGAAGACGCGGCTGCGACCGAGCTATTTTCCGTTCACGGAGCCTTCGGCGGAAGTCGATGCGACGTGCCACGTCTGCGGCGGGACCGGCTGCCGCGTATGCAAATTTTCGGGATGGATCGAGCTTTTCGGCGCGGGGATGGTGAATCCGGCGGTCTACGGATTCGTTGGGTATGATGCCGCGAAGCTTTCGGGGTTTGCGTTCGGCATGGGCGTCGACCGGCTGGCGATGATGAAGTACGGGATTACGGAGCTGCCGCTGCTGTTTCAGAATGACGTGCGGTTTTTGCGCCAGTTTCCGTGACGATCCGACGAGGATCGTCATCCTGAGGCGCGGCGGGGTGGGCCGGGCCGAAGGATTCCTTCGAGGCGACGGCGCGGTGAATTTGGCACACGAAGAGAGATTCTTCGGCCAAAGGCGGGCCTCAGAATGACGGCGCTCTTATGAACGCGGCACAGACGGATTCAAAGGAACGGTTCTCGAATCGCGTGGAGGATTACGTCCGGTACCGGCCGGGGTACCCGCGCGAGGTGCTGGATGTGCTGCGCGATGGATGCGGGTTGACTGCGGAATCGGTGGTTGTCGATGTTGGCTCCGGGACCGGGTTGCTGGCGCAGCTTTTTCTCGAGAACGGCAATATCGTGTACGGCGTCGAGCCGAACGCGGCGATGCGCGACGCGGGCGAGCAGTTTCTCGAGAAGTATCCGCACTTCTGCAGCGTGGCGGGATCGGCGGAGGCGACGACGCTGCCGGATGCGTGCGCGGATTTTGTGGTGGCAGGGCAGGCGTTTCATTGGTTTGAGCCGAAGGCGGCGCGTGCGGAATTTGTCCGCGTGCTGAGGCCGGCCCGCCCCGGCGGGCAGAGCGGCTGGGTCGCGGTGATGTGGAACGAGCGCGTGAGCGACCGGACGGCATTCCAGCGGGACTACGCGGCGTTGCTGCACGAATATTGCGACGATTACGCGAAGGTGGCGGAGACGTATCCGCAGTACGAGCGGATGAACGAGTTTTTCGGGCGCGGGGCTTTTGGCGAGAAATTATTGCCGAACGAGCAGGTGTTCGATTTCGACGGGCTGCGCGGGAGGCTGCGGAGTTCGTCGTATGCGCCGCCGCAAGGGCACCCGAAGCACGAGCCGATGCTCGCGGCCCTGCGGAAGCTTTGGGACGCGCATGCGGAAGATGGGCGCGTGCGGTTTGAGTACGAGACGCATGTGTATTACGGGCAGTTGGGGGCGGACGGCGGCTCGTGAGCACGCGAGCGGTTGCCGGGACAAACTCGACTACATGTTGCGGGTGAAGCTGCAAAAAGGTACGCGCTTCGCGCGACGGTTTTATGTCGGAGCTCAAGCTCCGACCCCCTGAAAAGCAAGAGGGGGCCTGCATTCGCAAGAATCGCGAATGCGGCCGTTACAAAATCGGGGGCGATCATTGCAGTGGCCGCGTGCCGGGCAAGAGACCGCGCTACGACACTGCAGACCAAGAGAGGCCACTACAAAGCCGGAGCGAGGATCGCCGATGGCCGGGCGTGACGGTTACGGTTCGCGGGCCCGAGTGGGATGGGCGGCGCGATCGCAAGGAAGAGAGATTCTTCGGGGCGCAAACAACGCGGCCCTCAGAATGACGGCCCTTGCGAGGTTGGCATTGTGGAATCGAGCGGAGACGGGCGGTTGGAAGCGGAGCACTGAGCTGCGTTAGTCCAACGCAAGAGCACTGCGTAAGAGCACAGACAGGATTGTCTGTGCCACTGAAAAGGTACAGACCGGGCACATGCCTGACAGATTGGACCGGGGACATTCCTGACACTGCAGCGATGGGGCGTGTAGAACAGCGAGATGCCCTGGAGAGCGAGCAGTGTAATGGACGAGAGAGCGCGATTTGTTTTGGAGCACGAACAGAACCTATACACGATGACCGAGCTGTGCGAGATCTATGAGATCTCGCGAGAGACCGGCTATTACTGGCTGCGGCGCTACCAGCAAGGAGGGCTGGAGGCGCTTAAAGGCCAGGGCCGGGCACCGGAGCGGCATCCGAACCAGACACCCGAGAGGATCGAAGCAGCGGTGTTAGAGTTGCGGCGGGAGCACATGAGTTGGGGACCGCGGAAGCTGAAGAAGGTTTTGACGCGGGGAGCTACGAATACGACTTGGCCCGCGGCGAGTACGATCGGAGCGATGCTTTCGCGGGAAGGATTGGTGGTGGCGCGCAAGAAGCGGCGGCGCGCGCCGCCCTACACCGAGCCATTCGCAGCGGCCGATATTCCGAACCGCGTGTGGTGCGCGGATTTCAAGGGGTGGTTTGCAGCGCAGGACGGGGCGCGGATTGATCCGTTGACGATCAGCGACGCGTACAGCCGGTATCTGTTGCGCTGCCAGCAGGTGGAGAAGACCAACGGCGAGCACGTACAGGCGATTTTCGAAGGAGCGTTTCGGGAGCGCGGGCTGCCGTGGGCGATTCGAACCGATAACGGGCCGCCGTTTGCGTCGCGAGCGATTGCAGGGTTGTCGCGGCTGGCGGTGTGGTGGATGAAGCTGGGGATCGTGCCGGAGCGGATCGCGGCGGGCCATCCGGAACAGAACGGGCGGCACGAGAGGATGCATCGCACATTGCAGCAAGAGACCGCGGCGCCATCGGCGGCGAACCGACGGGCGCAGCAGCGGGCGTTTGATCGATTCCGGCGCGAGTACAATGAGGAGCGGCCGCACGAAGCGTTGGAAATGCAGACGCCGGCTGTCGTATACACGTCTTCGGAGCGTTCTTATCCACCGCGAGTGCCCGAGCCGGAATATGGCAGCGCCATGCAGGTGCGGCGCGTCCACGAGCGGGGGCAGTTTCGCTGGAAATGCCAGCACGTGTTTCTGAGCGAAACGCTGCGAGGAGAATCGATCGGCTTGCTGCCGGTGGATGATCGCATCTACACGGTGTACTTTGCCGCGTTCCCGATCGGACGGTTTGACAGCTACAAGCGAGTGGTCCTGCCTCTGCCACAAAAGGCGGGTGACTTTGGGCCGACTGCAGGGGAAGGGGAAATTCCCCCTTCCCCTGCACCCCATCCCCTCGATCAACAAAAACAAAAAGTGTCAGGGATGTGCCCGGTCTAAAGTGTCAGGAATGTCCCCGGCCGTATAAAAACACGAGAATGAAGATTGTTTACAACTGGCTGAAGGAATTCGTGGAGGCGACGGCGGCTGCGGACGAGCTGCGCGCGCGGCTTTCGCTGGCGGGCATCGCGATCGATTCGATCGAGGAGACGCCGGCGGGGCCCGTGCTCGACGCGGAGATTACGGCGAACCGTCCCGATTGCCTGGGGCACTACGGCGTGGCGCGCGAGGTGGCCGCGATTTACCGGCTGCCGGTGAAGTCGCTGAAGCCGAAGCTGAAGGAATCGAGCGAGAAGGCGGCGGATGCGACGCGCGTCGAAATCGAGGCGCCGGAATTGTGCGGGCGGTACACGGCGCGCGTGCTGCGCGGGGTGAAAGTGCAGCCTTCGCCGGACTGGCTGCGGCAGCGGCTCGAAGCGATCGGGCAGAATTCAATCAACAATGTGGTCGACGTGACGAACTACGTAATGTTCGAGCTCGGGCAACCGCTGCATGCATTCGATTTGGACAAGCTCGCGGAGCAGCGCATCGTGGTGCGGCGCGCGCGGCCGGGCGAAAAGATTCGCACGCTCGATGGCGCGGAGCGAACGCTTGCGAAAGAGATGTGCGTGATCGCAGACGCCGCGCGCGCGGTGGCGATTGCGGGCGTGATGGGCGGCGCGGAAAGCGAAATCGGATTCAGCAGCCGGAATATTCTGATCGAGTCGGCGTGGTTCGATCCGATTTCGGTGCGGCGGACTTCGAAGGCGCTGGGGCTGCGCACGGAAGCGTCGTACCGATTCGAGCGCGGCGCCGATCCGGAGATGGCGGAGATGGCGTCGCGGCGCGCGGCGGAGCTGATCCAGCAGGTGGCGGGCGGCGAGCTGCTGGCGGGCGTGGTCGACGTGTATCCGGGGCGCGCGGCGGGCGCGACGATCGAGCTTTCGCGCAAGGAGCTGCTGCGCGTGATGGGCGCGGATGTGCCGGACCGCGACATCGAGGAGATTCTGGGCGCGCTCGGGTTTCATCCCGTGCGCAAGGACGCGCAGCGCGGGAGCGCCGGGTCGCTGCTGGCGGCGTGGGAGTGCAAGCAGCCTTCGTGGCGGCAGGACGTGACACGCGGGATCGATTTGATCGAAGAGGTGGCCCGGCACTACGGCTACGACAAATTTCCGCCGCGGCTGCCTCCCGCGAAGCGGCCTGCGCAGCGATTGCCGCATGCGGCGGCGCTCGATCGTTTGCGCGAGCGCGTGATCGCGCTGGGCTACCAGGAAATT
Source organism: uncultured Acidobacteriota bacterium (assembly GCA_963814735.1). Taxonomy (GTDB): domain Bacteria; phylum Acidobacteriota; class Terriglobia; order Acidiferrales; family UBA7541; genus Palsa-295. Next base: position 94,750 of record CAWFEC010000001.1, on the reverse strand, counting down.
GTGGCGATTCCGCTGGTCGATGCGCGGCGGGATGAGCTGTTTCGCGCGGAGGGAGTGACGCCCGCGGTGATCGGGAATCCGCTGGCGGAAGATGCGTCGGTGATGCGATCGAATGGCGTGGTGAGCATGATCGATGCGATCGAATGGAATTTGAATCATGGGCAGCGCGATTTGCGGCTGTTTGAAATTGGCAAGGCGTATTCGCTGCGGGATGGCGAGCCGGTCGAAAATCTCGTGCTCACGCTGGGCGCAACGGGAAACGCGCTAGAGAAAACGATTCATGAGGATGCGCGGGAATTCAGCTTCGAGGACTTGAAAGGCGATCTGGACCGCATTGGTGAGTTGGCTGGCGGGTCCCATTGGTCGAGCGGGTCAGTGGATTGGTTGAATCCGGCCCGATGCGGACTAATGTATCTGCGGCGCTTCGACCTCACTACGCCGGAAGGCGAAGCTATCTGGATGATTCACAAGAGGGGCGGCCCTCAAGTCGCAGCGGCGGGCCAGGTCGCCAAGCGGGTTGCGGATCGACTGAAATTGCGCCAGGACGCTTTTGTCGCCGAGCTGCGCCTCGAATGGCTGCTACCTGCCATCGAAGCAGCCCTTACCGCCCGGAAATTCGAGCCGATACCGCGGTTTCCGGCGGTCGAGCGGGATTTTTCGCTGGTGCTCGCGGATGGCGTGCAGTTCGCGCAGGTGGCCGAGACGATTCGCGCGCTTGAGATTGCGGAATTGCGCGGCGTTGAGGCGCTCGATCTGTTTCGCGGCGGGCAGATTCCGGCGGGGAAATTTTCGTTGATGATTCGCGTGACGTTTCAGAGCGCCGAGGCGACGTTGACGGACGCGCAGATTGCGGATTTTTCGGCGCGGATTGTTGGCGCGCTGGAGACGAAGCTTGGAGCGGCGCTGCGAGCGAGCTGAGCCTGTGAGCCGCGCCCGCGGCGCTCGGCCCACTCTGACAATGAACTCCCAAACCTCCCGGTGTCAGGAATGTTTCCGGACGCAGGTTCTACCGCGCCTCCGGCGCTGAGCGTCGGGCGCTCCTTCGTCAGCGCGAGCCGGCGCTACGTTTACATCGAAGACGCCTCTGAAAGCGGCCGTAGTGTGTACGGTTGCGGCTGGGGCAAGTATTATGGAGTCGTGGGACGGCGAAACTTTATTGTGACGGGGATCGTGTTGGGCGGGGCGCTGGCGATATTTGTCGCCGGGTGCGGCGACCCGAAGCCGAAATCGGATGCGCAGCTGGGGTTGACCGCGCAGCAGGCGAGCGGGCGGCTGGTCTTCGACCACTATTGCGGCGCGTGCCACAACGCGTATTCGTCATCAGGGAGCAAGGGGCCGAGCCTCGAGGGACTCTACAAGAAGCAATTCCTGCCGAGCGGGCTGCCGGCGAACAACCGGTTCGTCGAGCAGACGATTGTGAGTGGGCGCGGGATGATGCCGCCGATGGGCGACGCGCTCGATCAGGAACAGCTCGACGATCTTGTTGCGTACCTGCACACCTTGTGAAGCGAAATCTGAAATCTGAAATTGGAAATTCGAAAAGGGGAAACGGCGCTTTCGCTTGAAGGTGTGAGCTTAGCGCCGCGTCCTTTAGCGTGGCGGTGTGCGCTCCGAGCGAACTCGACGACATTGCTGCGGGTGAATCAGCGCAGCGGTAAGGCTCTTCGCGCCGTCTTTTACGGCAGGGATGAATCCCTGCCCTTCCACCCGTTTCGGCTGCACCAGGGACGCTGTCGCGCATGGCGGCGCTATCGATCAGCGACGATGCCGCGCTTAAGGCCGCGGCGCTACATTTAAATCTCTGGGGCTGTGCCCGCAATTGCACCGATTTCCGAGCGAGCGTCGGTCGCGTGAAGAGAATCTACTTCGAAAACAGGTTGCGGGCGAGGAACCAGGCGTTGGCGGGGCGTTCGGCGAGGCGGCGCATGAACCACGGGAACCAGTAGGAGCCGTAGGAGATGAGGACGCAGCTGCGATAGCCTTCCCGGGCGAGGCGAAGCTGTTCGGCGCGCTGGATGCCGTAGAGCATGGCAAATTCGAGCTCGGCTTTTGGGATTCGCTGCGCAGCGGACCAGTCGATGATACGCGCGATCAACTGGCGATCGTGCGTGGCCATCGCCGCGCGGACTCCTGCGACGCGCGCTTCGGGGCCGAGCAACATCTGCGCGAGGTGGAAGAAACTTTCGTCGACGTCGCATTTTTTCGGGTAGGCGATTTCGGAGGGCTCGTTGTATGCGCCCTTCACGAGACGGACGGTGGCGCCCTGCGCGATGAGGGAGGCGACGTCCTTTTCCGTGCGATAGAGATAGGCCTGGACGCATACGCCGACGTTGCGATAGGCGGCGCGGGCGCGGCGGTGGAGTTCGAGCGTGACGTCGATGTAGGGGCTCTGCTCCATGTCGATCCAGAGGGTTTTCGAGGCTGCGGGATCGGCGGATGCGGAGGCCTCAATCAGCTTGACGAGATTCGCGAAGCAGAATTCGGCGTCGAGATCGAGGCCGAGCTGCGTGAGCTTGACGGAAATTTCCGACGGCAGGCTCGCCGTGCGAACGCGAGCGATCAGATCGAGATATTGGCTGGTGACGGCGGAGGCTTCGTCGCGCCTCGCGACATTCTCGCCGAGGTGCGTGAGCAGCGTGATGACGCCGCTTTCGGCGAGCGAGCGGGCGGCGGCGAGCGCGGCTTCCGCATTTTCGCCCGGGAGAAAACGTCCCGCCGTGCGGCGGACAAAGGCGAGGCGCGGGGCGCGGTCGCGGAGCCAACCACTTTGCGACGCCGACAAAAAAATTGTGCGAAGCAGGCTCATCAGGCGGCGAGCACCAAGCCGAGCGGACCGAGGATTTCACCGCACCCTTCGGCCACGCTCAGGGCAAGGAGACGCAGAGGACGCAGAGAACGACGAACGTCGGACAAGGTGGACGGGGCCAGCGTCATTTGCCTTGATCGCCTGCGGCCGGTTGCGACGTGAGCGCTTTCAGGAGGCGCTCGTAGAAGACCACGCCGTCGTCGAATGAGCTCAAGCGCAGCCGCTCGTCGCGGGCGTGCGCGCGAACGTCGTCGAAATCGATCGCGACGCCGGAGATGCCGTAGGTGGGCATGCCGGCTGCGTTGGTGTAAACGCCGTCCGATGCGCCGGTGGCCATCGTCGGAATGACGACGATGCCGGGCCACATCTCGCGGGCGATCCGCTGGACCGGGTCCATCACTTCGGGGCGCAGCTCGACGGGCGCCGCGGGGGGCTGCGGTGGCGCCGCGTCCATCACCTGGCCGGCGTCGCTGACGTAGCGGACCGCGATAGCGGGATCAGCCAGGATCTGGATCAGCTTTTGGCGAACTTCTTCCTTTGTGTGACCTGGCAGGATACGGCAATTCACGATTGCGCGAGCGAGCTGCGGCAGTGCGTTATTCGCGAGGCCCGCGTCGAAGCGCGTGGCGACGCAGGTGGTGCGCATGGTCGCGTTCGAGAGCGGATCGGCGGAGAGGCGCGCTATGGAGGCAAAATTCGGTTTTTTGCCGGCGATGGCGCGCATGTCGGCGGCGGTCTGGCCGGATTCGGTGGCGGCCATTTGGAGGAAATAGGCGCGCGTGACGGCATTCAGTTCGAACGGAAATTTGTAGCGCTCGAGGCGCGCGAGGCCGTCGGTGAGGTGATAGATCGCGTTGTTGGGGACGGGCAACGAGCTGTGGCCGCCGGCATTTTTTACTTCGAGCTGATAGTCGGCGTAAATTTTTTCGCTGCCATCGACGGACATCATCACGGCTTTGCCATCCTGCGTGTAAACGCCGCCGCCATCGGCGTTGAGGACGTAGTCGGCGTCGATCAGGTCGCGATGATTGCGCAGCAGCCAATCGACGCCATTGGAATCGCCACCCTCTTCATCGGCCGTGAGCGCGAGGATGATGTCGCGATCGGGGCGGTAGTGTTCTTCGGCGAAACGGATCAAGGTGGTGACGTAAATGGCGTCGCCGTCTTTCATATCCTGCGTGCCGCGGCCGTAGGCGTAGCCGTCTTTTTCAACGAATTGAAACGGATCGGTCGACCAATCGAGGCGCGGGGCTTCAACGACATCGAGATGGCCGATCAGAAGAATCGGGCGGTGCGCTCCGGTGCCGCGCAGGCGCGCGACCATATTTTCGCGGCGGTCATTGGGCCCGAGGACCTGCACGTCGCTCGCCGGGAATCCGGCATCGCGGAGGCGCTTGGCCATGGCTTCGGCGGCGGGAGTGGTGCTGCCGACCGAGTCGGTGGTATTGATTTCGACGAGCTGGCGGAAAATATCGCGGGCGAGCTGGCGCGTGGAGTCGTCGAGCTGCGCCGCAAGCGCGGCGGCGGCGAAAGCGAGCAGAGCGACAAGAGCGAGTGGGGCTTTAAGTTTCATGTTCGTGCGACCGAGAACGAAAGCGTATCAGACTGGCGGGCCAGTCGTCACCTTAACGGCGGGTTGGAATGGGGTCTCGTCGAACAATTACGGACCAACGGCCCGGGGCTGGAAGAGTCTGTGTGGCAACCAGAAAAACCGCACCTCAGCGGCTAAAGCCGTATTGATTTTGCGCTGCTTATGGCACGACTGAAGTCGTGCCCTGACGCAAAAACGAGGTTGTCACACAGACTCTGAAGGCCCACGCTTCCACCGGTTTGCCGGGTCGCAAAAACGGCGACCGGTCGCTGCGACAGCCGCCGGGAAGCACCACCAATCCGGGCGCGGCTGCCGGGAAGCACAGAGTGGATTGTGTGTGCCAGCTCATTTTCTTTCGCGTGCAGCGCTGATTCTGTGATACTTCTCAGCGGCCAAATTCAATTCCCTAAATCCATAAGAGGTGGGGCGAGCCAACCCGGGCGGCGCCGGGCGCCTCCAAGCGATGACACTTCGCCGGGCGATCCGAGGAGGACGCGGTAGATGAAAAAGTTTGCGGGACTTTTTGTTCTGTTCCTGCTGGTGGTTGTTCCGGTTGTGGCGCAGGACGCGCCGTCGCAGGATACGCCGCCTCAGGATACTGCGCAGTCGTCATCGTCGTCGCAAACGACGCCGGATGAGAATCAGAAGCCGGAAAAGAGAGTGAGCACGCTATTTTCGCCGAAGTACGAAATTTCCGCGGGATATTCGCATCGGTCGTTCTACACCACAGGTCTTCCCAAGGTGGGAATGAACGGCTGGTACGGTTCATTCACCTACAACTGGAAATGGCGGCTCGCCGCTGAAGCGGAGGTCCAGGGGGTCTATAAGACGATTCCCGTCACAGCGGGTGGGACCGAAAATCCGAGTCTCTATACGATACTCGCCGGGCCGCAGATCTATCCTTTCAAGCATCACAAATTGTCGCCGTTCGGGCACTTTCTGTATGGGGAGGGATATTACCGGCTGATGATTGGTCCATACGGTGGCTTTGGCAGCAGCACGACCACGTATTTCTCCCACGCCTGGGAGCTGGGCGGCGGCATGGACGTGCACATCAAGCCGAACTGGAGCGTTCGCGGGATGTTCGATTATGGAAGCTCTCACTTCCACGGCGGGAGCAGCAGCGGCACGACGGGCCAGGGAAGTTATCGCTTTGCGGCCGGGATCGTGTACTACATCGGCGAGAGGTAATTCTTCTCGCCGAGCGCGGCGAAATCTTCGCGGACGCTGACCCCGCTTTTTTCGCGGGTCATCATCTGGGCGGCGAGATTGAGGATGCGTGCGGCGGCGAGTTGCGGGCTCACGCCGCGAGCGTGAATATTCGAGATTAAATTGCGGTTGGAGTCGGTGTGGCTCGATGACGGGCGGTAGGCCATGTACGCCGAAAGACTCTCTACCGTCGCGAGGCCCGGCCGCTCGCCGATGAGCAGGACGACGACCTTTGGATCGAGAAGCGCGCCGATCTCGTTGAGGATTCCCACCCGACAGTGATGGATAGCGAAAGTGCGGCCGATTTCCCAGCCGCGCTGGGCCGCTCCTTGCGCCAGGAGCGGCAACAGCGGCGGAACTTGCGCCGCAACCGCTGGGACCGAGAGGCCGTCGCCGATTGCGATTTGAAGATCGGCGCCCCGCGGGCACAGCTTCCGCAGTCATTTCCCCAGAGGATTCATCGAAGGCGCGGCCGAGATCGGGGCGCAACAGATATTGATCCTTGTTTGCGGCGTGCGTGCGGACCTCGAATAGATTCCACTGTTGCATGAAGGCTGCGCCGAATGCGGAGGATGGGTCGAATTTCTCGCGGACGGCATCACGCGCGGCGGCGTGAGCTTCGCGCAGATCGATTTGCGTGGCGGTGCGATAGGCGGCGCCGGCGCGACCCGCAAGCAGGCGCGCGGGCGTGCGGGCGCGAATCTTCTTCACGATTTCGGGCAGGTCGGAAGCGGCTAGCGGATTCGAGTCGTTTGCCATTCGGGCGATCTCCTCTGCCGTCAATGCGCCAGGGATCTGCTCGTTTCTATTGGACATTCCGCATATAGCAGATCCCTCGCTGCGTCCCGCGCCCGCACACACCGCGGGAACGGCAAAAGCGCGCGGGACTTCGCTCGGGATGACAGCGCGAGTTTTTTTCCGCAGCCCGTGAGAGCAAGGCGGCCGCTGCAAAAGCAGCTCATGTCCGGCATCAGGCGATTTCCTCGAGGGAAGATTCGAGCGCGTGCATCAGGCGGCGGCGGGCGGGCGCGTCGAGGAGAGCGGGCTGGCCTTCGCGATAGATTCCCATTTGCTCGAGCCAGGCGAGGAATTCGGGGGCGGGGCGGAGATTCAGCAAGCGGCGGACGGCGAGCGCGTCGTGATAGCTGGTGGATTGGTAATTGAGCATGACGTCGTCGGAGCATGGAACGCCCATGAAATAGTTGCAGCCGGCGGTGGCGAGCAGGATCAGGAGATTATCAGCGGAATTTTGATCGGCGGCGGCGTGATTCGTGTAGCAGACGTCGCAGCCCATCGGAAGGCCGAGCAGCTTGCCCATGAAATGATCTTCGAGGCCGGCGCGAATGATCTGGCGCTCGTCGTAGAGATATTCGGGGCCGATGAAGCCGACGACGCTATTCACGAGAAAGGGATCGAAAGCGCGGGCGACGCCGTAGGCGCGGGCTTCGAGCGTGAGTTGATCGACGCCGTGATGAGCCTCGGCGGAAAGCGCGCTTCCCTGCCCGGTTTCGAAGTACATGACGTTGTCGCCCTTCCACGGCGATGTCGCGGCGGCGATGATGTTCGCGGATGCGTTCGCGTCCTTCGCGGAGCATGGCGAGCGTGATGCCGAAGCTGCGATTGGCGGCTTCGGTTCCGGCGACGGATTGGAAGAGGATGTCGATGGGCGCGCCGCGATCGAGCGCGGCAAGTTGCGTCGAGACGTGCGCGAGGCAGCAGGCTTGCGTGGGGACGTTGTAGGTTTCGATGAGGCGCGCGAGGGCGTGGAGGATCGACGCGACCGTCTCGACCGAGTCGGAGGCGGGATTCACACCGATGACGGCGTCGCCGCAGCCGTAGAGCAGGCCTTCGAACGCGGCGAGGAGAATGCCGCCGATGTCGTCGAGGGGATGATTCGGCTGGACGCGAATGCCGAGGACGCCGCGCTCGCCCATCGTATTGCGGCAGCGCGTGACGTTGCGGATGCGCGCGGCGGCGAGGATGAGATCCTTGTTGCTCATGATTTTTGCGGCGGCGGCCGCGATTTCGGGGATCAGCGCGCGCTGGGCCGTGCGGAGCTGAGCGTCGGTCGTGACGTCGTCGAGAAGATATTCGCGGAATTCGCCGACGGTCATGCTTTGGAGCGGCGCGAAGGCTTCGCGGTCGTAGGTGTCGAGGATGAGGCGGGTGACGTCGTCCGTGGCGGGATCGATGAGGGGCTGCGCGACGATTTCGGCGAGCGGGAGATCGGCGAGCCGGCGCTTGGCGGCGACGCGTTCGCGCTCGGAGCGCGCGGCGATGCCGGCGAGTTGATCGCCGGACTTCTCTTCGTTGGCCTTCGCGAAAAGCTCGCGGAGGTTGGAGAATGCGAAGCGCTCGGGCATCGATGGGACGCGGCGGCGCGGGAAACGGGCGTCCTCGTGGAAAGTAGCATCAATCGCGGGTTAGGGGAAGCTGAGGGCGCGTCTCAGATTTGTGTTGCAGCGAGACGAGGGGCATAGGAGATTAGCGGGCGATGGAAATTTCGCTCGAAGGCGCGCGCGAGAAGGCGGCTTTGGCGATCGCGGCATTCGCGATTGCGGCGATCATCATTTTTCAGGCGAGCGAGGTTTGGCTCGCGGACTACCGGATTCACTCGAAGAACATCGAGCTGATGGAGCGGGGGACGGCGCTTCTCCCGGGCGATGGGCAGGCGTGGGACCTGCTCGGGCATTACTATCAGTGGGATTTCGTCCATTCGGATTTGCCGCGCGCGATGGCGGACTATCAGCACGCGGTTCGCGACAATTCGCGTTCCGCGGACTACTGGATGGACGTGGCGAGTGCTTCCGAGACGAAGGGCGATGTGGCTGGGGCGCGGCAAGCCTTCGAGCGGGCGCAGGCGGTGTATCCGGCGTCGGGCGAGGTCGATTTTTACTACGGCAATTTCCTCTTGCGGCAGCAGGAATATTCTGCGGCATACGACGAGCTGCGGCGAGCCGTGACCGCGGACCCGAAGCTTCTGCCGCTGGTGATTTCGCGGGTGTGGCGATCGAACGAGGACGTCAACCTGCTGCTCGACCGGGTGCTGCCCGCGAATGTCGATGCGTACCTTCAGGCGCTCGATTTGTTTGGAGCGACGCAGCGGGCGGATGCGGCGCTGGTGGTCTGGGAGCGGATCCGGCAAATGGGAGCGGTCGTGCCACTGGCAAAAACGTTCCCGTTGCTGAACGAATTGATTCGCGACGATCGCGCCGATGATGCGCGGCGCGTGTGGCTCGAAGCGCTCGCAACGGCCGGGCTGCCCAGCACAGAACCAGCGCGCGGATCGTTGATTTGGAACGGTGATTTTGAGACGGAGTTTGCGGAGGGAGGCCTCGGCTGGCGCTGGGATGATCCTCCGGGCACCTCGATCGACTTCGATCTTCAGCCTGGGCCAAACGGGTCGCGGGCCGTGAGGCTGGATTTTACCGGGGGATCGAACGTCAATCTGGATGCGCCGTTTGAGTATGTGCCGGTGGAACCGAACCAGCACTACCAGTTTCATGCGTCGATGCGAACGGAGGAGATCACGACGGAGAGCGGAATGCGGTTTGCGATCAGCGATCCAAACCGCAAGGACGCTGTCAGCGTCGTCAGCGATAGTGTGACGGGAACGCAGCCCTGGACTGCGGTGAACGAGGATATCGCGACGGGGCCGGAGACGCACTTCCTGGTGGTGCGGGTGGTGCGGTATCCGAGCAGGCTTTTCGACAATAAGCTGAACGGGACGGCGTGGATCGCGGACATGTCGTTGATTCCGTCGGACGTTTCCACGGGAGCGGGCGAGGGCGAGGAGACTTCATCCCGATGAGGGTGTTGCGCGCCGGGATATACGCTCTGCTCGCGTTCAGCGTGCTGTCGTTTGGGGCCGTGCAGGTGTGGTCCCAGTCGATTCTGGAGGGCGGAGCAGCGCTGCTGTTTTTGTATTGGGCGCTCGTGGCGTGTCGAGGCGCGGGTAAGAAAATCGAGTGGAATATTTTGAACTGGCCGCTGCTGGGACTGATCGGAATCGGGCTGCTGCAGCTTTTGTTTCACGGGACCGCCTATCCTTTTTTGACGCGGCTGCAATTATTGAGGCTGGCGACTTATTTCCTCGTATTTTTCCTGTTCGCGCAGGCGTTTCGGTCGCGCGCGGACCTTACTACTTTGGCGTGGTGCGTGATCCTTTTTTGTTTTGCGATATCGCTGCTCACAATCATTCAGCACTTCACGGCGGGCCAGACGATCTACTGGGTGGAACCCGTCAACGGAGGCGAGCCTTACGGCCCGTACGTGAACCGAAACCACTTTGCCGGGTTCTTGGAACTGACGCTGCCGTTGGGTTTGGCGCTGATGGCTTTTCGAGGCGTGCGGCGAGACGTGCTGCCGTTGATGACGCTATTTACGATCGTTCCGCTGGGGGCGCTCGTGCTGTCGGGATCGCGCGGAGGGTTAATCGGCTTCGCGCTGGAAATCGGCATCCTCGGCTGGATGATGCGAAGGCGGAAAGTGCTGCGCAGCGGCCGCGTGGCGATGGTCGCGGCTGTAGCGGTCGTGGCGCTGTTTTTTGTGTTCTGGGTGGGAGCGGGCCTGGCGATCCAGAAGTTCTCGGCCTTGAAATCGCCCGAAGTGACGATGGCGCGGCGCATCTCGATGGACCGCGGGGCGGCGCACATTTTCTTCGATCATCCGCTCAAGGGGTGCGGATTGGGCACGATCGTTGCGGTGTTTCCGCGATACGAGACGGACTACGACGGCCTAAGAGTCGACCACGTTCACAACGACTATTTGGAGACACTGGCCGAGACAGGACTACTTGGCGGCGCGTGCGGAGCGCTATTTTTATGGCTGCTTTACCGGGAGGCGAGGAAAAACCTCGCGGCGGAACAGGGGCGTTTTTCATTAGGGCTGCATGTGGCAGCGATCATGGCGGTTGGAGGACTGCTGCTGCACAGCCTAGTCGACTTCAACCTGCAACTCCCGGCGAATGCCCTGCTGTTTCTCTTGCAGGCTTACGTAGTGGCTACGCCGGCGCTCCCCTCAGAGGCTCCGCGGTCCGGGGTCCGACAGCGCGTCCGGGAGTACAGCAATGCGGCCCGAGGTGCGAGCGAGGCTTGAGACGAGTCGGATACCGAGCGGATGCCTTCCCCGATGGTACTTTTCAACGCCATATTCCCTGCTGAGGCGTCCAAATGTGCAATCGGACAGGTAATCTCCCGATTGACATGTGCGTTGACGCTAGGCCATAGTCTGAGCGGGGTCATCTCTCTGATGGTTGCTACAGTCCGTGGAGTTTCGGACTGGCTGTGGGCGAAGCGCATCTTGTGGTTGGCTGTCCCGCTGATGGCTGGGACCGTGCAGGTAGCGCGCGCCCAGGGAACGCACGAAACTCCGCAGCAGCAGAAGAGTGTGAAAGTGCAGGAGCTTGCCGTCCCGGCGAGCGCGCAACCGGTGGACGCAACCATCGGTAGCGGAGACCTGCTGCACATCGACGTATTCGATGTTCCGGAACTTTCCCGCGACGTCCGTGTTAGTGATACGGGCGATATCAGCTATCCGCTGATCCCAGGCAAGATCGCGGCGGCGGGTCTGACTCCTTTCCAGCTGGAATCAAAGGTCGAGCAATTGCTACTGGCGAACGGCTTGGTGTCGCACCCGCAGGTATCGGTGTTCGTCAAGGAACAAAACAGCCAGCCGGTGACGATTGTGGGCGCGGTCGCCCATCCGATGGTGTATCAGGTGATGAGACCGACAACGCTGCTGGAGGCGCTCACGGCTGCCGGAGGCATAACGGATAATGCCGGCAACATCGTGATCGTGACTCGACCGGAAGCTCCGGACGCCACGAAGGAGGAGCCGGCCAGCGCGACCACGAAACCCGAGCTGAAGGAGCAAAGAATCACGATTCCGCTGCAGAGTCTGATGGAGTCCGGAGACTCCGTTTTCAACGTACAAATTTATGGCGGCGATACCGTCACGGTGCCCCCTGCCGGGATCATATATGTTCTGGGAATGGGCGTGGGGCAGCCGGGGGAGTATGTGCTGCAGGATCGCGGCGAGCAGGTAACCGCGCTGAAGGCGGTGGCTCTGGCGAAGGGCTTGACGACGTTCGCAAAGGCGGACGCGGCCGTAATTATGCGAATGAATCCGCAAACGGGGCAGCGGGATGCGATCCCGGTCCATCTGAAGAAGATCGAGGACCGGAAAGCGGATGACGTGCCGATGAAATCGGACGACATCTTGTACGTTCCGGATAGCGCAGGGAAGAAGGCGCTGGCCCGGGGAACCGAGGCGGCATTGGGCGTTGGAACAGGGCTGGCCATCTATCGCATTCCGTAGCCCAGGGTAGGGGCGGCAGCAGCGACGAGGATCGTGGGGTTCATGGAAGACAGATACGCCATTCGTGAGCGCAAGCCTGGCGAATCGCTGACGGTGATTCCGCCTCCGCCGGTGGTGCCCTGGGACGCCGTACCCCGGGAACCGCACCTGCTCGACTACATCATCATCCTTCGAAAGCACCAGTGGCTGATTCTGACGTTTCTGTTCACCGTGGTGACGGTCGTGACCATCGCAACGTTCAAGATGAAGCCGGTCTACGAGGCGGCGGCGCGCGTGGAAGTGGACAAAGAGTCGCAGGTGAACATGCAGTTTCCCGACCAGGGTTCGTACGACGAATACGTCGATATGGATACGTACATCGAAACCCAGACGAAGATTCTGGAGAGCGAGACGCTGGCGATGGACACGATCCGGTCGATGGACCTGGGGAAGTATCCGGAGTTTGGCGGCAGCTCGGCAGCCACGGCGTTTGGGCAGGGCGGGACCGCGCTGCGGCGACCCGCAATCCTCGGAGAATTTCTGGGCGATCTGAGCGTGAAACGAGTGCCGGACAGCCGTTTGATCGAGGTGAGATTCGACGCGGAGAATCCCCAGCTCGCGGCTGAAGTGGTGAACACACACCTGCAGAATTACATCGAGCAGAATTTCAAGAGCAAGTACGACGCAACCACGACGGCGGCGGGCTGGCTCTCCTCCGAACTCGAGGAACTGCGCATCAAAGTCGAGAAGTCCGAAGACGCGCGCCTTGCGTACGAACGCGAAAACCAGATCTGGCAAATCGACGAAAAGCAAGACATCACGACCCAGAAGCTCGCCGATCTGAGCAAGGCGGTGACGGACGCCCAGACTGAGCTTTCCGGCAAAGAGGCGTTGTACCGAATGGCCATTTCCGGAGAAGTTGACGCGATCCCGGACGTCCGCGACAGCCCCGTCATCTCAGGGCTGGAAAAGCAGAAGTCCGATCTCGACGTGCAGTACGCCGACGCCTCGAACCAGTACGGCCCCAATTTCCCGAAGGTGCAGCGCCTGAAGGACCAGGAAACGCAGGTTGACGCCGATCTGGCTAAGGCCCGGCAGGTGATCGTGGACGGCATTCGGGAGGACTACAACACAGCGCAAAGCCACGTCCAGATTCTCCAGGAAGCCTTGGACAAGCAGAAGGCCGAGGCGAACGACATGGCGGAGAAGCTGGTGCAGTACAACATCCTCCAGCACGACGCCGATGCGAACAAGCAACTCTACGACGGACTGCTGCAAAAGTTGAAGGAAGCAAGCATCACGGCGGGGCTGCGTTCGAGCAACATTCGAATCGTGGATCCCGCGCTCGTGCCCGCCAGCCCGTCACGGCCGCAGAAAGCGAGGAACATCCTGCTGGCGCTGTTTGTGGGTATCGTGGGCGGAATCGGGCTGGCAATCTTCCGGGAGTATTTGGACAACACGGTGAAATCGCCGGACGACATCGAAACGCTCACCGGATTGCCTTCGCTAGCCGTGGTGCCAGCGCTGCCGGGATCGAATGGCCACCGTGGCCGCTTCTCGCTGAGCAGGGATGTGTCGCCGCAAGATGCCCGTGGACCTCGCGTGGAACTGCTTTCGTACGTGCAGCCGAAATCGCAGATTTCGGAAGCGTTCCGGGCGCTGCGGACGTCGCTGCTGCTGTCGCAGGCCGAGCATCCGCCTCAGGTGATCCTGGTGACGAGCGCTCTGCCGCGCGAAGGAAAGACGACTGCCGCGGCGAACTTGGCGGTGACCCTCGCGCAGCTGGGCGACCGTACGCTGCTGATGGATTCCGACATGCGCAAGCCAGGCATCCGCCGCGCGTTGAACCTGACGGCCGCGAAGGAAGGCGGACTGAGCTCCTACCTGGCGGGAGTCTGCACGCTCGAAGAAGCGACGATTGCGCATCCGGCGATCAGCAACCTTGCGGTGCTTACAACCGGGCCGGTGCCGCCGAGCCCGGCCGATCTACTTTCGTCGCACCGGATGCGCGAGGGCATCGCCGAATTGCGCCGCCGGTTCAAGTTCATCGTGATCGATTCGCCGCCGATCATGGCGGCGACCGACGCCGTGATCCTCTCGGCGCTTACGGATGGCGTGCTGCTGGTTGTACGAAGCGGCGAAACGCCGAAGGAAGCGTTTACGCGCGCGCGCGATCTGCTGGCGGCGGTGAAGTGCCGTCTGCTGGGCGTCGTACTGAACGCAGTGGATTCGACCGCACCGGATTATTACTACGCGTATCGCTACTACCCGTACGCGTACGGCTACGGCTATGGCGAAGATGTGGGCAAGAGCCAGCCGTTGCCGACCGAGCCGGACGATATGAAGAACTCTTCGACCTAGGAGGCATCTTGCGGCACCTGATCACCGGCGGAGCTGGTTTCATCGGATCGCACCTGGCCGAGGCGCTTCTCGAGCGCGGCGACGAGGTGTTCGTGCTCGACGATTTGTCGACGGGCAGCGTCGAAAACATCCGCCACCTGAAGGCGCATGCGAAATTTCACTACTTCTTCGATTCGATCACGAACAAGCATCTGCTGGCGGAACTGGTGGATGAATCGGACATCGTGTTTCACCTGGCGGCGGCGGTAGGCGTGCGGCTGATCGTGGAAAGTCCGGTGAGGACGCTCGAAACCAACGTCTATGGGACGCAGCTGGTGCTGGATGCGGCGTCGAAGAAAAAGAAGATGGTGTTTACGGCGTCGACCTCGGAAGTCTACGGCAAGAGCAACCAAGTGCCTTTTAAGGAAGACGCGGACCTGGTGCTGGGGCCGACGACGAAGGGGCGGTGGAGCTACGCGGCTTCGAAAGCGCTCGACGAATTCCTGGCGCTCTCCTACTGGAAGGAAAAGAAGCAGCCGGTGATCGTGGTGCGGTTTTTCAATACGGTGGGGCCGAGGCAGACGGGGCGCTACGGCATGGTGCTGCCGAACTTCGTGCGGCAAGCGCTCGAAAATTCGCCGATTACGGTGTACGGCACGGGTCAGCAATCGCGGTGCTTTTGCGACGTTCGCGACACGATCGAGGCGGTGCTGCGGCTGATCGCCACCGATCGCGCGGTGGGCGAGGTGGTCAACATCGGGACCGACGAAGAGATTTCGATCGAGGGGCTGGCGCACCTGGTGAAGAAGCGGACGAGGAGCTCTTCGGAGGTGACGTACATTCCGTACGACCAGGCGTACGAGCCGGGATTCGAGG
The DNA here is from genome assembly GCA_963814735.1 of uncultured Acidobacteriota bacterium. GTDB lineage: Bacteria > Acidobacteriota > Terriglobia > Acidiferrales > UBA7541 > Palsa-295. The sequence goes on along the minus strand of CAWFEC010000001.1, from coordinate 79,631 downwards.
ACATGCCGCGGCGGATCCCGTCGCTCGAGAAGCTGCAGCGGCTCACGTCGTTCCGGCCTACGACGCCGCTGACGGCCATCGTCGACCGCGTGGTCGAGCATTTCCGGAAGAAGCCGGAGGCGGACTTCACGCCCAGAGCTGCCCGCGCGGCGTCGGCGATTGCGGTGCCGGAATAGATCTCTGGACACATGGAACCTGAGGCTTCCGTCCCCGCCGCGAATGGCGAGCGCCGCTCAACTCCCTCTTCGACATCGATAGGACGCTCCACCGGCACATTTCCGCGATACCTTTTCGTACCGCTCCTAGTGTTTGGCGTACTGGTCCGAGTTTTCTTCGCGGTGTATCCGGGCAATGCGCTGCGAGCTCCGTGGAGCGGCGGCGGCGACGCCGTGGCCTATGTTACCTTGGCCCGAAACATTGCTTCCCACGAGGGATTTACGTATGCGGGAGAGCCCTCGGCATTTCGCGCGCCTGGTTATCCTTTGATTCTCGCCGCCTTGATCGATATCTTTGGACCAAACTACATTCTAGCGGTTCGATCCTTGCAATTTCTAGAAGGCTTGCTGACCGCCCTATTGTGTGGCGCCATAGCTGGCGAGCTGTACGGAGAAACAGCTGGCAAGCTGGCGCTGTTGATTGCTCTTTTCCTACCGACGCTGGCGGAGATGACCGGCGAGGTTTTGACCGAAACAACGGCGGCGGCGTTCGCGGTAGTCTTTCTATACTTTCTGGTTCGGTATGTCCGGACTTCGCGCTGGGAATTGCTGGTTTGGATGTCGGTCGCCGTTGGGATAGGAACTCTGGTCCGATCTAACACGGCCTTTGCTGGCGTCGCCGCTCTGGCAGTGGTAGCGGTGCACGAAAATGGATGGGCCAGGGTGAGGAGATTAGGTCTAACGATGCTGATCCCTGCCATCCTGATTTCTCCGTGGGTCGTGCGTAACTTAGTGACTTTTCACGGACGCGTCGTCTATTCAACTCAAGGCGGTTTTGCCCTGATGTCGGGCATCTTGATTCCGCAGGGGCGTGCGCTGCTTGGGGACGCCGAAAAGACTGAGGCCGCTGTGGGCTGGGGATTGCCGAACGAACTCGAAACAAATGATGCGAGCCGCCTCGAACTGCCGTCTGAAGTCGAAATCGACAAGCGATGCATGCGGGTTGGCTTGAAATTGTGGGAGAACGCGGGTTGGAAGGTGATTCCGATTACGCTGGATAAACTGTCTTACTTTTGGCTTAGTACGGACCAGATTTTCTGGACTGGCGGATTCTCGCGCTTACAAAGAGTCCTGCGCGGGGTCGGGGTATTGGCGTACTGGGCGGTTCTGTGCTTCGCCATCCCGGGGCTGGTTTTTCTAAGGAGAGCTTCTAGTTTAGAGATAGCGCGAGCCTTCCTCTTGTACATGCTGATCGTCACCATTTTCCACGTGCCGTTCAATATGAACACTCGTTATCGGGTACCCTTGATTGACCCACTTCTGGCGGTTCTGGCTGGGATCGGCTGCGCTTCCCTGTTGGAGCGCCCGGGGGCACACCCCTCGCGCCCTGAAGACGCGATGTGAGGCGGACCCGCCAGTCCCAGGGCTCTAAAGTGGCTTTCCGACAAAACGGCATTTTCCCCACGCGAATGACTCATGAACTGGCTCGAAGTACTTTCGAAGAAGATCTAGGACGAGTTGCGGTTGGCTCAGCCAGCACTCGTAGGTTAGGCGTTCGAGTTCGGTCATTGTCGCGAATGCGTCAAGCTTTGCCGAACACCGCCGCACCAGCGGAATCTCCGAAATGGAATGCGCGAGCCTCAGAAAGGGAGTCTGCCAAGGCTCCACGATGATCACCTGACCGTGCCTGCGGACGACGCGGTGCATTTCGGCGAGAGTCTGCTCCAAGTCATCGGGTAATGTTGGGAGATGATGCAATCCACCTTGAACAATCAAAACATCCCTGCTGCGATCCGGAAAGGGGAGCTGGCGGCAGTCCGACACATAGCATTTTGCGGGGCCTTGGTAGAGACCTATAAGACGCGCCGAGAGATCCACTCCCTCCAGATTCGTAAATCCAAGTTTTGAGAGGGCGTGAAGTCCATTGCCGCGCCCGCAGAAGAGCTCGACCACACGCGCATCCCGGGGCAGCGAGGTTGCCCCCAGGAGACGAAGGCGCTTCAAGAATTTTTGTATTTCCTCCTGGGGAGTTTCAAATCGAACATACGCTGCTTCCCAAGGGTCCGTGGCATTTACACCGTGAAGGTCGGCGCTCGACATACTGGGCTCTCGTTGTTTCACCGGGTGTGAAATCGACCACCGTGTATCATAGCAGCCGAAGACCGCGCGAATGAAACAGGATAATTGTCCACAAACATGCGTTATCATTGGTTTCTTGTAACAAGCGGCATCGAAGCTCGGCCGCACTTGGGAACGCCGTGACACCTGCTCAAATGCAAGTCACCTCTTTCGAGACCGCTGAATCGCGAAGAGCGGGCCCCAATACAGTTGATCTGTCGGTGGTGATGCCGTGTCTCAACGAAAGCCTCACCTTGGGGACATGCATCCGGAAGGCGCAGGCCACGATCCAACGACTGGGGATTCGCGGCGAGGTGATCGTCGCGGACAACGGAAGCACGGACGGCTCGCAGGCGCTGGCGGAAGAGTTGGGCGCGCGCGTCGTGCCCATTGAATCCCGAGGGTATGGCAGCGCGTTGCGGGGAGGCATCGCTGCGGCGCGCGGGCGGTACGTGATCATGGGGGATTCCGACGACAGCTACGATTTCACGCAACTGGGGGACTTCGTCGCGAGGCTGAACGAGGGCTATGACCTTGTGATGGGAAACCGCTACCACGGCGAGATTCGCCCCGGAGCCATGCCCTTTCTGCACCGTTTTCTCGGGAACCCCGTGCTGAGTGGGCTTGGCCGGCTGTTTTTTGGCTGTCCGGTAGGCGATTTTCAATGCGGGCTGCGAGGCTTTCGGAAAGATTCGATCGACCGGCTGGAGCTCCAAACCACGGGGATGGAATTCTCGACCGAAATGGTGGTGAAGGCGACGCTGTTCAATCTGCGGATCATCGAGATTCCCACGACGCTCTCCCCGGACGGACGGGATCGTCGACCGCACCTTAGAACGTGGCCGGACGGATGGCGTTACCTTCGTTTTCTTCTGCTCTATAGCCCGCGCTGGCTGTTTCTTTATCCGGGCGCGTTCCTGCTTTTCCTTGGCGCCGCGATAAATCTTTGGCTGTTGCCCCAGCCACGCACGATCGGCGGCGTGACGTTTGACTATCACACGCTGCTCTTCGGCGCGATGGCGATACTAATCGGATTTCAATCGATCAACTTTGCGGTCTTTACCAAGATGTTTGCCATCACCGAGCATCTACTGCCTGAAGATCCTCGACTGAATCGGCTTTTCCGGTACATCACACTCGAGACCGGGCTCGTCGTCGGAGTTCTATTGATTCTCGCTGGCGCCGCGACGTGGATTTTCGGTCTGGGCTACTGGCAAAGTCACGATTTCGGACGCCTCGACCCTGACAAAACACTTCGCATCGTCATACCGGGGCTTGTGTCGCTGACGCTGGGAGTCGAGATCGTACTTTCGAGTTTCTTCATCAGCGTTCTCGGCATGGGGCGGCGATGAGCTAGCCGGAGCGCGTAACGGGCCGCGAACAATGTCACTTTTATGGATTGGCGGAGATATAGGATCATGCGTATGCTATTTGCTGCCGCGGGTGAGCGGCGGGGATGGGCACAATTTCCACGGCAGAGCACATGAAAGACAGTGGGGCAACGCATCCGGGTGCGGGTGTCGGTTATCCGGAGGGGCGCGCGCCGAGGCGGCGGCCTTCGGCGACTCTTTCCGTGATCGTTCCAGTTTACAACGAACAATTTCTCGTGGAAGCGAGCTTGGCGCGGCTCCGGGTGCTCAGCGATACGGCGCTGCTGGAATCCGTCAAAGTAATCGTGGTCGACGACGGATCATCGGACGCGACGCCGGACGCGCTTGACCGGTTCCGCGCGTGGCTCGATTCACAGGACCCGGACCCAAAAATTTCGTGGGTTTGGGTGCGGCACAAGAAGAATGCCGGCAAAGGCGCCGCGATTCGGACCGGATTGACCTATGTAGATACCGAACCTTGTGGTGATTCACGACGCGGACCTCGAGTATCACCCGCAAGACCTGCCGAAAATGGTGGAGGTGTTTCTCGTCGAGGATGCGGACGCGGTTTTCGGCTCGCGGTTCATGGCGGGCGGGTACAAGCGCGCGCTTTTCTTCCGGCATTCGCTGGGGAACAAATTCCTGACGTTTTTGTGCGATCTCGTCTGCGACCTGAATCTGACGGACATGGAGACGTGCTACAAGATGGTCCGGGCGGATCTGCTGAAGAGCATTCCGCTCGAGAGCGCGACGTTTGACGTCGAGCCGGAATTGGCGATCAAGCTTGCCAAACGCGGGAGCCCGGATTTTCGAGGTGGCCATCAGTTATTCGGGCCGAACGTATCGGGAAGGCAAGAAAATCGGCTGGAAGGATGGCGTGCGCGCAATCTGGGCCATCTTCCACTATGCGATGTCGGGACGAATCTATCCCGACGGACGAACACGGCGGCGGAGATTCTCGACCGGCTGAACATGGCGCCCCGATTTCACGCGGTGGATGGCGGACGTGATGGAGCCGTATGTGGGCGACCGGGTGCTCGAAGTTGGCGCGGGAACGGGCAACATGTCCGTGAACTTGATGCCGCGGACGATCTACTGGGCCACGGACGTGAATCCGGCATATCTGGAATACCTGGTGACGCTGCGGTCCACGCGGCCGTACATGCGAGTGGCGCATACGGATGCGATGGACGCGGCGACGTTCCCGACCGGGCAGCAATTCGACACGGTGGTTTGCCTCAACGTTGTCGAGCACGTGCAGGACGACGTAGCCGCCCTGCGAAACATCTGGAACGCGCTCGAGATTGGCGGGCGCGCGGTGATTCTGGTTCCCTGCGGGCAATGGTTATACGGCAGCCTGGACGAGGTGCTGGGGCATTTTCGGCGTTACACCGAAAAGCAGTTGCGCGACGTGGCGGTGCAAGCGGGATTCCGCGTGGAACAGATGTTGAAATTCAATAGCGCCGGGAGTCCCGGCGTGGTGGTTGAACGGACGGATTCTCCGGCGACGAACTTTCGGGATTGCCCAGATTCGAATATTGAACTTCCTGACGCCGCTCTTCCGTCTGGTGGATCGATGGCTGCCTCTTCCACCGCTTTCCCTGATCGCCGTCCTGCGAAAAGAAGGCGGCGACGGCTCGCGACCGTCCGAAACGGGTCCCGAGTTGAACGTAGCGCCATGATGCACCGCGGGCTGGATTTTTCCTGGGACGTCCGGGAATGCAGCCGGCCGAGGAATTAGACCAAGTTTGGCGAAGCTCAGCAGATACGAAGCAATCCTGCTCATCTTGTTCGTTTTGACCCTCCCATTCAGCAATCCATGGGTGCGCGGAGATGGCGTTGGTTATTACGCCTTTGCGCGGTCGATGCTGATCGAGCACCGGTTGGATTTCACGAATGACTGGCTGAAGGCGAATGACAGCTTCCGGCTGTATCGAGTGGATGCGGCGGGGAGAGTTCTGCCCGACGAATACACCTCCACGGGCCACATAGAGAATCACTTCGCGGTCGGGCCCGCGATCCTGTGGTCGCCATTTCTGATTGTGGCGCATGCGGGCGTGCTTGTCTGGGACGGCCTTGGCGGGCACGTTGCGGCGGATGGGTACTCGCGTCCGTATCTGGTGGCGATGGCGCTGGGCACGGCGTTTTACGGCTTCATGGCGCTGTGGATATCGTTCCTGCTGGCGCGGCGATATGTGGCCGAGCGATGGGCCTTTCTTGCGACCGTAGGGATATGGTTTGCGAGTTCGCTGCCTGTGTACATGTATTTCAATCCGTCGTGGTCGCACGCGCAGTCGGCGTTTGCGGTGGCGCTGTTTCTCTGGTACTGGATGCGCACGCGCAAGGAGCGGACGTGGCTGCAGTGGGTGATTTTGGGAGCGCTCGGCGGGCTGATGATGGACGTCTATTACGTTACGGCCGTGATGCTTCTGCTGCCGGTGCTCGAATCGTTGGCCGGTTACCGCAGTTTCCTGCGAGCCCGCGCCAGCCGGGAAGCCGGGCAGCTATTTCTGAAGAACACCGTTTTCTCCGTGACGGTGGTGGCGGCGTTTTTGCCAACGCTGATCGCAAAGAAGATCATTTACGGAAGTTACTTTCACATGGGTTACATGGAGCTGTGGTTCTGGAATTCGCCGGCGTTCTTCAAGGTGTGTTTTTCTTCGCAGCACGGGCTCTTCAGTTGGACGCCGATTCTGCTCTTCGCCGTCGCCGGGTTTTTCGCATTGAGGAAGTACGACCGCACGCTGGCGCTCTACCTGGCCATCGTGTTCGTCGCGTACCTCTACCTGATCGGGTGCTATCAGGACTGGCATGGGGTCTCGTCGTATGGCAACCGCTTCTTCGTGGGGCTGACGCCGCTTTTCGTTTTGGGGCTTGCGGCGCTGGTTGATTGGCTCGCGCGCGCGCTGCAGGAACGGCGAGCCGCGATTCTCGCGTGGAGCGCCGCCGCAGTGCTGATTGTGTGGAATCTGGGCCTGATGTTTCAATGGGGCTTGCATCTGATTCCGGATCGCGGACCGATTTCGTGGCGCGACGCCGCGTACAATGAAGTAGCTGTGGTCCCTGCGCGCGCCGCGCATTCCATGCGAAACTACTTCCTGGGGCGAAGCCAGATGATGCAGCGAATCGAGCGGCAAGATGTCCGCGGGCTTCACTCTCCCCCAGCCTCACAATAATGGCGGAATTTCCGACGAGACTGATCAACGAGGAAGAGAAGGTCGCGCAAGCGGCAGACGTCCCGCTGCTTTACAGGGCCGATTTGCGCGGCGAGATCGTCCAGAACACGGTGGCCAACATCGTGGGGCGCGGGCTCGCGCTCTTGTTTTCAACGCTGGCGGCGGCCTTGTTGGCGAGGTATCTGGGCAGCGAGAAGCTCGGAGAATACGGGGCGATCTACGCGTACCTGGGGCTCTTTTCGTGGATGGCCACGTTCGGATTCCAGCCGGTGATCGTGCGGGAGGCGTCGCGCGACCGAAAGAGCGCGAGCGATCTCGTGCACACGGCGATGACTCTTTCCGTTTTTTTGTCGATTGGGACCGTCGTGGTCGCCGTCCTCGTGGCACCGTGGGTTGGATACGGGGGCCGTTTGCGGTCGCTGCTGATCCTGGCCGGATTGGAATACGTTCTCGCGCCGATTCGGCTGCCCGCCGTGATCTTTCAGGTGGATTTGCGGCAATGGTATGGATCGACAATCAACGTAGTGCGGCAGGGCGTCTGGTTGGCAATTATCATCGGGCTTTGGCTCTTGGGCGCGCCGCTCCTCTACGTGATCGCCGGCCGCGTGCTGGCTGCTTTGATCGAATCGACGTTGATTTGGGCATATGGGCGGCGACTTCTCGCGGCGAAGGGCCGGTTCTTGCGCGATCGCGCCTGGATGATCTTCTCGCACTCGCTTCCGATCGCCGTCACTGGGTTTCTGGCAATAATTTATATGCGAATCGACCAAGTGATGTTGCACAAGATGACGACCGATTCCGTGTTGGGCCAGTATGTTGCGGCCGTGCGAGTGAGCGAGCTTTTCGAGATGCTTCCCGCAGCGCTGATGTCGACATTGGCTCCCGTTCTCGCAGTCAGCGTCGCCGATCCACAGAAATTCAGGGGCTACACGGATCGGGCGTTTCGGTACTTCATGGTGCTGGCGGCGGGGCTGTGTGTGTTCATGACGCTTGGAGCCCGAATCATCGTACGGGTGCTCTATGGCAAACAGTTCCTTCCGGCGGCGCCGTTGCTGGCGGTGCTGATTTGGTCGGAAATCGCCGTGTTTTTCGCGACGGTGGCTTTGAACGTGATGATCGCCAGACACCAGCAAAGCTTGCTGCCGATACCGACGCTGGCGGGCGCGGCCATCAATGTCGGGCTCAATCTGGTGCTGATACCGCGATACTCAGCGATCGGTGCGGCTTGGGCAACCTTGATCAGCTACTCGGCCGCGTGGATGGTCGTGCTCCTTTTCTTCAAGCAGACTCGGTCGGTTACGTGGCAAGGCATCCGATTTGCGGTGCCGATCGCCGGAGTCGCGCTGCTTGCGGTAAAGGGCGCGACGCTGGCGTCCGCTTCCGTCCTGCCGAGCCTGCTCGTGGGACTGACCGCATTCGTTGTTGGTGCGTTCATCATCAGAGGCCTTAAGATATCGGATGTGAGCTATTTGTCGGCAGCGGTCAAGAGTTCGCTAGAGAAGAGGTTCTGAACTTGCTCGGGGACTTTCGATATCGCGCAAAGATCGTTGAGATTCGATCTCGCGAAGCGTTTTGCGTCGCGACGCCCCTTCGGAACCCCAATGCGTGACGCGATCGTCTACTCTGGTTCCGCATGGGAAACCTTCAACGTACCAGAAAGGGTGGCCCTTGCGTTGAATCTTCTTGGAGCTCGCGTGCTTTACTGCGAGCATCCCGCATCCGTTCTGCGGCAGTCGCCGGCCGGCGTGCGGGAAGTCGAAAACGGGATCTTCGCGTTCCGTCCGGCTTTCCTGGCCGAACGGTTGAATCGAGCGCCGTTCCTGCAGTCTCTGCAAACTGCATTTGTTGCCAGACAGATTTTCGAGAAGGTCAGGTTGTTGCAATTGCGCAGGCCGATGTTTTTCTATCCTTGGCTCAACGCGAGGCCCGCGCTGTTGTCTCAAGTCCGCGGCAAATTTCCGTTGATTCATATGCAGATGGACTATGGCGAACCAAATGCCCTGGCGCACGTGGCACCGTCGGACATCACTTTGGCGATACCCCATAGCGTCTATCATCAGCAACGAGCCCGCTTTGGCGAGAAAGTAAAACTGATACCGCAGGTTGCCGATCTGCGAGTTTTTGAGACGGCGGACGGCTTGCCCGTGCAACCATCAGCTGCTTTCGATGCCATTCCTCGACCAAGGCTCGGCTACCTTGGGCCGGCGTATGGGCAGATCAACAGGCCGCTTGTAAGCGAACTCTTGCAGCGCCATCCGGATTGGCACTTTGTCTCGGTGGGGCCGACCAAATCCGTGCCACTACCCAACGCCCACGCGCTGCCATGGCAATCGAGGCAGGAGTCGGCGAAATACGCGGCGGGTTTCGATGTGGGGTTCATGCCTTACAACTGTTACGACGAAGAGAAGCTTCACTGTCTTCCGCTAAAACTCTTCGAGTACTTTGCCCTGGGCCTTCCCGTGGTCGCGACTCCGATACTTGAACTGGGAAGATATGAGGATCTTGTTTATTTTGGCGATACGGCTGAGGAATTGGCACAGGCGGTAGAGTTAGCGCTTCAGGAACCTCGGGACAGTCCGAAGAAGGGGCGGCGCATGGAAATCGCGAAGGGCCACACGATCGAGGCTCTTGCGGAGATACTTGCAACGACCGTTCCGATCCATGATGACTAGCGAGCAACCGGCGGCACCTACGAGCAGAACCGTGTTCATTCTGACCTCGGAGCCGCCCGAGGGCGGCGGCGGCGCAGAGCATTTCGTGCGCGAGCTGATTCGGGGCCTCGAAGCGAGGGGATACCGAACCGAAGTCTTTCATCGGGGAAACTCCGAGCCAGCGTGGCTTGCGAAGAGAACTGGTCCACTTGGGCACAAGATCGCAGGCACACTGCGAGGGTATTGGATTGGCAGAAATGCACGACGACACATGACAGATGATGTCGCCGCCGCGATCTCGAATAGCGACGTCGGCTACTACCCGCTGCACGGGCGGTCGGCTTTCAAAAAGATTCAGTTTTTCCACGGTACCTATCGCGGCCAGAGCGAAGCAATCCGCCCATTCATCAGCTATGGCGGCTACCTATACCTGAAATGGTGGAACTCGATGGTGCTCGAGCGCATGAGCGGCCGAAACAAACTCGTTCTGACCAATTCGGAACAAACTTCGGATGAAGTGGCGCGTTTTTTCGGGCAGAAGTCCGTTGCGGTCTGGCTGCCAATCGATACCGAGCGTTTCAGACCACGCGACGTCGCGGCGAGTCGGGCCGCCTTTGGCGTGCCGATGGACAAGCCGATCGGGCTTTTTGTGGGAAGCACTCAACCCGTGAAGGGTTTCCCGATGGTGCAGGCGCTGATCGAACGTTTGCCTGAGGTTCATTGGATGCTTGCGCTGCGCGGGAATTTGCCTGGCAACGACGCAGCGACGCCAAACACGACGATTCTTCGGAATGTGCCGCACGATCAAATTCCAAGGCTTTACAGCGCGGCCGATTTTTCCGTGTGCCCTTCGCTGTACGAGTCCTTCGGATACGTAGTGGCTGAAGCGCTGGCCTGTGGCACTCCCGTGATCGCGTCGCCAGGCGGGGCCAGTCGGCTCCTCCTACGAGAGCCCCCGCTGGATCGGCTGCTGGTTTCGAATCCGGCCGCGACGGACGGTTTCGAAAAGGCGATTCGAGACGTGTTGCTCGAACCGGGATTTTACCGGCGAATGATAGTGGAGAAAGCGCGCCCTCAGCTGGAACAGCTGATGGCTCTCGAGAAGTGGTGGCCGCGCTTCTTTGAGGTAACTGAGCTGTGAGGGAGCGAATCTGGCTTCGTCTCCGGAAGTCGAAACTTGTTCGCAAGCTTTATGGTTGGCGCGTGTTGGCCGGGCCCATTCGCTTTGTGAGTTTTGTGCTCGTGCCTGCCGCGAGCCGAAAGCGGCTGGAAGTGAGAACGGGTCCGGGGAAGGGTTTGGTGTTCGATCTCAATCCGCGCTGGGAGCACGCCGCATGGGAGGGAGATTATGAATCTGAGGTCCAGCGACAGTTTGTGAAATTCGTGAAACCAGGAGCGATCGTCTACGACATAGGAGCCAACTACGGCTTCTTCTGCCTGCTTGGCGCGCGGACCGGGGCGGAAGTGATCGCGTTTGAACCTGACAAGGAGAATGCGGCAACGCTCGCAGGCCACGTCGATTTAAACAATCTGCAAAACCGGGTTCGGATCGTGCCCGAAGCTGTTTTTTCTCATACGGGCAACGTCGCCCTCGAGCCTCCGGCGCAGTCTAGCGTGCATGGGAATGCGCGAGCCAATCCCGAGTCCACCCTTCCGACGGTTGTCTGTGTTGGATGCACGACTCTGGATGATTTTACCGCGTCGAATCCGGCGCCGAATCTTGTGAAGATGGATGTGGAAGGCAATGAATCGGACGTGCTGAAAGGCGCCGATCGCACATTCCGAGTATTTCGCCCGGTTCTCTTGTGTGAGATACATGATGGCGGGAACGCCCAGTTCGCGCAGGACTGGTTGCAAGAGCGCGGCTATGATTGTGTCTGGTTGGAGGGTGAGCCGCGCTTTCCTAGGCACCTGCTGGCTTCTCCGCGGAACCAAATTCTTTGATGCCGACTGACCCGATTCGCATGGACCCGCGCTATGAGGTGCCGCATGTATCCATCATCATTCCTACGTACCTCCGGCCGGAAACTCTAATGAAATGCGTCGAATCGATCCTAGCGGGATCGCGTCGGCCCGAAGAGATCGTTATTGTAGGCCGGGCAGGCGACAGAGGAACCGAGGAGGCTATCGCGACCATTGAGGCCGCGCCACACGCGGGTGTGCGGATTCGGTCGGCGTCGGTCGCCACTCCGGGCCATATCCCACCAGTCGAGACAGGCGTTCGGGCAGCGTCAGGTGAGTTGGTTGCAACGCTGGATGATGACGTGACGGTGACGCCCGAGTGGTTGTCGTCGATCGTGTCTCATTTTTCGGACCCGACAATTGGTGTCGTTGGAGGACGCGTATTAGTACCCGGCGCGCCGCCCCGGAAAGTGAAAGGCAGACCCGGGTGCGTTTCCTGGTATGGCAAGACGTGGGGCAATATTGGCAGCCTGGACGTGACAAGCACGATCGAATGTGGATACCGTGATGGAGGGCAACTGGATATGGCGGCGCGAGCTTCTTGCTTCATTGGAGTTTGACCCGGTCTTGAACTTTGATGATGCGGCGATGTACGGACTCGATCTGTGTCTGCAAGCAAAGAAACGCGGGTTCAGAGTGCTCTACGATCCACGGGCACTGGTTTATCACCACGTGGCGCCGCGCGCGCCCGAGCTCGAAAGGCAGAAGCGGGGCCCTCGAAGTTTCAGTTACTGCCGCAACTACACATACATCATGCTAAAGACACTCCCCATCTGGCGTAGAAGCGCATTTCTTGTTTGGTGGTCCCTCATCGGCGAGCGAGGAGGATGGGGGCTTGGTTCGTTGCTGGTTGATACGCTGCGAGCCGGGTGGCGTAAGGAAAGGCATATCGGGCAGGCTTGGCGAGGAAAGATGGAAGGCATTCGGCTGCGGTTCCACCGGCGGATGGATGGATAAGCAGGAATCAAGGGAGACACTCGACTGGATCGCGACTTCGTGTGGCAAAAGGCACCACTCGGCTGGCGCACGATGAAAGGCGAATTTGCTCCATGAGCCGCCGGTTGCGCGTTTTGATCATTTCGGCCCATCCAGTGCAATATGGCGCGCCGCTGTTTCGTGCATTGGCAAAAGATCCGCGGTTGGACGTTGAGGTAGCGTATTGCGATATGGGAGGAGCGGAAGCGCACGTCGATCGCGATTTCGGCGTTTCGGTGAAGTGGGACATACCGCTGCTCGACGGGTATCAGTGGACGCTTGTACGCAATCGCTCGTGGGCGCCGCGCATCGGCTCGTTCTTTGGCCTGCTAAATCCGGGCATCTGGCGCATGATCCGTCGCGGGAATTTCGATGCCGTCGTGGTGCATACGGGATACGTCTACGCGACTTTCTGGATCGCGGTGATCGCGGCCAAGCTGAGCCATGTTCCCGTACTCTTTGGCACCGACGCCACGAGCGTGCAGCCTCGCGATGGAAGGCGCTGGAAGATATTCATTAAGAGATTTCTGCTCCCGGCCATATTTCGCCTGGCGGATGTGGTGATTATCCCTTCGGAAGCCGGGCGGCAATTTATCCTCGGCATGGGGATTTCGGATTCGCGCATTGTTCTGACGCCATTTGTTGTCGACAACCCGTGGTGGCAGCGGCGCGCTTCCGAGGTGAATCGGAGTGAGATTCGGCGGGAGTGGGGCATTCCCGAGGATGCGCTTGTCGTATTGTTCTGCGCGAAGCTGCAGCCTTGGAAGCGCCCCGACGATGTGCTGCGTGCTTTTGCGAAGGCGAATGTCGAGGGAACCTATCTCGTTTTTGCCGGGGACGGGGCTATGCGAGCGGATTTGGAGGCTACGGCAAAGGCTCTTGGGATCGCCGAGAGGACGCGTTTTCTTGGCTTCGTGAATCAGATGGGCCTTCCGTCGGTGTACCGATCGGCGGACCTCTTTGTGATGCCATCCGAGTACGATCCCTGTCCGGTGGTGGTGTGTGAAGCGATGCTGTGCGGGTGCCCCGTCATCCTGAGCGACCAAGTTCGCGGGCGCTTCGACCTGGTGATCGAAGGGCGAACCGGCTTTATTTATCCGTGCGGGAATGTCGACAGGCTGGCGGAGATTCTGGCGATGGCGTTAGGGGATCGAGCGAAGCTCGCTGAACTCAGCCGCGCTGCGATTGCCCGGATGGAGACGTGGTCGCCGCGGGAATATGTGGAAGCGTTGGTGATCGCGGTAGAGCGCGCGCCGCGGTTGAGCTAACTGGGAAGCGAAGTGTGAATCGGGACTCGAAGAGCCTTGGCTATTTGCTGCCTTCCATGTAGAAGGATTCGGCCTGACGCGACGGAATATCGAGACAGCCAAGCGCAGGCAGCTGACTCTCGCCGAACGAGCGTTCCCGGACATCATGAAAGCCGAGGCGAACGAGTACCTGCGAAAAAGACTCGGCGTCATACATCCAGCGATGCTTAGAATGGCCAAAGACCACTTCCCACCAGCGCAGGGCGTCCTCTGCCAGATGCGTGCTGGAAACGAATTGCGACGCGTCGGTTGATCCTGCGACGTATGCTGTCGCGGAACGCTTCAGATCGGGCAGGGCCACGCGCAGCACGCCAGAAGGCTTCAGCCAGCCAAGCACACGCGCGAGGAGGTTTTCGCAATCGTGCCTGGAAAGGTGCTCCAGCACGTGAGAGGCGTAAAAGCCTTCAATGGAATTGGCGGGCAGCGTTAGGCCATTGGCGGTGCCATAGCGGATGCGGTTTGCACGAATGGAACGGACAAAGCCCGCACGCTTTCCGAAAGCAGCGGCCGGCAAGGGAAGCTTCGCCAACTGGAGTGTCAGACTGCCGTCGATGTTGAGATAGCCGGAATCGCCGGGCCCAGGGTTGGCGCCACAGCCAAAATTTACAATCACGCAGGAATTCTAGCACGGGCTTTCGTCCACAACCGGCGGCGAAAGCATGTTTTGCCGCGCAGCCACCGACGAAAGTCATCTCATCCTTATCTGTCACGCCGCAATGTCGAGGTGCTAGCAAAAGAACCAATGATATACAATGCGTTCGTGCTGAGACCAGAGCGCCTTAGGGTTGCGGTGGCAGGCTTTTGCGCGACGTGGCAGGGGATGGGCCCTATCGGGTGGTCGTCGAGAGCAACGTGATCAACCAGACCGCGGCGGACGCGCAAGTCCCCCCGACGGGCGCAATTCAGAGATTCCGCTCGCTGACCCTTACTCCGTCCGGATCTGCGCACCTGGACCTGATCCGTGCTGCCGCGGCATGGGCTGTGATGTGGGGGCATCTGCGGGGGCTGTTCTTCGCCGACTTCCGGCATATTGGGCACCACGGCGTTTGGCTGGGCGCGATCTACTTTCTCACCGGGTTTGGCCATCAGGCGGTAGTTATCTTTTTTGTCTTGAGCGGATTCTTCATATCGTCGGCCATTCTGAAAAGGCACGCGACCCAGAGTTGGTCCTGGCGCGACTACGCGATCGACCGATTGTCCCGCTTGTATGTCGTCTTGATTCCGGGACTGCTGTTCGGTTTGCTGTGGGATACGCTCGGCAGCCACCACTTTGCGTCTACGGGTATCTACACACACCCGCTGCAGAATTTCGGCTATGCCGCTCCGGCCGCGGGACTCACGGCGAAAGATTTCGTGGGCAATGTGTTTTTCTTGCAGACGATTGTATGCAAGACGTTCGGGTCGAACGCGCCGCTTTGGAGCTTGGCCAGCGAATTTTGGTACTACGTGATGTTTCCCGTGGGGCTTTCGGCCGGATTCGCTTGGGCAAGAAGGTCCTTGCGCCGCGCGAGCCTACTCACGCTTCTCGCAATTGCGGCGGCGATTTTCGTCGGGCCGAGCATACTGATTGGGTTCCTCGTTTGGATGGCCGGTTGCGCTCTGGCTTTGGCGTATTCCCGATTCAAATTGGGCTCGAGGAGTTCGTTGGGCGCCTACCTTTTGGTATCCACGATCTTGCTCGCCACGTGCCTAATCAGCGCGCGAATCGGAGTTCCCGCCAGGTTCGGGAACGACCTTGCGGTGGGAAGTGCGTTTGCGCTATTTCTCTTCGGCGTCCTTCAAATTGATTTCCGAATCGAGCATCTCTATTACTTGCGATTCACGCACTGGTGCGCTGGCTTTTCCTATAGCCTATACGTCCTCCACTTTCCGTTGTTGTTGCTGCTCGGGGCATGGCTGGTGTCCGGGGAGAGGTGGCAGCCGGACGCGCCCCACCTGCTCGGCGGCATCGTAGCTGGTGTGGGTGTGGTCGCTTTCGCATGGGTCGTTTCGGTTGTAACGGAGAACAAGACGCATGTTGTTCGCGCCTGGATGAAGAGGGCGGTACCCAGGCTGCGATAAGCTCGATCATGCGCCTCGATCTGTCCGCCGAGTCATTGAGATACAATGCCTTGGGTTAGGTAAAAAGAATCAGGCCCGACCATATGATCGAGATAGAAGCGATGGTGACGACAAGTTGCTGAACACGCGCATTCCGACGATCCGGAACCAGACGTTGATCGGCGCGGGACTCTTCGTTTTTGCCATCTGGGCCGCATGGTTAGCCGCAAACGAAGTATTGTCGGAGGACATTCGGGTTCTCGAGTTCGTGGCGCTGGGGTTTGCCGGTTGCGCGATTGCGGTCGCTATCTTGCGAAGCTGGCGCACCGGATTTTATCTTTTTCTCACCTGGATGTTGTTCGAGGATCTCGTCCGGAAATACATGGGGAATAGCCTTGCGCTCTTTTTTGGCAAGGACATTCTGCTTCTTGTGGTCTACTTCTCGTACTTCAGGGACGTGCGTCTTGGCAGGGCCAAAAGCTTTCGCCCGCCGTTCCTGCCCTTTCTGAGCCTCTTCTTTTGGCTCGGTATCCTCGAAGTCTTCAATCAAAACTCCCCCAGCATTTTGTACGGTCTTCTCGGGATGAAAACGTACTTTTACTACGTTCCCTTGATGTTTGTGGCGTACGGTCTCATCCGGACCGATCAGGACTTGCGAAAGTTTCTCATAGCCAACGTGGTTTTGGCCGGCGTGATTGGAGGGCTGGGAATTGCCCAGGCGATTCTGGGGAACTCATTCCTGAATCCGGCGACACTCGCCCCAGAATTGCAGACCTTGGGTGATCTCTCCAAGGTATCTCCTCTAGAGGGGCAAGTGTTTTCGCTTCCTGCGTCCGTCTTTGTGAGCAGTGGCCGATTCGCGACGTATCTTGCCGCGGCTTTCCCTTTGGTGATGGGCACGGCCGCCTACCTAATTTTGCATACGCGAAAATACCGAAAGATCGTTTTCTTCGTGCTTGGCCTGGTTGGTGTCGCCGCTCTGCTCAGCGGTTCCCGGACTGCCTCGGTTTCGGTTGCGTCGAGCGTGCTGGTACTTTCCGCGGGATTTCTTTGGGGCGCGCCCTGGCGCCAGCGGCAGGGGCATCGGCTGGTGAAGGTGCTGCGACGATCGTTTATCGTCGGTGCGCTCGCCCTGGCGGTGGTGTTTTGGATTTTCCCCGGACAAGCGGGATCCCGCCTGAACTTTTATACCGAGACGCTAAGCCCGGAAAGCTCGGCGTATCAAGGAACTGGCCGCCTCTGGGATTACCCGATCGAGAATCTTGAGAACGCCCTCGACAATCCGCACTGGATGATCGGAAATGGCATTGGCACGGCTTCGTTAGGGATTCAGTACGTAACGAGACTGATCGGCAAGCGTATACCGTACAGCATTGAATCGGGCTATGGAACGTTGATCGTCGAAATGGGCATTCTCGCGCCGTTCTTGTGGCTGCTCTGGACTGGCGCCCTGCTTTACTACGTGTGGAAGGTCGTCCGCAATTTACGTGAAACGCGCTTTTTCCCAATCGGCTTCGCGTTCCTTTGGTACATGGTTTTGCTGTTTTATCCGCTCACCTTTTTGACCATCGCCGTTTACGAGAACTACGTGTGCAACATCTATCTCTGGATCTTTGTTGGAATCGTTTTCCGAATGCCTCATCTGTTGACGGCTCCGGCGGTTTCTGGTGAGGTCGTCCCTTAGGATTCGGGATCCCCGGACAGTGTCGGTGAGACAGCAGGAGAGCGCACTCCGAGTCGGGTCTTCATACGGAGGAAAAACTCCTCGAAATGGCGTCGCGACAGAAGAGCAAGCCCTGTCGCGATGCCCACGCAGATCAAGAACCGTAACGTCTCGACCGGGAAACCTCCTGTCGACGGAGAATGTTGTGGCCAGAAGTGCCGCAAAATCCTGTCGTACCAGCCAAACACGAGCAGGTGAACCAGATAAAGCCCATAACTGATCTCGCCGTAGAATGCCAGGAGAGGTCGATGAATCAGCGCCTTCCAACGGCCCGTGCCGAGTAGGAGGGCCAGCCCCACCAAGCCGAAAAAGGCGAGGTCCCCGCAGGATTCCTGAAACGCGGCGCCTAGCGGTCTCTGGCGCGTGAGAATCCCGAACTTCGCGAGGGCGATTGAGGCGATCACCGCCGCCGCGAATGCGCCAGTCGAGATTCGCGCCAGTCGTTCTCGCGTCAGCCATGGCTTGCGAACAAGGACTGCGAGCCAAGCCCCCATCGCCAACCCGTCAGCTACGAGCCAAGTATATTCGCTGAGCCCCGCTCGCCAGCCCACTGAGTAGGAAACGAAGCGCAAGGCAGGCACAATGCACACCACGGCGATGGCGATCTGCCCGACCTTGCGCACCGAGAATCTGTGCACGATGGTTGGCCACAAAAGGTAAAAGTGTTCTTCGACAGCAAGCGACCACAGCGGCGCATAGGATTGCACCACGCCAAAAAGGGGAGTGACGTTCGACAAGTAGAAGAAGCTGAGCGCCACAAACGCAAAGGACTTGTGAATGCTGACAAGTACAACCAGCAAAATGGCGAAGTACGCGGGTAATATGCGCAGCGCGCGCCGTGCATAGAACCGCCGAAAATAGCCTTCCTTGTGTCTGGAATCGACCAGAATCCCGGTGATTAGAAAGCCGGAGAGAACGAAAAAGAGATTCACGCCCAACCAGCCCGCCCGCGTGATTTCCACAAACGCCTTGGCAACGGTGCCTAGGCCCGTCACGCCACACGACCAAAAATATCCGTGGCAGAAGACCACCAGAAGGATAGCAACTCCTCGAAGTGAGTCGAGCTCCGGCATCCTGGGCCGGAGAATCGGATCCGCACCTTCACGCGGGGTTGGGGGAGGTCCGGCAGGTGGGACACGCGTCAGCATTGCAATCAGTTCACTAAGCTATCATCCTTAAACTCAGGCGCAAGCCCCGGGGCGACGTTCGGTCAAGTACGGCAGGCGCGCCGAGTTGTGAAATAATGCCAGCAGATTCTGTATGAACGCTACTACCAAAAAACCTCGACTTGCGGTTGTCTCGCCGTTCTTGGACAAGAGGCATGGAACGGAGCGTCGAGTTGTTGAATGGATAGCTTATCTCCGTGACCGATTCGAGATTCACGTTTATAGCCAAGAGGTGGATGATCTGGACCTGGCGGAGATTCAGTGGCATCGGATCCCGAAGCTGCCCGGTCCACACATCTTGAACTTCCTCTGGTGGTTCGCGGCGAACCATCTTTGGCGCGCCTGGGGCCGGTACATCCGCGGATTGCGGCACGATATCGTCCTAACTCCCGGTCCGAACTGTTTTGATGCGGACGTCGTGTCTGTGCACATTGTTTTCGCCGAATTCCTGCGTCGCGTGAGCCCCGAGCTGAAACTCATGCGAAATCCCATTCGCTTCTGGCCTCGCCTCTTGCACCGGCGCCTCTATTACCATCTCGTGATCATGCTCGAGCGGCATGTGTACAGCGATCCTCGACCGGTCCTGGTCTATATCGCCCGCAAGACGGCCGCTGACGTGGAGCGTTTTTACGGTCAACGCGACCAGTCACCCGTCCTTTACGCCGGGATTGACCGCGAGGTCTTTAATCCCGAACGTCGTCTGAGTCTGCGTGAAACTAGTAAGAACGCACTCGGACTCCCCGACGACCGCTTTGTTCTTCTCCTCGTTGGCAATGACTTGCACAAGAAAGGAATTCGCGCTTTGCTTGATGCGATGGCGCTGTTAGGCGATCGACCCGTCGATTTGCTCGTTGTGGGAAGCGAGGATCCGGGGCCGTTTCGAGCGATGGCTTTCGACAGGTCCGTCGGCGAACGCGTCCATTTTCTTCCGCCGCGCAAGGACATCGAGTTCTACTATGCCGCGGCCGACGTGTATGTCGGCCCATCGCTTGAGGACGCCTACGCGCAACCGCCGGCAGAAGCGATGGGCTGCGGAGTCGCCGTGATTGTTTCTTCCACTGCGGGCGTATCCGAGATCATAACCAATGGAGTCGATGGTTTGATTCTCGACGATCCCACGGATGCCGGGTCGCTCGCGGCCATGATTTGTCGCCTATACGAGGATCGAGTTTTCTGCGAGCATCTCGGGCGGAAAGCGGCCGAGACGGCGCGACAATTTACCTGGGAGCGCAACGGCCGGGAACTCGCGGCGATTTTCGAAGAGGTCCTGCGGCGAAAAGCGCGCCCCCGAGAGCAAACGCAGCCCCAGGAACTATGACGGAGAAGGTTGGGACCAACCAGAAGATCTTAGTCCTGGCGCCTTCGTTGAAATCCGTAGGGGGCATACAGAATTACGTCCGCACTCTTGTCGATGCGCTGAACGTCGTTGTTGGAAGCGATCGCGTGCGAGTGGTGGCCGTGGCCGGAGATCCCGAAGTGCGAGGCGACGGGAACCTCGCGCTGAGCCGGTCCCTGAAGCTTCGTTTTCTGGGCTCCGCCATGGCGACTTCTGTTTCGTGGTCTCCCGACTTGATCATATGCGCGCATGTTGGGCTGGCGCCTGCTGCGCGTCTCATTCGAAAGCTCACGCGGACACCGTATTGGCTGACTTTGTACGGCATCGAGGTGTGGGGAGACCTGCCGCCGGCCAAGGTGAAGGCGCTGCGAGGTGCCGAGCGCTATCTCACGATCACGCGCTTTACGCTGGATGTAATGGCTGCGAGGCATAAGCTCAAGGAGCCTCGGGCGTCGATCTTGCCGCCCACGCTGCCAAAGCCACGGGCGCAATCGTCAGAAGGGAAAAATCCGCTAAGAGAAGACTCGTCGCGGCCGATAGTACTTACAGTTGGCCGAATCGCGGCGTCGGAGCGATATAAGGGCCATGACGCGATACTGGATGTTTGGCCGGATGTTCTTCGTCGCGTGCCGGATGCCGTGTATTTGATCGTAGGCGATGGTGACGACCGCGCTCGACTCGAATCGCGAGTGCGCGAAATGGGCGTCACCGACTCGGTACAATTTGCGGGGTCTGTTTCACCTGAGGAACTGGACGCCTGCTATGATCGATGCAGCATTTTCGCGATGCCGGCGCGAACCGAGTTGGACGCACGCACGCCGCGCGGCGAAGGCTTCGGCATCGTTTTCCTGGAAGCCATGGCGCACGGCAAACCGGTGGTGGGTCCCCGTATGGGGGCTCCTGCCGAGTTCATCCGGTCGGGCGAACATGGATTGCTCGTCGATCCGGCGAACTCAAGCGAGATCGCCGGAGCGTTGATCGAATTGCTCGAAGATCCCGCGCGCGCGCGCCGCATGGGAGAGGCCGGAAGGAATTGGGTGGCCCGCGAGTTCACTTTTGAGAGGTTCTGCGAGCGCCTGCGAGACGCATTGCTGGAATAGTTGTTAGGTCGAGGATGGAGGGAAGACATGCGAATTTTGGTAACCGGGGCGACTGGATTCGTGGGGAGCCGCCTGCTGGAGCGTCTCGCGGAAATGGGCGGGCACGATCTCTATTCCATGCAGCGATACGTCACCGGGCGCTACGTGCTGGGCGCGGACCACGGCGTGAAGGTCGTTTTTTGCGACTTGCGCGACCAGTTCGCCGTGAAATGCGCGATTCGCGACGTGCAGCCTGAAGTGGTTTTCCACCTGGCGGCTATCAGCCCCGTGTCGTACAGCTACGACCATCCCAATGAGGTGCTGGACACGAATCTGACGGGCACGGTGAATCTTGCGGAGGCTTGCTTGCGCGAGGTGCCGCACTTCAAGCACTTCCTGTTCGCTTCGACGTCCGAGACTTTCGGCAACGGCCCTGTGCCAAAGCGGGAAGATACGCCGCAAGCGCCCAACAGCCCATATTCAGTCGCGCAAGCACGCGGCGGAGAAATATGTGTTGTACATGTGGGACGCTTATAAATTTCCTGTGACGGTCCTGCGCCCTTTCAATACGTACGGCCGGCGCGACAATACGCACTTTCTCGTCGAGCGCATGCTCGTTCAAATGCTGCAGGGAAACACGGTGAAGCTGGGCGACCCTACGCCCGAACGCGACCTGCTCTACATCGACGATCACGTGGATAGCTACCTGGTCTGCTTCGCCAAGCCCGAGGCGAGCATCGGCCAGGCATTCAACTTTTGCACGGGCGACAAACTTACCGTGCAGGCGCTGGCCGATAAGATGCGCACGATCGCCGGCTTTCGCGGCCAAATCCTTTGGGACACGATTCCAAAGCGGCCTCTCGACATCCAGGTTCTCTACGGCGACTCCGCCAAGGCGAAATCCGTGCTGGGCTGGGAGGCGAAGGTGAGTTTGGATGAGGGCCTTCGGCGCACCGCCGATTTCTGGCGCAAGAAGCTTGCCGCTTCGAGCGGCGCCACGCGAGCGACGGCGAGCTGACATTCGCACCAGACCGCGGCTGAGTTCTCCGCCTTTCACATCTACCCTCCCGAAGTATGTTCTGGAAGCGGAACGGCTAATGAAGCTACGATCCTTGTCCAGGCGGACTTTTCCGGGGGCACCCGGCACCAGGCTTGGAATTTCGGCGGCATGGTGTTCTAGATTGTTCCAGACGACTGATGCGTGTGCTGAGCGTAGTTCAGTTCTACTTTCCCTTCCAAGATCGCGGCGGCCCGATTGTGAAGGTGCGCTCGCTGGCCAAGGGGCTCGTGAAGCGCGGGCATCAAGTGACGGTTTTGACGGCAGACCTCGGGCTTGGCGGCGTGAACGGTTTCGGCGAAAAGACCGAACGCTGCAAATGGGGCTGGCGATGGGAGGACGAAGGCGTCGAGGCCATTTACCTTCGCACGCGCGGCCACTATCGCGCCTTCACGCTGAATCCCGGCATCGTAGGATTCTGCAATGCTTCGCTCAAGAACTTTGACGTGGTGCACTTCTACGGGTTATATGACCTGTTGGGTCCGGCCGCCGGATACTTTTGCCGCCGCCAAAAAGTGCCCTACGTTATCGAACCGATGGGGATGTACCGTCCAATCGACCGCAGTTTGCGATTCAAGCGTCTTTGGCACGGCACCTTGGGGAAAGCGCTCTTGCAGAACGCGGCTCGCGTGATCGCGACTTCCGACATTGAACGCCAAGAACTCCTCGAAGGCGGCATCCCCGTGGCAAAACTCGCGATCCGATACAACGGCATTGACCTCGTTCCTGCACACCTCTTCCGCCGCGCGGAACTTTTCGATCGAAGTGGAAAATCCCTCCCGAGCAGCCTTTGATCCTTTTCCTTAGCCGGCTGATTCCCCGCAAAGGAGCAGACATTGTGATCGAAGCCTTTGCGCAAACATGCCCTGAATCGGGTTACCTTGCGATCGCGGGACCGGAGGGTGAAGCGGGATATCGCGCGTATCTGGAAAAACGAGCAAGGGAGTCGGGCGCCGAGGCTCGGATTCTTTTCACGGGTCCTTTGTACGACGAGGACAAAAAGGCCGCCCTTGCTGACGCCGATGTCTTTGCATTGCCCTCGCGCTACGAGAACTTCGGAAATGCGGTGGCGGAGGCGGTAGCGTCGGGCGTTCCGGCGATCGTGACGAATTCTTGCGGTATTCACTCGCTGGTGGCGGACCGGGCCGGCCTCGTGATTGCGCCCGACAGAGAAGAATTGGCTGACGCGCTCCGGCGTCTAATTGATGGCAAGGATCTTCACCGGCGGCTGAAGGCGGGTTGTGCCGGTGTCGTCGATCAGCTCAGCTGGGATCGGCTGACCGAGCAGATGGAAGGCTACTACGCCGAAGCCTTGGCGCCCTGATTTCCGCATCGCTGAAGATGGCGATCGAGTCACTCGGCGTAATGGACGTCAAACGATGCGGATTCCCGAGCTTTCAGCGCGGGGAGAATGATTCGATGGCGGTCGGGCAGGGGGCGCGCGCCGCCGTCGACCGCGGCAATGGAGCGCTGAAATTCGAGAGTGGCGCCGCTCACGGGCTCGCCGGCGGCTACCGCGATGCTCACGACGTTCGGCCCAGACCCGGGATGAACGCTCCAACGCAATGCCTCAAGGCCGCGCCAGAATTCCGCATAACTCTGTAGATCCGTCGCCGTAACATCGGGCGGCAGCTCGCGCAGCAGGGTTTGCTCGGCAGCCAGTTTTATATGCGCTTCGTTCGAGTGAATCAGGATTACGTTGATCGCCTGATTCTCGGCGTTGGCGCGAATCACGTCGAGCGCGCGATCGATGCGCTGGGGCAGCGGAGGCTTCTCCTCGTCTTCGAACGTGACGGGGAATTCATACAGACCGCTGTCTTCATCGAAATCCAGCCCGAGCGGCAGCGCGTATGGGAAATGGGTCAGCACGTCGTCGGCGGTGAACGACGAATCGAAGAGGTAACCCGTGCGCACTAGCGCCTCGGGCAGAGACGGCGGCACGCGGAGATGCCCCGCACGGAAGAAAATGGCGTGCTGGTCCCGGACATTGCCGTCGAGAAGTTCCTTGCTGACCCGCACCTCGCCGAAGACCGTGGCGCCGGTCGCGCTGTCGAAGCCCGTGCCACGCGGCTGGTAGAGCGGAAAGGTTTCCGTGCCGTCGCCCAGCTCGAAACGATTGAATGCGCGCGAGTGGATGATGGAATGCGACCCGATTGTGAAGCCGAGCGCCTTGATCTGCTGGAGATAAGCGAGATTCTTTCCAAAGAAGAAAGACACGCTATTGGCATCGCTCACGTACTTCGTCTGAATGAAAAATGTGCTGCGCGTGTGCTCGGCGGTTTCCATTCGCGCGAAGTCGAGCATCGGCGCGAAGGAGTTTTCCCAGTCCACATCGTGCGAAAGCAGCAAAACGGAGTCCTGGCCATCGGGGATCGAGGCGAGCCGCACGCCGTCGGGCGTATTCGACTCGTACCACGCGCGCAAGAGCAGCATCCAGACATCCGCGCCGGGCTCGAAGCTGTTCACGTAGTGACGCTCGGCGTCGTAATCGCGGTTCACCTGATTGCGCAGGACGGCTTCGTGATAGCTGATCCCGCAGAGATACGTCGAGCCTTTTCCCGTCGTGTTGCGTAGCAGCGCAGCCGTCCCATCCTCATAACGCGCAAGAACTTTCGTGTTCGCGTCCGGCGTGAAGCCGTTGGTCCAGAAAATGTTGGCGTACTTCTTATTGCCAAGGGGAACGCTCTGTTCTTCTGGGCGGTTGAGGTAGCGCAAAATCACATCGCTATTTGGCGCGAAGTCGACTCGATACCGGCGGCGCGAGGCGACGGAATCGCGAAAGCCGAAAAGAGGCTTGAGCGCACCTGCGAGAACATCGACCGCGAAAATACTTCCGCCGCCCTGGACGTGCTGCGTGAGGGCTTGAATCTCGGCGCTGGTGAACGTTTTCGGATCGACATTCGGATAGATGATCACGAGCTTGTGTCGAAGCGCCTGATTGATGTCGCGCGTGACGAAGAACGGCACGCCCATCTCGCGCAAGGAATGGATCATCGCGAGCAGATTTTCGTCCTGATCCGACCAATAGAGAGCCACCTGCATGGGAAACGATTCCGGAAACGCGGCCGCCGGGTCCTGCGAATGATGCGTAAGCGGATGAACCGGCACGTCAGCCACGTGAAGACGCGAAATCATGCTGTCGGCGCTCTGGCCCGAGGCGGGAGAAATAGTTCCGAGCGAAACGACTGACATCAGAACTATCACGATGAAACATACCGTTCGTAAGTGACACACCCCGCAGCTTGCTCCAGCCTGCCGATGGCCCAGGTCTCTCTGCCGGCAACACATAAGACAGGCTTTGCCCCGGAACCATCCTGCTTTGCTCGTCCTCATTTGGTGTGCCTCGTGCAGTAGTTACGTTGGGCGTGGGCCGAGAGGCTGCGCTCGTTCTCCTGGGGGCGCATCTGTTCCAGAAACGCACAGCAATGCACTTGCTCGCGGCTGGCCTGATAGCCGCTTTCGGCATTTGTGCACCTCGATCGTGCGCACAGAATTCCAGTGCAGATTGGCAGGCGCAAGTCCGCAACGAAGTCGCCGTGCATAATTGGGACGCCGCCCTCCACACGATCGACCTCCAGATCGCGCAATATCCGCAGGACATGGACATTCGCGCGTGGCACGCGCGTGTCCTCGCGTGGGCCGGGCGGCTTCCCGAGGCGGAAAAGGAATTCGACGCGATCGTCCAGGCCAACCCCAATGATCCCGACAACTGGCTGACGCTCGGAAACGTGTACATGCAGGAGGGGCGGAACGAAGAGGCGCTGCGCGCGACGACCCGCGCGGTTGAAATTGATGCGAGCCGCGCCGATCTGCACGAGGCTCGGGGCCGGGTGCTCCGCGCGCTGGGCAACCTGCGGGAAGCACTCCGGGAGTTTCAGCGCGCGGCGGATCTCGACCCCAACGATGCCGACGCGCAGGCTGAACTGGCATCGCTGCGTGGCGAGACGAAGCACGAACTACGTATCGGCAACGACGACGACCTCTTTAATTTCACCTCGGGCAATCAGGGCGAGTGGGTCAGCCTGGTTTCGCGCTGGTCGCCGCATTGGACCACGAGCGCGGCCGGCAACTTCTACCAGATCGCGAATATGCCCGCGGGCAAATTTGTGGGCAGCGTCACGGGCAGCATGCCGCACTGGGGCGCGCTGACGGTCGGCGGGGCCACTGGGCACGACAACACGGTCATCCCTGAAAGCGAGGCGTTTTTCGAAGGCGATCATGGCTGGCGCATCAGCGAGTCCGGCGTCGTGCGCGGCGTCGAGGTTACGTATGGGCAGCACTGGTATTGGTATTCGGCGGCCCGCATCCGGACGCTCAACGAAAACACACTCGTCTACCTCCCGAAGGACTGGTTGTGGTCGCTCGGCCTCACCGGCGCGCGCAGCCATTTTCCGGGCACCGGCGTGGACTGGAAACCTTCGGGGCTGAGCAAACTCGCGTTTCCGATTCGGAGCTGGGGCGTGCGGCGGCTGAGCGGCAACGTGTTCTTCGCGGTGGGCACCGAGGATTTCGGTCTGGTCAACGAAATTGGAAGCTTCTCTTCGCAAACGTACGGCGGCGGGCTGCGCTTTCAGATCACGGCGCGCCAGGACGTCACCGGCTACGCCGCCTTTCAGCAGCGAACGCAGAATCGCACGGACGCGAGCTTTGGATGGAGCTATGGAATCCGCTTTTAGCAAAATTTGGGCGCTTGGTCCCGCAGCCTTCGTCGTGAAGGTGATCGTGGCGGCTGTGGTCGCCGACGCGCTGCTGCTCGGATTCATTCTTCTGCGGAGGACGTATCGCAGGCGCTACTTCGCGAAACGCGACCGGCGCGTCTACGAGTTCCGGCAGAAATGGGAACAGCTGATCTCGGGAGAAATTCCATACGACGCGTGGCGGCTCAACGACTTCGACCGCCAGATCGTCGAAGACATCGTGCTGGATGCCTTTGAAGCCGCCGGCCCGGCGGAATCGGCGCGCCTGCTGCGCTTCATGCGCACAACGGGGCTGATCGAAAAGCGAATCTTCGAGGCGCGGAAGTATCGCGGCTGGCAGAGGATGGCCGCGCTGGTTGCCCTGGGACGCACGCGCGCGCCGGAGGGAGTTCCGGCGCTGGCCGAAGGGCTTCGCGACGCAAATCAGGAAACGCGGCACGCGGCGCTGCGAGGGCTGGCGCGTACCGCTTCTCCCGAGGCTGGCGGCGAAATCTTGACCTGGGTCAGCGAACGCGGCTTGCAGGCGCCCGCGCTGCTGATCCAGAACGCGCTGATCAATTGCTGCCGCGAGGCGCCGCGAATGCTGGTTCCCTACCTGCAGCACGCCGACCGTGAAGTTCGCGAGATGCTGGCGCGTGTGCTGGGCGAAATTCCCGTTCATTCGATCGAAGGGGCCCTGATCGCGCTGGTCGAAGATGAGCTGCCGGAACTGCGTGCGGCGGCGGCTCGCGCTCTCTCGAATGCGGACCACGCCCAGGCCGTCGAAGCGCTCCCCGAACTGGCGCGGGATCCGGTGTGGTTCGTGCGGCTGCGCGCCGTGGTCGCGCTCGGGAAAATTTACGATCCCAGGGCCATCCGGCCGCTCCTGCAGGCGCTGACCGATTCGAACCGCCTCGTGCGCATGCGCGCTGCCGAAGGTTTGGTCGACCGGAAATCCGAGCTGGTGTCCATCTTCGCGGAGACCGTCGCGGCGAAAGACCGCTACGGCTTGTACGCGTTTTTTGCGGCGCTCGAGAATGCGGGCCTGAGAAAGCAGCTCGAAACGGAGCTACAAGAAAAGGCATCGCAGGGTGATTCGAGCGCGGTAAGCCTGCTGGCCACGCTGGCGGCCGGCGAGTTGACGCCCGCGCCGGGAGTCGAGCAGCCGCCCAGTCCTGAGCCGGCTGCGATGGCCCGGAAATGATCCATTTTCTCGACGTCGCGAATCACACGCTGTTCGTCTACTACCTGATCTGCAATCTCGTTTACCTGACCACGCTGCTGATCGCCCTCAATACAAGCGCGGCCCATCAGCGGAGACTGAAATCGTTTCGCCTCGAATGGTTCAAGGAGTCGCCGCTCGTGCCGCCGATCACGGTGCTGGCCCCGGCTCACAACGAAGAGAAGTCGATTCGCGTGTCGGTGCGGAACATGCTGACGCTGGATTATCCCGAACTCGAAGTGATTGTCATCAACGACGGGTCGGCCGACAGCACCCTCGATCAGTTGATCGACGAGTTCAAACTCGAGCCGGTGCGTGCGGTCTACGTGCCGCAGGTGGCTTGCGCGAACGTGCGTGCTTTGTATCGCAGCGGCGCGGATCCGCGGCTGCTCGTAATCGACAAGGAATCCGTGGGAAGCAAAGCCGACGCGGTAAACGCGGGCCTGAATGCGGCGACCTCACCCTACGTCTGCGTCGTCGATGCAGACTCGATCCTCGAGCGCGATGCCCTGCTGCGCATCATGGTTCCGGTGCTCAACGATCCGGTAGGTGTGATTGGCGTCGGCGGCATCGTGCGCGTGCTCAA
Organism: uncultured Acidobacteriota bacterium; assembly: GCA_963814735.1. Classification (GTDB taxonomy): domain Bacteria; phylum Acidobacteriota; class Terriglobia; order Acidiferrales; family UBA7541; genus Palsa-295. Next base: position 51,032 of record CAWFEC010000001.1, on the reverse strand, counting down.
CGGATCGGAAATCACGGCGGGGCGCTTGAGCCGCGTGCGCCTGCCGAAAAAGGGCTTCGAGGTGATCCAGGTCGTCGAATACCTGCGCGCATTTCTGATCGGCCGCGAAGCCTGGGCACAGGCCAATATGCTGACGATCATTTCGGGCGCCTTCGGGCTGTTCCGTACGGACCTCGTCCGGGCCGTCGACGGCTTCCGCGCGTCAGCGATCGGCGAGGATTTCGACCTCGTCACGCGCCTGCACCGGCACATGCTCGACCGCAAACTTCCCTACCGGATTCAATTCGTGCCCGATCCGGTCTGCTGGACCGAAGTGCCCTCCGACCTGAAGTCGCTCGGCCGGCAGCGCGCGCGCTGGCAAAAAGGGCTGATCGATGTGCTGCTGAAGAATCGCGACATGTTGTTTCGCCGCCGCTATGGGCGCATCGGATGGATCGCGCTCCCCTACCTCTGGGTATTCGAACTCTTCGCGCCAATCATCGAGATTGGAGGCATCTTCACGATTTTACTGGCCGCATTCCTGGGCGTCCTGAACGAGAAGCTGTGCATCGAGTTCCTGATTTACGGCTACATGTTTGCCACGATGATCTCGATCGGCTCGGTGTTGCAGGAAGAGGTCACCTACAAGCGCTACAACGACTGGCAGGACGTGCTGCGCCTCGTGAGTTACTGCTTCTTCGAGCATTTCCCGTATCGCCAGCTCCACATGTTCTGGCGGCTGCAAGGGTTGTGGCAGTTCGCGCGCGGCGACCTCGCGTGGAAGCCGCTGAAGAGGCAGGGCCTCGAGTCGGTTCATCCGGGTTAGCGATCGCCAGGTATCGCGCGCTTCCCCGCCGCATCGGGCAATCCTTCGGCTATACTGCAATTCGCGCGATTTTCCCGGGCGATTCGCGCGGCACGCTCCTGCATTCAAATTCGGCAAGCGGTGAATCCTTAGCATGTGCGGAATCTGCGGCGTCATCGGAATCGAATCGCGAGATGCAGGCGAGGCTGCCGTTCGCCGCATGATGGCCGCCATGATTCACCGCGGCCCGGATGAAGAAGGCATTCTCGTTGCGCCGCCGGTGGTTGCGGGAATGCGGCGGCTCAGCATCATCGATCTTTCGGGCGGCAGCCAGCCGGTTTGGAACGAAACGGAAACGATCGCGATCGTCTACAACGGCGAAATCTACAATTTCGCCGCGCTTCGCAAGGAACTCGAGGCGCTGGGCCATCGTTTCCGCACGCATTCCGACACTGAGACGATCGTGCACGCCTACGAAGCCTGGGGCGAGCGCTCGGTCGAACGGCTGCTCGGCATGTTCGCTTTTGCGATTATCGAAATGCCCGGCGGCCCCGCGGGGCGAGCCGCGCGCGTGTTTTTGGCCCGTGACCGGCTCGGCATTAAGCCGCTCTACTACGCGCACGTTGATGGCGCACTGTTTTTCGCTTCCGAAGTGCGCGCGCTGCTCGCGAGCGGCTGCATTCCCGCGCGCCTCTCGACGCAGGCGTTATCCGCCTATCTGTTGTTCGGCGCCGTCAGCGAGCCGCTCACGTTGATCGAAGCCGTTTCTTCGCTGCCGCCCGGCCATACGCTGACCATTGAAGCGGGCGCGCCCGTTGCCGAGCCTTCGCCAAAGCCCTACTGGGATTTCGGCAGCGACCTGCGAAATGCAGCCGCCGCGAACGCAGGCTCGGGCGCGCAATCGCTTGCGCCGGCTCAGCGCGTGCGCGCGCTTTTGGAAGATGCGGTCGCGAGCCATCTCGTCGCCGACGTGCCTGTCGGCGTATTTCTGAGCAGCGGGCTCGATTCGACCGCCATCGCCGCTCTCGCGAGCCGCTCGCAGCGGGGTATCCACACCTTCACGGTCGCCTTCCCTGACGTGGAATTCAGCGAGGCGGAAAAAGCTCGTCGCACCGCCGAGCGCCTCGGGACCGACCACAGCGAGCTGACGCTTTCGGGCGAGGAAATGGTAGCGCGGCTCGACGAAGCCGTTGCCTCATTCGATCAGCCGAGCGCGGACGGCATCAACACCTACTTCGTTTCTTGGGCCGCGCGGCAGGCTGGGCTGAAGGTGGCGCTTTCGGGTCTGGGCAGCGACGAGATCTTCGGCGGCTACACGTCGTTTCACGCGACGTCGACGGCCGCGCGCATGGCGAAACTCGGGCGGTGCGTACCCAGGCTGCTGCGTACGCCATTCGCCTCCGCGATCGCCGCCGCCGGAAGCGCCGCTGCTTCGCCCGACGCGCTGCGGAAGGCGTGCGCAGCGTTTCTCGATCCGGGCGAGTTTCCGCACCCGTATTTCTTCACGCGACTGGTCTTCACCCCGCGAATCGTTGCATCCGCGATGAAAGGCAATTCCCGCGCGCAGGGAGACGGGCCGTGGCAGCGATGGCTCACCGACGCGGCCGGGGAAGTGCGAGACGCGGACGGTTTCACTGCGGTTTCGTGGCTTGAGCTGCGCTCTTATCTCGCGAATATTTTGCTGCGCGATACGGACGCCATGAGCATGCGCCATTCGCTCGAGGTGCGCGTGCCGTTTCTGCATTCGCCGCTCGTGGAATACATGCTTTCGCTGCCCGAATCGGCGAAGCGCGATGGATCGCGCCCCAAGTCGCTGCTGGTGGCGGCGCTCGGCGATCTTTTGCCCGAAGAGATCGTGGCGCAGAAAAAGCGCACGTTCACGTTTCCCTGGGAAAAGTGGCTGCGCGGGCCGCTCGGCAAACGGGTGGCGGCGGGGCTGGCGGATTGGTCTCCGGCCCTCGAGCCGCAGCTTGGTCGAGACTTTGCGCTTGGGATATGGCAGGATTTTATGCGGGGTCGTACGTCCTGGTCTCGTCCTTGGAGCCTGTACGTGTTGAACGAATGGGCGAAGAGGAATCTGAGCGGTGTATCCGAGGCGAGCCCGGATCACGGCGGAGCTGTCGCGATTTCGACCCGGTAGGCATCTAACGGGCTCAGAGCAAGTTGTGGTCAGGGCGGGAGCTTCCAGATTCGATGGTCATTCTTGGGATTAACGCCTATCACGCGAATGCCGCCGCTGCGATTGTGGTGGACGGCCGGCTTATCGCTGCCGTCGAAGAAGAGCGGCTGAATCGCGTGAAATACGCGGCCGGCTTGCCGTCGCAGGCGATTCAATTCTGCCTCGATCGTGCCGGCGTCAAGCTCGCCGAAGTCGATCATATCGCGGTGCCGCGCGATCCGTGGGCGCGCCTCGGGACGAAACTGCGCTTCGCGATCCGCATGCCGAAGTTTGCGCTCGACCGCGTGCGCGTGATGCGGCGCTTTGCGGGCATTCGCGAAGATCTCGCTTCCGCCTTTGATGTGGCGCCCCATGCGATACGCGGCCAGTTCCATCGCATCGAGCATCACACCGCGCATCTCGCCAGCACATTTTTCGTTTCGCCGTTCGACCGCGCGGCCGTGCTATCCGCCGACGGCCTCGGCGATTTTGCAAGTTCGATGAGCGCGGTCGGCGAAGGGCCGAAGATGCGCGTGCTCGGCGAAGTCGCTTTCCCGCACTCGCTCGGGATGTACTACACCGCGCTCACGCAGTACATTGGCTTCTGGAAATTCGGCGACGAGTACAAGGTGATGGGCCTCGCCGCCTATGGCCAGCCCGAATTCCTCGAGGAATTCCGCCGCATCGTGCGGTCCGATGGGCCGCTTTCCTTCCGCCTCGGCCTCGAATATTTCACGCATCAGAGCCAGGGCGCCGAAATGACCTGGCGCGACGCCACGAGCACGCCGGTCCTCGGCCGCCTCTTCTCCGATCATCTTGAGAAGCGTCTCGGCCCCGCTCGCAAGGCCGAGCGAACCTCTCACGCAGCGCCACTACAATCTCGCGGCCAGCATGCAGGCGGCCCTCGAGGAAGTTCTCATCGCTTACTGGAACGGCCTAGCGAAGCAGAGCGGCCAGAAGGCACTGTGCCTGGCGGGCGGCGTGGCTTTCAATTGCGTGGCCAACGGCCGAATCTTCGACACGACGCCTTTCGAGAAAGTGTGGGTGCAGCCGGCGGCGGGTGATGCGGGCCTGTCCGTGGGCGCGGCTTTCGCCGTGCACCACCAGATTCTCGGCCGCCCGCGCGAATTCGTGATGGAGCACGCGTACTGGGGACCGCAGTTTTCGCCTGCCGAAATTCGCGCCGTCGTCGATCGCGTCGGCTCGGCGGATGAGGTCGAAATCGCGCAGCTCGACGAAACGGAGCTCGTACGCGTGACCGCGCGGCATATCGCCGACGGAAAGATTGTCGGCTGGTTTCAGGGGGCGGCGGAATGGGGACCGCGCGCGCTCGGCAATCGCAGCATTCTGGCCGACCCGCGCCGCCCAGAAATGAAAGACATCCTGAATCAGCGCATCAAGCATCGCGAATCGTTTCGTCCATTCGCACCTTCGATTGCGGAAGAGGCGACCGGCGAATTTTTCGAGAAGACGCACCCTTCGCCGTTCATGACATTCGCCTACCCCGTGCGCGCGGAGAAGCGCAGCGTGATTCCCGCACCGACTCACGTGGACGGCACGGCGCGCCTGCAGACGGTCAGCCGCACGTCCAATCCGCTCTATTGGAAGCTGCTGCATGCGGTCGGCGATCTCACGGGCGTGCCCGTCGTGCTGAACACGTCGTTCAACGACAACGAGCCGATCGTCTGCCGCCCCGAAGAAGCGCTCGAGTGCTTCCGCCGCACGCGCATGGACGTTCTCGTGCTCGGCAATTTCATTCTCGAAAGGAAATACGCATCCGGCGATCGCGAGGCGGCTGCCGGGCGCTTTGCCAACCGCGACAGCTGAGCGCATGCACATCCTGCTCCTGAACGAATACTATCCGCCCGACACATCGGCCACGGCCAAGATGGCCGCGCAGGTTGCCGAGACTCTCGCGAAAAGCCACAAGGTGACGGTCGTCGCTGGCCGGCCGTCGTACGATCCCGACGAATTCTATCCATACAAGATTTTGCGCCGCGATACCCGCAACGGCGTAGTCGTCGAGCGCGTAGGATCAACCGCCTATCCGCGGCACCAGATGAAGCGCCGCGTCTCGAATTACCTGTCATACCTCGCGCTGGCGGTGCCGCGCGCGCTGGCGATTCGTCCCGATGTGGTGCTCGCCATGACGGACCCGCCGGTCGCGGGTATAGCCGGGGCGTTCATCGCGCGCCTTGCCGGGCGGCCGTTTGTCTACAACATCCGTGACCTTTATCCGGACATGGCGATCGGCGGCGACATCGTGCCCCCAAACGGCTGGGCCGACCGCTGGGAGAAGATGCATCGAAACGCCCTGAAACGAGCCGCGCGGGTGATCGTTCTCGGAGACGACATGCGCAACCGCATCCTAGCCAAGGGCGTCGCACCTGAACGGGTGGTCGTCGTGCGCGACGGCACTTCGTTTCCCGCCTCGATGCCCGCGAAAAGCGATCCAGTGGTGCAGGAGATTCGCAGCGGCTTTCCATTCGTCGCGCTGCATGCGGGAAATCTGGGCTTCTACGGCGCGTGGGGCACGCTGCTCAAGGCCGCCGAAATGCTGCGCAACGAAAACGCCGCGCTCGTGTTTGTAGGTGACGGTGCGAACCGCGCGTCGCTTGAAGCGTCGGCGGCCGGCCTGCCGAACGTGCGGTTCCTGCCGTTTCGCCCGTTCGAGCAGGTGCCGCACGTGATGATGGCGGGCGACGTTCACATCGTGACGATCAAGCGAGGCCTGGAAGGCGTAGTGGTGCCAAGCAAGCTCTATTCGATTCTTGCGGCGGGCCGGCCCGTCCTTGCTGTGGCGCCGGATTCGAGCGACGCGGCGCGAATCGTGACGGAGTCCGGCTGCGGCCTGGCAGCCGATCCGGATGATCCGGTGGCCGTCGCAAAGGCCATCTGTGAGCTCCGCAGCGACCCTGCTCGGTTATGTGAGATGGGCCGGCGCGCCCGAGAAACCGCGGAGAAGTATGCTAGAGTAAACGAGTTGCAGCTTTTTGCCGGGATCATCGAGCAGGCGGTTCTCGAAAGCAACGGAGGGCGTCATCTGGGATCATAAGAAAGTTCTCGTTACTGGGGGTGCGTCTTTCATCGGCTCGCACCTTGTGGACGCGCTGCTCGCGCGGGGCGCCAAGGTGCACGTGGTGGACGATCTTACGAGCGGCCGGACGGGCAATATCGAGCAGCACGTCAAGGCGGGCCGTGTCACATTCGTGGAAGCGGACTTGCGCGAGCCCGGCGTGGCGCGCTCGGCGATGAAGGGCATCAACGTCGTCTTCCATCTGGCCGCCGACCATGGCGGGCGGGGTTACGTCGACCTGCACCAGGCGGGCCCTGCCTCGAATCTGTTTCTCGACGGCCTGGTTTTTTGGGAAGCGGTGAAGGCCGGCGTCGAGAAAGTCGTCTACGCGTCTTCAGGCTGCGTCTACCCGAACTACATGCAGACCGACCCAGGGAAGGAACTTTACCTGCGCGAGGCCGATGTAAAGCCTCCGCACGACGCGGACAATATGTACGGCTGGGCAAAGCTGATGGCCGAGTTGACGCTGCAGGCGTACCACAAGGAACACAAGCTCGGAGCGGCTTCCTGCCGGTACTTTACGGTGTATGGTCCCCGCGGAGTGGAGAATCACGCTGTGATCGCGATGATCGCGCGCGCGTTCGTGAAGCAAGATCCGTTCGACGTTTGGGGCAACGGCGAACAGATTCGCAACTGGACCTACGTGGACGACATCGTCAACGGCACGATCCTGGCGGGCGAAAAGATCAACGACGGCACGGCCGTCAACCTCGGCACGATGGAGCGCATCCGAGTAATCGACGCGGCGCGCCTCGTGCTGGAATATTCCGGCCACAAAGCGCAGATACGCCTGCTCCCCGATATGCCGACGGGCCCGGTGAACCGCGTGGCCGACAACAAGCTGGCGAAGCAGCTTCTCGGCTGGGAGCCGAAGACGCCTTTTCGCGAAGGATTGCGTAAGACGATGGACTGGTACTTTGCCAACCACCAGCGCGCCGCGGTGGATGGGGTCCTCGAGAAGATGCTCACCGCGCGGTGAGCGGGGAAAAAGATCAGGCGCTTCTGGAAGTGACGCGCGAGCGCCGTTTTTCTGCTGAGACGATTTTGAGCAAGCTATGACGCCCTACTCCGATCTGATCGCATTCGCGGTCGCGCTTCTCGGATCGCTGGGTCTCACCATTCCGGTCCGCCGCCTTGCGCTGCACTACGGCATGGTCGATCGGCCCGGACCCCGCAAAGTTCACGTCAAGCCGATTCCACTTCTCGGCGGCATCGCCATCTATCTTGGATTCGTCCTCGCCGTTGTTCTGACGCTTCGCGGCGCGCCGCAGCAGCAGGTCGCGGGCATTCTCGCCGGCGCCACGCTGCTCGCCACCGTCGGCCTGCTCGACGATGGCGGCATGCTCCACCACCAAGTGAAGCTTTTCATCGGCATGCCCGCGGGCGCATGTTTTCTGCTGGCATCCGGCGTCCGCGCCCAGCTTTTTTCGGTGTTTGTCCACGGCACGCTCGGCGTGGTTCTCGACGGCTGTTTCACGATTTTCTGGGTGGTCGGCATCACCGCGGCTTTCAGCATCCTCGACCACATGGACGGCCTCTGCGCCGGAATTGCGGCCGTAGCCGCCGGCTTTTTCACGATTTCCGCAGCGGCCCATCATCAGACGATGGTGCAAACCCTGGGCGCGGCTACCCTGGGCGCGGCGCTCGGTTTCTTGCGATGGAATTTCAATCCCGCGAAAATTTTCATGGGCGACGGCGGAGCGATGTTCCTCGGTTTCCTGATGGCGACGCTCGGCCTGAAGGTTCGCCCCATGGGAGCAAACTTCGCAGTGTCTTGGCTGGTTCCGATCCTCATCCTCGGCGTACCGATCTTCGATACGACGATGGTTTCGATTTCGCGAGCCCGCCGGGGATTGCTGCCCTTCACTTCGCCCGGAAAGGACCACACGGCGCACCGGTTGTCGAATCTCGGGCTGGGGCATCGCGGTGCCGTGATAGCGCTCTATGGTCTGGCCGTACTCTTCGGATGCACCGGCCTGCTCATCCCGTACGTTTCTCCAGGCACCGCGTACATCCTCGCGGGAGCGGTGATCGTTCTCGGCCTGATCGCCGTCGCCGTGCTCGAGAATGTGCCGTACGAGCGCCAGGCGTCCAAGGCCTCGCGCGCCGCCTGAAATCTCAGCCGTTGCCGAATGCCCGTAGGATATAATGAGCAGCACACTTGCCGTCGAGTGTCGGATTCAGTGGCACAAATCGCAATGAGGCCCATCGATCGAATCAAATATGGCGAACCTACAGCGCCCTGCAGAGAACCACTCGCGTTCCACTTCGCGCGCAACTAACCCAAGCATCGCGGTGATCGGAGGATCGGCCGCGGGCCTATTCACATCGCTCCTGTTGGCACGGCGCGGACTTTCCGTGCGCGTCCTCGAGCGGATCGAAACCCTTGAACCCGAGGCGCGGACGCTGATCGTGACGCACCGCATGCGCGCGCTCTTGGGCCGTGCCGCCGAGGACAGCGTCCTCAACGAAATTCGCCGCTTCGAACTTTTCACCGATGGCCGCGCCGCCACGATCGCCCTGAATCATCCCGATCTGATCATCGAACGCCGCACCCTGATCCAGGGGCTTGCCGCGCAGGCGCAGCAGGCTGGAGCGAAAATCGAGCTTGGCCGCCGCTTTCAGGCGCTGCATCCGAATGGCCACGGCCTTGTCGTCGAAGCGGAGCGCTCCGAGGATGGCGCGCGGGAGGAGATTCACGCCGACACGGTGATCGGAGGCGATGGCGCTGCGAGCCGCGTTGCGCGCGCGGCCGGGTGGTCGCCGCTCGAGACCGTTCCTCTCGTTCAGGCGATCGTGCCGCTACCGAAGGACATGGCGCCGGACACGACCCGCGTATGGTTCGTCCCGGACGACACGCCCTATTTCTACTGGCTGATTCCGGAATCGCGCGAGCGCGGGGCCCTCGGCATCATCGGCGAAGACGGCGCCGACACGCGCCGCTGCCTCGAACGCTTCCTCGAAAAGCGCAAGCTCGATCCAATCGAGTTTCAGGGCGCGCGCATCCCCGTGTACAACCGCTGGGTTCCGGTTCAGCGGCAGGTCGGCCAAAGCTCGGTGTATCTGGTGGGCGACGCGGCCGCGCAAGTGAAAGTTTCCACGGTTGGCGGCACCGTGACCGGATTTCGCGGGGCGATCGGCGTCGTAGAATCCATTCTCGGCGGCGGTGATAGCCCGGAACTCCGCAGCCTGCGCCGCGAGCTCGATCTCCACCTCTTGCTGCGCCGGTCGCTGCACCGTTTTCAGCAATCCGACTACAGCCGCCTCGTCGATCTGCTCAACGATCCTGCTAAGCGCTCGCTCGGCGAGTATTCCCGCGACGAAGCCTGGAAAATCCTGTGGCGGGTCTGCTTGAGCCAGCCGCGCCTTCTTTTGCTTGGTTTGCGCGGGTTGCTGATGCGCGGCCGTGCGGTCGAACGCGCGAGTGCCGATCCCGCGCAATAGCTTCCGTTGGCCCGTGCGCAATGCTATGCCGAACGATACACGCCAAGTGAGCCGCTCTCCATTGCTTCGCCACCTTCGTGTAATTGTTCTTCTCGCCCTTTCGCTGGCTCTTGTGATCGCCGGCGGCGTTGCGTTTCGTGGCGTCGGCCTCTGGTTGGTTCGTCCCGATCCGCTTGCGCCCGCCGATGTCATCGTTGTTCTCAGCGGGACGATGCCGGCACGCGCTGAGGAAGCGGCACGTATTTTTCGGATGGGCTATGCGCATAAGGTTTGGATTACGCGGCCCGTAAGTCCCGCCGACGACCTCGCCCGCATGGGCATTCCTTACTCGGGCGAGGAAGACTACAGCCGCGCGGTGCTGATCCACGAAGGTGTTCCCGCGCAGGCAATCCGCATTCTTCCGGAGACAATTGTCGACACGCAGCAGGAAGTGGAAGAAATCAGGCGCGACGCGCGCGCCGAAGGAGACACCCGCGTGATGATCGTCACCTCGCCGCAGCACACGCGGCGCGTGAAGGCGCTGTGGCTCAAGCTCGTGGGACGAAACCCCGCCTTAATCGTTCGCGGCTCTCCGCAGGACGGATTCGACGCGGATCACTGGTGGCGCAACACGCGCGACGCTTTTTCCGTCGTGCGCGAGCTGATGGGCCTCTTGAATGTTTGGACGGGGTTGCGCGTGCATCCGCATTCCGCGTGATGCGCGAGAGCCCCGGCTTTTATCGCCGCCCCGCGCCGAACGGCACGGACGCCGGCTCCAGAATCTTCCAGCGCTCCCATTGCGATTTCTTGGCCAAGTCGCGCAGCCGCAGCTGCCACTCGATCCCGAGCGTTTCGTCTCCGCCGGAATAAAAAGCTTGCCACGATACCCCGGCCGGCGCGGGCCCCGCGCCAGCTTCGTTGCCGTTGCCACCTTCGTTCGAAGGATCGTGGCTCCGAAATTCGGCCAGCTGATTCGTATCGAGCGGCACCCGGAAGAAAACGACCTCTTCGTACTCGCCGGCGCTATGCCCGTTGCCGCTGTGTCCATTGCCCCCGTGTCCATTGCCGCCCTCCCAGGGTGCGAGATGCCCGAGCAGATCGATGGAATTATCGCGAAGGACGAGCTCAAGCGAAGGCGGCCGCTCCGTCGAGAATTTCATCCGCACAAGCGCCAGCTCCCACAGCGTGAGCCCGCGTTCGGGCTTGGCCGCGTCGGGATAAAAGTCGAGCGACCGCATCTGCCAGCCGCTTTCCTTGCGGTCGGGCAACACCTCCGAGACGGTGGCGACGGTATGGCTGCGCCAGCGATCGAGCTTCACCGATCCCACGAAGCTGCCGAACTCCCGGATGAACTGCAGGTTTTCGTCCGTCGTGTGCACGGCCTCGCGCCAGAAGCGGTCGTTGAGGCGAAAAGTAAACGTGAACACCTGCTCGAGCGGCACCGGCGCCGCCTCGCCGAGGCGCCGGCGAAACTCAGGGTCGGCCATCTCCTCGAGATCGCGCACGCGTTCCGTCAGTCGGCGGATGGTCCACGCATGTTGATTGAGGACTTGCCGCCAGTGCTGCGCCAGGACGAAGAAGATGAATCCTACGATGACGCCTATGCCGATTGCCGGCCAGAGGATGTCCATTCAACGCTCTCCGAAGGACTTCAACGACGCGCGTGCGCCCCGAATGGCCGGATTCTACTACCAAAGCCGCGCCGCGCATACTCGCAAGTCCGGTAAGCCCGGCCGGACGGTCGAGCTGCTTAGGCCGAATGCGCTGGTTTTTCCTCGGCTTCAGCGGCCTGCGATGCGAGCGCGCCGTCGCCTTTGCCGAGAACCCTTTCGATGGTTGCGAAGAGCTCGTTCGTCCGAATCGGCTTTGAGACGTACGCGTCCATGCCTGCCGCAATGCAACGCTCCTCATCGCCCTTCAGGGCGTGCGCGGTCATGGCGACGATCGGAATGTGGCCGCCCGTGGAGCGTTCTTTTTGGCGAATGATTGCGGTGGCTTCAAAACCGTCCATCTCCGGCATTTGCACGTCCATCAGAATCAGATCGACGTGCTCCCTTTCCAGCGCAATCAGCGCTTCTTTACCGTTGCCCGCCACCGTCACGTTGTACCCTCGCCTTTCGAGGAGGCGCACGGCGAGCGTTTGATTTACGGCGTTGTCTTCCGCGAGAAGCACATGCGCTCGGTTCCTGGTCTCGCGCAGGAAATGCCGCGTCACCAGCGGAGCCCTTTCGAGCCGCGATAGATTCAACACATTGCAGATGGCCTGCAGTAACTCTCCCTGACGGATGGGTTTCACGAGATAGGCGGAAATTCCGAGCGCTCGGCAGCGAGCCGCATCGCCCAGGTGGCCGGCGGACGTAAGCATCATGATCGTGGCGCCCACCATCTCCGGGTCCTTCTTGATCTGCTCGGCGAGAGTAAAGCCGTCCATCCCCGGCATCTGTCCATCGAGCAGGATTAGCGGGAAAGGGCGGCCGGCGTCCCGTGCGATTTGTAGCGCCTGCAGCGCAGACTGGCCTCCCTCTACGGCCGTCGGCTTCATGGCCCAGCGGATCAGCATCCCGGCCAGCACCTTTCGGTTGGTGAGGTTGTCGTCAACGATCAAGGCGTGCAGATCGCGCAATTGTCGCGCTTCGAGAGGCTCGATGTGTGCCGAAGAATCCTGCACGGCCAGTTGAAGCGTGAAGTGAAACGTGCTGCCCTGCCCGTACTCGCTCTCCACCCAAATCTTGCCGCCCATCATCTTCACAAGTCTCATGCAGATGGTCAGCCCGAGCCCCGTGCCGCCATATTTCCGGGCCATGGAGCCGTCCGCCTGCGAGAAAGCCTCAAAGACATGCTCCTGTTTCTCCTTAGCGATGCCGATTCCGGTATCCTTCACGGTGAAATGCAGGCAGGCAGCGGAGTTGTCGCGCGATTCTTCCGCCACATGAATGAAGATTTCGCCGTGGCTCGTGAACTTGATCGCATTCCCAACCAGATTCACGAGAATCTGCCGAATCCGGCCGGGGTCGCCGATCAACGCCTCGGGCACGTCCGGCTGGACGTCGTAAATCAGCTCGAGTCCTTTCTGATGCGCGCGAATGCTCAGCGATTGCATCGTCTCGCCGAGGCTCTCGCGCAGGTCAAAGGGAATCGCTTCGATCTCGATCTTCCCCGCCTCGATCTTTGAAAAGTCGAGCACGTCGTTGATGATGGAGAGCAGGGATTCCGCCGAGAGCCGGACGAGCCCCAGGTGCTCGCGTTGCTCGGTCGTGAGATCGGTGTCCATCACCAGTTCCGTCATGCCCAGAATGCCGTTCATGGGCGTGCGAATTTCGTGGCTCATCGTCGCCAGGAAAGTGCTCTTGGCTTCGCTGGCCGCTTCGGCGGCTTCCTTGGCGCGCTGCAATTCGATCTCAGCCTGTTTTCGCTTCGTGATGTCCACGGCTGTTCCTAATACAAATCGCGGCTTGCCCGCAGTACTTTGCAGCAAGGAGAGCTCGACGTTGGCCCAGACGATCCTGCCATCCTGCCGCACGTAACGCTTTTCCCGCTTGAGGTGAGCGCATTCTCCGTCGAGCAGCCCCTGGAACCAGAGCTTGTCCGGCTCGCGATCGTCGGGATGAGTTACCTGGTCGAGGATGCCCACGCTTTGCATCTCCTCCTCGCTGCGCCCCAGCATTTGCCTGTACGTCTGGTTGGCCGCCAGCTTTCCCGTCGCGATTTCGAAGATCCCGATTCCGGTCGGAGCTCCTTCGAAAATCGCGCGGAACCACTGTTCCCTTTCCCGCAGCGCCGCTTCCACTTTCTTGCGTTCCGTGATGTCGACGAACGTCACCACCGCGCCGATCGTGCTGCTGTCGCGAACGATCGGATGGGACCAGTATTCCGCCGGGAAGCTGCTTCCGTCTTTTCGCCACAGCACCTCATCGTCGACGTGCGTTCCTTTGCCGGTACGAAACGCGTCCCACGCGCGGCATTCCGACGCGGGATAGGCGGTGCCATCGGGCCGCGTGTGGTGAATCATGGGGTGGAGTTCCTTGCCGAGCACCTCCGCGGGCGTGTCGTATCCCATCAATCGCAGGAAGGCTCGGTTACAAAACGTGCATTTCCCCTTCGTATCGGCTCCGTAGATGGCTTCCGGCGCCGAGTCGAGCAGGAGCGTCACCAGTTCGTTGCTCTGCTTTATCTCCGCGGAGAATCGGCGATCGAGCAGCGCGCTGAGAACGGCAAACCCCAGCACCGCGAATGTAACAACGACGATCCCGGCGGTGCCCAGCGAGGAAATGCTCAACGCGTGCGAGAAATCGTCGTGATCTCCGGGCACCGCCGTGTAGCTCGCGGCCGCCATCCCGGTGTAATGCATCACCGGAATTGCCGCGCCCATCACCACCGCGCTGACCGCCTTCCGCCATCCCCCTGACGCTATTTCTCCGCGAAAACGGAACGCTTGCGAGAGAGCGACGAAAGAAATCACCACGGCCAGCGCCACGGAGATAGTGACGATGAGTTTCGAGTAATGGCACATCGCCGGCATTCGCATCGCCGCCATGCCGATGTAATGCATGCTTGCAATGCCGCCGCCCATGAAAATGCTGCCGACAATCGCGCGAAGCAGGCCCGTCTCCTCCCGGCTGGCGACAAACAACGCGATCGCCGATGCGGCAATCGCAGCCGCGAGCGAGAGCAACACGGTGGGCCAGTCGTATTCCACCGGCACCGGCAGGCGGAACGCCAGCATCCCCACGTAGTGCATCGACCAGATCCCGGTTCCCATGGCCGTGGCGCCGCCGCCCAGCCAGACAGCGCGGACTCCGCCTCGCGCCGCGGTTACCCTCCCCGCGAGATCGAGCGCTGCATACGAAGCGGCGACCGCGATCAGAACGGACAGGGCCACCAGGCCGTAGTTGTACGTGCCGACCATGACGAGATCGCGCGAGTTCATAGCGTCGCCTCTCCTTGGTGAAAAGTTTCCGAGCGCTCTCGGATCACTCTGTTGTCCGGATAGCTACGCTGGCTTGCGACCGAAGATGAATCGGGCAGTCCTGGACCAGTCGAGCAGATTAGGAAGGGGATTCCATTCTGACTCACCGCCCGCCGAAGTCAAGCGCGACGCACGAATCGCGTCGCTGTAGTAACGAGCCAATGCGACGGTCTCCAAAGGCTTTTTAGGGGGTCGGAGCTTTAGCTCCGACATTCGAATCGTGGACAAGTTGGGCTTTAGCCCCTGAGGAAACTCTGTGCCAGGACCGCTTCACGTCGAACCCACCAACAAGACAAAGTGGCCTGTTTGCAGCGCCACCGCGATTTCGAATGCGCGAGCAATCGCGGGAGCTGATTGGTAGATTGTTCGCAGGCACCTCATGGAAACGAGCACTTATCGCCGGTCGTGGAAGACGCTGCTGGCCTTCGCAATCATTTATTTTGTCTGGGGCTCGACGTTTCTCGCGATTCGCATCGGCGTTCACGAAATTCCGCCGCTGGTGATGGCCGCGATGCGCTTCTCGGTTGCGGGGCTGGTTCTGTACGTATGGATGATCGCGCGGGGCGAGCCTTCGCCGAGCGCGCGTCAGTGGAGGGCCGCATCGCTTCTCGCGATTCCCCTCTTCGTCATGGACTACGGATTGCTCTTCTGGGCCGAGCGGCGCGTACCTTCGGGCGTTGCCGCCGTCATGCTGGCGACGATTCCGGCGTTCATGGCGCTCTCTGAAATCATTTTTCTCAGAACGCAGAAGCTTACCGTGCGCCTGGCTGTGGCGCTCCTGATCGGATGCGGCGGAGTCGTCGTGTTGATGAGCCGCTCTTTGGCCCTCGGCGGGGCGCCGATCGACAGGCTGGGCGCTGTGGCGCTGATCGTCGCGTCGTTGAGCTGGTCCGTGTCGTCGGTGTTTACGCGCAAGCTGCCGCTGCCGCCGTCCAAAGCCATGAGCTCGGGCGTGCAGATGCTGGCCGGCGGCGTGTTTCTGGCGATCGTGGCGGGCACAGTTGGCGAGTTCCGCGATTTCCATCCCTTCGCCGTTTCGCGCGGTGCATGGCTTTCGCTGCTCTACCTGATCGTCTTCGGCTCCATCATCGCGTTCACCGCCTACACCTGGCTGATCCACCACGAATCGCCGACGAAGGTCGGCACGTACGCGTACGTGAATCCGGTGATCGCAGTCCTGCTCGGATATTTCCTCGCCGGCGAACCCCTCGGCCTGCGAACCATTCTCGGCGCTCTCTGCATTCTGGTCAGCGTAGTCGTGATCACCACCACCCCCGCGAAGAAGCCAGCACCCGCGCTCGCACCGGAAGACACCGCCGAAGCCACGGGCTCGTAACCCAGTAAGGTTCCTGCGCAAGGCAGTACATCGACTTGTACGGTGACCATGCGGCGCTCCCCTCCGAGATTTTCACTTCTCAGCCTGGGCCACCAACCGAGGCAGTTGCGGCCCAGTCGAGGTTCACAAGAACTTCACCTACAACTCTTGTACATACGGATACTCGGGTGTATGATGCGCCCACTCGGGCAGCGGCATCTTTGTAAATCGCCAGGAGGAACTATGAGGTCCTTCCTAATTCCCCCGGTCGCAGCGATATTCGCCCTTTGCTTCGCATTCCTTTGCCCTTCGAGAACGGCGGCCCAGGTAACGCATGGAACGGCCAAATGTCCAGACGGGAAGATCGTACAGACGGACAACGGAGTAAGTTGCACGATTTCTCTGAAAGTCCGTACGCCTGGCTCCGGAGGCGGCTCCAATCCCAACGATTGGGGAATGTGTGGTGTTCTGAGATTGTCAGCATACTTCAGCCCCGCTACGGAGGCGCGAATCATCGTCGAACCGAGCGGCTATTATGCGGTTCGCCTGGCCGCCGCCAAGGCAAGCGTGCTACCAACCTTGCGATGGACCTGCGTGCTTTTCTCGACCTTCAAAGGAGTGCCCCCAGTCTCGGATGCGACCTTTTCCGGGCCACCCTATCCCTTGTACAAGGGCAGCAGCGGCGGTGGCACCAAGAGCATAACGGGCTCCGGGAAAAACGCCTGCATCTGGGCGGGTCTTCTCGGCAACTTGGAGAAATACAGTCAGGCCGATCTGGGTGGGTTTGGCTACGCCTACGCGCAATTTGACAGGCCAGAGACCGTCCTCGGGGCACAGAATGTCACGAGCTATGCATTCTGTAGCGGCTATTCGACCCCTAGCTGGAAAGGGTGGAAATACTTCCATTACGGCTATAGCTTCTACGCGCCGCCTGACCATGACATAGCGCTGGGACTCAACGACGGGCACTATTGGTGCTACATGGACGGAATCGAAACCCGCTTGCTGTACCCCAATTACACCCTCGGACCTATCAGCGGCAGCATCAATCTCTCAAGCAGCGGCAATTACGGCATGTCTGCTACTCCCTCTCCTGCTGCGGCTCCCCCTGGGGGTGTCTTGGTGGATTTTAACTGCTTGCCACTCGAGCAGTAACTTCCCCCATTGAGGTGTGGCCCGTATCCGCTTCCGCAACGCGCCCCAATTCGTACGGGACGCGAAGCCTGGCCATAATCTGTACTCAGGGACAGCTTGCTACGCGCACCCGAATTTGTCAGGCTCATGTAGGCGCCGCAAACGCCTCGCCCTCTCGACGAGGGACGAATGCTCTTTGAAAATTTAGGGATTGATAGGGAGTGCCACTCGGAAGCCTTTGTCACCGTAGGGAAGGCTACGGTGAGCAGTAGCTTCCTCGGTGGTTTCATGCCTTGCCTCAGTGATCCCTGTGTTTAGCTCGCAGGCCCGTTTTCGCCGCTCTCCAGCCACTCGCCACTGTTCGTATTGGGTCGGCATTCTCCGCGCTCTCTGCGTCTCCCTGCCCTGAGCCCTAGCGAAGGGAGCGATGAACTGCCGTAGCATTGGCCTCGTATGCCTGGTTCCACTACTCACAAATCACCGTTTTTCTAATCGACATTTGCCGATTAGAAATCAGTGCAACTCATTCAAAACAAACGATGGGTCCACGGTCTAATCGACACGGTTGCTGCAGTAGCTGGGCGCGCGGATCAGGCGATGAAACTCACCATGAGGCACCCGAAAATTCTGGCGTGTCGGCGGTCTGCGTCATCTGCGCCATCACCAAGCCCTCCGATCCGGGCGGTGCCATCGTGGTGGCGCGCTCGCACGCGACGCCCGCGAATCCGCTGACCGAGGCGAAGACGGCCACCGGCGGCAGCTTTCACTCCGACGGGCGGATACTGGTGCTCGTGCTCAAAGCCCCGCAGGTCGCCGGCAACAACTGACTACTGCGACGCGTCGGCGCTGGTAATGTTTATCCTGAACCACTGCACGTTGTCCGGGTATTGAATATCCTTGATCTGCACGTTCTGCTCTTCACCCGGAGCGAGCGTCACCGGCATCTCGCCGTCATTCTGCGCGATCACGCTTTGGTTCAGGCCGCCGTACGTGGTGTGAAACTTGATGTGGCTGTAGGTGATCGTTCGCGACTCGTTCCGCACATCGACCAGCCACGCAGCGTTTCCTGCGTCGTCTTTGACCATCGTCGGTTCGCTGACGAAGTGCAGGTCCTTGACGGGATCGCCGTTCAAGACAGCCGCCGGTTTAGCGCTCGCGGCCGTGGCCGACGAGGACGAGAAAGCACCCTTCGAAACGAAGTACGCGAGCGTGCCCACAATCGCCAGAACGATCACGATCGAAACAAGAATGATCGTTCCGCGCCGACTCGACTGCTGATCCTCTTCCAGTTGTTCTTCAAACATGGAATTGTCCTCCGTGTCTGGCTGGGGGCGTACCCATGCTCTTGCCATGCGTTGGTTGGACGAGGTTCGAAGATGGGCGCGCCGAGTGACATACGACCCCAAACAGCATTCCCCTAACGGCGGAAGGTAGCACAGCGCCCCGGAGAGGGCAATAAAATCTCTTTTCCGAGGGCCTGCGGAGGAAGTAAATTACTGCGGCCCGCCGGGCAAACGAAAACCAGCGCGTTGAGTCGATAGGCGATCCTGCAAAAACAGAGGCGATATTCATGGACACGATGAAGGCGGTGCGCATTCACGAGTACGGAGGGCCGGAAGTGCTGAAGTATGAGGACGCTCCACGCCCCACGCCCGGCGCGGGCGAGGTGCTGATCCGCGTACATGCCGCCAGCGTGAATCCGGTGGATCGCGCCATCCGGCAGGGCTACTTCAAGGACCGGATGCCGTTCAAGCTGCCCTTTGTGCCGGGATGGGATGTGGCGGGCGTGGTGGAGGCGGTCGGCTCGGGCGTTTCGAGGCTGAAGCGGGGCGATGAAGTCTACGGGCGCACCGATCTTTCGCGCGAAGGCTCGTATGCGGAATACATGGTGGCGCGCGAATCGGAAATCGCGCTGAAACCGAAATCGGTCGATTTCGTGACGGCGGCTGCGATTCCGCTGGCGTGTCTCACAGCATGGCAGGCGCTATTCGACAACGCGCAGCTCGCAGCCGGCCAGACGGTGCTGATTCATGGCGGGGCCGGTGGCGTGGGTCACTTCGCGGTGCAACTGGCGAAGATCAAGGGCGCGCGCGTGATCGCCACAGCCTCGGCGCGCAATCATGAATTTCTGCGTTCGCTGGGCGCCGATCAGGTGATCGACTACAACACGACGCGCTTTGAGGACGTGGTGCATGATGTGGATGTGGTCCTCGACTCGATCAGCGGCGAAACCGCCGACCGCTCCTACCAGGCGATCAAGAAGGGCGGAATCTTCGTGTCGATCCTGCGGCCTCCTTCGCCGGAGAAGGCCGCCGCGCATGGGGTCCGCATGGGGCATACGTTCGTGCAGGCGAATGTCGACGGAGCTCGGACGAAATCGCGAAGCTTGTCGATTCCGGCAAGCTGAAAGCCACGATCGAGAAGGTGTTTCCTCTCGCCGAAGCCGGCGCCGCGCACGATCTGAATGCGACGGGCCACACGCGCGGGAAAATTGTGCTTCGCGTTGCGTAGTTTGGCGGCGTTGGCCGCCTGCGGCTGCGACCTCTGTTAAGCTTGATGAGCGATTACGGAGGTCTTCATCGAAACGCGACAGTTGCCGGTAGCTCACGGTCCGACAAAAGAAGCGGTGCTGCACGAGAGCTTCCGCGTCAGCATCATCCTCAAGGGACTGCACGCGCTGATCGAGACGGTCGGCGGCATCGTGCTGCTCAGGGTGCCGGCGCAGACGATCAACCGCGTCGCCATGTCGATTCTCACCCAGAATCTTTCGCGGGATCCGCACGATCTGATCGTGACGAGCCTGCATCGCGCGTTTGAGCGCCTGGCCGATGGCGGGAATCATTTTGCTTCGTGGTATCTGCTCTCGCACGGCGGGGTGAAACTTTTCCTGGTACTGGCGCTGCTCTGGAACAAGCTCTGGGCCTATCCGCTGATGATCCTCATGCTCGCGGCGTTCGTCGGCTATCAGGTATACCGCATCGCCCTCACGGGCTCCGTGCCGATGATCCTGCTGACGGTCTTCGACCTCGTGGTGATCGTGCTCGTGTGGATTGAATACCGGCAGCAGATCGCGCACCGGCACGCGAAGGCCTGAGGATGGTGCTGGTGGAGGGAATCGAACCCACACGGCCTTGCGGCCACCGGATTTTGAGTCCGGCGCGTCTGCCAGTTCCGCCACACCAGCGTGAGGCTGATTATACAGGCATCGCGCGGTGATACTCCACTAGCACGATTGCTCCAACTCCCGCCAGAAATCGAAACAAACGGCGAGACGTTGGCCGCGATGCCGCGTCTAAGCGATAGGCCGGGCGGCCCTTACCTGCACGACTCGGTTTGCATTGGCGGTCGGGTGCTGACAAAATCGAAGGCTGCATTTAACACTTGATAAGCGCTCAATAGACACTCGCACGAGAGGAGACTGTTCGATGATGAGAAAAGCCCTCATTCTTATCGCACTGGCAATCGGAATGATTTCGGTACAAGCGAGCGCGGTTTTCGCGCAGGCGCAAGAGGCCTCCAAAGAGGCAGCGAGCGGCGCGCAGGCGAAACCCGCGGAGACAAAGGCGGGTTCGGAAGCGGCGCCGAAGGAAGAATCGTCGGTCACCGAGCATACGATTCGCATCGGCGGCGCAGACGATCCCGTACAAGGCGACAGCCTCGACGATCCTGCTCAAAAACGACAAGGACGAGCCCGTGGCGCTGATGTATTCGACGGCTTACACGCGCACGGACGTGAAGGATCCGAGCCAGCGGCCGATCGCGTTCATCTATAACGGCGGGCCGGGATCGGCGTCGCTCTGGCTGCACATGGGAGCATTTGGCCCGCGCCGCGTGGTGACGGAAAACGCCGAGCCAACGGGGGCTGCGCCGTATCAGGTGGTTGATAATCCCAACAGCCTCATCGACAAGACGGACATGGTGTTTATCGATCCCGTGGGCACGGGATTCAGCCACGTAGTCGGCAAGGGAGAAAACAAGGATTTCTGGGGCGTCGATCAGGACATCCGGTCGCTCGCGCAGTTCATTCAAATCTACATCAGCCGCAACGGGCGCTGGAATTCGCCGAAGTTCCTGATCGGCGAGAGCTATGGGACGTTCCGCTCCGTGGCGCTGGGGAATTATCTGCAGGATCACGACGGCATCTACATCAACGGCATCGTCCTGATTTCGAGCGTGCTCGATATTACGACGCTGGAATTCAACACCGGCGACGACCGCTCGTACATCTTCTACGTTCCGAGCTACGCGGCCGCGGCCTGGTATTACAAAACGCTGAAGAACCGGCCGGACGATCTCGACGCTTTCCTGAAGCAGGCGCGCGATTTCGCTTCGACTGATTACGCCGCGGCGCTGATGAAGGGCTCGAATATCACCGACGCCGAGAAGACCGCCGTCGCGAACAAGCTTTCGGACTTCACGGGCATCAGCGCGGATTACTTCATCAAGGCGAATCTTCGCGTGAACCTGCCTCAATTCGAAGCTGAACTTCAACGGAGCCGCGGGCTGGTGGTGGGCCGTTACGATTCGCGCTATTCAGGGCCGACGCAGGATCTGCTGGCGGAATATGCGGCGTACGATCCTTCGTATTCAGCCGTCAGCGGGGCATTCACGGCCGCCATCAACAGTTACCTCCGCGACGACCTGAAATTCAATCCGGAAATGACGTATCGGGCGTTGCCGGATGACGTGAGCGAGCACTGGGATTGGAAGCACGGCGGCCGGGAGGGCGGTCCCGGCGTGGCGAGCGTCGATCAGGACCTGGTGTCCGCGTTTATCGACAACGCGCACCTGCGCGTGCAGGTCGAGAACGGATATTTCGACATGGCCACTCCGTTTTTCGGCACCGAGTACACGATGGACCATCTCGGGCTTCCGCCAGAACTGCGGAGCCGGATCGAGTTTCACTACTACCGCTCCGGCCACATGATTTACCTCAACGAAAAGGAACTCCCGAATCTGAAGGCAAACATCGCGACCTTTATCGACGAGGCCGCGAAACCCTGATTGCGGCGAGCTCTTCGACATTAATCACGAGAGCTTTTGACAGCTGACACGCTGTGTGTTCAGATGACCGCGGAGAATTCACATGCGGCGAAATCGTTTGGCACTGCTGATTGCAGCGTTTTTCGTTCTCTTCGTGATCGTCATTCCGCTCTTCTCAGTCGGCGTGGGGTTGCTGGTTGATTGGACATGGTTCAGCCACATCGGCTTTCGTGAAATCTTCGTCACGACTGTGGGGACGCAGTTCGGGCTGGGCATCGGTTGCGGAGCCGTCTTTCTGCTGCTCACCGGCCTGAACCTTTGGGCCGCGCGAGGCGTGGCGCACCGTTCGGGATATCTGGCGACCGCGCGGCCGAGCGCGCGAATCGCCGAATTTCCCGCCATCGAGAAGTTCCCCGCTGTCGTTTCGCAGCCTGATTTGGTTAGGTCTCTTACTGGTTGCCTTCCTCGTTGGCCAATGGGCGGCGACTCACTGGGGCTCGTATCTGCTGGCGACGCACGCGGCGCGCATGACGGAGACAGACCCGATCTTCGGCATCAGCCTGAGTTTCTATCTGTTCCGGCTGCCATTTCTTTTCTTTGTGTATCACCTGGCGCTGATCGTCCTGCTGGTGAGCCTGATGACGACGGCGCTGTGGTATCTGATCGAAGGAGGCGCTTGGATTTCGCCGCGCGGGTTGGGTATGGGCCGCAATGCGCGGCGCCATCTGATGGTTCTCGGCGGGCTGCTCTTCCTGCTGCTCGCGTGGCGCGCGCGGCTGGGCATGTACGACCTGGTGTACTCGCCGGGCGGCCTGGTTTTCGGCGCGGGCTACACGGATATTCACGTGTCGTGGCCCGTCCTATGGATTCAACTCGTGCTCTGCGTGATCGCCGCGATTGCCTTCTTTGTAGGGGCGCGGGATGGCCGAATGCGGCCGGCGCAGTTTGCGGTGGGCGGAGTGCTGGCGATGGCGTTGGTCGGCGGATTGATCGCGCCCACGCTGGTGCAGTGGTGGCTCGTTGCGCCGAGCGAGCTCGAGAAGGAGCAGCCCTACATCGCGCGCAACATCAAATTCACCAGGCAGGCATACGGGCTCGACCGATTCGACGAGCGCGACTTCCCGGCGATTCAGGACCTGACGGCCGCGTCGATCCAGCAGAACGCCACGACGATGCGGAATCTGCGTTTGTGGGATCACGGGCCGCAGCTCACCACGTTTCAGCAGCTTCAGGAAATCCGCACCTATTACGATTTCGTCCAGGTTTACAACGATCGCTACAACATCCATTCGGAATTGCGCCAGGTGTCGCTTTCGGCCCGCGAGCTTTCCGCCGACAGCCTGCCGGACCCGAACTGGGTGAACCAGCACCTGATCTACACCCACGGGTACGGGCTGTGCCTCGGCCCCGTGAACGAATCCACGCCGGACGGCCTGCCGGTGTTTTTCATCAAGGACATTCCGCCGGCATCGTCAATTTCGCTCAAAGTCACGCGCCCGGAAATTTATTACGGTCAAATGTCGAACAATTACTGCCTCGTGCGGACCAGCGCCAAGGAATTCGACTACCCGTCCGGCGAGGACAACGTTTACAACGTGTATCAAGGTTCGGGCGGCGTTCCGGTGGGCGGCTTGTGGAGGCGGCTGCTGTATGCGCTGCACTTCGGCAACATCAACATTTTGCTTTCCGGCTACATTCAGCCGGCCAGCCGCATCATGATCTACCGCCGCGTTCTGGACCGGGTGCAGGCGCTCGCTCCCTTTTTGTCGTTCGACAGCAGCCCGTACCTGGTGATTGCGGATGACGGCTCGCTGCAGTGGATCGTGGACGCGTACACGACCTCGGACCAGTATCCTTACTCCGATCCCACCGACGGCGTGGGCAATTACATCCGCAACTCCGTGAAGATCACGGTCAACGCGTACGACGGCCAGGTAAAATTTTACGTCAGCGATCCGTCCGATCCCGTGATCCAGACGTACGAGAGCATTTTCCCCGGCGTTTTTCATCCGCTCGTCGGAGATGCCGGCGGATCTCCGCGCGCACATCCGCTATCCGCAGGATTTCTTTGCCATTCAGGCGGCCAAGTACGCCGTCTACCACATGACGGATCCAAGCGTCTTTTACAGCAAGGAAGATCTGTGGCGCGTGGCCACGCGGACGGTGAACGGGCAATCCGAAGCCATGAATCCCTATTACGCCGTGATGAAGCTGCCCGAGGTGGGGACGACCGAGGAATTCATCCTGATGGTGCCGTTTACGCCCGCGCGCAAAAACAACATGATTGCCTGGATGGCGGCCCGCTGCGACGGCTCTGACTACGGCAAGGTGCTGGTGTTCACTTTTCCGAAGGAGAAGCTCATCTACGGCCCGGAGCAGATTCAATCGCGTCTCAACCAGACGCCGGCCATCTCGCAGCAGCTCACGCTGTGGGATCAGGGTGGGTCGCGGGTGATTCACGGCACGTTGCTGGTGGTTCCCGTGCAGAATGCCGTCATGTACGTCGAGCCGCTTTACCTTGCCTCGGAGGGAGGTTCTTCGCTGCCGCAATTGAAGCGGGTGATTGTGGCCTATTCCGATCAGGTGGTGATGGAGCCGTCGTTGGATGAAGCCCTGAATGCGATTTTTGGCGGCAACGCGGGCGCGCCGGCGGAAACGGCAGGGTCCGGATCCGCGCCGGCGAGCTCTTCTTCGTCGGCGCCCGCAAAGACCATTCCGGCTTCGATCGAGAACCTCATCCAGCAGGCTAATCAGCATTACGAAAAAGCGCAGCATGATCTCCGCCAAGGCGATTGGAGCGGCTACGGCCAGGAAATACAGAAGCTCGGCGAGATTCTGAAGCAGATGCCGGCGAAGAATCAGTAGCGGCGTTCGTTTGAATCGGCGGATTGTCGCGACGCGGGGCGTATCGAATTATTCTTCCGTTGCGTCTAAGCGAATGCCGGGCGTCCGCCCGTTCGAGGAGGAAAAATGCGCGTCAGTCTTCTAGCGGTTTGTCGGTTTCCTGTTGGCGGGTCTTGCGGTGATTGCCGTGCCGAGTTGGGGACAGAGCAGCCCTCCCGCGAAGGCGGAGTGCAAATTTGCGGACGGCAAAACGATCCACGTGGATTATTCGAGCCCGCGCATGCGAGGGCGGAAGATTTATGGCGGGCTTGTGCCGTACGGCGAGGTGTGGCGCGCCGGCGCGAATGAAGCAACGACGTTCGTGACTAATATGGAGATGCAGGTTGCTGGCAAGAATGTTCCGGCAGGCAGCTATACGCTCTTCGCCCTTCCGAAGCCGGATTCGTGGCAGCTGATCATCAATAAGACGACCGGCGAGTGGGGGATTCCCTATCCGGGTGAGGATTCGGATTTCGCGCGGGTGCCGATGAAGCTTTCGAAGATTTCGCCGCCGCTCGAGGATTTCACGATCGGGTTCGACGGCGACGGCAAGGTTTGCACGATGCATCTCGATTGGGACACCACGCGCGCGGCGGTGGATATTACCGAGAAGAAGTAGCAAGCGGCGAAGCCTCGAGAAAAAGAGCAGATTCCTCGCTCCGTCGCGCGCGCGAAAATCGCGGGAAAGACAAGACGCGCGACTCCACTCGGAAGGTGTGACTTTATTGCGGTTCGACGATTTGTTCGCGTCTAAGGTCAGTGTTTTCAGGATCACTTTTCGCGAAAAATCAAAAAAGTCACAGCCTCTCGGAATGACAGCTCCCGATAGCGTGAATTACTGAGTTTGCAGGCGGGACTGCGCGCGGACTTTGTGCGTGTGCGGCTCGACGATGGCGCGGAAGACGCGGCCGCGCCCGATGACGTGCTCGCCCGAGCGGGCGTCCACATCGAAAATCAGAAAGCGCCCCTTGTATCCGACCAGCTTCGCGTGCGCGCGAACCGTGGCGCCGTCCGGGACCGCTTTCAGGTGATCCACTTCGATGCGCGTCCCCACCGTGATGAATCCCGGCGGCAGCGTCGGCTGGACGGCTTCCACCGAGGCGTGTTCCATCAAGCCGATCATCGAGGGCGTGGAGAAAACCGGCGGCAGATTCGGACTGACGTGCCGGATCGTATGCTCCGGCAGGACGACACGCTCGATCGTGGCTTCAAGGCCGAGTGGCGGACGAAATTCGAGCGGCGACGGCGCGGGTTTCGCGGAGGCAACGGGCGTTTTTCGCCGGGACCGCTTGGCCGTTTTCTTTGCGCCGGGCATTTTAGCGCGGCGTTTTTTCGGTGGCGTCATCGCAGGGGTTCGCGGCGGGGCCGTGGAGCTGGCATCAAGGCGCGCGAATTTAGGATATTTCGCGTGAACTGCAGCAGCGTGATGCCGAACTGATTCCACACGCGGCGCTTCAGCGTGCGATAGTCCTGCGAGCCGCTGAAGACGTCGCGCATCAGGTCGCGAAACGCCGGAGAGTAGTTGAGCAGCTGCACCATGCGAGTGGTGATGGCGCCGCCGAGGAAATTTCCGCGGAAAAGCTTTCGCGCGATGCTCGCGGCAAATTCGAGGTCCGCTGAAAATGCCGCGCGCAGCCGCTCGGGATATGCCTGCGGCTGGCCCTCGATCAGCGCCTGGGCCAGCAGGTCGCCCGAACGCAGCGCGTAGTAAAGCCCTTCGCCTGTGACAGGATCGACGCAAGCAGCCGCGTCGCCCGCCATCGCCCAATTTCTGCCGACGATACGGCGGCCGCGAATCGTCTGCGCTTGCGGCGACGGCAGGACGTGGCTGTAGAGACGGGCGCCATCCATCGGGATATTCTCTTCCTCGACGAAAGCGTCGAGATGGCGGCGAAGCTGCTGGCTCGAGCTTTGGCCCATTTTCGCGCAGATGCCGACGGAGAGATGGTCGGCACGCGGGAAAGACCACAGGTAGCCCTCGAATTCCTTCAGGAACTTCACCTTGATGATGTCTTCTTCCGTCGGGACGAAATAGCCGAGGGTGAGCTCGAGATCGTTGGCGGTGAGGGCCGTGGTTTCCGGCAGCAGTTGATTGCGCGCACCCGCCGCGAGCACCACGAAATCGGAACGCCGCTCTTCGCCGCCCGCCATGAGGCGGACCTCCGAGCCGTCGGTATCGACGCTCGTGACGCGCGTGCAGACCGTAGTGCAGCCGGCCGAGACCGCGCGATCGAGCAGGAGGCCGTTGAGGACGGTACGCGCGTAAATCACGATCGGGTGGCTCATCTCGAAACGCGCGCGATGGCCGCCACCGGAAATCAGTTCGGCGGTGCGAACGATTTTCTTGGGGTGCTGTCCATCGAGAAGGAAGGGATAAGCCTCGATCGCTTTGTGCGTGAGGCCGCCGCCGCAGGGCTTCTCCCAGGCGAGGCGCTCGTCGAAAATCGTGACCTGAAAACCCCGGCTGGCAAGGCGCTCGCCGCAGAGGGCGCCGGCAGGCCCTCCTCCGACGATGGCTATATTTTGCATGGCGTTTGTTGGCTGTCGGGCCCTTTTACGGAGTTTTACGGCGCGAACGGGGCTCTTTTGCCACCACCTCTACAATCTGTCAAGTCAGTGGAAAGATCGCTGCTATGAACCAGGCGGCGAGTATAGCACCAAAAACCGCGGCGCCAATTGCGGAGCCGGTCCGTGCACGTAACGCATCGGTAGCGAGGCGCTGGAGCGCCGAAAAGCCAGCCAAAGCGAAGAAAAGGATGAGAATCAGCACCTCGGCATTCGTGAGGCGGTAATACGCGAGCAGGCATGCGAGCCAGAGTTCGAGGCGGAGCACGAGAGAGATGAAATATCGCAGAGCGCGCGGCTTGCCTTGTGGAACAGCGCCGAGAACGACCTCTTCGGCGAAGCAAAAGATACAGGCAACGGGCAGAAGCTCGGCGAAGCGCAGCCAGCGCGGCCCGTTCATCCACATGTCGGCAAGCTGCCAATTGAGCCACGCGCCGGTGGCGAGAAAGATGGCAAAGGCGAGCAGCGCCGCCGCGAGGATCGGCCGTGCGCGCGGGGACCAGGATTCCTTCACGGCTTTCCAATTCAGCGCGAGCAGAAAGAGGCCGTCGATCAGCAGGAGCGAGGCGAGATAGTCACCTGCGTAGAGATGCAAGAAGCGCAGCGGCACCCCGAGCGAAAGAATAAGGACAGCCGCCAATGCGCCAGCGGCGCCTTCTGCGGCCGCGAGCGCGCGGCTGGGACGCGCCGACGATAAATCCTCGCCCGGCGCGCCGGCGAGCTTCGATGCAATCGTGAGCGCAAAGGGAAAAAGCAGCGCGAGGCCAATCAAACCGAGGACGGCTCCGGCCAGACGACGACGGCCGCGGCTGAACGTCTGATACGTCGCCAAATCCAAATTGAGCGCGAGCGTGTTGGGCGGCACATTGGGGAATAACGCCTGCATCGCCCAAAGTTCGGAGCGATGCGCGACGCCGCGGTCGATGAGCCCCGTCGTATGCGTGGCGTAAGGCAGGAACACGAGCTGGAACGCGCGCTGCTCGGCGAAATCAGAGGGCGCGGTGCGGTCACCACCAGCGGCTGCGGCCAGCGCGCGCGCCTCCGCTTTTACCGGCCAGAGATCGAGGCCTCCGGCGATCACGAGCAGATTCGAAGGCATGCGCCGGGGCAGCGTCATCGGAGCGGGCGAGAGCGCGATCGTAGCGGCGACTGGGTCGTGATCCGCGATGCGCACGGCGATTTCGCCACCCATGGAGTGGCCGAGGAGGATCGTTTTGCGCGGATTGATCGCGCCACTTCGGGTGAGAGAATCGATCGCGACGGCCGCGCACTGTTCGGCTCGCGGAAAGGTGAATGGGTCGGTGTTGTCGCCGTGGCCCGCGAGATCGAAGAGATAGGTGCGAAATCCGTGGCCGGCGAAGTCCGAGCCGAGGTACATCATCACGCGGCGATCGGCCGAGAGGCCGTGGAGCACGATGGCGGAGCCGACGGGAGCGACGCCACGCGGCGGATCGAGAACAGTGACGGGCGTGTGGCAATTCCTGCCGTCGAGAATGATGTCGTGGCGCGGAAGCTCGGCTCGCTTAATCCAATGGGCGCCGAGGACGATAAGAATCACGCCAAGGATCGCGAGTTCGATTGCCCAACGCTTCATCGCATTTGTCCCGCGAGATTCATGCGACTGGCTTCACGCGGCGCTTGCCTGCACTCCGCGCCGTCGCGAGCGCGCGTGATAGAATTGATGCTTCGGCTCTTCCTGCGGGAAGAGATCGCGGGGCAATCGATTGGGACAAGTCGTTTCGCAAGGCGAGCTGATTCTCCGCCGGAGCGAATGGAAACGCAACGGGAGGAAAGTGGTGTGCGCGAGCGGGTCGTTTGACCTGCTTCATCCGGGACACATTCGTCTTTTGGAGCAAGCGCGGTCGCTCGGCGATTTCCTGGCGGTTGCGGTGCAGAGCGATGCGAGCGTTCGCGAGCAGTTTGGCGATGCGCCAAAGGCTGTGCGCCCGGTGACGCCGGCCGCCGAGCGAATGGAGATCGTCGCGGCTCTCGCTGCGGTGGATTTCGTGGTGCCGTTCGATGAACCTTCTCCGCATCCGTTCTTGCTGCACTTCGTGCCCGACGTATTTGTCGAGGGCGGCTCCCGGGCGCAGCGCGAGTTTGGCCTTCACCAGCGCGAGCTGGAAGCGCTGGGATGCAAGATCGTGCACGTCCCGCTCGAACCCGGCTATTCCACGGCGCAACTGATCGAACGGATCGCCAATCTCCGTACATGATTCTTCCGCTGGTTTCCGAACTTTTCGGGCGTATCGGCCGGCAGTCGGCGGTCGATGACGCGTGCGACCGGCTGCGCCGCGAGGGCGGCAAGGTCGACCTCTCGGGACTTACAGATTCGGCGAAGGCTCTGCTGGTTCCGATCGTATTCGGCAAGCTCGGGCGGCCGGCAATCGTGGTGGTCGAATCGAACCAGCGCGCCGAAGAGCTGCTTGATCCGATGCGCTGGTTTTACGAGGCGGTGACGGGCAAGCCGGGGCGCCGCGTGGCATGGTTCCCGGCCCACGACGTGTTGCCCTACGAAGGGCGCTCGCCACACGCGGAGATTTCGGAAGCGCGTGCGGTTGCGTTGTGGCGGCTGGCGACGGGCGAAGCGGACATCGTGATCGCACCGGTGCAAGCGGTCCTGTGGCGAATGCGCGAATCGCAGTTTTATCGAGGCTTGGCGCGCACGATCGCGCGCGATGAATCGATCGGGCATGAAGATTTCATCGAGTTTCTCGGCGGCGCGGGATACGAGAAACACACGACATGCGAGATGCCGGGGCAGTTCTCGGTGCGCGGCGGCATCATCGACGTGTTTTCGCCGGAGACGCCGCAGCCTGTCCGCATCGAACTGTTCGGCGACACGATCGAGTCGATCCGGGCATTCGATCCGAATACGCAGCGCTCGACGAATCCGATGGAGCGCGCGACGCTTTTGCCGCTGACGGAAACGCTGCGGCAGGTCCAAGTGCTCGAACCGATGCGGGTGTCGTCGGAATCGGGCCGCGAAGGCGGCGAGTTGCCGGAAGGTTTTTATCCTGGGTGGGAATTTCGCGACATGCTGCAGCACGAGCGCAACGGCGTGCTGTTCGATTTGGCCACCGATCCGCTGGTGGTGCTCGACGAACCGACGCAGATCAAGGGCGCGATCGAAAAGTATCGCGCGAGGCTCGACCAGGCGTTTGAGGAAGCGGAGGACCCGCTCGCGGAGCCTGCCAGCCGTTACATCCTGAGCGAGGAGGAGTGGTCGCTCGCGCTTGAACTCTTTCCGCGGCTGGCGATCGAGCATCTTGGGGTCGCGGTCGAAGGCGCTGTGCCGCTCGCGCTGCAAACGCAGCCGACGACGCGATACCACGGCAACGTGGCTGCATTTATGGGCGAAGTACGGCGACGGCTCGGCGAGGGCGAGCACGTGGTGGTGTCCGCGGCAAGCACCGGAGAACTCGAACGGTTTGCCGACATCTGTCACGAATATGAATTGCCTTACCGGCTCGGCGAGCTGGAAGAGAACGTGACGGTCACGCGACTGGCTGAGGAAGGCAGCACCGGCAACGCGCCCGCGATGGTGATCGTGAAAGCGCCGTTGGCCGAGGGTGTGGTCTTTCCCGCGGCCCGGCTAGCGATTTACGGCACCGCCGATCTTTTCGAGACGCTTTCGCCGCCCGAGCGGCAGCGCGCGCGCCCAAAGACGGCAAGTTTTTTCAGCGATTTCTCGGACCTGAAGCCGGGCGACTACGTCGTGCACGTGGATCACGGGATCGGGCAGTTCGACGGATTGCGGCAAGTGGTCGTCGAAGGCGCGACAGGCGAGTTCATGCTGCTGCACTTCGCGGACGACGCGAAGCTCTACGTCCCACTCGCGCGGCTCGACCTTATCCAGAAGTATCAATCGCTCGGAGGCGAGCCGCCCACGCTCGACCGGCTGGGCACGACGGTCTGGGAGACGCGCAAGACGCGCGTGCGCAAGTCGGTCGACGACATGGCCGACCAGCTTCTCGCGCTCTATGCTGAACGCAAGACGGCCGTGGGACACGCGTTTCAGGCGGATTCCAATTTTCAACGTGAATTTGAAGACGCCTTCGAATTCGAGGAAACTCCGGACCAGATGAAGGCCATCGAAGATGTAAAGCGCGACATGGAATCGACGCTGCCGATGGACCGGCTGCTGTGCGGCGACGTCGGCTACGGCAAGACGGAAGTCGCCATGCGCGCCGCTTTCAAGGCGATCTCGGATTCGAAGCAGGTTGCGGTGCTCGCGCCGACCACGGTGCTGGCGTTCCAGCACAACGAAACCTTTCCGGCGAAGATTCGCGGCGTTTCCGGTGCGCATCGAGATGCTGAGCCGGTTCCGCAACGAGAAGGAGCAGAAGAAGACGCTCGAGGAGCTCGAGGCCGGGAAGGTTGACATCGTGATCGGCACGCACCGGGTCCTCTCGAAGGACGTGAAGTTTCACGATCTGGGGCTGCTGGTCGTCGACGAGGAGCAGCGATTCGGCGTGGCGCACAAAGAGCGGCTGAAGGAGATGCGCAAGAACGTGGACGTGCTGACCATGTCGGCGACGCCGATTCCGCGCACGCTGCACATGTCGCTCGTGGGATTGCGCGATATGAGCGTGATCGAGACGCCGCCGAAGGACCGGCTGGCGATCCAGACAACGGTTGCGCCATTCAGCGAGACGCTGGTGCAGAAAGTGATCGAAGAGGAACTGGATCGCGACGGGCAGGTGTTCCTCGTCCATAACCGCGTCGAATCGATCGCATCGCTGGCGTCGCTGGTGAAGCGGGTGGTGCCGCGAGCGCGGATCGTGGTGGGGCACGGACAGATGCGCGAGACGGAGCTCGAGAAGGTGATGATGAGATTCGTCCGCGGCGAGGCGGATGTGCTGGTGTCGACGACCATTATCGAGAACGGGCTCGATATCCCGCGCGCGAACACGATCGTAATCAATCGCGCCGACCGCATGGGGCTTTCCGAGCTGTACCAGTTGCGCGGGAGAGTGGGCCGGTCGAACCAACGAGCCTATGCGTATCTGCTCGTTCCGCCCGACGTGCCGCTAACGCCCATCGCGCGGCAGCGACTCGCGGCGCTTAAGGAATTCAGCGACCTCGGCGCGGGATTCCGGATCGCGGCGCTCGATCTCGAATTGCGCGGCGCGGGAAACCTGCTGGGGCGCGAACAGCACGGCTATATCGAGGCCGTCGGCTTCGACATGTACTGCCAGATGATGGAGCGGGCCGTCGCCGAGCGGAAGGGCGAGGCAGTGACGCCGGAGCGCCGCGCGACGCTCAACCTGGGCCTGGATGTGCGGATTCCTTCGGAATTCATCGATAGCGAGAATCTGCGGCTGAGAATCTACAAGCGCATCGCGAGCGTGATTTCGGACGCGGCGCGCGACGAAGTGCGGAAGGAGCTGGAGGACCGGTTCGGGCCTCCGCCGCCGGCTGTGGTGAACCTGCTTGAGTACGCGGTGCTGAAGGCGCAGGCGGAGAAGCTGCTGGTGGCTTCCATTGACCGTCGCGGCGACGAAGTGGCGATCAAATTTTACGAGGATACGCCACTCGGACCTGAGCGGCTCGTGAAGTTGATTCGAAGGCACCGCGACATGAGGCTCGATCCGACCGGGGTGCTCTGGCTGCACTGGAAAGGCTACAGAGGCGGCGTGATGGAGGCCGTCAGAAACGTATTGCGGCAACTACAATCGTAGAGATAGAATTTCGCGAGAGACCCACATGAAAACCCGAAATTTGCTTTCCGTGATATGGCTGGTCGGTTTTGTCGCGTTCTCTTTGGCGCCTGGAGCGAGAGCGCAAGCGCCGTCGCAGGCGCAGTCGAAGGACACCCTTATCGAAGAGATCGTGGCGCGCGTGAACAATCAGATTATCACGCTCTCCGACTACGAGAAGGCCGCGCAGGGACTGGCGGAAGAAGTCCGGCAGGACTGCCAGAATTGCACGCAGGAGCAGGTGCAGGCGGAGGTGAAAGAGCGCCAGAAGAACCTGCTGCGAGACATGATCGATCAGCAGCTTCTGATCGAGCGCGCCAAGGATATGGGTATCGATGTCGAGACGGAGCTCGTGAAGCGCCTGGACGAGGTCCGCAAAGAGAACAATCTCGCCACGATGGACGATCTGGAAAAGGCCGTCGAGAAACAAGGGATCGTCTGGGAAGATTACAAGCAACAGATGAAAAACGGCCTGCTGACGCAGAAGGTGATCCAGCAGGAAGTGGGCGGCCGGATGGACATCGGCCCCGATGAGATCAAAAAGTATTACGACGCCCACAAACAGGATTTCGTCCGGAAGGAACAGGTGGACCTTTCCGAGATTTTCCTGAGCACGGAGGGGAAGACTCCCGAGGAAATTGCGGCCATCAAGACGAAAGCAGACGACTTGCACAAGCGGATCGTGAACGGCGACGACTTTGCCGAACTGGCCAAGCGGCACTCGGAAGGCTCGACGGCCCAAGACGGCGGCGAGTTGGGATCTTACGAGAGTGGCCAACTCGCGCCGCAGCTCGCGGATGCGGTCTTCAAACTCGACAAGAACGGCATCACCGACGTAATCCAGACGAAGACCGGATTTGAAATCCTAAAGGTGAAC
Source organism: uncultured Acidobacteriota bacterium (assembly GCA_963814735.1). Lineage (GTDB taxonomy): Bacteria > Acidobacteriota > Terriglobia > Acidiferrales > UBA7541 > Palsa-295. The sequence goes on along the minus strand of CAWFEC010000001.1, from coordinate 17,166 downwards.
GAGCATTACCAGGCGGGTTTGCAGCCGCTCGACAAGGTCTCGGACCAGATCACCAACGTCATCTACAAGCAGAAGATGGATCCCGCAATGCGCAGCTATCTGGCCGAGCTGCGCGAAGAGAGCTACGTCACGGTGAAACCCGGATTCACGGATACGGCGGCGGTGCCGGGGGCGACCGTGATCCAGGAAGTGGCTCCGACGCCGGATGCGGTTACGAAGAAGAAGGGCAAACACAAGGTGCCGTTGCCCAACGTCAACGGCGGCCTATGAAATCCCACTTCATCACCGATCTCGCGGATGGCCAATTGGTGGCTTCGCTCTTTCTGGTTCGCGAGAAAGAAGTGCGCACGTCGCAGCGAACCGGAACTTCGTGGCTGCATCTGGAGCTGGCTGACCGTACCGGGACAATCCCGGCGAAGATGTGGGAGAACTATGCCACGCTGGCGGCGACCTTCGAGTGCGACGATGTGGTGCAGATTCGCGGCAGGGTGAAGCTGTACAACGGGCGCAAGGAATTGACGCTCGAGCAGATCGTTCCGGCGCTCGAACGCGACTACGACCTCGGCGATTTCCTACCGCACACGAAGTACGACGTCGAAGAGCTTTATGGCCGGTTGCGGCAAGCGATTGGCGGTATGAAGAATCCGTGGTTGAAGAAGCTGCTGACGAGCGTGGTGGACGATCCCGCAATCGTGCCGAAATTGAAACGCGCGCCCGCCGCGATGACGATGCATCACGCCTATCTCGGCGGATTGCTCGAGCACGTGGTCAGCCTGATCGGGCTGGCGGCGGACGTATCGGCGCACTACCCGCAACTCGACGCGGACCTGCTGCTCGCGGGCGTGGTGCTGCACGATATCGGAAAACTGGACGAGTTGAGGTACACTCGCGCGATCGATTATTCGACCGAAGGGCGGCTTCTCGGGCACATCACGATCGGCGTCGCGCTGGTGCGGGAAAAGCGGAGGGCGATTTCGGGATTCCCGGAACCGCTCGGCGTCTTGCTGGAGCACCTGATCCTGAGCCACCATGGGTCGTACGAGTTCGGCTCCCCGGCGCTGCCGCAGATTCCGGAGGCGCTGGCGCTGCACTTCATCGACGACCTGGATTCGAAGATGGCGGGAGTGTACGCGACGCTCGATTCCGCGGGCGGCGAGGAGATTTGGACGGAGCGCAATCCTTCGCTGCGGCGGTCGCTGCTGCGGACGAATTCGTTTCTCAACGACAAGGGCCCCAACGCCGCAACGACGGCGACCCTGCCTTTTGGCGACGCAAAGGACTCGGGAAAAAGATGAGCCTGCCGGTGAACGAGGCGATTGAAAAGGGCGCGCTGCTGCCGCATCTGTCGAAGCGCTCGGTGCTGGATCTTGCGCCGCTCGAACTCGATTGCATGAATACGCTGTGGCCGATCGGCGAGGGCACGGTGCGCGAGATTCGCGACCAGCTGGCGCCGCGCCGCGCGCGTGCCTACACGACCATTATGACGATCATGGACCGGCTCGCGCGCAAGGGAGTGGTCGAGCGGCGAAAGTTGGGGCGCGCGTACGTCTACCGGCCAAGGCTCAGCGCGGAAGAAGCGCGAGCGCAGGCGCTTGGTCAGGTGATCGAGGGCTTTTTCGGCGGCTCGAAGGAAGCTCTGCTCGCGCATCTTGTAAACGGCTCAGCGGCGCGGCGGGCTGTGGGCGCGAGCGCGTCCGCCTCGGCTACGGTGCCGCTGGCGGCCGATGTTGAGGCGGGCGAAACCTTCTCTCGAGAACGGCTCGACAGCACGCGCGTCTAGCGCGACTCTCTTCCTATGTTTCCAGCAGAACTCAAAATTCGGGATGTGGCGATCCGCCCGGCGACGATCCTCGCGCCGATGGCGGGCGTCACCGATACCGTCTTCCGGCGCGTGATCCGGTCGCTTGGCTCGTGCGGGCTGATCATGACCGAGTTCACGAGCGCCGAGGGGCTCACGCGGAGCGCAGCGCGGACGCTGCGGTATCTCTATTTCGACGAGGACGAGCGGCCGATCGCGGCGCAGATTTTCGGCTCTGATCCGGGCGTGATGGCCTCCGCCGCCGCGCTCACGGAAGATCTGGGCTTCGATCACGTCGACATCAATCTCGGCTGCCCGGTGAAGAAAGTGGTGAAGTGCGGGGGCTCGGGGCTGTTGCGCGACTTGCCGCTGATCGAGAGGCTTTTTCGCTCGGTGCGCGCGGCGGTGCGCATCCCGCTGACGATCAAGATTCGCTCGGGCTGGGACGAGAACAACATCGTCGCAGTGGATGTGGCGCGCATGGCCGAGCAGATCGGGATCGAAGCGGTTGCCGTGCATCCACGGACGCGCATGCAGGGTTACGCGGGGACGGCCGACTGGAGCGTGATCCGCGCGGTAAAGGAAGCCGTGCGCATTCCGGTGATCGGTAACGGCGACATCCGCACGCCGCAAGATGCAGTACGCATGATCGAAGAGACAGGATGCGACGCGGTGATGATCGGGCGGGCTGCATCTTCGAATCCGTGGATCTTCCGGCAGATCGGTGATTATCTTGCGACGGGGCGTTACGACGAGCCGACGGAAGAGGATCGCTACCGGCTGCTATCAGGCTATTTCCGCAGCCTGATCGACGCCGAGATGCCGGATGCGATCGGGAAGATGAAGCAGTTTGCGACGTTTTTCACGCACGGCGTGCGCAATGGCGGCGAACTGCGGCATCAGGTGCACCACGCGCAGACGGCCGGCCAAATCCTCGTATGCGTGGATACTTTCTTTTCGCGCGATACGGTCGACTGCGACCGCGCTGCTTCGTAAGATCACTCCGGCCTCGCGAGGCCCTTCGCGATGGCATCATCGAGCAGCTGTTTCATCTGCTCCGCCCCCTGACGGGCCCGTTCCACCTGCTGGCGCGCGATCTCACCCTCTTGCCGGCCCAGTTCGCCCATTTGCCGGCCAAGGTCGCCTGCCTGGCGTCCGAGGTCGTTCATCTGGCTTCCGGCTTGCCAGCGCGTCTCGCCCAGCGCGCGCTGAAGTTCGCCGACTTCCTTTTGAAGGTCGCCCAATTGCTGAAGCGTCGCCCCGCTCGCGTTCAGGTCTTTCACTTCCGATTGGAGTTTTTGGATCTCGGCGGTGAGATCGGGAATCTTCACGCGCAGCTCGTTCATTTTCTGCTGCACCTCCTCGCGCATTTCCTCCCCGAGTTCCTCCTGCTTTTTCCGGAGAGTTTCCTGCTGCCTTGCGAAATCGCCGCCGCCGGCCCATAGCTGCTTCGCGCGATCGACGGTGGCCGGGTCGCGAATGATGTAGGATTTTTCGTCGCGCTCAAACCAGATGAAGTCGCCCGGTATTTTGTCGCTGAGCGATTTCGCGTGTTGCATATCCTCCCCGGAGCCGGACATCATCCACGGCTCCGAGCCCGGCGTGACAATCACAAAGCGCGAGCCCCAGGGCCAATTGGCTCCCCAGTTCCAATTGCCCCAGTCCGCCGCTGGCGTTGGTGGCGTGGGCGGAGTGACCGGAACCTGCGAACCGCGCCACAGGAGGTACCGGCGCAACTTGTGGCAACGGCGGCAGCGGCACAATGCTAGGCGCTGCGTCGGAGGCGCTTGGCTCGCTGGGATCGCTCGGCAGATTTGGAAGCGGCGCAACTGCCGGCAGTGGAGGAGTCTCGGGCTCAGCGCTTGCGCTCGGATCGGCAGGGGGCGCGAGCTTCGGCGGCGGTGGAGGAGGAAGGGCAGGAATTTGCTGCGCTTGCAAGCTGAAAAAGGAGGGATGCAGGGACGCGGTCAGCGCGACAACCGGCGCCGCACAGATAACCAGCCATATCGCGAGAGCCTTCGTCAGCCTGTTCGACATCGCATTCCTCCACGAGAGAATTCGCTCGACCCTCTTTTCGGCTTGTCCGGCTTTGGCCATCGCGACACCATGCCACCATACGAGTTCCGGCGCCGCTTCGAGCTCCGCAAAAAAGCCGAGCAATGTTTCGGCGTAACGTGTGCGATCGGCGCCGCCGGCCAGCGCCGCTTCGTCGCTCGCTTGCTCCGAGAGGTCAGCGAGATGGCGGTCGAGCCACCATGCCAGCGGGCTGAACCAGAAGATCGCGCGGTGAATCAGCGCCAGGCGCTGCCAAAGCGCATCGTGCCGCTCGACGTGCGAAAGCTCGTGCGCCAGGACAGCCGCAAATTCCTCGTCGTCCCATTCGCGCCAGCCGGCGGGGAGCAGGATCGCGGGTTCGCGAACACCCAACATCAGCGGCACCGAAAGCATCCGGGATTCCGCCAGCCGGGGAATCGCGAGCAGTCCAGCGGAGCGGGAAGCGGCGGAAAGAATTTCCGCGGCTCGGGCGTCGCGGATTGATGAGGCGCCATCCTGCAGCCGCTTTCCATAACGAATGCCGACGGCCAGCCTAAGGCAAAATGCGAGAACGATCACCAGATACGCGGCGATGGCGAGAATAGGCCACGGCATTTTTCGACGCGCGTTGGAAGCGATAGGCGCTCCTTCCGACGCGGAGGCTGCTTTGCGCGTCGCCCGCGCGAGATCCGTGGTGCCCGGCGGGATCCCAAGCACCGGCGCAACCGCGGCTGGATACGCCGCGACAGCTTGCGGCGCGTCGGCCTGAACGGCGGCGTGCTGCGGCAGGCTCGGAACTAAAACAGGGAGCGGAATCGCGGGGCAGAGAGCGATGAGCAAAGGCATGGAGAGGGCGGCGATGAGGGCACCTCTCCACGAGAGCAGCTTCATTCGTACGCTCTTGACGCGGAAGACGGCGAGTGACGCGGCGGCGAAGGAGCCAAGTAAAATCGATCGCGCTGCGGCGTCAGCGAGGATGGTGAGGAAAATCGAGCTTGCATGAATCGTTGCGGGCGACATGTCAGCTTCCCTTCTTTGCGGAGCGGCCCCTCGCCCCGGTTGAGGATTTTCCTTCCGCTTTCTGCTGCGCGATTTTCTTGGCGAGGCGCTCGAGCTGCTCGCGATCGATGACGGCGTGATCGACCATGCCGACGACGAGTTCCTCGGCCGATCCGCCGCAGAAGCGGTCGATGATGCTCTTCACGGCGCGCACGGCCACGTTTTGCCGGGCCTCGGCCGCGCGATAGATGTAGGTGCGGCCTTCCACCTCGTGCGAGACGAATCCCTTCTGTTCGAGCCGGCGTGAGGATCGTCCGCACGGTCGATTCCTTCATCGGGCGCGTGGGCGCAAGGGCCTCGCGGCAGGATTCCGCCGAGCATGGCCCGTGAGCCCAGACATAATCCATCACCGTCTGTTCGACTTCGCCGAGGCCCTTTGGGCGCTTTGCGTATGTGTTAGCCATTGTAGCGCTACAATATGTAGCGGATAGACGGATTCGTGTCAAGCGGAATTTTCGGGGGCTTTATCCGCGCGATTCTTGGGCGCGCCGGAGTGCGTGGATGTCTTATTCGTCGCGCGTGATCAGTAGCTGCTTATAGGCTTCGCGGCGGGTGATGCCGCGCTCGCGCGCGGCTTGTTTCAGCGCTGCTTTGCGATCGATGCCGCGGTCGTTCATGATTTCGTCGACGCGGCGCGCGAGCGGGACCTTGGCTTCGGCGGGCGCGTCCGTCTCGGCGTGTATTGCGTGTCCATCGGGCGGACCGATGAGGAGAGTGATTTCACCCCGCAGCGCTTTCTTTTGCGCGGCGGCGAGCAAGTCTTCGATGTGGCCGCGCTGGAATTCCTCGAAGGCCTTGGTGATTTCGCGCGCGATCACTGCGGGGCGATTGCCTAGGATTTCGAGCGCATCCTCGAGTGTGTCGAGCAGGCGATGAGGCGCCTCGTAGATCGCGACGGTTCGCGGCTCGGTTGCGAGATCGCGAAGAGCTTTGCGGCGAGCCGTGGGCCGCGCCGGCAGAAAACCAACGAAAATGAATTCGCTGACGGGCATTCCCGAGGCCGCGAGGGCGGCGACGAACGCCGAGGCACCCGGCACGGGAACGACTTCGATTCCGTGGCGCAGGCAGAGGCTGACGAGACGGTAGCCGGGATCGGAGATCGCGGGCGTGCCGGCATCGCTGACGAGCGCCACCTTCGCGCCCTGCTCGAGCTCGATGACGAGCTCTGCGGCGCGCGTGATTTCGTTGTGCTCGTGGTAGCTGACGAGGCGCTTCGGGATGTGAAGTGCGAGAGAAGCTTTTGCGTCTGGCGAGTGTCCTCGCAGGCGATCACGTCGGCTTCCTTGAGAATGCGGAGGGCGCGGAGCGAAATGTCTTCGAGATTCCCGATGGGAGTCGCAACAACGTAGAGGCAGCCGCCGGTGGCGTCGTCTGGCTTTGTTTTCGAATTGTTCTTGGTCGCCATGCGCTGAGGCAGTTTCGCAGCCCATTGAGCGTATGCCGTGCGACATTTTTTCGCAAGGCGGGAGAGATCGCGCTTTATACTCACGTCTCTGGGGTGCGTCTCTTCTCATGGTTGAATCGCTGAAAATCTGCTTTGTCAGTATTCTCGCCGCCATCTTGTATGGCGTTGTCCATGACCAAATCACTGCGCGTGTCTGCCTTCAGTACTTTACGGTTTTTCACCCACCTGTTTTTGCAACTCAATCTCCCACTCTACTGGCCTTGGGATGGGGCGTGATTGCCACTTGGTGGATGGGGGCAGCCCTCGGCGTTTTGCTTGCGATAGCCTGCCGAAGCGGGTCACGTCCCAAGCTGTCAGCCGCAAACGTTTTGAAACCCATTGCGAAACTGCTGATCGTGATGGCCGGGTGCGCGTTGCTAGCTGGCCTGCTGGGTTTCGCCTTGGCCCGACGAGGCCTCATATTTCCGCCGGAATGGATATCACATAACCTACCTGTGACAGCAGACGCTCGTTTCATGGCCGACTGGTGGGCTCACGGCGCTTCCTACGCCGTCGGCTTCTTCGGAGGGATCATCGTCTGTGTCCCGCAGTACCGAAGGCGAGCCGAGGCCGCGGCAAATGTTCTCGTTCAGAATGATTGGTGACACTCGGTAGAGTGTCGCCATGCAAATACGAAGAGGGAAGGTGCCCAGAGCGCGCGAGCTTTCGCGTTTTGGGTGCGAGCTGAGCCGGGCCGGTCAGCTCCGGTTGGCTTGGATGAGTCATTATTTACGTCACGGCCGCAATGCGGCTTTTACCTGCCGCCACTTTGGGATCAGCCGGCAGACGTTCTATCGCTGGTGGCGGCGCTACGATCCTCATAACCTCTCCACTCTGGAGGATCGCTCGCATCGACCACATCGGCATCGCCAACCCACCTGGACTCCCTCGCAGAGCGAAGCCGTTCTCGCTCTGCGACGCGAGTATCCGCGCTGGGGGAAGGACAAACTGGTCGTGCTGCTGGGCCGCAAAAATCTGCGGCTCTCCACGTCCATGGTGGGCCGGATCCTGAACGACCTGAAGCGCCGCGGCGTGCTGGTGGAAACTCCGGCGAGAATAGCGGTCCGGCGCCGCAAGATGCGCGGCCGTCCCTGGGCCCGGCGAAAGCCCCATTTTTGGCCTATTCGAAGGCCGGGTGATCTGGTGCAGCTCGACACGAAAGAGGTGCGACCGGCGCGCGGCGTGGTACTGAAGCACTTCTCGGCCCGCGATATGGTCTCTCGTTGGGATGTGCTGGAGGTGCACGAACGCGCCACTTCGTTGGCCGCGGCTCGCTTCCTGGACACGCTGGTCGATCGCATGCCTTTCCCCATCGCCGCTCTGCAGGTGGATGGCGGCAGCGAATTCGCTGCCGAATTCGAGATCGCTTGCCAACAACGAAACCTGCCGCTCTTCGTGCTTCCGCCACGCTCGCCCAAGCTCAACGGACAGGTCGAACGCTCTCATCGCACGCATCACGAGGAGTTCTATCAGGTGATCCCCGACCGCTGGAACGTCGCGCATCTCAATCCCCAGCTCCGTCGCTGGGAACACATTTACAACACCGTCCGCCCTCACCAGGCGCTCCACTATCTCACTCCGCTCGAATTTCTCGAGCGCTGGAAATCTCACAAACAGAAAGCCAAGTGTCACTAATCATGTGGACGAGTACAGCAAATTGACAGGGATGGGCGGGTTCGCTACTCTGGTTCAGCCGAAACTACACGCGAAGGAGCAATGAATGGCTCAGGGTACGCCGGTAAAGCACAGAAAGAAGACGAAATCGGTCCTCAAGAATATCCGCCAGGCCGAGCGGCGCGCGGCAATCAACCGCATGAATCGCACCAGGGTCCGCACGTCGCTGCGCCGGATGCGCGCGGCATTAGCTGCCGCGGATAAGGCGGGTGCGGAAAAGCTGCTGTCCGCGACATTCTCCGATCTCGATAAGGCCATTCGCAAGGGGACGCTGGCCGAGAACACCGCGAACCGGTACAAGTCGCGTCTGGCGCTTGCGTTGAACGGGCTGCAGGCGAAGAAGTAACAGCGGCGAGAACGAACGATTTTCGTTGAGGCGCTCCGAGGTTTCGGGGCGCCTTTTCTTTTGCGCTACCGGGCGTGGGAAACGGACGCGGGCGTCGTGAGGCGCGCGATCAGGAATTCCATCAGCGCGCGCGGGTCGGGATTCGATGATTTCAGCTGGCTATCGGCTTCCGCTAGTGCGACGAGACCAGAGAGCAATTCGCTCTTCGGGACGCGGTGCGCCTGGCGGACGGCCGCTTCGGCGGCCTCGGGGCGCATGCCGAGCTGCCGAGCTGCCTGAAAGCCTCCAGTGTGCGCGGGAAGGTCGCGCGCTTCGATGAGTTTGCGATAAGTCCACGCAAGCGCGCCGACAATTCCGATCGGCTCCTCGCCTTCGCGCAAGAGATTATCGAGGAAAGCGAGAGCGTCGCGCCGCCTGCGGCTGGCGAGCATATCGGTGAGCTGCCAAACAGTATTCTTGCGTGCCGCGACAACAAGAATTTCGACGTCGGCCGCGGTGATGCGGCGTCCCAGCGCGTAGGTAGAAAGTTTTTCGAGCTCGCCGCGCATGCGGGCTGGCTCGCTATTGACGATATCGGCTAGCAACGCGGCGGCATCGCGGTCGATTTCAGCGCCGAGGTCCTTCGCCATTTGTGCCGCGAGCGCAGCGGCCGATTCGCCGCCAATCGTCAATTCGACAACAAGGGCTTTCTCGCCGAGGAGCTTGCGGAACTTCTGGCGGCCGTCGAGCTCGGAGGCCTCGAGCACCAAGACTGTAAACGGCGCGGGCGAACTCAGATATTTTTCGAGGGCCTCGATAATGTCGTCGCGCGATTTCTCGCCGAGCTTCTCGACCGATTCCACATCCTCGACGACGATCACCTGGCGCGGCGCGAGCATCGGCAGAGTCTCGGCGCGCTGCAGAATTTCGTCCCATCCGGCATCTCGAGCGGAAAGCCGGGCGACGGCCCAGTCGCGAGCGGCTTCCGGAACGCACGTCTCGATGATCCGATTGCGGCACATCTCACGAAGGTAGTGATCGGTGCCGAGAAGAAGCACGGCCCCGATGGTCTTGCCGCGAGCGAGCTGTTCGACCAGCTTTTCGGGGGATGCAGACGCCATCAGAAACGCTCCAGCACGTTGGCAACGATGTGCGACGCCAGATCGCGAGACATGCGGTCGAGGGCGGGATCTTGCTGCTCGAAGAAGCTGTTCACGTCGGTCGAGATCTGATACTGATCGCGGAAAACCATGTCGTCGTCTTTGTATACAGGCTTCTGCGTGTGGTTGTCGACAAGGGAAATCTTCGTGTGCACGGTGACGAGCATGGTGGTGACTTCGCCTGTGGTTGCGTTGAACAGAACAGGTGTGGTGTCAATCGAGAGAACTTCACCGTGGAGCACTGCGTCGGCGGAAGCGGGGTCCTGCACGACGTGATATTTGGTGCGCGTGATGAACTCGCGGATGGTTGCTTCCGTGAAGCGCTGCTCGATGCGATACCGCGTCGTATCGTTCTTGAACGCCGGGATCGCGATCGTCGTCCATTCGGACGGCAGATTCGCAGAGTGCCCCGCGACGTGATAGCCGCAACCCTGCGCCAAGATCGCGACCGCGAGAGCCGCAAAAAAGACGGAGAAGGCTAAGGGCGCCCGCAAGGTTCTTGCGGGCCGCGCTGCGTGGCGCGGCGGCATTTCAGGGCAACTTCGCAACAAGTTCCTCCGCAATGCGCACAGAGTTGGTGGCTGCAAGGCGCAGATTATCAACCGCACCCCAAATCCAGGCGCCGCTTTCGACGCTCGGATCAGGTTCGACCCGCGCGACATGAATCTCGCTTTCGCCGGCGACGCTGACGTTCGTCGGCGGGGCATCATCCGGCGCGGCTACCTTTACGCCGAGACCTGCAAATGCCGCTTCGAGCTGGCCGAACGATTCGGCCGTGCTGGACGACGCAAGGTCGGCGTACGCAGCGAAAGCATACCCGTAAAATACCGGCGCTTGCACTAGTTGAATTGCAGGCATGGGCGCGCGGCCCGCGAGGTAGCGGACCACGTCGCGCGCGATTGCGGCGCGCACATCCTCGATGCGCGGTTTGCTTGCTTCACCATGGCGCGCGAGAAGATTGAAGGCGACCTGCGCGTCAAAAACGGTGCGGTCGATTTCGCGAAAGGAAAGAAGGCTGGCCGTCTGGCTCTCGAGTTCCTCGATGCCGGCCTGATCGCGATCGGAGACGGGAGCGAAGAGCAGCAGGACGATTCGCTGCGGCTGAACTTTTGCAAAACCAGCCGCGAGCGTGCACGCAACAATCACGGGCGCCGCGGGTGAAGCGTAAGCAACCGGCGTCGGCGAAGGGTTTGGCTCACTTTTCGGGGGCAATGCCGATGTGAGCGCCGGAATCCACATGATGGAGCCAGAACCATTAGGCGCCGCCGACAAAGCGCCGGTGAGGTCGATCACCGTGGCGCCTGCGCTTTGAGCCGCGCGCCAGTTGCGCTCGGCATCGGCAGGCGTGCCGGCAAAGAAGACGAAGCGCGCACCTTCGAAGCTGTCCTCTTCGAGCGCGCGGATAAAGGTGGGCTCGCCCGCCGCTTCGGTGAGGGTACCGGCCATGACGCTCTCATCGAGCAAAATTACGTCGCTCGCCGGGAAATTGCGATCTTCGAGAACCTGTTTCAGTTCCTTACCGAGAAGCGAGGAGGCTCCGACAATAGCGACGCGATGGAGAATCCCGTGCCCGGAGGGCATGGCTCAGGCGTGGCGAGACGCAACGCGGCGGCGAACGGTCTTGACGCCTTGAAGGACGAGGCCGTGCGCCGTGTAGACGGTGGCGATTATCAACAGCGTGGGGCCGGAGAACATGAAGATCGCGCCGATCAACACGACGATCAGAACGACGAACAGAGACGGGCGGCGTCGCGCCCACTCGACGTCCTTGAAACTATAGTGGCGGATCGTGCTGGACATGAGGCCGCCGAGCAGAACCACGAGCAGCAGCCACAGCACGGAGAAGCGAGCGTCCGCAATCGGAATCTGGAAGAAGTGCACCGTGGCAGCGATCATGCCGGCCGCCGCCGGGCACGGCATGCCTACAAAAAACCGACTGCTGCCCTCCGCCATCCCTTGAATATTAAATCGGGCCAGTCTCCAAGCGGTGCAGCCGAGATAGAAGAAACCGAGCAGCCAGCCAAGCTGCGTCAGGTGAAGAGCATCCGGCGCGGCTTCAGCAGCCATCGCGCGCACGCCCCAGGCGTAAGCCAGGAATGCGGGCGCGATGCCGAAACTGATGATGTCGGCCAGGGAATCGAATTGCTTGCCGAACTCGCTGTTGGTGCCCATGGCGCGAGCGACGCGGCCATCGAGAGAGTCCAGGATGATTGCGTAGCCGATGGCGCAGGCGGCGTTGTTGAAATCGCCGGCGCGGCCATCGAGCGTCGCGAGGATCGCGTAATAACCGCAAAGAAGGTTGGCGACCGTGAAGGCGCTCGGCAGGAGATAGACGCCGCGACGCAACCGATGATTGCGGAACAGCCGACGCGGTTCTTCTTCCTGGCCGATCGGATCTATGGTGTTGAATTCCATTTGGCTATGACGCTTGCTCCGCCCGCAACGTTTTGGCCGCGCTTCACAACAATTTCCGCGTCCATCGGGAGCCAGATATCAACGCGCGAGCCGAAGCGAATCAAACCCACGCGCTGGCCTAAAGAGACCTCTTCACCCGGACTTTTCCAGCATAGCACGCGGCGCGCGATGGCTCCGGCGATTTGTTTGAAAACCATGGTGCCTTGTAACGAATGGATATAGATGACGTTTTGCTCGTTTTCGCGAGAGGCCGCGGAGCGAAACGCACCCATGAATTTGCCCGGGCGATATACGACATCGGCGATGCGTCCCGCAACCGGCGCGCGTTGGACGTGTACGTTCCAGATCGAGAGAAAGATGCTGATGCGGTGCCCCATGACCGAGTCGAGCGGCTCGTCGACGATTTCGACGATTCGGCCGTCGGCCGGCGAAACGACCACGCCGGGATCGGAGGGAATCACGCGCTCCGGATCTCGGAAGAAGTAGAAGACAAAAAGGCCGAGGAAAATGAAAATCCCTGCCGGCCACTTCCAACCAAAGAAAATACAGATGACGCCGATAGCGATCGGTGGAATCGCGAAGCGATACGCTTCTTTAACCATGGTTGCGGAAGCCCGACTCATCCGGGCGGGAGCTTGTGCCTCACAAAAAATCAGATTTGGGGGAGGAGGCTTTTGACGCCTGAGCCGAAAATAAAATGGCGCTAGGCATGCAACAGCGCTCCTAAATCGAATGCAGCTGTATTGTACGACAGAAGTGAATAACCTACTGGACGTTAGTGCGGTAAATGCCGGTGGCGCGCCAGGATCGATTCCATCTGATCCTTCAGGCGCAGCTTGATCTTCTTCAAGGTCGCTTCTTGGAGGAGATCTTCGGAGCTTAGATATGATGAGTTGAGGATTTCTTCGAGGCGGGATTCACAACGAGAATGCTCTTCGAAAAGACTGCGAAATTCCGGATCTTGCATCAACAGGGACTGCCGTATATCGTGAGTCGTGGTCGGCATAGGCTCCCTCCGAGTTGGACTTCGTTCACATGAGCGTAACAATTACCACAAAACGAGGGGCGAATCCAATAGACCTGTGGAAAAGATTTCGATCAGGGCGCTCTGGCAGAGCTACAGCGAATTCAGAAGCTCGACGGAAAGCAGACGGGCCTTTTGGGCGAGATTCTGGGCGCGGGCCCAATCGCCGCTCTTGCTGGCATCGCGGGATTGCGAAGCGAAGCTGGTAATTTTCGCGACGAGGTCCTGTTGAGCGGCGCTCAGCTGTTTCCCGCTCGCTTGGCCCAAGTTCTTCTCGGCGACGGCGAGGTCGTCAGTCGTTTTGCGCTCGTAGCTCGCTTGATCGCCTGGGGAAAGCTCCGGAGTGATCTGCAAGGCGGGCTTACGTGCGGCCGATCCTACGTCGCCTTGATCGGGCACCTGCCCTTCCGAGGGCCGGCGCGGAGCCGGTGCGGGCGTCGCTGCTGGAATCGCTACGGACGGCGACGGCGTAGGTGACCCTGGAATCGAGGGAGGAGGAGCAGCAGCAACGCCCACCGGAGGAGTGGCGTCGGTGTCGGGCGCCGTAGTCATCGGGCGGTCGGCTTGGGCCGACGCGGGCGCAGGAGCGGACGCGGGTACCGAGGCGCGAACATTCTTGCCCTCGCATCCCGCGATTGCGAGCGGAAGCACGCACGCCAAGGCGGCGATAGCGATTCGGTTGTCGACACGGATGGGCATTATCGTTTTTCAGCAGCGAACGGTTGCGTCAGATCGCGGACCTTCCCCGCGGGGGCGTCGGCAATACGGCCAAGAGGCAATTCTATGCGAAAGGCGGTGCCGCGTCCCGTCTCCGATTCAAATTCTATGCGCCCGTTGTGCAACTGCACAAAGCGAAACGTATTGGCGAGGCCGATACCGGTGCCGCCCGGGCGCGTGGTGAAGAAAAGCTGGAATATTTTCTTTTGATCCTCGGGCGCAATTCCCTTGCCCGAATCCCGCACTTCGATGATGGCGTAGTCGCTGTTGCGCTCGAGGGAGAGCTTGATTGTTCCGCCCTGGCCGGTGAAATCGCACGCGTTCAGCAGAAGATTGAGAACGGCCTGGTGAATGAGTTGATGATCCACCAGGACGGGAGGAAATACTTCGGGCAAATCCACCCGCAGCATGAGGCCGGCCTTGTTGATCGAGGGGCGCGCCGCGTCCAAAACGTCCGCCAGGAGCGTGGGCAAGGAGGCTTCCTCGAGGTTGATCTCCAAAGGTTTGGTGAAATTGAGGAACGTTTTGACGGCCCGATCCAGCCGGTCGATTTCGCTGTCGAGCATCTTAACGGCTTGCTGCGGCTCCGGATCGATCGGCATATTGGCTTTCAGGACCTCGAGCCACAAGCGCATCGAGTTCAGCGGATTTTTCACCTCGTGCGCCACTCCGGCGGTCACGCGCCCGAGAGCAGCGAGGCGCTCGGAGACCTGTAGCTGGTTGCCGATGCGTTCAATTGATTCCACGTCGCGCAAGGTGACGAGTGTTCCGATCCGTGCGCCGTGCTCCCGGATCACCTGCACGTTGACGCCGATGCGCTGCGGGCCATCTCTTCCTTGAAGCGTCAGTTCCTTACCCTCGGCGGGTGCGATCTCCTCGCCTTGAATTTGCAAGACGTCGCGCAATGGATGACGCGCCGAAAAGATTTCGCTTACGCGCCGGCCCCTTAGCTCCTCCGGCGGACGGCCCAGAAACTTTTCAACCGAAGGACTGACGAGAACCGCCCGGCCTTCGGAATTGAAGAGAAGAAGTCCATCGCCCAAGCCGCTCATCACCTGGTCGAGATTTTCGCGCAACGTGCTGAAGATTTCACGGACATCCCGCAACTGCTTGCCAATGCCGACGATCTTCGTGCTGACCGCGCCAAGTTCGTCGCCGCGTTCAACGGCAGGCCCGGCGTCGAACTGGCCGGCGGAGATGCGGTCCAACTGGGCCGAAATTCGCTCGATCGGCGCGAGGGCGATGCGGCTCAAGACGAATACGAACAGCGTCGAGAGCAACACAGCTCCGAGGGCCCACATGCCGGCGGATCGGAGCCCGGGTGAGATGTCGTCGCGGATCAGCGCCGAAGAGAAGCTTACGCGGATATCGCCAAAGGGGGCGGTTCGGAGTTCGAACGGCAGCGAGAATTCGTAGATCTGCGGCGGGCCGTACAGTTCGCGGAGCTGCTCAAAGAATCCCGCGCGCACCAACGAGCTGATCGGGGGCCGTGCCGCGACTTTCTGGTCGCGCAGCGACGCATCGCTCGACAAGAGCACGACCCCATCCTTATCGCTGATCGTGATTTCGTAGATTGTGCCTGAGATCCCGATGTCGGACTCGATGAGCGAGTTGAGGGTGCTGCTGTTGTCGAAAGCCCGGCGCACGTAGTCGCGGAGATCGGCGGGATCGAGCGAGGCGGGTGCATCTCCGCGTTCGGTCGCTTCTTCGAGAGCGTTGCCACAAGCGCTGTAGATCTGCTGGGCGACGAAGCTGGCGTTATCGTTCGCCTGCCGCAAGGTCTGCCGCATGAGCCGCCCTAGATACAGCGCCGAGACCACCGCGACCACCGCGAGCACCAGCAGCGAGGTGGCGAGCGTGAGTTTAGTTTTCAGGCTGAGACGCATCTTTCCGCCCCGCCTCATATTCTTTCAACTTATTATGCAGCGTTTTCAGACTGATTCCGAGCAGCTCGGCCGCGCGCGTCTTATTCTGACTGGTCGCCGACAGGGTTTGAAGAATCAGTTCTCGCTCCATGTCGTCCACGGTTGTGCCGATCGGGAAACGGATGCCATTCAGGCCGGCCGTGACGGTCGCGGCGGCGTGGCCAAAATCGGACGGCAGGTGTTGCCGGCCAATAATGCCGCGATCGGAGGCAATCGCCGCGCGCTCCAGCACGTTGCGCAACTCGCGAACGTTACCTGGCCAGGGATACGAACGCAGAAGTTCCATCACGTCCGCGCCGACACCTGAAACCTTCTTGCCGTGCTTTTCCGAAATTTCTTCGAGCAAATGCTCGATGAGCAGCGGCAGGTCTTCCTTGTGCTCGCGCAGAGGCGGCAGGTGAATGTGGAAGACGTTGAGCCGGAAATAAAGATCCTGCCGCAAATGCCCCTCCGCCACGGCCTGCTCGGGATTCTTATTCGTGGCCGCGAGCACGCGCACGTCCACAGGGGTTTCCACTTTGCTGCCGAGGCGGCGGATCTTGTGATCCTCGAGGACCCGCAGAAGCTTCGCTTGTGTGGGAGCGGGCATTTCGCCGATTTCATCGAGCAGAAGCGTGCCGCCGTGAGCCAGCTCGAAGCAGCCGATGCGGCGCTCCGCCGCGCCCGTGAACGCCCCTCGTTCGTGGCCAAAGATTTCGCTTTCCATCAGCGATTCCGGAATCGCCGAACAGTTGATCGCGATAAAGGGTCGATCGGCGCGCGGGGACAGCATGTGCAGCGAACGAGCCACCATTTCCTTTCCCGATCCCGTTTCGCCCGTGATGAGGATGGACGCCGTTGAGGGCGCGGCCATTTCGACCTGTCTCATGACGTCCTGCATCGGGCTTGACGAACCAACCAGCTCGCCGAGTCTGCCTGCGTCTCGCAATTGGCGGGTGAGGGCGGCAACCGCCTGACGGTCCCTCAGGCGCCCGAAGGCGCGATCGAGCAGCGCGCGGAGGACGGGAGGCTTTAGCGGCTTCTCGATGTACCAAAAGGCGCCTGCCTCGATCGCCTGGACGACGCGTTCTTCGCTGCCTCGCCCGGTGATGATAATCACGGGAATTCTCTCGATTTCGTCGCCCAGATGCCGCAGCAGGTCGAGTCCGTTCATCCCTGGGAGTTCGACATCGGCGAGCACTACGTGTGGATAAACTCCTGAAACTTCGCGAGCGCATCTTCCCCGCTGCCTACGCCCAGAACTTCGAAGTCCCACTTGCGCAGCAGGGCTTCGTAGCCCTTTCGGGCGTTTTCCTCATCCTCCACAATGAGAATTCGTTGCTGGGATTGATTATCCGGTGCCATCCAGAACTGAATCTACCAGCAGTCTCCAGGAATTCCAAGCGAACGCCCGCAGGCGCCAAAATGCGGTCTCGCGAGGGCCTTGTGCGCTCACGGCCGCATTGCTGCTCGTCGAATTTGACGAACTTCAGTTGGCCGGTGCGGTCAGCCCCGTCCGAAGTAGAGTGACCGCTCAAGAATGATCTCGATTTTCGTGTTCCTCTCGAGCGTCAATTCTGGCCGATGCCGATGTGACCATATAAGCCGTGGC